>CAVTSY010000001.1:0-104384 GCA_963737475.1 uncultured Bacteroidota bacterium
TGCCCGCAAAAAATTTGTTTGATAAGCCAAGCCATAGTGCAACACTTGCACCGCCTGCATTCTTAATAAAACTGCGTCTTGAAACCTGGTTCATAGATGATTCATTTTATAACAACAGACATATTCAGAATAAATTTGCTTCATTAACAAAGGGTGTCACTGTTTCGGGGCATACCCACCTTTTTGGATCCATGTATCCCACTCTTTAAGAAAGGCATCATAACTTAAAGGTGGCGGCATGCGTCCTTCACCCATGTTCCAGCCCGCTTTTACCAATGTATCCCTTGCGTGTTTCAACAACTGCTCTTTATTCTTATGACCATTTTTATTAAAGTCCATTATTTGCAAAGCCAATTGATGCGGCGTTCTTCCCTGGAAAACCATTTTCATATTTGCTGGTGGCAAATGCCATTTTGGATTGCCCGGAGGTGTATGCAGGCCTGGAGTGTTTTCCGGCTGATGACAGTTTGAACATCCGAGTGCGTATAAACCGGTACCATCGTTTCCGCGTTGAACGTTCATGGTATGGATCTGGCTGTCGTCGCCCTGCAATGGCCGGTCGCCTGCGGGATGACAATTCATGCATCTCGGGCTAATCAGCACTTTGTACACCTCGAGGAAAGCCTGTGCTGATTCAGTACTATCAGTATTGACGTTTTTATAACCTGCAACATCGGCACGAGTATTATTATTATTAAATGCTGAAGTGGTCAGAACAATTATGGAAAGAATAGTTGCTATCACAATGATTGCTTTTACAGGCAAAAAATAATGTGCTTTGTTTTCTGAATGCTGTTTCATACGCGATAAGAATTAAGCAGTATCAAGTTTCTTATTGGTGAATGAAAATGCAATTTATCTGTTGTTGCTTCTCTTGCGTTGTATTTCTGCGGCCAGGTGAATGGCTTTGCGAATGCGGAGATAGGTTCCGCAACGGCAAATATTTCCCGCCATAGCATCATCAATATCTTCATCGGTGGGATTTGGTTTTTCCCTTAATAAAACAGCAGCAGACATCAACTGCCCTGAGTGACAGTAGCCACATTGGGGTACATCTATTTCCTGCCAGGCAAGTTGCAATGGATGGTTATTATCTTTTGATAAACCTTCTATTGTAGTGATTTTCTTACCGGTCGCCCGTTTTACTTTTGTAACACAGGACCGAATGGCTTCACCGTCAAGGTGAACAACGCAGGCACCACATTGTGCAACACCGCAGCCATACTTTGTACCGGTAAGGCCAATTAAATCCCGCAAGGCCCATAGCAGTGGCATCTCAGGATCGGCATCTATGTTATAATTCTTTTGATTAACATTTAATGAGATCATAACTGGTAAACATAAATAGTGAAAAATAGTTTTTATCTGTTGAGCTTAATTGCAATGCATTTAAGCCTCGTCTATTTGTGAAATAAAAGGATAATTATAAAACCGCTTGCCCGTCGCTTTATACAATGCATTTGCCAATGCCGCGAACACCGGTGGAAAGGCCGGCTCTCCCATACCGGTAGGATCAATATCATTTTCTACAAAATGAACATCTATTGACTGCGGCGCTTCATTGTGACGGATCATCCGGTAGTTATAATAATTTTTTTTGTCGGGAACACCATTTGTAAAAGTCATGGCGCCAAACAAAGCGTTGCCGATACCATCTACAATCGCTCCTTCTGCCAGGTTGGTAGCCGCATCAGGGTTAACAACAATGCCGCAATCAATGGCGCAACAAACTCGTGGTATTATAATCTTTCCATTTTCAATCCTGAGATCAAGCACCTGCGCCACGTAAGTATTGTGACAAAAATAAGCGGCTACGCCGCGATGTACCCCCGGTGTGTTATTACCCCAACCAGATTTTCCACGAACCAGTTTTAATACGCCTGCATAACGTTCAGCATCATAATCATTATTTTTACCAACAGGTTGTCTTTTTGATTTTTCTAAAAGCTCAAGACGAAATTCAATCGGGTCTTTTCGGGCAGCTTCTGCCAGTTCATCCATAAATGATTGCTCTGCGGCACACATGAAGTTGGAACGCGGTGCACGGAAAGAGCCTGTCGTTATGTTTGAATTGATAGTCCAGCTTTCGGCGAGATAATTCTCAACAGCGCCAGCCGGAAAACGATTTTCTTCCAACGGGCTTTCAGGAATTCCCCCGGCTTTTAAATTTAACGCTACGAAGTTTTTGTTTTCGTCTAGGCCTGCACGATAGTGTATGCTGTACATTGGCCGGTAGATGCCCGAAGTCATATCGTCTTCACGGCTATAAATAAGTTTAACCGGCGCCTTCATTTTTTGAGAAATCAAGGCGGCTTCCACCAAAAAATGCGCATAAGATTTTCGTCCAAATCCACCGCCTAAGCGTGTGAGCTGAATATTTATTTTTTCCACAGGAATTCCCAGCCTTGCTGAAACAGTGTGTTCTGTCAACTCTGCCTTTTGCAGCGGACCTGCCAGTTCTGCTTTCCCGGCTGTAACATCTGCAAAAAAGTTTACGGGCTCCATGCAATTGTGCGCCAAAAACGGAGCGGTAAAAGTGCGGTCAATAACGCTGTGCAGCATTTTTAAAAGCTGTATCAATATCACCATCCTTGCGCTCAACTGTTCCGGGCTTATTCTGCATCTGCTCCATCATCTTTAAATGATTCGTCGTGCTTTCCAAACCTGCAGGAACCGTAGCTGTTTCAGCGTCTCCACGTAATGGCTTCTTTTTACCTGGTGGTCTGCAAAAGGTTCCCATTCTACTTTCATTGTTTTTTTGGCATTCATTACTTCCCAGGTTGTTCTGCCTGCAATCGCAACCACCTCCATTAAATGTACAGGTATCAAAATACTGCCATTCATAATCATCATTGTAAACTTTAATAGGGAAAATATCTTTAATGCCAGGCATGTCCTTAGCAGAAGCAACATCCACAGATTTTAGTTTCATTCCGAATGCAGGCGGATGAACAATCATAGCGATAAGCATGCCTTCTTGCTTAATATCTATTCCAAAAAAGGTTTGCCGTAATGATATTTTTGATATCAACATTTTTTTGAGAAGTGCCGATGATTTTAAAATCTTTTTTATCCTTCAGTTTTACATCTTTAGGAACATCTATTTTTGCCGGCAGCTGAAGCGAAATCTCCATAGCCTGCCGCTCTTACCGCTTTTTGTATGATGCAGCATACCTGCGTTAGTAGTAATATCTTCTAACAGGTACATCCCACGCTTTGGCTGCAGCTTCGCGAAGCATTTGCCTTGCGGTTGCCCCGGCAGTTCTCAGTGTTTTCCAGGTGGTGCGAATAGCCTGGCTGCCACCAATGAATTGACGTGAATATAATTTTGTATTCAAGCGGGGCCTGTTCTACCATTACATTTTTCCAGTCAACATCCAGTTCCTCAGCGACAATCATTGGCATAGATGTTTTTACATTTTGCCCGCCTTCAGGATTTGGTGACATGATGGTAACCATTCCATTTGCGAAATCTTAAGATAGCCGTTGAGTTCGGTCATGTAGTTATAGCCGGATCGTCACCAAAAGCAAGTCCATTCAACCAGCTAAAGCTTAGCATCAATCCGCCTCCTGCAAGCGCTGAAGATTTCAGGAATGATCTTCTGCTTATGGAAACTTTTTGATGTGTCATGTTCATGAAGTTATTTTTTTTAGACAGGTTAGCATTTGCCATCACCTTAAAGTTACGAGGAAATTTTTTTGCCGAATTTATCAGCAATTATTACGTTGAAAAGTTTGATCCTCCGTGAGCGTTTACTACCTCCCTGTTCGCTAAGCAGATTTATATGATATTTTAATTTTTAAAAAGCTTTTTTGGTGTCGACATCATTGTTATAAGGCTGATTATAAAATCGTTTATCCACGTTTTTATATAATGCATTGGCAACTGCTGCAAAAACAGGCGGGAAAGGTGGTTCACCCAATCCTGTGGGATCAATATCATTTTCTACAAAATGAACTTCGATCTTTTTGGGTGCTTCCCTCATCCGGATTATTCTGTATCTATTGAAGTTATTTTGTTCGGGTACACCATCTTTATGAGTTAATCCTCCGTACAATGAATTTCCTATTCCATCCACTACTGCACCCTGGACCATATTAGTTGCCGCATCAGGATTTACTACAATCCCACAATCAAGTACACTGAAAACCCTTTCAACATAAGGTTGATCATCTTTTTTCACAATATCCACTACATGTGCAGCATAAGAATTATGACAGAAATAAGCCGCAACTCCCCTACTGTATTTTTTATTTTCCGGATCATTCCAACCTGATTTTTCTTTGACCAGTTTCAATACTCCGGCGTACCTGTCAACATCATATTCATTGTTCTTGCCTACCGGATTTTCTTTGGCTCGTTTTAAAAGTTCTAATCTGAAGTCAATCGGATCCTTTCCCATTGCTTCCGCTAATTCATCTAAAAATGATTGCTCTGCGGCTGCATTGAAGTTTGATCCGGGCGCCCTGAATGCTCCAATGTTATGTTTGACGGCAATTGCCAACCTTCGGCGAGATAATTATCAATTGTGCCGGCAGGAAACCTGTTTGGATGAACTGCATGTTCAGGAATACCCCCGCCCTTTACATGAAATGCGATTAAATTTTTATTTGCATCCAATGCTGCCCGATAAGTGGCAGTGTACATGGGGCGATAGATACCGTAGGTCATATCATCTTCCCTGCTGTATACAAGTTTAACAGGAGCTTTTACTTTTTTGGAGATAAGAGCTGCTTCTGAAGATAATGTCCATATGCCCTGAGGCCAAAGCCACCACCCATCCGGGTCATTCGGATTTCAATCTTTTCGGCTGGCAAGTTTAAAATTTTTGATAATGTAGGTTCTGTCCAGCCCGGTGCTTGCAAAGGTCCTACTAACAATGCCTTTTCATCTGTAACATGAGCGAAGAAGTTCATTGGCTCCATACAGTTATGTGCCAAAAACGGGGCAGTGTAGGTGCGTTCGATAATTTGTGCCGCATTTTTGAATGCTGTTTCCGGGTCCCCGTCTTTTCGCAATAGCTGTTGCCGGCTCTTTGGCACATTCCTGCATTTTTTGCTAATTGGGTACTTGTACTTTCAAGTCCGGCAGGAACAATGACTTCTGTTTTACCACGAAAACCTGCAATGGTTTCTTTGGTAGTCGCTGATCGGTTCCCAGTTGAACAATTAATTTTTTCCTGGCATTCATTACTTCCCAGGTGGTATTGCCCACCACTACCAGCAAATCATTAAATGTTCGTGTATCAAAACCAGCCTGCTCAAAACCATCCGGATACAATTGTAAGGCTAAAAACATCTTTGATGCCCGGCATTTTCAAGGTTTGAGATGCATCAAAAGATTTAAGTTTCATCCCAAAGGCAGGCGGATGTTCAATCATGGCAATCAGCATTCCTTCATGTTTATAATCCAATCCAAAAAGAGGTTTACCGGTTACGATATTCAAACCTTCCACATTTTTCTGTGAATGCCGTACTATATCAAAATCTTTCACATCTTTTAGCTTCACGTCTTTTGGTATCGGAATATCTGGCAGCTTTTGATGCAAAGTCGCCATACTTTCCTGACTTACCGCTTTTTTCATGATAAAGCATCCCTGCTTTTGTTATCACTTCTTCCACAGGTACACCCCAGGTTTGTGCCGCGGCCTCCATCAACATCTGCGGGCTGCCGCCCCTGCCTGGCGGAGTGGTTTCCAATACATCCTCGTTGAATTGCTTCCGCCAGCAAATTGCGGCCCTATTTTACATTGTCGTGCGGTCCCATTTCTACCACTACTTTTTGCCAGTCCACATCCAACTCTTCGGCTACGATCATAGGGAGTGAGGTCATCACATTTTGCCCAAATTCCGGGTTAGGGTTAATGATTTTTATGACATTATCCGGTGTGATCTTGATATAGCCGTTTAACTCATTCCATTGTTCGGGAAGATGATGTCCATTTGTCTTACCGGCATCCCGAAACTCATGAAACAATTTAAAACTTATCATAAGGCCACCGCCTGCAAGCATGGATGATTTTAAAAATGAACGCCTGCTATGTGTATTTTTGATCTTTTCCATTTTTCAATGTTTTTTAAAAAAATAATTGTGTTTCCAGCGACATATTTTATTTCTGCTTTGCCGCGGATTTGATCGCATCCTTTATTCGCAAATAAGTTCCGCATCTGCAAATATTACCACTCATCGATGCCTCAATTTGCGCATCAGTGGGATTGGGATTGCTTCGCAGCAATGCCGCCGCAGTCATGATCTGACCCGTCTGGCAATAACCACACTGCGCTACATCATGCTCAAGCCATGCTTTTTGAACAGGATGGTCACCGTTTACTGAAAGGCCCTCGATTGTTGTGATCTCCTTGTCTCCGATTGACGAAACCCGCAGTTGACAAGATCGAACTGCATTTCCGTTCAGGTGAATAGTGCATGCTCCGCACATTGCAATACCACAACCATACTTTGTACCTGGCATATTAAGATGCTCTCTTAAAACCCAAAGCATGGGTGTCGTTGGATCAACATCCACCCGTTTGGTCACCCCGTTAATTTTTAGATTATAAATAGCCATAGCGCCGATTTTTTTAAGGTTATGCGATTATTTATGAATTACTTTCTAAGTGCCTTCACCATTTCCGGAGTTATTGCTCCCGGTATCTTATTTCCCCAACTGTTGCGAACGTAATTAAGCACATCAGCAATTTGAACATCGGTTAAATATTCCTGGGCAGGCATAATAGTATTATATTTTTTGCCATTCACTACAACCTCGTCTGATTGACCGTCGAGAATGACGCCAATCAAAGTCTTAGCGGGTTTTTTTATATAATCTGCTTTGGCTACCGGAGGATTGATCTCCGGCGTCCCTTTTCCATCTTCCATGTGACAATTCATGCAGTATAAGGCATACACTTCTTTTCCTCTTTTAATGCTTTCATTCAATTG
The DNA here is from genome assembly GCA_963737475.1 of uncultured Bacteroidota bacterium. Lineage (GTDB taxonomy): Bacteria > Bacteroidota > Bacteroidia > Chitinophagales > Chitinophagaceae > VBAU01. Next base: position 6,944 of record CAVTSY010000001.1, read on the forward strand.
TGGCTGGGACATAAAACTGCTAAGAAGAAAAATTCCAGGAGTTATTGCAGAGATCGTCAATGCTTTGATCATAAATCCGGTTAGAGTTTTATTACTTAGTGCTAATTGATTCAAAGGGGAGCGGTAGTGGCGGTAATTTGTGAGACAGTTTTTGTAAGAAAGTTTTTAAATGAATATTTAAAGTTAGAAAAATGAAATCATTTCCATTTAACTTTTTCAAACAAAAAATTACGAAAATCAAATATTCGCGAATAGCTCTTTTTTCCATTAGTAAACTTCTTTAATTAGACCAGGCATTTGTTTTTCCCGGAATCTGTTACCGGTATCGAATAAAAGTAGTGCTCGTCTATTCTATTACTTTTATTTTACGCAACCACTCCTTCACCTTAGCTTCTGCCTCTTTTGCATTTTCATCTTTGCTAAGACGGGCTTGACCATCGCTTTCCACTCCGCCCTTTGTAGTAAAGCCATCCAGCATTTTGCTATTCGGACATAGTTCCTTTACGGTATCGAAACTACTCCCAATTCCGTACCCGTCATTCGTATTGAAAGGCACAATGGTTTTTCCGCTCAGATCATATTGTTTTAGAAAACTTTTCATAGGTGGCGGCAACTTCATGCCCCAGGTAGGAAAGCCTACAAACACCACATCATAATTTTGAATACTATCGATTTTTGTTTTTAATGGTGGAAGAAAACCTGTCTCATTTTCACTTACTACCTGTTGAACTGTCGCCATGTAATTCTCAGGATATGGCTTCTCTAACTCAAGTGCGACCAATGTACCACCTACGTTTCTGTGGATGATCTCGGCTATTATCTTAGTATTGTTTGTTCGGGACAAATACACGATCAATACTTTGTTTGGATTTAAAGTTGAGTCCCTTTTAGCATTGATATTCTTCGTTTGGGATGAAGAACAAGCTGAAATCAAAACGAAAAATGACAACAGTATGCGTGACATAAGAAACTTATTATTATTACTTCATTTTAACTGGCCTAAGCAGATGCGAGAAGGTGAGTGAACCCATCTTCCATTTGCCGTTTTCTTTGAGATATACCTCAGTCACCATAAAAGGATTGGTCACCTCTCTTCCACCGACTTCGGCCACCAGGTCAATGTCATTCAGCAGGATAGCTGTGTTACCAAAAATGTTCACTATAACTGCGTAAACTTCGGCTTTCTTATACCAGATACCTCCACTTTTAATGGTAGCAAGTTCCTGGGTTTTCCCCCAGCTTCCGCCCATGTGAACAAACATGGATTTGTCATCAAACAACACATTTAAAGAATCCACATTTTTGTCTGCCATCCAATCCCATTTCTGTTTTGAAAGGTTGATGATTTCCTGTTGCCCAGGTGTGTTGTTGGTGGCAGATTTAATTGTTTCGGTTGGCTGTGCATAGGACAATTGCACAATCATAATTAAGAAACACAGTCCGGGAATTGATACTTTCATACAGTTTTTATTTACAAGTTTATAATTGAGAATAACTTTCATTATTGCGATGAGTTAAACATCCAGTTTTCTTTCTCCCAGCCACTTTACCATGGCAGGGTCACGGTGGTCGAAGAAGAGGCTCGCCTTTGTGTCTAACGTCTTAATGGCATCCATATCTTCAGCATTCAATTCAAAATCGAAGATGTTCAAGTTCTCTTCCATTCTTTCTTTGCGTACTGATTTTGGAATGGCAACTACGCCTCTTTGAGTAAGCCAGCGAAGAATAACCTGTGCAATTGATTTATTGTACTTGCTTCCGATTGATTGCAACAACTCATTATGAAAGATGTTGTTTTTGCCATCGGCAAACGGCCCCCAGGATTCCATTTGTACATTATTTTCCTGTAAGAACTTTTGTGTTTCGACTTGCTGATGGAATGGATGGGTTTCAACCTGGTTGACGGCCGGAACAATTTTATTGTGAATAATCAAGTCAATAAGCCTGTCAGGTTGAAAGTTGCTTACGCCAATTGCTCTAACTCTTCCTTCTTTATACAAGTCCTGCATGGCTCTCCATTCGCCGTACACATCGCCCAGCGGTTGATGCATAAGATATAAGTCGAGGTAATCTAATTGTAATCGTTTCAGTGAATTTTCAAAAGCTTTTTTTGTTCCTTCATAACCGTTTGACTGTATCCAAAGCTTAGTTGTAACAAATAGATATTCCCTTGTCATACCACTTCTTTTAATTGCTTTTCCCACTGCCTCTTCGTTTCCGTATGAAGCAGCGGTATCGATCAAACGATAACCTGTTGCGATCGCATCAATAACACTTCTCTCACATTCTGCCAGATCCGTTACACGGAAAACACCAAAACCAAGAATGGGCATTTCAACACCGTTATTCAATCTGACACTTTGCATTGCTATTTTCTTTTACGGTGCAAAGGTCTTAGCATTTCTTCGCCTGTATGGTATATAGATTACGGATTTATCTACCAATATTGCTGATGCGACTGCAACATATTTAACAAGTCTAGGTCAATGCAAGTTCCCCGATGTAACGGCCTTTTCAATTAGGTCAAGTCTCGCCTTCCTGGGATCGGGTTCACCGACTGCCGATCCATCGGTTCGAAACTCAACGATCTCGTTCTTTTTGGGATCGTAAACGGGCCATTTCGGCAGTCCCTTCCCATTAGGGTCACCGGTTTTTGCAAAGTTTGTCCAATAGCTGTTCATCATCTTGGCAACTTCCTGGTCCTTGGGCGCGATGGCGGCGCCATTTCGGGCTCTAAGGTTGTCGAATACGTACGGTATTTCGGATGCGTGAGCCGCACCATACCGCATCATCTGTTGCATTGAAGGAGAGACGTATGAAAAAAGATATACGTAGGCGGGTGCGCCCTTGGCGGCAAAGGCAGTAGCGGTGAACTGTGCCGGCTCCGCCCATACTTTGTCAGTATTGACCATGGTGAGCATTTTAGCAAAATCAGTAGTATCGCCAACATCATAAACAATTTTCGCTTCATCTTTCATATTTCCAAATAGGTTTAGCAATTCGTCTTTCGACCTGGCGTTTACAAAACCTGCCGGCACTTCTGCACTATTCGACCCGATAATAAGCGGAACTTTTGCCTGCCTGCCAGCCTCGTATGCGCTCTGGGCTGTTTCTACAACCAGTTTTCCATCGAGTATAGGACCTGAATAGGTAATCGGACCGCCCTGACCTGCACTCTCCTGGCCTCCGTCAACTATTTGTGCAACAGTAAGTGCACGCAGCTTCGCCAACGCAGCTGCGTCAGTTCCTTCAATCCCATATCTTTTCGCAAAATTTATCCCTATGGTTTCCGCAGATACGGGGTAATATAGATCGGCGCCGTCCTTGTTGATTGGACGACCGGTTAGCACACCATCGCGTCCTCCACCAGACTCACTAATCGCTTTCTGAAATAAACCTTCTGCTTGCGGAATTGTAAGGAGCGAATGTACTGAGACGCCACCTGCAGACTCTCCGAAAATAGTAACGTTATTAGGATCGCCTCCGAATGCAGCGATATTCTTTTGCACCCATTTAAGAGCGGCAACCTGGTCCATGTAGGCGTAGTTGCCTTTGGGTTCGCCCGGGTGCTCTTTGCTCAAGGCAGGAAATGCGAAGAAGCCAAGTCGTCCTAAACGATAATTAATAGTGACTAAGATGACACCTTTTTCAGTAAATGATGATCCGGAAAAATCGTTGAGTGCACCGCTCCCAAAAACGAAGGCACCGCCGTGAATCCAAACCATGACGGGCAGTTTTAAACCCTTTTTGGTTCCGGCAGGTGTCCACACATTGAGAAACAGGCAATCTTCCGACGAGGTTTTCGAGATTGAGTCAACGCCGCGTGGAAAGCCCACCTGTGCACAGTCTGCACCAAACTTAATTGCATCACGAACTCCCTGCCATGCTTTTACAGGTTGCGGCGGTCGCCAACGATATTCACCCACTGGCGGCCCTGCATATGGAATTCCTTTGAAGCTGGAGACATTCCCTTCGGAAACTCCACGCAACATTCCGGAGGTGGTATGTACAAGTGGGCCGGAGGTTGAGTCTTTCTGCGCATTCAAGACAAATGAAAAGAGCAATGTAAATCCAAAGAATAATTTTTTCATTGTGATAACTTTTATCCGATTACCATCTTTATAGAATACAATCTTATTTGCCCTACCGTGTAAAGGTCTTCGTATTTTTCTGCCTGTATGGTATATAGATTACGGATTTATCTACCAATATTGCTGATTAACCGATGCTCATTAATGAAGGGATGAATAAAGCAGTAATTTTGAAATTGATAAAACGATAGTGTTATGGATAACATGAAAAGATTTGAAACAATAACCGATTATAACGTATTCAACAATAATGAAACACTTCATCCGCAGGTGAGTGTTGTTGACTTGTCGAAAGCAAATCCCCGGCAAGGTTCCCGTATGTATTTCGGCTTTTACACCATATTCTTAAAGGATGTGAAATGCGGTGATCTGCAATATGGCCGGCATACATACGATTACCAGGAAGGCACATTGGTTTTTCTTGCACCCGGGCAGGTGGCAGGTGTCAATAGTAATGGAGAAACCTATCAGCCGAAAGGTTATGCGCTGGTCTTTCATCCTGATCTGATACATGGTACTTCTCTTGGACGACATATTCAGGATTATACTTTTTTTGGCTATCAATCCAACGAAGCACTTCATTTATCAGAACGTGAAAGAAAAATTGTTTTGGATTGTTTTTCAAAAATTGAATATGAATTAGAACATGCCATTGACAAGCACAGTAAAAGATTGATCGTATCTAATATTGAACTGTTCTTAAATTACTGCACTCGTTTTTATGACCGCCAATTTATTACCCGTGATAATGTACACAAAGGCATTTTAGAAAGGTTTGAAACTTTGTTGAATGAATATTTTCAAACAGATAAACCTCAAACGATCGGCTTGCCTTCGGTAGCTTATTGTGCAACCGAATTGAATTTATCAGCGGGCTATTTTGGTGACCTGGTAAAAAAAGAAACAGGCAAAACGGCACAGGAATACATACAAGCAAAGGTGATTGATGTAGCGAAGGAAAAAATATTTGATCAAAGCAAATCAGTTAGCCAGATCGCCTATGAGTTAGGATTCAAGTATCCCCAGCATTTTACCCGTTTGTTTAAGCAGAAGATGGGACAGTCACCGAATGAGTACCGGGGTTCACTTAACTGATATTAAATAAAATTATTGCCGATGAAAAAAGTAAAGCTTCTGTGCTTTAATGCGCAACGTTTTTAAGCGATAGTTGCTATCAATTATCTTCCCGTCAATCTTTCGTGCTGTTCAGGATAACGGTCTCCCTGGATGGTAATTTTAGAAGCCACATCTTCAATGGCAAACAAATCACCAGGTGAAAGCTCAACATCAAGTGCTCCAAGATTTTCTTCTAACCTTTGCAACTTTGTGGTGCCGGGTATTGGCACTATCCAGGGTTTTTGTGCCAGCAGCCATGCCAATGCTATTTGAGCAGGTGTTGCGTTTTTCTTTTCTGCAAAACGATTGAGCATGTCAACGACCACCTGGTTTTCTTTTCGGTTTTCAGTGCTGAACCTGGGAACTGTGTTTCTAAAATCTGCAGCATCCAACTTTGTGTTTTCGTCGATCTTCCCGGTAAGAAAACCTTTGCCAAGTGGACTGAAAGGAACAAAGCCAATTCCTAATTCTTCCAATGTTGGTATGATCTCTTTTTCGGGCTGTCTTGTCCATAATGAATATTCACTCTGTAGTGCAGCAACGGGATATGTTGCATGCGCCTTTCTGATTGTTTTTGCGCCGGCTTCCGAAAGCCCCCAATATTTTACTTTCCCTTGCTCAACTAATTCTTTTACTACCCCGGCCACATCCTCAATTGGAATATCCGGGTCAACACGATGCTGGTAATATAAATCAATCACATCTACTTTTAGTCGCTTGAGTGAACCTTCAACCACTTTCTTAATGTGCTCAGGGCGGCTGTTTAACGCATTCCATCTTGAGTTGACTTCATTCTCGTTAGCAGGAGCCCAACCAAATTTAGTTGCGATGATCACCTCTCCTTTGAAAGGGGCCAATGCCTCTCCAACCAATTCTTCATTGGTGAAAGGGCCGTATACTTCCGCAGTATCAAAAAATGTTACACCATGTTCAACTGCCGATCGAATCAGCGTTATCATCTCCTGTTTGCTTTTTGGTTTACCATAGGACCAACTCATACCCATACAACCCAGCCCAAGTGCCGAAACTTCAAGCCCACTGTTTCCAAGTTTTCTTTTTTGCAATGTTTTCATTTCTCAATATTCTTCTGGCGAATCTTTTTGTTTGAGGAAGGTGTTTTATCAATGAACATCTTTTTCAAGTTTAGCTTCTTTAATGGCATATATGGCATTAGCAATTCTTGGGAAACCAATATATGGATAGAGTTGAACCAGTGCAGAAACAAGTGTTTCCTTGTCATTTCCAACCCTCATATTACCCACAGCATGTGAGCCCATTTGCCTGTCGGTTCCACCTAATGATGCTAGAGCACAGAATATCATCAGCTCTCTTGTTTTAATATCTAATCCGCCTCTTGTATAAAAATCACCAAAGCAGGATTCGGTCAATATTCTTGGAATTATTTCAGCAAATTCTCCCGGCATATCTTTCATATTTTGTTTCATACCATCACCATAGAGTGGATATTGTATTTGTTTTCCTTTTTCAAACCGTTCACTGTCTGCTATAGTTGTTTCGTTTTGTAAGGGCAACGGAATACTTCTACTTTTAAAAACGCTATTGATGGTATCTAAGGCATTTAATACTTTAGGATATCCAATGAATGGCGCTAACTGGTAAATGATTTCTCTTATTGTGATTGGTTCTACACCTATGTTTAATGCAGCATTTGTATGAGCGTTTAATTGAGGCAGCGTTTGATTTGTTGCCAGGGCTGTTATCGTAATAAGCTCTCTTGTTTTGTCATCCAGGTTTCCTGTATAAAATATTTCCCCGAAAATAAACCGTTGTAAAATTGTCATCAGTTCCGGGTCTGTTGCATTAAGTACTACCGGCGCGCCGAATAATTCCCGGTACTTTTTTTCGGTGCCCGCAATTCTGCCTGTGTCTGCTGACTTTGTTTGATCTTGTGCATTTATATTATTCATGATTATAGCAATTGTAACTATTAATAAAACCTGTTTCATACTTATTGATTTTTTGAAGAAGCTGAAATTTGTTTTGATTCCAATGCAATGACAGAAGCTTCAGTATCTTTCAGTGCTGCTTTAAAGCTGTCTAATTGAGAAGAATCAATAACAATGTTTACGATCCTTACATAAGGCGTTTTATGTTGTGCAAACGAAATAAAAGCAACGAGTAAAACAAAGGATGAAGTAAAAAGAAATTTTTTCATTGAGCTGAATGATCATAATTAATTAAGTGACCTGTACTCATTGGGAGATTGACCGACCAGTTGCTTAAATAACCTCGTGAAATGTGCGGGATATTTAAAACCCATTTCGTAAGCGATCTCGCTGATTGACCTGCTGGTATCAAAGATCTTTTCTTTAGCAACGTCAACCACTTTTGCCTGTATATATTCCTGCGCAGTTTTTCCTGTTTCTTTTTTCACCAGGTCACCAAAGTATTTGGCCGACAAACTAAGTTCTCCAGCGCAATAACTTACCGACGGCAAGCCCAATGCTTGCGGTTTATCTGACAGGAAATAATCATCCAGTAATGTTTCAAACCTGGCGAGCAGATCTTTATGCACATGGTCTCGTGTTATAAACTGCCTGTCGTAAAAACGCCTGCAATAATTCAATAACAATTCAATGTTACTGGCAATTAAAGTTCTGCTATGTTTGTCGATCGCATGCTCTAACTCATACTGTATCTTATTAAAACATTCCAGCACAATTTGCCTTTCCCGTTCAGAAGGATGAAGCGCTTCATTTACATTGTAAGAGAAAAAACTATAATCTTTAATATGCCCGCCGAGGTGCGTTCCACGAATCAGATCAGGGTGAAATGCCAGCGCCCAGCCATTGGGTTGTATAATTTCTTCATCCTCTTCTTCAAACCCTGCCAATTGCCCGGGCGCAATAAAAAGCAATGTATCATCCTGGTAATCGTAATGGCTTCTGCCATATCTCAATTCAGCACACTTTGTGTCTTTTAAAAAGATGAGGTACAGCTCAGAAATAAAACGTTCGGGCTTTATTGGTTTTGATTTTGATTGATCCAACACCGTTACTAATGGATGTAAAGTTTGATGGCCTCTTTCCCTATTGAACTGCGCAACATTTTCCAATTTTTTTATTGTATCCATAACGGGTTATTTTAACTGGCTTCAAAGTTAGAGTAAGTGTACTACTCGATTGTCATTCGCAGCTATAATCAGTAATAATGGTAAGGAATACAGAAATCCATATAAGTGTGTGACGGAAAAGGCTTGTCACCTTTGCATCCTGATAGTAAACCACAAGAATTATGAAAGCAAGAATTTTGATAACGTTATCATTCATCTTTTTAGTTAGTGCAATCAACATGCAGGCGCAATCCAACAGTAATAAAGGAGATACAACCATAAAAAAGAAATACCAGGCAAAAGCCCCGCCCACACAGCCTATTGGAGCCGGGGCTTTTAAGCCATCTAAAGAAACAACAATACGATGGTTGGGAATGGCTGGTTTCCTTGTAAATAGCCGGGGAACAACTTTTATGATCGACCCACTGCTGGAAGGGTATGATATGCCGTTACTAATGACTTTTCCAATAGCGCCGAAAGATGTGCCTCACGTGGATGCAATATTTGCAACTCATAGTGATAATGACCATTACAGCGTTCCTACTTTCAAAGATCTATCACCAGTTACCCAGGAATATCATTCAACTGTATATGTAGATTCATTGATGAAAAATGACGGCCTGAGATCCTATGGTCACAATATTGGCGATACCTTTCATATAGGCAATACAATGGTTAAACTTACACCTGCAGACCATGCCTGGCAGAATGCTTACCCGGGCGCAAGTAGACATTTCTTTAAACCGGAGGACGCCTGTGGCTTTTGGTTTATTACTCCAGACGGTATCATATGGGCACCGGGAGATTCAAAGTTGATGATAGTACAGTTGCATTTACCAGCACCTGATATTATTTTACTGGATTATTCAGAAGACAGTACCTGGCATTTCGGTTTGGAAGGTTCAGCAGCAATAGTGAATGCTTATCCTGATGCACAGGTCATATTAGGGCATTGGGGATTTGTTGATGCCCCAGACTTCTTACCATTTAACGGCGACCCGGACAGACTGAAAAAGCTCGCTGTAAATCCCGAACGTATCCATGTACTGGCACCGGGAGAACCCTTTACATTAAAGAAACAATGATGAAAGACATTTAATAAAAATTAATTGATCTTTTTTTTAAGCATCCCAGCATTTTACCCGTTTGTTTAAACAGCGGGTGGGGCAGTCGCCGAATGAATATAGGATCATGAACTGAAAAACATGCTCAGATATCGTCAGGCTGGAATAAACTCCATCGTTCGTTCTACTCTTTCAGCCTGGGCTAAACCATACACCCATTTTTTATTGTATGCTTTACAAGGTATTTTTTTTCGTAGGCCTTATTGATCGCTCTGTTAATGGCATCGATATCTGCGGGTTTCAAACCTTTAACAGGTATAATTTCCTTCCCGCACTTGATGTCACCATTATCGTCATTTTAAAAAGCGGTGTACAAGCTTGGTTCCGAAAGTTGGTAAGAGCTGGCAAGATACGGCCTTCGGCGTAATACCGATGCAGACAGCCGAAATGAAATCGGGCTCCATACGATTACAAGATTTCGACCGAACGTCAAAAAGCCCATCGTTACCAACGATGGGCCGGTTTTGAGCTCTTGATGATTCTTTACTGTTTAATTTTAAAGCTTGTTGAGACTTTGCTTTAGTTCGGAAACTTTTGCCTGTTCCTTGTCGATTGCCTTTGTAAGCCTGGCCTTTTTGCGGTCATTTGCTTTTTCTTTCAATGCAGCGATTCTTTGCCTTCTTTTTTCTTTCAATTGTTCAATTCTATTCTTTACTCTTGCTTTGTCTTCGCTCCTAGCTGCCTTGAACTGTTTCCTTTCTTCTGCTATCTCGTTGTCGAATTGTTGTACTTGTTCATCTTCGTAATCGCTGTACGCGTCATCAACATTATATCTAAAAATGTTGGCGCCTAATGGAGCTACAGCGCTATCCACGAAAAGCGAACCGTCTTCATTAATTTCGGCCAATATGGCTACATCACCCACATTTAGCTGATCACTAACTTTTCTGACAACATCTTCCGAAAAATCGACGTAATCTGCCTCAGCGACGGCGCCCACCAGGGTGCCCGAAAGCATTCCAACCAACATGCCAACTGGACCGCCAATCACTCCCACAAGGGTTCCCAGAGCCATTCCTGATGCCATGCGTGCTCCATCGCTGGTGTCAGTTTGTAGATAAGTGAATTCACCATTAGCGCCTTTCTTTATGATCACTTTTTCAAATATAGAAATGTCGCCAATGTATTCCAGTTCCGCAAGTTTTTGCGAAGCTTGAATTGCTTTTGCGTCGTCCGTAAACGATAGAACAATAAGGTTTGTCATTTGTATAAAATTTAAATTATTTCTGCCTACTCTATAAAGTTTTCGGCTTCCCTTGGTATTCATTTTTTCTCAGGATTGTAAAATGCCTGAATGAGCACGGGTCTTTACACTGCTTTTTTGAAACTTCCAGTGAAGCTGCCAACTGTTTTTTTAGCCTCGTTCACTTCTCCTTTTACGGCCTTTAACAAGAAGGCCAAGTAGATATTTATAAAACCGCCTACGATGAATGCGGATCCGGAAAATGCGATAATGCTTACAACTCCTGCAGCAGGATAATACACTATCACACCTCCTAAAACCAGGACGACAATTGCCCCGAACAAAACCCAACCCCACCCACGAACACCGAGCGCCTTAAGATCGAACGCACTTCCCATGAGATAGAACGATCGAAAAATTAGCCAAAAGCCAACGAAAAATGGGAGTGTTGCCATGGTGACGGCGGGATAAAGGAGCAGGTAAGTTCCAAGCGCAACATCTATAATGCCCGATACGAGGGTCCATCCCCATCCTCTTAGCTGCTTGCTGTTCGAAGTTGAAAAGATGATTTGGCTGAATCCATTACCAATCATAAGGATACTGAAAACGATACTGAGATTCACGTAACTGGCCGCCGGCGAGGCGTAAATCGTAATTCCCGTGGCGATGAATAATAGTCCGGAGACCAGGTACCACCACCAATTTTTGACATTGTATTGAATGTCCTCGATTAGATTGCTCATAAAGTTTTAATTTAAAAGTGAATAATTGTTTTTCCCTCAAATGTTAACCTCTGAATTTTCTGGGTACTCAGCTATCAAAAAACAAATTACTTCCAAAGGGATTGATTGATATAAGAGAGGCATTGAAAAGGTAAGATATCTATGGTCTCAAAAGAATGATTTGTATCATAGCGAATCTTTTAAAGCTATCAATCCAATGCAAATCTTCCTACGGCTACAAAAGCGGCGAGCAATATGATGATCACATTCTTGCCGATTTCATGAAACTCTTTATGTCTTACATGATCTGCTATGGCCAACGCCATAATCATACACAGCGAAAGAGCAGCCACCGGCGTAAGTAAGGGTAAAATGCCTGTTAACTGCGGTAGAGCTAATCCTGCTCCAATAAGTAATTCTGAGACCCCCACAAACCTTACAAACTCTTCTGAGCTGTGTGTAGTCCAGCTGAGTTTACTTAACTTTTCTATGGGTTGGAAAGTTTTCACTATTCCAAGTAGGATCATCATTGCTGCTAATATTGCTTGTACTATCCAAAGTGATGTGTTCATATGTTTATGCTGATTCGTTATTAATGTTAACTGATTTCATCATCTGATATCAGATGAGAATATCTGGTTTATTTAAATATCTATCAAGTAACTTTTTACCCTTTTCAGTAGTGATGGCATGCAGGTACAGCATTGTGAACTCTCTGGCTAATCGGGTAACGCTTAATTCATGGCTAGTCAATAGTTCCGGCTTCATAACATTCATCAATTGATGAAATCGCAGGTCCGAAACGAGGGCATTGTCAATATCCTCTCTATAATTCCCTTCCTTCTTGCCACGACGAAGATTAAGGATGATACCTTTAAGTATGATCAATTTATATTGCTCCAGTTGTTCGAATGCTTCTGGAAATGTCCTTTCCAAATCGTAAAAGAAACCTGGTCGAATGCTTGTCCAGATCTCAAGTAGTTCATCGTCTTGTTTTATCACTTCGTCAATTGCATCTTTCGCCGTTGATTGTGATGTCTTGAAAAGAGTGCTATATGATCGCATCAGATCATGAATAATTTCATCTACCAGCTCATTCTTGTCTTCAAACAATTCATAAATGGTTCTCTTTGAGACACCAGCCTTTCTTGCAATGTCATCCATTGAAACACTTGTTAGCCCGCAAGAGAAGAAAAGTTTTCTTGCATTTTCTTTTATTAGCACATTGGTATTATCGTTTTTCATCTCTCATTTGAATTAAACTGTAGTTGCCGTTTGTTATTTCATTTTCTTTTTTATCAGGACGGATAATCAATCGGAGTGTAGGATCGTTAGTAATAAAGCTCCAGAACCAGTTAGAGCCAATTTTTAATTTGTTGCGAAAGCCAATTAGTGGAATAATGTGAACGAACAACCAGGTAAACCACGCAAAGAAACCTTTGAACGATCTTTTGCGAATGTCTATAACGGCTCTGTATTTGGAAATTATTGCTGCGGCGCCTTTGTGATGGCAGGTGAAATGCGTGGTAGGTCTATTTTCTTCGAGCTGATTCAAATTATACGCCAATAGCTTGCTCTGGTCAATGGCAACTCCGGCGAGTTGCGGGTGCCCCTCAGGATAGTTTTTATCAGTAAGTTGAAAACATTGGTCGCCAATGCAAAAGATGTTACGGAAACCTTGCACTCTGTTGATCTCATCCACTAAAATTCTTCTGCCTTTTGTAATCACTTCTTTTGGTAATCCATTCACCTCCCGGGCAATTACACCTGATGCCCAGATCAATGTCGCTGCGCTTATTTTTTTGCCATTCGATAGTATCACTTCACCATTGACATAATTATTAACAAGCGTATTCAAAAAAATTTTTACCCCGAGTTTGTCAAGTACGTCGTAGGATTCAATCTGTGCCTGTTCACTCATTGTCTTAAGCAAGGAAGATGAGCCATCAACTAAATAAATGCTGCCGATGCGCCTGATAATTTCCGGGTAATCCTTCGCTGATATGGTGTGCCTCATCTCTGCAAGCATGCCGGCCATTTCCACACCTGTAGGCCCTCCACCTGCAATAACTATGTTGGCTAACTTTCTTCTTTCAAGGATAGTAGCAGAACGTACCGCTTTTTCCATTTGCAGAAGAATGTGATTGCGGATGTTCAAAGCATCATCAATTGTTTTCATAGGCAAAGCATGTTGCTTGAGGTTTTCATTTCCAAAAAAATTGGTTTCTGTACCCATTGCCAGTACCAGGTAATCATATCTTAAACTGCCATTGTCTGTTTCAATGAAGTTTGATTCAGGAAGTACTCTTATCAACTTTCCCATGTAGAATCTCAGATTTTTTCTGTCCTGGAAAAGTTTGCGAAAAGGATAGCTAATGTTGGAGGGTTCGATGAATGCAGTAGATACCTGGTACAACAAAGGCGGGAAGAAATGATAGTTGTTTATATCAACTACGGTAACCTCAAAATGCCTGTCATTTGTTAGTTGCTTTGCCAGGTTTAATCCGGCAAACCCACCCCCAACAATGATTATCCTCTTTTTCATAATTCTTCTTTTTTGTCAGATCACTTTTCACTTTTCAAAAGCCGATAGTGCAAAGCTACCCCTGCGAAATGCCATTGTCCAATGCGTATAAGCAAGAAAAACCATTGATTTTTATCAAAGAATTTATTGATCAAATCCGTTTATTACCTGTGATCTTTTCGCATGACGACGTGCGATAAAGCGGTAAAAGGAATTTTAGAGTTCTGGATTTGTTGTTAACTCGTAAACTCCTGCAGAATGGGAAAAATTCATTCTCTTTTAAGAATGGCTGTCATGGTGATAAAGTAAAATCCATGATCCTCTATGACCATGGATTTTGTAAGCTTCAGCATCCATTTTTTTCTTTTACATCTGATTTACAACAGCAAGGTTTTTACTATTGTTAGTTTTTGTTTGAAGAGGAGGAGCAGGAGACAAACCGGTTACTTTCAGTATTTCTTTCTCATCCAGTGTTTCCTGTTTTATTAAAGCAGAGGCCAACGCATCTAATTCACTGCGGTACTTCTTCAATAAACTCAATGCTTCTTCATGCGCTTGTTTGAGAATCCGCAACACTTCTTCATCAATCATTTTTGCTGTTTCCTCGCTGAAAGGGTTTGATCCGCTAAATCCTCCGTTTGAGAGATATGGATTCTGCCGCGGTGTCAATTCTACTAAACCCAATTTATCACTCATGCCCCAGCGCGTAACCATGTTGCGTGCAATCATCGTTGCCTGTTCAATATCGTTTTCTGCACCTGTGGTCTTGTCGCCGAAGATCAATTCTTCGGCAGACCTTCCTCCTAGCATGCCAATTATTCTTCCATGCAAATAAGCTTCAGGATAATTGTAACGATCTTTATCAGGGCGTTGATACGTTACACCAAGTGCCTGTCCCCGCGGAACGATGGTAACACGGTTTACTGGATCGGCCCCCGGAACCACCAATCCTAATATGGCATGGCCGCCTTCGTGGTAGGCAATGCGTTCACGATCTTCTTTGCTTAACAGCAATGGACGCTCCGGCCCAAGAACAATCTTCTCCAATGCATCAAAAAAATCTTTTTGAGTAACAGCATCCTGCTGTCTACGTGCTGCTAATAATGCTGCTTCATTTACCAGGTTTCTTAGATCTGCACCTGAAAAGCCTGGGGTGGTTGATGCTATTTCTTCAAGACGTGCATCAGTGGAGAGAGGAACTTTTCTTGTATGCACTTTCAAAATTTCTTCGCGGCCTTTCCTGTCAGGAAGATTTACAATGATTCTGCGATCGAATCGTCCCGGTCTTAGCAAGGCTTTATCCAAAACATCGGGTTGATTGGTTGCTGCCAACACAATGATTCCTTCTTTGCTGGAGAAACCATCCATCTCGGTGAGGATCTGATTTAATGTTTGTTCCTGTTCACTTGTTCCGCCAAGCGCATATTGTCCACGCGATCTACCAATTGAATCCAATTCATCTATAAAAATGATGGCAGGTGCCTGTTCTCTTGCCTGCTTAAAAAGATCCCTCACTCTCGCAGCACCTACACCAACAATCATTTCCACAAATTCCGATGCGCTCATGGAAAAGAAAGGCACTCCTGCTTCACCTGCCACTGCACGTGCCAATAAAGTTTTACCCGTGCCAGGTGAGCCAATGAGCAACACACCTTTTGGTGCTGAACCTCCGAGGCGTGTATATTTTTGCGGATCACGCAAAAAGTCCACTACTTCAACCAATTCATTTTCGGCTTCATCAATACCGGCAACATCATTGAATGTTACTTTCTGATCGGTTGTATTATCAAACAGTTTGGCTCTGCTTTTTCCTATGCCCATCAATCCACTCATACCGACACCTTGTTTCTGCGCGCGGTAATACATCCACACATAGAAAGCAATTAAAAGCAATGCAGGTCCAAATGAAGACAATAGTCTTCGCAAAGGACTTGGTTCTACATTAATTGGTTCTGCAAGAATTTGAACTCCATGTGCAATCAAAAGACTTTCCAATCCGTTGTCAACGAAGGACGGAAGAACAGTGGTGAATGAAGTCACCTGCCTTGGTGTGTTTTCTTTCTTTACACTATCAATTGGTGAAATGTATTGCACCGGTTGAATGAATTTTCCGGAAATAGTTTCTCCCTTAGTATAAATGGCTTTTACATTGTTCTTTTCGACTTCATCTTTAAACAGTGTGTATGGCACGTTCACCGGTTTCTCCCGGCCGGGGAAAATCATTGTACTGAAAACATAATTCAGTAGGAGTAATGCAAGGAACCAAAGCCAATTCCTGCCCGGTGGCCAAGGCGATTTCTTCTTTTGATCAGAAGAGGAAGCCTGTTGAGAGGACTTAAATTGATTCGCCTGGTGTTGTTTAATTGAGTTCATAACTTCAAATTGAGTTGTGATAAAACTTTGTGTCGGTCACACTGTTCGCAATCGCATGGTTTAGTATCCACTGTAATTGAAAAGCCATTGCCCTACTGAAAATACCACTCACAATAAATGCAGTTCCCGAAAACGCTACGATGCTATTGCTTATTAACAGGACAAAGCTACCCTCACGCAGTGCCGGTATCCAATGCGTGCACGCAAGAAAAACCATTGATTTTTGTCAATGATTTTTTTGATCTTAATTATTTATTAGTTAAAATTCTCTTCCGAACTCGACTGAGTGTTTCCGCAGTAAGGCCCATGTAGGAGGCGATCATATGCTGCGGCAATCGTTGAACAATATCAGGATAGTGAGTAACGAGGTCCTTATAACGTTCTTCCAAACTTAGGCTGATGGTAGATGTTACACGCTTCTCCAATTGAATATAGGCTTCTGAAGTTTCCTGGAATATAAACTCCTGGTATTTTGCAGAAAGCTTTCGCAATTCATCGCTTGCTGAACGGGTAATTAATACGAGTTCTGAATCTTCGACGGCATCAATATTATAAATCGAAGGTTCGTTGGTCAGAAAGCTATATAAATCAGTCATTAATGATCCTTCCAATGCGAATATTACTATATGTTCTGAACCATCTTCATTTACCTTGTACAGACGCAATGCGCCTCTTTCCACGAAGGCAACGCATTTGCATATGTCTTCTTCCTGTAACAGATATTGTTTTTTGCGAAGTTTTTTTACGGTTAAATAATTCGTAATGAATTCCCATTCTTCCTCAGTGACAGGGACTCGTTTATTAAAATGTTGGAAGTAACGTTCGTACATGGCAGTTTAAACAGCTCAATGCTTAAGCAAGTTAATTATAAAATCCAAATGGTTGTACAAACTGCAATAGAGAGCAATCTCTTTTGATAAAAGCCACTGCAAATCTGCAGGAACGAATGCGGATTAATTTTTAATATTGGTCTCGCTCAAAACAAGTTTGTGAGTACAAGAGCAAGAAATAAATTTTCTTTTGAGAAGATAGACAAGACTTCAAGCTCTATCTTTCACTGCTCATTGCATTCATTGTTTACCTTCTTATCGAAAACCAACCGGCACCAATTGCATTTATGTGAAACCAGGCATCATGAACTTTCGAATAAAACTATCGCTTAAATTTTTGCCTGGCCTCATTTCTGCAAAGAGCTATTTAGGCTTTTAGCCATCGGTACCATCTTTTTTCAATTTTTTAATCTTGGCACGAGTCGTTTCCTGATATCCGGTTTCTTTTCTGCCATGCTTTCAATTGTTCTTCTTTCCGTGCTTTAATTTTTCAATCCTTTCCTTAATGGCTGCCTTTTCCTTTCTACCGCCGAGTTCCAGTTCTTTTTCTTCGCGGCTGATGTCCCGAATTAATGATTCCCACTCTTCCAAATCACTATTTGTATAAACATCACCCAATATTGTCCTTGTAACAACTGCACTATTTTGTTCCAGGTAAAAGTTGACCGTGGATGGATTGTCTTCTTTTACCTCCATAATCAAAGCATAACAGCCTGTTTTTAACAGGTGCCCAATTTTATTTAAAAATTCCTGCTGGCCCTTTTCCACGTTGTATTGGTGGAGTGAACCACTGATGCCTCCAACCATGGTTCCAATCACCATACCCAGAGGTCCTGCTAATGCTCCAATTAGTAATCCTGCAATAGCTCCTGTTTTTGGGAAATGTTTTGTGTCAGGGCCATCACGATATAAAAAATCTAACCCCGTTTCATTCTTCCTTTGTACCAACACGATATTGTAAACGGCAATATCATCGATCAGATCGAGCTCTCTGATTCTGTCGAGGCTTTTTTCTGCATCCTGCAGATTTTGAAATGTGGCGACAATAATGCTTTCCATAAAAATTGTTTTTAAAATCTTATTGTGCTAAATAGGCGCCATCGATTGGATAATAGCCACCGGTGGCAAAAGATGATTTTGGTGATAATTGCGACTTTGTTTTTTAAGTTCATATCAATGTCTTTTTCCTTAGTCGATATATTGAATTGAATCAGCTATGTAAAATTTTCCATCCTGCTATTCCGTTGTAATTGTTTTGCATTGCCAATTGA
Organism: uncultured Bacteroidota bacterium; assembly: GCA_963737475.1. Lineage (GTDB taxonomy): Bacteria > Bacteroidota > Bacteroidia > Chitinophagales > Chitinophagaceae > VBAU01. The sequence goes on from CAVTSY010000001.1 coordinate 25,251, forward strand.
ACCAACAAAAGCTGCATGGCTTCCAGTGTTCTGCTCATGCTTAAATCACCTGCTATCACCGGACGGAAACCTGCCGTTTTCACTAAATCATACACTAATTCCAAAGCATCTTTATCATTGCCTGCAATGAAGCAATCCAGTTTTTGATGTTCAACACATGGATGATAAAAATCGCTGGCAAACACTGTGTTGAAAGCCTTGATTACTTTCGCATGGGGTAATTGCTTTTGCAGTTCTTCCCCCGCACTCATACCCTCTGTCAACAATCCATCGTTGTGATCATTCAAGGGATTCGAAACGGAAACGATAACTTTTTGATTGACCACAGTCCTTATCCTTTCGGCCACCTCTTTTTCTGCTTCATAAGGGACAGCCAATAGCACTACGTCTGCCTCCCAACCTATTTCAACATAATCATCAACGATCTCTATATCAGCAGAAGGATGATTGCTTCTGATCTCATCAAGTAAGCACTCAACCTTATTTGTTTGCGAAGAGTGAAGAAGGATTTTGTAGTTTCCTTTTGATAGTGTTTTTGCGAGAGCAGAACCCATTTTTCCTGAAGCTCCGATCACCGCTATGACTTGCTTTGTGTTCATGTCTCATTTCATTGACAGGACAAAGCTACCATCATGCAAAGGCGGTAGCCAATGCGTGCAAGCAAGAAAAACCATTGACTTTTGTCAAGGATTTTTTTGACCGGATCTATTTGTTGATTGAAATTCTTTTTCGCATCTGGTTGAGTGTTTCAGGTTTGAGCCCGATGTAAGAAGCGATGATGTGTTGAGCCACTCGTTGAGTGATATTCCACGTGTCTTGTAATTTGTCCAAGTTTTTTCCGGTCATCCCAGCAGTACTAAAATGATAAGCTCTTTCTTTGCGTTTGAAGCCAATAACGGCAGCTACTATATTCGGGAGCAATGAATGCCGATTAATTGGTAATATTGGTCTCACTCAAACAATTTCCTTGAGTACAAAAGCTAACAACACCTATTTTTTTAAGAAGATAGACAGAAGCTACCGGCTTTATTTTTCATTACTGATTGCATTAATTGTTTACTTTCTTACCAAAAACCAATCGCCCCCGGTTGCATTTATGCTTGTATGGATTTCCTTCTCCGGATCTTTTCTAATTTTTTCCTGGGTTGTTATTCTCAGTTCTCATCCAAAGGGTCTTCGAAACATTGCCGGTGAGCAGGATACCAGCCGCACTTTGATTTTTTTATTGGTGCTCTTTGCAGCATTCATTAGTGTGTTTGCCATTATTGCTTTACTTGAGCAGGCTCCCAATGGTTCAAAAAAAGGATTGACCTATCACATTCTCTTAGCTGCTGTAGCCGTCTTTTGCTCATGGACTTTGATTCACACCCTCTTTACCTTGCGCTATGCGCATCTGTACTATACTTATCCCGACCCGGATGCTCATGCCCACGGCAAAAATAACGGAGGGTTGGAGTTCCCCCGTACCTCGGTCCCTGATTATCTTGACTTCGCCTATTTCTCTTTTGTGTTAGGAATGACATTCCAGGTATCCGATGTTCAGATTACTTCTCCTGTTTTGCGGCGAATGGCATTGCTGCATGGTTTTCTTTCGTTTGTTTATAATACCATCATCATAGCTCTCAGTATTAATATTATTTCAGGAATTGTTGGAAGATGAGGAGGGTTTTTACCGGAGGCTCTTGATTTTATAGTGCAGAATATCTTTTTAAGATTGTTCTTGGATGCCTGATCGTTTCAGTTCAGCGATTAGTAACCGCTGTTGAATCATTGAACGGTCTGTCCACAGACCAAGAACAGTTTGCGATTTTCCGGCTGATGAAACGCAGTTGTATTTATCACTTGGGACCTATAAGATTTGAATGTGAAGGTACAATGCTGTTAATTGGTAATACCGATGCGGGCAGCCGAAATGAAATCGGGCTCCATACGATTACAAGATTTCGACCGAACGTCAAAAAGCCCATCGTTACCAACGATGGGCCGGTTTTGAGCATTCTTTACTGTTTAATTTTAAAGCTTGTTGAGACTTTGCTTTAGTTCGGCAACTTTTGCCTGTTCCTTGTCAATTGCCTTTGTAAGCCTGGCCTTTTTGCGGTCATTTGATTTGTCTTTCAATGCAGCAATTCTCTGCCTTCTTTTTTCTTTCAATTGTTCGATTCTGTTCTTTACTCTTGCTTTGTCTTCGCTCCGAGCTGCTTTGAACTGTTTCCTTTCTTCTGCTATCTCGTTGTCGAATTGTTGTACTTGTTCATCTTCGTAATCGCTGTACGCGTCATCAACATTATATCTAAAAATGTTGGCGCCTAATGGAGCTACAGCGCTATCCACGAAAAACGAACCGTCTTCACTAATTTCGGCCAATATGGCTACGTCACCCACATTTAGCTGATCACTGACTTTTCTGACAACATCTTCCGAAAAATCGACGTGATCTGCCTCAGCGACAGCGCCCACCAGGGTGCCTGAAAGCATTCCAACCAACATACCAACTGGACCGCCAATCACTCCCACAAGAGTTCCGAGAGCCATTCCTGATGCCATGCGTGCTCCATCGCTGGTGTCAGTTTGTAGATAAGTGAATTCACCATTAGCGCCTTTTTTCATGATCACTTTTTCAAATATAGAAATGTCGCCAACGTACTCCAGTTCCGCAAGTTTGTGCGAAGCTTGAATTGCTTTTGCTTCGTCTGTAAACGAAAGAACAATAAGGTTTGTCATTTGTAAAAAATTTAACTATTTGTGCCTACTCTATGAAGTTTTCGGCTTCCCTTTTTCAAAAAAATATTAATACATAGCTGTGGAATATTTGTCCAGTTTATTTTTTTAGCCCGTCTTGCAAAAGCTTCTCACATTGGTCAGCATAAATTCAGGCGATTTTTTTTGCACTTGATTTATTAATCATTGCTTCAATGCGTGTATCCATTTTCTCATCCGACTTCAACCTGCTTAAATAAAATTCTTCATAAAATGCTTTCAGACATGCAGCCATAGGTGTTGAAAGCAAAATGCCAATAAATCCAAAAGCCGATCCCATGGCCAATAAAAAAAACATAATGGTAACAGGATGCAAATTCATCGAGGAAGATCTGACCCTGGGCATAATGAAATCACCTAAAATCTCATCCAGGGCCAGGAAAAAAATAAATACCCATAAGGCAGTTAACGGACTCATAGAAAGAGCTACCAGGGTTGGCGGAACAGACATTAAGTAAAAACCAATTTTAGGAATCATTTGAGAAAGAAAAGCAAGGACACCCCAGACCCAGGCGCCCGGAACATTCATAATGTTTAAAAATATAATCACACTCACGCCTGCAATGGCTCCCCCAATTAAATTGGCGCGCATCCAGCCAATTAACATGAGCGAAGATTTCACGAATGCATTTTCCGCTTTGTCTCTCTTGTGTTGTGGGAAAAGAGATAAATAGAATCGCAACAGGGGACGAGGATAGATTACCATGTAAGCAGTAAGGCTGACTAAAACAAGGAATAATAGCAAAGAACCCAACACGGAAATTGAATATCCACCAAGCGTCCACAAAGTATTTGTAACTGAAGGTAAATTCTGAGCAACTTCGCCGGCGGGCTTTTTAACCCAGGGAAAATACTCCGTTCTCCATGATGAAAGCATTTGTTCTATTCTTTCTACGTAGAGCGGCAGGTTACTCATCAGACTTTTCAATTGTGTACTTATCATTGGGACTATTAACCAACTGAATAAACCAAGAACTAAAAAGATCAGTAAAAACACAAGTAAGGTGCCCCATGCTCTTGGAAGTTTTTTCTTTTCCAGCCAGGTTACCGGTGCATTAATAATTATCGCGGAAACAATAGCAAGAAGAAATAGTAAAACAGCGGTGATCGCTGTATGCATAAACCAAAAGAAAAGACCGACTCCTATTGCAAAAGAAAATGCTTTTATAAGAGAAGTCGTTAGATTATATGTTGTCAGTTTTTGCATATCGATTTTGTAAATGCTACAGTCACGTTTAAAAAAACCAGGCAGAAAAATTTGCGGTAATTTATCTTAGCTCAGAATTGATAGATTCTTCTGCCGGATTTCATTGAAAGTTTTTGCTGGGCTTAAAAGATCATGCGGTTCTGAACGTCTCTTTTACTTTATCTAGGCTTTCTTTTACATTACCAACCTTATTTTTCAAATCCTTTAACTGAAAGGCGAGGTATAAATTCAAGAAGCCACCCACTATAAAAGCGGAACCGGAAACAGCAATAATGCTAACAACGCCGGCTGCCGGATAATAGATGATGAGAAATCCGAGGACCAGCATCAGAATACCGCCAAACAAAAACCAACCCCATCCATTTGCGCCTAAATTTTTGAGATCAAAGGAAGTTCCCATTAAGTTAAAGGCCCGAAGAATCAGCCAAAAGCCAACAAAATAGGGCAGTGTAACCATAGTCAGGCCGGGATACCAAAGCAGGAAACCACCCAGAGCCAAATCAAGAATTCCCGAAACCAGGATCCAGCCCCATCCTTTCAGGACATTGCTGTTTGCTGTAGAAAAAAGGACCTGGCTAAAACCCGTACTGATCATTACCAGGCTGAAGAGAATACTGAGGCCAAGATAACCTTCCGCCGGTCGCGCATATATAGCAATTCCGGTTGCAATAAATAGAAGGCCATTGATGACATACCACCACCAATTTTTGACATCATAACGAAGATTTTCTAGAACGTTTTCCATAAACTAATTTTTAAAGGTGAATACTAAAAGATTTTGAAAATGATTAACAAAATGAATAAAGCTCAATTCAAAGAGTTGGGACAAGATGAGCTCCCTACCGAGGCTCCAATCACTGCTATCACCAGCTTTTTGTTCATGTTCTTTCTTTATTTGCAAGAACAAAGCTACCCTCACGCAATACCCGTGTCCAATGCGTGCAATCAAGAAAAATCTTGATTTTTATCAATGAATGTTTTGATGTTGACAATAATTGAATCTCACTCTACATCACTCTGCGCTGTGGTTAAAAAATTTTTACCACAGAGGTTATGAGTGATTGCACAGAGTTACACAGAGCAACACGTTATTTAGTAATTGAAATTCTTTTGCGAACACGACTTAGCGTTTCAGGAGTAAGCCCCATGTAAGAAGCAATCATGTGTTGTGGTATGCGATGAATGATATCCGGGTAATTAGTTGTGAGTTCTTTGTAACGCTCCTCCAAACCAAGACTAATGATAGATGTTATTCTTCTTCCCAATTGAATATAAGCTTTGGAAGTTTCCTGGAATATAAACTCCTGGTATTTTGAAGAAAGCTTTCGCAATTCGTCACTTGCCGACCTTGTAATGAGCACAAGCTCTGAGTCTTCAATTGCATCAATATTATAAGTGGAAGTTTCATTGGTTAGAAAGCTATACAAATCTGTGATGAAGAATCCTTCCAACGCAAATGCTACAATGTGTTCCGAGCCATCTTCGTTAACACGATACAAACGCAATGCCCCTTTTTCTACGAACGCAACACATTTGCAGACATCTCCTTCCTGCAACAGGTATTGCCGTTTACGAAGTTTTTTTACAGTGAGATAATTCTTAATGAATTCCTGTTCATCCCCCGTAAGTGACACCGTTCCATTAAAATGTTGGAAGTATCGCTCGTACATAAAGTAGTGCTACCTGCAAATGTTTAACGCAAAGTAACCAATAAAACTTGAGGGGGTTGTATTAAAGCCATATGAGTTAACAATTACAGGTTATACCACGTATCCCCAGCATTTTACCGCTTGTTTAAACAGAGGGTGGGACAGCCGCCGAATGAATATAGAATTATGGACTGAAGACCTCTGATAAGATATTCGTCAGGCTGGAAGAAACTCCATCGTTCGTGCTACTCTTTCGGGTTGGGCGAGGCCATCGACCCATTTTTTATTGTATGCTTTTACAAGGTATTTTTTTTCGTAGGCCTTATTGATCGCTCTGTTAATGGCATCGATATCTGCGGGTTTCAAACCTTTAACAGGTATAATTTCCTTTCCGCACCTGATATCACCACTGTCGCCGTTTAAAAAAGCGGTGTACCAGCTTCGTTCCGAAAGCTGGTAAGAGCGGCCGAAGATCCTCCCTTTGACCTCAACCATCCAAATACCGGTAAACTTTGTCCTTTCTTTTCCTGCCCTCACGCTGGTGATCTGTGTTTCGTTGATACATTTTAGAAATGTCTTTGAAAAATGTTTCATAGCAATTCAAAATTACTTAACATTGAAAAGAACAAGAGCTAATAGAACTGTATTTTTTTCCATATTCTTAATGGTATTTTTCAATAAGCAAAAGAACTGGTAAAACTTTGCAACGAGTTTCAAAGAGATAATTAGATTTTCAAATAATCATTAGCCTGCGGGCACAAACGGCTGTTATATATGTTATCCTTCTTAGGTTTTTTGACCATTGCTGTTTTCCTGGTATTGATCATACTGAAAAAATTATCAGTGATTACCGCATTGGTGATCGTTCCAATAGCATTTGGTTTGATAGCCGGTCTCAATATAAAAGAGTTGGCGGGGATGATGTTCGACGGAGTAAGGCAAGTAGCTCCCACAGGAGTGTTGTTAATGTTTGCCGTTCTTTACTTTGGAACTATGCTGGATACCGGTTTGTTTGATCCCATTATAACAAGGATCATTCGATATGCAAAAGGCGATCCACTGAAAGTGGTGATGGGCACTGCTATTCTCACCATGATGGTTCATTTGGATGGTGATGGTACGGCCACATTTATGATCGTTATTTCAGCTTTTCTTCCAGTCTATCGTGAACTCAAAATAAATAAACTTCTTCTTCCCTGTATTGTTGCGCTGGGTGTCGGGCCCATGCATCTGGTTCCGTGGTCGGGAACATCGGCAAGAGCAATGGCTACGCTTCATACAGACGCCGCACATATTTTTACTCCCAATATTTTTGCAATGGCCGGTGGTATGATGTGGGTTTTGTTTGTTGCGTATTGGCTGGGTAAGAAAGAAAGAAAACGTTTGAATGTGATCCAATTTGATTATGATCATAAGGCATCGTTAACAGAGGAACAGAAACTGTATCGCAGGCCAAAATTGTTTTGGTTCAATGCGGCAATGACTATTGCCCTGGTCGTGGTCTTGATGAGTGGATGGATACCCGCTGGTGTTTTATTTATCGTGGCAAGCGTTCTTGCATTGCTGGTCAACTATCCAAACCTGGCGATTCAGCAAAAAGTATTGAGGTCACACGGCACCAATATTTTTTTAGTGTCTGGAATGATCTTCGCTGCGGGAATTTTTTCGGGGATATTAACCGGCTCGGGAATGATCGATGCGATGGCGCACTCTCTGGTGTCACTTATTCCTGTTCATCATGCTAACCTGTTGCCCACGATCACAGCCATCACCAGTATGCCATTCAGCATGTTATTTACACCCGATGCTTATTATTTTGGAGTAATACCTGTATTAAGCCAGGCTGCACAACATTACAGCATGGATCCTTTAGAAATTGGTCGTGCCGCATTATTAGGGCAAATGACAGTTGGTTTTCCATTAAGTCCGTTGACGGCGTCTACCTTTTTATTGGTTGGTCTCTCGGAAGTTGAATTGGGAGATCATCAGAAATTCACTTTTAAGTGGGCCTTTGGAACAACGATCGTCATGACCATCATTGCTTTGTTAACTCAATCAATTCATCTATGAAAAATAAAATAAGAATTGGTTGTGGTGCAGGTTTTTCCGGCGACAGATTAGAACCAGCGATCATTCTTGTAGAAAAAGGTGAACTAGATTACTTAGTGCTTGAGTGTTTGGCTGAACGCACGATCGCATTAGCGCAACAAAGAAAATTGCAGGATAGCAGCAAGGGTTATGATATCCTTTTGGAACGAAGGATCCATTCTCTTTTACCAGCCTTGAAGAAAAATAAAGTTCGGCTGATCACAAATATGGGTGCGGCGAACCCAATCGCTGCGGCGAAAAAGATCATTGAGATCGCAAAAGAATTAGATATTGAAATTTCAGTGGCTGCAGTTGCCGGTGATGATGTATTTGACAGGATCGACCCTCAGCAAATAGCAATGGAAACAAATGCTGCTTTGTCGTCATCAGGAAAATTAATTTCTGCAAATGCTTACCTGGGAGTCGATGCTATTCTTCCTGCATTGCAAACAAACGCAGATATTATTATTACAGGAAGGGTGGCTGATCCTTCTTTATTCCTTGCTCCAATGGTTCATGAATTCTCGTGGTCTCTGGATGATTATGATCTGTTGGGAAAAGGAACAGTCATCGGTCATTTACTGGAATGTGCAGGGCAGATCACCGGTGGCTATTTCGCTGATCCGGGAAAAAAGGATGTTCCGGGTATGAGTCACCTGGGTCATCCTTTTGCGGATGTCTTTGCTGATGGTTCAGCAATGATCAGTAAGGTTGCAGGGACGGGCGGCGTTATTAATTTGCAAACAGCAAAGGAACAACTACTGTATGAAGTTGTGGATCCTCATGAATATTATACTCCCGATGTAATAGCGGATTTTACAACTGTTCATTTAAAAGAGACAGGAAAAGACCGGGTTACTGTAACCGGGGGTTCAGGGAAAGAAAAACCATCGACATATAAGGTAAGTGTAGGTTACCATGCCTTCTATCTGGGTGAGGGTGAAATTTCTTATGCGGGCAGTAACGTTTTAGGACGAGCAAAACTTGCTGCTTCAATTATGGCAGAACGATTGAAAGATTCGTTCCCTGGTCTCCAAATTGATTATATCGGCAGTACATCTCTTCATCACGCATCATTTAAAGATACCTCTGAACCTTATGAGATAAGATTAAGAGTGGCAGCAACATCAGCTAGTTTTGAAAAAGCCGCAATCGTTGGTGAGGAAGTTGAAGCCTTATATACCAATGGGCCAGCAGGCGGTGGAGGAGTAAGGAAATCTGTGAACGAGGTGATCGGTATTGTGTCGACCTTGATCGGGAAGGAAAAAGTTCGATCTTCAGTTACATTATTTCAGTCGTGAAAATAAAGTTGTATGATATAGCCCATAGCCGCGCCGGTGATAAAGGCAATACTCTTACACTGTCGCTGATCCCATATAAAGAAGAGGATTTTCCATTATTATGTAAACAAGTTACAGTTGACAAAGTAAAGAACCATTTGAAGGAATTTGCAAAGGGCGATATTGTTCGTTATGAACTACCAACTATTTGTTCTTTACTTTTTGTATGTCAACAGGCCCTGGCCGGTGGTGTCACAACCTCTCTTTCGCTGGATACCCATGGAAAATCTTTGAGCTACGCTTTATTAGAGATGGAAATTGAATACAGCAATTCTGATGACCAAAAAGAATAATCAAAGTAATTCTTATGAGTATTTTGTTGGAACCGGTGGCGATAGTAAAAAATAGCAGAACAGCGGCAACTGATGATTTTTGGGGAAATATTGTTTCCGAAATTATTTTGGTTGATCATATTCCCACAGAAGCGTTTGAAAATATTGAACTGTTCTCCCACCTGGAGGTCATCTATTATTTTGACCGGGCAGATAAAAATAAAATTGTATACGCAGGCAGACCAAGGGGTAACCCGGGTTATCCTGTTATGGGAATTTTCTCGCAGCGAAAAAAAGACCGGCCCAATCAGCTTGGACTTTGCACGGTTGAACTTCTTGAGCATAGTGGAAGAAGTATTAAAGTAAGATACCTTGATGCCATTAATGACACGCCTGTACTGGATATTAAACCTGTGTTCAAAGAATTTGAGTTAAGGACGGAAATAAAACAAGCCTCATGGGTAAATGACATGATGGAGAATTATTGGAAATAATTTTCCTGTCAACAATCCTCAGTTAACGGCAATTGGCAGCGTAAAGGTGAACGTGGATCCTTTGCTTTTTTCACTTTGTACGGAAATTGTACCATGGTGCCTGCTTATGATCTCACTGGCGATAAAAAGACCGATGCCAAATCCCGGGTATGTTTGTTCTGTTTTTCCTTCTACGCGATAGAAACGTTCAAATATTTTTTCATGGTCTTTTTTATCAATACCAATTCCGTGGTCTGTAACACTTATTGATATTATGTTTTGAGAAGGCCTGTAAATGCCGACTTCTATTGAATTGGTTTTGGGTGAATATTTTATTGCATTCGTCAAAAGATTTAGCAATACCTGTCCGATCCGGTCTTTGTCTCCGAATAATCTGCAGTCTGCTTTATCATTAATTAGTATTTCGTGTTTGGTTGTTTGCCGAAGGTCATCTACGGTTTCCTTTACGAGGTCATTCAAATCAAAACTTTGCATTTTTAATTCAAGCTTACCGGAATCGATCCTTGAAAGGTCCAGTAATTCGGACATAAGCCGGTTCAATTTTATGATCTGCTTGTCAATGGTAGATAAGGAGGCCTGGATGGATTGTGGTGGGAACTTTTCTTTGCTTGTGTCATAATCTTTGAACATGGTTAGCAAAAGTTGTACATAACCTTTTATGGAAGTGACTGGTGTCTTTAGTTCGTGGCTGGCCATCCGGATAAAATCATCTTTGCGTTGTTCATGCATTTTTGTTTCATGAACATCAATGCAGCTGCCAATATATCCTTCAAATTTTCCTTCTGCTGAATAACGGGGAATACCTGTCTCCCGCACCCACCTGTATTCTCCATCTTCCCTGCGAAACCGGTATTCCAATGAATATTCTCTTCGCTGCATAAAGGCATCCTCAAAGACTTCGGAGCATCTTTTATAATCGTCAGGATACATTCCTTCGATCCATCCATATCCAAGTTCCTGTTCTTTTATTCTCCCGGTAAACTTTAGCCACCCCTTATTTACAAAAATGCATTCCTTATTTTCATCGGTCATCCAGATCATTACCGGTGCACTGTCTGCCACTTCCCTGAATTGCTCTTTGCTTTTTTCAATTTCCATCGTAAAACGTCGCAGGTTGTCTTTCATCCTCATAATTGCAGTTCCCAATACATCGTCCTTGCTGCGCGGATCAAAGGGCACATTAAAATTCCCCTTGCCAATGGCATCAGCAGCATCAGTAAGTTGTTTGTTATGGGCATCAATTTTTGAAATGGATTCTCCGAGGCTCCCGATCACATCATTCGAAACATTCCTGATCTGTACACCCGTTATGCCCCGCGCAATTTTTTGTGCTGCTTCGTTCAAACCTGTTAACATCTGCGTAATAACCTGTGTAGTGTAGAACATGATCCCGAATACAACCAGCACGGCAATGACGAGAAAAGCGAGGGCTGATTGTTTACCGAGTACTTCCTTGTTATAAATCCTGTTCATGCTTGCTTGTACCCGTGGAATTATACCCTGCTGAAGATTTTTTAACTGGTCGATGCCTTCACCGGAAATCTTCCACCAGTTTTCCGCGTCATACAGACTATCGAAATAAAATTTTTGGAAAGTTTTGGTGATATATCTCATCGTGGGTCTTAAGGCTGTATTTTGTGATATTCCTTTATATTCTTCAAGGAAAGGAGGTGAAGCCTTTGTCAGAAGTTCCGCTTGGTAGCTTTTGTAAATATCAAATACGCCGGAAAGACCATACAGGGTGCCCACCATGTTTTTCTTCGTGTAAAGCACGTTGTAAAAATTGGACCTGATGATTCCAAGGTACGTCCTCATTTCTGATAAGATCTTTTGTGTGACGAGATCGTTAAAGACCGGGTTCAAATAGCTGTTGTTACCGACAGGGACAACGACGTTCAGTGTATTCAGCCTGAAAATAGCGGTGGTATAGTATTGCATTACGACTTCCTGCGAAGTACCACTATCAATAGCCGAACGAATACCCCCGAGATTCTTAAGGAAAGTGTATTCTTCAAAATTCCGGAGGGTCGAATCATTTCTTTGATCAAGTTTTTTTATAGTGAGATCAGTGGCTAACCTTTGAGCTTCCATCTGTTCCCGCGAATCCATATCTTTTTTAAGAGCATAAGCAAAACTATACCTGCGTTCCATTTGCAATGTGCTGATCAGCTCCGCAATGTCAGCCGACTCATCAATGCGTTCAATATAACCCTGGATAAGTTGAACGCTTCTTGTTTTTTCCTGGTAGATCTCAATGGACAAATAAACAATAAGAAGAATCGGGAAGAGAGTAAGTAGTAGCAGTTTTGTTGTTAAGGAAAGTCGTCTGAAAAAATTGTTCATGATGGTCAGGTTCGTTTAAAGTTCAACCATTACCCTTCCGTTATTTTTGAATTGTGAATGAGGCGGTCAATTTTTGAAAGTATATCCTGCATGTCGAAAGGTTTCGAAATAAATTCATCAGCCCCTGCCTCAAGACAGATCTCCTTCGCATTGGGATGGGCGGAGATCATGATGACGGGTATGTGTGCAACAGAACTGTCTTTTTTAAATTCACTGCACAGATCTGTTCCGTTTACACCCGACAAAAGCATATCCATAATGATCAGGTCAAATCTATCATTCTTCAATATTTCATCGGCCTGCTCGGCCCTTTCTGATACCGTTACTGAATAACCTTTATATTCCAGCATCATCTTGATCATCGTTCCAATATCAGGATCGTCATCTAAGACAAGTATTTTTTCTTTTTTATTCATTTTTCTTCGTTTTGTGCTCACCCGTCGGTAATGTGAACGTAAAGATCGAACCCTTCCCCTTTTCACTCGTGAGACTAATGCTTCCACCGTGACGTTGTATGATCTCTTTTGCTATGAATAACCCGATGCCAAAACCCGGAAAAGTTTGTTCTTCTTTACCGCTTGCCCGGTAAAAACGCTCAAATATTTTTTCGTGATCTTTTTCCTCAATGCCAATGCCAAAATCCTTTACACTTACTGAAACACATTTTTTCTCTGATCGCTGTATCCACACTTCCACCTTGTCAGAATTAGGAGAATACTTGATCGCATTGGTAAGAAAATTGATCAGCACCTGGCCGATGCGATCTTTGTCACCATCTACATGGCATTCAAAATCATGAAATATATTAATGCTGTGTTTTGAATTTGTGTAAAGGATATCCTGCACGGTTTCGATCACCAGCTCATTCAAATTGAATAACTCCTTACTCAGTACAAGCATGCCGGTCTCAATTTTCGACAGGTCGAGCAACTCAGACATTAATCTTGTCAACCGCGTGATCTGCTTATCAACGCTTATCAGTGATGACCTGATCAATAAAGGAGATACCTTATTTTCATCTTCTTTTAATGCAGACAATATTAATTGTGTATATCCCTTTATAGAAGTAACAGGAGTTTTTAATTCGTGGCTGGCCATTTTAATGAAATCACTCTTTAGCTTGTCGGCTTCATTTAGTTTTCTAAGTTCTTCCGTTCTTTTGTTTACCTTCTCTTCGAGATTCATGGATAGCTGACGGTATTTTTCCTCACTTTGTCTCAATGCAGCCTCAACTTCTTTTATTTTCCTGATGTCCTGCATAAAGGCGATGCCTTTCTCCTTTGAGCCGGTAAGCATGGCATATCCTACAAGACTGGAAACGGATTCTCCCTTTTTATTAATGTATTGCGCCTGGTAAGGGGCGACTGTTTTGCCTTCTGCAGCTTGCCTCACTTTTTCTTCGTGCATTGGTGCATCTTCAGCCAATGTAAATTTTCTCCAGTTCAATTCGCCCTGCCGCATTTCCTGCCTCGTATAGCCCATCAAGTTTAAAAAAGAATCATTGGCATCATATATTTCACCGCTGATGTGCCAAAAAGCGATCGGCAGTACATTAGAATCAAATAGAAATCTAAAACGCTCTTCACTGTGCCTGATCTTTTCATCTGCAGTTTTTTGTTCATGAACGTCCATGCTGGTGCCAATAAACCCGGTGAATTTTCCATTGGCATATTGTGGCATTCCATTGTCAACAAACCAGCGATATTCACCGGTCTTTCCGTTTTTCACCCGCATTGTCAGTGTATACGGTCTATGATCCCGGGCTGCATCACTCATGATGGCCAACACTCTTTCAAGATCATCAGGGTGAATGAATTTTTTCCACGATAATTCCGAAATATTTGTTGTTTGAGGAACATTGAAGTACTCAAGACCTGCTTTATTGAGAAATGTAGTCTGGAGCTTTTCATCGGTTAACCAAACAAACAGGGGAAATTCGGTTGCCAGCGTGCGAAATTTCTCTTTACTTTCTTCAATTTTTTTTCGCGCTATCACCTGGTCGGTTACTTCATTGACTACAGCAATGATCCCCGTCGCGTTACCATTCAGATCTTTTATGGGTTCATACGTACAGTTGTACCAGCCATTGTAGGGCTGGCCATTTCGCTGAAATGCAAACTCTGCTTCGTTTACCACAAAAGTTTCGCCTTCCAAAAATTTTTCCACTGAGGCTTTATACAATTCCAGGGCATGCTCCTGCGTAAGTATTTCGGGAAATATACCTGTCAATGTCTTCCCTTTCACTTCGCCCAATGTTTTCCCCCACATTTCCAACGCCCGGTCATTTGCTGCCTCAACAATAAAATCAGGGCCTTTGCAAATAATTATTCCAACCGGAGCTTTTTTAATAAAATATTCCAGTTGCTTTTCATTTTCTTCAATTCTTTCCCGCATTGATAATTGTGCCGTGATCCGCGCCAGCAATTCCTTTGTTGAAAATGGCTTTACCAGGTAATCATCCGCCCCGATCTGGTAGCCTTCGATCCTTGACTCTTCTCCTGCGCGGGCTGTAAGCAAAATGACCGGGATCCGCTCGTACTTTTTATTTTCCTTAATTGCTTTTAATAGTTGAATGCCATCCATACCCGGCATCATTACATCACATACTACCAAACGCGGCGCCTGGTCCTGCATTTTTTGCAGAGCATCGATCCCATTAACTGCCGTCAATACAGTAAATTTTCTGCCCAGAATATTTTTCAGATAGTTGCGCATATCGGGATTATCGTCAACAACCAGGATATACGAAGTATCATGTGCCCGTTCAGCCTCGTCAGTTTTATTGCCGGCAGTGATCTCGATCAAACTATCTGCTTCTTCCAGGAAAGCATCGGCAAGTCTGACTTCGGCATCAACGCCTGATTCATCAATTTGTTCAAGGGGCAGGTGTTTTCTCCCGGTAGGAATGGTTATGACAAATTCAGAACCTGTATTTACCTTGCTGTTCACTGAAATATTGCCAACATGCATCTTCGCGAACTCACTAACAAGAGACAACCCGATGCCGGTACCCTCATGAGTTCTGCCCGTTACATTTTGCACCCGGTGAAACCTCTGAAATAAATGAGGTAACTCCTCCTGGGGTATTCCCACACCTGTATCACAAATGCTCAGTTCAGCATTATCATTTTTTACTGAAAGAGAAACTGTGATGCCCCCGGTAAGGGTATACTTAAATGCATTCGACAAAAGATTTAATACGATTTTTTCCCACATGCTCCTGTCAACATAAATAGGCTGAATGATATGTTCACAATTAACATTGAAATATAAGCCTGCGCTTTCAATAGCCGAACGAAAGCTGCCGGCCAGGTCCCTGGTAAATGTTGAAATATCTGTTAATTGAAATTGCGCCTTTGCTCTTCCTGCTTCAATGCGGCTAAAATCGAGAAGGTTATTTACCAGGCGGAGTAATCGCATTGAATTGCGATGTGTGGTTTCAATTTTATTTTTTTCCTCGCCAGTTAAGCGGCTTTGAGTCCTGTTGAGCAGGTCTTCAAGAGGTCCCAGCATTAAGGTCAGAGGTGTTCTGAACTCATGGCTGATGTTTGAAAAGAAAACTGTTTTTGCTTTATCTATCTCAGCAAGAGCTTCCGCCCGTTTGCGCTCCGCTTCATAGGCCATAACATTGCTCACTTCCAGTGCAATTTGATCCGCTACCAATGTCGTAAACTGCCTGTACGTTTCATCATAGATCCTGTATGGATTAAGTGCCGCAGTGAGAACCGCATTGGGATAGGTGCTACCCGATGTAATAATGGGAATATGAACAAAGTGTGATGCCTCTATTTCCCAGGCACCTTTTGGCAAATTTTTTCTTCTGCCTTTATTTTCCGAGATAACGATTTCTTTCTTGTTAAAGGCTTTGCAAAGATTGGATGTTCCTTCTATTGAGTTCAAAATATCTACGTGTGAAGGAAGAATAGTTTGATCTTGATTAATACCTGCATAAGCGATGATGTCGGCATTACGACCTTCATTGTCTATTTTATACAAAACAGCAAAAGGAAAATCTTTCTGATTGTCTTCTAAAACCTTAAAAGCATTTTGATAGACCTCAGTGACGGTCTGCATTCTTACAAGACTTTTCCCAAGATCCTTCAAAGTTCTAAGCTGTCGCTCTCCAATAATTCGTGCGGTGTCATCCGTGTTTGCACAGATCATTCCGGCTGTACCGCCTTTATCTCCCGGAATGGGGGTATAGGAAAAAGTATAATAAGTTTCCTCTAAATAACCATTGCGATCCATGATCAACAGCTGTGATTCTACATAAGTGCCCTCATCTTTTTCCATGACGGCTTTCAGCAAGGGTTCAATATCTTCCCAGATGTCTTTCCACACAACTGATGCCGGTTGGCCCAGGGCCCAGGGATGTTTGCCGCCAACGATCGCTTTATAGGGGTCATTATATAATTTAATAAGGTCTTTTCCCCAACCGATCCAAATAGGCTGGAGGGAAGTAAGCATGATCCGAACGCAGGTTTTCAAACTTTGAGGCCAGTTTTCAGGAGAGCCCAATGAAGTTTTTTCCCAGTCAAATGCCCTGATAAGTTCTCCCATTTTACCACCTCCTTCAAGAAAGGAAGCTTTTGAGTTCATTTCATGAGGAATAATAGTCAGCCCTTCTTGCATAAAAAGTTAACCTGGTTTGATTGACAATTACTCTTTATTCGTTTCTGAATTGATAGGTAGCAAAACAGTAAAAACAGACCCTTTGCCCTTTTCACTATGCACAGATATTGATCCATTATGCCGTTGGATTATTTCACTGGCTATAAATAGGCCAATTCCAAAGCCAGGAAATGTTTGTTCACTTTTACCTTCCGCCCTGTAAAAACGTTCGAATATCCTGATATGATCTTTGCTGTCAATACCGATGCCATGATCTTTCACCTTAATGATCGCTGAGTCTTTATTATTGTCAGTAAATACTTCAATGCTGTCTGACTCAGGTGAATATTTGATCGCATTTGTTAAAAGGTTCAACAACATTTGGGCAATACGATCTTTATCTGCAAAAACCTTTCCTTCGAAATTATTATGTAAGATGATCGCATGTTTGGAAGCTGTTTGTCGTATATCCTGTACTGTTTCTTCTACAAGAGTAGCCAGGGCAAATGATGTTTTGTGCAACTCAAGTTTTCCTGATTCGATCCTGGAAAGGTCAAGTAACTCAGAAATGAGCCGGGTAAGTTTGACAACCTGCTTTGAAATGGTATGGAGTGAAGACTTAATTGTTTGTTTTGATAATCGTAATCTTTGCTCATCTGCTTCATTAAAAATGTGCAGCATTAACTGAACGTAGCCATTAATGGAAGTAATGGGTGTTTTTAATTCATGGCTGGCCATTTTAATAAAATCGTCTTTACGCTGCTCCAGCTTTTTTAGTTCAGTAATGTCTGTTACTGACCCGGCAAAACCTGAGAACTCGCCGTCGAAATCATAAAAAGGATATCCTTCTGTCAACCCCCATCTTATTTCTCCATCCGGTCGGTTAAATCTGAATTCCTTTTTGAAATTTTTTCTTTGTTGAAAACATTCCCGGAATTCGGTGGTCATCGATCCCCTGTCTTCATCTGCCACTGATTCCATCCAACCTTTGCTAATTACTTCCTGGAAATTTTTTCCCGTCCATTTCAGCCAGGTATCACTCACAAATACATTTTCTTCCTCTTCATTTGTCATCCATAAAGCAGCAGGTGATGCATTGGAAATAGTTTTGAATAGAAGTTCACTTTCAAGGATCTTTTCTCTAAATCTTTTTTGATCGTCTATATCCATACAGGCACTGATAAAGCCAAGAAACTCCCCTTCGGCGGAAAACCTCGGAACTGAATTATCAGCTATCCAGCGATATTCACCATCGTGTCGTCGCAACCTGTATTCTGTATAAAATTTTTTTTGTTCTCTGAACGAGGCATTATAAGTATCGATGCACCTTTTTACATCATCGGGATGTACCGCCTCAAGCCATCCTTCGTTACTTTCCTGTTCACGGGTTCTCCCCGTAAACTGGAGCCAGGTTTTATTAAAGTAATCTTCAAATTTATCTGTACCTGACATCCAGATCATGGCAGGAACGTTGTCGGCCATTGTTTGAAAGAGTTCGACACTTTCCTTCAGTTCTAGCTCCCTTGTTTTTTCTTCCGTAATATCAAGCATGGTTCCCAGCAACCGTCCCTGCAGACTATCGTCCTCAAAAAACATTTTCGCCCGTATATGCACCCAGCGGATCTCATCATAGTTATTGAAACGACGGACACGGATCTCGAGATCGAGCCTGCCATCAGTTCCCGGCTTTATAGCCTGGGCTATCTGTTCTAAAAAGCTATTTTTATCCTCTGTATGTATGTGGCTGAGAAAAACAGTAAAGGCTGGATTAACAGCTTCTGGAATTCCACATATTTTCCTGCTCTCTTGTGAACACAACAAGATCATACCCCTGGGATCATATTCCCAGGTGCCCAAACTGGTCATCTCGACAGCCATTCTGAAACGCTCTTCGTTCTCATGTATCAATCTTGCTGTTTCTTTTTGCAAAGTAATGTTCCTGGCAATTTTAGAGGCGCCGATTATCCTGCCACTTAAGTCTCTGATCGGAGAAGTCGTGAGAGAAATTTCAATTAGCTTTCCATCTTTGGCCATTCTTTTTGTCTCAAAATGCTCAACCTTTTTTCCCTGCCTTAGCTGGCCAAGTATTTCATACTCTTCGTTGATCCGTTCCGGTGGGATTATTTTAGTGATCGATTGGCCGATCATTTCTTTTTCGGCGTAACCAAATAATTTTTCTGCAGCATTGTTCCAGCTTGTAACGATTCCATCGAGGGTTTTACCAATAATAACCTCGTCGGAAGATTGAACGATGGCGGCTAATCTTGCATTGAACTCTTCACTTTTTTTTCTGTACGTAATATCTCTTGCGATCTTTGAGGCGCCAATTACAGTTCCATTTGAATCCGTGATGGGTGATATTGTAAGTGATATATCGAGTAATTTACCTTCCCGGGTGATTCTTTTTGTCTCAAAGTGATCAATTTTTTCGCCTCTTTTGAGTTTGCTGATTATTTCTGATTCCTCACCTTCCCTGTCTTTTGGAATTAATTTCATAATTGACTGACCGATCATTTCGTTTTCGGTGTAACCAAACAATTTCTCTGCAGCAATGTTCCAGCTTGTAATAATTCCATTTAGCGTTTTAGCAATGATCGCATCATCTGAAGATTGGACAATGGCCGCCAGTCTGGCATTGAGTTCCTGGCTTTTTTTTCTTTCGGTTATATCAGTAGTAAATGCTAAATAGCCCTTGACATTCCCATCCTTATCAAATTCCGGAGTGTAAATGACTTCTACGTGCCGGTGACTTGTTCTATAAGGAAGTTCTATTTCATACCTTGTTGGCTTGCCACTTAATGCTATCAGTATATGATTTTTTATAAGCTCATATACTGAGGGTTCTAAAAATTCATCCACCTTTTTTCCGATAACATTTTCTTTGTTTACACCGCGCCAGTCCAGGTAGGCCTTATTTACATATTCATAGCGATTGTTGTTATTGATGTAGGCAACCGGAAACGGGATCATTTCAAAGATGTCAATAGAAAAATCTTTCTGAGCAAATTTTGCATTCTCTTCCGTGCCGGGAGCAGCACGCTGGGTTTTTTGAAGTGTGCTCATGAATTAGATTTTTCTGCCTCAAATGAGAGCAGATAGCAATTTAGAGAAAAGAGAGGCAATTTTTTGCGTTTATAAACTTCAAACAGCAGCCAATAATTCCTATCTAATGTTTTGAACCGGTTTAATTGTGTCGATATAAAACTGCAAAGTGGGTAAATTTTTTCCCACAATACGCCTTCTGTTTTCCGACTAAGTTTTAAAAAAGGTTTCGTATGGTTATCCCGCTTTCTTTATAGCAGATTAAGGATCAGGAATCGATTAAGAAATGCATGAAGCATGCCATTTAAGTTGGATATCCGGGATCACTTTTAAAAATGATCTTATATTGAAAAACAAGATAACAGGTTTTTACACGGTACTTATTGCCGGTTTGTGTTTAGCATGATATTTTAAATGATTGCCTTCATGAAAACGCCTAACGGTTTTAAGCTATCCAAAAGAAAATTAAAAGGACTATTGCAGAATACGGAGACAAGCGCGGAAGTAATAAACCTGGTCTATGTTTCTGACAAAGATCCCGGTATTGAGAGATTAAAACGTGGAAAGAATTTTATTTATACAAAAAATGGTAAAAAGATAACCGATAAAAATGATCTTGGGAGGATCAGGAAACTTGTTATACCGCCGGCATGGGAAAATGTGTGGATCTGCGGTTTATCAAATGGCCATCTGCAAGCGACAGGGTACGATGTGAAAAAGAGGAAACAATATAAATATCATTCTTTATGGTCCGAATTCAGGAACCAAACAAAATTTTACCTGTTACTGGAATTTGGAAAGAAATTACCGGCCATGCGTGAGAGGCTTGCCGAGGATCTTTCAAAACCAGGTTTGCCATTGGAGAAAGTATTGGCCGCATCGGTAATGATCATGCAGGAAACCAATATTCGTGTGGGCAATGACATCTATGAAAAATTATACGGTTCATTTGGATTAACTACTTTGAAGGACAAGCATGTAAAGATCAATGGTAATTCAGTTAAATTTTGCTTTAAAGGAAAGAAAGGGATATACCATGAGATCGATCTGAAAAGCACAAAACTTGCACGAATTGTCAAACAATGCAGGGATATCCCCGGCAAAGAATTGTTTCAATATTACAATGAAAATGGTGAGAGAAGGTCAATAGACTCCGGGATGGTAAATAATTACATAAAAAATATTTGTTGTGATAATTTCACTGCGAAAGATTTCAGAACATGGACTGGTACAGTATATGCGATCGAGGTGTTTAGAGAGCTAGGTTGTTGCGAAACTGAAACGGAAAAAAAGAAAAGAATAGTACAGGCTCTTGACATCGTAGCAAAAAGACTGGGCAACACAAGGGCTGTATGCAAAAAATATTATGTCCACCCCGTTATCGAGGAGCTGTATTCAAATGAGCAACTCCAAACTTTTTTTCAAATAGAAAAGAGCGGCAACAGGAACCAGTTTTCAGAAGCTGAATATATTCTCATGAAAATTTTAGAGGAGTCCCGAAATTATTTCAATGAAAATCCCGCTTTAAAAGCGGGATAGACAAAGGTTTTCTCATGTAAACAGTGGTTTGACCAACACGTGGTTGCCTTGGTTGCACAAATTAAAAGAAAAAAATCATATTTAGATCAGTTCAAAATTCGCTGAGGCGTTATTGGGTTCTTTAGTTTGATTAGCTTGTGGATATTGTAAAATGCGATCGTGACAACCGTCATAGTTGCTAATAGCATAAATAGAATGAATATAGGCTTTAATTCCCTTAACCAATACACCTCAATCAAAACAAAACCATGTATCGCGCAAATAATTTTTGAAGTAAGACTATGACTGACGCCGGCATTTGTCAAAAGGTGATGAAGATGAGTTCTGTCGGGATGAAAGGGCGATTGACCTTTCCAGATTCTTAGCGAAAAAACTCTGACTGCATCAAAGACAGGAATTAATACCATTCCCATGGCAAATAGGGGGGCAGCTTTTATTATAGGCTCTGCAGTATTGCTATTTCCCTGTATAAATCTTGTACAAAGGATAGAAAGAATAAAACCAACAACTAATGAGCCGGTATCGCCCATAAAGATCTTTGCCGGGTTCATATTAAAGAATAAAAAGCCAAGTATGCTGCCGGCAAGCGCAAATGCGATGAGTGCAAAACTCTTATCATTCCCTATAGTCAGAAAGATACCGATCGTAATGAGGCTCATAAAACCCATACCTGCTGCCAGGCCATCTATTCCATCAATGAAGTTGAACGCATTTATAATGCCTACGATGGCAAGAATAGTAAAACTGTATTGGGCGGTTATAGGTAATTCATTCAGACCAAAGAGCCCGCCAAATGTATTAATACGAATGCCGGACAATGCTATCAGACAGGCAAGCGCTATCTCGACAATGAACTTGTATTTTGGCGAAAGATCATTCAGGTCATCTGTGATCCCCATTGCGCAAAGTATGGCCATTGAAAAAAAACATGTCATCATTTCACCTGAAAAGGAAAAGGGAAACCAAAGAGCAATTGAAATTGTCATTCCTACTATAATGGCAATCCCTCCCAATGTTGGCGTGGGTAATGAATGTTCTTTTCGTGAATCAGGAATATCATGCAACCTGTATTTATTCACAATTCTTATTATTGGTGGAATACAGACCATCGAGATGGCAAAGGCGGAAATGAAGCAAAGTAAACCAACCTTATAGTCACTAAAATTCAGTTCAATCTGAAGAAGCGGGATGAGGCTTTTCATTGGGCTCTGGTTTTTGGTTCGATAGAATATTGGAGCAGAAAAATAGAAAGAATACTTTGAAAAGACAAGACTTTTTTATTGTGTTTTGTCAAAAAAAATTACGGTCTTTCCACATGAATTTTTCCTAATTTGAAGCGCTTTTAAAATGAACCTTGTGGAAATATTATTTTGGGTTTGCGCAGCCGTACTATTTTATTGTTATATTGGTTTCGGCTTGTTACTATTTATCCGCAACAGGGTAAAAAGAGCTTTCTCGCCTTTCCCCCGTAAAAACACCTTTGAACTTCCGCCCGTTACACTTGTGGTGGCGGCATATAATGAAGTGGCCATTCTTCCACAAAAAATAAAGAATTGTGCTGAAATTGACTATCCTCCTCATCTTTTTAATGTGGTCTTTGTAACAGACGGCTCTACGGATTATTCAAAAGATCTGGTCCGGCAGCATGATTTCATTACATTATTGCACCAGCCAGAAAGAAATGGAAAATTGGCTGCTTTGAAAAGGGCGATGCAGTATGTAAAGACCCCTATCGTTGTTTTTAGTGATGCCAATTCAATGTTGAACCCGGGTTGTATCAGGGCAATGGTTCCTCATTTTGCAAATGAAAAAGTGGGTGGAGTAGCCGGGGAGAAAAAAGTCTTAAAAACTAACCGTTCATTGATTGGGGAAGCAGAAGGTTTGTATTGGAAGTACGAATCCTTTATGAAGCAACAGGATGCTGATTTCAATACAGTTGTCGGTGCAGCCGGAGAATTGTTTTCTATTCGAACAGAACTGTTTCATCAATTTGAAGAGGATTTGATACTTGATGATTTTATTTTTTCGATTCATATCTGTCTTTCAGGATATAAAATAGAGTATGAGCCCAACGCTTTTGCATCGGAAACTCCTTCACTGACTTTGACTGATGAAGAAAAAAGACGCGTAAGAATTGCAGCAGGGGCTTACCAGGCCGTGAATTACTTAAAACAACACTTGAATGTTTTTAAGTATCCCTGGCTGGGTATTCAATATTTTTCAGGACGCCTTTTGCGTTGGACAGTATGTCCCATTTTGATCATTGTAGTGTTGATCACAAACATTGGACTAGTTATAAGTCACCAGGGTTATATTTTTTATTATTTATTACTGACGCAAAGCACTTTTTACCTGTTTGCATTAACCGGATGGATCTTTGTTGGTATTGGCCGCCGAATGGGGATCCTGGGTATCCCATTTTACTTCGTGTTTATGAATCTCTGTCTTGTGAAAGGATTTTTTAACTATGTACGGGGAAGGCAGACTATTCTTTGGGAAAGATCAGTGCGCGAAGCCTTTGAATAACTATTGATCGATCCAGGTCAGTGATCTTATTACAATTTCATCCCGGTTTTCTATAGTCAGGCACTTATTTTTGTAAAAAAATTACCAGATAATTTCTTCGCCCGCTATACTATCTAATCCAATAGAATATTTGAAAGGAGTCGGTCCTCAAAAAGCTGATCTTCTGAAAAAGGAACTTGGGATATTTACTTTCAATGATCTGCTCGATCATTTTCCCTATCGCCATGTGGATAAAACAAAAGTGAGCTTGATTGATGATATTAACTCGTCAACAGAATATATACAGGTTGCCGGAGTTTTGTCTGTCGTTGAATTGGCCGGTCAAAAGGGCAAAAAAAGACTAGTGGCACAGTTAGCGGACAAATCAGGCTTTCTTGAATTGGTGTGGTTTGAAGGAGTGACCTGGATACAAAAAAGTCTACAGACCGGTCAAAGCTACCTGGTGTATGGAAAGGTTAGTTTTTACCAGGGTCATCCGCAAATCGTGCATCCGGAAATGGAGTTACTGACGGAAAAGACGTCTGAAGGCAAAAATTATCTGGAACCGATCTATCCAAGTACCGAAAAATTAAAATCAAAAGGATTGGGAGGCAGGCAGCTCGGAAAACTGACGCAGGCTTTATTTGCAATACTGAGAGAAAAGGATATTCCTGAAAACCTGTCTTCATCGATCTTGCAACGACTGAAATTTTTACCGCGCTATATCGCTTATCAGCAAATTCATTTTCCGGGATCCATGGCTAACTATGAGAATGCTGTGAGGCGTTTAAAATTCGAAGAGTTTTTTTTATCACAATTACGATTAGGCAGGTTAAGATTACAACGTCATCGTTTTTCAAAGGGAATTATTTTTGATAAGGTAGGCAAATTGTTCAATACGTTTTACAGCAATTATCTTCCTTTTGAGTTAACAGGGGCACAAAAAAAAGTGATCAAAGAAATAAGAGCTGACACTGCAAAGGGTCACCAGATGAATCGTTTGTTGCAGGGAGATGTGGGGAGCGGAAAAACCATTGTGGCTTTACTGATCATGTTATTGGCGAATGATAATGGCTACCAGGCCTGCATCATGGCACCTACCGAGATCTTATCGCAGCAGCATTATAACAATATTCTTGAATTGATAAAAGACTTGCCTGTAAACATTAAATTATTGACGGGTTCGACAAAAGCATCTGAGCGAAAAGGGATCATTAATGGCCTTGCAGACGGTAGCCTTCATATTCTTGTTGGTACACATGCGATGATCGAAGAAGCAGTTCGCTTTAGAAACCTGGGGTTGGCAATTATTGATGAGCAGCACCGATTTGGTGTTGCACAGAGATCAATGTTATGGGAGAAGTCTGAAATTCCTCCTCATATCCTGGTAATGACTGCGACGCCCATTCCCAGGACGCTGGCAATGACCGCTTATGGCGACCTGGATTATAGCATAATGGATGAAATGCCCCCCGGAAGACAACTTATCAGTACCGTTCACCGTTATGAGAACAGACGGCCGCAGGTGATGGATTTTGTACGAAGTGAAATAGCAAAAGGAAGGCAGGTTATATTATTTTCCCCTGATCGAAGAAAGCTCCAAACTGGATTATGAGAATCTGATGAAGGGATATGAAAATGTGCGAGCATATTTCCCGGAACCCAAATATTGGATAAGCATGGTGCATGGTAAGCAAACGTCCTTGCAAAAGCAAACTAATATGAAGCGATTTGTAACGGGCGATACACAGATTATGGTTTCGACAACGGTGATCGAGGTTGGCGTAAATGTGCCAAATGCAACTGTCATGATCATTGAAAGTGCGGAACGTTTTGGGCTTTCACAATTACATCAGCTAAGAGGAAGAGTAGGCAGAGGAAAGGAGAAAAGTTATTGTGTGCTATTGACGGCAAATGACATTGGTAATGATGCCCGTGAAAGAATGAAAGTTATGACCACGACCAATGATGGTTTTGTGATCGCTGAGAAAGATCTCGAGCTGCGTGGTCCCGGTGATATTGAAGGAACCAGGCAAAGTGGAGAATTAAACTTTAAGCTGGCAAGCATAGTCAAAGACAGGCCAATCTTGGAGACCGCAAAAAATATAGCCATAAAAATTTTGGATGAGGATCCGGACCTTCTTTCAATCGAAAATTTACCATTGAAAAACTTCCTATCCTCACAAAAAGGAAAAACAATCTGGAGTCATATTTCTTAACACAAGATTTTAATACATTTCTCGGTGATTTTAATTAAATTGGTAAAAAGAAAATTGGGCCGTACATTTTATATACTTTTTCTTGCATTCCTACTACCTGCAACTGCACTCAAGGCCCAGTACAGCAATATCGAATTTGTAGAGAACAAAGGCCAGTGGGATAATCGCATTAAGTTTTTAGGACAAGTTTCCGCAGGAATGTTCTCCGTGGAGCAAAACGGTTTTATGGTCGTGCAGCATAAACCGGAAGACTGGGCAAAAATCGGCGAGCTGGCTCATAACCATGGAAATTCTCAATTAGCGAAAAACGCCGCATTTACGATCCATTCTCATGCTTACAAAGTGGAATTTTTGAATGGCAATAAGATCGCGGAAGTTATTCCCGATAAACCTTTGCCGGGTTATAATAATTACTTTATCGGCAATGATCCTTCCAAATGGGCTGCCGATTGTAAGGTTTACCAGGGTATAACTGTGAAGGAAGTATACCCGAATGTCGATGTTCGTTATTATTCAAACGCAGGCGCTGTGCAATATGATCTAATTGTAAAGCCCGGAGCAGATATTTCACGTATCGCATTAAAATATGACGGCGCCGACAAACTGGAATTAAAGAATAAAGAACTGGTTATAGGTACTTCCGCCGGCAATCTGAAAGAGCTGAGCCCTTATACTTACCAGGTTGACGAAAACGGCAGGAAACAAGTCAATTGTAAGTACATTCTAAAGAATAACGTCGTTACGTTCGATGTCAAAGGTTATGACAAGTCATCAACGCTGATCATAGATCCTTCACTGGTATTTTGTTCGTTCACGGGTAGTACAGCTGATAATTGGGGATTTACTGCAACTTATGGACCCGATGGCAGTATGTTTGGTGGTGGGATTGTCTTTTCCGGTGGCTCCTTTCCTGTTTCTCCCGGTGCTTTTCAAACGAATTTCGCTGGTGGTGGCGGTGGATGGGGAGCGTTTGACATCGGGATAATAAAACTTTCTCCAAATGGAAGCAATAGAATGTATGCAACATATCTTGGCGGATCAGGAAATGAAATGCCTCAAAGCATAATTTGCGATGCTCAGGGAAATTTGATCGTCGCCGGCCGAAGTAATTCATCAAATTATCCAGTCAAGCCTGCAAACAATCTGAAAGGACCAGGAGGTGGATTTGATATTATCGTTACTAAAATAAATGCAGCAGGAAATGGCCTCGTCGGTTCAATGAGGATTGGAGGAACTGAAAGTGACGGCGCAAATATAGACGATTACCCAAATGGCGCTGGTTCTTTGCTTCGCAATTATGGTGATGAAGCAAGGAGTGAAGTGAACATCGATAATGCGGGTAATATTTATTTGGCTTCTTGTACTAAATCCGGCGATTTCCCGGTAGTGTCACCTTTCCAGGGAACGAAAGCAGGTGGCCAGGATGGAGTAGTTTTAAAATTATCGTCTGACGTTTCGACTCTGCTATTTAGTACATATTTGGGAGGAAAGGGAGACGATGCAGCTTATGTTTTATCGATCAGCCCTCTTACCGGCAATGTATATGTTGCCGGGGGAACGGGTAGCTCTGACTTCCCGGGGAACCATGCGGGAGTTATTGGTGCTGCCTCGTTTGGAGGGATAGATGGTTTTATTGCTGAAGTATCCGGCAATTCTCTCGTTCGTTCCACATATCTTGGCACCGCGGGTACCGACCAGATATATGGTATTCAATTCGACAAAAATGGGTTTCCTTATGTAACCGGGCAAACTTCGGGTTCATGGCCGCATGTTAATGCCGCTTATTTTGATAATGGAGCGAAGCAATTTATTTCAAAACTTCGGCCCGATCTTTCCGGATTTGTTTATTCCACCACTTTTGGCACAGCGTCAAACCTGCCTAATATTTCGCCGACAGCGTTTTTAGTGGATCGATGTGAAAATGTATACGTGGCGGGATGGGGGGGATGTTTTAATTGTACTTCGCCTTCAGTATCAAGTTATCCTAACGCCGGTACAGGCGGCTTGCCCGTAACTCCCGATGCAGCTAACGCCGGGAAAAGTAGCACCGATGGAAAAGATTTTTATTTTTTTGTTTTAAAGAAAGATGCTGGTGTCACAGCTTGTACGGTAGCTTTTTTGGAGAAAATAATCTCGGCGCCGGTTGCGACCATGTAGATGGTGGTACCAGTCGCTTTGATCAAAATGGAGTTATTTATGAGGCAATTTGTGCTAATTGTAAAGAATTAGATCCGGGTGCCGTCTTTCCCACAACTCCTGGTGCGTGGTCAACCAGTAATCCATCAAATTTCGGCGGCAAATGTAATCTTGCTCTCGTAAAAATTGCTTTTAACCTGGCTGGTGTAAAAGCGGGGATAGAATCACTTATCAACGAGAGTACCCCGTGATTCAGCAGGCTGCGTTCCGCTGACAGTTGATTTTGCTGACACTGTCCACAACGCAAAAAGCTATGAGTGGACTTTTGGAGACGGATCACCAACAGTCATTACTACTGTCCCCAATACATCACATGTTTTCAATTCAATCGGTACCTACCTTGTCAGACTTGTGGCAGTGGATTCAACAACATGCAACATCAGAGATACCGCTTATGTACATATACGCGTAGGAGATATACAGGCGACAATAAATTTCAATCCCGTAAAATTGAACCCATGTGATTCTTTTAAATACAGGTTTGATAATTTGTCAACGGCGCCTGTTCCTTTTAATAATACTTCATTCACCTGGGATTTTGGCGACGGTTCTCCAAGGATTACAGCAGGTACAGCAAGTGCATTTCACAGTTATGCCGCTCCGGGGACTTATAACGTAAACCTGGTGCTTACGGATACAACTTATTGCAATGCTCCCGATTCTGTTACCATACAAGTAAGAGTGGCAGCCTTAGTAAAGGCACAATTTACAACGCCCCCCACGGGTTGCGCACCTTATAATGCTGAGTTTACAAATACTTCGCTGGCCGGACAAAGTTTTCAATGGGACTTCGGGGATGGAAGTACATCAACAGATATCAACCCCACTCATTTGTATTCCGTTGCAGGAACTTATACCATTACGCTCATAGCGAATGATCCCGGTACATGTAATCTTACTGATACAACCAGGCAGAACATTACGGTAGCAGATAATCCAACGGCGAATTTTAGTTTTTCACCTGCGACCCCGATTGAGAATACACCAACTTCATTCACAAATCAGTCCTCGCCTGATGCAGTAAATTTTGTCTGGAATTTTGGCGATGGTGATACTTTACAAACAACCTCAAGGCTGGCCGTATCGCACCAGTATAATGCTACGGGTACTTACAATGCTTGTCTTACTGCAATTAATGCGGCAGGATGTTCTGATACTGCCTGTCAGCAGGTAAGTGCTGTGATTACAGACGCTGTGGATGTGCCCAACGCATTTACTCCAATGAGTAGTGACATAAATAACAAAGTTTTTGTAAAGGGATTCGGAATTACCAAATTGCAATTTATTATCTGGAACCGCTGGGGACAAAAAGTGTTTGAAACAAATGACGTGAACATTGGATGGGATGGAAAATTTAAGGGGGTGGTGCAGCCTATGGATGTGTATGCATATACTTTAAGTGCGGAATTTTTTGATGGGAAAAAAGCCACCAAGAAAGGTGACATCACGCTGATAAGATAAAATAGTGTCCAGTGCTAAGTATTTAGAATTTTTTTGAAATGATGTGAAATGAAAAAGAGATTGAAAATATTATACAGGGTTTCCGGATCATTCGTCATTTGTTTCCTGTTTCTTGTTCATCCTGTCTATACTCAGGATCTTCATTTTTCTCAATTCATGAACGCTCCTCTGTTGACAAACCCGGCCAATACTGGTTTTATTCCGGCAGCAGATTACCGGCTGGGGATGAATTATCGCAACCAGTGGTCGTCTATTATGACAGTTCCTTATAAAACCATGAGTGCTTATGGAGATATCCAGGTGTTCAGAAACAGGATCGAAACAGGTTGGATGGGATTGGGTGGTGTCATATTGCATGACGTTGCAGGAAGCGGTAATCTTACTTCAACTAAGATATATGGTTCGGTGGCCTATCACCAAATGATCAATGCAGGAAGTTTGCTCAGCGCAGGTTTTAATATTGGCTGGGCCAATAAACAGATCAATGTCACGAATCTGAAATTTCCTGATCAGTATGATGGAAGATTTTTTGATAATCATTTACCGACAGGAGTCGCATTGGATGCCAATAATATCAATTATCTCGATCTGCAGGCTGGTCTTAACTACGCCTATTTCCCGTCGAATAACGTATATGTAAATGCAGGATTCTCTGCCATGCATGTAAACCGCCCAAGGGAGTCTTTTTTTGGTGAATCATCTAATGCCGATAATCGCATTCCCATTCGCTACACTGGATTTTTAAATGGAAGTTTTAAGGTAAACGATCAATGGATAATCAATCCCAATATCTATTTTTCGGAGCAGGCAAAAGCATCTGAAATTGTGGGAGGTTTGAACGCTCATTACAATTTAGACGGTGGCGGGGAAAGTGAACTCATCGGCGGCCTGTATTATCGCTACAAAGATGCCATCATTCCAATGCTTGGACTTGTTTACAAAGACTATACTTTCACATTCACTTATGATGTTACAATGTCAACGCTGAAAAATTACAATAATACACGCGGAGCTTTTGAGTTTTCTCTCGTTAAAAATGGCTTCTTTTCTGCAGGTCATACTGACCGGCAATCACTTTGCCCTAATTTTAAAAACGGCTACTGATCATTTTCTGAATTCAGCATATTGCTGAATTATACGATTTTTACAGCATTAAGCATAAATCTTATGATGGCAACTGCCTCACCATTTAGTCTTGCATCACAGCATATTGAAGAGTTTAAAAGAATTCTCGGTGAGAAATATGTATTTATTGACGAGGAGTCATTATTTAAATACTCTCATGATGAAACGGAAGATTTTCATTTTTTGCCGGACGTCGTTATTAAACCGCGAACTACTGAAGAGATCAGCGCTATTCTTAAAATTTGCAATAAGCATAAGATCCCCGTTACGCCGCGTGGTGCTGGTACGGGCTTAAGCGGAGGGGCACTTCCTCACTTAGGTGGAGTATTGCTTTCTACGGAAAGAATGAATAAGATCCTTGCTGATAGATGAAAAAAACCTCCAGGTAACAACAGAGCCAGGGATCATTACGGAAGTACTTCAGAATGGAATTAAGAGAAAAAGGATTGTTTTATCCGCCCGATCCGAGCAGCCGGGGTTCTTGTTTTATCGGTGGAAATATTTCAGAGAACAGTGGCGGCCCGAAAGCGGTGAAATATGGTGTGGTCAAAGATTATGTACTGAATCTTGAAGTGGTTTTACCTACTGGTGAAATCATCTGGACGGGCTCAATATTTTAAAGAATGCAACGGGTTACAATCTTACACAGTTAATTGTAGGCAGTGAGGGCACACTGGGCATTGTGACGAAAATTGTTTTGAAATTGCTTCCATTACCAAAACATGACCTGCTGATGTTGGTTCCTTTTCGTCAGCGGAAAATGCGTGCGCAGTGGTAGCGCTATTTTCCATGCCGGGTATACCCCGAGTGGTATGGAATTTGTGGACATGGATGCATTGAGAATGGTGAGCAGATTTGTAGAGAGTTCCGTTACAATTGACGATGATGTGCAAGCACATCTGCTGATCGAAGTAGACGGAAATAATCCCGAGGTACTGATGCAGGAGATGGAAGGCATCTCAGTTCTTGCAACAGAATATGGTACTGGCGAAATTTTTTTTGCCGAAAATGAACAACAAAAAGCGGAACTATGGAAAATTCGCCGGAGAGTAGGTGAAGCAGTAAAAGCGCATTCAATTTATAAAGAAGAAGACACTGTCGTTCCGAGAGCGGAACTACCTGTTCTTTTAAAGGGCGTAAAAGAGATCGGGAGAAAATATGGCTTCCATTCGGTATGCTATGGCCATGCAGGAGATGGCAACCTGCACGTCCGAATATTATTAGCAGGGGATCTTACTGAAGAGCAATGGAATGGCTCGTTAAAAGAGGGTATCCGTGAAATATTTGAATTGGTAAAGCGTTTGGGAGGTACTATCAGTGGTGAGCATGGGATTGGCCTTGTACAAAAAGAGTATATGAATATCGTGTTTGACGATACACAAATGCGATTGATGAGGGAGATAAAAAAGATATTTGATCCGAATAATATTTTAAACGCAGGAAAAATTTTTGATCCTGGAAAATAATAAATAGTCTATAAAATACTGATTATGAAAAAAATTTTTTTATCAATGCTTTTTCTGGCGTGGCAACTAGTTTTTCTGTTTGCACAAAAAAAGGAAAAAGAGGAAAAAAAGAAGAAGGGTTTCAGCAAGCAAAACTTGTTTACAGGCGGAAGCATACCATGTCTTTTTACAGATAGATACGTTCCTGTCGGAGGCAGACCCGATCTTCGGTTACAGCTGGCAAACTGGGTTGATGCCGGTATCGCCTTCAATTATACTATACTTCCACCGGGATCCGTGATAATTACGAGATCAATGACAAATCCGTCAGACAAGTTTATGGTCCTGGTGCGTTCCGAAATGTACCCGGTACCTATCCTGTTTTTCCAGGCGCAGGCGGAACATAATTTCATACAAATGGAACTATCCAAGTGGCGGACGGAAATTATAAGCAAAGTGATGTAGCAGATGCAAACTCCGTTTTCGGAGGGGGCTGGGCGCCGGGGGGACAAAAGGGATCAAATTCGTTTCTATTTATATCGAAATATTATTTGATGTTCTAAAAATAAATAATTCTCCCTACGTCAACAATGTCTATGATGCTCAGTTCGGTTCAAGAACTGATGCGTCCCTATATTCGGGGCGGTATAAAGATTGCCTTATTCCAGGGAAAAAGTAAAAGGAAGAAGCGAGCAGAGGGGAAAGGTCACAGGTAACCCAGGAACTATGTAATTTATAGGAGATGTTTAACAAGTTCTGCAGGATCACTAAAACGGTGATCCTTTCTTTCGCAGTCTAATAAAGAAGTGTTTTTTTCCAATGTTCAATATACGCCGGATCAGGTGGTTATAAAATCCATCGGAATTTAAAATGAAAATTTGCTTGTCATGAATGGAAAGCTGGTTCCAGGTCAGCATTTCGAACAATTCATCCAGGGTGCCAAAACCACCGGGTAAAATAATGGCTGCATCGCATCGTTCATACATTGTTTTCTTTCGGCTCATGCATATCGTCGGCAATGATCAGCTCCGTAATTTTTCATGCTGCCGTTCCCATTCAACAAGTAATTTCGGTATGATGCCAATTACATTTCCCCAGTGTTCCATCACAGAATCGGCAAGGGTGGCCATAAGACCGAATTGCCTCCTCCATAGATCAGTGTTATATTATTTTCATGCCAGAGTTCGCCCAACTCGCCGTGCATGTTTACATACACAGTCGATTCAATCCCGCTTTTGATCCGCAAAAAACAGCGAGTGAAGTGAATAGGCATAGTTTCACAATAAATTCACTGGCAAAAGGAAAACAAATTTCTTTATCTTCAAAATTCAATTCCATTCATATTTCACATAATGAATGAAAACTACATTCTGCTTATAGATACAACAAAATTAATTTATGTCTCAGCCCATTGTTATCTATGTAATTGGTTATTTTGTCTTATTGCTCATTGTTGCCTGGTACACTTCACGCAATTCCAATAATGAATCTTTCTTTATCGGCAACCGCAATTCAAACTGGATGCTGGTTGCATTTGGGATGATCGGTACATCTTTATCCGGAGTAACTTTTGTTTCAGTGCCGGGAACGGTCGGATGGAACGGTTTTGCCTATTTCCAGGTAGTCATCGGTTATGTTATGGGTTATTCGTCATTGCCTTTGTCTTATTGCCGCTTTATTATAAACTGAATCTTACTTCTATTTATCAATTATCTCGGAACAGGTTTGGAATGGTTTCATATAAAACCGGTCTTTATTTTTTATTGTATCAAGAATCCTTGGCGCTACTGCCAGGCTTTATCTTGTGATCAATGTGCTGCAGATCTTTATCCTGAAGGATATGCATGTTCCATTTCTGGCTGACCACCTTCATGATCTTATTGATGATCCTCCTTTATACCTTTGAAGGTGGAGTGAAAACAATTGTATTCACAGATACCCTGCAAACGACATGTATGCTGGCTGGGTTTGGTGGTTTGTATCATTTATATAATGAATCATATGGGGCATTCACTTCGGTTCGACATTCATGAACTGAATGTAACCAGGGGCTTACAAAAATTTTTAATACGGATGTCAACAGTGCAGGTTTTTGGCTGAAGAAATATTATGGGCGGAATGTTTATCACGGTAACTATGACCGGGCTTGACCAGGAGATGATGCAGAAAAATATCAGCGTCGTAACTTTAAAAGATTCCCAGAAGAAAATGTATCACTTTCACGGTAATACTTGTGATCGTGAATTTTTTGTTTTTGTTGATGGGTGGCCTACTTTATTTATTTGCGCATTCCCAGGGAGTCAATGTCTCGTCTGATGATCTTTTTCCAACGGTGGCGTTGCATTATATGGGCGGGGTCATTCCTATCATTTTTGTCATTGGATTGATATCTGGCCTTATTTCCCAGTGCGGATGGCGCATTGACGGCACTCACTTCTTCATTTTGTATTGATATCCTTGGCATGAAACAGACAGGACTGACTGGGATGAAAAAATGAAACGTCGCAGGATCAGGATGACCGTGCATTTTATTTTTGCGGTTATCTTTTTCCTGATGGTGATGGGTTTTAAGTGGGTGGATAACAAATCGATCATTGATGTCATACTGAAAGTGGCCGGATTTACCTACGGCCCTTTACTTGGTTTGTTTGCATTTGGAATCACTAACAAAACGCAGATCAACGACAGGTTGGCCCTCTATGTTTGCATTGCAGCGC
The DNA here is from genome assembly GCA_963737475.1 of uncultured Bacteroidota bacterium. GTDB lineage: Bacteria > Bacteroidota > Bacteroidia > Chitinophagales > Chitinophagaceae > VBAU01. Next base: position 60,261 of record CAVTSY010000001.1, read on the forward strand.
CATTACTCATCTGGGGAATTGATTTTATCAATAATATCGAATGGTACCAAAAACAATTTCATTTAGATGGTAACTCCGTTGATTCAATAAAGGATTTCTCCCAGTCTGTTTTTGGTAAATTCAAGATCGGCTATGAATTGCTGATCTATAATGGTCTTCTAACTTTTCTTGGATTATTATTGATCTCAAAAAAGAAAGCCTGACAATATCTTTCAGAGGTCTGTCGTTTTTAAATACTTTACTTTTGATATGATTTTTCTCCTCGAATTTGCTGAGTAGAAATCAAAAACGAACAAGAGTCGATAAATGTTTCGTTGCCACAGCTTGGATCGGCTCGCAACGGAAAATGACGGTGGCGACACTGCTTATTACAAACAAAAATTTTGAAACATTGGAAGAACCCTGGAACGAACGAATACGAAAATCACGTCAACGTAACTGGACAGAATCTAAAGCACATTCAAGCTGGCAGATTTTTAAGATCATGGCCGAGTTTGTGGATGGTTTTGAAACCCTGGCAAAAATTGGCCCCTGTTGCTGCATATTTGGTTCAGCCAGGGTAAGGCCGGGAAATCGCTATTATGAATTAGCTGTTGAGATCGGGAAACGGCTGGCCGAGGAAGGATTTGGAATTATCAGTGGCGGTGGGCCCGGTATGATGGAGGCATCCAACAAGGGGGCACAATTGGGTGGCGGTAAATCAGTAGGATTAAATATAGAATTGCCATTTGAACAGTATTCAAATTCATTTATTGATAAGGAGCACAGTATGAATTTTGACTATTTCTTTGTTCGTAAAGTAATGTTTGTAAAATATTCACAGGCTTTTATTATGATGCCCGGTGGGTTTGGGACGATGGATGAATTTTTTGAAGTACTTACATTGACACAAACCGGAAAAATGTTGCAGGTACCGTTGATACTGGTTGGCAATGAATTTTGGAGTGGTTTGCTGCAATGGGTGAAAGATGTGATGATGGAAAAGGAAAACACCATCTCACCCAAGGATTTTGAGCTTGTAAAACTGGCCAATACAGCCGATGAAGTAGCAAAGCATGTGTTAGATTTCTATTCCCAGCATGCTCTTCAACCGAATTTTTAATGGTCATTTGTCATTGAGTCTTTAGTAGCAGGTTAGTATCTTGAAAAGTTAATTTCAATAATTCGGTCAATCCTCACTTGCTGCCTCTCACTACTAACTATCTTTGCAAAAAACTTCCGTTTTGGAATTAATTAATCCCCAGGTTCAGTCATATGCTGAACATTATTCGTCGCCGGAAGATGAGTTATTGAAGGAAATTAATGCGTTCACTCAAAAGCACCCGGAATCGCAAATGCTTAGCGGCCATTTGCAGGGAAAAGTTCTTGAGATGTTAAGCTGCATGATAAGGCCCAGGAGAATTTTGGAAATTGGAACATTTACGGGATATAGTGCTCTTTGCCTGGCAAAAGGGTTAACGGAAGACGGGCAACTTCACACTATTGAAATACGAAAAGAAGAAGCGGTAAAGGCAAAAGAGTTTTTTTCCAGGTCAGCCTGTCATTCTAAGATAATTTTACACCTTGGTTCTGCGTTAGATATTATTCCGGCGATTAATGAAACCTGGGATCTTGTGTTTATCGATGCTGATAAGCCAGCGTATATTGAATATTTTAACCTTGTTTTACCTAAACTGAGAAAAAACGGGTTTATTTTCGCAGACAATATATTTTTTCACGGGCAGGTACTGGAAGAGGAAGTAAAGGGGAAAAGCGCAAAAGCAATAAAGGAATTTAACGAATACATTCAAAAGAGAAACGACATAGAAAAAGTGATCCTTACCCTTCGCGACGGCCTGTTCCTGATCAGAAAATTGTAACACTTCATGCAAAACAAAAAATTTGCCATCCTTCTTGCAGTTGTGCTGAGTTTCACTTTTGCATTTTCACACGGCCAGTCTGCTGACGCGATACTTGCATACATAACCAGGTATAAAGATCTTGCTATTGCCGAAATGAAACGTACCGGTGTTCCTGCTGCTATTACTTTAGCGCAGGGTATCCATGAAACAGAAGCAGGCACCAGTGTTCTTGTAAAAAAATCGAATAATCATTTTGGGATCAAATGTAAAGACGAATGGAGAGGTCAATCAGTCTCACATGACGATGACGCCAGGGGTGAATGTTTCCGTAAATACCCGGCGGCCGAAGATTCATACAGGGACCATTCTGATTTTTTAAGAACCCGTCCGAATTATGCGTCATTGTTTACGCTTGATCCGACCGATTACCAGGGATGGGCATACGGATTAAAAAAAGCGGGTTACGCCACCAATCCGAAATACGCACAGGTTCTGATCAAACTGATCCAGGATTACAATCTTGAAGATTACACACTGATCGCAATGGGTAAAATGAAGGAAGAAGATGATCTTGCAAAAAATGAAGTTACCGCCGATAAAAATTCATCTGTCCTGCTCGTAAAAAATAACAATGATGAAAAAGACACAGAAACCGGTAATGCGAATAACGAAACGGGACAGGGGACTCACTCTGATGTGACCGAAGTAAATTACCCTTCGGGTGAATTTAAGATCAATGACACAAGGGTTATTTATGTAAAAAAGGGTACATCTTTTCTCACGATCGCCCAGCAGTATGAAATTCCGCTGGCGCGACTTTTTGAATTCAATGATCTGAAACAACAGGAAGTGACGTCCAATGATCAATTGGTTTTTATTCAGCGCAAAAGAAAAACAGGAGAGCATGAATTTCATACGGTGCAACCCGGCGAAACGGTGAATGACATCGCGCAATCCGAAGCTTTACGATTGGAAAGCCTGCTGGAATACAATAATATAACGGCGAATATGCAGCCTGCGGCGGGGGAAACCTTATACCTCCGTTCAAAATCGTCTGCTGCACCAAAGCTGGCCACCAAAAATTCAGTGGCCGAAAAATTTAAGTCAGATGCTTCGGCTGTTGTTATGAATAATGATGGGACAGGAAAAAGAGAAGTTCGTCAAAAAAATAATTTTATCTTTCATACCGTACAGTCAAAGGAGACTGTGTATTCAATTGCAAAGAAGTATAACGTAAGTGCGGAAGATCTTATCAGTTGGAACCAGTTACAGGATTATGATCTGAAGATTGGTCAATCGCTGAAAATTTACAGATGATGTCCACCATCAGGATTCATGATAAAACCTTCGAGATTTATCTATCTGAAACCGCCATACAAGAAAGGGTAAAAAATATCGCCGATTCAATTAACGAAGTATACAGGGGCAAGCAGCCATTGTTCATTGCTATTTTAAATGGTTCATTTATGTTTGCTTCCGATCTTTTCAAATACCTTACTATTAACACTGAGATTTCCTTTATAAAGCTTGCCTCATACAGAGGAATGAAATCGACCGGGAATGTGATCACATCGATTGGTCTGGACGCGGATCTTTTTGGAAAAGACGTGATCATAGTTGAAGACATTGTTGATACCGGAAAAACACTTTATAATTTCTTACCTAAATTAAAAGACCATCATCCGTCATCATTAAAGATAGCAGCCTTGCTGCATAAACCGGAGGCTACCCGGTTTCCATTGATCCTTGATTATGTTGGTTTTTCCATTCCTGATAAATTTGTTGTAGGTTATGGCCTTGATTATGATGGCTTGGGGCGTAATCTGAAAGAAATTTACCAGGTTGTATAATCACTTAGAAAGCCGTTGCTTTGCATTTAATATCCAGCGAAAATCCATGAGAACTGCTTGCTATATATTGCTCTTTTTATTTTCCGGTTCATCTCTCTACGGCCAGCAATTTTATATACGCGGAGAAGTAAAGGATGAATCAGGCAATCCTTTGCAGAATGTAAATATTCTTCTCCACACCACCGGTTACGTTTACCATACGGGAACTTACGGCTCGTTTGGAATTTTGACCAATAAAAGTACTGATACACTTAGTTTTTGGCTGGATGGTTACCAGGCAGAAAAAAAAGCTGTCAATGCTGACAATTATGTAACCGTGCGGATGAAACTGGCCACAACTTCCAGCAGCAATATCCACAGAAGTAAACTGGCTTCGCTTACAAAAGGTTTGAATAAGGAGGTACAAAGACAGTGGTTCCTGGGTGATGAAACCTATGCGAGCTTAATTGAAAACCACTTTATAAGTGCACATGAGTACCCGGTAACAGGTTTGTCATTGAATATCGATAAAGCCTCCTACAGTAATATTCGCCGATTCATTAACACAAGTACTCTCGTTCCTCCGGATGCAGTAAGGATCGAAGAGATGCTAAACTATTTCAATGAGACATATTCAGAACCCGATCCGGGGCAACTTTTCAAAATAAAATCTGTATTGACAGATTGCCCCTGGGACAAGGAAAACCAGTTATTATTTATTAATGTCAATTCCAGGAAACTTAATCTTGACGCACTACCGCCTTGTAACCTTGTTTTCCTGATCGATATATCGGGATCAATGGATATGCCTAACCGGCTTCCATTGTTGCAATCATCCTTTAAATTATTAGTGAACAACCTAAGACCGAAGGACAGTGTTAGTATCGTAGTGTACGGAGGGGCAGTTGGAATTGAATTGAACCCCACAAGCGGAGCGAATAAGGAAAAAATATTAAAAGCAATTGATGAATTAGTGCCCGGAGGTTCCACACCGGGAGAATCCGGGATAAAGCTGGCTTATAGTGTTGCGCAACAGCACTTCATAAAAGGCGGTAATAATCGCGTCATACTTGCAACGGATGGAGATTTTAATGTAGGAGCGAAAACAGAGGATGAATTGGACGAGTTGATCTCCCAAAAAAGACAGTCGGGCATTTACCTCACTTGTTTGGGTGTGGGTATGGGAAATTATAAAGATTCAAAGATTCAAACGCTGGCAAAAAAAGGGAATGGCAATTTCGCCTATCTCGACAATTTCCCGGAGGCAGAAAAGGTTTTAATGACTGAGTTTACACAAACTTTATATGCAGTAGCAGACAATGTTTACATGAATGTGAACTTTGATCCCAGTTTTGTAAAAGAATATCGACTGATCGGTTTCGAAAATAAGGTTGGAGCTTTGAATGACTCATCATCTGTTGTCGAAGGTGGCGAAGTTGGTTCGGGTCATTCGCTAATTGCCGCATTTGAGATCATTCCAACAGGCTTTAACAAGGACGCTGTTGAAAGAGATTTTTTTCCAGGCAATATTGCCGATATCAAAATTCAATACAAACTTCCTAACGATACCATAGAAAAACAATTCCCTGCCTCTATACCCCTGAGTTATAAAGATTTTAATTCAATTGATAGAAATTTGAGATTTTCAACGGCGGTGATCATGTTTGGTTCTCTTCTTCGCTCTTCCCCAGTCACAAAAGAGATCAACTGGAATGATACTATTTTATTAGCTTCCCAGGCATCAGATGACAATGACCCCATTCAGAAAGAATTTGTTTCGTTAGTGAAAGAAGCCAAAATTTTATACACAAAGCAAAGGAAAAGAAAAAAACTATTCTGAGCACTTCCAGCATGGGGTTATAGGCATGCATAAAATCTATTTTATTTTTAGGCGGGTCTGAAATAAATTATTTCGAATAGTTTTAAGCAGGGTTAATTTTGTTGTCAACTACCTCGTGACACTATCACTCATCTAAAAACAATTGATGATGACTTTGAAAGAAATCCGAAAAAAGATCCTGAAAGGAGACTTTATTGGCCTTTTCCGTTTTTTGGGGAAGGATGAAAAAGCAATGCAGCCCTCTGAGGTAGCCAAGATATTTTTAAATTTGCCTGCCTCTTCTGCAATCAAGGCATTTCAGTCGTTTCCTGAAAAAAACAAGATCATGTTATTTCCTTATTTGGATGATCTTGTTCAAAAACAAATTATCAGTGAGGTAAAAAAAGAAGAGGCTTCCAAAATACTAAACAGTATAAGTTCTGATGATCTGCTCATATTCTTATCTCGCTTGAAGGGTGTTGAACTCTCTGAAACACTCGATTACCTGAACGAAAAAAATAAAAAGGCCGCCCATAATCTGTTAGGTTATCCTAAAGAAAGCGTCGCGCGGCTTATAAACACTGAATTTGCAACTCTTACAAAAGAAATGACCATTGAACAGGCCATGGTTCATTTAAGAAAATATCACCAGGACACGGAGACTGCCAACATTGTTTATGTAGTGGACAATGAAGGAAAGTTAGTGGATGATATGCCGATCAGAAGACTTGTTTTAAATGAGCCTGGAAAAAAAGTTGAAGACATCATGGATGGTTTTTATGTAAAACTGAATATCGGCGATAGCAAAGAAACAGCAGTCGATATTTTTAAACAATATGACCGGGCTGCATTACCCGTAACAAATGATAACAACGTTTTACTCGGAGTAATTACCGTCGACGATGTTATCGATGTGGAGGAAGAGAAAAACACAAAAGAAATGCAAAGATTCGGAGGTCTTGAATCATTGGATTACCCTTATGTAAAGACTCCCTTTTTTAGCCTGATAAGAAAAAGAGCCGGATGGCTTGTCATTCTTTTTTTAAGCGAAATGCTGACAGCAACAGCTATGGGGCATTTTCAATCGGAACTCGACGCCGCATTGGTATTGTCGTTGTTTGTTCCCCTTATTATATCAAGTGGGGGCAATAGCGGCTCACAGGCTGCAACACTTATCATTCGCGCCATGGCCCTGAATGAACTTACTCCAAAACGCTGGTGGTATGTCATGCGTCGTGAGATCTTTTCCGGGCTCACGCTTGGAGTGATTCTTGGTACCATCGGGTTGATCAGAATTACCATCTGGCAGGAATTTCATTGGGCAAATTATGACCCCAAACATGGCGGCCATTACTGGTATCTTGTTGCCATCACTGTTTTCTTTTCTTTGATAGGGATCGTATTGTGGGGAACCTTGAGTGGTTCGATGATCCCGATTGTGTTGAAACGACTCAAGGTCGATCCTGCCACTTCCTCTGCTCCATTTGTGGCAACACTTGTCGATGTAACGGGCCTTGTTATTTATTTTACAATTGCTGCCATTATTCTGAAAGGAACATTGTTGTAGTGTTTCAAACTAACGAACTGCAGTATAATGAAATCAGAAGGGAATTTAAAGAAGAGAATTGGAATTATCATCCCGGCCTTTTTCGCGATTCAAATAGTTTCTGCGCAACCCGATCCCGATAGTGTTAGAACAAGCAATTGGACAAGTCACTTTCAGCTTACTGTAATAGGCCAAAAACATTCAGGCTTTCCATCTCCCTATAAAGGAGAAAATAGTCTTGCAGATTCAGTAGAACCAGCAGCTGTCAGCCTGACCTCCACCTTGTTTTTGGGTAGAAGATTGTGGAAAGGAGCTGTTATTTATGCTGATCCCGAAGTTGCTGGCGGAAAAGGATTAAGTTTCGCCACTGGTGTTGCGGGGGCATTGAATGGTGAAACATACCGTGTCGGTGCTACGGAACCCCAGGTCTTTCTTGCGAGAGCTTATTTACAACAGCACATTCCTCTTCACAATACCGGGTATGAATATGTTCCGGATGATTTGAACCAATTAGCGGGTTGTATCCCAACTGATCGGGTAACAATCAGCATCGGAAAGTTTGCGATCAGTGATTTTTTTGATTATAACAGCTATGGTAAAGATCCCCGAACACAGTTTTTTAATTGGAGTATTTGGGCAAATGGAGCATGGGATTACCCGGCTGATACAAGGGGTTACACGTACGGAATAGTTACTGAATTGATCAAGCCTTCCTGGTCGATTCGACTTTCAAGTGTTGCTGTTCCGCGTATCGCAAACTATCATTTACTGGAATATAAACTTCCCAAAGCTCACTCCGAAACGCTGGAGTTTGAACATAAAATTTCTATCAATAAAAGAGGGGGTGATCTTCGACTCATTCTTAGTAAGACACGTTCTAAAGCGCCTTCTTATAAAGACGGAATAAACGCTTTGGCAACAAACGATAATTTTTTACTGGATGTGATCTCAGGCGATGCAGAAAACAATTCATACGGCGGAAAAAAATTCGGAGTGGGTTTAAATCTGGAACAGGAGGTAACCGACGAGATCGGATTTTTTAGCCGGGTAGGCTGGAACGATGGGCAGTATGTTTCATGGGCATTCACTGAAATTGATCAAACCTTTACAGCAGGGTTGTCGGTAAAGGGAGACTGGTGGAAGCGTGGTGAAGATATTTTTGGAATTGCTTTTGCTATCAACGGAATTTCAAATGACCACAGAAGTTTTTTGAAGGAGGGAGGATATGGATTCATCATTGGAGATGGGAAACTGAATTACGGCCATGAGACGGTCATTGAGAGCTATTACAATGCAAAATTTTTGAAATTTCTATGGCTTAGTTTCGATTACCAGTTTGTAAAAAATCCTGCATACAATAAGGACAGAGGACCTGTGCATGTCTTCGGATTACGAGGGCATGTATTTCTGTAGAGATTAATGAAAAATTATCAGGAAAACATTTCTCTCACCTTATCAAAAAAGCTTTTTTCACTTTTGTCCGGGTGAGGTTTGAAATTGGGAGAGTGATTAAATTTCTCCAACATCGTTCTTTCTTCCGCGTTGACATCTTGGGGTGTCCATACGTTTATATGGACCAGTTGGTCTCCCTTCTGATAGGAATTTACACCGGGAAATCCCTTTCCTTTCAGCCTGAATATTTTGCCGCCTTGTGTGCCAGCAGGGATCTTAATTTTTGCTCTTCCATCAATGGTAGGCACTTCCACTTGCGTTCCAAAAACCGCATCCGGAAATGAAATATGAAGGTCATAGATCACATTCAGACCTTCGCGATGCAGTTCTTTATGCGCTTCTTCTTCGATCAAAATGATCAGATCGCCGCCAGGCCCACCTCTTTCGCCGGCATTTCCCTTACCCCCGATATTTAACTGCATTCCTTCCTGCACACCGGCCGGCACTTCAATGCTAACCGTTTCTTCGGCATATACTCTGCCTTCTCCTTTACAAGTTCCGCACTTTGCAGTTATCGTAGTTCCCTCGCCATTGCAGGTTGGGCAAGTGGTGACGGTTTGCATTTGCCCGAGAAACGTGCTAGTAACGCGGCGAACCTGGCCACTTCCCCCGCAGGTTCCGCAAGTTTGAACGCTTCCTTTATCTTTTGCTCCGCTACCATGGCAGGTTTGACAGGAAACATATTTTTTTACCCGGATATTCTTGTTAACTCCCTTTGCAATCTCTTCATAGGTCAATTTTAGCTTGATACGAAGATTGCTGCCTCTCACACCCCTCGTTCGCTGTCCGCCACCTCTGCGCTGCTGTCCTCCGAAAAAGCTGCCAAAAATATCGTCACCGAAAATGTCTCCAAACTGGCTGAAAATATCTTCCATATTCATACCGCCACCGGGATATCCCCGGCCATTACTGCTTACGCCTGCGTGGCCATAGCGGTCGTACTGGGCTTTTTTATCGGTGTCACTTAGTATTTCATAAGCTTCCGCGGCCTCTTTAAATTTTTCTTCCGCGGCTTTATCGCCTGGGTTTCGGTCAGGATGATATTGCATAGCCACTTTGCGGTATGCCTTTTTGATCTCATCCGCAGTAGCTCCCTTTGATACGCCCAGAATTTCGTAAAAATCTCGTTTACTCATATCACCCTTATAAATACAAATTTTATTTTTATCCCTTTGAAACACCTTTGAAGGTCTGCTCAGCTTATTTTCCTACCACTACCTTAGCATGGCGGATAATCTTGTCATTAAGATAATACCCTTTTACAATTTCATCCAGGATTTTTCCTTTTGATTCGCCAGTCGGGGCGGGAATCTCTGTAATCGCCTCATGCAGATCCGGATTGAACTCCTCATGAATTGTTTGCATCGGCTTCAGACCCTTTGCAGATAAAATATTACGCAGTTTATTAAACACAAGTAAAACCCCATCCTTTATTTCTTTATTGTCTTCGCTTTTTTCAATTTGTTTTTGTGCCCTGTCACAATCGTCTAAAACATCCAGCAGATCAGTAATCACTTCTTTTCCGGCTGTCTGTATCAGCTCCACTCTTTCTTTTGCGCTCCTTCTCCTGAAATTTTCGAATTCGGCTACTTTTCTTACAAACTTATCTTTCTGATCTTCCAGTTCAGCTTTCAATTTCTCCAATCCTGATTCCTCCTCGACCGGTTCATTTAAATGAGACGTTCCGCTCAAACTTTCATCGGTATTAATGTCAATATTTCCCTCATTTTCCTGGTTTTCAATGGGATTAAACTTTGTTTCCCTATCGGTATTTTTCTTGTGCATTTTTTACAAATTGAGTGCAAAGGTAAGCTCGTCAAGAATATTGCCAAGCAAAGTTTTAGGGACAAAATGACCTTTAAACGGGCAAAAGATACAAGGCACAAAGGAACAAGTGGCAGGGAAGGCGAAAGGCGGAGCGATCAAGGCACAAGGATCAGCGCTCAAAGCTCGGTGCTTACTGCTTAATCTCCCTTTGTTTCTCCTTGTTATTTACCTTGCGGATTATGAAGAAGGTTTATCTGAAGAAAAAGATCTCAAACAGGGTCGCTAACGGGCATCCCTGGATATTTACCAACGAGGTTCAGAAGGCAGATGAAGGCGTTAATGCAGGAGATATTGTTGAAGTATATTTCGATAGTGGAAAATTTGCAGGTAAGGGATATATTAATCCAAAATCGCAGATAATTGTTAGGTTATTGACCAGGGATAAAAGAGTTGAGATCAATGAACAGTTTTTTATAGATAAGATTGCGGAATGCTGGAACTATAGAAAAAAACCGGGTTATATCGAAAACTGTCGTCTTGTTTTTGGAGAAGCCGATGAGCTGCCGCAATTAATCATCGACAAGTTCAATGACTATTTTGTTATTCAAACACTGGCCCTGGGGATCGATCTTTGGAAGCCCGCATTTGTAAAAGCCATCAATCAAATATTTAAGCCCAAAGGAATTTATGAACGCAATGACGTACCTGTCCGGGAACTTGAAGGCCTTTCGCAACAAAAAGGTTTTTTATCGGAGTCATTTGATACAAAGATCATGATTAATGAGAATGGATTGAAGTTTAATGTCGATTTGGAAAACGGACAAAAAACAGGCTATTTTTTAGACCAACAGGATAATCGTCGCGCTATTCAGAATATTGTAAAAGATGCGGATGTACTTGGCGCTTTTACCTATACGGGCACCTTTGAGATACATGCTGCACACTATGGCGCAAGATCAGTTTTAGGGATCGATATTTCGGAAAATGCAATACAGCAGGCTAACCAAAATGCGACCTTGAACAATTTGCAAGATGTTGTGAGATTTGAACCCGCGAACGCATTTGATGTACTAAAGCAATGGTCACGGGATGGACGGCTATACGATGTGGTAATGCTTGATCCACCTGCCTTTACTAAAAGCCGCGAAACGATTCAAAAAGCTATAACGGGCTATAAGGAAATTAATCTTAGGGGAATGAAACTGATAAGACCCGGCGGCTTTTTGGTTACTTCATCCTGTACAAGCCTGGTATCGCCGGAATTATTTTTACAGGTCATAGACATGGCCGCAAAGGATACAAGAAGAAGGATCCGGCAGGTTGTTTTTCAGACGCAATCATCAGATCATCCGATTATCCGCGGGATCGAGAATACACAATACCTGAAATTTTTAATTGTGGAGATCCAATAAATGAGCAATTGAAATTTATTTGGAGACCTGGAATTTGCCGGAATCAAGAATTTTTCCGTCATGGTCTCTCAATTGATAAATATAAACACCGCGGCTATAATCGTTGAGATTGATCGTGGTTTTCGTGGCAATGTTTTTCTGTTCGAATACCATCTTTCCAAGAAAATTAAAGATCTGCATGTCGTAGCCCTTATCGGAATCTTTTTGAAGATCGAAAGTGATAAATGAAATTGCAGGGTTTGGATAGAATTTAATAATGTGCTCACCACCATCCTGCGGGACTCTTGATTGCCCGTGCATCCGGATGGTTAATAATAGAATAAAAGATATTATAGGTAAAAGTCTTTTCAAGAAAACAAATTTACATTTAATCTCCCAATAATAGTCCGTTTTTTTGATTTCTGCAACGTATTTATACTAGCCATCAAAAACTTTCTAATTCAATTACTTAAAGCAAAGAGTTTTAATTATTACTACTTACTCTAATGACCGCAGTGGTTTTTGGATAGCCTCAAGATTTAAAAGATCCTTGGCCTTTTCAAGCGCCTTTGCATATCGAACAATACCGTTTATTAATTATGAATACAGCCCGTTTTGAAACACCTTCATTTCATAAGAAAAAGTATCACAGACAACCATATGCTGCTCGAACTTCCTTATTAAAATCACTCAGCAGCGAAAAATTAAGTTTTTGCTTCTCTTTATATTTTTGAAAGAGAATGACCATATCTGCGGACATGCCGAATACTTTTGTTGACTTTATTAATACAAACTGATGTTGTCTCTTACAGAACAAAGTTCCGTTGTACACATGCCTGTAAAGGCAGCGGGAAAAAAGAGTAACATTATATTATAACTTTTTAAATCAGAAAGAGTGATCTTATTTTTATCTGAATCATACAAAGATAAATCGGGCGCTTGTTGACCTTGTTTTATTTTCATGTGCAACTTTAATTACTGGATTAAATTTATTTGATTTAATTTTCTCTTACTAAAACTTTTGTTATGAGAAAGTACATCACTGAATTTATCGGAACTTTTTTTCTTGTACTTGTAGTTGCACTGACCGGTAATGCTGCTGCCATTGGCGCCACATTAATGGTAATGGTCTTTGCGGGTGGTCATATTTCGGGTGCGCATTATAATCCAGCAGTAACCCTGGCTGTATTGGTAAGAGGAAAGGTTACTGCCCAGGATGCAATTGCCTATATAGTGGTTCAAATAATTGCAGCGATCGTCGCCGCACTAATAGCAAAATGGTATATGGGTGATATGGGTGTAGCAACCATGGATCTGAGTGGTAAGGTATTGAAGGTTTTTATTGGTGAGCTGATAGGAACATTTGCCCTTGCTTATGTTGTGCTAAATGTGGCAACGTCGAAAGGAACTACAGGGAATAGTTTTTATGGTCTTGCGATCGGTTTTACGGTATTTGCAATGGCCACAGCTTTCGGTTCCGTTTCCGGTGGTGCTTTTAATCCGGCTGTAGCAACAGGTGCCACAGTTGTCGGAGCCTTTGCTTTAAAGAATATCTGGATCTATTTGGTCGGTTGTTTCGGAGGTGGTTTTCTTGCAGCTTTGGTCTTTAATTTTGTTAACGAAGAGGATAAGGAGGTGCCACCTTTGTCGAAGGGTTGATATTTAAAATCTCGGGCAACGGACGGCATCAAGGCTTGAGTTATTTTCTCTGAATCCGATATACGATATAGAAATTTCATAACCTCCCCTTCCATAACTTGAGGGCTTAAGTTTTGAAATGTTGACATCATAACTGATGGTGACGGAGAAAGGATTGTAATCCAGCTTTAATGCGGGTATAAGCGCATCATTCCAGCGCAGGAAACTCCCGGCGTGAATGGTATAATCGGGATGATCATGGTCGCCTCCGATTTTCAAACCATACATCGCACCGGCCACCGTTTCTTTGTACGTTCCCTGCATTGAGTGATCTGCCTGTACGGTAATATATGCATAATCAGAAACACCAAAGCGAATACCCCCTGAGAAAACCCATTTTGGAAAAAGTTCAATATTTGCATTTCGATAGAAAGATTCATTGGGGCGGTTAAAGTGATGATAAGCTACTCCCAAAAAATAATTGTTGTTGGAGTTATCATTGAGATCGGAATTGTAACTGACGCCCACACTTCCGTCAGCATATAGATAAGAAGCATCGTTAAAATATTCACCATCTGATCCATTGTCATAAGTTGAGTTGGTCGTTACCCTCGACCTGTCGATCCTGCGTTGCACAACACCTCCCATAAATCCAACAGACAGGTATCGGTTTTTTTCAGCACTCAAAGATTTATGGTAATTTATTGCGGGATAAACATAAGTTGAAGTCCACGCAATGGTACCCGCCCTGTCGTATAATAATTGCATACCCAGTGTGACGAAGTCATTTAACTTTCCCATTGGCATTTTGTATTCACCGTCGAGTGAAGCTGTTTTGTAAGCATTGGTCACGCTGTTCCATTGATCACGATAGACAGCCTGGACCCTTATATCGCCTGTATATATTCCGGCAAGAGAAGGATTACGAAGCAACGGAGCCTGGAAAAATTGTGAAAAATGGATATCCTGCGCATGAATGGATAAAGCAAGCGGTAAAGAACAAATGACGAACAATATTTTAAATCTGCTTTTCATTTAATTTATCTTATTGTATTAAAGCGACATTACCTGCATATTTTATGGTTTCTCCATTGTTGCACACGATCTCGATCTGGTAGATGTAAACATCGGGTTTGGCTTTTTTTCCTTTATAAGTTCCATCCCATCCACCCAATGGGTCATTTATAGATAAATTCTTTTTTTCAAAGACAATTTCACCCCAGCGGTTAAAGATCATTAAACTGTTAATCCTGAACAAACCCGAGCCTCTTAAATAAAATACGTCATTCACTCCGTCTCCATTCGGCGAGAAAGTATTTGGAATAAAAAAGTTTTGGTCACCACAAACCACTTTCACAGTAACATTGCCGGAATTCTTGCATCCATGACTGTCTTGCACCTGCACGGTGTAATCAGTCGTACGCAGCGGGCTGGCAGTGGGCTGAGGACAATCTGTGCAATCAAGATGCTGCGCCGGTAACCAGTCGTAACGAACAATAGCACCCGTATAATTCATGTTGATTTGGGCAGAGCCTCCGGAGATAATTGTAATCGGATTGGTCACAGGAGTTGCGGTAGGTAATGGAACTACATTGACTGCGTGACTTGCCGAATCAGAACATCCCAATTTATTCGCACCTATCAATTGAATATTGTAATCTCCGGCAGATGAATAAACAGCCGACGGATTTTGCAGTTGTGACGTGGATCCGTTCCCAAAAGTCCACTGCCATTGGATGGTTGAGTCGGGCACATCAAGTATTCCTGAAAACGCTTCGCTACTGTTAATGCAAATAGTGTCTCTTCCCGTGATCGAAACAACAGGGGTTCTATATACAAGTATAGTATCTGTATAGGAACTGGTGCATTGGTTTTCGGTGGTTACCGTTAAGGCTACACTATATAATCCCGGGTTTCCAAAAAAATGTTTTGGCTGAGCATCGGTACTCGAACCTCCATCGTCAAAATTCCATATTGTTGAAACGATCGAATCATTGCTCAACGTAAAATTCTTAAATGTCACCAATCCTGTATCACAGAATTCTTTTTTATCCTTACCAAAAAGGGGTATTGCTCCATAGACGTGAATGGCTCCGGAAGCAATTCTCGACTGACATCCGAATTCATCTACAATGGTCAGAGCAGGCGAAAAATTTCCCGGTGCCGGATAAAAATGGGTCAGATTTGCTTGTCCCGACGAATCACTTGATCCATCATCAAAATCGAATTCGTATTTAAATCCCGGTGGGGCTGTAACGTTGAAATTAACGGTAAGCGAATTACAGGCAGTGGCAGGATCAAAGACTATTTGGGTGCTTGCCCGCGCATTATAGACATTGACTGTTGCCTGTGCCGAATCAATACACCCACCCGGACCTTTAAGAAATAATTTCGGGGTAAATGTGCCATAGTCATTGTAAAAATGAGACGGGCTTTGAGCAGTCGTCGAGGTTCCGTCCCCAAAATCCCAATGAAAACTCGCATAATCGGAACCTTTGAATACAAAATTTGTAAGAAGAGGAAGACAGATCCCTGAACTGTCTACGATATCGAAAGCTGCAGTGGGAGGGCGAATACTTACGTAGCTGGGTTTAGTTACAGAATCCCGGCAGCCTACTGTGTCTGTAATTACAAGTTTTATCGTATAAGAATTATTTCCTGATGTGTAAGAATGCGTAGGATTCTGAAGAGTCGAAGTTCCTCCATCTCCAAAATCCCAGTTGTACAACAATCGTAAACCCGTTGAAGTATCAACAAACTGCAGAGGAGCTAAGGGGCAATACAAAGTATCTGCCTTAAATCCTGCAACAGGACTTGTGATCAATACTGCCTTGCTGATTGAAAATTTATCTGTGCAGTTTGCACTATTTCTCACAGTAAGACTTACGTTGTAACTTCCTGTTTGCGAGTAAGCGTGTGAAAAAGGAGGCGATGTGTATGTCTGCTGGGTCCCGTCTCCAAAATTCCAGTTCCATTCTGTGATCGGAACACCATTTGTTGTGGAGGAATCATTAAAATCGACCTGTTTATTTATGCAATTTCCGGGACCACTTGAAAACTTTGCAACGGGGCCGTTCACTGTAATATAATTTGTAATTGTTTTTGAACTTGTGCACCCATTAATGTCTTCAACCGTTAAGCTCACATCGTAGCTACCATAAGTATCAATGCTGTGATCGATGCTCCCTGTTGTATTTGTCAATGTCGACCCTCCAATGACCCACGTGTAGTTCTTTATATTAGCGGGATTGCCCGAAACAGCACTTAGGGTGAAGGTCTCATTTCTACAAACAGGATTTTTGCTGATCGTAAAATCAGCTGGTTCATTAGTCAATACTATCGCTTTTGATGCAGAATAGGAGCAGGGTCCATTTGTGACAGTAAGTGTTACATTATATGTTCCCAAAGAAGGATAATTATGTGATGGTGATTGTGATGATGAGGTAGTACCGTCACCGAAATCCCATTGATAGGTTATGGGGCCGTAAGCAATATCGGTGAAAGAACTGTCGATAAATGCTACGGTCAAATGATTATTGCAGTTTACAGCATACCCAAAATTTGCTACAGGTGGAAGAACTGTTATTGGTTTGATCACAACATCCTGGCATCCGTTATTTGAGACAGTTAGTTGCACATTTAGCGTTCCTATATTGTGAAAAATATAAGTTGGGTTCCGTTCAGTGGAAGTTCCACCATCTCCAAAATTCCAATTCCATTCAACATCGGCTCCGGGTGTTGTTGATGAATTATCTGTAAACTGGATAGGAGTGCTTGCGCATGTATTGTCAGGAGCAAACGTAAAATTAGCTGTCGGTTTTGTTCCTGTACTTACACCTTTTGGAATTGTAATTGTTTTTACACAACCCGATTGTGTAGTTACTGTAAGAGAAATTGCATAATGGCCCGTGGAATTATACGTATGAGTTGGGAACTGTGTAGTGTAAATAGCGCCCGGTTCACCCAGGTCCCAGGAATAACTTACTACGCTATCTATTGATTGAATGGATGGAATCGGGCTGAAGGTAAATGGTGTGCAGCCTCCGGCTGGAGCATTTGAAATAGATGCGATGATCGGTTTTATTTTGATGTACTGGCTTTTAGTTATAACATTACTACAGCCACCGGCAAGCGTAATGGTTAAAGTAACATCATAAAAACCCGGTTTAGCATAAGTATGATTTGGATTCTGTTCTGTTGAAGTAGTGCCATCACCAAAATCCCAGAGCCAGGCGGAAGCCACAGGGCTTTTGTCTGTAAATTGAACCGTAAAGGGTGCGTCACAGGAAATACTGTCATCGCTTGAAAAATCGATCGCCGGTGAAGTGATGACCGTCACATTCTTGGTGATCGAGTCTTTACAGTTCCCGTAATTATTGATAAGCCTGACCTGGTATGTTCCACCACTCAAAAATGTTTTTACAGGATTGATTTGAGAGGAGGTAGTACCATCGCTGAAGCTCCATGAAGATGAAACCGGTGAAGGGACTGAATTATTCTGAAAATTGATCGTTTGACCAACACAAATATCGGCGGGAGCAGTAAAATCAGTCGTTTTACCGGCGACGACAATGTCTTTAGTGGTTGTACCGCTGCAACCAAGGTCACTCTGTACGGAGAGCTTGACAGAGTAGGTTTTCGCCGCATTGTAGGTTGTGGATGGATTTTGAACGGTTGACGTGGTCCCATTTCCGAAATTCCATGAATACGATAATGTTCCCGGTCCACTTGATTGATCCTGGAAATTGATAAGAAAGGGAGGCTGACAAGTTGGAGGTTGTAAAAAGGCAAAATCAACATTCACTCCACTTACAATCCTGATGTATCTGCCGATCGATGCCACTTTCTTGCAACCATTACTGTTTGTAATTTGCAAGGTTACCGTGTAAAATCCGGTGTTAGTATAGGTATGAGAGGGATTTTGTTGAGTAGACGTACCGCCATCTCCAAAACCCCATTGCCAACTTGTTACCGAACTTCCGGGTGGGGAAGTTGAATGATCAGTAAAATGGACAGCAGCTGGTGCACATGCAGTTGTTAAGTCTGCCTTAAAAGAAGCTGAAGGCGAAGCAAATACCGTGATATAATTTGTTTTGATTTCATCGTCAATGCCCGAAGCATTTTTCACTATCAATCTTACTGTATATGTTCCGGGCTGCGAATAAGTGATCGTAGGATTTTGAAGGGTGGACAACTGTCCGTTTCCAAAATCCCAACTCCAGGAACCGGGAGCGCCAGTTGATTGATCGGTGAAAGCTACCCGTAATGGTCCACAACCCGATGTGTTGTTTGCAGTAAAATTTGCCACCGGGTCCTGTGCCTGGACAGATGTGCTTGCCATCCAGTATGAGATAGCAAAAAACAGTTTTAAAAAGGCATTCCCGGGTTTTGGCATTCAAGCAGTTTTTAAAGGGCCTGGAAAAGGACGAATTTAGCCTTAAAAATTATTTGATGGTGATAATTTTTGTATATCATGATCGCATCTTTTTCAGCGGACTACAGGAATTTTAGTTAAGTTTTTCGGGAATACCGGGGTTAGTAAGATACAAGTTTAAGACCACATTTTGTGCAAATTGTTTAATGAGACGCGGCCGGCTCTACTGCTTATCGAGCCTCAATGATCTCACCGTATTTCCAACGGTCATCGTTGCTTCTACGTAGGTCCAGCTGTTATCGGTAACATGCCAGGTTCCGTTTATTAGCAGTAAAGGATTTGTAGCATTAGGAAAGTTGGCAATAATGTTCATTGCATAGACATCTCCATCCCAGTTGCCTGTGTTTTCGACAGCTCCATTTTTTATGGCATTGACAGTGTAATTGTCAAAATATTGAAAACGATAGGCCGAGAAATCGCTGGTTATGTTCGAACCATCAGAAATAAAACTCGTAATAACCCATTGGCCATCTGTCATTGCTTTCATGATGGCATTTTCAGCTTTTTTCTCAATGGTTTTTTTACAACCAGCTAAGCAAATCAGACTTAATATGATCAGAAAAGTTTTCATCGAAAATTGGATGAACAAAATATAAATTCGCCTTCGTAAATGCAATAGGTAATCTACTTGAGACAAGACAGTAATTTACAAAATTGGGTATGCGGCGAAGGTCTTTAAAAATTGCTATTTATTAAATTTTGTTTTTGAAAAATGATGAACATGGAAACAACAGAGTGGCGAAGGGACGGGTACCTGTTATCAACAGACAAATCGAAAATCGATGTCGGCGCTGTCCACCATTTTCTTTCTCACTCCTATTGGGCTGAGGATATTCCTCTGAAGGTTGTGCAGAGAAGTATCAATAATTCGTTGTGTTTTGCGATTTACGATCAACAGAAGTTAATAGGCTTTGCAAGGGCGATAAGTGATTTTGCCACATTTGCCTATCTCGCCGATGTTTTCATTATACCGGAGGAAAGAGGAAAAGGTTTGGCAAAATGGTTAATGGAGACGATCATGGATCATCCGCAATTGCGTGGCTTGCGAAGATTTACGCTAGCTACAAGAGACGCTCATGGTCTTTATGCCCAATTTGGTTTCGCTCCCTTTGATAAACCCGACCGATGGATGCAGAAACATGACCCTGAAGTTTACAAAAGAGATGCGAATTGGAATTCAGGTGATGATTGAATTGCCTGGACCTTGCTCTGTGCCTCGCCTCTCAATTAAAAGCCCCGCATTCTTACGGGAATTTGGGGCCGAGGTTTTTCAACCTTGAGTTAGTTTTGGTATATACCCGGCTACTATCGGGATGGAAAATTTGGATCAGCTTTTATTTCTTCTATTTGTTGCACATAATGTTTACTGTATGATGATATCAGAAGGCAAAGCTGGTAGCAGTCAAGCCATCCATGCGCAGTTTGAGCTATATGATTTCTCAGGTCTTCGGTTGTGCCTTTCATATACTTGAAATGTTCTGCCCTGGTGACCTTAAAGCTTTCCAGGGCTTCTTCAATTGTCTTAAAGGAATTTTTCTTTAATTCAAAATCTTCCCGCGTGCAGTTATCTGCAGCCCGGAGAAATTTCTCATCTGTCGATTTTATTTCCAGGCGTTTTTCGGGATTGGCCGGTTGTTTCAGAGTACATTGCATCAGATCCCATAAATTTTTTTCTAAAACAGCAGCATGATAGATACACTCTTTTATCGAGCATTTATCTCCTGAGGGTTTAAAGTTGAGTTGTGACGTTGAGAGCCCTTTTATGCTTTTCAGTACATCATTTTTCGTATCCTTAAGATAACTGGCAACTAGTTTCCTCTCTTTTCCTGTAATACTTGTTGAGGTTATTGTGCCTGCTAATCCTGTTATCACCAACAATGCAAGCAGCAAATAACCATATTTACTTCTTCGCATATCAAGGGTTTTAATGGTGAATTGAGGCCGAAGTCATCGCAGGGGAGGCGGATGGATACCGAAAAGTACGAAAGATTTTGTTTTTTCAATTTTTTTTATTTTAACAGGGAATCCCGCGGTAAATCGATTTATCCAAAGGAGCACGAATAAACAATACTTAACTTGCCGAAATGAAAGTTTCGGATATCATTTCATTTTTGGAATCATTAGCTCACCCCTCGTTACAGGAACAGTATGATAATGCGGGTTTGATAATAGGTGACAAAAATTGGGAATGCGCTGGAGTCATTTGTTCCCTTGATGCAACCGAAGAAGTGGTCAACGAAGCCATCGCAAAGAATTGTAATCTTTTGGTGTCTCACCACCCGATCATTTTTGGAGGGTTAAAAAAGATCAACGGGAAGAATTACGTCGAAAAAGCTGTGATAACTGCTATCAAAAATGATATTGCTATTTACGCCATTCATACAAATCTTGACAATGTGGTGGAAGGTGTGAATGGAAAAATAGCGTCCATGCTTGGTCTCCGGAATAATCTTATTCTCTCACAAAAGGATGCCATTTTAAAAAAGCTTTTCACTTTTGCTCCCGCCGACAAAGCAGAACAAGTCCGTGATGCAATATTTAAAGCCGGTGGAGGAAATATCGGAAATTATAATGAATGCAGCTTTAATGCTGAAGGTATCGGAACGTTCAATGCCCGGGAAGGAGCAGATCCGTACGTAGGCGAAATTGGCAAACAACACCAGGAAAGGGAGATAAAGATCGAGGTGATATTTCCCGCCTGGCTCGAAAATCATATTGTCAGGGCTCTGAGGGCGGCTCATCCTTATGAAGAAGTTGCCTATGACGTTATTAACCTGGCAAATAAGCACCAGGGAATTGGCAGTGGCATAATAGGGGAGTTACCGGAGCCGGTCAGTGAGATTAGTTTTTTGAATGATGTAAGAAGAATCTTCAATCTTAAAGTCATTCGTCACAGTTCTTTACTGAGCAAACGCGTAAAAAAGATCGCTATCTGCGGCGGGGCAGGGAGTTTCCTGGTGCCTTCGGCCCTGGCCGCTGGCGCAGATATGTACATTACCGCCGATATGAAGTATCACGAATTTTTTGATGCCAATGGCCGCATGGTTATCGCCGATATTGGTCATTATGAAAGCGAGCAGTTCACCATCGACCTTATAGCTGAGATTTTGGAGCAAAAATTCCCTAACTTTGCCGTCCTTAAAACAGAGGTAGAGACCAACCCGGTAAGGTATTTTGCAGGAGAGTAGTAAATGGTGGGTGTGAACGGCACATAACTAAAAAAAACTATAAACAATAAATGGCACAAGTAAAAGAATTTTCAGTTGAAGAAAAACTTTCAGTCACTGGTCACCCTTCAGAAGATTGAAAGTAAACTTGATGAAATTCATATTTTAAAAGGTGAATTGCCGATGGAGGTAGCTGACCTTGAAGATGAAATACAGGGACTTCATTCCCGTCAGACACGCATTGAAGAAGAGATCAATGGTATAACAGAATTTATTGAACAAAAGAAGGAGGCGATAAAAGAAGCGGAGGCATTGATAAAAAAATACGAAAAGCAAAGCGATAATGTAAAGAACAATCGTGAATTTGAAGCGATCAACAAGGAAATCGAAATGCAGCAACTGGAGGTAAAGCTTTGCGAAAAACACATTAAAGATGCCACTGAGGAGATAGCCGAAAAAGCAGTAGTGCTGGAAAAGGCTAAAAAAGCCATTGCTGCTAAAGAAGGTGTTTTAAATACCAAGAAAGGAGAACTGGAAAAGATCATCGCGGCCACTGAAAAAGAAGAAAGACATTTTAATAAAATGGTGGCCGAAGCAAGAGAGCATGTAGACGATCGCCTGCTTACCAGTTATGATAAGATCAGGAAGAGCTATCGCAATGGTCTTGCAGTTGTTCCGGTAGAACGTGATGCCTGCGGCGGTTGTTTTTATGCGATTCCCCCTCAAAAACAAAGTGAAATAAAACAGCACAAAAAGGTAATGGTGTGTGAGAACTGCGGTCGCATATTGGTTGATGAAAGATCTGAACAACAAAGTAGAAATAAAATAGACCATTGATCGCGTTGATCCAAATGATTAGATAAGAATAGATTTTTTCTTTTTTATTTTCCCCCTGACGCTTCAGGGGGTTTTTATTGCCGATTGTCGCTAAGGATTTCATGGAGTAGCCGAACCTTCATTTCATGACCCGGGTGATCGTAATGATTAATTGAGTTGAATAATTCACTCTTGGGGATCATTTAGTCAGCGTAATCAGTGAGTAATTTCCTAATTTGCCAACAAGTCATTTAGTCAGAGTAATCCAGGTCCGTGATACAAAAACTTTTCATACAGAACTATGCGATCATTGATGAACTTGAAATTGATTTTTCAAATAAGTTGAATATCATTACCGGCGAAACAGGTGCAGGAAAGTCAATTATTGTCGGGGCTTTAGGTTTGATACTTGGAGAAAGAGCTGACAGCGCAGCCCTTGTTAATAAGGAGAAGAAATGTTTTGTAGAAGGGGTTTTTGACGTGCGGAATAAGAAGGAAGTAAAAAATTTTTTAGAAGAAAATGATCTTGATGAGGGCGATCAATTGATCATACGACGTGAGGTCTCGACTAATGGGAAATCGAGAGCTTTTGTAAATGATACTCCTGTTATACTTTCGCGATTGAATGACCTCAGTTCCCTCCTTGTTGATCTTCACCGGCAGTTTGACACACTGCAATTAGAGCAGGGCGATTTTCAAAGAGAAGTGTTGGATGCAATAGCCTCTCAAAGTGAACCGGTGAATACTTATCAGCAGGTTTTTAAAAAGTGGCAAACTTCGAAAAAGGAGCTGGAAACACTAAGCGGGCAAAAGAAACAATTTGAAAAGGAGTTTGATTACAACCAGTTTCAGTACAATGAACTGGATGAAGCAGACTTTAGGGAAAATGAATTAGAGGAGCTGGACAAAGAGTTAAAACTTCTTAGTAATTCTGAAGGAATTAAAACTGTGTTGTCAAAAGCTCAAAATGATCTGACAGAAGGTGAAAATCCCCTGGTCTCTCAATTGAAAGTTTTAATCAATCAATTGCAAACTTATTCATCATATCATCCTGATCTGCCTTCACTTTTACAGCGTTTGCAATCGCTGCAGATCGAGTTACAGGATATTTCAGGTGAAGTTGATCGAATGAATGATCGTATTAATTATGATCCCTCAAAAATTGGAGAGATCGACAGCAGGTTATCTGCCGGGTATAAGTTATTGAAGAAACATGGAGTAAAAACTACGAATGAGTTATTGGAAATAAAACAACAATTGGAAAGGAAACTCCATGCAATATTAAATGTCGGCGAACAAATAGAGTTAAAGGAGAGAGAAACAGGGAGATTATTTGCAGAGGCTGAGGAAAGGGCTGCAAAGATTTCGGAAGGCAGAAGAAAACAAATAAAACCGCTGGAAGAAAAAGTAAATGATTTGTTAGTACAAGTTGGAATGCCCAATGCAAAATTGAAAGTGGAGCTTAGAAATAATGAGGGATTGAATTTTTATGGATCAGACAAGATCGAATTTTTATTTGATGCAAATAAGAGTGGACAATTTCAACCTATCAGGAAAGTGGCAAGCGGTGGTGAATTGAATCGTTTGATGCTTTGCATAAAATCACTGGTAGCCCAGTCTGTTGATCTGCCTACGATGATGTTCGACGAGATCGATACTGGCATATCCGGGGAAGCGGCAAGACAGGTGGGAATCATTATGAAAGAGCTTGCTTCTAAACGACAGATCATTTGTATAACCCATCAACCGCAGATCGCTGGTAAAGCAGATGCTCATTTTTTTGTTTATAAAGAGGTTGTGGACGACATGGTAAAAACAAATATCCTGCAATTAACCAAAGAAGAACGCATAACCGCTATTGCCAAAATGCTGAGTGGAGAAAAACCAACGATCGCCGCTATGGAAAATGCGCGGGAGATGGTAATGAACTAACTTTTAATTTTTTCGATCCGAAAATCAGGAAAGATCTTAATTGAAACTAAGGGCAATTATCATATTACTCGTTATCCTTGCTTCGCTTATTCCTGCATACAGCCTTAATAAATATTTGCAGAAGATCATCAGACCGAGACAATCTCTCGGCAGACTATTATCTTATTTATTAAGTGGAATGTTACTGGTCTTTGTATACACTCTATTACTTGTTTTTTTGATAAAGCTGATCTTTCCCAACGCTTAAAAATTTACTTCTTATTTTTACGCTCCTGATAAGCCATAACTAAATTAAATACTATGGGAAATAATCTTTTGAAAGGAAAAAAGGGAATCATTTTTGGGGCGCTGGATGAGAAATCCATTGCGTGGAAAACAGCACTGAAATGTTTTGAAGAAGGGGCACAGATCGTATTGACCAATGCACCCGTTGCGCTACGAATGGGCGAGATCAATAAGCTGGCAGAGCAATGTGCCAATGCCCCGGTGGTTGGTGCTGACGTGACCAATATGGATGACCTGAAAAATCTTTTTCAAAAATCCCTGGAACATTTTGGTGGCAGTTTCGATTTTATTCTTCACTCAATTGGTATGAGTTTGAATGTACGGAAAGGCAAGCATTATACCGAAATGAATTATGAATGGAATCAGAAAACACTGGATATATCAGCGATAAGTTTGCATAAGGTTCTGCGCACTGCGTGGGACATGGATGCCCTGAATGAATGGGGTAGCGTAGTAGCTCTCACTTACATAGCGGCGCAAAGAGTATTTCCGGATTACAATGAGATGGCTGACGCCAAAGCCTTATTGGAAAGCGTGACAAGAATGTTCGGCTATTATTATGGCCAGAAGAAAAAAGTAAGAGTGAATACAATCTCTCAATCACCCACAAGAACAACTGCAGGCAGTGGTGTAAAAGGATTTGATGGATTTGTATCATATGCCGAAAAAATGAGCCCGCTGGGCAATGCTACAGCGGAAGATTGTGCGAATTACTGTGTCATGATGTTCAGCGATCTTACACGGTTTGTAACGATGCAAAATCTCTTCCACGATGGCGGATTTAGTTTCACGGGAGTTACAGATGCCGTGATCGAACAAATGGAGAAATAGGCAAGTGGTAACTGGTGAGAGGCGAGTTGGGAATCACAAAGAAATCGCTTGCATTAGAATCATAAAACCACGCTTCAAGATACGATCCCTCTGGCAACAAAATAAAAAGATTGTCAGGGCAGTCCAATCATTAAATCAGCTATAATCAGAGGTTTAATATTCATCTTCATTAAAAAGGAAATCTTCCTGCGATAGGATAATCGGGCCAGATGTCTTCAATGCTTTCGTATACTTCCCCTTCATCTTCCAGTTCCTGCAAGTTTTCAACTACTTCAATAGGGGCACCTGAGCGGATGGAATAATCGATCAACTCGTCCTTCGTGGCCGGCCACGGAGCATCTTCGAGGTAGGAGGCTAGTTCAAGTGTCCAGAACATTTTCGAAGGGTTTAATTTAAGTTAATGGTGAACGCCATCGCCAAATTTTTCGCAAATGTAGCTTTATTAACGAATTTTCCAAATCCGTAGTTGTCCACTCATTTTTGAATAATTTCTTAAAAACGAAAAGCCTTCCCGTATAGTATTATGGATAATGGGTTAGGTTTGTAATAGTTTAAATACATATCCAGCATGTTAGTCGGGAAGAATATTCACAAGCGATACGGGACGGTGGAGGTTCTCAGGGGGGTAGATATAGATATAAAGAGGGGAGAGATCGTAAGTATTGTAGGTTCGTCCGGTGCGGGAAAAAGTACTTTGCTTCATATACTGGGGACCCTGGATAAAGCCGATAAAGGAGCTGTGAGATTAAATGAAGCTGAAGTGAATTCACTGCAAGGCAAAAGACTGGCTGACTTCCGTAACAAGAACATAGGCTTTGTTTTCCAGTTTCATCATTTGCTGCCCGAATTTACTGCCCTGGAGAATGTTTGTATTCCCGGTTGGTTGGCCGGCAGAAAAAGGAAAGAGGTAGAAAATAAAGCAAAGGAATTGTTGAACTTATTAGGCCTCAGTGAACGATTAGAAAATAAGCCGAATCAATTGAGTGGTGGTGAGCAACAGAGAGTAGCTGTTGCAAGGGCACTCATTAATAGCCCTGCAATTGTTTTCGCAGATGAGCCAACAGGAAATCTTGATTCAACCAATGCAAAAGAATTGCATCAATTATTTTTTCACCTTAGAAACAAATTCAATCAAACTTTTCTGATCGTTACGCACAACGAAGAACTGGCTCAATTAAGTGACAGGGTACTGCACATGAAAGACGGAAAGATCGTCTGATGATTTACAAGTTCAATCCCTCCTGTCTGCCGATCCACAGATAAAGCCTTTGTTGTCCTGGAAAATGGAAGTGATCTGGCGGCTTGAGAGATTTTTTTCTGCCGGTAAAGATGACAGCGGATAAGACTGTGCAAAACAAAAATGAGCGAATACAGGGATTTAGAGAAGAACAAGAATGATCTTACGAAAATTGCATGCGGTCATTGTTAGAATTAAGAAACTATAAGCAGTCAGACCCTCGGCTTCCATGCTATTTCTTCTGCATTCAGCAAATGTGACGTATAGCGTGCCAGAACAAAAAGATAGTCACTAAGGCGGTTAAGATATTTTAATATAAGCAGATATTCTGTGGCTTGCTGGTTTAATCGTACACAACAACGTTCTGCTCTGCGACAAACGCATCGCGCGATATGAATATGTGAAACGGTAAGATGACCGCCCGGCAGGATAAAGCTTTTCATCTGAGGTAACACCTCATTCATCTTGTCAATTTCTTTTTCCAGTAAGCTCACATCTTCTTCTTTCAGATCGGGGATCTTCATCTTGGGTTCTTTTTCAGGATCGCATGCCAGGGATGAGCCAATGGTGAATAAGCGGTCTTGTATCTCTTTTAAGATCTTTTTGGAATCTTCATCCGTTGAAAGATCACTGCACAAGCCTATATGCGAATTCAATTCATCTACTGTTCCATAAGCCTCAATACGCAGGTCCGACTTTAATACTTTCGTTCCCCCAATCAGAGAAGTACTTCCTTTATCGCCAACTTTTGTATAGATTTTCAGAGACATATTCGTTCATAGTTCTTAGTTCGTGGTTCATTGCTCATGCGATCATTTTATGAACAGTGAACCATGAACTTGTTTTTTCAAACCGCGACAAGGTCCCCTTTTGGAGATTTCGGGGCGTCACTTTCAATAAGGCCATCTCTTAACCGGATCACCCTCTTAGCACGGTGAGCAATGTCTTCTTCGTGAGTTACTAAAACAACAGTATTACCTGCCGAGTTGATCTTTTCAAAAATATCCATGATCTCATAAGAAGTTTTTGTATCGAGATTTCCTGTTGGTTCATCGGCCAGAATTATAGCCGGATCATTTACTAACGCTCTTGCTATAGCCACGCGTTGAGACTGACCACCGCTTAGTTCATTTGGTTTATGCTGGCTGCGATCGGTAAGACTTACCAGTTCCAGCACATGCTTTGCCTTCTCCGTTCGTTGTTTTTTACTAAGGCCTGCATAGATCAATGGTAACGCTACGTTTTCAAGTGCAGTAAGACGTGGCAACAAATTGAATTGCTGGAACACAAAGCCGATTTCTTTATTCCTGATCTCCGCAAGAGCATTGTCTTCCATCTGGCTCACATCCTGACCGTTTAAAATATATCTGCCCGCAGTGGGTGTATCCAGGCAACCGAGGATATTCATCAATGTACTTTTTCCGGAACCTGAAGGCCCCATCAGTGCCACGTATTCATTTTTAAAAATATCGAGTGAAACTCCCCTTAATACTTCGAGCACCTGTTTACCCATGAAATAGCTTTTCCGTATTCCTTCAAGATGTATGATGCTCTGCATAAATTTTGATTCCTTTTTTATTTCGTTTGTGATGTTTTTATGTTACCAATTTTTGAATTAATGTTAAGCTTTTGTTGCCCACCTGCTCTAACAGGTGTCGCACGTGTAAATGTTCAGCAATTCTATTCAGGTGCCCTTTATTTCTCGAGATTGAAAGTGCTTTTGTTTTTAATCGCAAGTAACAGTGAAAAAAGCAGTGTCAGCCAAAAACCTAAAAGAGCTTTTCCATTATCAGAAAAAGTATCTTCAGAATTTCCTGTGAAATATCTCATTGTTGAAATGATCAATATCACAAGAAGAGGCAGCCTGACAAGGAACTTTCTATTAAAGAAATAATTTTCGTTATCCAAGGCACCAAAAAAAAGAAATAACGCCGACAAAGGTATCAACAATAAAAAATATTTATAAGGAGGTATATGAGTGGACAGGATATAATTCAACCCGCTCATTTCAAAAGAATGCCATTCAAAAAGCGGGATAAAGAAACTGCTAAATAACGCAAAAGATAAAAGAATTGTAATTGTTTTCCTGTCCATTTAAATAGAT
Source organism: uncultured Bacteroidota bacterium (assembly GCA_963737475.1). Lineage (GTDB taxonomy): Bacteria > Bacteroidota > Bacteroidia > Chitinophagales > Chitinophagaceae > VBAU01. The sequence goes on from CAVTSY010000001.1 coordinate 89,350, forward strand.
TTGAAAAAGTTCATATTTGCTCCGCACTTTCGCGATTATCATCAAAGTGCTTCGCCAAAATTTTATCATCATTTTCTGATCACCTTTGGTACTTTAAAAAACTGTTCATCATGCAGCGGGGCGCTTTTTAATGCATCTTCGCGACTGATCGAACCTTTCACTTCATCCTCTCTCAATACATTGAATTCATCACTCATGTGCAGCAGAGGTTCTACGCCTGTTGTGTCAAGTTCATTCAGCTTTTCCACAAAAGCGATCATTTTCTGAAGATCTTTTTTTATTTCTTCTTTTTCGGAGGCGCCGAATTTCAGCCTCGCCAGGTGCGACAGTTTGTCAACCAATGCGTCGTTCACTTCCATTGAACAAATATAAGCAATAAGCAAATGGGCAATCGGCAACAAGCAGACGAGTTCTTGAAAACAACGGACCCGTGAATCGTAGGCTTCCATTGCTAATTGATCATTGCCAATTGCCTATTTTACTATCTTCGCCGCCTCATGGAAAAGAAGAAACAGATAGTAATGAGCGGCATCAGGCCAACGGGTTTCCTTCATCTCGGAAACTATTTCGGAGCTGTCCGTAATTACGTTCGCATGCAGGAGGAATATGAATGTTATTTTATGGTTGCAGACCTGCATTCTTTAACTACCCATCCCGACACGAGTGAGCTAAAAACAAATGTTCACCGGGTGCTGGCAGAGAATATTGCTTGTGGCCTCGATCCCGACAAAGTAGCGTTGTACTGCCAAAGCCATCTCCATGAGACCTGTGAACTTTACCTTTATCTGAACATGCTTGCCTATAAAGGAGAACTTGAAAAAACCAGTACATTCAAGGACAAAGTGAGACAGCAACCTGATAATGTGAATGCAGGCTTATTGACGTACCCGGTTTTGCAAACGGCCGATATCATTATTCACCGGGCTTTGTATGTGCCGGTGGGAAAGGACCAGGAACAACATTTGGAGATGGCAAGGAATTTTGTGAATCGTTTCAATCATCGATACGGCGAAGTTTTTCCGGAACCGGCTGCCTATAATTTCGGGGAAAAACTTGTGAAAGTGCCGAGTCTCGATGGCTCTGGTAAAATGAGTAAGAGTGAAAATCAATTTGCTACCCTGTATTTAAGTGATGATGATGAGTTGATCCGCAAGAAAGTGATGAGAGCAAAAACGGATAGTGGCCCAACGGCAACGAATTCAGCAAAACCTGACTATATTGAAAATCTTTTTTTATTAATGAAATTGGTGGGTACCAAAGACAGTGTGAAAAAGTTTGACGAGGACTTTCATAATTGCACTATTCGTTACGGGGATATGAAAAAGCAGTTGGCAGAAGATATGGTAACATTTATTTCACCAATCCGGGAAAAGGTAAAATCTATACTTTCAAATGAAAAATATTTGAAAGAAGTAATGGAAAAAGGTGCAGAAAAAGCAAGGATCAGTGCTAGTGCTACCATGAAACTTGTGAGAGAAGCGATGAGATTCAATTATTTTTAATTTGAATATTCTTAATTGCCGGATCATTCCTATACCTTTAAATTGAGAATTGTCCGAAGAACACCCCGGGGAGAAAATGGAAATCTGATTAGTAGAAATGGCTAAAACAAAAAAACCGAAACACATTGCAGTTGCCGGAAATATTGGTGCCGGCAAAACCACGTTAACTGAATTATTGAGTAAACATTATAAATGGATACCTCATTTTGAAGACGTTGATCATAATCCTTACCTCATGGACTTCTATGAGGATATGCCACGGTGGAGCTTTAATCTGCAGATCTATTTTCTGAATAGCCGCCTTCAACAACTGGTAGAAATACAAAAAGGTACCGAAACCGTGATACAGGACAGAACTATTTATGAAGACGCTAACATTTTTGCACCGAACTTGCATGAGATGGGGTTGATGAGTAAAAGGGATTTTGATAATTATTATCATTTTTTTCAAACCCTGAAAGGCATGATACAGCCACCGGATCTTTTGATTTATTTAAAGGCATCAGTGCCGACGCTGGTAGGTCAGATCCAGAAACGTGGAAGGGAATATGAGGAAAATATACGATTGGATTACCTGAAAAGACTAAATGAATATTACAACAAATGGATAGAAAGTTATAAAGAAGGATCTTTATTAGTAATTGATGTAGATAAAAATAAATTCCCCGAAAACGAAGAACATCTTGGAGAGATCATCAGGAAAGTTGACAGTGAGTTATACGGATTATTTTAAGATGTATGAAAACATATTTTTTAGTTAGTTTGATGCTGATCACTTCTTCGGTAATGGCTCAAAGGTTGAGAGATTCATTATTTGGAGGAAAGCTTAGGGCAGATACCGGTAAGACATTTGTTTCAAAAGATACAGGAAAATATGTGGCTCCAAAAGTCTATGATGCAGGTGCTGCAACTTCAACAACGAATGCAAATGCGCCTTCAACAACTGGCTCTAAAAAAGATGTAATAGTCAAGCCGGACGAATCAATGCCCGATTCACTGAACAAAACATTTTATCAAAAGCAAAAATTGTGGAAACGTTTTATTGATGTAAATACGCCTATCATTGCGCAACAGGCTGACGATACAAGGAAGGTTAAAAAAGGTGAGTACATAGTCGATATAGAATACGAGATCGGATTAAACGGAAGAGTAACGACAACAGGTGTTACGTGTACGCCTCCCAATGATTTTTTAGTTGAGCAGGTGACTGAGTTAATGAAAAGGACTCCCGTCTTATCACCACCAATTTATAGCGATGGCAAACCACGCAAACTGGGCGCAAAACAGAGTATAACCATCGTTAAGAAATGATTTCCGCTGCCGTAGGGTCAAACTTTGATCGAAGAACCATAGCTCGCAATATTCATCCAAATCATCAAGTTCATCTTTGATCTTTTCCAGCCATTCTGCCTGTTGTTCTTTATTGCGGCTGAAATCGGTTTCCTTGTCATATTTGTCCTGGTATTCTTCTTTTTCGTCCATTAACTTTTTATAGATCTTGCTCACGTCGTCCTGGTATTTACGCGGATTGAATTTATATGCTTTCAATTCTTTTGCCAGCTTGCGGGCAAATAATTCTGTAATATCAAAATGCCCCTGTTCGTGCAGAAGAATATAATCCGTTTTATGTCTGCCCCATGAATTGGTTTTTGAAAAACGACACATTATTGTGTAAGTAAGAGCGTTGTTTTTTAAATGGTATTCAACGCCAAGTGCTGTAGTAGTAATGGCAGCCGCATCTGTTTTCGAAGAAGGTTTGGCCAGGTAATCATCCCAGGTCAATCTTTTTACCGGGGACCATTCAATGAACTGCTCATTTTGTGCTAAGCCTGGTAGTGGTGAAAAGAAAAAGAAGGCGACTACTATTTTTAAAATGGACCTCATTGCATTAATGTCAACGGCAAGTTGAATTAAATTATTTTAAAATCATTATGGCGATAGGTTAAAGAAAATTAAAAAACCCCGCGAGATATTCGCGGGGTTCATAGCAAACAATCGTCAAAACCGTCCATCACAAATTCGGTGCAGCGGCAAGCACTTCCATATTTACGCCGCTGGCATATTTTTCAAAATTTCTTACAAACAGCGTAGCAAGGTATTTCGACTTTTCGTCATAAGCCTCTTTATTAGCCCAGGTGCTTCGGGGGTTTAATATATCCGGTGGTACACAAGGACATTCTCTCGGGACGGCTATTCCAAACACCGGATCATTATAAAATTCTATTTTGTCAAATTTGTTCTCTAATGCAGCAGTGATCATTGCCCGCGTATAAGACAATTTTATTCGATGCCCGACACCATAGGGACCTGCCGTCCAGCCGGTATTGATGAGCCATATATTTGATTTATGCTTTAGCATTTTGTCGCCGAGCATATGGGCATATACACCGGGATGCAAAGGCATGAATGGCGCACCGAAACAGGCACTGAAGGTTGGCTTAGGTTCGGTGACTCCTGTTTCCGTTCCGGCTACTTTTGCTGTATAACCAGAAATAAATTGATACATCCCCTGCCCGGCTGTCAATTTTGAAATGGGTGGAAGAATACCAAATGCATCACAGGTCAAAAAGAAAATATTTTTTGGGAAATTTCCAATGGATGGCTCCTGTGCGTTACAGGTGTAATGCAGGGGATATGAAACTCTTGTATTTTCTGTAATAGAGGCGTCTTCAAAATCTATTTTATTCGTCCCGGGAAAGAAAACGACATTTTCCACAAGAGCCCCCGTACGAATAGCATGAAAGATCTCTGGTTCTTTTTCTTCACTTAGATTTATGCATTTTGCGTAACAGCCACCTTCAAAATTGAAAATATTTTCTTCTGCCCATCCGTGTTCATCATCCCCTATCAATTTCCGTTTTGGGTCAGCACTGAGTGTTGTCTTGCCAGTGCCACTCAACCCAAAAAAAATAGCAGTGTCCTCATCTTTACCCACATTGGCACTGCAATGCATGCTTAGTACTTTTTTTTCGTGAGGCAAGATGTAATTGAGGATCGTGAAGATTCCCTTCTTGATCTCGCCAGTGTAGCCAGTGCCTGCAACAAGGATCAATTTATGTTTGAACGAGATCAATGAAACATTAGAGTGCCGGATACCGCATTCTTTTGGGTCTAGTTTCAATCCCGGGACACTTATCACACACCATTCCGGTAAGAAATTTTCAGCTTCTTTTTCTGACGGACGCAGAAGCATGTTGTATGCAAACAAATTACCCGACGGCTGCTCATTGATCACCCTGATGTTTAAGCGATATATGGGATCTGCACAGGCGTAGCAATCACGAACCCATACTTCCGGCAGCTCATCCAAATAACTTACTACTCTTTTGTAAATGATATCAAAGTATTTTGGTTCGATGGATATATTGAATTCATTCCAGTTGATCGCATTCCATGTGGTCTCATCCCTTAGTATAAATCTGTCTTTAGGAGACCTTCCGGTAAACTCTCCGGTGTTTATAACCAGCGCGCCGGAATCATTCAGCACACCCTGCCCCCTATTTAATGAATCAGCCAATAACTCATCAGGCGTTAATTGGTAATGTACTTGTTGTGAGGATTGTAGCCCTGACCTCAACAAATTCTTCAACATTTTTGCAGCTTGGAAGGTGGTAGTTTCAACTGGCATAAAAAACATGTGTTTCCGGGAACAAAAGTAAAATAAAAAACGAACAATCGTTAGTGTAATTGTGTGCAGCTAATCAAATATTTTTCCCTATGTCTAGGCTGAGGTTCTATAATATGAACATTACATTGAATAGGGTTGAAGATTGTTCGGTTTTTGTTGAAAAAATTCAAATTTCACATGTGGGACAAAGAAAAGCTGTGATAGATAGAAAAGGAGTCTTGTGTTTCAGACTTTCAGAAATCGGGGCTCAAGTCGCCTATAAAAAGTCTTCGCTGGCAATTTGTTTTACACCTGTGCGATGAAGCCTTCCTATCTTTAATCTTTAAAAAAATACAATATGAAGTATTTGCCGCTGAATCCGGAAATATTTATTAAAAACAGGGAAAGGTTTATTAAAGAAATGAAGCCTGGTTCAATTGCCATATTTGTAAGCAATGATGAGGTTCCCGTCAATGGCGATGCTTTGTATCCTTTTAAGCAAAACAGCGACCTCTTTTGGCTAAGCGGAATTGTTCAGGAGGATACGATGGTGATCTTATTTCCTGATAACCCGGATCCGAAGTATCAGTGAAGTTTTGGTGCTTGTTCGTCCAAATGAATTAAAGGAAAAATGGGATGGGAAAAGATTGCGAGTACAAGAAGCTCAAAAAATGAGTCGGGCATCAAAGAGATTGTTTGGCTGGATAGTCTCGATGGTTTGCTTCAAACCTGGATCCATCTGCAGAAAATATTTATCTCGACACCAATGAAAACGACCGCAAGGCAAGTCTATTGCAGGACAAGGGATTACCGGTTTATGCAGAGGAAATAAAGACCGTTACCCCTTACATCAAGTATTGAAAGCGCTGCAAAATCATGAAAGAGCTGCGTGCAATAAAGACAGCACATGGAGATTGAAGTTATTGCAAAAGGCGATTGATATAACGGATAATACTTTTCGTCGCTTATCAAGATTCATTAAACCAGGTGTAATGGAATATGAAATCGAAGCAGAGATCTTTCATAAATTTTTACGCAACGTGCAACCGGGCGGCCTATGAAGCATCATTGCAAGCGGTGACAGGGCAAGAACATTTGCATTATATTTCCAATAACCAGGAATGTAAAGATGGTGAATTGATATTGATGGATTTTGGTGCTGAATATGGTGGTTATAATGCAGACCTTACGCAGAACGGTCCCTGTAAATGGAAAATTCACCAGGCGGCAAAAAACAGTATATAATGCATGCCTGCATTTGCATGATTTTGCCAAAAGTTTATTAAAGCCGGGAATCACAATCACGGATTACACGGAAAAAGTGGGTGAAGAAGCCACGCAGTTATTTTTAAAGATAGGATTACTGAAAAAATCAGATGTAAAAAATGAAGATCCTGAGAACAGGGCTTACAGAAAATATTTGTATCATGGCATTTCCCATCACCTGGGTATTGATGTTCACGACCTTGGTACAAGGACCGAACCGATAAAAGCGGGAATGGTATTTACAGTCGAACCAGGTATTTACATCGAACAGGAGCAGATGGGAGTAAGCATTGAAAATAATGTGTGGATCACCAGGAGTGGAAATAAGGATCTGATGAAAAACATTCCGATAACTGTTGAGGAGATCGAAACTCTGATGAAACCCACCTAAATCCTCCGTGAAAGGAGGACTTGTTTATACGTGAATAAGCAATTCATTATTTTTGATCAAAATAACAATACATGACAAACAGTTCCCCCATTAGGAGATTAAGGGGCATTCCCAACTTATTTACCCTTCTCAATCTCATTTTTGGTTGCATTGCAATTGTTTTTATTCTTCAGACAGGCGAAAGTATTGTGCTACTTCAACAGGAGGGTTTTACTGATGTAAATCTTCCCGAAAAAATAACCTGGGGTTGTTTCTTCATTTTCGCGGCCGCGGCCGTTGATTTTTTGGATGGTTTTGTTGCCCGTCTTTTTAAGGCCACTTCAGCCATGGGCCAGCAGTTGGATTCATTGGCCGATGTAGTTAGTTTTGGTGTAGCCCCGGGTTTAATTCTTTACCAGTTGCTCCGCATCAGCTATGCACAGGATGAAAATGGTCTTGATATCTCAATGGCCTATTTGCTTCCGGCTTTTTTAATTCCCTGCTGCTGCTGCCTGGCGACTTGCAAAATTTAATTTAGATGATAAGCAGCACGTTTCTTTTAAAGGTGTTCCTACTCCGGCCGTTGGATTGGTCATCGCATCTTTTCCTTTGATCATCCATTTCCAAACTTTAAATCTTCAGTTTGCATTTATTAACAGGTGGTTTTTATACGCCATTATTTTTTTGCTTTGTTTTCTCATGATAAGCAATCTGCCGTTAATGACCATGAAAATAAAGAGATCTGAGTATAAAAAATAATCTCGCGAGATATATTTTACTTACTGCTGGGAATTATTGCAGCCATTGGTTTGAAGTGGTTTGCCATTCCGGTCGTCTTTGTACTTTATGTTATCATATCTTTGGCCTTTAAAAATAAAGCTACATGATGTATACAGTGCAGATAAAAGTGATGCCACTGAAAGAATTGTTGGATCCGCAGGGAAAAGCGGTGATGGGTGGCCTGCAAAATCTCGGATTGAGTAAGGTTGAGGACGTACGGATCGGGAAAAGTATTTCTTTACAGATTGATGCTGATTCCCAGGAAAAGGCCAGAGAAATTGCCGAAGAAGCCAGCAAAAAATTACTCGCAAATCCGGTGATGGAGTATTACGAGATCTATACCCCCAACCCCTAAAGGGGAGCTTTGATGCAGTTCTTTTGACTGCGCTGCTAAAATAGTTTCATGAATAAGAACGACAACTTAAATCTAAGTTCCCCCTTCAGGGGGACAGGGGGCTTATACATTGTTCCCACGCCCATTGGTAATTTAAAGGATATTACCTTACGAGCCCTGGATGCTTTGAAGGAAGTTGAACTTATTCTCGCAGAAGACACCCGTACTACTTCAAACCTGCTGAATCATTATCAAATCACAAAACCACTTTCACCTTATCATCAGCACAATGAGCATAAAGTATTACAGCACTTAATTGATCAATTATCACATGGCAAAAAAATGGCCCTTGTCACCGATGCCGGCACACCGGGAATTTCTGATCCTGCTTTTTTGTTGGTGCGGGAATGCATAAAAGCAGGGATAAAAGTGGAATGTCTCCCGGGGGCTACCGCATTTGTGCCTGCGCTCGTAAATAGCGGCATTCCATCAAACCGTTTTGTATTTGAAGGGTTTTTACCTCTTAAAAAGGGAAGACAAACTTTATTAAAAAATTTAGCGGGTGAGGATCGCACCATGATCTTTTATGAATCTCCGGTGAGGTTGGTAAAAACCTTGGAGGAATTTATTCAATATTTTGGAGCGGACAGGCTTTGTTGCGTTAGTCGTGAATTGACCAAACTATTTGAAGAGAATAGAAGAGGAACCCTCCAGGAGGTCTGTGATCATTTCAAAGAAAAAAATCCAAAAGGTGAAATCGTAATTGTAGTTGCCGGACTCTAAGCATGACAAAGAGGCCTGAAGCAATTGTGACTCTGTCTGTGTGAATAATTCAGACAAATCTTAAGGAAACTCTATAAAATTAGCCCCCTCCATCACGCTCAGGAGTTTCTTTGTATTTTCGAACGCTTTAAAAAAAATTGAGATGATCAGAAAACTAATACTTGTGCCCTGTGCCCTGTGCCTTGTCTTCTTTTGTACCGCACAGCCCGACCGCTGGCAGCAGAGAGTAAAATATACAATGAATGTTGATGTGAATGTGCAAACGAACCGGTTCACAGGAAAACAAAGATTGGAATATTGGAACAATTCTCCCGATACTTTAACAAGGGTATTTTATCATTTATACTGGAACGCTTTTCAGCCCAATAGCATGATGGACAACCGCAGCCGCCGCCAGGGTACCATTGTTTTGCGACAGGGAAGAAATGGAAATGATATTGTGGATTGGGATCAAAGAGTTCGCGACCGTATTCAAAATTTAAAACCTGAAGAATATGGCTATCAAAAAATTCTTTCGCTGAAAATGAATGGCAGATCGCAAAAGTTCAAAACAGAAGAAACTATTCTTGAAGTTGAATTGGACAAAACCTATTCTTCCAAGATCAAGGGTGACTTTTGAAATGGACTTCGAATCCCAGGTTCCATTACAGGTTAGAAGAAGCGGCCGGGACAATCCAACTACAAAGGTTCGCTACTCAATGAGTCAGTGGTATCCGAAGATCTGTGAGTACGATTATGAGGGTTGGCATCCCACGCCTTATGTTGCCCGCGAATTTTATGGAGTATGGGGCGATTTCGATGTAACCATTTCTATTGATAAGAATTACATTCTTGCTGCTACCGGGTACCTGCAAAATCCGAATCAAATCGGTTACGGCTATGAATCAAAAGGTGCAACTATCAATCGACGACCGGGTGCAAAGTTGACCTGGCATTTTATCGCACCGAACGTTCATGATTTCGTTTGGGCAGCCGACCCGGAGTATGTTCATGTTTCAAGAAAAATGAAAGACAGTCTTACAGTACATGTTTTTTATAAACCTACTAATGTTGGTGCACAGCAATGGGAAGCACTGCTGGATATGGCTCAAAAAGCACTGCCTTTCATTGAAAAGACGTTCGGTCCTTACCCATATAAACAATATTCATTTATTCATGGTGGCGATGGTGGCATGGAATATCCGATGGCTACATTGATCATTGGCCCGGGGGCTGCTATTCATGAGTGGATGCATAGCTGGTATTATGGTTTACTTGGTACAAACGAATCAATGTATCCGTGGATGGATGAAGGATTCACCCAATACGCTGAAGAAAGAGTGACTGCGTTTTTGAACAATTCCGCCGAATTTCCTTATCGTGATGAGTATGCCGGCTATTTTAATTTGGCCAGGAGTGGAAAAGAAGAGCCCCTGACTACACATGCTGACCATTACAACACAAATTTTGCATATGGCACTGCAGTCTATTCAAAAGGTGCAGTCTTTTTGGAGCAACTTGGTTACATTGTTGGTGCACAGGTGAGAGATAAGATTTTATTAGAATACTACAGGCTTTGGCGATATAAGCATCCAAATGCGCAAGACTTTGTAAACATAGCAGAGAGAGTAAGCAACATGAAATTGGACTGGTATAAAGAATTTTGGATCAGTTCCACAAAGACCATTGATTATGCTATTGACAGTTTGTGGGAAGAAAATGGAAAAACAAATATCAGGATAAAAAACATTGGATTGATCCCTATGCCGGTTGACGTGCAACTAACTTTTAAAGACAGCACGAAAGAATTGCACTATATACCTCTCGATCTGATGTATGGAGCAAAGCCAACAGAAAATGACTCTATTTCAAGAAAAGTTTATGAAGCCTGGCACTGGACTAGTGCCACGTACACTATACAAACTGCCCGAAAGCTGACAGATATCATCGTCGCTGAGATCGACCCATCACAAAGAATGGCAGACATTGACCGGAAAAATAACAGGTTAGAATTAAAATGGTAATGCCCGGATCACAATAAAAATAATGAAGCCCTCCGGGTCAGGAGGGCTTGTTTTGATTAGGTCCCGCTCAAGAAAACTAGATAAGAAGATTAATGTTAATGGTTATACTTGGTTGTTTTACACTTTTTATTAACGGCCATAGAACTTATTTACAGCTTCAACCCTGTTGCCAACGTGCAATTTTTCATAAACATGATAAACGTGCTTGCGAACTGTTTCCTGGCTAATAAATAAAGCGGCTGCAATTTCTTTATACATTAGTCCCCGTGAAAGTAGCTCAAGAATTTCTTTCTCCCTGTTTGATAGAGTAGCAAGATCGTTTTCACTTGTTCCCGGAACTGTCGTATGTTTTTGGAAGGCAGCCACCACTTTTCTTGCGATCTGGCTGCTCATGGGCGCACCCCCCTGGTATAATTCACGAATGGCTTCAAGCAATTTTCCCGGAGCTGTTTTCTTCAAGATATATCCGCTGGCACCAGCATTCAGAGCTTCAAAGATCTTCTCATCTTCCTCGTATACCGTGCACATCATAAAATTTGTAGAAGGCATGACTGGTTTCAATTCCCTGACACAATCAATACCTGTTTCATCGCCACCAAGATTAATGTCCATCAGAACAACATCGGGTTTTATTAACGGTAATTTGCGATTGGCTTCATCTGCAGTACTCATCGTACCCACACATTTATACCCATCAGACATAGAAATAATTTCCTCTAAAGCTGCCCTCAATTCGTTGTTGTCATCAACGATACAGACACTGATATCATTCATGAAGCAAAGGTGGTGTTTACCGTACAAACCGCCAATACCACTTTCAGGTAATTGTTGTTAGGCAAATGCTAATTCTGGAGTGCTAGAGGGGAACGTAAAGAATATATTTTTCCCTGAAAAACTCCTCAGGAAAGATCTCCCAGATCTCCATGATACGTGGCCTGGTGCCACTTTCAGAAATTTCCTGGGCCAGGTCACCGCCCTTGAGGCAGATGAGGCCGGGCGAAAATTTGGGATTCGAGATTTGAGATTTGAGATTTTTGAGCAGGGGGTTTGACCATCTCCAAAGATCTTTTAACGGCGCTACGGCCCTGGAAACTGCAAAATCAAATTTCCGGCTTTTGATCTCTTCGGCTCTTGTGTGTTGAGTAGTTAGGTTTTTTAAGTGAATCTCTCTTGCGACGGCCTCCACCACTTTTAATTTCTTCGCAACACTGTCGACGAGATGAAATTGTACCTCGGGAAAAAAAATAGCAAGTGGGATCCCTGGAAATCCACCACCGGTCCCGATATCAATGATCTCTGCGCCATCAGCAAAATCGAAAGCTGCTGCAATACTTAAGGAATGAAGCACATGTTTCTCGTATAAACTATCGATATCTTTTCTTGAAACGATATTGATCTTGCTGTTCCAATCCTTGTATAAAGGTTCAAGCGCTTTGAATTGTCTTATTTGCTGACCAGTAAAGTCTGTAAAATATTTAAGGATAACTTCCATAGGTGACTGACTGTAAACACCCTTTTGCGCCAACACTGAAGCTTCAGCGCAAGCGTTAGGGGATGGGGTTCAGTTCCAGTTAATTCTTGGCTTTTTCCATAATGTTGGCGCAAAGATGATATAATAAAAGAACATCCAGAGATCAAAAAGCAGGAACATTGGCCACAAGTCAGCCTCATTGAGCTTTTTCATTGCTTTGAAAAATATAAATGCCTGTAACAATAACCGAACTCCAAAAACGATCAGAGAAAGCTTCCAGCTATAAAGGAAAATGCTTGCGATAAGTAATGGGTAAAAAAGAAATTGTGATAAAGAGTAAGTGGCCAACAGGAACTTATTTCCTTTCTTATAGTAACGGGCGGTGGAGTAGTGTCGTGTTTTTTGCCTATGCCAATCGCCGAAACTTCGTTTTGGTTGGCTCAATGTAATTGCATCTTTGTCAATAACCACAGCCGTGTTGTGTTTGTTAGCCACCTTATTAATAAAGAGGTCATCATCGCCACCGGGGATGTGGTTTATAGAAGAAAACCCCTTGTTGCGAAGGAAAACGTCTTTTTTATACGATAAATTTCTGCCCACGCCCATGTAAGGTGTACCCGCCAGTGCAAATGAAAGATATTGCAACGCGGAATGAAAAGTTTCAAATCGAATGATCTTATTCAGTAAACCGGGTCGTTTAGTGTAAGCGCCATAGCCGATCACGATCTCGGTACCATTTACATATGCATCCTGCATTTTCTGGATCCAGAACTCACTGGCCGGTACGCAATCAGCATCGGTCAATAAAACAATTTCATGCTTTGCCTCTTTGATGCCTATGGATAATGGATATTTTTTCCCTGAGATCAGTTTTGCTTCCTGCTTCAGGTTAACGATCTGCAAAAGCTTGAATGTTTTTTGGAGCTCTTCGAGAATAAATTTGGAATCGTCGACGGAATTATCGTTCACGACGATCACCTCGTGTGTACTTGGGTATTTTTGTACCAATACGCCGGGAAGATAGCGGGCAATATTTTCATCTTCATCTTTAGCACAGATAATCACAGAAACAGGATGGTGCTGGGTTCGTTGTCTTTTCTTCTCACGGTAAAAAGCCACCCGACTATAAAAGAAACTATAATAAAAAACCTGGACGAATGCTGCAAAGCAAAAAAGGTAGAAAATGATTTCCCACAAATGATCTCTCAATACTATCCAATTCATAAGCAAAAGTGGTTTGGCGGCCAAGTATAAGGTTCGATGCGAAAATAAACTACAATCGCCGATTAGCTGTAAAAATGATTTACAAAACTGTGAATAAACAGACTGGTTCCAAAGGACTCTCGAAAGGTCCAAGCGACTCCTTTGGAGAGTCCTTCGGGGCCTTTGGAGCAACCAGCGCGTAAAACTGCTCTATTAGCTTACAATATTTTATACTATTTTGGGAGCAAATCCAATGTTGTGAAAAAGCCAATCATCTTTTCCATCCTGTATTTTTTTGCCCATACTTTAATGGCTCAAATGGCTCAATCTCCTGTTGACACAGGCGGTCTTGTGGCCCAAAAAGAGAATGTCATTACTGCCTCCACCATCGTTAAGACCGAGAACCTCGGGCCAAATATCAATACTCCACTTGCAGAATTAAGACCCACCGTATCAGCTGACGGAAATCTTTTGTTCTTTATCGTGGAAAATGATCCGATGAACACCAGCTATAATTCCATTCCCAATTCACAGGATATATGGTTTGCAGAGAGAGATAGCTTCGGACGTTGGGGAGAAGCCAGGCATGCCGGTTACCCTTTAAACACCTACTTCTATAACGCAGTGTTCTGGATCTCGCCTGATAATAACAGGATATTAATAAGAAATGCTTTTGTCGAGGGAGATTATGTGGGGAATGGTGTGAGTATGAGTTACAGGCAAAAAAATGGAAAGTGGAGCAAGCCGAATGCTCTGAGAATTAGAAATTATCAGAAGTATGACCTTGGTCGCCAGTACGGTGCCACCATGGCTCATGATAGCAAAACATTGTTGCTTTACATGTCACCGGAAAAAGGAGGCTATAACAATGACATCTATGTCTGTTTTTTACAACCAGACAGCACATGGTCAGAACCAAAAACATTGGGAAAGAAAATTAATCTACCGGATTATAACGAGATGACACCTTACCTGGCAGCAGATGGTGAAACCTTATATTTCAGTAGTGATCGGCCCGGTGGGTTAGGTGACAATGATATCTGGATGACCAAACGCCTTGATAGCACATGGCAAAAATGGAGCGATCCTGTGAATCTTGGTGCACCCATCAACACGCCGGACTGGGATGCATTTTTTACATTAGATGCCGGCGGTGAATATGCTTATTTGACCAGCAGTGAAAATGGTTATGGAGAAAGCGATATCGTAAGGGTGAAATTATTGGAGAAGGAGAGACCCAATCCTGTCGTGATGGTTGATGGAAATGTTTATAATAAGAAAACCAATCAACCACTGAGCGCTTCATTGATCTATGAAACCCTGCCGGATGGAACCGAAGCGGGCAATGGGATTTCCAATCCGGCTGATGGCTCATTTAAAATTGTTTTGCCTTATGATAAGAATTACCTGATAAGAGCATCTGCAGACAAGTTCTTTGCCATTTCCGAGAACCTGAATTTGGATTCATTGGTAAAAGCTGGCTTCAAAGAAATACATAAAGATCTATACCTCGTGCCTATTGAGATCGGGCAGATCGTTAGACTAAACAATGTGTTCTTTGATTTTGATAAATGGGACCTGCGGCCAGAGTCTTTTGTGGAGTTGGATAGGGTAGTGAAGCTATTAAAAGAAAATCCAACCATTGAAATCGAAATGAGTGCGCACACGGACAGCTATGGTACTGATGAATATAATTTCAAATTGAGTGACGACAGG
>CAVTSY010000002.1:0-83218 GCA_963737475.1 uncultured Bacteroidota bacterium
CGCACCGCCGGCGCTTCGATCGGCATGCCGCGCGCGCGCCACATCAGGTAGAGCTCCAGATTGACATATTCGGGCGCGCCCAGCGTATAGGACCGGCGCGCATCCCGATCAGGCAATTGCGCAGCCGCCGCTGCAGCGAGCCGAGCGTCTGCCATTCAAGCCGATATAGCGGATAGCCGGTGGGATGCGCCTGCGGAATGGTGCGCCGGCGAGCTTCTGTCCCCAGTTGTCGTCGTGGCAGTGTGCGCAGGACAGATTGAGCTGCCCCTGGCGGCGCTCGGAACGTGTCGCGGCCCGCTTCGATGAACGGGCTTTGTCGCCTCGTCCTCGTTCACGTCGATCGGCATGCCGCGCGACTGCCGCGCCACATAGGCGGTGAGCGCAAGCAGTTCGTTGCTCTCGAACCGCGAGCGGCGTCGCATTCTGCTGGTCGGTGCGGCAGATGTTGATGCGCTGCTCGAGATCGACCGGCCGCTGGCCGCTGCATCGAAGGCCGGATAGCGCGCCGCCACCCCCTTCATGCTGGTGCTTGCATCGCCGTGACAGTCGGCGCAGACTTGTTGGCCTCGCCGGCCTTTCGGTTCCAAAGGCTTCGCCGTCGAGCACCCAGAACATGCCCGGGTTGCTGGTGTCGTCGTCCTGCATGGCCCGGGTTTCGCGCGCCATGAATTCGTAGCCGGATTTCCGCTCGGACAGCGGGATGTCGGCGGCGAAGGCGGGCCGGCCGGAACAATGACCGTACAGCTGAACGATATTCAAGCCTGCGCCGCATGTCAAGCTGGAAGCGGGAGCTCAAGAGAAATTGCAGATTGCCAGCACGATGCTTGAGTTGTCGCCTCGCCAAGAACGGATATGTGCCTGCCAGCGATCCGGCCCATCCGTCATTCGACCGCTATCAACGCCGTCTCGGTTGCCGAAAAGCCGTTATCGCCGGTCCATTTGAATATCGATCGTGCCGCTCTCGGTCGCGATCGTGGTGAACGCGAAAAACGGATTGGCGGCGATCGCCGGATGAGAGCTCGGCGCGGAAGATCTCTTCGCCATTATAGGTGCAGACGAACAGGGTGATGATGTCGCGCGGGATCAGCCTGCCCATATTGTCGGGGCGATAGCCGGTTTCCATCTCGTGCGAGATCAAGCGTCTTGATCTCGATGATCTCGCCGCGCTTGGCCTTCGGCGGCACGTTGATCAGACGCGCGCCATCGGTCAGAGCACCTCCGATGCAGGCCGCCAAGCGTCACGACCACATCGGCCTGTCGGACCAGAACGAGCCGTCGCTCATTTCGGCGATTGCGATGACCTTCTGCGAATCGGCCAGGCGGATGCGCGTCGAGACGTGGCGCGGCCGGCGCGCGGCCCGAGGTGAACGCCGATCACGTTGGGCTGCGGGTTCTTCTCGTTGAAGACGTGGATAGCCTTGACGTGGTCCGCTCGTCATCGGGCTCTCGACCGACACCGTCATCGGCACCGAATTGCCGTTCTCGACCAGCGGCGGCAGTTCGAGCTTGACCTTACCCTGTTGCTAGCGGCGCCTCGCCGACGATCTTCTTGATCGCCGTCCTGCATCGATGCGGGCGTGGCGCGCGACCGGCGACCGGTGCGACCGTCAGCAGCATCCGACGCCGCCAGCAACCGCGCCGCTGTGATCAGGAGTCGCGGCGGAGTCGAAGCGGCGTATGGCATCTCGGGTCATGTCGATGTCTCCATGGCTCCTCAGTCGCGCAAAGTCGCCAGATACGCCACTACATCCTCGATCTGTTCGGCGCTCAGCACCGGCTTGCCCGAAAGGCCGGCGCCACCCTCGTCAGCCCCTCAACCCGGTAATACGGCGGCATGATGGTGTGCGGGTTGAGCCGGCTTGCATCGACGATCCGCAGCCGCAACTGGCCTTCCGACGCAGCGCGAGCCGGCACCGCTGAGATCGGGCGCCAAGGTGCCCTGGAACTTCTCCTCCGGGAAACGGCCCGCTGTGGCAGAGCAGGCAAAGCCCGACCCGCCGGTTGGCTACGATCGCGCGGCCGCGCGCCGGGTCGCCCTTGGCTGCCGGCCAGCGACGCCGGGATGGCATCGCCGACGACAATATAGGGTGCAGCCTCGCCTCGGCAGCCGCCGCCTGCGGCGGTCGCCATAACACGCGCCGCTGACGGCGAGCGCGCCAGTGCACGCAACCTCAGCCGAAACTTTCCGGTGATGGTCCGGAACCAGCCATTCGCAAAGCTCGCTTCCTGAGCGCGAAACGAAGCCGGCGCGTCGGCGGGCTGACGCCGCCCGCACCCGGCACATCGGCGAGCACGCCGTCCTCGGGCGATAGACGCCGGCGATCGAGATGCCGTAATCGGGCGCGACCAGGCTGTAGCAGGTGTTGATCGCTCGGCTCGGGCGGGGTCTGACCGGCCAGCAGCTTTGCGACCGCGGCGGCGCAGACTTTGGCCTGGGCATTGGCCGCGAAAGCCGATTTCGGCATCGGCGCCCGCGATCGCGGCGTCGCCGATGACGTGGATGCCGGGCTGCAGCGTCGATTCGAATGTCACCGGATCGATCGGGCACCAGCCGGTGCGGTCTGCCACTCCGGCGATTTCGGCGATCCGGCCGGCCTTCTGCGGCGGGATGACGTTGGCGACATCGGCCTTGTAGCGTGTCGAAATCGGTGACCAGCGTCATTGCATTGGCGTCGACCGAGTTGACCTTGCCGCCTTCGACAGCGGCACCCATTCGAGCAGGCCGGGATAGAGCTCCTTCCAGGCGTTCTGAAACAGCCCCTGCTTCGAAACGCATCCTTGGCGTCGAGGACGATCAGCTTCGACTTCGGCTTCTTCGTCTTCAGGTAGTAGGCGATCAGGCTCGCGCGCTCGTAGGGCCCCGGCGGGCAGCGGAACGGATTGGCCGGCGCCGAGATCACCACCGTGCCGCCGTCCTGCCATCGCCTCGAGCTGACTGCGCAAGCAGCAAGGTCTGTTCGCCGGCCTTCCAGGCGTGCGGCATCCGCTCGGCGGCCGGCTCCGTGTAGCCGGGCAGCGCATCCCAGCGAAGATCGATCCCGGGCGCCAGCACCAGCCGATCGTAGTCGAGGCGCGCGCCATCGCCGAGCGTGACCGGCGGGCCTGCGGGTCGACGCCGGTCGCGCGCAAGTTGACCGCCATGCCCTCGGCGGCGGATCTTGTCGTAGCCGAACTGCTGCGCCGTCAGGTCGCGCAGCCCGGCAATCACGCTGTTGCTGAACGGGCAGGCGGTAAAGGTCCGGTTCGCCTCGACCAGCGTCACCGTGAATCGCGGATCGGCCGCTTGAGCGGCGCGCGCAAGTCGCGCCGGCGAAACCGCCGCCGAGCACGACGACGCGACGGCTGTAGCCTTGAGCGAGCGGAGCGGAAACAGCGCGACAGCCGCCCCGCAGCCGAGGAATGCTCGCCGGCTGAGATCTCTCATGGCCGGGCTCCCTATTCCTTTTGCGCCGCGTACCAGGCGGCGATCGCCCTGATCTCGTCGTCGGTGAAGCCCTTGGCGATGCGACCCATGACGGTCGACGGGCTGTTGCCGGAGCGGAAGCCTTGCATCGCGGCGACGATCTCTGCCGGGTCGCGGCCGACGAATGGCGGCACCGGCGTCTGCCGACCGAGGCGGTCGGCGGCGTGACAGCCCGAGCAGGAGGGCGCCCGGGCGGCGCGGCCGCCGCGGCCAGCGGCCATGGCGGTGCGCCAGTCAGGAGCGGCAACAGCCTCAGCCACCCAGCCAGCTATGCCTCGTGTCGGAGATCGCTGACCAGGGAAGGCCGCGCGGACATATTGCGCTTATCAGGCTTCCTCAGGTCCTGGTCCTTCAGCGGCAACGAGCGGATACGCTTGCCGGTGGCGGCGAAGATCGCGTTGCAGAGCGCCGGCGCCAGAGGCGGCAACGGGGCTCGCCCACCACCGCCCCAAGAATCCGCCTGCTCGGTACGATCACGGTCTCGACAGCGGCATGTCGGCGAGGCGCAGCATCGGTAGTCGTCGAAATTGCTTGCTCGACTCGCCCGTCCTTGATCGTGATCTCGCCATAGAGCGCCGCCGACAGTCCGTAGACGATCGCGCTTTCGGTCTGCGCTCGAAGGATCCGCGGGTTGACCACGTGGCCGGTGTCGATCGCGCGACACGACGCGGTGCACCTGCACGCTCGCCCTCGTCGCGGACCGCCGGCTCGATGACCTGCGCACATTGGTGCCGTAGGCCTCGACCAGCGCGATCCCGCGTGACAGGCCCTGCTGCGCCGGCCTGCCCCACCCGCCTTTTTGGCTGCCGCATCGAGCACGGCGAGATGCACGCGGCTCCTTCGCTCAGCAATTTGCGCCGGTAGTGGTACGGGTCCTCGCCCGCGGCGTGCGCCATCTCGTCGATGAAGCACTCCTTGAAGAAGGCGTTTTGCGAATGATTGACACAGCGCCAGACCCCGACCGGCACATGCGTGTTGCGCATCGAAGCCGACGAGGTAATTCGGCACCGCATAGGCCATGTCTTCGAGCAGCCGCTGGCAGGAAGGACTTGTCGACGCCGGGACAGCCGTTGCGGGAGCGATGTAGCGATGATCGATTGACCGTGACGTGCGGACTCCAGGCGACCGGCAGCCGTCGGCGTCGAGGCCCGCGGTGAACCGGGCCATCGACTGCGGGCCGGTAGAAGTCGTGGCGGATATCCTCCTCGCGCGTCCACAACAGCTTGACAGGCTGGCCGACCTCCTTGGCGATCAGCACCGCCTGCACGGACAAAGTCCTGCACCGCCGCGCCGGCCAAAGCCGCCGCCGAGCATCGTCTTGTGCACGACCACCTTGGCTGGTCGGAACGCCCGCGGCGCTGGCCGCCGCCGCGAGCGCGGCTTCACCGTTCTGCGTCGGCGCCCAGACCTCGACGTTCTCGGCGGTGACATGTGCGGTGCAATTTTGCGGCTCCATAGTCGCATGCCTGAAAAACGGCGCGCCGTATTCGGCCTCGACGCGCTTGGCGGCTGTCGGCGAGCGCCGCATCAACGTCGCCTTCCTTGCGGCCGCCGCCGGCTCGGTCGCCGAGCCCGCCGCGCAGCAATTCACGGATGCTGGCGCTGGACGACTGGCCGTTCGGCTGCCGTCATCCCAGGTGATAGGCAGCGCGTCGGCGCCCTTCTTCGCCTGCCACCAGCTATCGGCGACGACCGCGACGGCGTTGGGCAGTTTGACGATCTGGCGAACGCCCTTCATGCCCGGCAATGGAGCTCTCGTCGACGCGACTTGAGCGTGCCGCCGAACACGGGACACTGGACGATGGCGGCGTAGAGCATGTTCGGAAGCCGCACGTCGATGCCGAAGATCGGCTTGCCCGGTGACCTTGTCGTCGCGTCGAGCCGCTTTTGCGGCGTGCCGATCAGCGTCCAATCCTTGGGATCCTTCAGGGTCGACTTCCGTCGGCGGCGTGACCGCCGCGGCGGCCTCGGCGACCTCGCCGAACGTGACCATGCGGCCGCTCGGACGGTGCGTGATCACGCTGTTCGCGGCCTGCATTCGGCGGCCGGGACATTCCATCGTGCGCGGCGGCGGCGACCAGCATTTCGCGCGCGGTCGCGCCGGCCTTGCGCAGAATTCCTGCTGACGATCGCGCTGACCGCGGCTGCCGCCGGTCGACATATCGCCCCAGACCCGGTTGCGGCGGGATTCTCGTCGGGCGAAGGCGAATTCCGCCCTTACCTTGCTCCAGTCGCATTCGAGTTCCTCGGCAACCAGCATCGGCAACGGGTAAAGATGCCCTGGCCCATCTCGGACTGGGCAACCCGGATGATGACGGTGTCGTCGGGCTGGATCACGACCCACGCATTTACTTCGGCGGCGTCGGCCTCGCCACGTGCGGGCGCCGCCGACCGGAAGGCGAATCCGAACGCCAGCCCGCCCGCGGCCGCGGTGACGGTGGTGAGAAAAAAGCGGCGGTTGATGAAAGTCCTGCGACACATCATGGGCGTGCCACGGCTCCCGGTTCGTCCCGCCTGACGCTCGCGGCGGCGGCGTGGATGGCTGCTCGAATGCGTGATAGGTGCCGCAGCGGCAGATGTTGGTGATCTCGGCGTCGATGTCGTCATCGGTGGGCCGCGGCTTTTTGAGCACGCCGCCACCGCCATGATCATCCCGCTCTGGCAATAGCCGCATTGCGGAACGTCGTGGTCGATCCAGGCCTGCTGCACGCGGTGCAGCGGCCATGATGGCAAGCCCCTCGATGGTGGTGATCTCCCTGCCGTCCACGGCGGACAGCGGCATCACGCAGGAGCGCACCGGCACGCCGTCGACATGCACCGTGCAGGCGCCGCATCCGCGACCCCGCAGCCAAACTTGGTCCCCATCAGGCCGAGCGTGTCCCGCAAGACCCAAAGCAACGGAGTGTCGGGATCGACATCGACGTCGTGCGACCGCCCGTTGGTGACAAAGAAATTCGCCAAGCCCCTTTTTGACCCCCCGATCGAACCAACCCTGCCCGGATAAGGGAGACTTCAATATCGGCGAATTTCTCTCAAATCAGGCGAAACCCCTGAGAAGATAACCAAGATCTGTTAGGGTATGGCGGAACGGCAACACTGGGGACGTTGCGATGCGCCGCGCCGTGATAGCTGGCAGCATCATACGAAAGCGGCGGCCCGGGGGCCGCCGCTCGCCTTGATCGCATCAGACTGGCTTGAGCCAGTAACTCAGGACATCTGAATGTTGTCGTTATTAAGCGGGAACGAGCGAATGCGCTGCCCGGTGGCCTTGAAATACGCATTCATCACAGCCGGCGCGGCCACGCAGATGGTGGGCTCGCCAACGCCGCCCCAGCGGGCGTTGCCGCCGGACGGCACGATGACCAATTCGACCTTCGGCATCTCGGCGATCCGCATCGAGTTGTAGTTGTCGAAGTTGGACTGCTCGATCGCGCCGTTCTTGACGGTGCACTCCTGGTAGAACAGTGCGGAGAGACCGTACACGGACCGAACCGGCCACCTGCCGGTCGATCTGCGCCGGATTGACCGCGTAGGTCAAGTCGGTGCCGCCGACGATGCGCAGCACCTTGAGCTTGTTGCCGGTGACGGAGATTTCCGCCGCCGCCGCCACGTAGCTGTCGAACGCCATCATTTGCGCGAGACCACGGATACACGCCTTGCGGCGCCGGCTTGCCCCAGCCGATTTTCTCGGCCACGGCGTTGAGCACCGCGAGGTTGCGCGGCAGGCCCTTCATGAGCTTGCGCCGGAACTCCAACTCGTCCTGGCCGACCGCCTGGGCGACTTGGTCCATGAAGCATTCCATGAAGATGGCGTTCTGATTGATGTTCACGCCACGCCAGAAGCCCGGCGGGACGTGCGGGTTGCGCATGGCATGATCGATCAGCAGGTTGGGAACGGAGTAGCCGAACGCATGCTCCATGCCCGGACGCTGCAGGCCCTGGAACGTGTTCGGATCCATGCCTTTGTTTTTCGGATTGGTGGTGCCCTTATCCAGGTTCGCTGGGAAGAGGGCGGCCACGATGGATTGGCCCGACAACCGAACGTCCAAGGCGGTCAGATTGTTGTCCTTGTCGAAGCCGCCGACCATCTTCGCCTGCATCACCGGATGATAAGTCCCGTGCGCCATGTCCTCTTCACGCGACCAGATCAGCTCACCGGTGTATCCGGCATCTGCTTGGCAATCAGGACGGCCTGCGTGACGTAATCGCTCCGGCCGCGCGGGCCGAAGCCGCCGCCAAGGTCGCGTCTTGTAGACTTCGCACTTGCCCGCCGGCAGGCCTGACGCCTGCACCACCGCGCCGAAGGCGGCTTCGCCGTTTTGCGTCGGGACCCACGCCTCGCACTTGTCGGCCGTATCAAGAGCGCGGTCGCGTTCATCGGCTCCATGCAGGCATGGTTCTGGTAGGGATAGGCGTAGACCGCCTCCACCTTCTTCGCTGCGCCGGCGAGCGCGGCTTTCGCGTCGCCGTTGTCGTTGCCGACGAATGCCTCAGGCGCGTCGAGGCCTTCCTTCAGCCACGCGGCGATCGACGCGCTCGAGACCTTGGCATTCGGGCCTTCATCCCACACGATCGGCAGCGCATCGATGTAAACCCTAATCAGGATTATCTCAAAACCTGTAAACTCTTTCTAGGACGAGACAGTGCCGCCATGTGACCTTTCGTGTCGAAGGGCCACGGGCCGAAAAATTCGCACCTTTACGATTACCGCTTCGGTAGCCATGCAACATTGCATGGGTTATGGAAAAATCTTATCGCTTTTGTTCATGGATACCAAAACGAAGAACTTCCTGATCTGATCACCTACCAGAAAAACTCATTTGCATTACCATCACCACCTAATGAAGCATTGATTCCATTATATCCCTTGCCTGCTCATGATCATGCATGATATTATGCGTGGCTCGACTTGCCACAATTTCCTTTTCTCAAAAGCCGCGGCTTATACCAGGACCACGTATATGCCGGCCGCATGCACACAATCCTCGTGAATATAAATAGGTACAAGCCGGAGGTGGTGCTTATGTATGGCATGGACAATATCAACTTGCTTAAAAGATCTGTCGAGGAGTTCTTTCACACAGCAAATTTCAAAATGGGTAAGGCCATAAAACAAAAAATACCGCAGCATCACCGGGCAGACTTTGATGGAACTACTCTTTTAATTACAACACAGGTTCCGGCGCTAAAACATAACCGGGCTGAAACAGGATTCGATTGGTACGAGTTTGGAAACTGGTGAAAGCTGGTTTGTGATTCAGTGATGCCAAAAAGCGAATGCACAATTCCTGGAATGAATATTAAACAACATTCACTCACGGCAATTCTTTCCTGGTAGCGATTGAAGAGAACCCCGGCTCAGGCGTTGTGCAGTTCAGTTTCAATCGCCTCATCGAGCACGCCTTCATTCTCCCGTATCCAGGTAGGAGGTTCCATTTGCGTTATGCTCCAGTGATTATTATCACTTCTTTGCATACGAAAAAGAATCCTGTCACCACGGTCATCCACCGTATCGACACTGAAGAGCTCCTGGTCTTCCTTCTTAAATTTTCTGAAATTAAATTCACGAAGCCGGCCGCCGGCTTTGATAACCCGTGTAAAGGTTATTGCTTTAATAAAGTTGGTTATCATGGGATATAATTTTTATGACAAAATTCTCTGCAATTTTTATGCTAACCTCTGTCAAATGGACATGGTAACCCGGTACATAGAATGCATTCGGAATAGAACATGATTCGACGTTGGTTTTTACTAAGAACGATCCCTTGATGGGGATTGTTGCGAGACGAACTTTTCTTTTTCCAAAATCGGCACCCAGTAGAGAACTTTCCTGAACACTTTAGAGTGAATAGCTTGCCGGGCGGTGTCACTTTACAACCCAGGTTCCGGCGCTAAAGCATAAACGGGCTGAGACCGGGTTCGATTGGTACGAGTTTGGAAAACTGGTGAAAGCTATTTTATGATGGTTGGATTTCAGCGGTGTCACAATCGCCCGTTGGCCGGAGCTTGTCCCGACCCGATAGCTATCGGGTTGTCGGGGGATTGCCCCGATCCATCGGGGCGACCAACAGCAACAGAGGATGGCGATCTTTCGCCAGGCTCAGAATAAACTCTGAAGACGATGCCCGCCCGTACCGAACGCTGGTACCAAAAAATCAAAACTTAAAAAAGGTACTTTCGGGCGGCCTATGAATCCCGATAGCTATCGGGACTGAAGCTGGTAACATACCCTTCATCGTAGTGATCGCTGTTGCAAGCCCAATTGCAAGTAATAGTATAAATTTGATTTGACCTTACTGATTAAAAAATAAATAACATGGCATCAAAAGATATTAAATTAAAAGTGATACCGGAACCAGCTCCAAAATCAAGAATTGTTACAGAAGCTTACAGTGGAGAAGATAAGGGAGAAGAAAGTAAGGAGGCAAACCGGGTAAATTATGTTTGTGGTAATTGTAATACAATCATTGCTAAAAATGTTGTAGAGGGTTCCATGAAAGGCCAGGTAGTTAAATGCACCGCCTGCAATGCCTATAATGAGTTTGTTTAGAAAAAGTCAAAGTCAAAAGTCAGACGTGAAACGTGAAAATAAAGGATCATCGTTTTGTCGTCAGCCCGGGGTCTTCATTGCAGAGGTTTGTGCATTGGGAGACGGGATTACATTATTCAAAGCCCGTCCGACCGGGCCATCCGGGCGGGCATCATTTATGCGGACCAGCTTTTCATATTTTTTAATTCCTTTTTCATAGAATAAAGCGCTGGAAAATTCGTATTCTGCAAAATCATTGCCGACCAACAGCAACGACTACCCATAGCAATTTGGAGGAATTATCACGAACTATTTGTTGTTTGAATTCTTCGGGATGTTATAACTAACCATACTAACACAAGCAGTATAAAAATTCTTTGCATCAAACCGATGAACTTAAACTCCGTAATAATTGATGCCATAAACCCAAGAAAAGCGAGCATTATAATAACGGATAATAAAAGAGATGACCGGTAATATTTCTTCCATCTTTCATCCCGTCTAAAACGAAGGAGAAAAAATGAAGCAAGCACGATAGAAACAAACCCAATCAAAGAAGCCTTATCGTGAATACTTCCCGAAGATGTTTCGGCAGAACCAACCAGGTCTGTCGGGAAAATTCCTGCAACAAATACACAAATGCTCCAGCTAAGAAGCAAAATTAAAGCTGCATAGGAACGGGCTGATCGGGGTATGCTTCTATATAATGCTACGACTAATACAAATGATCCTGTACTGAGGCAAAAGAAAGCAAGGCGCATAATAGTGCTATAAGGCCCAACAGCGTATTCACTAATGAATCTTTGTAAAGGATCATAATCTGTGCGCAGAAAATGTAAACAGATAACTGCAAAACCAAAACAACTTACCAGGAACATAGCTATCCCAGCAGTCATTGTTGATCTTGTAGCTAAATGGTCGACTGGAGGGGTGCCTGAAAGATTTGGCATAACATTTATTTGAATGAACAAGATAAATAAGTTTCCCAGCTTAGATTTCCTTTGTCACCAAAAACAAGGTTACCAACAGCAACATGGGCTTTTGATATACTACACTTGTAGTTACAACACAGGTTCCGGTGCTAAAGCATAACCGGGTTGAGACGGGGTTCGATTGGTACGAGTTTGGAAAACTTGTGAGGGTAAGTTTGTAATGGTTACTTCAGTGGTCAAAAGAACCGGTATGTTTTTACATTGAGTCTAATGGCAGTGGGTGCTATATTATTCTCCCGGGGACATTTAAGATGTTTTAGACTTCACTTCCGCTTGTTGTCGGGATGGATTATTTAACCAGCTGCATTACTACTATCGGGCGCCTGTTGTGTCACTCACTTGTGCGTCCTGTAATCCTATTGAGCAAAATCTGTCGCGCCTGCATGATTTAGCCGGGCGTCACCAACAATAGCATAATTTTACGACCAAATGAAAAGACGAAGTTTTATTCAGCTTTCTCTTTATAGCGGCGCCGCTATTACCATTTCATCCTTCGGCTGCGGCACTGCGAGTGAAGTAGCAAATAAGCCTTGGGTACAGCCGCAGTTGTTATCGCATATCTGTGATGCAAAGACAGTGAGGGAAATTGGTGCCAGTTACCGGCAAAAGTTCAATAATGAGAACCACCAGAAGCAATTAATAAATATTCTATTGACAGATAGCACCAATAAAGTTGTGCCCGTAACCTCTGAAGGGGCAGTCGATCAATTCTTTGCTGGAACAAAAGATTCAAAAGGATTTTGAAACAGGCAACACGGTAATTATTAAAGGATGGATTCTTTCTGTAACAGAGGCAAGGCAATGTGCGTTATTCTCTTTAACCCAAAACTAATAAAACCACCATGCACGTTGATGCAAGAATGATTGACTCCGGATCATTGATAGAAGGGGATGTCTGTATTGTTGGCGCGGGTGCTGCAGGAATAAGCATGGCGCTTGAATGGATCAATGCGCCATACAGAATAATTCTTCTTGAAGGTGGTGGTTTTGAATATGATCCGCAGGTCCAGGAACTCTATGCCGGCAAAACGACGGGACAGCCATATTATCCGTTGAAATCTGCACGCCT
This sequence comes from uncultured Bacteroidota bacterium, assembly GCA_963737475.1. Lineage (GTDB taxonomy): Bacteria > Bacteroidota > Bacteroidia > Chitinophagales > Chitinophagaceae > VBAU01. The sequence goes on from CAVTSY010000002.1 coordinate 12,054, forward strand.
GCATTATTTTGGCGGCACAACAGGTCACTGGGCCGGCTACTGTTCTCCGTTTGATGAGATAGATTTTATTAAAAGAGACTGGGTGCCGCATAGTGGCTGGCCTATCACCAGGAAAGATCTTGATCCATTTTATGCAAGGGCACAGAAAAATCCTGAACTGGGTCCTTATGAATATGATGTTGCTTACTGGCAACAGCATGATCCGGCGCTGATTTCATTACCGCTTGATGAAAAAGTAGTGTGGAATAAAATGTGGCAATTCAGTCCTCCTACACAATTTGGAGTTAAATACAGGGATGCAATTGTAAAAGCAAAGAATGTTCACTTATATACTTATGCTAATGTTACTGATATAAAAGCCAATGAGAAAGTTTCTTCCATAGAAGAAGTGACCGTTAAGAATCATGCAGGGAAAACACACCGTGTAAGAGCAAAATATTTTGTTCTTGCATGTTGTTCTATTCAGAATGCGAGGTTATTACTGGCTGCCAATTCACAAGCACCTGAACGGGCTGGGTAATGATAATGATAATGTGGGTCGCTACTTTATGGAACACCTGGAATTAAAATCTGCCGAATTACACCTGGCCAGGCCAAATCCTTTAAAGCTTTATATGCTGGATTTTGGTGTGACGAAAGCCCGTGCTGAGTTGGCGATTACCAGAGAAAAACAAGAGGAACATAAAATATTAAACGGAACAGTTTCATTGACTCCCCTGGCAGTTACAAAGAACCTGAAGCCGATGATTGAGATATGGAAAGACGATGATCCGCGAAAAAACTTCGACAGTATGTTGTCAGCTTTTCAAAGGGCTGGACAGGAGGCTGCATCTATATCTCCTGAAATAACAAATAAATCCTTTGAACTCTTTACCCGGATCGAACAGGCGCCTAATCCTGCGTCGCGTATTACATTGGATCGGGATAAAGATGCGTTGGGTGTGCCAAGAGCAATGCTTCACTGGGAATTGACAGCATTTGAAAAAAGAAGTATCCGCACCATTTATGAATTGATCGGCCAGCAAGTTGGCATCGCAGGGATAGGTCGTGTAAAACTCATGGAATTTTTGGAAGATGCAAATGACCACTCATGGCCTTCTTTCGCCGGAGCGGGCTGGCATCATATGGGTACCACCCGCATGAGTGATGATCCCAAAAATGGAGTAGTTGATGCTAATTGCAAAGTGCATGGCATTTCCAATTTATTTACAGCAGGCGCTTCCAATTATGTAACGGCCGCAGCTCCAAATCCTACACTAACGGTAATAGCGTTAACACTGAGACTTTCAGATCATCTGAAACAAAGACTCAAAAACAAAACATAAAATCCCCGGGAAGCCGCATCTCAAGCAACAAGTTTCTTTAGTGAAGTGAGGTCACAGTTGGAAATAAAGTTGGTTAGGCTATAGAACGACAAATACCGCAGCATCACCGGACGGACTTTGATGGAACTATACTTTTAATTACAACACAGATTCCGGCGCTAAAGCATAACCGGATTGAGACAGGATTCGATTGGTACGAGTTTGGAAAACTTGTGAAAGCACGTTTATGATGGTTAGATTTCAGTTGTGCTAGAAGGACAGAATAGAAGCATTATACTGATAAATGATGCACTTAAATTTAGCTGTTGGTCAGTCCAACGGACTCCTTCGGAGGCGACCAACAGCAACCCTACCAACAGCAACATGGGGCTGTGCCGGTATCCGGCGATGTGATCACTGCTGTGCACGACAGAAGAAAAGTTAGTGCAGGTTCAAGAGTCAGGCGATCAACTTACGTTGAAGTTTTACATAGGCCTTTGAAGACATCCTCAATAATGATGCGAGATTAATGATCATTAGAGTTAGAGATTATTTACTACATAATCGGCATCAATATCAGGAAAACCAATCCTATTATAATAACGGATAAAGCTCGCAATCATTGATTGAGCAAATGGGTCATCTAATTTAGCCAGTCTTGTAAACGATTCCAGATCTTTATACTCAACCATTATTTTATCCTGAAAATTTAAAATTAAATTTTCCATAAAAGGAGTTCCCGGCAGGAAAAAATATTTGATCTCCTTTTCTACGTTTCCGATTAATCTCATCAATCGATCCTTATTTGTTTTATTATTTGCTTTTTTATAATCTTTATAATAATTATTTTCTGTAAGAGGCGTGGCGACAGCAAGCAATACTTTCCCAACACTTCTAAAGCGACTAATTTTTAGATCTTCAATAAAGTCACAGCTTGGCGTTAATATTGCATAATAAATCCCTTTCTTGGTTATGATTTCACCAGCTTGGTACTCACCATCAGAACTTGGGTATAAATAAAACTCCATCGGATGAGTTTTATCTTCATTTATATTGGTATCCGCTAATAGAGTTTTAATATTTTCTTTTGAAAGAGAATGCGATAATCTCCTCAACATTAAATATCCCAGGGAATAGTCAGTCGTATTCCGTTTAAATATTTCTTTTTGTTTATCAATTATATCCCAGAAATATTTTTTCAATTCTTCATTTATATGGGCGATGATTTTAGGTTTTAACAAGGCGACATTTGATGATATAATTCTTCGTATTTCGTCTTCCAAGGTTTTGATTCCATCGGATTTATTTACTACTCCTATTACCTCTGATTGCAAATTTGTAATTTGATGAGCTATACCGGTATAAAAAATTACTGGAATAAAAGCATAAGATTGAATTTCCCTTAAAACAACTAATCCTCTTTTTCTGCCGCTTCTGAAGGCTCTCCTTTGCATAAATCCAATACAATTAAATTATTCTTGGCTTTTATTTTTTCAATCCCACGCGAATGTTTCTGCCATTTCAGCTTTCAACGCATGTCCCAAGATCTCACTTCCATCAAAGTACTCAACTAAATCGTTTCTGATTTCTTGATCTTCGACAAACAGTAACTTTAACTCCATCATATCCGATATTTAAAGGTTATTTTAAAAGTAGCTCCGTCGAGTGGACCATTATTGACCAGGACAAAATCACCGTCATACTCTGATACCAACTCGTCCTACTATGGTAAGTCCCAGTCCTATGCCATCTGGTTTCATACTAAAATATGGGTCAAAAATTGACCCCTTTTGAACTTCTCTTTACTCCCAGGACCATTGTCACTAAAAGACTGATGGAATACTGTTTTTTCTTTCTCTTTTATAACTTGCACTTCTATTTTCCGTTCTTCTTCGTATCGTTTCTAACCAATGCAATCTGAATTCTGTAATAAAATTCATTATGATTATTTCCCAACTCTGCTTCATCTATTGTTAACGTCGTATTTTAGATGAAGGGGAGACTACAACATCACCTTCAATTTGTCAATTTCATTATGTGCTAAAAGCAAATTGGTTCCCTATAACTTCCTCGACAATAATTATTTTTTGACAATTCTCCCTCGCATCCTTCCACCAAATGGCTCGATCCTTTTAAATAGCTGCGCAAAATTTTTTCTCTACTAGCATAAATATTTGTCACATGAGTTTTTATTTTTTCTAAATCAGGATTATCATCTTCTTTATTAAATCTCCTTTTTCAATCAAAATTAGTTCTGCGAATCAATTCTTGCCAAAATAGTTCCCGCCATCGTGTAGAATAACATCTATTAACTGACCGAGAGTTTGTAAGTCTTCGATATCGAGCAATGACATTCCTGAACCTTTTTAACTCCTTCTTGTATTTCAATGTCCTTTTTTTGAACAACTTCCAGGATCTGCTTTATTATTAGGTACGTTTTCTTGAATGTATTGCGTAATACCTTGTAGTGAGAAACGTTGGAATACGTTCTCCCTGTGTTGCTCTATTTCATTTTCTCTCGGCCTTTCTGCATACCGTCGAATTTCTATTTCATTTAGCAACAAAATGATATATTCTTTTAAGTCAACAAAAGCTTGACTTTCGATAATGCCTTCCCGGTTACTTTGATCTATAAGTTCAGGATTGCTATTAAGACTTACAGATACGTACCCCACTATCTGGTTATTACTTAATCGTTCAGTTGGGTTATTTACCCTTCTTATCTAACCTCAGCCAATCATTATTTTTGTTGCCGTAAGGAAGTACTCTAAAATTATCTCTGTAGATACTTATACCTGCCAAGTCATCTAAATCTTGTCTGATATTTTTTACTGAGGAATTAATCTCCTTTGCTAAACTCCTAATCGAATCGCTGTCTCTGTTCCAAACTCTAAATTCAAAAGAAAACGGCCCCAAAACTGGCTCCCGTGCGGGATTTCTAAGCTTGAATTCCTCTCTTTTGAGTACTACTTTCTTTTCTTTACCATCTTTCTTGCTAAAATAAATTAACGTTGGAATTCCATTATTTGAAAGAATGCCTTTAATAAGATAATCAGGCTTATTCAAAGTTTCAGGTCTTCGATTAGGCCATTCAGGTCTTCTAATTGTTTTGGTAATTGTAGATCGATTAGAAAATCTTCAGTAGGTGCGATGGGACTTAATAATCGTGATAAAGCAATTCTTAAATCTCGAAACTTGTTTTCATCCCAATCAATATTTAAATTATCTAAGGTTAATACTGTACCATGATTTTTTATTGTCAATGGGCTTCTTACCTCCCACTTACTTTTTACATCATCTAAATATTTCAAATCATCATTGAAATCATTCCAATTAAAATCAACTACCACTTCATTGTCATTTTCTTGTTTCGTGACAATTTGTAGCCTGTTAGCTAATTTGGCTGAAGCAAATCTTCCTATTCCTTTCTCACCAGTAAATCTTCTTTTGGGGTTTTTATTTTTGAGTTCTTTTTGAATGTCGTAGCTGGTTCCATCCAAGCCGTTTTAATTATAGAGAGATTCATACCTTCTCCTTCGTCAAAAATTGTAATTGAAGATTCGTTCTTCTCTAACACCCTTTTTGTGCTTTTACCTTCTTGTACTACTTTAATGTTTCCCTCAAATTTTATAACAACTATAGGTGAATTGGCGTCGTAGCTATTTTTCACTAATTCTATAACAGCAACCACATCATTGCTAATTAATTCTTCACCAATCGTTTTTATCAATCTTGCTTTAGGCCTTAATATTGATTCACCTATTTGTATTGGTGTAATATCCATTATTGTGTCTTTTTGATCCTTAATAGATTCGTTTATCAATTCTTGGATCTGATATTATTGAATCAGTTTTACACACTTTATAAAGTTTTCAAGTGTCAAAATCCTTTCTCTAAAACTAGAAGGGAAGTTTACAAGATAAGGCTCTGGTACAACTAGACATACGTTATACTTATACATCTCCTCTAATTGGTTTTTTGAAATTCCTTGTTGTAAAGTAAAAAGATGTTTTGTCTTGACCCTATCAGCTTCATTCAATATCTGCCTCCATCGATCCTTACAAGTAGTTTTTGATGCGAGGACTAATAATCTTTTGTGTCGAATTTGGGATTAAGGTATGCTTCAATATCAGGGAAAATAAAATCTGGTTTCTTTTTGTCTTCGGTGGTTGATTGTGTTTCGAAAGCTAATTTGAAAATTTTAAACATTTCAGTTAAATGATGCTCAAGCGATTTTCCAGCCCGGCTTTTTCTTCTGTTCAAAATTGTGTTGGCTGTTTTGACGAGCTCTTCAACTGATTTGAAAGGAGTTTGTATGGTTTTAGAGTATCTATCATTTTCAATTAATTTAAATAATTGAAATTCTGCATTTAGCCAGTTTAATAACTCTTTGTCAGGATTGGTTATGACTTTTTCATTTAAGTTCATTGATAACAAATGACAGTTTCTTGCAGTTGTTGCTAATTCCACCGTTTGCGGAAAATCCACTTTTAGAGTTTTTATAAACGTTAAAAAACAGGTTAACAATTTATCTTCGCTAGTCTGTTCAAACTGATTAGGAATAATACCGTTTGTATCTGACGGAGAAATATTGAGCTCGGCAAAAAAATCATCAATATCTTCATCAGTTTGTAATACAAAAGCTTCGTAATATTCTTCATCTTTTTTGCTAATAATTAATAAATCGCCAACACAGTCTTCATTTAAAAAGGGAAAGTTCTTTCCGAATCGAGTTAATCTGTATTCATTCCTTGTCCCAACTCCATAATAGATAAAGCGGCTTGAAGTTTCAAAAGTGGCTTGCCATTTTATTGTTGCAAATTTGTCTCTGTTTGATCCCTTTTGCCCTTCTTTGGTAAAAAGAGGGGCCATGCATTTTTGGGAATGTGAAATCCAGACTGATGTGCTCCAGTTGCGCCAGTATCATTTGCCGTTATATATTTTGAGAACGATACCTTAGATCGTTGAACTGATTGAATGGCGGCTTGTAATATGCTTCCCATTATTTTTCTTTAAAGGGCATCAACTATTTTTTCACCTATTGCTTCAATAAGCGGGACCACAACAGAATTTCCGAATTGTTTATATGCTTGGTGATCAGAAACTGGCAATTGAAAAGTGTTCAGGGTAACCTTGCAGTCTTGCACATTCTCTAGGTGTCAATCTCCTAGGTATTTTATTTTTTTGTTTTATCAAAACCTCAGAACCATCCTTATAATATCTTGCACTTATAGTTCTCGTCACATTGTCTTTGTCTTATCAAACAAACCATATCCGAACCCGTTTCCCTTTTGCTTGTGTTTTATTGCATAATCAAATAAGTACTTCCATAAGTGTTCTGTCAGTGTATACTTTTTATCTACTTTGTCTTCTATTGTATCTTTCAATTCATAAAGCTTTTTCTTAGGCATTTCGGGGAATTCAAATTCTTCCTTGTATTTATAAATTTGGAATCAAAACCAATCATAAAGGTTCTTTGCTGTGCTGAGGAACAAAATTTTCCCATCCAAAACCTTAGAATGAAAGAGTATCCTAAGTCAAGAAATGTTTCGTTGATTACCTTGAATGTATTACCCTTGTCGTGAGATACAAGATTCTTTACATTTTCAAGAAAGAAAGCTTTCGGTCGATGTTTCTTAATTATTTCTGCGATATGAAAGAAAAGATTACCTTGTTTTTCATCCTCAAATCCATGCTTTCTTCCAAGAGAATTTTTTTTGTTACTCCGGCTATTGAAAATGGCTGGCAGGGAAATCCTCCGATAACACATCAAATTGTCGGGAATCCATATTTTGGTTTCTATCTTTTGTTATATCTCCGAATGGGATCTCACCAAAATTTGCATAATAAGTTCTTTGGGCCATACTATCCCATTCAGAGGAAAAGACACATTCTCCCTGTAACCTCTGCATTGCAATTCTAAAACCGCCTATGCCGGCAAATAAGTCAATGAAGGTAAATTTTGGATAGGCAGGAGTTGGAAACAAAACATCATCTTCAAACTTTATCAAATATTGCAATGCTTCTTCGCATTGGGTTATTTAATTACACCATTTAAATAGCCTGATAATAAATCAGAAGCAAATGCAATGGCTTCTTTTTTATATCTTCTCTTTTTTGGTTCTTAAATAGTGGCTGATTAAAGCAGCTTTATAATTATCTGGTCCAAATACGGCTATTTTCCAGATCTTTTCAGAAATAATATGAATTCTTGAACTTAATAGAACAGTGTTTTTTTCTGCAATCATTTTTTATTCTTCTTTTCCATTGAATGATTCGACGCAAAAGAATTCTTTAAGGGTAGTTTCCAAACCATTGCAGATAATTTTTTCCAACGTGTCAATAGAAAGATTTCTCTTTCCATTTTCAACATGATTCATAAAGGTTCTGTCGATTTCTGCCTTCAATGCAATTGCCTCTTGTGTAAGATTTTTTTCGGTTGCGTAGTTCTTTTAATTCTTAAACCGATTTTGGTCTTAATGTCCATATAGCAATAGTATTTGATGTGACTTAAAGTACATTTGCTTTTAAGTCACGTTGAATAAATCGAAGTAAGAATCAGGAGAATTTTTTGGGAAGAGAAGTAAGAGTTCTTTTTAGTTTGACGGCTTCAAATTACATTCCCAGAGATTAATAATTTTCCAGCCTTCTTTTCTCAAAGCTTTTATTGCTTTTGCATCGTTTGCAATGTTGGAGTTTATTTTATTTAGCCACCACTCAGTTCTGGTTTTCGGAACTACAAAATATTTGCATCCCTTGTGTCCATGCCAGAAACAGCCGTGAATAAAGATTACGGTTTTGTATTTCGGTAAAACAATATCGGGTTTGCCGCGGTAATTTTTTATCGTGGAGTTTGAATCTGAAACCTTGTGCATGCAGGAATTTTCGGACCAGTATTTCAGGCTGTGTATTCTTGCTTCTTATACGAGACATATTAAAACTTCTCGTTGCCTTGTCATGCACATCGGCCATGCTGTAAAGTTAATTGTGCCTGCTGTATTTGAACCAGGAAGAAAAATTCAGTTATTTTGTGTCATGCTTACGTTGCAAAATATATTACAAACTCTTCGCAGTCATATGCCTGAACTCCAAAAGAAATACCCAATCGGTAAACTAGGAGTCTTTGGCTCGTATGCAAGGGGCGAGGCGACAGAAAAAAGCGATATAGACATTGCTGTAGAGATCACAGGGTCCATGGGTCTGAATTTCGTTGCTATGGCAAATGAAATTGAAGGCCTTTTCGGGAAAAAGACTGATGTAGTTCCGTTACGTTCTATCAAACCGCAATATTTGCAGTTCGTTCAAAAAGATATTGTGTATGCCTGAAAGAAAATCTTCTGCGATCATCGGCGACATACTCAATTGCATTAACCATATTCAACTTTATACTTCGGGCCTTTCTTTTGATGATTTTGAGAAAAATTTTAGTAGAAGCCTGTTTGTATAATATCCAAATAATTGGTGAAGCTGTTTCACATTTACCAGAAGAGGTAAAAGAAAGTGAAACTCAGATTCCATGGATTCTTATCAAAAGCATGCGCAACCGGCTTATTCATGAATATTTTGGAACCGATCTTCCTCTTGTTTGGGATACAATTAAAAACGACCTTCTGTCCTTTAAAACAAAGTTGGAAAGAATTCAATCAGAGCTTTTGAAAGAAAATAAGTAGTCAAAATCTCCTGACCATCATCTTCGATCACAGCTCTGTTATAACTTCTCGTTAATCTATCATGCGCGTCGGTTATGCTGTAAAGTTCGGAGAATGGTTACTTTCCAGTTGGCCGAACTTCTTTTATAAAATAAGAAAACCAGGAATCCCTGAAATATAAGAAACCCCTGCGGTAACAGGAGCTTCTATCAAACAGTTTTTATTTAGCCGGCCGCATAATGACAACCAACTAATAGCAGCCATTTCTATGCGAGTAACACTAGTTTCCCTTATTACTCTTCCAAACCGCTTGTCTGCAAAATCAAGATATTGCTGCCAGTCGTACAAGGTGAAATCATGAGGGTAAAACACAACCGTCCCGATAGCCATCGGGATCGATGCGGCACATTCCCTCTGGTGGACATTTGTTCCGCCGAAATTGGTAAGCCCGGGCTGAACTTCATCGAATACTTTCAGTTGAGCAACATGCAAGACGGTATGAAGTGTCTCAGTTGAGCACCCGATCCCCGAAGCTTCGGGGGAGTGGGTGAGCGAACAAATTTTTGAAAGTGTCCTTTGTCGCGAGTTTCAATTACCGCCCCCTCTTGCAAGGGCACGGGAGGGAGTGGGGTTTGGAGGCCGAACCGTAAGCTGATCCGGGAACCAAACCGGACTTCAAACGCCCACTTGCCGGCATCTTTTCCTCCGTCATGCCGTGGCGAGCACGTTACTTCTTAACGGCGTAGTCAGTAAACCATTTTATTTTTACAGTTATTATGAAGGCCGTAGAGATATACAAAACAAAAGATGGGCAAACTCAAATAGAGGTAAAATTTCAAGAGGAAACTGTGTGGCTAAACCAGGCAGATATCGTAATGCTTTTTGGTTCAAGCAAAGCAAATATCAGTGAGCATATTAAGGCTGTTTTTATTTCAGGCGAATTAGAGCCAAAGGCAACTGTTCGGAAATTCCGAACAGTTCGTCGTGAAGGTAAACGTCAGGTCACCAGAGAAATAGATCATTACAATTTGGATTTAATTATTTCGGTTGGCTACCGGGTAAATACAAAAACAGGAATAAAATTCCGGCAATGGGCTACACAAAGGCTGAAAGATCATTTGGTAAAAGGCTATACTATAAATGAAAAAAGACTGCAACAGGTTTCACAAAATATGCTGCAGTTACAAGAAACCATTCAGCTTATTCAACAATCCGGCAGCTCCACAGAACTGAGCCCGGCAGAAGCAAAAGGACTTCTGGACATCATTACCAATTATACTCAAAGCTTTATCCTGCTCAATCGTTTCGACGCAAACCAGCTTACTGAAGAAAAAGTTAATGAGAACATCAGTTACGAAATCGAATACGGTGATGCTGTAAAGGCTATTGATGAACTTAAAAGGCAACTGGTCAAAAAGAAGGAAGCTTCTTCGCTTTTTGGGAAGCAAAAAGATAAAAGTTTTGATGGTATTCTGAAAACAGTAGTACAAACTTTCGATAATAACTACTTATACCCCAGTATTGAAGAACAGGCGGCACACCTGCTATATTTTATTATCAAGAATCATCCATTCGTTGACGGTAACAAACGTGTCGGTGCTTTCTTATTTGTATGGTTTCTTGAAAAAAATAAACACCGATTTAAAAAATCCGGTGAAGTCAAAATCAATGATAATGCTTTGGTGGCATTAGCTCTTTTAGTGGCTCAAAGCAATCCCACGGATAAGGAGTTGATGATAAAGCTGATCATGAATCTAATCAACGATAAATAACAAAGGGAAGCTGAATAGAGTTACAAAACCCTTCGCTGCTCTCTCGGAGCAGACGCAACAGGTTCAATTATGCTGCACAGAATTACTGAACGTACAAATGTGCGACGCAAGAAAAGCATAATAGTAACAATCCAGCCGGCTACATTAGCTCACCTTCCAAATTGCTTGTCTGCAAAATCAAGATATTGCTGCCAATCGTACAAAGTGAAATCATGTTTGCCTGTACGGATGTGATATCGTATGGTTTCGCCAACAGGATGATCAATAGCAGGCATGGTTGCCACACCAAGACCTTGCTTGCCAAATAATGCATATACAGGTTCGGCATTTTTTGCACTTAGGAATTCGCCTTTGGGATCGGCCCACGCATCGTCGGCAGCACTGGCAACATATAACGGCCGCGGGGCCATAAGGCCCAACAATATATGCTGATCAACAGGCAACAGCTCAGGATGTTTATTGTACCTCTTATACGCCGCCACAAACCAATGCGGGAATGAAGTGTTTATTCTTTCAATGGTTTCGCCAAACCAACGCCTGGATAAAGCGGCGCCGCCTTCGCCGGAATCATTGGAAACGATAATGGCAAATCGCTGATCATTGGCAGCGGCCCACAAACAGGCCTTGCCCAGGCGCGAATGCCCGGTGATCACAACCTTGCTTGCATCAACCGCTGCATCCGTTTGCAGGTAGTCCATCATCCGGCTCAGACCCCAGGCCCAAGCACTAATCGCCGCCCATTCATTTTCATTGATGGATAATTCTGTTTTCATAGTGGTTCGTATACCCGTTTTCCATCCATCGACGTGATCGGGCTCGAGATCACCATAATATGCAGTAGCTAATCCATAGCCGCGATCAATGATTTCTTCAACCGCCCACTTGCCGGCATCTTTTCCTCTCGAAGCTTCGGTAGCCCTGTTGTTGACCAATCCGAGTTTTTCATCATTCATTACCCATCGTGTGGAGAGGCGTATACTCGTATCCGCATGTATGGTTTGATTGCCATAAAAATTCAAACCTATAAAAACCGGAACGGATTTCTTTGCAGCTTTTGGCAAATACAGGAGCACATCCATCGATGGGGCATCGGCACCATTGGTGAAAAAAATAGTTACCTGCTTGCGAATGGCTTTGCCTTCGAGCGCATTTGAATCAATATCAAAAATTTTGAAATGCATGTTCTTTGGTTTGCCCGGGATTCGGCCGTAGACATTATCGGCAAATAGCTTGAGCATGGCAGGGCATTGTTGCTTTTCCCACTGTTGTGAAGTGGTTATGCGTTTGCCATCTTTTGCCTGCAGCGGATCAGGCAACGTGTACGGAGGAATTTTTGATTCGTCGTAGTTGATGGGGATGTCCTGGGCGGACAGCGCACTGGTTGCCAGTAAAAGCAAGACACTAAATGTTTTTGTAATCACCTTCGGATTTTATGTTTGAATGAAGGTCGGGAATTTCGGAGTATTCCGTTTGAGGCTAATGCTGCTCTTCCCGTCTTTCTTTTATATAAAACATCAATGACCCTGGCAGTTATCAGCAAACAGGGTTTCGAAGCTCGTGAGAAGAACTAATTTTATTACAAGGTTTGGTCTCTGAGTTGAGTCGTCTTATAAAAGACAACTTAGAAAGAACCCCTGCGGCAACAGGGGCTTTTATCAAATATTTTTTATTTAGCAGGCCGCTTGTACTGGTCGTAATAATTTATTTTCCCGTCCTTTATTCCGTTTACATCATGGTAGTAGGCAGAATCAACCTTCCCGTTTTTATACGTATCAATTTCTTTATACCAGGTAAGAATAGCAGCATCCTTTTTTGTTGGTTCATATAACTTTCTCCATACCTCCATTTGGATGGTCACAGAACTCAGACTGTCACGGGTTTTGTTCCATCTCTTCATCAGGTCGGCCTTTGTACCATTAAAATGATCACCGGTATTAAAATCGACAAAGACACTGTCACTCATAGAATTTGCCAAATTGCTGATATTGCCATCGGCCATGTTGCAATGTTAATTGCGTCTGCTGTGTTTGAACCAGGAAGAAAAAATTCACTTATTTTGTGTCATGCTTACGTTGCAAAATATATTACAAACTCTTCGCAGTCATATGCCTGAACTCCGAAAGAAATACCCAATCGGTAAACTAGGAGTCTTTGGCTCGTATGCAAGGGGCGAGGCTACAGAAAAAAGCGATATAGACATTGCTGTTGAGATCACGGGGTCCATGGGTTTAAATTTCGTTGCTATGGCAAATGAAATTGAAGACCTTTTCGGGAAAAAGACAGATGTAGTTCCGTTGCGTTCTATCAAACTGCAATATTTGCAGTTCGTTCAAAAAGATATTGTGTATGCCTGAAAGAAAACCTTCTGCGATCATCGGCGACATACTCAATTGCACTGACCATATTCAACTTTATACTTCAGGCCTTTCTTTTGATGATTTTTAATCGCAGATGCTAATTATTCTTCCTCGTTACCACAATATCATCGACAAAAAAACTGGCCCGGTGCTGGAAGCCCACCCAGAATTTTACAGAACCAAACTGCCTTGCAACAGGCAAAAAAATGGGCTGAACATTCGTGGTTATATTTCCTGAAGCTCCTGCGCCAAAGAGGCTTATTTCGGCAGTGGCTGTAGTGGAAGTAATATTTAAAGCGACACTAAGTACAAAATTTGTATCACGGGGAAAATGCCCGAACCGTACATTACCGTCATCAATGCGCACATTGCCTTCAGGCATAAAATCAAGATGCATAAAATCCGCATTGTGATTAAATGTTTCAAACTGTACAGTTACTACTCCGGCACCTGATGGAATGTGCATGCTGCACAACAATCCATATTTGCCTGTGCCAAAGAACCTCGAAAAAACTCCTGTGAGTTCAGTTTGCTCAGAAGGTGCGGCTGGGTGGCTGATCAATGCCCATTTATTCGAGGGCGGCTGTGAATTGGGTGAGCCTACTACTGTTATAGATCCCTGTCCGTTGTGCAAAATAACGGTGCCTGTAGATTGGGTAGGCGATGGCGATGAACCGATAGCATCGTTGTTGAAATTGGCCAGCAAAACTGTCGTTGCCTTGCAACCATACAAAAGAAAAATGCTGGTCACTAAAACGCTAAATAAAAATATTCTCCCGCTTTTTTCTTTAGCCTCTTTTGAATAGAAATTGTATTGCATAGTAGCTATTTTAAAAAAATGTATGAATAATTTCAATGGCTAAAAATTGCCTCTATTATATAGTCGTACTTGCAAGTGTTTTGGAAACATTCCTTCGCAGATAGCGAAAATGTTTTTTTAATCCTGGTTTTTAATACAGGTTTTGTCACTGAGTAAATCGCTTTCTAAAAGTCAACTAACAAAAAACCCCTGTAGTAACAGGGGCTCTTATCAAATAGTTTTTATTTAGCAGGCCGCTTGTACTGGTCGTAATAATTTATTTTCCCGTCCTTTATTCCGTTTATGTCATGGTAGTATCCTGAATCAACTTTCCCTGTTTTATAGGTATCAATTTCCTTATACCAGGTAAGAATAGCAGCGTCTTTTTTATTTGGTTCATACATTTTTTTCCATACCTGCATGTCGATTGTGACAGAACTCAAACTGTCGCGAGTTTTACTCCATATCTTCATCAGGTCGGCCTTTGTTCCATTAAATTTATCACCGTTATTAAATTGTACATAGACACTGTCACCCATAGAATTTGTCAAATTGCTGATATTGCCATCGGCCCAGTCCTTATAGGTCATCAATACCATTTTCAGATCAGCGTCTGATACATCGTCGGTAAAATTGCTGGAATAAGAAGCTGTGTAAGGCAGGTCGGTCACGGTGCTTTTAGCAGTAGTATCTGTACCGGTTGATGCCGATTCAGTTTTACTGTTGTTACAGGAAAATAAAAACATGGCAAAGCAAAAACATAAAAAAGTTCTTTTCATAATAAATTGTTTTAAGTTAAATGAAGGATGGTAGTTATCAAGAGGGAATAAACCGATGAGGTCAGAATGAGGAAGGTAGTCTTTATTTAAGGAAAGAAGGAAATTATTCAGATTACAGCCTCATGGCAAAATTGCTAAATGAACCTGTGTTAAGATTATGTAGTGAGGAAATGATAAGTGACCCTGGCAGGAAAGATTTCTGATTATCTGCATTGATGATACCTTTCCGTTTTCTGTCTTCACCACTACTGCAGGTTTCAACCTCACCCCTTCAACATTCTGTTGCTTGTGATGTTCCTTGCCCCTCTCCAGATGGAGAGGGGACGCAGGGTCTTTTAATTGAAGAAGCATTCAAAGGGGTGAGGTTGGACACGCCCTCACCATCCCAGCACCAGGCAAGGATCAATGGCGCTCCGATTGTCGCGTCGCTTTCTACAATATATTTTGGAGATTTTATGTCAAGCTTGCCCCAGGTAATTTTTTCATTGGGCACAGCACCGGAGTAAGAGCCGTAGGAAGTTGTTGAATCACTGATCTGGCAGAAATTCGTTTTTCCCTGGTTATACCGCATCCAGGATCTGGCTTGCATCCAGTTTTAATTTTTCATGAAGAGCCTTTAAAAAATAGATATCAGGCTTTTGTTTACCACTTATAATTAATGAAAGCTTTGCTTCACTCACTCCAAGTAACCTGGCTGTATAATGCTGTTTTAATTTTAACTGAAACATTTTCAAGCGGATCATATCCGGCAAAGATGAGGGAACCGGAAGCGGCTCATTAGTGTCTTCATAATCTTCGGCAGCTTCTGCAAGTATGCGAAGTCGTTCCAGTTCTTTCGGACCCAGATTCTCCTCGCCTCTTTTCATTAATGTATCAATTTCCTTCATGGTAAGTTCGTAAACCTCCTTGTTGTGAATTCTCTTTCTTACAGGTCTTACTCTTGCGACAGGTCTTCGTGTCCGGCTTTGTTGTCTCCTCCGGCTGCTTCTTCCTGGTTGTATTCTGCGGATTTTTTGTGTCATGACTGTTTCAAGTTTACTTTCATATTATCCGGCAATCATTGCCGCTATCCACTTACAGACCGGATAGATCAACCTTATCATACTCCTTATGAGTTCCGATAAAACGAATAAACACGGTCCTGGCCCCAAAAATGATCCTTGCTATAAGCCTGTATTTGTTTCCCCCGACATTAAACACATACAGATCATTTCCTACAGAATCAGTAGCGCCAAAAACTTTTTTAACAGCCGCAAAACTTTTCCAGTCACTTTCTTTTGTTTTCAAATACCATTCTAACAGAGGTTTTGCAGATTTGGGGTTCGCTTCAATGAACTCATTAATCGCTCTTTTTGCTATTACAACCATAAAATGATCTTAGGTCTCTGTAATAGCCAAATATATTTTCTTTATACGTCAAAGATAAAACAAATTCCTTGCCTATATAAATTATATTTAGAAATTCTAAATATAATTTATATCATGGTTGTTCAGTATAGTTCCCAACCAAAAAGGCTTTCGACAGGCCGTGAGAAGAACAAAATTATTACCTCCATAATAAAATACTACCTTTAAAAACCCTTGTCTTTTTTTATCCTGAATTAAGTCATAACGAATTAACATGAAAACGATTCCTTTGATCATTGCTGTTATCACTGTTTGTTCCGGGTGTAATTCTAAAAAAGATTCACCTGCTTCTAAAAATGAATTACCCTCTGCAGCGATACAAATAAAAACTGCATTACTGGCAGCGCCCCAGGAAAAAAGAGATAGCTGCACCGTGTATGGTTATTCGCCCGATAAACAATTGGTAGTTTTAAAACAGGGAACAAATGAAATGATCTGCCTTGCAGATAATCCTGATCAGCCCGGCTTTTCGGTGGCTTGTTATGTCAAAGACCTGGAACCTTTTATGAAAAGGGGACGTGAACTGAGAAAAGAAGGAATCAGAGATCAGATGCTAATTGATGAACGTGGGAAAGAAGTAAACGCAGGCACACTGCAAATGCCCAAACAACCTTCAGCATTGTATGTTTATTCAGCAGACCAAAAAGATTTTAACCCTTCAACCGGTGAAGTAAAAAATGGATACCTGCGTTATGTAATTTATATTCCTTATGCAACATCCGCCAGTACGGGTTTGCCTGAGAAACCATCTGCCCCCGGTATGCCATGGATCATGAATCCGGGAACATACACAGCGCACATTATGATCAATCCTGACCACTGATACCACTGATTACACTGATTTAACCACGGATTAACCTGATACCGCTGATTAATGATACCAATGATTGATCTGATTACAGCGATTCAAGACTGATTAATCTGATACCACTGATTAATCTGATTACACTGATCATTAACTAAGTAACGTTCCGATAAGATGTTATCGTGTCCAAAGGACTCTCCGAAGGTCCAAAGGACTCCGTTGGAGAGTCATTTGACCTTCGGAGAGTCGTCACCCGATAGCTATCGGGTCGTCAGTCGTGCGTAATTCTCACGATTCACGACGATCGAATAAATGAATCTGGTATCAGGTTGTCTCCCGATAGCTATCGGGAGGAAAGTGGGCGAGCGGACATTACCACTGATTAATCTGATCACACTGATTCATTCTATAAAACTTTCTATCAACTCCTCTTCAAACCCCTGCCTTCTTAATAGCTCCTTGTACCTCGGATCTTTCTTCACACTTTTATAGGGAGGATATTCTAAGAAATAAGAGATAGGCCCGAGCCTTTTGTCAACAGCCCGGCCGAGGTAATAAAAGGCTTTGTCAAGATTTCCTAAGGCAAACCAAACAGCAGCGAGTTCCGGGTCCAAAGTGGAGCCGGGTTCTTGTTCCTGTCTTTGTTCCATTTTGCGGATACATTCCAATGCTTTTTCTTCCTGCCCCAGCCTGGCATAGGCAAAGCCCAATCCAATCAGTCCTTTTAGCGGATGATTGGTAAGCCGGTGTACTTCCTCAAAAAATACCAGGGCTGCTTCCCAATCGCCTTTCATACCGGTGGCCCATCCTTTCATTTCAATGCTGATGCGCATCGTTGGATTCAGATCAAGCATTTTATCAGCCTGTACTATAGCCTCGTCATATCGACCGGCAAACAAGTACATGTTGCCAAGTGTCTGGCTGATGATGGGCGAGAGAGGATCAATTTTTTCCGCTTCTTCCAGCGTCTCTACTGCCTTTTGCTTTTGTCCCATTGTCAAATAATAATAGCCAAGCAACTGGTAGGCATCAATAGCGCTGGGATTAAGCTGAATGGCTTTTTGCAATTCGTCATATGCGTCCTTCCATTTCCAGTTGTAAAACAAATAAGCGCTGGCTTTTGCAATATGACCTTCGGCGATGCTGTCATCTATTTGCAATGCCTTGTCTGCATAACGGGTGACAATCTCAAACGCCGTATCGGGTAGCATCTGCCCGGTGA
This sequence comes from uncultured Bacteroidota bacterium, assembly GCA_963737475.1. Classification (GTDB taxonomy): domain Bacteria; phylum Bacteroidota; class Bacteroidia; order Chitinophagales; family Chitinophagaceae; genus VBAU01. The sequence goes on from CAVTSY010000002.1 coordinate 30,148, forward strand.
CCCCAAGATAACTATAAGCTCCGGCAGACTTGGCATAAGCCTGTGCATAGCCGGGCTCGAGTGCGATCGCTTCTTCGAAACATTCAATCGCTTTGCGCGAATCAGCCGGAGTAAGTTTATTTAAATAATGCAGTCCTCTTAAATAATGTGTGTAAGCGGCTACATTTTTAACGGGCGCTTTCACGAGCTGATCAGTTTTTTCTGCAGCGCCCATTTTATTCTGCAATTTGCCCGCGATAATATTGCTGATCTCATCCTGCACCTCAAAAATATCAGTCAGGTTGCGATCATAACTCTCGCTCCAGATATGATAACCATCTGCCGCATTGATCAACTGTGCGGTGATGCGAACGCGATTACCTGATTTGCGGACACTCCCTTCCAATATCCTGTCGACATTTAACTGTATGGCAATATCGCGTATGTCGGTATGTTTTCCTTTGAATGCAAAAGCCGAAGTGCGGGAAGTCACCTGCAGGCCATCTACCCTTGTCAATGCATTTAATAATTCTTCGGTAATGCCATCGCTGAAATATTCGTTTTCGGGGTCGGTGCTCATGTTTACAAAAGGCAACACCGCCAGCCGGTTATTCGGTTGTTTTGTTTTTCCTTTCAATTCATCACGACCCGGGACCATGATGCCATTATTGGCGATAGCAAAAATTCGAACAGGAGTTGTTACATTCTTCAATTCAAAATAACCCATTTCACGGGTTTGAATATTGTGCTGGTTCCTGATCTCATCATATACTTTTTCTGAAATAAAAATTCCACCGGGCACCGCCAAAGATTCTATTCGTGAAGCAAGGTTAACGCCATCACCATAGACGGACTCATCTTCCATAACTACATCGCCGGTGTGTATGCCTATACGCAGCGCCACTTTAGGTTCTTGCTGCAGTTGTTGCTGAATATTGATGGCGCTATTCACGCAATCAATAGCGCTACCGAAAATACTTAACGAGCCATCGCCATAGTATTGCACAATTTTTCCGTTGAACCGGCTAATGGTAGTTTCAAGCACTTCCTTCAGCCTTTTGCGCTTTAGTCGGGCGAGCTGCTCATTTTCCTGCATGAGGGCTGTGTAACCAGCCATATCTGCAAATAATATAGCGGCCAATTGTCGCATAATTCAAAGGTAAAATAAGGAGGCGAACGCTAAAGCACTTCAGATAAAAACTATTCAGTTGGGGACTGGATAGCAATTGCCCCGCCTTACGGCGGGGCAATTGCTATCAATCAAAGATTGGCTTTAGCCAAATTGTTTAAATCCATTGTTGCTAATAAATTCCTGGTATTCCTGGTCAAAGGTTTTCTTTTGATGATGTGATACCTGGTTGTCTATGTAAGTTCTCACGGAATTTAGTCGGGATTCACACACTGACACAGCAAAATATTCATCCTGCCATTCCAGCTTACTGGCATTGAAAGATGATTTATTGTTGAACCAATAAGAAGACTCTCCTTTAATCAGTTGAGCCATTTTTTCAATAGTTTGATCTGACCCTAATGACAATAAACAATGAACATGATCATGATACCCATTTACACGATCGAGGTAGATTTTCTTAACCAACGCATTCTGTCTGATGTGTTCAAATAATGGGTATCTGAATTTGTCAATTAAAACTGGCTCGCGATTTTTTGTTGACCATACATAATGAATCCACACTCTGATGAAGGGCATAAACATTTTTTTTGAAATTAGAGAAGACCTGGGGCTAAAGCCCGGGATTTTTCTCTTTCTTTTGCTGTTTTCCTCGCCCTGAAGGACGAGGCAATTAGCTCTAAAGAGCGAGGCAATTAGCTCTAAAGAGCGAGGCAATTAGCTCTAAAGAGCGAGGCAATTAGCTCTAAAGAGCGAGGCAATAGCTCTAAAGAGCGGGGCAAAAGCCCTAGAGCTTGTTCTACGTTTGGCACCGGGGAGAAGGGAGTCTTCCCGGCTTTTTTATTCTCCGTGTGAAAGTTTTTCTACCTCACCCCCTTCAATAGTTTTTCAGTTTGAAAACTCCGCATCCCCTCTCCACAGGAGAGGGCGAGGACTGTTCGATTATCGGAGTGATGAAGGGGTGAGGTTGAACTCACGCATCTCACCATCCCAGCACCCAGGAAAAGATCAAAGGAGCTACAATGGTAGCATCACTCTCAACAATGTATTTTGGAGTCTTGATATCAAGCTTGCCCCAGGTAATTTTTTCATTGGGCACAGCACCTGAGTAGGATCCGTATGAAGTTGTTGAATCACTGATCTGGCAGAAATAATTCCAGAAAGGAACATCATGCCATTCAAGATCCTGGTACATCATAGGCACAACGCAAATGGGAAAGTCACCGGCAATACCGCCACCGATCTGGAAGAAGCCAATTCCTTTGCCGCCGCTATTTTTTCTGTACCAATCCGCCAGCCATACCATGTATTCAATGCCACTCTTCATGGTGGTTGCTTTCATCTCGCCTTTAATAATATAAGAAGAAAAAATATTTCCCATTGTGCTGTCTTCCCACCCGCCGACAACGATCGGTAAGTTTTTTTCTGCGGCGGCGATCATCCAGCTATCTTTCGGATCTATCTCGTAATCTTTTTCCATCACCTTACTCAGCAGAAGTTTGTACATAAACTCATGAGGAAAATATCTTTCACCTTTTGCATCGGCATCTTTCCAAAGCTTGACGATATTCTCTTGGATCCTTCTAAACGCCTCTTCTTCGGGAATACAGGTATCAGTAACCCGATTCAATCCCATTCTCCAGTAATTCCCATTCCTGCTCAGGAGTGAGATCACGGTAATGAGGAATGCGTTTGTAATGACTGTGCGCCACCAAATTCATGATATCTTCTTCAAGATTAGCACCCGTACAACTGATAATATCCACCTTTCCCTGGCGGATCATTTCAGCTAACGAAACCCCAAGTTCTGCAGTACTCATAGCACCGCCAAGGGTTACCATCATTTTCCCCCCGTCAAGCAAATGTTGTTCATAACCTTTTGCTGCATCTACCAATGCAGCTGCATTGAAATGACGGTAATGATGAAGGATAAATTGTGAAACAGGTCCTTTGTTCATAATAAAAATCTTAGGTCGCCTGCCTACCGGCAGGCAGGCAAAAGTAAGAGATTTCAATCACCCCTCTCCTTGGGAGAGGTCCAACGGACTCCCTCGGAGGGAAGGGGGAGAGGCCAAAAATTAAGTCCCCCGATTTATCGGGGGACTTTCCTGTATGCCTGACTGCTGACAAACAGTTTTATATGGCTGTTATTATTTTTTTTCTTTGTGTTGTACTGTGACGTCTCCTTCGGCTGAAATTCTTAATTTCAAATGTTTTGTTGGAGTATCTACACCCATGCTGTAAAATGTTTCTGTACCTGATGTGTATTCAACAATATCGAAGATCGGAGCATTGCCGTAGCGATTGTTGATCTCTTTTATCACGTTTAATGGTAATTGATTGAATAAAACATTTCTTTCTGTGCCAATGAGGTCGCCTTCACTGGTGAAGTAAGCAACAATACGGGAATCGCTTAGTACAAAGCTTGCGGAAATAATGTCCTTGCCTTCGTTCCATTTTACATTGGTTGCTCCGTTAAATTCTTTTTGAAATGTTGCTTCTGCAGGATTGCCTCCGGGTCTTGATCCTACAAATGCTGTCGCAGTAATCACTGAAAGTATTGCTGAGAATACTATGATCGATCTTTTCATGGCTTAAGGTTTAATGATTGAATAATTTTTGATTTTATTGTTTGACGACATAAAGCTATAGTATGTTACAGCTCTTGTCAAGTAAATTGGGATTGGTGGAGACCGTTGTTAATGCAATTAACGATTGGTTGGTGAATAACAGGGAATACAGAATATAGAATGCAGAATATGAATATAGAATATAGAATATAGAAGTTAGAATGTGTGACAAAGAAACTATTGTTTTTATTTTTTTCTCCACTCTTTCATTAAAAAACAGAAACCCCGCATCACCATGGTGATAGCGGGGTTATTTTTACCACACACCAAAACTAAGTTTTTATGCTTTTTTACTTTTTTGATAAATAGACCAATCGCTGCCATCTGCTGACTTCAAAACAATTTTTGTATCGGCAGTTTCAAGAGTAACATAATAGTTCGTTCCATCATTCTTTGCCACTTCAAACAGGTCACTGATCCAGTAATTATTGTATGATCTCTTTAAACTTGTTTGCAAATTGAGTGGCAATTGTAAAGAGGAAATATTACGCGTAACTGCCAGGAATTCTCCCTGGGTATTATAATAAGCAAAGAGCTTTTGATCGTTGAGGGAAAATGTCACTTTGTAATAATTATTACCTACTGTCCAGGCAGCTTCGGTTGCGCCGGCAAATTCTTTTTTAAATGCATTTAAGGCCTGTTTGTTAATTGCTTCCTCGCCTGTAAAAGCGAAACTTGTACCTACTGTAAGCACCAGCGCCAGCATCATCATAATCTTTTTCATAATTGATAATTTTTGTGGTTTATGTCGATTTTCGTTTGTTTGAAATGTATGACGCACCAAAGATATTTTAGGTTACACCCTATGCCAATTGATTTATGACTAATGGTGCCGAGTGTTAACTGGTATTAACAGAAGAGGCGACTTGTAACCGCTCGCCACTTATAATTGCCATTCATCTGCCGCATGTGCGGTTTCAGAACAAAAAATATTTTTCTAAAAAATGTTTAGGATGTAAATTATTAATTAGATATTTGTCTAAATATACAAACGTCGAATTATTGACATGAATATAATATTTAAAGCGCTGAATGATCCTACCCGCAGGGCTATTCTGGAACTGCTGCAGCAAAAGGATATGACCGCCGGTGAAATAGCCGACAAGTTTCATATTTCTTTCCCCAGTATTTCACACCACCTTGACCTGCTGAAACAGGCAAAACTGGTAGTGTCGGAAAAAGAAGGACAATTTGTTTACTACTCTTTGAATACAACCGTGGTCGATGAAATTCTAAAGTGGTTTCTTCAATTTAAATCGAAAAAGAAATAAAATATGAGAAAACATACGCTGCTTCGGTGGACATTTGTTTTTGTAATTACCCTCATTCCCTGGGTTTACCTGTTGAGTATATGGAACAGTTTGCCCGAAAGGATCCCCGTACATTTTGGCATCAACGGCACTCCGGATAAATATGGTCCAAAGGATCAAATATTTATTTGGCCGGCGGTATGTACCGTGCTTTCCATTTTGGTATACCTGCTGTTAACAAATATTTACAAATTAGACCCGAAGAGATGGGCAGCAAAACAATCAGGGACATTTTTGAAGATCGCGATGGTAGTTGTTGTTTTTATAAGTTGTATCACAATACTTATTAAGCTGGACAGTGAAACAACACACCGTTGGACTGAATTTAATTTTAGTGATGATGGGTTTGCTGCTTGCCTATATGGGAAATATTCTGCACAGCATTAAACCAAATTATTTTGCGGGCTTCCGCCTGCCCTGGACCCTGGAAAGTGAAGAGAACTGGAGAGCCACTCATTTGCTGGCAAGTAAAATTTGGTTTGGCGGTGGAATTTTGATCGCCATTCTGGCTTTGTTTATTAAACCCATCATTATGTTTTTTATCATGATGGGGATCGTTCTTGTGATGGCGATGATTCCGACAGTTTATTCATATCGAATGTTTGCCAGGTCAAAACACGCCAACAATAAATCATGAAAATAAAAAGCTTTAGCAACCCCGATTTAATAGTAATGAAGGAGCTGACTAATGAAATAATTAATTTTATCAGTGAAAAAATTAAATAGCAGCTATCAATTATCTTGCCCACGCATATTTATCTTTTGCCCACGAAGAAATTTTAGTAGGAAATCTCATCAGCGATTTTGTAAAGGGGAAAAAAAAATTCAACTACCCTGAAGGGATTCAAAAGGGGATCACTCTTCACCGGGCCATCGATACATTTACCGATGACCATGAAGCCACTAAACTTGCAAAGGAAGTTTTCAGACCGGCCTATCGCTTATATAGTGGTGCGTTTATAGATGTAGTGTATGATCATTTCCTGGCTAACGACCCAAATGAATTTAACCCGGAAAGTTTAAGAAATTTTTCAGAAACGGTTTACCAGGTACTCGACAGGCATTTCGAATATTTGCCGGAGCGTTTTGCGAGGATGTTCCCCTATATGAAGCAGCAGAACTGGTTATTCAATTATTCCACCATGCGGGGGACAGAATTAAGTTTTGGCGGTCTCGTCAGGAGAGCCCATTATCTTAAAGAAAGTGAAACGGCCGTATCATTATTTGAAGTACACTATAAAACCCTTCAGGAATATTACAAGGTTTTTTTTCCTGATCTAAAGTCATTTGCCAAAAGAATGTATGAAGATCTTTTAAAACTATAACTCATAACGCGTAACCCATAACCCGTAACTTTTTTTCGATGCAACCTCAAACAATTATTTTTGCTCTTTTATAAAAAATTCACCGTATGAAACAAATCACCCTGCTGATCCTTTTGACTATTTCTGTTTTGACTGGTAAGTCCCAAAGCAATAATCTGCCACCCGTTGATAAATCGCCAATGGATATGTGCTATTACCCGAACAATTATCCTGTTCTGAAGATACAGGATAAGGTTACGGAGCCCGTGGTGGCAAGGGTTATCTATAGCCGGCCGCAAAAAAATGGGCGTCTTATTTTTGGTGACCTGGTTGAATATGGAAAGGTTTGGCGACTTGGGGCAAATGAAGCCACAGAAATAGAATTTTTCAGGAGTGTAAAGATCGGTGACAAGAAAGTTGAAAAAGGCCGCTATACACTGTACGCTATTCCGACGGAAGATAATTGGACGATCATTTTGAATAAGGATAACGACACCTGGGGTGCGTTCAAATATGATGAACAAAAGGACGTTTTGCGGACAGCCGTGCCTGTACAAAAATTGAATGAAGGAGTCGAGTCATTGGCAATGACATTTGAAAAATCAGATTCAGGATGTAATTTGGTCATAGCCTGGGACAATATTAAAGCCAGTCTGCCGATCAGCTTAAAATAAATTCAATGACTAAGCTTGCCAGTACTTCTTTTATTTGTTGCATTCTTTTTATTTCCTGTACCGATGGGAATGAAAAGAATTCCGATCACACAGAAAAAAAACCGGATACGGCGATTGTTCAAACGCCTCCAGCAAATCCTTACGCGGCCATTGATATTTCGCCGATGGACATGAGTTATTTTCCAGTGAACTACTCGCAGCGGAAAATGACCCACGATATCACTACCTCCCCGGTCATGCGGGTTATTTATAGCCGTCCTCACCGCCAGGGGCGTACTATTTTTGGTAGTCTTCTTAAATATGGTGAACGCTGGAGACTGGGCGCCAACGAAGCAAGCGAAATAGAATTCTTTCAGAACGTAACGATCCAGGATAAAAAAGTTAACGCCGGTCGCTACGTCATTTACTGTATTCCTTACCAGGACAAATGGACGATCATTTTAAATAGTGACCTGTACACCTGGGGTTTGAAGATCGATTCCACAAAAGACCTGATGCAATTCGATATTCCGGTCAAAAGGTCCTCCGTCGATTTTGAATACTTCACAATGGTATTTCAGCCGATCACCAATGGCGCGGAACTGGTGATGGCCTGGGATGATACCGAAGGAAGATTGCCGATCAATTTTTAAGCCTCACCCTCGCTCCCTCTCCAACCGCGTGCCGCCATAGCGTAGTCCGACGCCAAAGGCTATGGCCGACGGCGTAGCGGTGGCGCAAGGGGAGGGAGGTTTACAAAACAATTCCGATCTTCAGTTACTTTCGATGAAACTTTTCCATATAAAAGGGGAATTAGAAAGGGCTTTATATTTTTGAACTCTATGATCTCTGAAACTATTTTTTAAGATTCAAAACAAATTTTCTCCCCCTTCGGGGGAGTCAGAGGGGGCTTCATGTGCGGTATTGCGGGCATATTACAGATCAATTCCAACTCTTATAACAGAGAGAATGTAAAGAGGATGACTGATATTCTTTCACACCGTGGACCTGATGGAGAAGGTTTTTGGCAAAATGCCCCCGGCAATGTTCTTTTCGGTCATCGTCGCCTTTCCATTCTTGACCTGACTGAGGCAGCTGCGCAACCTTTCCACTACCTGGACCGCTATTCGGTACTTCACAATGGGGAGATCTATAACTATATCGAATTGCGTGAAGAGCTAAAAAGAAAAGGGTATCAATTCCGTACGCAAACTGATACCGAGGTTCTTGTCGCTGCTTATGACTGCTGGAAAGAAGAATGTCTCGAATACTTTGATGGCATGTTTGCCTTCGCCATCTGGGATGAAAAAGAAAAGGAATTCTTTGCGGCAAGAGACCGTTTTGGAGAGAAGCCCTTTTACTATATCTACGAGGCGGGCAATAAAGCTTTTCTGTTTGCCTCGGAAATAAAAGCATTCTGGTCAATTGGCTTGGGGAAAGGGTTTAATAAAAAAATGCTTTTTAATTTTCTAACCATCGGATACACTGACAATCCAACCCAGCCTGAGGAAACGTTTTATGATGATGTAAATAAATTACCTGCCGCCAGCTTCTTAAAGATCAGAATGCAATCAGATATTTTAATTGAGATTGAAAGGTATTGGGATATCGATGTCGAAAAACACGAGGATAACATTTCTGATGACGATGCAATAACAAAATTCAATGAACTATTCAAGACATCAATCAAACGGAGATTAAGAAGCGATGTTCCTTTGGGAACAAGTCTTAGCGGCGGACTCGATAGCTCCTCCATTGCAGCAACGATCATTAACTATCAAATTTCTCCAAAGGAGTCCTTCCGGACAAATATCAAATTCAAAACTTTCTCTGCCATCTTTCCCGGCTTTGAAAAGAATGAAGAAAACTATATTGACGAGGTTGCCCATCATTTTTCATTGCAATCTTTTAAGACTGTAGTGAGTGATAAAGAAATCCCGGATCTTTTTGAGCGGATCGTTCAACAACAGGATGAGCCATTCGGAAGTGCGGGGACTTTGCCGCAATACAAAGTGTTTGACCTGGCGAAACAAAACAATGTAAAAGTTTTGCTTGATGGCCAGGGAGCTGACGAGATCCTGGCAGGCTATCATAAATATTACAAATGGTACTGGCAGGAGTTGTTTCAAAAAAGAAAACTAATCAGCAGCGGGGAGTTAGAAAAAGCAAAAGAGATCGGCGTCAATGAAAAATTTGAGTTTAGAAATATCATTGCCTCCTTGTTCCCCGATTTTGCCTCAGTGTTTTTAGAGCGGCAATATTTACTTCACGCTTTGAAGCAGGAAGATCTTTCTAAAGAATTTGTTCATATGCAAAGCAAAGAAGCTTATTACACCACTCCCACGATCTTCACACTAAATGGTGTTTTATACTTTAACACCCTTATCCATGGACTTGAAGAATTGTTGCGTTATGCAGATCGCAACAGTATGGCGCACGGACGCGAGGTTAGGCTGCCTTTTTTAAGTCATGAACTGGTTGAATTTCTTTTTTCTCTTCCCTCTCATTTTAAGATCAGGGAAGGCTGGACAAAATGGACTTTACGAAAGGCCATGGAAAAAACTTTGCCATCGACGATCACATGGCGCCCGAATAAGATCGGGCTTGAGCCACCGCAGCTTTCATGGATGCAGTTGCCCCTGGTCCAGGAAATGATCCACGAAGCGAAGACAAAATTGATCAATGAAAAAGTTCTGAAGCCCGAAGTGATGAACAAAAAGATTCGACCTTCTGGTGCTTACGAAAAAGATAATTATGACTGGCGATACCTGGTTTCCGCGCAATTCCTTTGAATTAATAATGAATAAATTGACCATCCGTTTATGAACAATCTTTGTGTCCATTGTGTCCCGATAGCCATCGGGACTTTGTGACCTTTGTGACCATATTTGATTGAGTAAGGAGTGGGTCACAAAGTACACAAAGGGCCCACAAAGGACACTACGTCCTTGATCAATAATTATCTCTGATTTGATCAATAAATTTTTCAACTGCTCTTCTTACCAGTGTGCCTGAAGAATTATGATTGTTGACCAATACGGAAAAGACTAGCAGCTTATTTTTCTTTGTATATAAAAAACCGCTAAAGGCAATAACACCGGAAAGAGTTCCTGTCTTGGCAAAGATGTATCCACTTTCAGAAACATAATAATTGACCAGGGTGCCTTCATTGCCCGTGGGCAAAAGGTTTTTTATTCTTTCCATCCCAAAATCATTTTTCATCTTATTTAAAATGAAGACGAGATCCTGTGGAGAAAATAAATTATACCGGCTCAGCCCGGAACCATCCACCCATCCTGGTTTTTGCGGCAGGTCCTTGAAATCTGTTTTTAATAAGGTATCAATGACTCTTTCATCGTTCATCGGCATGTTGAACTTACCAGCGACCATCAGTAAAATTTGTTCAGCAAAAAAATTATCACTACGGTGCATCATAGGTTTGAGTACCGAATCAGTGGGTTGGGAATGGATGGCAGTTGCCTGTGTAGGTTTTCCCAAAAATTGTCTTTGATATGTTTCCGGAGTCGCCAGGCTAATTGTCTTATGAATTGTATCGGGCAATAATTCAAGAGCCGCACCCAGGCCATTTGTGACAAATGGAACTTCCTGCTCCTTCAATTGTTCTTTTCCCTCTGTTATTTTATAACTATTTTCTGCCAAACTCCTTTGAACAAAAAAATTGTTTGCTGTGGCCGTATCAAAATCAACTTCCCAATTTACTTCCGGAACGGAGTAAACAACTGATGGATCAATGCCATTATTCTCCTGTATCCATTTTATAATGTTGCCATACACCGGCATGGGGCTTCTCTCCGCCATATACGAGTCATTATAATCATTCCATGACCATCCTGAGCCTAATGGATATTCTTTCCATAGAAGGTCAGTTATGTAAATTTTCTTTGCGGCATTCTGTAGAAAACTTATTACCGGTTGATTTTTGAAATCAGGATGAAGCAGGGTTGGATCTCCAGTGGGAAGAATTAGAATGGCGGTATCATTTTCAATTTTTAAAACTCCTTCTAAACTATCACCCAGGTATTTCATTGCGGCGTAGCACGTGGGAATTTTTGTATTGCTGGCAGGTGTGAAGTAATGATCACCCTGGTAATTGAACCAATATTTATTTGCAGCCGGTTCATAAATGCTGATGCCAACATGTGCAGTTTTAACAGACGGGTCCTGCAGAACGAATTGCGAGGCTGATTTAGAGATCTGTTTCTGAAGACTGCAGGAAGAAAGAATATAGAATACAGAAGTTAGAATATAGAAGGATAAATAGAATTTTCTGTTTTGAAAATTGAACATTGGTTATTGAAGATTGATTATTTTTCCCTCTTTTGAACTCTGTAACGCAGCTTCAATGATCCTGATTGTTTTAATGCCATCTTCTGCAGGAACAGGATTAGGAGCTTTGCCGGTTAATGCTTTATACACGTCATCATAATAACCCATATAATTTCCAGCGACAGAGGTAAGCTCTTTACGGATCACTTCACCGTTTATTTCGGTATGCAATAACCCATCGGGTTGTGAAGGTGATGGGCACCAACTTTCTAAAGAGGGAATGACTCCGGCATTCAACTGTATTTCCTGCAGATCGGAACGCTGCTGAAGAAAACTTCCCTTCATGCCATGCAGTATGTAAGAAGGTAATGGCTCGCGTGCTATACAGGTTGCTTTCAGTCTTACACGCATTTCCGGATAATACAAAAGCATTTCAAAATAATCGCTGGCTTTTACACCCTCACGCATTCTCCAAATATCACCAAATATCGCCTGCGGCCATCTAAACAATTGTAGAGCCTGGTCAACAAGATGAGGGCTGAGGTCATAAATAATTCCTGCACCGGGAAGATCGCCTTCTTTGTGAGCTTTGCCGGAGGGAATGGGGCGATAGCGGTCGTACCTTATTTCCACTTCTCTCAACTCACCCAGTAGTTTTTTTTTCATCACATCTTTTATTGCATGATAATCTCCATCGTACCTGCGATTTTGATAGATGCTTATAAATAGATTTTTTTCCCTGGCTAAGGCGGTAATTTCTTCAGCCTCTTTGACCGTTACGGCAAAAGGCTTCTCTACGACAATATTTTTTCCAGCTGTCAATGCCGCCTTTGCATTTTCGTAGTGCAGGTGAGTAGGAGTATTGACAATAATGAGCTGAATGGAATCGTCAGCGACCAGTTGATCAATGGAACGATATAGTTTTGACTGCGGATATCGCTCCCGCGAATCATTATTATGCCTTTCAACGATGCCCGTCAATTCATAGCCGGGATGATTTTGAATAAATGGGGCATGAAATAATTTACCACTCATGCCGTAAGAACAGACACCGGTCTTTATAATGGCCCCCATAAAAAGTTTTTTATTCGAAAATTTATTACTCCCCAAAGGAGAGGAATCGAAATTTTATTTATTCGAAATTCAAAGAAAATGATTTTTGTCCGACAAAGAGCAGAAAGTTCAAGTGTGCGACGCAACGAAGTTACTAGTAGTACTTGCGCTGGTAACATGATCATTAACTAACTGTTAAGAACATCAACAAACAATTAAAGAATAAACATCCTAAGTTCCCCCTTCGGGGGACAGAGGGCGGCTCCCGCGAATCATTATTATGCCTTTCAACGATGCCCGTCAATTCATAGCCGGGATGATTTTGAATAAATGGGGCATGAAATAATTTACCACTCATGCCGTAAGAACAGACACCGGTCTTTATAATGGCCCCCATAAAAAGTTTTTTATTCGAAAATTTATTACTCCCCAAAGGAGAGGAATCGAAATTTTATTTATTCGAAATTCAAAGAAAATGATTTTTGTTCGACAAAGAGCAGAAAGTTCAAGTGTCCGACGCAACGAAGTTACTAGTAGTACTTGCGCTGGTAACATGATCATTAACTAACTGTTAAGAACATCAACAAACAATTAAAGAATAAACATCCTAAGTTCCCCCTTCGGGGGACAGAGGGCTTTCTAATTCCTCTCCTGTGCTCTCAGCCATCTTTCAGGTATCTCATTACTGCTTGCCAGCAAATAATCTTTATAGCTGCAGGCTATAAAATTTTTATCCGGTAACTGCATCCACCATCTCCCGGTTTTTTTGCTTTGCAAAAAAGTGGTTTCTACTTCAGCAAAAGCGATATGATATTCATTGAATGAATCCCGTTGATCCAATTCCACCTCCTTGCGACCACGGCTTCTTCCGTCGAGTACATACCAGATCATGTGTGCGATCTGTTTCGCAGTCAGGTCGTCCTTGTCGTGAGCGGAATCAAAACCATAAATGCCAATGCTATTTATATTGGGGCTCATGCCGGCATAGCGCATCAACGCGCAAGCCTCTTCGCCATTTAATCCGTTTGGTGAAACAGAACTCGCCGGCGCGTAAGCGTGAGCAAGAGCTGAAATATCAAAGCTGAATAAACTGCTGTTTCGGATAGCAGGCTCCATTTCTTCAATGGTTTCTTTAACAGTCCCTACCCGGTAACAATCAAAACGCAGCTTGTCCATTGTCTCCAGCATTTGCGGGTGCACATAGAAACTTTGAAACGCCAGGTGATTGTAATGACGTATATAATTTGGTTCGGAAGTCAGCATTTCCATCAGGAAATTTTCATGGCGGAACGGAGAATCGATATTGAGATCGATCAGCGCGTCGACGCAGGAAGCTTCAATAGCTTTTTCATTATCAACATAGGCGCCATACTGTGCTAATGTAAGATCATGTGAGCCTCCAAGAATGATCACCGTCTTTCCATCATTGATCAGTTCATGTACAACTGTTTTTAATGCAGCGTATGAGTCAGTGTACAATGATCCTGTCATAATATTGCCCACGTCGGCAATCTTTACATCCTTGTGCCAATAGTACAACGAATAAAGTTGCCGGCGTACCACGTCAGGCGCCTCGCTATGGCCGTGGATCAAACCACTACCGCGTTGCTCGCCACAGCCAACAATAACCAACTGCGCATCGTCAAGCTCCGGGAATTTTTTTGCAGGGTATTTTTGAGATTTATATACTGAAATGATCTTACCGATCTGTCCATCTTTATAACTTTCGTCCTGGGAAATTTCCTTGAAATCGACAGGTGCTAAAAAATCTGAAATATTAAGATAATCAGACATACTGCAATATAGTGAGAACCACGATTGCCCGGAAAAGAACCACGATTAAATAGGAAAAAAGAACCACGATTACCAGGATTAAATAAAGGATTGTGTGAAAAAAATAGTAGAGAGCCAGATTATGAGACCCCGGAGAAATTATCACCTCTTTCCTCAAAATCAATTCCAATCCGAAAAATCGTGGTTCTGTTCTTATTTTTGTCATCTTATGGATAAGCTACTATCCCAAATAGAGGAGTACAAAAAAGAGATCAATGAATTTTCAATGATCGATGCAAAATCTGTTGAAGAATTTCGCATCAAATGGTTGGGAACAAAAGGAATTGTAAAAAGCCTTATGGGAGAGATGAAGAATGTTCCCAATGAACAAAAAAGAGAATTCGGCCAGGTGATGAACGATTTTAAGTTGTTTGCTGAAAATAAATATGAGGAGCTTAAGAAATCAGCCGCCGACTCACCACTCACCACTCACCACTCACAACCCGACCTCACCCTTCCAGGTGATCCCATACCGCTTGGCTCAAGGCACCCGGTTAGTATGATGAAGAACCGGATCGTTTCTATTTTTCAGCGGCTTGGATTTGCTGTAGCCGAAGGCCCCGAGATCGAAGATGACTGGCACAACTTCACTGCACTCAACTTACCCGAACACCACCCCGCCCGTGATATGCAGGATACATTTTATGTGCAACAAAATCCTGACTGGCTTTTACGCACACATACAAGCAATGTGCAGATCCGTGAAATGGAAAAAGGCAAGCTGCCCATTCGGGGAATTTATCCGGGTCGTGTTTATCGAAACGAAACTGTAAGCGCCAGGAGTCATTGTTTCTTTCACCAGGTGGAGGGTTTATATATCGATGAAAATGTTTCTTTCGCTGATCTGAAACAAACGCTTTATTTTTTTGTAAAAGAAATGTATGGCACTGATGTAAAGGTCCGCTTTCGTCCTTCCTACTTTCCATTCACTGAACCAAGTGCTGAAATGGATATCAGCTGTACTCTTTGCGGTGGTAAAGGCTGCAGTGTTTGCAAACATACCGGGTGGCTTGAAATTCTTGGATGCGGCATGGTTCATCCAAATGTGTTGCAGAATTGCGGAATTGATCCCAAATAAATATACCGGCTTTGCATTTGGTATGGGCATCGAACGTCCTGCGCTACTGAAATATGGTATCAATGACATTCGCCTCTTTAGCGAAAATGATGTGAGATTTTTAAGGCAGTTTACTTCTGCTATCTGAGTCGTTGTATGCTGATATAGTTATGCTGCCAGCTTTAAAATTTCTATTTGGGTTCTGTTGTGTCACCCGATAGCTATCGGGTCACTTGTACGCCTTGTTCGTTATTCATCATCTTAAACCATATGCCACGGCTATGGAAACGATAAAAATTCAAAGCTTGCAAGCTGTCCATAGCTATAAGCTACTTATTGCAGAGATGCATCGCGGAAAGTATCACCCTGGTTCATATCGCCCGTTTCAAATCCTTTTTTAAACCAATACATTCTTTGTTGCGAGGTACCATGAGTAAATGATTCGGGAACTACGTATCCCTGGGTCTCTTTTTGCAACCTGTCATCACCAATAGCATTGGCTGCATTTAGAGCTTCGTCAATATCACCGCGTTCCAGGATATTTTTCATTTGTTGTGCATGATGCGCCCAGACACCGGCAAAAAAATCCGCCTGTAGTTCCAGCATTACCGAATATTTATTGTATTCGCCCTCGCTTAATTGCTGACGTAACCGGTCCATCTTATCTGAAATGCCAAGGAGTTTTTGCACATGATGTCCCACCTCGTGAGCAATGACATAGGCTTCGGCAAAATCTCCGGGGGCCTGGAAACGGTTTTCTAATTCTTCATAAAATGAAAGATCAATGTAGACTTCCTGGTCACCAGGACAGTAAAACGGGCCTGATGCAGCACTGGCCATTCCGCAAGCTGATTCCACGCTATTCCGGAACAAAACAAGTCTTGGCTTTATGTACTGCCTCCCATTGACCGCGAACAGTGAATCCCACACATCTTCAGTATACCCAAGCACAACGCTGACGAATTTTGCTCTTTCATCATCCTTTGCTTTTTCCTCAGCCGTCATTTCCTGGGGCTGATTTTGAATTTGTTGTTGAATGTCACCTGATACATCGCCACCTGACAATAATTTTATGACGAGAAAAATAACACCAATGAGGCCCCCGCCAATGGCTACACCTCCCCCGGCTGAAAGACCGCGACGGTCTTCAACATTTGAACTTTCTCTACCACCCATCCAGCGCATATAAAAAGTTTTAGAGTTTATGAAGTTAGCTTTTTTAAAAAATTCTAAATGACTGATCCCTGCTTAGGAACCCTCGCAACTTTAGAGTGACAAGAAACGATGATGGAAACATCATGCCGAACACTGACCAAAGTCATTTTATTTTTTACGCCTGTAACGGAACTTAGCAAGTGTGGGTAATTATTCTCATAGTCCCCTTATTGATACTTGGCTGGCTATTACTAGCTCCTCTTCAACTTCAAATTGACACAAGAATTCCGGAGATATCGTTTCGATGGATAAGCGTCGGAAGGGCAAAAATGGTATATGAACAAGGCAAATGGTGGCTGAAAATTTCTGTTTTCTTCTTTTTTAAGAAATGGGAATTAGAAGACCTGATCTTTAAGCCAAAGAAAAAAGTGAAGAAGACCAGGCCAAAAAAAAAGAAGGGCCATTCTAAATGGTTTAGAAAACTTTTGAACCTAATGAAGACTTTTCGTGTCATAAAGTGGCGAATTGCAATTGACACAGGCGACGATGTGAGAAATGCCTGGTTGTATTCCCTGAACTTCTATCCGGGTATCGGCCGTCACGTCTTCGTAAATTTTTTTGATGAAAACTATTTGCTGTTGGAAATCCGAAATGCTCCATGGAAAGTAATCTATGCGTTAATGAAATAATTATTTTTTTAATTCTTAAATCAAAAATTTATGACAGTTAATTTAGAAGACACGGTAAAACAGCTTACTGATTTTCTTAAAACAGAAGCAAAAACTGAGTCGGTCATTGGGCAATCATTTCAGTTGGGAGAGTTCACCTGTATACCGGTAATTAAATTCGGAGTCGGCATTGGTTATGGAGGTGGCGAAGGTCATGGTGATATGCCGGGAAAAGGAAAAGGAGAAGGTGGAGGGACCGGTGGCGGAGGTGGTGTAGGAGTTGCTCCTATAGGCTTTTTGGTAACACGCGGCGATCAAATTTCCTTCATCCAAACCCGCACAGGTAAAGGATTGGCGGCAGCTTTTGAAAAAGTGCCTGATCTGTTAGAAAAATACCTGGATAAAAGAAACCAGCAAAAGCCCGAACCCGTCTCGTAATCTGGCTAAAAACTCAAAATAAATGGGATTCAAAACGGATCCCATTTATTATATTATTCATTTGGTAGATGAAACAAGAGCAAATCAAATCAAATTATTCTTTTCACCCAACCTCGCGGTTTCTCCTTCATCGAGATCGTCGTTTTTACTATGGGCAGTAAATTCCGGATCTTTATTTATATCCTTGTTAGCCGTTTCGGCTGCAAGACGATTTTGTTTCTTTTGCTCTGTATTGATTTCTCCCGGTAGTGGATTTTCATAATGAGCTTTCTTATTTTTATTCTTTCTTGTTTTTATCAGTGCGTTTCATACTCTGACTTTAGAGTGATCCTGAAAAGTTTATGCCATAGTGCACCTGGGCATCAACATCAGCTGGATTTTTTATATTAGTGGTCTCCTTCCCGTTGAAAGTTTTATCCTGGTTCAAACAAAACGCATTTATGCGAAAGCTGTACTTCGCCATAGCAGTGTCAGTTGTCTTTGTGATTGGTTTTCGTAAGCCACAAACGGGGCCAAAAAATTTTTCCGTTCAACAATTAGCTCCCGGGGTATGGGCTGCTATTCAAAATGACAAAGGTGGTCATGCTATTTCCAATGCAGGCATCATTGACCTGGGCAATAAAACGTTGGTGTTTGATGCATTTATGAATCCTGACGCAGCCAGTGAATTAAAGCAAACAGCTGAACAATTGACCAAACATCCTGTTTCACTTGTGATCAATAGTCATTATCACGATGACCATATCAGGGGAAACCAGGTTTTTGTGCCAGGTGCCTCCATCATCAGTACTGAGTGGACAAAAAATGAAATGCAGAAAGCAGAGGCCGAGGAACAGGAATGGTTACGCAAAAATATTGGCAAAAGCCTGGAAGAAGCAAAGCAACAACTTAGATCAGCAACAGGAAATGAAAAAGACGAAGCAGTAATGTGGCTGGGGTATTATGAAGGTATTTCACAATCATTGCCCATATTAAAAACGACTCCACCTGATATTACCTTTAAAGACTCTTTATGGATACATGGTTCGAAAAGATCGGTGTTGTTGATCGAGTGTAAAAATTGCCATACTGCAAGCGATGTGGTCATGATACTGCCACTGGAGGAGATCGCATTTATGGGGGACGTATTGTTTGTAAAACGACATCCGTGGTTCGGAGATAGTAATGCTGAAAGTTTGAAAGAACATCTTGAGGGTTTTTATGCAAACGCTTCACTCAGGCAATTTGTTCCTGGTCATGGCCCCGTTGCCGGCAAAGAAGCAGTGCAGACACTGATCACTTACGTCAGCGACCTTCAACAACTCGCAACAGAGGCTGTCCAGAAAAATGAAGCGGATTCCGATTTTATAAAGCAGGATGTGTTGGCTCAATATAAGAATTGGTCGGTTAAAAGATTTTATTCAGATAATCTTGCAACCGTGTACCGTGAGGCAAAGAAAAAATAGTTTGAGTATCAAAGTTTGATATGATCAGCCCAGGTTGTTTTTTCTCATTTCATTTTTCTTCAATAAATCAGATATTTTTATATCATGCTCCGAACCGGCTCACCGCGTAAGCGATTAAGAATACTACCGCTGGCTGCTGTGATCTTTCTTACAGTTTCAGGAGGACCTTACGGATTAGAACCCCTGCTGAGTTATGGCGGAACACACGGTGCATTATTGATATTGATGCTGACACCGTTGATTTGGGATGTTCCAACAATTTTTATGGTGATGGAGTTGAACAGCATGATGCCCGTAACAGGCGGTTATTATCAATGGGTAAAACGGGCACTTGGAATTCGATGGGCATGGTATGAAGGCTGGTGGACCTGGCTTTACAC
Organism: uncultured Bacteroidota bacterium; assembly: GCA_963737475.1. Classification (GTDB taxonomy): domain Bacteria; phylum Bacteroidota; class Bacteroidia; order Chitinophagales; family Chitinophagaceae; genus VBAU01. Next base: position 49,469 of record CAVTSY010000002.1, read on the forward strand.
CTTTGTTGACCTGGCTATTTACCCGGTGCTTTTTGTTGAATACGCTACATTCTTTTTCCCCGAGATCGGGCAATACAAGATCCCGATCTGTCTTGCTATCATCTGGATGGGAGCGGGTTTGAATATTTTGGGGATCGTTCCTGTTGGAAGGATCTCAATGATACTGAGTATTACAGTTGTACTGCCCTTTCTTATTCTTTTTGTCATTAATCTTTCGCATCATTCGCACTCATTTCAACTCCCCTCACTTTCATTGAAGGGAATTGGCTTTTCTTCCTTAGGTATGGGACTATATACAGTAATGTGGAATTTTATCGGCTGGGATAATACGACAACCTATGCAGAGGAGGTGGACAGACCGGTAAAAACCTATCTTCTTTCTACTTTTATCGCATTTGGATTAACACTACTCATTTATCTTATTGCAGTCATCACAGCTCTTTCTTCAGGAGTTGATCTCACACTCTTAGGTAATGAAGGTTTTCCCATGCTGGGATCAATCGTAGCAGGACAATGGCTGACCGTTATACTTGCTGCCGGTGGCATGGCCAGTGCTCTCGGGTTATTTTCCGCTGTGCTGCTTTCCGTATCGAGAGTTCCCAAAGTGATGGCTGATGATCAACTTCTCCCTCAAAGACTTCAAACGCTTCACCCTAAGTACAACAGTCCTTATATATCCATTATCGTTTGTGCTTCGGTTGTCAGCATTATGATCTTATGGACGTTTGGTGATCTTCTCATCATTGACGTAACACTGTACGGAGCGGCTTTGTTTCTTGAATTTATCAGCCTCGTGATCTTCCGGGTAAAGCTTCCAAACGCAAACAGGCCTTTTAAGATCCCACTCAACGTTGCCGGGTTGTGTCTTTTGATCTTATTACCAATTTCTGTTTATTGCATCGCACTCACCAGTGCTTTTTCCTTCGAAGGAAAGATGCTGAAGCCAGCATTGTTTGCATTGGGCGCATTATTGTCGGCAGAGGTGATTTGGAACATCATTGTTTGGAGAAAAAGAATAGTAGCTGATCAGTGATACTCATCACTCTCGGAAGGAGTCCTTTCGACCATTACTCCTTATAGCAGTTTTTCGGAGATCGCTATTTCTAAATTGTCAGGAATAGTTGAAGAATCATCATTGATCGCCCTGAGTTGACCTAAACTTGAATCCCACGTAAACACATGTTCAGAGCTCCCGTTGAAGCTGACACGATAACGTATTTCACCATTAAAAGAAAATGGAACAGCTTTCACCATGTACGGCACGCTATCGACCAGGATATTAAAACTTTTTTCGTTAGAATGTTTCAATTCCTTCCCCGGGTAATCATCGGGGTTTTGATTGGCATCGATTGGAGGGTCTTGCGGATCAGAGGACCATCGACCTCTTTGTTGTTTATTATGCCGGGATTTTTTAAACCTGGCATCTCTGTCCCTTGCCATAAAATTTCAGTTGTAAGTGAAATAAAAAAATAATTGCACAGTAATTATGCCAGTTGAGCGCATGGTTCAATGACAAATATTTCTACTAACTTACTTTCAGTAAATCATCAATATGCCAGAAAGTTCGTTGATCGCGGGATTGCAGAGCATGCGGCAATTTTATAGTAGTGGTCAAACGAAGCCCTATCGTTTTCGAAAGCTGCAATTGCAGAAGTTTAAATCAGCGATCCAATTGCACGAAAAGCAATTACATGATGCTTTATATGCTGATCTAAAAAAAAGCCCGGAGGAAAGCTGGGTGACCGAGACAGGATTCCTGATCAGCGAAATTAATTCTGCACTAAAGAACCTGCACCAATGGATGCTGGTAGAAAAGACAAAAACAAATCTTGTCAATCTTCCGTCTTCGAGCTATATAATGAGAGAGCCAATGGGAGTTGTCCTGGTCATAGGTCCCTGGAACTATCCTTTACAACTTTTATTTACACCACTTGTTGGAGCCATAGCGGCAGGCAATTGTGCTGTAGTAAAGCCAAGCGAGTTTGCGCCGGCTACGGCAGCGGTAATGAAAAAGATCATCGTTGAAACTTTTTCCCCGGAATATATTTTATGCGTGGACGGCGAAGGGGCGCAGGTCGTACCGTTTATGATGAATGATTTTCGTTTTGATCATGTTTTTTATACCGGCAGCACGGCAGTGGGGAAGATCATCTACAAAATGGCCGCGGAACAATTGGTGCCCGTTACCCTGGAGTTGGGAGGCAAATCCCCCTGTATCGTGGAGAGTGATGCAAATATCAAAGTGGCTGCCCGAAGAATTGCAATAGCTAAATTTTCAAATGCAGGACAGATGTGTGTGGCGCCGGATTATGTACTGGTCCATGCCAGTATTAAGGAAAAATTCGTCGAAGCTCTAAAAAAAGTATTGGTCAAATTTTTTTCAACGGATCCTTCCACTGATTACAGCTATGGCCAGATCATCAATGAAAAGCAATTCAACCGGCTGATAAGTTATTTAAGCAATGGAACTATCGCTCATGGTGGTGGACATGATATCAATAAACTTTATATTGAACCGACCATCGTTGAAAATGTGCCGCCAGACTCGCCGCTGATGAACGATGAGATCTTCGGCCCTATTCTTCCTGTTCTTTCATTTGAAAACTTTGAAAATGCCAAAGCCATAATTGATCGTAACCCGGACCCTCTTGCTTTTTATGTTTACACATCCAGCCATAAAAAAGGAAAAGAATGGTTGGAGAAAATTCCTGCGGGAGGAGCCTGTGTAAATAATTCAAGCTGGCATTTGACCAATCATTATCTGCCATTTGGCGGGCGCGGCAATAGCGGTATTGGCCAGTACCACGGGAAGAATTCTTTTGAAACCTTTAGTCACCGTAAAGCTGTTATGAAGACCCCGACCTGGTTTGATCCATCTATCAAGTATCCGCCGTTCAAGGGAAAACTGTGGTTGTTTAAGAAAGTTGTGCGATAAGGCCCCTAAATCCCCTAAAGGGGACTTTTGGGTAGACTCAGCAGTTACGAAAATTTTTCTTTGAAGTAACTTTACAAAATGACAGTGAGACAAACTTTATTGAAGGCTACGTATCCTCTGTGGATGTCGTTTAATAGATTGTTTGGAAAGAGATCAAAGATTTTAGCCAACAAAAGGAATATTCAACCCTTCCAGTCATTTTATAGCTTGTCGGTGCGGCTCAATAATGGAGCGCTCCTTTCATTTGATTCGCTCAGGGGGAGGAAATTATTGCTGGTAAATACCGCCAGTGATTGTGGCTATACCAACCAATACAGTGATCTCCAAAGACTATACGAGGAACACCAGGATAACTTAACCGTGATCGCTTTTCCCGCCAATGATTTCCAGGAACAGGAAAAGGGAAGCGATGAAGAGATCGGGAACTTTTGTAAAATAAATTTTGGCGTGACATTTCCGATTGCGCAAAAAAGCAGTGTAGTAAAAGGGAATGACCAGCAAATAGTTTTTCAGTGGCTGACGGATAAGACAAAGAATGGCTGGAATAACCAATCGCCGTCATGGAATTTTTCCAAGTATTTGATCAACGATGAGGGCGTGCTGACGAATTATTTTGATCCTGCTGTTTCACCACTAAGCGAAGAAGTTAAAAACGCAATTGAACAATGACAGGATATGGAACCTTCAACATAATGATATGGTCAACTATCTCGCGACGCTAAATTCAAAAACCACTCTTTATATAAAATATTATCCTGACAAAAGAAGGTTGGAGATCGGGTTCAAAACAGGAAACGTTTACAGGTATTTCCAAGTGCCATCACGGATATGGAAGGATTACTTCAAAGCTGCAACAGGTGGTTCATCGGGAGAATTTTTTAATGCTTGTATCCGGGAAAGATATAAGTTTGAGAGAATTGCTTAATTCTTTACCATGACGTATAATGATATTATCGGTACGATCGGCGTTGGTATCATACTCTTCGCCTATTTTCTGAATACGATGAAATACATTCCTGTAAATGGAAAACTTTATTATGTTTTGAACAGTATCGGTGGTGCATTGAGCTGCTATGCAGCATTCCTTATTAATTTTTGGCCCTTTGTAATTCTTGAAGCTGTGTGGACCTTTGTTTCTATCTATGGATTGATGAGAACAATGAGGATCAGGCTGACGTGAAGCCCCCTCCGACTCCCCCGAAGGGGGAGTGACCAATTCACACTTCCTCACTCTTCGAAGAGTACTTTTCATAGCAGCATCTTGTTAAAGCAAGGACTGTGAGTTGGTGGTCCCGCCCCGGCGGGATCGGATGGGGCTCCCTACCCACAACTATACGCCATCGCTTCCATATCAACCTTTCTTCTTTCAAACTCGTGACCGGAATACACTTTTATAATTTCATTTAATGTCTCGTCAATCTCTTCTTCTGTTCTTACGGTCACCAATTTGAGCCGGTATTCTTTAATATTCGGAAGTCCTTTTAAATAATTAGTATAATGTCTTCTCATTTCATTGATGCCGGGCAGCAAGCCCTTCCATTGAACAGAATGGTGCAAATGCTGGCGGATCACTTCTACTCTTTGTTCAATTGTTGGTGGCGCCAGGTGTTCACCTGTTTGAATAAAATGTTTGATCTCATTAAATATCCAGGGATAACCGATGGCGGCCCGACCGATCATGATGCCGTCAACACCATAGCGGTTTTTATATTCCAGGGCTTTTTCCGGCGAGTCAATATCGCCATTACCGAAGATCGGAATGTGAATACGTGGGTTGTCTTTTACTTTCGCGATCAATGTCCAGTCAGCTTCGCCTTTGTAAAGTTGTGACCTTGTTCTTCCATGAACTGCCAGGCCTTTGATACCAATATCCTGTAAGCGTTCAGCTACCTCTTCAATGTTTTTTGAATTTTCGTCCCACCCTAATCTTGTTTTTACAGTAACCGGGAGTGATGTTGACCTTATTACCGCCTCTGTTAACCGGACCATTGCATCTATGTCTTTCAATACGGCGGCCCCGGCTCCCTTTGTAACAACTTTTTTTACGGGACAGCCAAAATTTATATCAACAAGATCAGGATTGACGGCCTCCACAATTTTTGCACTCATGGCCATCGCCTCTTCATCACCACCAAAAATTTGAATGCCAATGGGCCGTTCATAATCAAAGATGTCAAGTTTTTGTTTGCTTTTGATGGCATCGCGGATCAATCCTTCACTGGAAATAAACTCTGTGTACATCAGGTCGGCGCCATTTGCCTTGCATACGGCACGAAATGGAGGGTCACTCACATCTTCCATGGGTGCAAGCAGAAGTGGAAAATCCTTTAATTGTATATTTCCAATGTTAATCATCCGGATCGTTACTGAATTAATAATTATTAATAATTATTAATTGCTGTTATTTTTGAGCCTGCAAATTTATTTAATCTTGTCTGTATGGCATATCCCGCAACAAAAAGAATAAGTTATTGGGGTCAGTTAGGGATCCTGGCTGCTTTTACAGGCGCAGGGCTTGTGGTAGGTGGCATTGTCAGCCTGATTCCGCTAGCTGGAAAAATAGACTTAAAGGACTTCCAGGGCTTATCGGGCAAGGATATGATGAATTCTTTATTTGTTCCTCAAAATGCCAATTTGTTAAGATGGGTGCAGTTTCTGACAACCTTGTTTCTTTTTTTTCTGCCACCCATTTTTTATGCGTGGCTTTGCCATAAGAAGGCATTTACTCATTTGGGTTTTAGAAATAAGGTAACAGCCCCCCAGTTTTTCATTGTTATCCTGATCATGATAGCGGCATTGCCATTGGTGAGTGCATTGGCCGATCTAACCAAAATGCTTCCTTTTTCAAAACTGACTTTCGAAAAATTTCAGAAAGCGGAAGAGGAGTATAACAGGCAGGTTTCGATCATCGGCCGCATGAACAATTTTACGGATTATATCCTCTCTCTTATCATGCTGGCTATTTTACCAGCCATGTTTGAAGAAACAATATTTCGCGGCGGCCTGCAGAATCTTTTATCAAGATGGTGGAAGATGCCCATTCTTTCCATTGTAGTCACTGCTATCATTTTCAGTGTTGTTCATGGCTCTTATTTCGGTTTCCTGAGTCGCGCCGTACTTGGCTTTTTATTGGGATGGATGTATTATCGTACGGGCAATCTCTGGCTGAATATTATTGCACATGCTGCTAACAATGCTTTTGCTGTTACCATGATCTATGTTCTGCGACTGAAAGATCCCAAAATGGACATTGCAAAGGCGGATGTGAATTTATCCATATGGTGGGGATTGATCTCTTTGGCTGTCATCTACGGCCTGTTTATTCTGTTTGAAAGATTCAGTCGATATCAAATCAATAAACCTGGTGAGGAAGTGATCATCCGAACAGATGATCATAACCATCCTTCATGGGTCACGGACCGGCCTTAATTTATTTCCCATGGCTTTTAACTGGCAAACTTTTAAGACGAGAACGCTGACCGCAGCCGTTTTTGTAGTAGTGATGCTGGCCGGGTTGCTCATTAACCGCTGGACTTTTCTTATTCTTTTTTCGGTGATACATTTTGGTTGCTGGTGGGAATTTGTGAAGCTATTAAAGAAAATTAATGGGAAAAAATATGTGCTGTACTCTTTAATTGGCATCGTCTATATTACTTTACCTATTGTACTTTTAATTGGATTGAGAAATCTTTATGGAATAATTCCAGAAGATGAACATTATGACTTAGGTAAAATAGTCCCACTGGCTTTGATCTTTTCTTTGTGGATAAATGATACTATGGCATATATCGTCGGCTCTTTAATTGGTCAGACGCAAATGACAAAAATTTCACCTAAAAAAACCTGGGAAGGGACAATCGGCGGAATCATTTTATGTATCGTGGTAATGATTTTTATCGGTGACTTAATGGGTTTAGAAAGAGTTGATTCAATTTGCATATCCTCCATTGCCTCCGTTGCCGGCACTTTTGGCGATCTTCTTGAATCAAAACTCAAACGCATGGCCGGTGTAAAAGACAGCGGTAATATCATGCCCGGTCATGGTGGTTTTCTGGACCGGTTTGATTCTTTGCTTGTTGCTACTCCGTTTGTTTGGTTGTATGTCTATTTGGCAATGGGGTAAACTTTTTCTTCAGAAGTCTATCTTAGGACTATGAGAAAACTGCCCTTATCTTTTCTGATTTTTATTTTTCCAATTTTATTAAAGGCTCAAAAAGATTTGCCCATTCAAAAATGGGCAATCAGTTTTACTCCAGCCATAATACCGCTAACAAGTAATTGGCAGTTTGGAATTCAGCCCGGAGTTTCATACCAATTCAACACTCATTTTTCGCTATTAACAGAGGTCACATTTCAAACAGGAAAGAATAATAACTCTGATCCATCTTATATGGATAAGAAATATTTGAGGATTAAACCAGAGATCAGATACTTTTTTTCTCCGAAACCACAGGAATTCAGAGATTATATAGGATTACAATTTTCTTATAGCGTTCGAAATTTCAATTCAAATGGCGGCTATTATTACGACCATTTAGGCGGCGATAGCGTAGTTCATTACGACCAGGCGAGAATCAATAGCCCAATAGTAACTGACATCCATTCAGCTCGGAGTTATAATGGCAGTCAGCAAATCTCTTATGTTAGATTGGTTTTTTGGTGCGGGGATCAGGTCTATTAATACTGAGTATACAGAGGTAATAAATCCTCAAATAACCCAACATGAACGTTGGGGAGGGTTAGTTCCATCTTATTATTATCATGGTACCCAGATCATGTTTCATGCAAATTTTGGAATTAGGATCCTTTATTTTTTCCCTCGCGGTTAAGCGAATTTTTATATCCTGATCATTAACTAATTTTGTCTCTCAGTTTTTTAAAATGACCATTCACAAGGAAGGATACAAGATCATAGCCTGGAGCACCATTTTATTTGGCGCTATCAACATTATTTCCTTCTACGCCTTCAGCTTTCACCTTCCCTGGTTAAGTTGGCTCATTTTTTTTGCTACGCTAGCCTTATTGATCTTCACCGTTTCTTTTTTTCGTATTCCCAACCGCAAATACAGTACTGATGAAAATGTGATTTTAGCACCTGCAGATGGAAAAGTTGTTACCATTGAAGAGATACAGGCCGATGAGTATTTTATTGACCGTCGCATACAGGTTTCCATTTTCATGAGCCCGCTAAATGTGCACGTGAACCGCAATCCTGTGAGCGGCGAGGTCACTTATTGTCAATATCATTCAGGAAAATACCTCGTTGCCTGGCACCCCAAATCATCGACAGACAATGAGAGGCACACTACTGTATATAGAAGCAATGATAAGGAGATCTTAATAAAGCAAATAGCGGGTGCTTTGGCAAAGCGAATTGTAAATTATCTGCAGGTTGGACAAAACATCGAGCAAGCTGCAGAAATGGGTTTTATAAAATTCGGGTCAAGAGTAGATGTCATCATGCCTTTAGACGTAAAAGTAAAGGTTAAGATCGGTGACATAGCAAAAGGTGGCATCACAGTAATTGCAACCTGGTAAGCCCCTCTTAATCCCTATAGCCATCGGGATCCCCAAAGGGGAGACTTTGCAGTCTTTCATTGATTCAAAAAATCCTTTCCAATTCTTTTAACGAGGAAACAATGTACGTCGGTTTTACAGAAGGTTCAATGGCAAGATGATTAACAAATACCTGGTCAATGCCTGCATTCATGGCTCCGATAATATCCACTTCAACACTATCACCTATCATAATGCTTTCTTCTGTTTTCGCACTACATTTCTGCAAGGCAAATTCAAAGATCTCTTTGTTGGGTTTTAAACTTCCCGACCCTTCCGAAGTGATCACTTCTTTAAAAAAAGATGTCAACCCGGAATACATCAGTTTATCGTGTTGTGTTTTTTCAAACCCGTTTGTGATGAGATGCAAAATGTACCCCCTGCCGGTTAAATATTCCAGTATTTCCTTTGTGTAAGGAAACAGGATAGTTCTTGTCGGCAACATGTCTAAAAAACGAACACTCATCTCCTGCGCCAATACCTCATCTGCAATTTTAAAATCAAGCAGGGAAAGCCACATTCTTTTTACTCTAGTTCTTCCTGTTTGACATAGCCATTCCGGTAGCGCTCCCAAAGCTTTTCATTATGCTGTAAGTAATTCTTATGAAACAGGTCAAAATCATTGATTCCTCTTTCACCTAGCTGAAGAGCCGAATGTAATTCTTTCAGGGTAGCTTTTGAATTAGCCTCGAAATCCCAAAGGGTATGGTCGAGGTCGAAAAAAAGATGATAGTATTTGCGCCCGCCCTCTAATGGGGTCTGTCGAATATTTTTCCGGCTAAGAAACATTCTTTCATTTTCAAATTAAGTTTGCAAATTACAGAACAATTTTTCAACATGGGATCTGATAACTCCCCTTCAGAGCTTGTCCCGCCAAAGCGGGAGGGCGGGGGTAAGAACATCATTATTACGGGAGCTTCAAGAGGATTTGGATATGCCATCGCTGAAATTTTTGCTGAGAATGGAAATGACCTTTTGCTCACGTCTATGAATGAAAGCAGGTTGTCCAAAGCTTTAGCAGAACTGCAAAACAAATATCCGGGCATTACTATTAAAGCAAAACCATTTGATCTGAGTAAAAAGGAACAGGCGCTGGCGTTTGGTGAATGGTGCCTGAAAAATGGTTCACCAGATGTGTTGGTTAATAATGCAGGAAGTTTTGCCGGATCAAATGTTCACAATGAGGAAGATGGTGCCCTCGAAGAAATGATCGAAACTAACTTATATAGCGCCTACCATCTTACACGGAAAATTGTACCGGTCATGATTGAAAAAAAGAGCGGCCATATATTCAATATGTCGTCCATAGCAGGATTGAAGGCTTATCCTAATGGAGGTTCCTACAGCATCAGCAAATTCGCGTTGCGGGGATTTTCAATAAACCTTCGTGATGAACTGAAACCTTACAATATAAAAGTGACAACGGTTTTCCCAGGAGCGGCTTACACCGATTCCTGGGCTGCTAGCGGAATAGAAAGAAAGAGATTCATGGAGGCAAGCGATATTGCTAAAATGGTTTATGCGGCTTCACAGCTCTCACTCTCAGCTTGCGTGGAAGAGATCATTCTTCGGCCGCAATTGGGGGATATTTGACAACTAAGCCCTTCATCATTTTTATAGCCGCTATCTCAGGGTCATTTTTTATTTTTAATAGAATGAAACAATTTCATGCCGGCATATTATCTCTCTTCCTGCTCTTTCACTTTTTTCACTCAACCGCACAGGTAAACTTTAAAACCATAGTGCCGCAAAATCCCATTGCTCCCGGTGAATCGTTCCAGGTCCAATACATTGTCGAAAACGCAGAAAAAGTTTCTGATTTTTCACCTCCACCGTTCCATGGATTCAGAGTGGTTTCAGGTCCTCATATGTATGCAGGAGATGGACCTGTAGCACAAAAAAATTTAGTATTCACACTGGCAGCGATCCGCGAGGGTGATTTCAAAATCCCCGGCGCTTCCTGCATGGCAGATGGAAAATTTGAAAAAAGCAACGAAGTAATTGTGAGGGTCATTTCTCAGAAAGAAATGGACGAAACCCCGTATTTTTTAAAACAGGACGAGGACCCGTTTCAAAAGATCCGTGAGAATTTATTTTTAAAGCTAACCATTGATAAATCAACTTGCTTTGTAGGTGAGCCTCTTGTCGCGACCTTTAAATTGTATTCACGGCTGCAATCCAGGTCGAACATAATAAAAAACCCGGGGTTTTATGGATTTAGTGTGTACGACATGGTCAATGTAAGCGACCAGGCACAGGCTGAAGAGAAACTAAATGGACATTGGTTTGATGTGCATACAATTCTTAAAGTTCAGCTTTATCCTTTACAACCCGGAATATTTACCATCGACCCAATGGAACTTGCCAATGAAGTGGAGTTTTCCCGCAGCGTGGTAAATAAAAAGACGGAACAGGAGGTCACTGAAAATATGTATGGCATTAAGAAAGATGACAATGAAAACAAGAATGCCGAAGTTTATAAAGTGACCGTAAAGACCAACCCTGTCACTGTGAAAGTAAGACCATTGCCTGTTAAAAACGCAGCCGATACTTTTGCCGGTGCCGTTGGAAATTTCTCGATCAAAGCCTTTCTTGAAAAAGACTCCGTTTCAAAAAATGAAGAAGATTTTTTGATCGTAACCGTCAGTGGCGTGGGAAATTTTCAAAGGGTTGGATCACCACTTATTAACTGGCCAAGAGATATCGAGTTTTTTGAACCTTCTGTAAAAGATACTTTGAATAAACAACGAGTGCCTTTAACAGGAGAACGCCGGTTCCGGTATATATTTTTAAGCAATAAGCCCGGTCAATACACAATTCCCCCCATTTCTTTCTCTTTCTTTGATCTCGGGACAAAATCCTACAAGACCGTCTTATCAAAGGCTCTTACAGTTTTTGTGAAGGAAAAGATCAAAAAAGAACAACCTCCGGTTATGCCCGTAGCACTTGACCAGGGTAACGAATTAAAATGGTGGTGGCTAGCAGCAAGCTTCGCCACATTGGTCGTTGCAATGTTCATCTTAATTAGAAGAAGACAAAACATAGCAGATCGATATGAAGAACTGAAAAAATTGGAAGTGCCATTAAATGTGGCTGTGACAGTTGAAGAAATCTTAGCGCCTGTAAGCTCAGCATTAAATAGAGACAACAAGATTTTTTACAAAGAACTGAATCGATCGATATGGAACTATTTCCAGGACCGTCTCCCAGGCTCCAGGATAATATGAACAAATCTGAGTTGGCAGCTATTTTGGACCGGAAGGGTATTAAACCGGAACTAATGAACAGGGTGATGACGATCATTCATCAATGTGAGACAGGCGCTTATGCAAATGCAGAAATGAACGTAAACAAATCGGAGTTGTTTGAAAATGTAAAAACAATTCTGACTTCAATTGATAAAACCCTATAAGTTAAAATTATTCCGCGTATTTATAACCCACTCCTCTTACTGAATGGAAATATTTGGGATTGCGGCTGTCTTCTTCAAAATATTTTCTGAAATTAAGAATGAAATTATCAATGGTTCTTGTTGTAGGATAAACATTATAACCCCAAACCGATTGTAGAATTTTTTCCCTGGGCACCACTTCATTCTTGTTCTCAATAAGCAGTTTCAGCAACATGCTTTCCTTCCGGCTCAATTGAACTTTTTCTCCGCTTTTTGTGATGGCCTCCTGTGCTTTGAAATCAACTGTGTTTTTGCCGAAACTGTATGTGTCACCAATTGAGGATCTGTCCTGCAATTTTTTATTTTTTTCGATCAGTTTCTGTACCCTTAATATCAACTCTTCAAGATTAAATGGTTTGGTAAGATAGTCATCAGCGCCTTTCTTTAGTCCCAACACCCTGTCGGCACTTGTATTTTTTGCGCTTAAGATCAGGATCGGAACTTCTATGTTTTGCAGCCGGACGGTTTCGGTAATGTTGATGCCATCTATTTCCGGCAACATCACATCCAAAATGAGCAGGTCGAAATATTCGGATTGGATGGCTTTTAATGCAGCCGCTCCATCATAAGCAGAACTCACTTCATAACCTTCCAGTTCAAGGTTTAACTTTAATGCTTCATGCAAATTCGCTTCATCCTCCACTAGCAATATTGATGGTTTTTTATCTTCTGCCATTTTTTACAATGATTTTGTGATCCGCTTATTCCAGGCATTAATGCATGGGTTTAAAACTAACGATGAAATTACTGCCCTGCGGTGGGTTATCCGTCACTGAAATGTCGGCATTATGGTCTTCGGCAATTTTTTTACAAAGATAAAGGCCAAGTCCTGTGCCCTGTGTTTTACGGGTAGCTTCATTTCCCAGCCTATAAAACTTTTTAAAAACATTTTTTTTCTCCCTGTCAGGAATACCGGGCCCTTCGTCAATTACATGAAGTTCTATTTTGTCATTGTGGTCATTTAGCAAGCAGGTTATTGGTTTTTCCTTTGGGGAATATTTGATCGCATTTTCCAGCAGGTTATTAGTCATCAATTGCAACAAAAGAGGGTCACCTTTTACATCCATATCAGGTTTTATGGTCCCAATGAATTGCCGTTCAGGATAACGTTGCATAAAATTTCTTATACAGTCTTTCAAAAGGTCACTTAGGTCAAGCTCCTCTTTTGAAATGCGATAATCGTCTGCCTCCAGCTGGGAAGAAATAAGGATATTGGTGGTTAACGTATTCAATCTTTCTGTTTCGTCCAATGTCATCCGGATCAGCTTTTTTTGTTTTTCGGGATCCAGGTGATATTTCTGAATGGTTTCAAGATTGAGCCTTGCCACTGAAATAGGTGTCTTCAATTCATGAGTTACCGCCATCATGAAATTTTGTTGCTGCTGTTGCAGGCGAAACTGCCTCCGGACAGAACGATAGACAAAGCCTGCTCCGACCAGTATTAAAAGAAGAAAAGTTGAACCTTCACTTATATATTTGATGAGATTCCTTTCATGTTCCCGTTCGATGATATCAAGAGAAGCACTGTAGAGTTCAGGGTTGGTTGGCCGTTGTGTAAGAGCATTTAATTGCTTTATTTTAAAATCCGCCATTTGCCTGTTTTGCTTTTCCAGCGAAATGAACCACCATATTAAGGCGGCAACTATATAAAACAGTAACAGCCAGTAAATCGTCGTTGCGAGCCGTATTCTTTTCTTACCAGGCATAATGAAAGAAAAAGATTATTTCTTCTCTACTCTTATTCCGACGTTCATTACATTCTCCAACGGATCTTCTCTCATGATCTGCTCGACCATAAAATGATAAACACCGGCTTTCAGATATTGCGGATCGGTTAGTTTAATACGATGCTCATAAATATCATCCATACCTGTTCCCAGCCATTTTTCGTTTGTGGCCAATTGAAGTTCAAAAGATGCTTTGTGCAGAGTATCGCCGGGAGGTTGAGAATATAAATTGATCCAGATATTATTATAGTTGTACTTTTCTGTATGTCTTAAAACGAGGAAAAGCTGATACCGAACCGTTGTGTCTTTAATAACAAAAGTAAATTCGGGTTTATAACTGCTCTTCCATTTAAAACCCGGGATCGTGACATCCTTTTCGTAAAGATCAATGGTAGTGCAGGAAGCAAGGAACAAGATACAAGGAACAAGAAAAAATAAATAAATTTTTAAAAGCTTCATCCTGCAAAGATATATTCTGAAGGTACAAGAGACAAGGTGCAGGACCTTTGGAAACTTCATTAAGTAAAGGAATTTACTTTAAATCTTGTGCCTTGATCCTTGCGCCTTGTCCTTATAATACATTTAGAATTTGTTCTTTTGCCTTTTCCAACTCATCCTTCATAAGGACCACGCATTTTTGAATAGCAGCATCATAGGCCTTGGCACCGGTAGTATTGATCTCTCTTCCAATTTCCTGCAAAATGAAAGAAAGCTTTTTGCCTTTTGATTCTTCAGCCTCACACATGATCGCCTTAAAATAATCGCAATGGTTTTTTAGTCTTACCTGTTCCTCGCTGATGTCTATTTTTTCTATGTAATAGATCATTTCCTGCTCGAGGCGATTGCCGTCGTAGTTTTCTTTTCCAACATTTTCCTCGAGGAGTTTTGTTAATCCCTCCCTGATCTTTTGTTGCCTGGCCGGCTCAAATTTCAATATCTCTTCCTGCTGTTTTAAAATATTATCAATGCGTAATGACAGATCCTCTTCCAAAGATTTACCTTCTTCTGCCCGGTGAAGGTTCAGATCATAGATAGCCGCATTCAATACTTTTTCGAAATCATCCCATTCTTTATCAGATAAGGTATCGGCAGTGGGTGTGATCACTTCAGGAAGCTTTACCAGTGTACTTAAAATATGAGAAGGGTCAAGATTCAAAGCCTCTGATAATTCAGCAAGAGGCTTATAATAAGCTTTTGCAAGGTCCGTATTGATCGAAACAGGCTTGGCGCTACCGGTTTCTTTGAGACTAATGGCACAATCTATACTGCCACGGCCCAGCTTACCCGAAAGGATACGACGAATATCAAACTCAAGCGGTTTTAAAAAACCAGGAAGCTTCAGGAGTAGTTCAAACTGTTTACCATTGAGCGATTTTATATCTACCTGGAAAGTTTTATCACCGACAGTCTGTTCAGCCCTGCCGAAACCGGTCATGGATTTTAGCATGAATAAAGTTTTGTTTGCAGTAAAGGTATTGGAATTGCATTGCAATTGCGCTTATACTTTTCATTGGCGGAAATCAACACTATACATGAAAAAATCTTCAAAAAATCAGAAAAGAAAAATCCCGACTGAAGTCGGGATAATTATAATGGATGGGTTAGTAAGTACCGGGAAATAAATTTCCCTACACAATATTAAAAATAATTTTTGCGAACTAAAAAAATTTTGTAAAGAATTTTATTAACATTTTTTATTTGCTTGTGGATAAGGACCATCGTTTTTGCGACTTATTTTTTAAGTTCATTGACAAAAACAAAGCAGTTCAATGATCCTATTTCATTTTTTGTTTTTTTATTGCCAGCTGAAACCCTTTATCCATCAGTGTTCCATAAATTTAATTTTCATCCCGAAGTTCTATACAGCAGTTATTGAATGCTATACCGGTTACAAAATACAGCGTATCCAATTCACTTTTTCTTAGCTAAACCAGAAAAAAGAATTTTTTAAAATGGCAGAACATAAGCCATTAAAAACAACTAAAAGGCAATTTTTAGTCAGCGGATACATACAAACGGGTGATAGTTACCTTTGCACAAAAATCATTGTATGCGATTTGAAAAACCTGTTCCTGTATCATGGATAGCTGAATTTATAGGGGCTAAACTGGTTGGAAACAAAGAAGGAAAGACCACGGGAATTAATGAAATACATAAAGTGGAGAACGGTGATATCGTATTCGTGGATCATCCAAAATATTATGAAACCTGTATTCATTCTGCCGCTACGTTTATCATCATCAATAAAGAAACGACCTATCCCGAAGGAAAGGCTTTATTGATCGTGGAAGATCCTTTTGAGGCCTATCTGAAACTGGTAAATCATTTTCGTCCCTTTGAGCCATCTATGCGAATGGTTAGCCATACTTCAACCATTGATAATACAACAGTCATAATGCCGAATGCCTACATCGGTAATCATGTAAGCATTGGCAGCAATTGTATCATTCATCCCAACGTGATCATATTGGATCATTGCATAATCGGTAACAATGTGATCATACAAGCCGGAACGATAATTGGCAGCGATGCATTTTACTACAACAAAAAAACAAATCGGGATGTGCACTATAGAAAGATGAATAGTTGCGGGAGGGTGATCATTGAGGAATTTGTTGAAATTGGTGCGGGGTGTACGATCGATCGTGGTGTAAGTGGCGATACGGTCATTGGTGCCGGTACAAAAATGGATAATCTTGTTCATATTGGTCATGATACCATAATCGGAAAGAACTGTTTGTTTGCGGCGCAGGTAGGCATTGCCGGCGCTACTATCATTGAAGATGAAGTAATACTTTGGGGACAGGTTGGCATAAGCAAAACACTCACTGTTGGGAAAGGCGCCGTATTGTATGCACAAAGCGGAGTGCCTGCTTCATTGGAAGGCGGGAAAAATTATTTTGGCTCACCCGCTATTGATGCGAAAGAAAAAATGAAGGAACTGGTTTGGATAAAGAGAATTCCCGAAATATACAGAACCATGATTGATAGGATTAGGAAGGAGAACCATGATGGATAGGATTTAGAAGGATGATCAGGAAAACAGAAGAAGAATTTTTCTCCAATTAAAGCGCCCCTATATAGGACTTATGTATTTTGCGGGTGAAAGAATTATCCTTATTTCCTTTTAATCCTTTGTAATCCTGTTAATCGTGGTTCTAAGTTCTATGGTATATAGTCAAACGGCAGGAGATCAGCTAAATTCTTCCAGCTCCAGTAGCCCTGGCTTACCCAATCTTTCTGATCATAGAAATAACCATTCTCTTTGATCTCGACAGCGTCAAGAAGATCGACATAAGAAATCTGCGATCCCACATCTAAAGGAAGTTTAAATTTTTTCAGGTATTCTGGCTCTGGTTTTTTCTTATAAGTAACACTTATCTTCCTCGGATAATAAACTTCCACCTCATGGGTACTGTCATATACTCCGTAATACGTAGTGTCATAAGGATTATTGATGACATCGAATCGTTTGTCGTAGACAGAATCCAACATGGCAATTTCATAACCATCTTCATTTAAGGTGCTATCGTAATACGAGCGCATAAACTGAAGTTTGGAACCGTAGTAGGCTTTTTTTCGATTTACACTCCATTTTCTTTGCTGGGCAAAACTGCTATCCATTTCAGAAAAAAAACAATAACCCCGGTAAGAGCTTACCTGGGTTTTGTAATAATACATAAATGAGTCCAACTGGTACCGCAGGTTATAACCGAGAGCCTGGTTTGAAATAATGATGGGTTCAGTTGCCAATACTTTCAGCTTTTCACTTTTTTTATAGTAATAAAAATGAACTGCTTCCGGGTTTTGCAGGGAGCATAGCAGAGAGTTGGGGGTAGAACCAATGAAATTTTCGAGGAAAAATTTTCCGTATTTGTCCCAGCCATCTTTTACTTCATTGCTGCTTCTTATTACAACTTCCTCCATCGCCTTTTCTTCCTTTGTCATCTCAATTTGAAGAGGAGTATTGTCATTATTGCTGATGCGAATCTCCCTGGATTGATAGCCGGTAAATGAGACGATGAGTTCATACCCCCCGGATTTTAATGATAGTGAAAACTCACCTTCCCTGTTAGTTGTTGTTCCTGATGTTGTATTCTGGGCAAAGACAGAGGCGCCAAATAACGGCTCTTTTGTTGTGGAGTCAACTACTTTTCCTGTGACGATGAACTGGCCAAAAACAATTGTGGAGACAAATATTGACAAAAGAAAAAAACAGCTTTTCATAGTTATGCATTGTTTTCTAAAGATACAGTTCTTAGAACACCTGTTATAGCGTTTTTATTGCGTGCAGGTATTTTTTACAGGTCTTTTGAATGCTTTCCTGCAATGGAGTAAAGGAAAATTGCGGAAGAGCTTTTAGTAATTTATCATTCTCAAAAAAGGTGTGACTATTCGCCACTCTTGCGCTTTCCCTGGTAAGCAGAGGCCTTTCTCCTGAAAATAATGTTTTGAATTTTTCTATTCGCCAGGCCAGGTGTCCAAGAAAAAGAGTCGCTTTGCGATGAGGATGTTTTTTCCCAAACCCGTCCGCTATGGTATTAAAAAGTTGCTGAAAGGTCCAGTTATCTCCGTTAGCGATAAATCTTTGTTCTTTAATATCGCTTTGCATGAGAAGAACAGTTGTTCTTGCCACGTCTTCAATGTCTACAAAACCATTGATGCCGGTGCTATACCATGGAAACTCATTATATATCGTTTTAAAGATCCTGCAGCTGGAAGTGTCCCAATCTCCATAACCTAAAACAGTACTGGGATTAATGATAACAGCGTTCAATCCTTCACCTATACCCCGCCATACTTCCATTTCTGCTTTGTATTTACTAATGGCATAATGAGTGTGTATACTACTCTCCTGCCATTTTCTTTCCTCGTTAACATGACCTCCTGTTTTACTTCGCCCCAATGCCGCGACCGAGCTGATGTGTACAAAGCGGGAAATATTTTTTTCAATTGCTGCATTTACGACATTGGCAGTTCCCTGCACATTTACATGATACATCTTTTTTTTATCAGCCTTATGAAACGAAATGATAGCGGCTGAATGGATGACCGCATCAGTATCTGCCATAGCTTCGTCCAATGAAACGGGGTCCATGATATCACCTTCAACCCATTCTACCTTTTCAAAAATTCTGGCAGGAATATAGAAGGGAACCTTGCTTGTACTACGACGGATCGCACGAACAGGATAATTTCTTTCAACCAGTTCCTTAATAATATAAGCACCAAGAAAGCCGGTACCACCTGTAACTAAAACCATCCTTAATTAACAATTAAAATAAATAATTAGTCAAAGTTATTCCACTATTATTAATTGTACCTGTAATATCCTTTTCCGGTTTTCTTTCCAAGCTCACCTTTTTCTACTTTTTCTTTTTGAATCGCAGAAGGCATTAAACGTTCAGGTTTGTTCAATTGTTCATATACACTGCAGCTGACGGAATAATTTATATCATTGCCGATCAGATCCATGAGTTTAAAAGGTCCCAATTTGAATCCCGATCCCTCAAGCAAAGTATCTATGGTTTGTAAACTGACCTGGCCTTCTTCAAGCACTCGTAACGACTCAATATAATAGGGCCTTGCTACACGGTTTACGATAAAACCGGGAGAATCTTTGCAAACAACAGGAACTTTTCCCATTTGCCGGGCGAGCTCAGTGACAGCCTGCGTTATTTGCTTATTTGTATAATTCGTATTGATGATTTCAACCAATTTCATGATGGGCGCGGGATTAAAGAAATGCATTCCAAGGAACCTGCCAGGTTGCGGAATTTTACGGGCTATGCCGGTAACAGAAAGAGAAGAGGTATTAGTGGCTAATATAGTTTTATCGTCATTGATTATTGCCAACTGGTTAAACAAATGAACTTTTGCTTCCATGTTTTCAATGATGGCCTCAATAATTACGTCCGCTACACACTCATTAATATCATTGGTAAAATGGACGCTTTCAAATATTTTTTCTTTTTGCTCAGATGTTATTTTACCTTTTTCAACAAGCAACTGCAAATTGCTGTCAATCGTTTTTTTTGCCTTTTCAAGAACTCCCCTGTCCAATTCATATAAAATTGCAGGCAATGCAGAGCTTGCTGCTAACTGCGCAATGCCGGTTCCCATTGTGCCTGCTCCACAAATGCAGATAGTTCTTATCATATTTCAAAGTAAGAATGTAAAGATAACATTGATTGCCTGATTGTTTTTTCAGTAGTTTCTCTTACCTTTTGATAACAAAATTAACTGCTATGGAACCAACACAAGGAACACCAGCTATTGCTCCCGTGTCTTCATCCACATCTCCTGCTGGTCTGTTTGGAACAAAAATTCCTTCAAGTATTGCATTTCTGCTCGCTATTCTCTTATTCCTGCTCCCCTTTGCTGAAATACGATGCAATGGAACTGCAGTGGCAAACAATACAGGTCTTGGCATTGCAACCGGGGCAGAATGGAAAGAGGTTGTAACTAAAAGTATTTTTGGCAACGGGTTTCAAAACAATCCTTCGGCAAATGAGAGTAAGGTTCAGAAACAGGACCCGAACATTTTTGCTATTGCAGCTCTTGCATTGGGAGTGATCGGTGCGCTTATTGCTTTTTTAACACCAAAAGGAGGAGGAAAATTTAATTTGTTTGTTGGAGCACTGGCTGCCGTATCACTGATAGCAATGCTTATTGATCTCAGGTCAAAAGCTAAATCAGATAATTCCTTAAAATCGTCCGACCTGGATTTTAATGCCGGTGCTGGTGTAACGGTTGACGGCACGGGGTGGTTCTATTTTACGATTATTCTGTTTATACTAGGGGGAGTTTTTTCTTACCTGCAGGGAAAGAGTAAGCAGCCGGCATAGAATATCCCCCTGTATTAAGTGATCAGTTATCTTAGTCTGCTTATGCGACCATTATTGCTTGCAGTATTGTCGTGGTGCTGTTTGCCTCTTTTTGTTTCAGCACAATCGTATACCTGGTGGGAAGAGACAGTTCGCTGGGATGGAGTGACTCCCTGGGAACAATACCTTGTATTTACACCGGGTTTTCTTGGACCCAACGCATTGCCGGTACCCCGCGTCACAAATGGAAGCATTGACAGCGTCAATACTTTTGGATTAAGCGGGCATTCTTATTTTTCAAATGATGATCATACACAGGACATTGCTCTTTACGCCAATTATTGTGTCGCAAAGAACAAGGTTTCGTTTGATGTTTTTTGGATACCCGTTGAACATTTTACAATGAGTCACGAATTAAAAACGGAGCGGCACGTATTTACTCTTCACTATTATGATCAGTATGCACATGGAGATCTGCATTTAAATACCAACATCCAGCTCTTTAACAACAAAGCAAAAAAAATACAGTCAGCATTGCGCATCGGGTACCGTTTCCCAACTTCAGAAATTGGTGCGGCAAGATTTACCGATGCCCCCGGGTATTATTTTGATGTTTCATTTGCTAAAGGATTTAATTCGCATCCGGCGTTAAAATGGATAGCAATGGCAGGTGGCTATTTTTGGCAAGCAGAGATCAGAAGACATCCGCAGGACGATGCCTTTCTTTTTGGGACCGGGTTTGAATGGAATAAAAAGAATCTCAGAATTCAAACTTCTGTCAGTGGCTATCTTGGGTATTTCTACAGAATGAGAGATAAGCCCATTTTATTCAGGGCCGGTTTTGACAAAACGATCAAAAGAAAAATATTGTTCTTTCAGTTTCAGCAGGGATTGCACAATTTTAACTATACCAGTGCAGAATTGGGGCTGAAGTTCCGATACGGGAAATAATTGCGGATAGCAATGAGAAAAATATCTCTGGATAACAAATGCTTCAATCCCATCAGTAGCAGCACATGGAGCTGCTCCTTATATAAAAATTCTATCTTCGGTGAGCCATGACTGACGAATATTTTATGATGTTGGCTTTAAAGGAAGCGAAGCTTGCCTACGACGAAGATGAAATTCCCATTGGTGCCGTCGTAGTTTTAAATGACCGTGTAATTGCCCGCGGTCATAATATGACCGAGAAATTAAATGATCCTACAGCTCATGCAGAAATGATCGCATTGACCTCGGCCTTTAGTTATGTAGGAGGCAAATATTTGCCGCAGGCATTTTTATATGTAACCATAGAACCTTGCCTGATGTGCGCGGGAGCTATGTATTGGGGCAAACTAAAAAAGATCATTTGGGGAGCAGAGGATGAAAAAAACGGTTACAAAAGAATTACTGCTTCCAATTGGCCTTTTCATCCAAAAACAGAACTAGTGCATGGAATATTAAAAGATGAATGTGGACAGTTGATGACAGATTTTTTCAAAAAGAAGCGATAATTATGCCTGCAAGATCTACCGGGAAGATCGAATGCCTTAATCCCAACACCGGGGGGAAGATGAATATTGATGCAAAGGTTTATGATCTTTTTAGTAAGGCAATTTACCATACATTGAAGAAGCGCAAACAAGGCATCACATATACGGATATCGTCAGCGGTGTAAAACAGTTCTTCAAAAAAGAACGAACCACCTTTCAGGGATCCGTAGAATGGTATGCAGTAACTGTAAAGAATGATATGGTAGCAAAGGGCGTTATCGAAACTTTCATGGAGAAGAGAAAGAAATTACACAAACTCAAATCAGCTTCACTTTCGAAATAAAAAACAATTCATACGTCCGTGAACTTTAAGAGATTAATTTTGTAGTCTTTTCAGAAAAGCTCAATTCTTAAATCTTAAATCTATTGTTATGGCGTTTACCTTACCTGCGTTACCATATGCATTTGATGCATTGGAACCACACATCGACAGTCAAACCATGCAAATACATCATGGCAAACATCACCAGGCCTATGTCGACAATCTTAATAAAGCCATTGCTGGTACCGAACATGAAAATAAAAGTTTGGAACAATTGATAGCGAATGCAGGTAAAATTTCTCCCGCTGTTCGCAATAATGGCGGTGGCCACTGGAATCATTCGTTCTTTTGGACCATTCTTTCGGCAAATGCGGGTGGCAAACCTTCAGGAAAATTGGCTGACGCCATCAATTCTACATTTGGTTCTTTTGAAGCATTCCAGGAAAAATTCAATACGGCAGGCGCTACAAGATTTGGAAGCGGTTGGGCCTGGTTAATCGTAAAAGATGGAAAGCTGGAAATATCATCAACTCCCAACCAGGACAACCCTCTAATGGATGTGGCTGAGATAAAGGGCACTCCAATTTTGGGTATTGATGTCTGGGAACATGCCTATTATTTAAAATATCAAAACAGGCGGCCTGATTATTTAAAAGCAGTATGGAATGTGATCGACTGGAAAAAAATAGAAGAACATTTTTCCAAAGCCTGATCATAAAGGTATCAAGCTAAAGAGAGGCTGTCTCAAAAGTCTTTGATTTCTCGCAAAGGCGCAATGTCGCAAAGAATATTATATTGGTTTTCAAACGTTGCGTTCGTAGCGCCGTAGCGTGAAATCTATTTTTTTGATGTTTTGAGACAGCTTCTTTTTTGTGCTGATTGAGAACTGCACAATAAAAAGAATAACTTATCGTTGTAAAAGATTCAGTTCCAATATCCAAACCACCCCCATGACAAAATCTTTAAGGAACATTCCCGGCAGATGGGTTGCTTTTTTCGGTTATCTCTCTCTTTTTTTATTAATGGCCATCGCAGCTCTGCAGATCTATGATGCTAACTATAAAATAACAAATAAGTATAAACAACTTGCAAATGAGGCGAACACAAAACTTACCTTACTATTGGAGCGCCACGAAAATCGGGAAGCTGCCCGGACGATAGCTAACGAGATCAAAATCCAGGAGGATGCGGCGGACAGTTATTTTGAAAAATCAATTAGGCACATTAACATCCTTATTGGAATAAGAGTCGTAGTCCTTGT
Source organism: uncultured Bacteroidota bacterium (assembly GCA_963737475.1). Lineage (GTDB taxonomy): Bacteria > Bacteroidota > Bacteroidia > Chitinophagales > Chitinophagaceae > VBAU01. The sequence continues at coordinate 73,024 of CAVTSY010000002.1, forward strand.
CATCATTGGAATAATCATATTTAGTATGGTTGCAAGGCTCAGAAGCAAAAACAAGATTCTACAGGAGACACAAGGGAAACTTTTGCAAAACCAGGCACATTTGCTAACCTCACAACAAATTTCAAAAACCGGCAGCTGGCAACTTAATCTGACTGAAGATCCATTAAGTGCAAACAGATTGATATGGTCGGATGAGACCTACCGGATATTCGGATATGAACCGGGAGGAGTAAAAGTGAACAAGGAACTCCTTTGCAGTCATCTTCATGAAGTAGATCGGGACCTGATGATCAAAGCTTTTCTGGCAAGCATTGAAACCGGTTCTTCTTATGAGATGGAGCACCAAATTGTCTTAAGAAATGGTGAAACGAAATTTATTTATGAGAGGTCAAACGTGCTTTATGACGCAAATGGCAAACCAGAGAAAGTGATAGGAACCAGCCAGGATATTACTGAGCGTAAAATGGTCGAACAAAAATTGACAGCGGCCGAAAAAGAAAAACACCGGTTGAAAGATCATATCAGTAAACAAAAAATTCTAAAGCAGAAGGAAATTACCCGGGCAACCATTAAGGCACAGGAAAAAGAAAGATTTGAATTGGGAAGAGAATTACACGACAATGTGAGCCAGATTTTATCAACCTCAAAATTATTTATTGAGAATTCTGCGCACAATCCGGACAGGCAGGAAGAGATGCTCAACCGTGGTAAGGACCTTATCAATTCATGCATTGAAGAGCTTCGCAAGCTCTCGAGATTTTTAGCTCCTCCCTCTTTAGGTGACCTCACGCTAACAGAATCCATTGAAGAGATTGCAGAAGAGTATAACCAGATCGACGGGAAAAAAACTATTGAATATGCGATGCTGGATCTTAACGAAGACAGTCTCAGCGAGGACCTTAAGATCTCAATTTATCGTATTATCCAGGAACAGCTAAACAATATTCGAAAGCATGCTCAGGCATCGAAGGTTCATATACTCCTGGAGCACGGTAACAATAACATTTCCCTGGTCATCGAAGACAATGGGTGCGGTTTTGACATTCATTCAAAACGAAAAGGGCAAGGCATCACCAATATCATTAATCGCGTTGAAACTTTTAATGGTGGGGTTGAACTTGTATCATCGCCCGGAAAGGGATGCACCTTGCATGTGAATTTTAAATTGAACAGCGCCTCTGTTGTCAGTATTTCAAAAACTAAAGAACGGCCGCAAAAGGGACTCTATGGTACGGGATCATAGCCGTGTCCGCCCCAGGGATGGCACCGTGAAATTCTTTTTGTTGCTAGCCATATGCCTTTGAACAACCCGTATTTCTTTAAGGCCTCCAAAGCATACTGAGAGCAGGTAGGAGTAAACCTGCATTTAGGTCCAAGCCACGGAGAAATGATCCATTGATAGATCTTTATCAGCGCAATAAATGGCAGGCTAAGTATCCGGAGAATTATTTTCATTTACGATCTTTGTCAACTTGTTCAAAATTATGTTTACTTTTTCCTTCACAATGTTAAAAGTGGGAAGCTCTTTACCGGTATAAATGAAAAAGATATCCAGCTGAAGTTTTTTTTGCATTGTTGCTTCCTGCAATTGTTTTTTTTGCAAACGATAAGCCTCCCTTGTCAATCGTTTTATCCGGTTTCTATCTACCGCCCTTTTGAAATTTTTGCCTGAAACGCCAGTGCCGAATTGAAGAGTTGAAGAAGAGTTAGGGATAAGTGGCGTAACCAGGTAATAGATACGAAATGGGGATAGGGGAAAATTCTTCCCTTCACTGAACAGTTGTTCAATTTGCTTCCTGCTTTTCAGTCGCTCATGTTTTCCAAGAGTAAATTCTTTGGCCACAAAATATTATAAACTAAAAGTCCCGAAGTTTTAATTCGGGACCATAAAATTATTAAAACAATCGCGCTTCTCTGCATTACTTAAGTTTCCTTTCATCAGAAACACTCAGCTTCTTGCGACCCTTTCTTCTGCGGCTGGCCAGTACTTTACGGCCATTGGCAGTTTGCATGCGTTTGCGAAAACCATGAACTGATTTTCTGCGGCGTCGATGTGGTTGAAATGTACGTTTCATAAAATTCTTTTTGTTCCGAAGGTCCAAAGGACTCCTTTGGAGGTTTCCTCCGTAATATTTTTTGAAATACGATCCGGGAGAACGGACCAGTTTCATCTCCTTCCCACAGGTCACCACACCTATGGTTTGTGAAAGGACGGCAAAGGTAAGGGTTTGATCACGGATTTCACAGATCTTTGCGGGATTTTCACTGATTAGCAGAATGGTATTCCAGCAGCCTATCCACTAACCGGGATAAATTCTGCGAAATCGGTTAATGGTCCGTGTCATCTGTGATCTAATCCGCGTCATCCGCGATCCAGGTCCAAATGTTTCGATCGTACGCTTTCCCCGAAAAATGTGCTGGCATGGTTATCAAAATCCTCAGTAGAATCGGTTGTATAAAATTCCCGGGAACCATTTTTACTGCACTTGCTTTCAATTTCAGGATGACGTCGCAAATAATCGGCAAGACTTTTAGCTACAATTTCAGCCTGGCTTAAAATTCTCATATCTGCCGGTGAATACTCTTTTATTTTGTCCATCAGCAATGGATAATGTGTACAGGCTAATAAGATCGTATCTATCGCTTCATTCTGACCCAGGAGTTGCTGGATATATTTTTTTATAAAAAAATCGGTGCCATGGTTATCGTATTCATTATTTTCGACCAGAGGCACCCACATCGGGCAGGCTTGCTGATATACTTTCAGATCAGGGTAAAATTTTTGAATCTCCAATACATATGAATTTGAGTTGATCGTTCCAGTGGTTCCCAGGATTCCCACATGCTTGGATTCAGAAAAGCTACCAATCACTTCTGTGGTAGGCCGGATAACACCCAGCACTCTTTTTTCTTTGTCAATCTTTGGGAGGTCATTTTGTTGTATGGTTCGCAATGCCTTTGCTGAAGCTGTATTGCAGGCAAGAATTACTAAGTGACAGCCTTTTGAAAAAAACCATTTTACACACTCAAGTGTATAACGATGAACCGTTTCAAAGGATCGATTGCCATACGGGGCTCTTGCATTATCACCTAAATAAGTGTAATCGTATCTGGGGAGATTTTTTACGATCTCTTTCAATACCGTTAGTCCGCCGAAACCGGAATCAAAAACGCCAATTGGATTTTGTAAAGGCATATTACAAAAATAAGAAGCCCCGCCATTCGGCGGGGCTTTGAAAATAAGTTTGAACAATTTATTGATTCGGTTTGCCAGCTGCTGGTCTTTGCGTCGTCATGCCCGGAGGAATTTTAACTCCCAATTTTGTAGCTACTGCGGGTAACAGGTCATCCCCATCGGGGGCAACAAGAAATGCATCTTTAGAAACGACATAAGCATATCCTTTTTCTTTTGCCACTGTTCTCACAGCCGTAATCGCTTTGTTATAAAGAGGTGCTAATAATTGTTGTTGTTTGTTCTCGTATGCCTGTCCGGCAAGACTTTGCCAGTTTTGTATCTGGTAAGCAAGCACATTTACATCAGTACGTAATTGATTCAGGACCTGTTTCGGTGTTTTTGAGGTATCCACCTTGGTCAGCATGCTATCCTTGTATTGATATTCCTGCACAATATTGTTTAGCGTTTGATTCAACGAGTCATTTTGATACTTCTGCAGTAAAGTATCTATTTTGGCGGCTTCGGGCATCAGGCCCACAACGTCATCGATCCTGATGTATCCGATTTTTGTTTGTGCATTGGCATTGATGGCTGCCAGCAACCCACATGCAATTACTACTAATGAAATAATTTTTTTCATGATTTAATTTTTGACCTTCGGTTTTTTACAGTTCGTTTCAGTGACTGTAGTTGTTTTAAGATTGTTTTTTAGAATAATTGGTTGCCCGCCAAACCGGTTTTTTATTTAATGCCTAACTCCCTGAGCACATCATCGCTTTTGTCCAGTTTTGGGTCGGCAAAGATAACGGTAATTCCTTCACTTTTATCAAGGATAAAATCGTAGCCTCTTGTTGTAGCAATTTTTTGGACGGCGTTGTAAACCTTGTCCTGAACGGGTTTTATCAATTCCTGCCTTTTTTTGAACAGATCACCTTCAAAACCAAAGCGGTTGCGTTGCTGATCTCTCAGGTATTTTTCTTTTGTAAAAAGCTGGGCTTCCCTTTTCTTGCGCAGGTCGTCACTTAACATCACTTGTTCAGCATCATAATCTTTATACATTTTATTGAGCTCTGACTGCAGACTGTCTATTTCTTTTTGCCAGCCCGCGGCAATGTCATCAAGCTTCGCCTGGGCCGATTTGTACTCGGGCATTTTATCGAGGATATACCTGGTGTCAATAATGGCATATTTCTGTGCCGTACTGGCCAGGGCTATTAGCAATAAGCTACACGCCGTAAGCAATATTGTTTTCATGTTGTTCAATTTATAATGAATAGAATTGAATAAGAGGTTTACATTGCGGGAACAGGGCCTTTTGTCGCTGGAAGCAGATCTATTCTGGTTCATAGCCAAGCATAAAGGTAAAGCGTGATGCATCTTTGAGCTTGACATTGGGGCCAAGTCGATCAATACCAATACCATAATCGAAGCCAAGCAGACCAAACATCGGTAAAAAGAATCGCATGCCTACTCCGGCGCTTCTACGCAGGCGGAATGGATTATAGTCTTTGAAGTCGTACCAACCGTTGGCCGCCTCAAAGAATGTAAGACCATAAATTGTACTACTCGGGTTAGTTACTAAAGGATAACGCAGTTCCAACTGGTACTTATTAAAAATGGTAAAGAATTTTGAGGCACTGCTTTGATCCGGGTTAACAGTGGGATCAGAGCTTTCATATACCGGGTAACCTCTTTGGGCAATGATATCATATCCCAATAAACCATAATTATTGGTCAATCCTGCGTCTCCTAACTGGAATCTTTCAAATGGTGAAAAGTCAAGTTTTTTTGTGTATCGTCCCATGAAGCCGTACTTGGCGGCCATCTTTAAAACAAACTGCCTGTTCTTGTCCTCACCAGTTGCTCTTCCTATTGGTACATACCATTCGGCTGTAAAGCGCCATTTGTGGTATTCCGGAGTTTTATAGGGATTGACCGAGGTTATAAGACTCGGATTGATCGCAGAATAAGGAGGTGTAAATTGTACACTGCCAATAAAATTGGAACCGCTGCGGGGAAAGATCGGGTCAAAAACAGATGAACGTTGCAAGGCGATCTTAAAGCTGACATTTGTCGAAGTCCCATTATCCATTCCTTCGAATATTGGATAATTTTTCATTTGGTACTTGGTAAAATTGATTGAATACACAAGGCTAAAATAGTCGTCAGGCCATTTAAGTTGTTTGCCAAGTGAAACAGAAATGCCGGTTGTTTTTAAATAATTCGAATCAGATCTCGACTTATCAGGAAGTCCCGTAACAGGATCAAATGCATTTGAGAACTTACTGTGATAGTAAGCAAGTGTCAATGAGTTTCTCTTCTTTCCTCCCAGCCAGGGTTCGGTAAAGGAAGCATTGTATGAGTTAAATGCCCTTCCATTGGACTGGTAACGTAAGCTTAATTTTTGTCCGTCGCCCTGTGGTAATGGATCCCACGCTTCTTTATTGAAGATGTTCTTGATGGAAAAGTTATTGAAAGAAACACCGAGTGTTCCCGTTAAACCAATGCCACCGCCCCATCCTGCGGAAAGCTCCAATTGATCCGAAGATTTTTCTTCAAGGGTCCAGTTAATATCCACTGTGCCATCTTCAGCATTTGGAACAACACCCGGATTAATTTTTTCCTGGTTAAAATATTGCAGATTTCCTAATTCACGCACTGAACGAATAACTTCTGAGCGATTGAACAGTTCACCCGGGATAGTGCGTAGTTCACGGCGGATAACATAATCTTTTGTCTTTTCATTGCCGGCAATGGTCACATTTTTTATCCTTGCCTGGGGACCTTCCACCATTCTTATTTCATAATCGATAGTATCATTATACACCGCGGTTTCAACAGGATCAACACGGAAAAACAAATAACCATCATCCATATAAAGGCCACTGATATCGCCTCCCTCGGGAGATAGTTCCTTTCCTAGTTTTTTGTTAAGCGTTTGAATGTTATATACATCACCTTTATGAATACCCAGTAGAACCGTAAGTATTGAGTCTGAATATTTGGCATTTCCCTTCCAGGTGATATTCCCAAAATAATATTTATGCCCTTCCGACAGTTTCAATGCAACGTCGATATTACCGTTGGTCGAATTGTATTGTGTGTCAGCAACGATCTGGGCATCCCTGTAGCCAATTGAATTGTAGTAGGTAATTACTCTTTCCTTGTCCTCTTCGTATTTTTTTGCGTCAAACTTTGCAGAATTGAATAGTTTAAACCGAAAGTAGGGATCCAAAAAAGCTTTTGTCTTTGATGGTGTCAGAGGTCCCCAGTCTTTCATGTAATCATTGAATGTAGTGCTTGAATCTTTTCCATAGGGATCTACATCATTAGAAGGAAACAAAGTGATCTTTGTCATTTCCTTTGTACCCTTCAGTTGTTTTTTCAATTTAGTATTCGAGACGTTATCATTCCCATTAAAAAAGATATTATCAACACGGGTCTTTCTTCCTTTATCAACATGGAAGACAATAAAGTTGGAGTTCACAAAACTGGAATCCGGTGTCTCTTCGATATTGACAGTTACATTTTTAAAACCTTTATCAGTATAATATTTTGTAATGGCCTCCACTGCGCGACGGCGCATATTTTCTGTGATGATCGTTTGTTTTACTAATCCAACTTTCCCTTTCAGATCGTCCTCTTCGGATTTTTTGACGCCCTCGAATTTAAAATCTCCCAGGCGGGGTCTCTCCGTTACAACGATCTCGATCCAGATATTATCTCCCTCTACTTTTGTTATATAGATCTGTATATCAGAAAAAAGTTTTTGTCTCCATAGGTTTTGAATCGATTTTGAAAAAAGGTCACCTCCCGGATATAATACCTTGTCACCAACCTGGATACTGGCAATTGATAATACAATAGAAGTGTCCAGGTAATGAGCACCTGTTAATTTTATTCCGGCGATGGTATATTCTTTTGCGACCCTGGCATTTTCAAGAGCAAGAAGATTGGGATCAACTGAAGTAGGTTTCGTAGTATCTTCCTGTGCATGCAAGATGAATACAGAAAAAAGAAGAGTGATCAAGAAAAAAGCAGTTCTCAATAAAAGTCGTTGCATGGGTTTATATTCAATCAATCTGGAAATTTGTACAGTCAATGTGGGCTTGTATTTATAGGATTAAGCTGGATTTGTCGGCAAATTAACGGAAATATTGAAAGTGTTTTGTTAAAGAAATGTGTCATATTGGTCAATAAATCAGGCCGTTTATGACTCATTTGACTACAGATTCAATTTGTTCACTCGTTATTCCAAATCTCCTTTTCCTGTTTTGGTAGTCGAGAATGGCTTCGTATAAGTTTTCTTTTCTTCTTATTCTGGTTCATAGCCAAGCATAAAGGTAAAGCGTGATGCATCTTTGAGCTTGACATTGGGACCAAGTCGATCAATACCAATACCATAATCAAAGCCAAGTAAGCCAAACATCGGTAAAAAGAATCGCATACCTACTCCGGCGCTTCTACGCAGGCGAAATGGATTATAGTCTTTGAAGTCGTACCAACCGTTGGCCGCCTCAAAGAATGTAAGACCATAAATTGTACTACTCGGGTTAGTTACTAAAGGATAGCGCAGTTCCAATTGGTACTTATTAAAAATAGTAAAGAATTTTGAAGCACTGCTTTGATCCGGGTTAACAGTGGGATCAGAGCTTTCGTATACCGGGTAACCCCTTTGGGCAATGATATCATATCCCAATAAACCATAATTATTGGTCAATCCTGCGTCTCCTAACTGGAATCTTTCAAATGGTGAAAAGTCAAGTTTTTTTGTGTATCGTCCCATGAAGCCGTACTTGGCGGCCATCTTTAAAACAAACTGCCTGTTCTTGTCCTCACCAGTTGCTCTTCCTATTGGTACATACCATTCGGCTGTAAAGCGCCATTTGTGGTATTCCGGAGTTTTATAGGGATTGACCGAGGTTATAAGACTCGGATTGATCGCAGAATAAGGAGGTGTAAATTGTACACTGCCAATAAAATTGGAACCGCTGCGGGGAAAGATCGGGTCAAAAACAGATGAACGTTGCAAGGCGATCTTAAAGCTGACATTTGTCGAAGTCCCATTATCCATTCCTTCGAATATTGGATAATTTTTCATTTGGTACTTGGTAAAATTGATTGAATACACAAGGCTAAAATAGTCGTCAGGCCATTTAAGTTGTTTGCCAAGTGAAACAGAAATACCGGTCGTTTTTAAATAATTGGTATTAGATCTTTCCCTGCTAGGAAGACCCGTAACAGGATCAAATGCATTTGAGAACTTGCTGTGATAGTAAGCAAGTGTCAATGAGTTTCTCTTCTTTCCTCCCAGCCAGGGTTCGGTAAAGGAAGCATTGTATGAGTTAAATGCCCTTCCATTGGACTGGTAACGTAAGCTTAATTTTTGTCCGTCGCCCTGTGGTAATGGATCCCACGCTTCTTTATTGAAGATGTTCTTGATGGAAAAGTTATTAAAAGAAACACCGAGTGTTCCCGTTAAACCAATACCACCGCCCCATCCTGCGGAAAGCTCTAACTGATCCGAAGATTTTTCTTCAAGGGTCCAGTTAATGTCCACGGTGCCATCTTCAGCGTTTGGAACAACACCCGGGTTGATTTTTTCCTGGTTAAAATATTGCAGATTTCCTAATTCGCGCACTGAACGAATAACCTCTGAGCGATTGAACAATTCACCCGGGATAGTGCGTAGTTCACGGCGGATAACATAATCTTTTGTCTTTTCATTGCCGGCAATGGTCACATTTTTTATCCTTGCCTGGGGACCTTCCACCATTCTTATTTCATAATCGATAGTATCATTATACACGGCTGTTTCAACAGGATCAACACGGAAAAATAAATAACCATCATCCATATAGAGGCCACTGATATCGCCTCCCTCGGGAGATAGTTCCTTTCCTAGTTTTTTGTTGAGCGTCTGAATGTTATATACATCACCTTTATGAATGCCCAGTAGAACCGTAAGTATTGAGTCTGAATATTTGGCATTGCCTTTCCAGGTGATATTCCCAAAATAATATTTATGCCCTTCCAACAGTTTCAATGCAACGTCGATATTACCGTTGGTTGAATTATATTGTGTGTCGGCAACGATCTGGGCATCCCTGTAGCCAATTGAATTGTAGTAGGTAATTACTCTTTCCTTGTCCTCTTCGTATTTTTTTGCGTCAAACTTTGCAGAATTGAATAGTTTAAACCGAAAGTAGGGATCCAAAAAAGCTTTTGTCTTTGATGGTGTCAGAGGTCCCCAGTCTTTCATGTAATCATTGAATGTAGTGCTTGAATCTTTTCCATAGGGATCTACATCATTAGAAGGAAACAAAGTGATCTTTGTCATTTCCTTTGTACCCTTCAGTTGTTTTTTCAATTTAGTATTCGAGACGTTGTCATTCCCATTAAAAAAGATATTATCAACACGGGTCTTTCTTCCTTTATCAACATGGAAGACAATAAAGTTGGAGTTCACAAAACTGGAATCCGGTGTCTCCTCGATATTGACAGTTACATTTTTAAAACCTTTATCAGTATAATATTTTGTAATGGCTTCCACTGCGCGACGGCGCATATTTTCTGTGATGATCGTTTGTTTTACTAATCCCACCTTCCCTTTCAGATCATCCTCTTCGGATTTTTTGACGCCCTCGAATTTAAAATCTCCCAGGCGGGGTCTCTCCGTTACAACGATCTCGATCCAGATATTATCTCCTTCCCTTTTTGTTATATAGATCTGTATATCAGAAAAAAGTTTTTGTCTCCATAGGTTTTGAATCGATTTTGAGAAAAGGTCACCTCCCGGATATAATACCTTGTCACCAACCTGGATACTGGCAATTGATAATACAATAGAAGTGTCCAGGTAATGAGCACCTGTTAATTTTATTCCGGCGATGGTATATTCTTTTGCGACCCTGGCATTTTCAAGAGCAAGAAGATTGGGATCAACTGAAGTAGGTTTCGTAGTATCTTCCTGTGCATGCAAGATGAATACAGAAAAAAGAAGAGTGGTCAAAAAAGCAG
>CAVTSY010000003.1:0-228075 GCA_963737475.1 uncultured Bacteroidota bacterium
TCAATGAAACTGGGTTTTGTCAGCAAACTAGCGGGAAATATTGAAAGTGTTTTGTTAAAGAAATGTATCATATCAATGAACAAGGACTTTTATGACTTATTTGACTACAGATTCAATTTGTTCACTCGTTTTTCCAAATCTCCTTTCCCTGTTTTGGTAATCGAGAATGGCTTCGTACAAGTTTTCTTTTCTGAAGTCGGGCCAGCGAACATTGGTAAAATACAGCTCGGCGTAGGCCAACTGGTATAATAAAAAATTACTGATTCTGAACTCGCCGCTAGTTCGTATCATCAATTCCGGGTCGGGAAACTCACTGGTACATAAAAATCGCTGTAGTGTAGTTTGATCGATCTCCTCTACAGTAAGCCTGTTTTCTTTTATTTCGTGGGCTATATTTTTGACAGCATTGAGGAGCTCCCACCTCCCGCTATAACTTAGTGCCATAATGAGATTGAGTCCCTTGTTATTTTTAGTGATTTCGAGAGCTTCGTTAAGCTCTTTTCTTGCGTAATCTGGCAACATGTTCATATCCCCGATTACATGGAGTTTGATATTGTTCTTATGAAGGCTTTCAACTTCGTCACGGATGGTGTTTACCAGTAATTCCATGAGACCAATCACTTCATATTCCGGCCTATCCCAATTTTCAGTGGAAAAAGCATAAAGAGTGAGATATTGGATACCCAATTCTGCACAACCTTCAACAATGTTGCGGACACTTTCAACACCATGAAAATGACCAAAAAGCCGGTCATGTCCCTGTTCCTTTGCCCACCGGCCATTGCCATCCATAATAATTGCTATGTGGCGCGGTAAACGATCTTTATCAATTTTTTCCAGCAACTGCGACATATATAAACGAGGGGCACAAAGGTATCAAGAATGAGGCTAATAGCGGCTTTCGCGGAAATATTTATTTCAAACCTTTCCATTTTCAAGGAACTTATTCCAGTCATCAAGCATTTTCCCTTTTAAAACCCTTGGAAATTTATGCTGGCTTCCCAATTTTCCTTTTTGACTCATGAATTGCAAAAATTTTTCTTCGGGTAATACTTCTATAAAAACTTCTTTCAGGGCACTTGTTCTTTCGACTGCATAGTCATCGTTGAGGATGCAAATTTGCTTATCAATTCTCTTTATCACTTCATTCGGGTCTACCATGTCGTTGCAGGCAACATACCATTTATGAGCAAAAAGGTTTTGATAGGGAAATCCAACTACAGTGAATTCAGGAATACTGATGTTCATCTCATTGCTTGCAACTTCAACCGCCTTATTCATATTCTCCACACTAAGGTGTTCACCAACGAGACTCAAAAAATGTTTTGTTCTTCCTGTAATTACCACTTCTACACGTTCTTTATTTACAAAACGAATCGTATCCCCTAGCAAATACCTCCAGGCGCCTGCATTTGTACTGATGAGTAACGCATAATCTTTATCTTCCTCAACCTCGCTAATGGTTAAAGCCCCCGGATTGTCAACCATTTTCCCATCACTGTCAAAATTTTTTTCATCGAAGGGCACGAACTCCATATAGATATTATTATTTACTATCAATCGCATGCCTCTTGCATTTTCCCTATCCTTGTAACCAATAAATCCCTCACTCGACAAATAATTTTCTATGTAAACAATTGGTTTGCCTAATAATTTTTCAAACCCCTTTTTGTAAGGCTCAAAAGCTACCCCTCCATGTACAAAAAAGCCAAAGTTGGGCCAGATCTCATGAATATTACTCACTCCATAATTTTCAATCACCATTTCCATGCACATTTGACACCAGGCAGGCACGCCTACTATATAGCCGATGTCCCATTCCTTTGCATGTTCTACAATTTCATTTAGCTTTTGATTCCAGTCTTTGATAGCTGCAATGTGACCGCCGGGTTTATAAAAACTTTGAAACCAAAAGGGTCGTTTTTTTGCCAGTATGCCACTGAGATCGCCGGCATACCACCCGGCTTTTCCCTTCTGGAGATCTGTTGTTCCCCCAATCATCAAAAATCCCTTCGTCATTGCATTGCGTGGAAGCTTTTCATAATTGAACAGCGTAATAAGCTGGCGAATATAATTGACGGTATTGCTGCGCAGCATATCCCTGGTTATAGGTATATATTTACTGGCAGCTTCGGAGGTGCCCGAACTCAGTGCATAATATTTGATTTTTCCTGGCCAGGTTACATCGGGCACACCATCGAGTGTTTTTTTCCACCAGCGATTGTAGATCTTATTATAATCATGCACCGGGACCAACTCCTGGAAGGCTTCGCGGACATCACGGCCAAACAAAATCTCATCAAACATGTGATACTGACCAAATTCAGTGAACCGGGCTTTCTTCAGCAGTTTTTTTAAGACGCGAATTTGTTGTCTCTGCGGATCATTTTGAGGGATACGTAAAGCGGTAGCTATTGCTCTTGGTAATTTAATGTCAATGATCGTAGCCATGGCAACAGTCGGTTATAATAAAGTTAAGCAATTCAGTAGCAAGATTGCGAATATAGCTGAGCCTGAGAATTATGGAAATATTTTAATGAGCCTACCACTTCTCAGGGGAAACTCTATGTGGCCCGAATTTGGTTATTCCGATAACATGAATGGAAAATTTCGTATCGGTACTTCCGGCTGGAGTTATAAAGACTGGACCGAAATTTTTTATCCGACGAAAATGAAATCTGCAGATTGGCTTTCTTATTATGCAAAGACATTTGACTGTACAGAGATCAACAACAGCTTTTATCGATTACCATCAAGACAGACGGTGATCAATTGGATGAATGAAGTGCCAAAGAGTTTTCGATTTTGCCCCAAGTTGAGCCGCTATCTCACACACATGAAAAAGCTAAGGGAACCGGAAGAACCGCTGGAACGTTTTTTTTCGATATTCGCTCCAATGCAAGGGAGAATGGGCCCGGTGCTGATACAATTACCCCGGATGGTCTCATTTGATTACAATATCACAGAACATCTATATAAACTTTTCAAAGAAAAATATTCTTCTTACAATTTTGCCATTGAAGTTCGTCATGAATCATGGATGACAGACAGTAGTTACTCTCTGATGACAAAATATGGTGTTGCCTTTGTTATCTCTCATTCAGGAAATTATTTCCCTTACGCTGAAGTGGTCACTTCAAAAAATATTTATTTCCGTTTTCATGGACCGGGAACATTGTATAATACAAAATACCATAGCGCAACTCTGAAAAAATATTCCAGGTTATTTAAAAGATGGCTCGATGAGGGACATGACCTCTGGATTTTTTTTAACAATGATTGGTTCGGATACGGAATTGAAAACGCCCTGACATTAAGAAAATTTCTTAAACAAGCTAAACAGCGGGCTCCTGTTGACTAAGGCAATGAAAGCTTCCGAGCCCCCAAATAATTTCTGTAGAATCAATACCGACAATCTTCCTTTCCGGAAAACATTCTTGTATAATATCAAGGGCTTTTTTATCCCTGTTGCATCTGTAGGTCGGAACTATTACAGATCGATTGGAAATATAAAAATTTGCATAAGAAGCCGGTAATCGCTGGTCTTCGTAAAGAACTTCATTGGGCATCGGCAGTTCAACAATATTTAATTGCTTTCCGTTCAACAAACGCATCTGCTTCAAGTCTTTTAAATTTTTCTGCAGCAGCTCATAGTTCCCATCATTTTTATTTTCCTCTACAACGGTGAGCACTGTGTCTTCGTTTACAAAGCGGACCGTATCATCAATATGCCCATCGGTATCATCACCGACAATTCCTTCATTCACCCAAAGAATTTGATCAACACCGTAATAACTACAGAGGTAATTTTCAATCTGCTCCCGGTTCAAATGCGGATTTCTATTCTCATTTAAAAGGCAAGCTGTCGATGTGATCAATGTTCCATTTCCATTAAAATCCACTGACCCTCCCTCCATAATGATCCCGGGGTGATAAACGGGAATTCCAAAATATTTTGCTATCAGCGTGGGAATTATGTCATCGAGATCGAAAGGAGGATATTTATTTCCCCAGGCATTATAGTTCCAGTCAACAATTATTTTTTTCTGTTCAGCTTTTGGATTGATTAAAAACGCAGGTCCGTGATCACGACACCATGCATCGTTAGTGGGATGAAGAAAGAACTCTATTTTACCAAGATCAACGTTCTCTGCCTGGAGATGGTCAACAGCAAAATTTTTCATTGCTTCATCATTCACATTGATACAAACTTTTTCACCGGCAGTCAGCTCTTTTATAAACTGGCAGTAGTATGGATAAATCGTATGAATTTTCCCCGGCCAGCTTGCTTCTTTATGTGGCCAGCTTAGCCAGGTAGCTTTATGTGGAGCAAATTCGGCAGGGAAATAGTAACCTAATTGCTTTGGGGTTTGTTCATTGTTCATAATGTTATTAGTGTTTATTGTATCGCCCCATGAACTATGAATCATTAACCCTTAACTTCTTCGTCAATAAACCTGTTTGTGATGGGTTGATAGGAATCGATCCGGCGGTCACGAAGGAATGGCCAGTGAGTGCGGTAAGTGTCCGTTTTTTCAGTGTCGATTTCCTGGACGATCACCTCTTCCTTATCATGCGAAGCTTGCGCCAACACTGTACCAAATGGATTTGAGACAAATGAACCGCCCCAGAATTTCATCGTGCCATTTTGTTCAAGGCCTACACGGTTTACACTTACAACGTGAACGCCATTAGCCACAGCATGACTTCTCTGAATTATTTGCCAGGCATTGTATTGCTCTGTATTTGTTTTTTCGTCCTGCGAGGTTGCCCAACCAATGGCGGTGGGATAAAATAAAATTTCCGCACCCATCAGTGAAGTGATTCTCGCTGCTTCAGGATACCATTGATCCCAGCAGATCAGCACGCCGATGTTTGCAAATTTTGTTTTAAAAATTTTATACCCAAGATCACCGGGAGTGAAATAAAATTTTTCATAGTACGAAGGATCATCCGGAATATGCATCTTGCGATACTTGCCAAGATATTTTCCGTCTGCATCGATCACGGCGGTTGTGTTGTGATAAATTCCCTGTGTTCTTTTCTCAAATAAGGAGGCGATGATCACCACTTGATTTTCTTTGGCCGTTTTGCATAGGGCATCAGTAGAAGCGCCGGGTATAGATTCTGCCAGTTTGAAATGGTCATAATTTTCTTCGTCACAGAAATATAAAGAGGTAAATAATTCCTGCAAGCAGATTATTTGTGCTCCTTTTTTGGCCGCTTCACCAACCCTGGTAACCGCTTTTTGCAAATTTTCCTCCTTATTAGCTGTGCAACTCATTTGCACCAGGCCTATTTTTATCGTACTCATTTTGCAAAAATATCCTTTATTATTATGCTTTGATCTTAAACAATTTTTGAAACAAAAAGGCCATCCCCGGGGAGATGGCCTTTTGTATGACTTGAGGCGTCAGTTCTTTTTTGTTTCAAGCAATTTAAAGAATTGGTCAAGCTGTGGTAAAATAACAATTCTCGTTCTACGGTTAGCGGCTTTTCCTTCAGGGGTATCATTGTCTGTAACCGGTTTATATTCACTGCGACCGGCTGCAGCCATTTTTGCAGGGTCCAGTCCATATTGATTTTGAAGAATGCGAATCACTGAAGTTGCTCTTTTGCAACTCAGATCCCAATTATCAAGCAATACACCCTTACGATATGGAACATTATCCGTATGACCCTCTACCATAAACTCAATATCAGGTTGATTTTTCAGTACAAGAGCAACTTTTCCCAGGACAGTTTTTGCCTGGTCTGTCACTTCATACTTGCCGCTCTTGAAAAGAAGCTTGTCTGAGATATCAATATACACGACGCCTTTATCCACTTTGATGTTAATGTCCTGGTCATCTAAATTGCCAACGGCCCCTTTCAAATTCATCACCAGGGCCATATTGAGTGAATCTTTTCGGGCCATTTGCTCTTGCAAAGACTGTATGTAAACATCTTTGGCGCCGATGTTCTCCATCGATTTTTTAATGCTTTCTGCCTGCGACGCGGAGATCACGGACATATCCTCCAGTTGTTTTAATGCCTGTGTATTGTTTTCTTTAAGTAATGAAACTTGTTTATTCAGCCCATCGATCTGGCCCTGCAGTCCCTCGTTTTGCCTGGTCAGGTCAGCTTTTTGAGTGTTACAATCATTCAGATTTCCCTGCAACTGGCTGTATTGTGTTTGCAGCGTGGCGTAATCAGCCTGGGATTTTTTAAATTTTTTTGAACTGACACATGAAAATAGAAACACAGAAATAGTTAGTAAAAAGGTTGTTGACTTCATTGTTTAAAATTTTTGTATTGGAAATCAAGAATCAGGTTTCATTCACAATTTACAAATTCCAACTAAATGCAGAGATAATGAATGATTGTCCTTTTTTTATTTTATGGGATAACATTTAACGAAAGTATCAGCGATTATATTTGCTTCATGCGTTTGCAAAAGAAAAGACGCCTGGTGCGTTCTGTGTTTTTGATTGTCCTGGCTGCTTTATTGATGTTGGCAGGTTATGTTGGTTACCAATGGTGGTTATACGGGCGGGCCAGGTTTGTCCGCTACCCGGAATTCGGAATTTCCATTCCCATAGAATATTCGATTCATGGCATTGATGTTTCAAAATACCAGCAAATGATTGCCTGGGACGCCGTCAGCTCTATGCAGGTAAAAAAAGTTAAGCTGGGTTTTGTTTTTATAAAAGCAACAGAAGGAATCGGGAATACCGATCCGCAATTTAAAAGAAACTGGAAAAGATCGAAGGATGCGGGAATGGTCAGGGGAGCGTATCACTTTTTTTTAGCTACAAAAGATGGCAGAATGCAGGCTGAAAATTTTGTCAAGGCTGTTGACTTAAAAACAGGTGATCTGCCCCCCGTACTCGATATCGAGCAAACTTATGGTGTGTCAAAAGGCATAATAAAAAATGAAGTGAGAAAGTGGTTGAATGTTATACAAACAAATTACAACGTTAAGCCGATCATTTACACCAATATTGATTTTTACAAACAAAACCTGGGAAATGATTTTGATGATTATCCTTTATGGGTGGCACATTATTATCAACCGCGGCAGCCACGGATAAAACGAGATTGGGTTTTTTGGCAGCATAATGATAATGGAAGAGTGAACGGGGTTTTATCACCGGTGGATTTTGATGTCTTCAGCGGTGATTCGGTTGCCTTCAATCAATTGTTGATCAAATGATCCCTGATTGTCGGTATTGGCATAGCTCAAATAGTTTCCCAATGAGTGACTCATGCTTCGCCGGCAACAAATTTGACTCTCACAGATTTCACAGATATACACAGAAAAAATCGGTGAAAATCTGTGGTATCTGTGAGAACCTGTCTAGAAGAATCTCACGATGGAGCCTCTCAAACGGTCCAAAGGACTCCGTCGGAGAGTCCTTTGGACACGACTTCACGTTGAAGTAGTACCTTACAACATCAAACGTGATATATGCCGCAGGGGATGGAACCAGAAGTAAGAAAGTATTTGTTTAAAGTTCTCAATTCCCTTTGTTATGGTTTGCTTTGGATGGCCCTGAATGTTCTTGGAGGGCTATATTGGGGGTATGCTACTATTAATGGAAAATTGTCTGCCGGCAATATTCTTTTTTTTGCCTGGTTTATCTTAAGTCTTCTTGCACTTCTCTATTCTTATTATCGCATGTGGTCCACAAGGACTCCTTCGGAGAAGAAATGATCAGCTGCTATGATCGGCAATAATGAGCCATGTGCCATTGATCTTTTTGAAAAGTAAGTTATAGTGCCCGCTTAGATCCCCGATACGTCTGTTGAGCATCCATTTCCCAACAACATAATAATATTCCCGGGAAAGTTTTTTTACAAGGATAATATCAAATGAGAGTTTGCCCATAGCAGTCGTATCAGGATAGCTTTTTTTGTAATTCTCCAGGGTGGTTTGCCATCCCCAATTAATGCCGTTTTTTCCAATGAACATCAATGAATCATTTTTCCAGTATCCCTGCATGAAACCTTCGATGTCACCTTTGTTCCATGCTTTAATCTGGTTATCCAAAACTTTACGGATGGTAAGTTCATCGCCTGACTGGGTAAAAGCCACGATCGAAAAAAATAGGGCCGGTAACAAACTAATTTTTTTCATAAAAATATTTCAGAAGCAAATATCATAAAAAGCTTACCACAAAACGGGATCACCCGATATGAATATGCTTCCGGCATTAATGATTACAGTCAGCGGAATGACAATGATTGGCTTTGCGGCAAAAAAGATAGTTGAAGAAATGCCCGGTAAGAATCAGCAAAACTGCAGGAACTAACAAGACAACCTCGTAGGAAAGAAAAATTCCCTTCAAAACGAGCAAAATGAACCCGGTTGAAAAAATAAACAAGGGTAAAGGACGATGACGATGGCGCTTATAACCATGAAATAAGGCCAGGGAACCAATAAAAAAGGCAAGAGCGATCATTCCTGCCTCAAAAAAATTATTATGAATTATGTTTATGCCAAAAAGTGGCAGGCTGGTGAGTAACAGTGGTAATACAGCACAATGGATAGCGCAGGCCAGTGAAGTTGCTATACCAACGACGTCCCAGTTAACTTGTGATTTCATGAGGGGGCAAAAATATTGCTGCGCAACTAAGTTGCAAAATATATTTTTGCAACATTTGAGACTGGGTCGAGTTCTTATGAGGCGTAGTAACTTTGTTTTTCAAATTTTTTTCTGATGAGCCGGAAGATTATATTTTATATCATTTTTTTTTTATTTCTTGTAATCGCATTTTATGCCGTTCTGATCAATGTAATTCCCGGGTTTACTAAATCTAAATTACCTCCAATCAGTTACGTTCAACCTTTTTCCTTTACGAACCAGGATGGAAAAAAAGTTACCCAAAGAGATGTTGAGGGAAAAGTGTATGTCGCAAATTATTTTTTCACAACATGCAAAAGCATTTGTCCAAGGATGAACAATGAAGTGAAAAAAGTATATGAGCATTTTAAAACAGAAAGTGACTTTTTGATCTTGTCACATACCTCTGACCCGGGAACAGATTCATCCGCAAGGTTAAAACGGTATGCTGATTCGATAGGTGTAACAACAAAAAATTGGATTTTTTTAACGGGAAGAAAAGATAGTTTGTACAGGCAGGCCAGGCTGAGCTACAGGATCGATGACCCTAACAATAATGTGCAGAGTATAGATGAAGATTTTTTACATACTCAATTTTTGGCGTTGGTAAATAAAAAAGGTGAAGTGGTAAAAATTTATGACGGCTTAAAACAGGCAGAAATAAATGAATTGATAAAGGATGCTGAAAAATTACTCAGAGAATAAAACTTAGCTGCTAACTAAATTTAGTCTAAAATGACAACCCGGGTTGATGACCTTCTGCGTCGTAACTGTTTGAGCGTAACAGAAAGTCGCAAAAAAATTCTGAATCTTTTTTTGAATGTACAGGGAGCCCTGGCCCATGGCGATATTGAAAGAAAAGCAGGTGAGAAGTTTGACCGGGTAACGGTATATCGTACGCTGCAAACATTTGTTGAAAAAGGAATTGTTCATACAATTCCGACTACGGACAATTCAGTTCGCTATGCCTTATGCAAGGATAATTGTGCGGGGGGGCATCATCATGATGATCATGTACACTTTATTTGCCAGCAATGTGGCACCACGCTTTGCCTGGAAGATACCGTAGTTCCGGAAATTAAAATGAAAAGAGGATTCTCCATAAATGAAATTGAAGTAGTAGTAAAAGGCATTTGCCTGGATTGTCAGCAATAAAAAAGCCCCAGTGTAGAAACAATGGGGCTAAGGTTAAGGCTCTGATTAGTAGCTATCTTACTTATTCGTTAATATCTCTTTTACGAGAATCAAATTTAATATCCTCAGTTCAAATTTCCTCGTATTGCCTATACCACTTTCAGGTAATTTTTTACAGCTGCTTCATTTCCTCGTGTACAAAAGACATAAGATCGCTGACATACTTAGAGGAGAAATCAAATTTCAACCCTGCTTTTTGAAAGAGTTGAGGCAATGTCACTGTGCCTCCGAGGCTCAAAGCTTGTATATAATTATTTAAAGCGGTGTGTTTATTTTTTTTGAATTGCATCCATAACCCGATCGCTCCTAATTGTGCAATACCATATTCAATATAATAGAACGGCACTTCAAAAAGATGCAATTGACGTTGCCAGCCGTATTTTCGGTATTCATCGAGTCCGCTAAAATCAATTTCAGGCGACGTGAACTCATTTAATATTTCCATCCATGTAGCAGACCTCTGCTCTTCTGTATGTGCCGGGTTTTCATACAACCAATGCTGAAATTTGTCAATTACGGCGATCCAGGGAAAAATTGTAATTACCCTTTCTAATTGATATTCCTTAGCACGCTTCAATTCCTCTTTATTATCAAAAAAAACATCCCAATAATCCATAGTGAATAATTCCATGCTCATACTCGCCACTTCGGCTATTTCCATTGGATATTCTTTAAACCCCGTGAGTGCTAAAGGATGAGTAAGAAAAGAATGAACAGCATGACCGCCTTCATGAATGATGGTTGTCACGTCACCCATCTGGCCAGCCGCGTTCATAAAAATAAATGGAGCGCCTGTTTCGGGTAGCGGGCAGTTATAACCACCGGGAGCTTTTCCCTTTCTGCTTTCAAGGTCAATCCTGTGCATTTTCTGCATTTGTTGAAGACATTCAGCAAAAAATGGGTTCACTTCATCAAGACATTGAAGCGTTTTTTGAAGAAGTTCATCACCGGTTTTAAAAGGGTTCAATGGCGTGGTTCCCGCCGGCTCGGCTTCTGTGTCCCATGGCCGCAGGGGGTCAATCCCCAGTTTCTCTTTCTTTTTTTTATAGATCTCATTTGCCAGTGGAATAATATTTTGTTTGACCGCTTCATGAAATTGAAAGCAATCTTCCCTTGTATAATCAAAGCGACCCAGCTCTTTAAACCTGAAATCGCGATAATTTGCAAAGCCTGCATTGAGTGCTACCTGGTTACGTTTCTGAACGAGAGAAGTGAAAAGTTTATTTAATTCATCCTTATCCAGTAATCTTCGTTCATTGATCTTCCGGTAAACATCTTCACGCAGGTTGCGGTTGGGATTCTCCAGAAATTTTGTTGCCTGTTGTAATGTATACTCCTTTCCATCAACCTGCACCGTCATCTTTCCTGCGATCACACCATACTGTTGCGCCATTACACTTAATTCAGAATTGATGGCGATGTTTTCTTCTCTGAACAGGTCTATGTTTTTTTTTATGTTTCGCAGGTAAGTAAAGTATTTATCATGATCCAACTCTTTTGTAAAAGGATCTTCGATCAACTTCCTGTTGAGCTTATCAGCATAGTACTGGATATGCGGTTGAATCTCCATCACAAAAAAGGTGAATGCGTTTTCCAGTTCTTTATTTTCTGTATCGCAGGTCATTCGTATTTGGCGCCAGTTTGCATCTTCGCTCACTATTGCCTCTAATTCACTGGAATCCTTTAACCATTTTTCCAGGTCCTGGCCTGAATTTATTTTTCTTTCAAGGAGAGCCTGAAAATAAGGTTCGAGAGACTTCCAATCAGTAATGCTGAAACCTGCAGGTAAAAAATGCCGCTGCGGTGCCGTGATGTCTGCTGTATACTTCATAAAGCCAATTTAAAAAATAAGCCGCCCCGGTGTGAAGCAGCTTGTTTAAATTAAGTGAAAATCATTTTCCTTTCTTCTTTGTCGCTTTTTTTGCCGGCTTTGCTGTTTTTGAAGAGGTAGATTTTTTTTCAGTGGCTTCTTTTGTTTTCTCAGAAGAAGTCTTTGCCGATTTTTTTGTTGCTTTTTTTCCAGTTGCGGCAGATGAATCTTTTTTATCTTCTGCTGCTACGGGTTCTGGTTTTTCTTCGGCTTTTTCGTCTTCTGGTTCCGGCTCAGAAAGTTTTATGTCAACATTATTTTTCTTAAGGACTTCAAACCATTTTATCATTTTTTTCAGATCGCTGTTGTATACCCTTTCAAAATCAATATCGCCATAAACTTTTTCAAAATATTTTCTGATCGCACTATTATCTTTTGTGTCGGGCAACGAGCCACTGGTCTTTTCCATAGCCTGGAATACCTCAGCAAGATTCACGTTATCACTCACCGTGTACACTTCAATAGTTTCCAAATGTGAAAAATTGTGAATCCGGCTCGAGGCAAATCTTGTTGTTTTATCATCTAATGAACGAACAATGGCGCCGTCTGGTTTGGTGTTGACCAGTTCAAACAAGCCAGGCAGTCCTGTAACAGAAACAATTTTACTATACTCCATCTTTGTTTTTTAAGGATGTGCAAGATAAACCGATTTTAGAAAATGAACCCCTATTTAATTTTTACACATCCATAGATAAATAATAGTGAAAAGAAGGATTTTCCCGACAGTATTCTTTTTCGATTACGAAGGTTTAATGGCTTTTTCATCGTCCAATAAACCGCATGATTTTAATAATTAGGATTAAACTGTTGGTTGCTATTTTACTACTATTCAGTATTGCGGTAAATGCGCAAAGTCTGAAAGGACGATTGCTTGACCTTTCTAATGACAGACCCTTGCGAAAAGCTTCTGTGAACCTTACGAACCTGAAGGACTCTACCCGGAAATTTAATACCATTTCAGACAGTAGCGGGAGATTTGAATTTAAGAATTTATATACGGATTCATTTGTACTCAGAATTAGTTTTGTTGGTTTTGACGACTTCAAGCAAATTGTCGGAATAAACAATGGTACTGTCGACCTGGGAACTTTACTTATCCCCAAATCAATAAAGCAACTGGGAGAAGTAGTGGTTGTTTCGAAGATACCACCTGTTCAGCAAAAAGGCGACACGCTTGAATACAATTCCAGTCAATTTAAGGTTAATTCCGATGCTACTGCGGAAGATATGGTTAAAAAACTGCCTGGTGTTACTGTCGATAAGCAGGGAACCGTAACTGCGCAAGGAGAACAGGTAAGAAAGGTAACAATTGATGGTCGTGATTTTTTTGGTGATGATGCTACGGCTGCATTGCGAAACCTTCCGGCTGAGATCATTGATAAGATCCAGGTGTTTGACAGGCTAAGCGACCAGGCACAATTTACCGGTTTTGATGATGGCAATACACTAAAGGCCCTGAACATCGTTACAAAAGCAAACATGCGTAACGGCCAGTTTGGACGTCTTTATGCTGGTTATGGAACTGATGACCGATATGCTGCCGGAGGGAATGTTAGTTTTTTCAAGGATAACAGGCGTATTTCACTGGTAGGGAATTTCAATAATGTTAACCAGCAAAATTTTGCTACACAAGACCTGCTGGGAGTAACGAGTGGTGGTGGAAACAGAGGAGGCTTTGGCGGTTTTGGTGGAAGACAGGGCAATCGGGGTGGCGGCAACAGAGTGCCCGGGGGTACTAATTTTGGCAGTCAGGCAAATTTCCTGGTCGGCCAGCAGAGTGGCATTGCTAAAACAAATGCCGCAGGTATTAATTTTTCGGATCAATGGGGAAAGAAACTTACAGTGACAGGAAGCTATTTTTTTAATAACAGTAACAGTTTAAATAACCAGGTAACGGATCAGCAATCATTAAACGGCAGTGATTTTTACAGGGAGAACAGTTTATCAAAAAACAATAATTACAACCATCGCATTAACTTGAGACTCGACTATAAAATTGATTCGGCAAATTCTATATTGATCACCCCTTCGATCAATCTTCAGAAGAATGATGGTAACAGTATCTATTCAACTACCGCTGGTTTTGGGGAAATAGTAAAAAGTAGCTCAAATAATACCACCAATACTGAAGTTTCCGGCTATAATATTGGAAACAGTATTCTGTTTCGTCACTCGTTTGCAAAAAAAGGAAGAACAATATCCGTGGGTCTTATCACCAATTTCAATCGTAAGTCAGGTAATTCCTATGTCATTGGAGATAATAAATCCTTTGACAGTACGGGAATTTTGATGCAGGACTCAATACAAAATCAATTTTCTGACAATTTCAATAATGGGAACACGATTGCCACAAACATCGCTTATACGGAGCCGATAGGAAAAAAAGGACAATTGCAAATAAATTACAACCCATCGTTTACCAAAAGCAAGGCCGACCAGGAAACTTACCGGTTTAATAATTCAGAGCAGAAATATTCATTATTTGATACAGCACTGTCTAACAAGTTCACTAATGACTATGCAACACAAAACGGAGGTATATCGTACCGAAATGGCGACAGAGATAAACAGATCTCTGTCGGGATAAATTTTCAGTATTCGAAATTATCAAGCGACCAACAGTTTCCTGCAATAGCAGGTATTGGAAAATCATTTAGTGATATTTTGCCCAATTTGCGATTTAGAAAAAAACTTTCATTGCGGAGTAGTATTAATATTTTTCTAAGAACGTCCGTCAGTCCCCCGTCAATAAGTCAATTGCAAAATGTGTATGATGTAAATAACCCACTTGTTATCAGCATTGGAAACCCGGATCTGAAACAACAATACACCGGCAGTCTTGTTGCCCGCTATACCTTTACCAACACGCAAAAAGGACAAAGTTTTTTTGCGAATTTCTTTTTGCAAAAGATCAATGATTATATTGCTAACTCTGTCTACCATGCACAAAATGACTCAATGCTCGCTCCCACTGTTACATTATTAAGTGGGGGGCAGCTGACGGTGCCTGTTAACCTGGATGGATATTGGAGTGTTCGTTCTCTTTTTACATTTGGTCAACCCGTAAAACTTATTAAGTCAAATCTGAATCTGAATGCGGGAGTTACATACAGCAGGCTACCGGGTATGATCGACAAGGAAAAACTGGTGACGGATAATTACAATTATAGTATGGGTGCAGTCATAGCAAGTAATGTCAGTGAGTATATTGATTTCAATCTTTCCTATAATGCCAACTTTAATATAATTGCGGGACAACCCGAAAACGGGCAGGTTTCACAATCTGTCGGGATCCAGTTTAATCTTTTGTCAAAGACCGGGTGGTTTTTTCAGAATGACCTGAATAACCAGGCTTATAATTATAAAGGCAACACGCCTGATCAAAGTTTTTGGCTATGGAATATAAGTGCAGGAAAAAAATTTTTAAAACAACAAAAAGGGGAATTGAAGCTATCAGTATTTGACCTGTTGAAACAAAATCGGGCTATCAGTCGCACTGTTACTGAGGCTTATGTTGAAGACACGCAAAGCAGGGTATTACAGCAGTATTTCATGATCACGTTTACATACAAACTAAAAAATTTTGGTGCCGCAAAAACAAATAACAGGAACAATAACAATTTCAGGCCAAAATTTTAGTAATATCGCCTGCTCTTAACCTTCTACTTTGGATGAACAGTTTCTAATTGAAAAACTCAGGCAGGGTGATGAGGCTGCTTTCAGAGAAATAGTTGAGACCTGGAAGAATCTGGTCTACAATACAGCTCTTGGTATTTTGCAAAATGTGGAAGATGCGGAGGATGTAACACAGGAAGTTTTTGTGCAGGTATTTGAGTCGATAAAGACATTTAAAGAAGAGTCTAAACTGTCTACCTGGCTCTACCGGATTACGGTGAGCAAAGCGCTGGATCATTTGAGGAGGAAAAAACGAAAAAAGAGATTTGCTTATGTTCAAAGTCTCTTTGGTGCCGGGGGTGAAACGGTTATCGAAAAGCCAGATTTTAATCACCCGGGTATTGCATTGGATAACAAAGAAAGAGCAGCAATTTTATTTAAAGCTATTGACCGGTTGCCTGAAAACCAAAAAATTGCCTTTACCCTCCATAAGGTAGAGGGGTTAAGTTACCAGGAAATTAGTGATGTAATGAAAACCTCCGTATCTTCTGTGGAGTCCCTGATGCACAGGGCTAAGAATAACCTGAAAAAGCTGCTTCATGAACACTATCAGAACAAAGAATAAATCGCAAGTTTTGTTATTTGCTAACGTCAAAAGTGATGAGCAATGAATGATAAAAAACACATACAGGAAGAGGTGGAGAAAACGCTGGGAAGCCTTGAGGGCATACAGGGGGCCGTGGCCAACCCTTATTTGTTTACCCGTATAGTAGCCAGATTAGAAAAGGAGGAAAAAAGCTTTTGGAGCAGGGCTTTGAGTTTTATATCCCGGCCATCAGTGGCTGTTCCGGCGATCGTATTAACTATTTTGATTAATACTGCGACCTTCTTTGAATTTAAATCTGAAAAGGTACAGACTCCGCAGGATGAAGAGCAGGTTTTCGCCAGCGAGTATAACCTGATCGATAATACAATTTACGAGTCAACGATTGAACCCGAATGAAACAATTCACACAAAATAGACTCCTGGTTTTGCTTGTTGCAATATTATTGGTTGCCAACCTCGGCCTCATGCTTTATTTTTTTGTTTTCAAAAATCGCCATGAACCCGAAAGATCCCGCCCTGTATCTGATTTTGTACAAAAAGAATTGGGTCTGAATGCAGATCAAACCGAAAAATTCAAACAGTTAAGAGACGAGCACAGAGCAGCAGTGAAACCAGTTGTCGATGAAATGAAAAGATTAAAAGATAGCCTCTATAATCTTATGCAAAACCCACAAGCGAATGATTCGGCGGCTAAAGCTATTGCAAAACGGATCGGCGAAAAGCAAGAAGAATGGGAAATGCTCATCTTCCACCATTTTGAAAAAGTAAGAGCGATCTGCGACAGCGGTCAATTACCAAAACTTGATACCCTGGTTCACCGGATGATCAATAAGTGGCCGGGGACGAGAAAAAAGAAACCAGCCGACAAATAAGTCAAAATTTTCTTTTGAAGCACATTTTTTCATTAATCAAAAAACAATCATTATGAAAACAAAGATCACAGTAATGATCTCATCTTTCATATTATTTGCCGCAGCCGTGAATGCACAAGGAGGCTTTCAACGCCGTACGGTGGAAGAGAGAGTACAAATAGTACAACAAAAATTTGATAGCGCTTTTAACCTGGATAAACCGAAGCTTGCCGATGTAGACACGGTCTTTGCAAATTATTTTCGTGCACAGGACAAACTAAGAGAAGAGATGATGAGTGGCGGCGGTCAGCCCGATTTCCAGGCGATGCGTGAAAAAATGCAGCCTTTGATGGAAGAAAGAGACAAAAAATTACAGGCTATACTAACGGCAGATCAATTTAAAACCTGGAAAGAAGCTATAGAGCCTTCACTCAGGCCCCGAAGACAAAACAACGGTGGTAATCGATAGCATTGATCAAATTGAGGCTCTCAATTGAGGCAGCCTTTAATTTAGATCGCAACAGCTTAAATTCTCAATAGGAAAAATATTCGGAGCTTTTTGGAACGACATTATGGGAAGGGATTTTATAAACTGACACGTCCGCCTCATTTTTTTCTTCAGGGAGTTGAATATTTACCAGACCTTTCAATCCGGCGTAATTTCTCGCTGAACTGTGCAAATAATCCTGTGGCGATGCAACGATCTTGTTTCTTACGGGATTGTTGTGTATTTGCCTGAGATGTTCATTGATATTCTCTTTTTCCTCAGCGTTAATGCGGACAGGATGGTCTGAATTTTCCCAGACCTCTAATTTATCAAATAATGAAGCTTCCCAGATCTTTTTCATTATCCATGCGCGCCTGATGTCGGATTCGGTATTGAGATCTTCAAGAATGATCTTTGCAGTGAAGGCTTTAAAATCGCTGATAAGGGCTGAAAAGTCAAAACCATCTCTTGGCTGTACAATTAAATGCAGATGATTGGTCATTAAACACCACCCATATACGATCAGCCCCTTCTTTTCGATAAAATAGTTAAGCGATTCGACAATGATCTGCTTAAAAAAAGGCCGGATAAAAATATCAACCCGGTCAATAGTATTTAATGTTAGTAAGTAACAGTCCCGCGGCTCTGCATTAGGATATTCTTGAATCATACAAACAGGTTTATATTTCACGATGCTTACACTCAGGGCACCTGGTCCTTTTTATAGTAGCAAATGCCGTTCCGAATAATTCATGACGGCACTCAATTTGTGATAAGTGCGTATGTTTATTTTGTAAACCATCCTCTTGCATGAAACGAAAATGGATAAAGTATACTGTAAGGACCTTTATAGCTCTGATTGGTGCCTGGATATTATTCCTGGGAATAGCTTTCTTTTACATAAAAACCCACAAACAAAAACTTATCAGTGCGGTTAAGGATGATATTGGAAAAAAGATATCAGGTGAAATAGAATTTTCAGGGTTGACCGTTGATTTCTTCCAAAACTTCCCAAACATTTCCATCGATCTTACGAACCTCAGTTTGCACGATTCGTTGTTTTCTTCTCACCGGAAGGAACTACTGCATTCGCAACATGTATATGTAGGTTTTGGATTATTCAGCTTATTCTCCAGCACCAAAAGCCTGAAATATATTAAACTTTTCAACGGCTCCATTTATCTTTTTGCCGACGCAGCTGGCAATAAAAACTGGCATATTCTAAAACCTCAAGCGGGAAATAATAAGCCTTTCAATCTTGAAAAGATAGGCTTTAAAAATGTCAATGTCGTCTTCCAGGACAAAGGCAAGTTTAAATATTTCAATGTGTGGTTTGAAAAAATGAAATGCAGCATTTCTTCAACCGGTGATAATACCAGGTTTGAAATGAATAACAGGTCCATTTTGAAAATTTTGTCATTTAACACCAGGATGGGCAGCTATCTTACCGGCAAAAAATTGATCGCAAAATGGAAGTTGCTTTATGACAAAACCCTCAAAAATATCTCACTTCGCGATCAGGTCGCAAAGATCAATGGACAGCAATATCGTTTAACCGGCAATTTTTTCCTGGGTGATGATCCTCATTTTGATCTTGACATCGAGACATCAGATCTTCCGCTTAAAGAAGCTGCCTCCATATTTCCCGATAAAACCAAAAAAAAGATGGATCAGTTCACTTTGTCAAAATCTTTAAGATCAGTAAAGGCCTCGTTATCGGGTGCCATGAGATATTTAAGTTTTCCTCTTGTCCAGGCTCATTTTTCTATTGCGGATGCTAGCTTAAGTATTTCACCGGCAAGTTTTGACCATTGCAGTTTTAATGGGTTTTTTAGTAATGAAATTGATTCGGCAAAACCGCGGGATGATTTCAATTCCGCCATCCAGTTTACAGATGTAAAAGGAGAATGGGAAAAAAACAAATTTGACGGGAAATATATTTCCTTTTACAATCTTATCCACCCCTATCTGAAATCTAATATTCATTTTGTATTTCAACTTGCTCAATTAGAAAAAGCGATTGCAAGTCGTCGCCTTGATTTCAATAGCGGGGAGGGGGACGCAACTATTGTTTATGCCGGCCCGGTAGCCGGGACCGATACGGTCTATGACCTTAATGGAAAGATAACTCTTCAAAATGCCGATATCACTTATAACCCCCGTAATCTTAATTTCAAAAGAACCGATGTTGTATTATATTTTGAAAAAGGGGATATGGTCGTCGAAAAGATGAATACTTCGATCAATGATAATGATGTAAAAATAAGCGGAAGAGTAAATAATTTTTTGAATTTCTTTAAAACGGATTCTTCAAAGGCTGCGTTTGACTGGGCAATATATTCCCCGCGACTGGATGCCGGGAAACTGAGATCTTCATTACACAGGAATTCTTCGGAAAAAAAGAAAAGTACGTATTCTTTTTTTAACCGGTTAAATGATAGAATAGACAGGTTGTTTGATGACTGCAATGCTTACCTGGCTCTCCAGGCAGATAAATTAATTTATAAAAATTTTTCGGCTACAAAAGTAAAAGGCAAGCTCGTACTGACAAATGAAGTGATAAAACTTGATGATTTTTCGCTCATTCATGCCGGTGGAACAAT
This sequence comes from uncultured Bacteroidota bacterium, assembly GCA_963737475.1. Classification (GTDB taxonomy): domain Bacteria; phylum Bacteroidota; class Bacteroidia; order Chitinophagales; family Chitinophagaceae; genus VBAU01. The sequence goes on from CAVTSY010000003.1 coordinate 19,834, forward strand.
TTTCGTAAATGCTTCTTCCAAAGACAATGGCAGGAACAGTGACATACGCCTTCAGTCGAAAATGCAGAATGTAAATGTACAGGAGCTTTTCCGTGCATTTAATAATTTTGGAATGCAATCGCTGACCTCAAAAAACATCAGTGGCAATTTTTCAGCCGATATAAATTTAGTTTCCATGCTAGACGCGAATAATGATCTGTATAACCCGGCTAACAAAGGGTATATTGATTTTTCTTTAAAGAACTGCCGGCTGGTCAATTTTCAACCCCTGATCGATATCGATAACAACTTTCTTCAAAAAAGAAATTTAAGTGATGTAAACTTTTCGGAGTTGAAAGACAGGTTCGATATAAACGGAAATGACGTTTATGTCCATCGAATGGAAATCAGATCCACGGCTGTAAATATGTACGTGGAAGGAACATATAGTTTTGCCAACAATACTGATCTTTCCATCCAGGTTCCCTTGCATGGGCAGAAAAAGGACCAGGATGAAGCTCCAAAAAACAAAGGAGCAAATGCCAAAACGGGCATGAGCGTATTTCTGCGGGCAAAAGATGATAAGGATGGGAAGCTAAAGTTCAGCTATGATTTGTTGGGCAGGTTCAGGAGAAAGAAATGATCAATTGAAAATTGTCACTCAATTTTGCAGCAGAACATCGCGCCATCTTTTATAGGTAATCGGGGTACTTATGTACTAAGAAAAGAACCTGTCGGCACTCAAAAACGTGATCGGTAACCCAGTGGCTCCTTTTACAGCCAGATCGGAAAGTATTTCACCGATTACTGAAGCGAACTTGAAACCATGACCACTAAAACCGGTTGCAATAACAACCTGGTCTTCATATCCCGGCAATTTATCAATAATAAAATCTTCATCAGGAGAGTTGGTATAGAGGCATACTTTATAAGAAAGAAATGATTCAAAGCAACCTGGCAAATATTTATTCAGCGCATACTCAAGGTTCTTTTCATCTTCATCAGTGGCTTCCCGGTTTACATGATCGGGATCTGTTTCTGAAGCAGGGAAATGGTGTGCAAGTTTTAAACCCATTGGCCCACCAAATTCGGTCTCAGGCAAAATAGGAAATCCGTAATAACAACCTGGTTTCTCGTCATCCGCCAGTAACCAACAAGGAAAATTGCGAAGAGTAAATTCATCCCGCTTGCGGGGGTTTATCCAGGCAACAAACTGTCTTGTTATCTTTAATTTCCCCGAAAGAGTGGGGATCATTTTTCCTGTCCAGGCTCCGGCTGTTATAATTAATTTGGAACAGTTGTAAATATTTTTATCGGTAGTAACTGCAATGCTGTTCCCTTCCTTTTTCCAACTTAAAACCTGTTCATGCGTTTTGATCTCGGCTCCTTTTCTGATGGCTTGTTCGGTGTATATTCTTATTGCTTTTTCAGGAGTAACAAGTCCTGCATCGGGTTCAAATAATGTTTCAAAATCTTTTGGTACTGTAAATTGAGGAAATCTTTGAGCTGCTTCTTCAGTGTCAAATAAGTTGAGCTTTATATTGTATAAGGAAGCGGACTGCTTCACGCCTTTTATGAGTGAATGATCCCGGGGTCCGAAATAGACTAATCCTGTCGGGTGATAGATCTTAGTTCCTGTTTCCTCTTCAATTGCCTTCCAGTTTTGGTAAGCTCTTTCTAATAGCGGAACGTATTCCGGATTTTCAAAATAGGCTTTGCGAATGATCCTGCTTTGCCCTGCATGCGAACCATGTTCATGAGTAATGTCAAATTGCTCGAGACCTAAAACTTTATATCCGCCTTTTGAAAGATGGTAGCAGGTCGAAGAACCCATGGAACCGATACCAATTACGATTATATCAAATGAAGTATTATTTGTTGATGGGCGCGTTATACTCATAAGATCCTTTGTGAATCTTGTGTCCTTTTGCCTCACTGGTTATTCATTCAATAATTCTGAGTTTCGCATAATTCAGCATGATCTTCTTTTCGCCATTAAGTTCAAATTTTACCGTAGCGACGGGATTGTGTGCGGCACCTTCCATCTTCATTACTTCACCAAAACCAAATTTTAGATGTTCTACCTTCTGCCCCACTTGTAAATTGCTCGTATCACTTGGCTTAAAATCGGGTGAAGGAACATGTTCCTTTGTTTGTTGCTTTACGTTTGATGTCAGATAGGATGGTTTATCTGATTGTTTGTTGTTTCCGGTTTCTCGGTTCCAGGTGTTGGTATCGTTTCCAAAGCCACGATTCATTCTGTCGAATGCGGATTGTGCAGACCAATTGTTATATGTGCCAGTTTGATTTCTTACACCACCGCCCGCAAAACTTCGATCCATGTACTCATTTGGAATTTCATCGATAAAGCGACTGGGTTCATTTTGCACAAGCTGGCCAAACTTATATCTTGTATTGGCATAGGTGATCCACAGTTTGTGCTTTGCTCTTGTGATCACTACGTAAAATAATCTGCGTTCTTCCTCCAATTCCTCTCTTGTGTTAATGCTCATCGCGTTGGGAAAAAGCATTTCTTCAAGGCCACAGGCAAACACACAGCTAAATTCCAGGCCTTTTGCGGAATGAATGGTCATCAATTTTACAGTATCAGCATTTTCATCTTTTTCATCGTCATTTGTGAGTAAGGTAATTTGCTGCAGGTAAGCACCAAGACCTTTATCACCCACTTCACCTTCTTCATTGCCGGGGGTCTCCGTAAATTCTTTTATTGAATTTAATAGCTCCTGTATATTTTCATATCGTTGAATCGCGTCATCGCCTTCCTGTCTTCTGTCAAACAGATCTTTTACAAGTCCTGATTGCTTCCCAACCATAAATGCGAGATCATAAGCATTTTTTTTTGGCAGCTCACTCTGGAACATTTTTATCATCGTGACGAAGCCTTCAATGACTTCTGCGGTGCCTGTTTTGTAGCCAAATTTTGGCGCATTCACCAATACATCCCACATGCTGATATTATTTTCATTGGCAAACAAGACAGCTTTGTCAATGCTGGTCTTACCAATCCCTCTTGCAGGATAATTGATAATTCGTTTCAGGCCTTCTTCATCTTTCGGGTTTACAATGACACGCAAATAAGCCACCAGGTCCTTCACTTCCTTGCGTTGATAAAAACTGATGCCACCATACATGGTGTAAGGAATGCCCATCCGGCGAAGGCTTTCTTCAAAAGCACGGCTTTGCGCGTTGGTGCGGTAAAGAATTGCAAAATCCTTATTGTGATAATGATTGCGGAGCCTTTGTTCCTGGATAGTATCAGCTACAAATTTTCCTTCCTCGTTATCGGTCAAAGTGCGAACCAGTTTTATTTTTTCGCCAGTCGCATTTTCTGTCCATAAGACTTTTGGAATTTGTCCCTTATTATTTTTGATCACCTCGTTGGCGATATTCAATATACTTTGTGTACTGCGATAATTTTGCTCCAGCTTTACCACTTTTACATCTTCATAATCTTTTTGAAACTGTAGTATGTTTTGAATGGTTGCACCACGAAAACTGTAAATGCTTTGCGCATCGTCGCCTACCACGCAAACATTTTCATGTTGTGCCCCCAGTAATTTTATGATCTCATATTGAGCGGGATTGGTATCCTGGTATTCATCAATTAAAATGTATTGAAATTTCCGCTGGTACTTGCTTAATGCTTCAGGGATCTTTGTAAGCAGCTCATAAAATTTCAAGAGCAGGTCATCAAAGTCCATGGCACCATTTTTAAAACAGCGCGTTACATAGGCCGAATAAATTTGAGAAATAGCAGGACGATTGGCTCTCATGTCCTCCTGTTGAAGGTAATAATCTCTTGCATATTCTTCAGGGCCAACCAATGCATTTTTTGCGGATGAGATGCGATTATAAACTGAGGATGGCTTATAATGTTTATCGTCAAGATTTAATTCATGGATGACGGTTTTTACTACTGCCTTCGCGTCATCTGTATCATAAATCGTAAAATTGTTGGGATACCCCAGCTTCACCGCTTCTACCCGAAGTACCCTTGCGAATACTGAATGAAAAGTGCCGATGTATAAATTGCGGGCTTCATTGTTCCCCAGGATTTTTTCCACCCGCTCTCTCATTTCTTTAGCCGCTTTGTTGGTAAAAGTGAGAGCCAGTATGTGAAAGGAATCAACGCCATTTGCCATGAGGTGGGCAATTCGTGTGGTAAGAACTTTTGTTTTTCCGCTGCCGGCGCCGGCCACGATCATCAATGGTCCATTGAGATAAAGTACTGCTTCTTTCTGCCTCTCATTCAAGCCACTTAAATAATCCTGCATGGCTGCAAATTACTGAAGTTACCGGCAAGTTGGTTTTCGCCTTGTGAGAATAAGATTGTATAACCCAGTTTAATCTATTTTTTCTTCTCCTTTTTCTCCTAACTCAACAATATCACCTTTTTTAAAAAGGATGTTTTGCAAAACAGTCCTCCATTTTTCTTTCCTGCGAAGCAGAAATTCAAGATCCATTCCGAAGTGCTTGAATTCTTCCTGTTGGGCATTTTCCATAATGGCTTTGGCTTGCTTGTCTTTTTCAAGCGAAATCCTTTGTTCATACCAGCCAATGGCTTCGGCTTCTTCGATCAAAGATGTGACCATTCGTGCAAATGTCCTGGTTTCCTGGCTTAATTCTTCTGCGGGTTCATGATATTGTTCCGTTGCCATAAAGATTATTTTAAAGGAAAGACGTACAAGAATATTACCAAAAAACCATATTCATTATCTTTCCGCTTTGTAAAATTGATGGCCAGATTAAAACTTGACTTGCACGACACCTATAATAACAGCAAAGCGATTGATAAGGCTTTGAATGAGATCTTCGAAGAAGCCATTGAAAAAAGAATTCGTGAAGTGGAAATTATTCCCGGGAAAGGGAGTGGACAATTAAGAAAAAAAGTGGAACGTTTCTTACAACAGCCGCATATAAAACCGCTTTACCACCGCATTGAGAATGACAGCAAAAATTTTGGGAGGTTGTTTGTATATTTTAAGTTCTGAATTCACTTAAGCTATTTGCGATAGATCATCCGGTCAATATTCTTGTCATGTTCCTCCTGTTCGATTTCTTTCCGGTAAAACGTTTCATAATATGCTTTAATGAAGGCTGTAAGTGGCGTAGCGATAAATGCGCCCATGATGCCAAAGGCTGAGGACATGGCAATGATCATGATTAAGATGAAAACCGGGTGGATCTTCATCGTTTTTGAACGAATACGGGGAATGATAAAATCCCCGATTATTTCATCCAATCCAATATAAAATATAGCAACCCACAAGGCGGTAATCGGGGAAATCGAGAATGCGATCAATATGGGAGGAACCGCCATAATATAAAAGCCAATTTTGGGAATCAGCTCCGCGAAAAAGGTGACCGCCGCCCAAACCCATACCCCCGGGATACCCATAAAATAGAGAAAAAACCAAACGATAACTGCCCTTATAGCGCCGGCAACTATATTTGACCACATCCAGCCGATAGTCATGTTTGATGCGTAGGAAAATGCTTCCGCAGCCTTGTCCTTTTTGCGGTCAGAGAAATAAGAAAGATATAACTCGAGCAATGGTTTTGGATTGATGAGCATATAAATCACCAGGCAAAAGAAAAATATGATCAATAAAAGATTCCGGAAGAGCTGGATCGAATACTGACCTACACTATTGATAATTGTCGAAACAGACGGCAAAGCTGTGATGGCACTTGCTGTATTTTTTGCACTTTGGCGGTCGCCCCCATATTCTCCCAGCCATTTTTCAATTCTCGCATTTAGGTTTTCCAGGTAAGCCGGCAGATTTGTGATCAATAGTCTAACCTGTGTTACCAACTTGGGGACTATCATCCAGCCCAACAGGGCGAAACAAAGAAGAACAGTAAAAAAGACGATCAGCGATCCAATAGGGCGGCGAATATTTTTTCCTTCAAGCCAGGTAACGGGAGCATTCAATACAATAGTGATAACGATGGCAAAAAATACAAGGAGGATAACCTGTAGTACCTCGTGTGAAAACCACAGAGCAATGAGTAAACCGGCTGCGAGGTAAATTAAACGCGACAGGGATTTGTATTCCATGAGTTGATTACTTCCATGAAAGTACACAAACGTTCCCTGAATCGGGACACCTAAGAAACAAGAGGCTGTCTCAAAACTGTTATTTTGCCACCAAGGCACCAGGACGCGAAGAAAATAAAACTTGAAGGTCGAAACTTTGTGTCTTTGGGTCTTTGCGGCCTATCTACTAAGGTGGCCTTTTGAGACAGCCTCCTGGATTCATTTTTAATCGTGATAAAAATTTAAAATGCTTTTTTCACGCCCTCTTCCACCTTTGCACTTTCCGGGTATAAAACTGCTTTTATATAATTGGTGGTACTCAGAAATTTCTTCGCCGCATTTTGAAGATCCTGTACTGTTAGTGCATCTACTTTTTGCTCATAATCTAAAATATTTTCAGGATTATTCTGATCAATGAACGCATTGGAAAGATTTTCGAGCCAGGCATCATTCGTTTGCATACTTACCTTGTATTGTTTCTTCCATGTTTCCTTTACTTTGTCAAGATCTTTTTGATCAACGCCGTTCTCCCGGGCATTTTTAATCAGTGCGAACAATGCGTCCGTGAGTTTGTCAACATTTTCAGGTCCGCAGGGAATGTTGGCGATAATTGTATAATGGACATAGGGACGTTTTTGAATAGAGCCGCTCAATCCTCCGCTATACATACCGCTCATTTCTTCCCTTAGCTTTTCAACTATTTTAATATTCAGAGCGTCGATCAGGCCCCTGAAAGCAATATTTTCCTCGCGGCTGTATTGTGTTTCTCCCGACCAGATCACGCTAATAATACTCTGAGACTCTTTTCCTTTTTTAATATTGGCTAACACAGCTCCCTGCACGGGTCTCGCGCCATTGTCCTTAAACGCATGCTCTTCCGGTTTAGCAGGGAGCGAACCCAGGTATTTCTCGAACAAAGGTTTTGCACCAGGCAGATCAATATTGCCGACAAATGTGAAGTGCATTCCATCGGCATTGCCGAAAATTTTATCATAGTCAGCCATTATTTTATCCAACTTCAAATTTTCAAATTCTGCAGAAGAAGGTAAAAAGCTAACCCAGGGGCTGTTGTTGTACGCTATCTTATATAATGTGTCCTGGAAAAAATATCTTGGATTCGATTTTAAAAATTGCAACTGGCCCTTTTGCTTGGTTATATAAGAATTAAACAATGCCTGGTCCTTTCGGGGCCGGGTAAAGTATAAATTAACAAGCTGAAGAAAGATCTCAAAATCTTTTGTACTGCTGCTTCCCTGTATTCCCTCTTCGTGGTCATTGATATATGGCATTACATCCACTGTTTTTCCAGAAAGGAATTTTTGAAGATCAGTTGGCGACATATCCTTTACTCCCATCATGCTTACCAATTCGGCAGCGTGTTTAGCATTGTCCTTATCTTCCAGTGAAAAGCGCTGCCATCCACCCCAGCGCCAGCAATCCATTAAGATCTCATCATTTTTGAAAGTTGTTGGCTTTACAGTAAGGGTTACTCCATTGCTTAAACTAAGATCTGTTGTACCAAGCTTTTCATTTTTTGTTTCTGAAACTATTTTTCCCGCTGGCATAGAACCTTCCATTAAGCTCGATGCGACCGCTTTTTCTTCGTAAGGGTTTACCTGCTGTTTGGATGCTGCTATGATTTGTTTTTCCAGCTCATCATCAGAGGGAAGTTTATCCTTTTTCTTTGTGGGAGCCATAGCCAGGGCAAAGGCATTTGTTGTTGCCGGCATTTTTTTTGCCGACTCATTTATCTCATTTAATGTGATGCCTGGTAAAACTTGTTTCAAAAACTTATACCTGTTTTCCGCACCGGGAATGGGACTGCCTTCGAGATAATTGTTGACGTAATTTGAAACAAGAGCGGATGATTGCGTTTTGTCTTTTTCCTTAAAGGCCTGTTCTGCTTCGTTCAGAAGGTTAGCCTTTGCTCTTTCCAACTCAGCTGCTAAAAAACCGAATTTTCTTGCTCTCTCTGTTTCCGCGAGCAATGCGTCTATTGCCTCTTTTGTAGTGTTATCTCCCAACACAGCGAAAGAAATAAAGGCGTCATATCCGCGGATAAACTGGTCAGTCCCGGTATATCCATACACAAATGGAGGGTTTTCCTTTTGTGTTAACTCCTGAAGACGTTCATTGATGAGGGAATTAATGAGTTCTTTTTTTACCGATCCCCGGTAGTCGGCCCATGTTTTTACTTTTTTAGCGGGAGTTATATAATTAAAAACTTCAAGAATGGAATTGGTAGCCTCATCATCGGTAACAACCATTGCATCAGGTTTTGTTCTTGTCGCAATGGGTGTAATAGCAGGCCTTGGTTTTTCATTCGTTGGATTTTTAAATGCGCTAAAATGGGCTTTGATCTTTTTTTCAGCTTCTGCAGGGTCAATATCTCCTACAACGATCACGGCCATGAGATTTGGACGGTACCATTGTTTGTAGAACCGTGCCAGTGTAGCAGGGCTGAATGTTTTTAAAATAGAATCTTTGCCGATCGGTAAACGTTCTGCGTATTTGGAGCCATTAAAAAGTTTGGGGAAATACTGGCGAAGCATCCGTTCCTGCGCACCCTTACTAAGCCGGGATTCTTCCAGTACAACTCCTCTTTCCTTATCAATTTCTGTTTTGTCCAACAAGTTATTCCCGGCCCAGTCTTCTAACACAGTAAACCCTTCTTCTACAATATGGGGATCATCACTTGAAATAGGAAGGATATAAACTGTTTCATCAAAACTTGTATAAGCATTCAGGTCGGCGCCAAATTTTACACCTACTTTTTGTAAATAGTCAACCAGTTCATTTTTGGGAAAATGTTTTGAACCATTAAAGTTCATGTGTTCCATAAAATGAGCCAGCCCACGCTGATCAGCGTCTTCAAGGATCGAACCCGTATTCACCACAAGGCGGAGCTCCATCTTTTTTTCGGGCTTCAGGTTTTTTTGGATGTAATATGTGAGGCCATTCGGAAGTTTACCAATTTTTACATTTGGATCAACAGGGATCGGCTGGTTAAGATTGACCTGGGAAAAAAGTTGCGGGGGAAAAAAAATAATAAGCAAAATGAGACCAAGCAACGGCTTTATAAAGATCTTCATATGAGTATTTTTGAGGGGTAAATGTATTTATACCTGTTTAGACGGTAAAATAAAAAGCTCCCTTTTACATGAAGGGAAAAATGTGAAGATACAAGGCGCAAGGCAGAAGGTTCAAGATACAAGGTAACAAGGTGCAACAGAAATCAATAATGAGTAATTAATAATTAATAATTGAGTCATTAGTTCTGGCCGGCAGAGTTATTCTTGTTCCTTGTTTCTTGTGCCTTCACTGTATTTCTTCTCAGCCTCCTTTGCTTTTTCGAAGTCGAGCACTACACCATTGATACAATAGCGAAGACCAGTAGGAGGGGGTCCGTCATCAAATACGTGGCCAAGGTGAGATTTACAGCGGCCACACGTCACTTCTGTACGTTTCATGCCGTACGTGTTGTCGGGAGTGTAAATGATGCTGCCCTTGCTGATCGGTTGATAAAAGCTGGGCCAGCCGCATCCGCTTTCAAATTTAGTATCACTTTTAAAAAGTGGATTGCCGCATACAGCGCAGTAGTAAGTTCCGATTTCAGAAAAATTTTCAAACTTGCTGCTCCACGGCATTTCGGTGCCCTTTTCGCGGGCAACATGGTAAATATCTTTTGGTAAGATCTTCTGCCATTCATCATCACTCAGTACAACCTTTGAAGTATCTGTATTTGAATAAACCGGGTTTTTCTTATCGCTCATAATTTTATTTTTTGAAACCCCCATCCCCTAACGCTTGCGCTGGAGCTTCAGCGTTGGCGCAAAGGAGTGCTCATAAGCACTCCGCGAATGAAAGTTTGTTATGGAAAATTGTTGACTATCTTATGAACGCTGATCCCGATAACTATCGGGAGTGCGAGGCAACAGAAGCTCAATAGTCCCGAAGGGACACCCTCGGTGCACGACTTCTGCTGGTTACACAATTATCAACTTCAATCAAAGAGCTGATTGTTAAAAATAAGTTATCCAACCTAAGTCCCCCTTTAGGGGGACAAGGGGCTTCCATTTACCATCAAATTTACGTGTAACTTATAAAAACAGTTTCCCGGGTGAATTGTTTTACAAAACCTTTTAGTTTTGGAGCATGTATAGGAAGAGGCTTACAAAGGAACAGGCTTTGCAGAAATTAAGGTTTTATTGCCGCTACCAGCAGCGATGCCAAAGCGAGATAAAGCAGAAATTGTTTCAGCTCGGCATTAATAGCAAAGATCACGATGAATTAATAGGCCAGTTAATGAAAGAAAACTGCCTTAGCGACGAGAGATTTGCAGTGGCGTTTGTGAGTGGAAGGTTTAGGTTAAAACAATGGGGGAGAAAAAAGATCCAAAGAGGCCTGAAAGAAAAAAAGGTTAGCGACGAAACTGCTCAAAAAGCGCTGCAGCAGATCGATCAAAAGGAATACATGGCTATTTTAAATAAGCTGGCAAAAGAAAAGTATGCCTCATTGAAACATGAACAATATTTAGTTCGTAAAAAGAAAACAATGGATTATTTGATGCAGAAGGGATATGAAGTAGATTTGATAAGGGACACTGTAAATAATTTTTTAAAATAAAGAATGTCAACTCTTACTATTACCGGTATTCAATCAACACTTCATTGGGAAGACAAGGAGGGAAACCTTCAAATGTTCGAAGAAAAAATATCCTCTATTTCTCAGCAAACGGAGATCGTGGTGTTTCCGGAAATGTTCAGCACAGGATTTAGCATGCAACCGGAAAAATTGGCTGAAACGATGCAGGGTGAAACTATGCAATGGATGAAACAGGTTGCTGCGAGGAAAAAAATCATTCTTACCGGAAGTCTCATAATAAAAGATTCACCTCCCCCTCTCCATGAGGAGAGGGGGTCGGGGGGTGAGGCTTACTACAATCGATTGGTTTGGGTGTTGCCGAACGGACAGACCGGATACTATGACAAACGGCATTTATTTGCTTATGGAGATGAAGATCAACATTACACTCCCGGTAAAAAAAGATTGATCGCTTCAGTCAAAGGATGGAAAATAAATTTGTTGGTTTGCTACGACCTGAGATTTCCTGTGTGGAGTCGACAGACCTCACCCCTAACCCCTCTCCAAAGGAGAGGGGAACGGAACGCCCTTGAGTATGATATTTTGATCTATGTGGCTAACTGGCCCGAAAGGAGAGTTCACGCATGGACAACTTTGTTGCGGGCCAGGGCGATCGAGAACCAGTGCTACGTTATCGGTGTCAATCGTACTGGTGAGGATGGAAATAAAATTCATTATTCCGGCGAGAGTATGGCGATTGATCCAATGGGTGAAATTCTTTATCATAAGAAAGATGAGGAGGATGTCTTTACCGTCACTCTCGACAAATCACATTTAGAAAAAGTAAGAGAAAAATTTCCTTTTTGGAAAGACGCGGATCAATTTAAGATAATAACTAATAGTGAATAGATAAAGAATCCTGCATCATACTACGAAAATTGGTAGTGTATCAGCTTGAATTAGTTAATCACATAGTCACAGTAGGAACATAGGAGCACATAGTTCAGGGAGAAAATATTTTCTAGAGCAGGGCTTCACAAACCTAACTCTGTGAATCTATGTGCCAATGAATCCATGTGGTTCAAAGTTTCCAATTAAGACATTCCCCAAAATATTAAGGGCTTTTCGTTTTTAACTTTTCACTTTTATCTTCATTTATCAGCTGTCTCACCTTGTCTATTTTATAATCTGCATTTCGTCGTATTGCATCAGAAGTGGGCAACACCTGCACTTCCGGAAAAATGCCATGGCCTGTCTTTGGCTGATCTTTATCCATTACGAGCCTGAAAAGCGGAAGACGGAATTCCAATTTTGTTTCGGGTAGTTTCACATCGGGGATCAGCCAGGCTGTATTGCCATAAGAACCGCCGCCGGTCTCTTCCCCAACGACTGTTACATTAGCTTGCTTAATAACGGAGTTGGTAAATAAGGTGGTAGCAGAAAATGAATTGCCTCCAATGAGAATATAACTCTTGCCGTTGAAATGATTTTTTTGTTTCGGTTTGAAACGATGCCTTTCAAAATAGGCGAAGTGAAAATGACCGTCCTTCTTTTTGCGGGTAAAAGCGACCATGAACAGGCGATTCAAAAAATATTTTTCGATATATGACTTGTAATGACTCTTGCGATTAATGGCATACAACGAATCGCAAACTTTAAATTTTTGGTCGGCCAGATATTTTGATAAAAGGGTCGAGTTGGTTACACTGCCTCCGCCATTTCCACGAACATCAACAACGAGATAATCTACGTGATGCTTGCGAATAGAGCGAAAGGATCGTTTAAAAAATTTTTTTAACTGGTACCCTCTTGCAAACGAATTTACATCGAGGAAGGCAGTCTGATTATTTGCATCGATGTGCAAAGAGCGCATGTTTTTCAGGCTCATTTGTTTTCTCTCCTTTTTGGTAGGACGGATAAACCGCCTGATAGCAGTTCGATTAAAACTATCTTTCGCCGGATCATAAACGGGAATAGTGGTGGAGCGTGTTTTCCCGGCGCTATCGAGATAATCAACTCTATAACTGCTTGCTATTCCATAGACAGAAGTATATAGTGAACCAAAGACTCCCCTGTTGCTCAGGCTTTGGAATTTGTGAGTGATATTATGGCCATCAGAAGAAATGAATTTAAAGAGTGTGTCTGTTATTTGTTTCATCGCTCTATTGTCAATTGCCTTGACGATGGTCCCACGTTTTAAAGTTGAGTCTCTCCTGTTCAGATTGGCGGCCACTATGGTTGTATCCCCCCAAAGTTTAAGGCTCAAAGGGAAAAATTTTTCATTTTTTAATGTGTCGAGATAATTTGAATACTTTTTTGAGGAACGCACCGTAGTATGACCGCAATCCATTTTTGCAAGAACATAACTTAAGACCTGTTTGAATTCGGGTTCCGTTAACGAATCTTTTATTTGCTCCTTCCCCCAGTTAAAGTAATAATCCATGCTATCCTTTGGAGTATACCAGTAAAGACCCGGATGTGACTCTTGTAAAATATTCTGAAAAATGGAGTAGTCCTTTTCGAGTTGTTCCGAAGAATATTTTTTGCCAGGATCAAAAGAAGATTTAAAACTGCTGCAACCTGTCGTAAAAATTATCAATAGAAAGAGTAGTGCCGGTATCCTCATATCCAGAAAAAACTTTAACCCTGGTTCTTTTTAAATGCATTCCATCCTTGAGCTACAATGGGATAGGTGCTGCCCCCCTTTGTGATGATGTTTGTACCTTTTTCCCGCTCAGTCATGTAACCGATCACACTAATATCTTCATTTAATTTGATTTTATCATAATCATTTTGGTCAACGGTAAATAAAAGTTCATAATCTTCCCCGCCACTCAATGCACAGGCTGTTGGATCTATCTGGAATTTATAGGCTGCATTTTTCATTTCATCAGCAATAGGCAACCGATCTTCATAGATCACACAACCGAGGTCACTTTGGTTACTTATATGCAATATTTCTGAGCTTAGTCCGTCACTGATATCCATCATTGAATGGGGAGTGATCTTTTCCTTTTCGAAGAATTCAATAATATCTTTTCTTGCCTCCGGCTTTAGTAGTCTGCCGATCACATATGACTCACTTTCGAGGTCGGGTTGAATATTGGGGTTTTCGAGGTAGATCTTTTTTTCTCTCTCCAAAAAAAGCAGCCCGATATAAGCACCTCCAAGGTCACCGCTTACACAGACCAGGTCCCCCGGTTTTGCCGTGTTTCTTTTTACATATTTATCAGGAGTTACTTCACCAAGGGCTGTAACAGAAATAATAAATCCCTTTTGTGAAGAAGAGGTATCGCCACCGATCAGGTCAACTCCGTATTTTTCACAGGCAGTATAAACGCCACTATAGAATTCATCCAGTGCTTCCAGGCTGAAACGATTGCTGATAGCAATATTCAATATTATTTGTGTTGGTGTGGCATTCATTGCATAGATATCACTGAGATTTACGATCACAGATTTATACCCGAGGTGTTTAAGTGGGGTGTACATCAGGTCAAAATGCACTCCTTCTATCAGCATATCAGAGGTAATGACAGTTTGTTTTCCGAAATGATCGATCACAGCTGCATCATCACCCACGCCAACTATGGAAGATGCATTTTGAAGTTCGATATTTTTGGTAAGATGCTCGATCAATCCAAATTCCCCCAACGATGATATTTCTGTCCTATCTTCCATTTACGAGATACGATTTACGATTTGTTTGCTTTTTTCTTAGCGTGTTTAACGAAGCAGCAATTATAGACAATAGTTCGTTGCCTTCTGCATAAATAGGACTAATCTGTCTTTCAAAAGACGGGTTAACGATTCCAATTAGTTCAAAAAAGAACAGTGATTCATCAAGTTCTTCTTCCACAATCTTGAATTTATTTAAGAAGTCAGGATTGGATTTTGCTCTCAGGGAAGCCCTATAATTTGCAGCTGCCCCTGGGGCAGCACGATTTAACTGGTCAGAATAATTTTTATTTACAATATTATAAGGAAGTTTCAAGACAAAAAACGCAACATTGATTGCATATTGTTTAAACCTTTCCTTTAGTTGTTCTTTTGTCATATCGTAATTCACAATTCCAAAATCGTAAATTCTTAAAGCTCCTTTTCATTGTTGATCACTGCAAGCATTTCATCATGGATATCGCCGTTTGTTGCCAGGATATGAGGCTGATAAGGAGAAAACTTATTCCCTTTAAAATCTGTCACCTTGCCTCCTGCTTCTTCAACGATCAGGTATCCTCCTGCGCTATCCCAGGCTTGCAATTTGTGTTCATAAAATCCGTCAAACCGTCCTGCTGCCACCCAGCAAAGATCAGTGGCGGCAGATCCAAGGCGGCGAACAGGGATCCCTTTCCGGATCAACTTTTCAAATATTTGCAGGGGCCCGTTTGGCACATCCAGGTACGTATAAGGAAAGCCAGTAACAAGACAGGCATTCGCTACATTTTGTTTCTTGCTTACGTGGATTTGCTTATCATTTAGGGTAGAACCTTTTCCTTTTTCGGCAAAAAATAATTCGTTCATGATGGGATTATAGACTGATGCCAAAACTATCTCGCCGTTATATTCAACCGCGATAGATACGCAACAGAGAGGGATACTATGAGCAAAATTTACTGTTCCATCAATGGGATCAATGATCCATTTATAGCTTGAATCCTGGATAATTTCTCCCACTTCTTCACTAAGAATATAATGGTCCGGAAATTCTTTTTTTATAACATCAAGTATTGCTTTTTCAGATGCATGGTCGGCTTCAGTAACGAGATTGTTGATCCCTTCTTTGTTACTTACGACAAAGCTTTTATTGAAAAAACGAGATAATTCTGCCGCACCGGCGTTAACGGCGTTTATAAGAGTTGTTTTAAGCATGGGCAAAGATAAACTTGATTTTACATTAAGATTTGGCGAAAAGAATATTTGCTATGGTCGGACAGGGATTTTAGATTTGAGCTGTTTATGGAACTTTCTGTAATCATCGTCAATTATAATGTAAAGTATTTTCTTGAGCAGTGCCTTTGCTCGGTTCAGAAAGCCATTACAAGTTCCGGAACAGACGCTGAGGTGATAGTTATCGATAATCATTCACATGACAGCAGCGTCGGTTATTTAATGCCATTCTTTCCCTGTGTCAGGTTTATAACAAATGATGAGAATATCGGTTTTACAAGGGCATGTAACCAGGGATATAAATTATCGTCGGGCAAATATGTTTTGTTTTTAAACCCGGACACGATCGTTCCGGAGGACTGTTTTTCAAAATGCCTCGCCTTTTTTGAGGCAAATGAAGATGCCGGCGCTGTTGGCGTTAAAATGCTCGATGGTCATGGGAGGTTTTTAAAGGAATCAAAACGTGCTTTTCCTTCTCCTGTTACTTCTTTGTTCAAATTATTTGGCTTTGCCCGGTTATTTCCAAAGTCAGGATTTTTTTCAAAATATCATCTTGGGTATTTGGATGAAAATAAAAATCATGAAGTAGATGTACTGGCGGGGGCGTTTATGATGACGCGGCGGACTTTGATGGATGGACTGAATGGTTTTGATGAAACATTTTTCATGTATGGAGAGGACGTAGATCTGAGTTACCGTATCCAGAAAATGGGATACAAAAATTATTACCTGGCCGAAACCAGCATTCTTCATTTTAAAGGAGAGAGCACCAAAAAGGGAAGTTTAAATTATGTCCGGATATTCTATAGCGCCATGAGCATTTTTGTACGCAAACACTATGGTGGAAGCAGGGCAAGTCTTTTTATATTCTTTATTCATTTGGCTATCTGGTTGCGTGCCGTGATGACCGCGATCGGAAAATTTATTAAATGGATCGGTCTTCCTTTTATCGATGCCTTGCTTATACTTTTTTCTTTCTGGATCGTAAAAAATATCTGGGCAAACTATGTGCGGCCTGATATCCTTTATCCGGACAGGGTCTTGTTATTCTCAATTCCGGCATTTACCATTGTTTATCTTATAGTAGCCTATTACGCGGGGCTGTATAACAAATGGTATAAAAGATCGGAATTGATTCGCTCCACACTTGCTGCCACACTGGTATTGCTCGCCGCATATTCATTACTTCCTGAAAGATTTCGCTTTTCAAGAGCCATCGTTTTGTTTGGAGCTATTACGGCATTTATTTTAATCAGCATTTTTCGCTGGTTGCTCATAAGAAATAATTTTTTATATAAGAGAAATAGCGGGGAAGAAAACCCCTATACATTGATCGCCGGTTCAGAAAATGAATATCGATCTTCAATGCACCTTATGCGACAGGCACATCTTGAGGAAAGAATTTTGGGAAGGGTGGGGATAGAAGAAAATGAACCGGGAACGATCGGTTATTGGCGAAAACTAAATATGCTGCGGCTCTCAATAAATTTCAAAGAGGTCATTTTATGTGAAGGACGTTTATCATTTAAGGATATTATCGGGGTCACTCAGACGCTTCCAAAAAATATCCGTGTAAAATTTCACGCAGCTAAAAGTCACAGTATTGTTGGCAGTGATTCAAAAAATACCACGGGGGAAGCGTTATCAAGAGAAAATCGCTATGAGATCGCCACTCCCTACAACAGGCGCATTAAACGGCTAATTGATCTTACCGTGTCCCTCCTTTTCATCATCAGTTTTCCGGTTCATTTTGTCGTTGTAAAGGAACCGTTGCATTTTTTTAGGAATTGTTTCAAGGTGCTCTTAGCAAAGCGAACATGGATCGGCTATGCAATAAATGGAAAACCATTGCCCCCGCTTCGCAAGGCTATTATCGGATGTAATGGAATACCTGTTCACTCAATGCAATCATTACCGGCAGAGAGTTTGCGGATGATTGATGATTGGTATGCCAGGGAATATGAACCTGTACAAGATCTGAAGCTGTTATGGAAAAACTATCGCAAGCTGGGAGGTTGATTTTACCAATATTTTGTTAATACTGCCGATCTGTCTTGCCCTTGACAATCCATTGGCGACCTGATTTCGTTTATTTGGTGTAAAAACGAATGAAATGAAAAATCTTCTCTTTTTAGTGATTGTGTTTCTTTTCCTGTTGAATTCTAATTGCAGCAGCGGTCAATCTCAAAATAAAAGCGAGACGAAAAAAATGAATACCAGGCAAAAATATCCTGATCCTCCTGTTGCCGGTGAAAAAACAGTATATCCTGTCCAATATACAGATGCGCAGTGGAAAGAAAGATTAACACCGGAACAGTATTACATTCTTCGGCAGGAAGGGACCGAACGGGCCTTCAGCGGTAAGTATGATCATTTTTATGAAAAAGGAACTTATTATTCGGCAGCATCGTTACAACCTGTATTCAGTTCTGAAACAAAATTTAACTCGGGAACAGGATGGCCCAGCTTCTATGCGCCCATTGACCCGGATGCCGTGCGTTTAGTAAGAGACGAAAGCTACGGAATGGTTCGCTGGGCAGTAGTAGACAGCAAAACAGGTTCACATCTTGGCCACGTATTTGATGATGGCCCCGCGCCTACTGGAAAGCGATATTGTATGAATTCTCTTGCTCTTATTTTCGTGCCCGAAGGGGGTAAACCACCAATCAGTTCAAAGCAATAAAAAATTTTTTATGAAAGCGATCATCTCAACAATATTTTCAATTGCAGTGTTTGCAGGTTGCGCACGACCACAAACCGATGCAAAGATCTTTCCCGGCAGCAAAGAAAAACCATCTGCTAATGAAGCGGTGGCGACATTTGCTGAAGGATGTTTCTGGCATACCGAAATTGTCTTTCAAAGCCTGGCTGGGGTTCGTGATGCAGTATCTGGTTATGCAGGAGGCACAGATACAAATCCCGATTACGAAAAAGTGAGCAGTGGAGAAACAGGTCATGCAGAATCGGTGCAGGTATATTATGATCCATCGAAGATTTCTTTTGAAACCTTAGTGAAGGCCTTTTTCGCCAGCCATGACCCTACCCAGGTTAACAGGCAAGGCAATGACGTGGGTACTCAATATCGCTCCATTGCTTTCTACCGGAATGAAAAAGAAAAACTAATTATTGACGGAGAAATAAAAAGGATCGCGGATGAAAAAAAATATTCGGGAAAAATTGCCACAGAAGTAAAACCGTTGACAAAATTCTATAACGCTGAAGAATATCACCAGGAATATATTTTACATCATCCTGAAAATCCATATGTCCAAAATGTTTCTATCCCTGATTTTGAAAGATTCCGGAAAGAGTTTAAAGGAAACTTCAAATCCTGACTTCCTAATGGTCTTAGTTAAGGGGTAAAATAAATACCTCATATTGTAATAGCAATAAATCTTTAGCCATCCTGCGCTCGCTACTTTCCTTATCTGATTCAAGCTGGCAATAAAATTGATATTTCACAATAGAACATTTTAAAATTAAAAACTTAGTATATGAAGAAGTTAGGAATGATAATGCTCATTGCATTTTTTGCTGCTTGTAATAATGCGGGTACTGATACAAATAAAACGGATAGCTCAGCAGTAAAAGATAATACAAATATGTATGATACAGGTGTGGGCAGCAGCATGACAGATACAGCACAGTATCGTGACACGTCATTAATACCAAATAAAATGCAGGATACAGGTATAAAAAAATAGGAACTATGAAAATCGCAGCGATAGCACTTGGGATTTTATTGCTGGTTTCTTGTAACAACCATAGCGGCAATGCAAAAACAACCGATAGTATTACTGTTACCACTACAGAGTCAAATAGAGCAGACGGAGGTCCCAACAATGGCTTAGGTGATACGAATCCATATAACGGGGTGAACGATACGATGACTCATGATACTCTAAATCAAAAATAGGTTATGGGCAAAAAGCCAAAAGATCGTCATTTGGATGTGCCGGCTGAGGCAACAGGAATGACCCGGAGATCGTTCAATGTGGCGCCTGTTAATGGCGACTGGCTAAACAGGCAGAAAAATAAATTCAAACGAAGAATAGATTCTAATAGTGAGCGATAGGATCGGCCGTTCCGTCCGGATCATTTTTGGCATGTCCGGAAGTGCCGATATTATTTCCCTTTAGTAATAATAAACCTGTCATATGCGGCGTAGCCATTGATGTACCGCTCATATAGGCGTATTTTCCTCCCTTGTAAGTTGACAGAATGCGAACGCCTGGCATCGCATAGTCAACGACATCATTTCCAAAATTTGAAAAGCTGGCGAAATTGTCAAGACTGTCAATAGCAGAGACAGTAAAAATGTTTGCTCCATTCGCTCTTCCGGGAGAGAAATTTCTTGCAGCCTCTTTATCATTACCGGCAGCAATGGCAATATAAATTCCCCTGGCGGCAGTGTTTTGCACCTGCTGATCAAGAATCGTTGATATGCTGTCTTCTCCAAGGCTCAGATTCACTGCATCGCCTGCATGGCCGTTTGTGTTAACATAACCCAGTGCCTGGATGATCGATGATAGTTTTCCACTTCCATCTTTATTCAGGACTTTTAAAGAAACAAGCGTAGCCCCTGCTGCTACTCCCATCACTCCAACATTATTATTCTTCGCTCCGATAACACCTGCTACGTGTGTGCCATGGCCATTATCATCATCCCCCGATGTAACACCGGCAACAAATGATTTGCTGCGGGCCTGGTCAACTGTGAGATCGGGGTGGTCGAAATCAATTCCTGTATCAATGACCCACGCCGTTTTACCAGTACCATCTCCAAAGCCCACACGTCTTACATTCCAGGTAAGAAGTCGCGGTTCGGCAACCGTAAAGCAAGTGCTTAGTGAAATGATCCTGTCTGGTTCAATAGCTTCAACATCTGCATCTTTCTTCAAGCGGGCTGCTTCCCCTTGCGAAAGATGGGCAACAAAGCCACTTGGTTCTCCCTGGAAAGTCGTTTCTATCGCAGAAAAAATAATTTTATTCCTTTCAAGGATATTCCTGCTTATTTCAGATAGTCGTTGCAGGGTGGAAGCATGCGCATCTAAAGAAGAAGCTTTGTAAGCAACTATATATTGCTCGTCAATAATATTGGCACTTTTAAGTTCATGCTGATCCACACAGTCTGGCTGATTAGCAGACGTACTTGTTGAGTTGTTATTCTCTTTCTTGCAACCAAAAACAGTTGCGCACGTTAAAACAAGAATGAACGTTTTCCCGGGGTGCATGGCGAAAATTATCCCTTTTTAACGCATAATTCATGCCCTGGGTAGATAAAAAAATTTTGTTTAACAGGTTTTTATAAAACCTGGGGGATACGCGGGTTGTTTCCAGTTTCCATTTCGTTCTTTTATATTTGTTATTATCTGGCACCCTGGCTCTCCCGATAGCCATCAGGATGGTTAGAGTCCCGCAGGGTAACAGATATTTCGTGCCACCCTAGCTCTCCCGATAGCTATCGGGATGGTTAGAGTCTGGCAGGGTAACAGATATTTCGCGCCACCCTAGCTCTCCCGATAGCTATCGGGATGGTTAGAGTCCGGCAGGGTAACAGATATTTCGCGCCACCCTAGCTCAGTTGGTTAGAGCAGCTGTTTCGTAAATAGCAGGTCGAGAGTTCGAATCTCTTGGGTGGCTCACTCACTATCGGCAAATAAAAAACGAGAGAAATATGCAGTACTCTCCCAGAGTAAAATCTCATCTAATATTTTTCCTCTTGTTAATCAATTAATGAATTTCTTTTTGGGAATTTATTATCCTCTTTTGGCATCGTCTTGGCCATATTAGTATCAAAACTACACTATGAAAAAGATTATTCTGATCGCAGCGATTTTTTTTGTTGCGGCAACGAAAGATTCTCAAGCACAAGTGAAAGTCGGGGTTAATATTAATATCGGGTCACAACCCGTATGGGGTCCCGTAGGCTATGATTATGTGGATTATTATTATTTGCCCGACATAGACGCTTACTATTATGTGCCGAGCCGGCAGTTTATTTATTTGTCAAATGGTCGCTGGATCTTTGCATCATCTTTGCCTGTGGCGCATCGCCACTATGACCTTTATTCAGGTTATAAAGTGGTTATCAACGAACCGAAACCATACCTCCATGCAAATGTATTCCGTGAAAGATATGCCCGTTACAAGGGAAGAAGAAATGAACAGGTATCCATTCGACACGACAATGGCAACCATAATGGTTGGGCTAAACAGGAAGAGAAACATGGCCATGGAAAGAAGCATTAAATCTCTAACTTATCTCGTTCAGGGGTTACGATCAGTAACCCCTTTTTTATTTCAAGCGGTAGAATGTTTATTTTGTGCAGGCCTAATTTTGTGCTTATGAAGTTGTCACATCTTTCTGAAACACTGATCGGTTCCGAAATTGTCAAACTGGGCGGAGAAATTCGTGAAAAGATCCGCCAGGGTCAGCGCATTTATAATTTCACAGTTGGTGATTTTGATCCCGCTATTTTTCCGATTCCGAAAGAACTGGAAAATGAGATCATTGAAGCATACAGGGATCATTTCACTAACTATCCGGCCGCTGAAGGCAATCTTGATCTGAGAGAAGCCATCAGGTCTTTTATAAAAGAGATGGAAGGTTTGGACTATGGCCCCAATGAAATTCTTGTTGCTTCCGGCGGCCGGCCGCTGATCTATGCCGTCTTTCGTGCTATATGCGACAAGGGAGACAAGGTCATTTATGCGGTACCATCTTGGAATAATAATCATTACACACATTTTGTAGGTGGCCAGCACGTAGAAGTGGAGGCAAAGCTGGAAAATAATTTTATGCCTTCTGCTGCCGATATTCGTCCTCAGGTAAAAGATGCAACTCTTATAGCATTATGTTCTCCTCAAAACCCCACAGGTACAACTTTTCGCAAAACAGAACTTGAAGCTATTTGTGACCTGGTATTGGAGGAAAATAAACGCCGCGGCGAAAATGAAAAAAAACTTTACCTGATGTATGATCAGATGTATTGGCATTTGACCTACGGAGATATTAAGCACTACGACCCCGTGAACCTGCGTCCCGCTATGCGTGAGTACACGATTTACATTGATGCGATCAGCAAAGTGTTTGCTTCCACAGGTGTTCGCGTGGGATGGAGCATGGGGCCTTCCACCGTCATGACAAAAATGAAGGCCATTCTTACTCATGTGGGAGCATGGGCGCCGATGGCTGAGCAAAAAGCGGTGGCGAAATTTCTTTTTCAACGTGAAGCAATTAAAAAATTTCTTGCACATTTTAAATCAGAGGTAGAGCAGCGTCTTCGTGAAATTTACAGTGGCTTTATGAAATTAAAATCACAGGGATTTTCGGTAGATGCCATTGCACCGGAAGCCGCCATTTACCTTACCATCAAAATTGATCTTGCAGGAAAAACAACTGGAGACGGAAAATTGCTCGCTGATCAAAGTGACGTAACTGCCTATCTTCTCAATGAAGCCAGCCTCGCGGTAGTTCCTTTTTACGCCTTTGGCGCCAGTCGTGATTCTTCATGGTACAGGCTTAGCGTAGGTACCTGCAAAAAGGAAGAGATTCCAGAAATGATCTCCAGGTTGGGTAAAGCGTTAAGAAAGTTGAAATAATCCTGAGCTTGTCGGAGGATTATGTAGCCTGCAATTGTAACACTTTTCGACTTTCGTTGCGTCGCACTCTTCGACTGCAGTAGTTGCTTGTACAAACAAGCAACAAAGGCATGTCTTCTACGTTCAGTTCGCTATTCAAAAAATAATGAATGTTCTGCTTGAAGACTGTCACCCCCGAGGTACGAGGGGTCTATACGAGATGCCTCTTCGTCGGGAAGGTTGTGCCTCATCCTGTATAATGTTTTTTCTTATCTTAAACCAATGAATCGATTTCTTCTTTCACTCATCATTATTTTCTTTTTTTCATCATTCCAATACAGACCACAAACAACATCATGGATAAGAATTAATCAATTGGGGTATAAACCCAATGGAATTAAGGTGGCAGTGTGGTGTGGCAAAGCCCAATCGGCACCCGATAGCTATCGGGTTGGCAACCTGCCTGCCGGCAGGCAAGGTTGGCAACTTGTCGATGCAAGCACAAAAGAAATTGTTTATTCCGGGAAGTTTGAAAAACCTTTTGGCGCTTATGGGCCATTTGCTCAAACTTATCGTTTAAATTTTTCTTCATTTAATAAACCGGGTCGATACTATTTGCAAGCCGGGGATGTACGATCTCCTGAATTTGAAATTGGCGACGATGTGTATAAAGGAGCTGCTGATTTTTGTTTACGTTATATGCGTCAGCAAAGAAGTGGCTTCAATCCATTTCTAAAAGATAGTTGTCACACACATGATGGTTATGTTTTGTACGGCGAAAAGGCAGGGATAAAGGACAGCACTCATATTGATGTGGTGGGTGGATGGCATGATGCCAGCGATTATTTGCAATATGCTTCTACATCGGCCAATGCCACTTATCATTTGCTGATGGCCTATCGTGATTTCCCAAAAGTATTTAGTGATGAAAAATTAGCGAATGGTCTTGACGGTAGAAATGGAATGGCTGATGTGCTTGACGAGGCAAAATGGGGCTTGGACTGGTTGCTCAAAATGCATCCCAACGAAAACTGGATGTTCAACCAGGTAGGCGATGACCGCGATCACATCGGTATGCGGATACCCAAGGAAGATAGTGTTTATGGAAAAGGATATGAACGCCCCGTGTATTTTGTTAGTGGTGAGCCGCAGCAAAGAGGAAAGTTCATGAATAATACAACTGGGACCAGTTCTATTGCTGGAAAATTTGCAAGTGCATTTGCAATAGGCTCTCTTACATTTGAAAATAATGACAAAATATATTCCGATACATTGCTTGACAAAGCAACATCAGCTGAATTATTTGGCCTGAACAAGCAAGGGTTTACTCAAACTGCTTCCGTAAAATCTCCCTACATATATGGCGAAGAGAATTGGCGAGATGACATTGAACTTGCTGCAGCATCCTTGGGGAGTTATTATAACGATCACTTAAAGAATTATAAAGGGAATGCGGCCGTAGCTAGGCCCGAGATCTTTTATTCACTAGCTTTTGCCATGGCCCAAAAGGAGCCAATCACCCCCTGGTTTGGCAAAGACACGGCCAATCATTATCAGTGGTATCCATTCATTAACATTGGCCATTATGAATTAGCAAAACAATTAAATGGAAGGGAGAGAGACACTATAATTGGGTATTATAAAGAAGGCATTCAACGAGTCTGGAACAAAGCAAAACAAAACGCATTCTATCGTGGGGTTCCTTTTATCTGGTGCAGCAACAATCTCACAACTTCATTTGCCATTCAGTGTTACTGGTATCGCCAGTTAACCGGGGATAATACTTTTTCAGAATTAGAACAAGCAAATTTTGACTGGCTATTTGGATGTAATCCATGGGGAACAAGTTTTGTGTATGGCTTGCCTGCAACTGGAGATACACCAACAGATCCTCATTCAGCATTCACTCATCTGAAGAATTATCCCATTGATGGCGGTTTGGTGGACGGTCCTGTGTATGGGAGTATTTACAACAATCTTATCGGCATTACACTCTATCAGCCGGATGAATATGCAGAATTCCAAAGCAATCTTGCAGTTTATCATGATGATTATGGTGACTACAGCACTAATGAACCAACCATGGATGGAACTGCGACTTTGATCTATTTGCTTGCCGCTAAAGAGGCCTCCCCTGAATCCCCTCCGGAGGAGGGGACTTTGGACCAGTCGTTAAATAAAACATTTTCTTATGATCATGGTGCGATCGTTCGTGGGGATTCGTCATCTCCCTCCCCCCGCGGGGGAAGACAGAAGGGGGCCATTGCACTGGTTTTTACTGGTGATGAATTTGGCGATGGCGGAGATCTTATAGCATCCACGCTAAAGCAACAGAATATAAAGGCTTCTTTCTTTTTTACCGGGAGATTTTACAATAACCCGGCTTTTAAAAAAATAATTCAGCGACTAAGTAAAGATGGCCATTACCTGGGGCCTCATTCAAATCAGCATCTGTTATATTGCGATTGGGGCAAAAGAGATAGTTTGTTCGTGACCAAAGAAGAATTTGTAAATGACCTCCATGACAATCTTGATGTGATGCACTCTGTTGGTATTGACACTTCCAAAACGAAATTCTTCCTTCCGCCTTACGAATGGTATAATGATTCGATTGCTGCCTGGACAAAGGAATCAGGGCTGAAACTCATTAACTACACACCGGGCACGCTTAGCCATGCGGATTATACGACGCCTGCCGATAAAAATTATCGCAGTAGCGATGTGATCTATAAATCCATCGTCGATCATGAATCTCGCTCACCTTCGGGGTTGAATGGCTTTATTCTTTTAATGCATATAGGAACTGACCCAAAAAGAACAGACAAATTCTACAGAAGATTACCCGGCTTGGTCTCCTATTTAAGGTCAAAGGGCTATCATTTTCAATCAATAGGCAAAATGTTGCAACAATAAAAACATAACCTTCCAGGCAAGGTTAAAACTCATTTTCAATCTATCTTTGCCGTGGAAAAATTTGTGAGATATGCATTTTGAAAAGATACATAATAAGGGGCAGGCGCGTTTGTTCCAAAGCCAGTACCTGGAAATATTTACAAAGACTCATCCCTTAGTGATCTGGGGCATTTACCTGCCCGTGATCGTTGGCCTGCTGTATTATAGCACCTATACGTTGGCGTTTAGCGCAATACGCATTGTGGTTATATTTGTCGGGGGAATGGTTTTCTGGACCCTTTTTGAATACGTTATGCACCGTTTTGTGTTTCATTTTGTAGCCGAAAACCCGGGAGCGAGAAAATTTATTTATGTGCTGCACGGCAACCACCACGAATATCCGAGAGACAGGGAAAGATTATTTATGCCGCCCGTGCCAAGTCTTATTCTGGCATCGGCAATTTTTTTCATTACTTATCTGCTCATGGGTTGGAATGTTGCGGCGTTTTTCCCGGGGTTTGTTTTTGGTTACCTTATGTATGGATCCATGCATTATGCGATTCATGCATGGAATCCTCCTTATAAATGGATGAAACCTTTGTGGCGTAATCACCACCTGCATCATTACAAAGATGAACACAAAGGCTTTGGTGTCAGCAGTACTCTATGGGATCATGTATTTGGTACCATGTTCGATCTTAAAAGCGAAAAAGAGGATAAGGAAAAAGTGAAGCAGCTGATGTTTGCCTCCAAGTCATCTAAACGGGTTGATTGCTGATCGATTTACCATTTCTCATCTTCAGAGATATCATCACTGGATTTGTATCGCTCTCTTGTTTTTATTTTTTCCATTTGCCTGTCAATGATCATTTGAGCCATAATGCTGCTTGCATTTTCTTCCTGGTTTTGAAGATTAGCTTTTAGCATTTTCTCTGATACATCAACTCTCGAAAGAATACTTACGAGTTTATCAGGATTGTTGTTGATCAGGTGGCTTAGATAGCCGGATAAAAAAAGTTTTAGCTCTTCTATCGATTTTTTTTCCGGCAGATCAATTTCGAGTTTATTTGATAGCTCAGAGATGAGGGTTGATTCCTTTTCATTCATTGTCTAAAATTTTTCAAGTGCTCCCAATCCAAATAAGGCAAAATCGTATTTAACAGGATCTTTTGCATCCAGTTTTTTCAGATTCTCAGTCAGTTCAACGGCGGCCAGCCAATCGGTTTGCTTTCTTTGTAAAAGACCAAGCCGTCTCGCCACTCTCGCTACGTGCACGTCTATCGGGCAAATTAATTGTGAAGGTGAAATTTTTTTGGACCAGATGCCAATGTCTACTCCGGCCCTATCATTTCTCACCATCCAGCGCAAAAACATGTTCAATCTTTTACATGAACTTTTTTGAAGCGGTGAAGAAATATGTTTTTCTGTTCTTTTCAGATGTTCAAACGAAAAGAAATAGTTTTTAAAACCGATCAAGGCAGCTCCCACGAAACCCCCACCGGGGAAGTCTTTTTGGGCATTGTTTATAAACGCCGTTTCAAGTGTATCTGAATCTCTAAAGTGATGATGAAAAAATTCGACGAAGTAAAAGAGATCATCTTCATTAAAAGTTCTATGTTTAAATCCTTTTAATCTCTTTAATCCACCCAAATCATAGTTCAGACAGAATTCATAAGGGGCCATATCCATTCGCTGCATTAGTTCTTTTGCCTTTTGAATGATCGTGGTACGATTTCCCCATGAAAAGATCGCTGCAAAAAACCCTGCGATCTCCACATCCTGTTTCTTTGAAAATAAATGAGGAATGCAAACGGGGTCGGTCTCAATAAAAAAAGGTTGATTAAACTCATCAACCTTTTTGTTCAAGAATTCTTCTAAGTTTCCCGTATTCATACGGGACAAAATTAGAATTTCTATAGGGTTAAACAGGATTTCTGCTGCCGCCGATCAACCTTATTAAAATTGCGATGACTGCCAGTACCAACAGAACATGTATAACGCCACCTGCTGAAAAGACGAAAAATCCCAGGATCCATCCAATGATCAGCACAACTGCAATAAGATATAATATACTGCTCATAAAAATTGTTTTTGATTACTGTAGGTAAAACAATCAGCATACCAAAAAAGGTAACTCTGCGCAAAAAATACGAGCGGGGAAATATTTGCCGTTGATTCACTATATGAGAGAAAGGGCCTGCCCCAGGTCTGAGATCAGGTCTTCAGCGTCTTCAATGCCTACGCTTAACCTGATCAGTGAATCAGAAAGCCCATTCTTTATTCTTTCTTCCCTGGGTATTGAGGCATGGGTCATGGAGGCTGGATGATTGATCAGGGACTCAACACCGCCTAAGCTTTCTGCCAAAGCAAATATTTTTGTCGACGACATTAATTTTATCGCAGCTTCTATACTTTCATCTCTTAATGTGAAACTAAGCATCCCACCAAAACCACTCATTTGTTTTTTTGCAATGCAATAACCTGGATGGTCCTCAAAGCCGCACCAGTACACCTTTCCAACTTTTGAATGATTGCGCAGGTAATGAGCAATCTTTTCCCCGTTCTCACAATGACGCTGCATACGTATATGAAGAGTTTTAATACCGCGCAATACAAGAAAACAATCCATCGGGCCTGGTACCGCACCACAACTTTTTTGAATAAAATATAATTTCTCTCTCAGCTCCGTGTCGTTCATTACCAGTGCCCCCTGTATCACATCACTGTGCCCCCCTAAATATTTTGTAGAGGAGTGCATCACAATGTCGGCGCCCAGTTCAAGCGGAAGTTGCAAATAAGGTGAAGCAAATGTATTGTCAACACAAAGAAGCAATTTGTGTTGTTTTGCAATTGCAGACATGGCTGCAAGATCAACAATGTTGATAAGAGGATTGGTTGGTGTTTCGACCCAAAGAAGTTTTGTATTCTTATTAATGTATGAACGTACATTCTCCACGTTGGTCATATCCACATAATGAAATATAAGACCGAATTTTTCAAACACTTTGGTGAAAAGTCGGTATGTACCCCCATACAGATCATTACCTGTTATTATTTCGTCGCCCGGTTGCAGAAGTTTGATCACGGCATCGGTAGCGGCTACGCCACTGCTGAATGCCAAACCATATTTTCCATTTTCTATGATGGCCAGCGCTTCTTCCAATGCTTTTCGTGTTGGGTTTTGTGAACGTGCATATTCAAATCCTTTATTGACACCAGGTGCAGATTGCACATAGGTCGAAGTTTGATAGATCGGCGTCATGATAGCGCCGGTGGAAGGATCAGGCTTTACTCCGGCATGAATAAATTTTGTTCCTTGCTTCATAATCATTTATTTTTTTGAATCTGTCCGCCTTCGCTAACCCCGTGCGCTGAAGCTATAGCGGTGGCGCAAGCTACGACGGACAAGCAAAGATGTGAAAATTAGATAATAGAATTTGTTAAGAGAATTTCGCAATCATATTTGGCGAACTTTAGGTCACAACGACCACAACGTCTGCACAACGTCCACAACGTAGTGCTCGTTGTGCTTCTTGGTGTCCCATTGTGTCCCGAATCTCCGAGTTTTAATAGCTATTGGGAGAGAATCACATAGAAATCTATGTTTTTCTTGTTTCTTTGTTCCTAATATGGTTCAAATTTCAAATTGAGACCATTAGTGAAATTGCCGTGTTTCATCTCCCAAACATCCTTTCCAACTGCTCCAATTTAAATTCCAAAAAAGTCGGCTTACCATCGGGTGAGGAATTGACCTGTTTGCAATTGAACAGATGATTGACCAGTGCCTGCATTTCTTTTTCTGTCAATTGTTGACCCGGTTTAATAGCTTGCTGCTTTGCCAGTGAACGGATCAGTTTTTCCCTCTTTGAAAATTTAACATCGGGAGAAAAGTGCTTGTATTGTTCCAGCAATTTTTCAATGATTGCTTTTTCATTTCCCTGTTCAATATCGGCGGGTGTGCCCTGGATAACAAATGTGTTTTTGCCAAAGGGTTCGATCATATAACCAAGCTGATGGAGATCTGTCATCAATTCTTCCAGTAAAACGCAATCAGCCTGCGCTAATTGAAGTGTGATGGGGAACATACTGCGTTGTGTGGTGCTTGCTGCTCCGTTCATTGTTTCGTCCAGTTTTTCGTAGATCACTCTTTCGTGTGCGGCTTGTTGATTAATGAGTATAAAACCGCTTGTCGTTTCAGAGAGAATGTATTGGTTATGTAATTGAAGGATCTGGCTGTCTTCAGAAATCGTGAGACGTGTCCGCAAGGACTCCTTCGGAGAGACGTGAGACGTGAGGGGAATTTGTGAAGTAGCTTGTTCCTTGTCGCTTGTGCCTTGAACCTTGTTCTCAAAAAAATCTCTCCAATTTCTCAATTCTGCTTTTCTCTCCGGCTCGATGAAATGCGCCTGGTGCTTTTCTGTAAAGCCTTTAAAAATTGACGTAGAAGTGGCTGCGGATTTTCTTTCTTCTGTAAATGGTTGTTGTATGGAAGGCAATTGCTGGATCGAAGAATCAAGATCAAAATCCAGGGCAGGGGTTACACTAAATTGAGCCAATGCATGTTTAACGGCTGCCTGGACAAAAGCATAGACGATCTTTTCATCTTCAAATTTTATTTCCTGTTTGGTAGGATGAACATTTACATCGACCTGGGTTGGTTCAAGATCAATAAACAAAACATACATCGGGAAACTGTCGCCGGCGATCATTTGCTGGTAAGCACTCATCACGGCATGATTCAGGTAAGGGCTTTTAATAAACCTGTTGTTTACGAAAAAATATTGATCACCCCTGGTTTTCTTGGCTGTTTCAGGTTTGCCCACAAAGCCATAAATGTTCATGTAGTCAGTTTCTTCTTTTACCGAAACCAGCTTTGCGTTATAAGTATTTCCCAATAATTGAATGATACGCTGCTTTAAGTTTCCTGCTTCAAGATGAAAAATTTGCTGACCATTTGCAGTAAGAGAAAAGAAAATATGTGGAAACGAAAGAGCGACTCTCGTAAACTCATCAATGATATGCCGCATTTCTGCTGCGTTACTTTTCAAAAAATTCCGCCGGGCAGGAACATTAAAGAACAGGTTTTTCATGGCAATGCTCGTACCATTTGCCATTGCGATCAGCTCCTGTCTTTGTACAAGACTGTTTTCAATTTCAATATAAGTTCCCGTCTCATCTTCGGTCCTTTTTGTCTTTAATTCTACCTGTGCCACGGCAGCAATAGAAGCCAACGCCTCGCCACGAAAACCCATTGTGCGAATATGAAAAAGGTCTTCGATGGTTTGGATCTTTGAAGTGGCATGCCTTTCAAAACTCATCCGGGCATCTGTTTCGCTCATGCCGCTTCCATTATCGATCACCTGCACCAAAGCTTTCCCCGAATCTTGCAGAATGAGTTTTATTTCTGTGGCGCCCGCATCAACAGCATTTTCCAGGAGCTCCTTTACCGCACTGGCAGGCCTTTGTATAACTTCCCCGGCTGCGATCTGGTTGGCAATATTATCAGGGAGTAGTAAGATTTTATCGGGCACAATTCATTTCTCCTGCGCCAAAAATAAGTGATTTGATGGCATCACAATTTGTATAAAACTATTACTTGCTCACAGATTACACAGATTTTCACTGATACCGGGCTTATAAAAATTCTGTGCTTATCTGTGCAACCGTGAGATAAATAACTATTACTCTGCTCACAGTATTTATGTACCTTGGTATTTTAAGTTCGCCTCATGAAAAAATTATTATTCTCCTTTATATCCTGCGTTTTTTTTATCGTTTCCCTGGCCCAGTCAAAAATTAATCTTTCTGAAAATAATTGGGTCGATAGTGTATTTAATTCACTGAACAATGAAGAAAAAATTGCCCAGCTTATCGTTATAAGGGCTCATTCTAACCTGGGGCCTGATCACGTAGCACAGGTAACCGATCTTATTAAAAAATATAATGTGGGCGGCCTTTGTTTTTTCCAGGGAGGACCAGTAAGGCAGGCTGATCTTACAAATTATTACCAAAGCATTTCAAAAACTCCACTGCTCGTAACCATTGACGCAGAATACGGACTGGGGATGCGTTTAGACAGTGTTACAAAATTCCCTTACCAACTTACACTCGGTGCATTGAATGATCCTTCATTGATCTATGAAATGGGAAGAGCAGTGGGAGAACAATGCAAAAGAATTGGTGTGCAAGTGAACTATGCTCCTGTGGTAGATATCAATAATGATCCTGACAATCCCGTGATCGGCTTTCGCTCATTTGGAGAAGACAAAGACAAGGTCACCAAATTTGGATTAGCGTATATGAAAGGGATGCAGGATGTCGGTATAATGGCTTGTGCCAAACATTTTCCTGGTCATGGTGATGTCAGCGTGGATTCGCACCTTGATCTTCCTGTCATTAAAAAATCAGTTGAAGAACTCGATTCACTGGAACTAAAACCTTTTAAAGCTTTGTTTGATGCGGGGGTCGGCGGCGTTATGATCGCACATTTATATATTCCTGCTATTGACAGTACACCCAACATGGCTACTTCGCTTTCGAAAAATAATGTTACCGGCCTGTTGCGAAATGATCTGGGGTATGATGGTCTTACGTTCACTGATGCCCTTGAAATGAAAGGTGTGGCAAAATACTGGCCCGGCGGGGAAATAGCTGCACAGGCTTTGATCGCGGGAAATGATATGCTGTGCCTTCCTGAAAGCGTGCCCGGTGCAATTGCTGCTGTTGAAAAGGCAATAGACGGAAAAAAATTAAGCTGGGATGACATCAATGCGAAATTGAAAAAGGTTTTGCACGCCAAATATCATTTAGGATTGTCCAAATGGAATCCCGTTGACACAACAAACCTGGTAAATGACCTGAATGCGAGAACGGATGAGATAAGGTACAGAGTAGCCAGGCAAACGATCACTTTTGTAAAAAACAAGATTCCAAACTATATAGCTTCTCCAAAAATCGCCTGCGTGTCTATTGGTGCATCTTCACGGGGTTTTTTTGTAAATACTTTGCATGAACGAAGAAAGGCTGATGTTTTTAGTTTTTCTTATAAAGATGGAGCCAACAAGGCCGACTCCATATTACGGGCCATTCGCTCCGCTGGTTACGATGAAATAGTTGTTAGCGTAACCGGGTATAGTTTACGTCCTGCCAATAACTATGGAATAAGCAGGTCCGCGATCGATCTTTTTGATCAACTGCAAAAGTTCAACACAAAAAATTATGTTTTTGGAAATGTATTGGCTATAAAAAACTTTTTGTCGGCTTCTCAATTAATAGCTTGTTACCAGGATGATGATATCACACAATATACGGCCGCCGATCAATACGCCGGCCTGATCAATGCAAAGGGAAGTTTGCCTGTTTCAATTGGAGAATTTAAATATGGTTATTCTGCATACTCACCACCGAACTATGCATTTGATAAATTTTACCGCGTTGATTCGATCGTCTCTGATGCGATCGACAGGGGAGCTTTTCCCGGTTGCGTGGTATTGGCTGCTAGAGATGGAAAAATAATTTATCAAAAAGCCTATGGGCATTATCAATTCAACCCTTCATCTCCACAAACAAAACCTGAAAGCATTTTCGACCTGGCTTCACTGACAAAAATTTCTGCTACGACAGTTTCCATTATGAAATTGTATGACCAGGGAAAAATTAATCTCAATGGCAAGTTGGGAGACTACCTGCCATCAACAAAGGGAACCAACAAGGCAAAACTGAGGATAAGCGATATTTTATTACACCAGGCGGGACTTGAGCCTGATGTATTGTTTTACAAATATGTCAGGGATTCCGTCACCCATCAGCCCAACCCTGCAATTATTTCTGCTGAAAAACCCGGGTTCACTATCCGTGTGGCCGACAATTTATATCTGAGAAATGATTGGCTTGACACAGCATTTCAATTGGTTTTGAACAGCAAGCTTGGCCCCTCAAATAAATATGTTTATAGTGATCTTGATTTTATTTTGCTTGGAAAAGTGGTAGAAGCCGTTTCTAAAATGCCCCTTGATCAATACGTGCGAAAGACATTTTACAAACCGCTTGACATGAAAACAACGGGATTTAAACCACTGGAGAAGTTCAGACATGATCAAATTGTGCCAACCGAGCTGGATACTTTATTTCGATGGCAAATGCTTTGGGGTGATGTGCATGATTACAGTGCTTCTGTTTTAGGGCAAGTGGCGGGTCACGCTGGATTATTCTCTGATGCACGGGATCTGTTCAGGCTTTATCAAATGCTTTTAAACGAAGGCACGTTCAATGACCAGCGTTACCTGAAATCAAAAACGATAAAACTCTTTACATCCTATCACAGTAGTATTAGCAGGAGAGGTTATGGTTTTGACAAACCTGAAAAAGATAATGTTTCAAGAAATCAACCCTACCCGGCAGCCAAAGTTTCTCCGGAAACGTTTGGACATACAGGTTGGACAGGAACTTGCGTATGGGTTGATCCGAAATATAAGATCATTTATATTTTTCTCTCAAACCGTGTGCTATCCCAGGTCAATAATGGAAAGCTTTCCGGATTGAGCATCAGGGGTAAGATCCAGGATGCTATTTACAAAGCGTTGGGCATTTAAAAATTTAAATTCCTTTTAATAGAATTTATGGCCGCTGCTGTAAAACCCAGGCCTATAAAGAGATTTGTTTAAATTAATATTGAAATTATTAAATTACATTTACAGCATTTTCTGCATTTTAGCTGTCTTTGCTGTATAACTGTCCAAACTACCCGGCTTATGATTTTGTCCCCGACTGATTACACGCGATCTTCCCCAAAAAATAATCTTTGGCCTCCCTTCTTTTTCCTTTTGATTGTATTCCTATTTATTTTTTCTAACAGTTATGCCAGTGCGGATAAATTCCAGGCTCCTGTCCAGGATACGATCCCTGCAAAGAGGATCACTGGCAGGGTATTGAATTTGGAAGACAGCACTCCTTTGACCGGGGCTTCCGTTGTAAATCTGAGAACAGGTCGTGGAACTACCACAACCTCTACTGGGAGTTTTTTTATTGAGGCAAAGCCAGGTGACAGTATTCGCTTTTCATTTGCAGGTAAAGTTTCGGAGACACTTGCCTATATGGGACAAGCTTCGATAAGTGTGGAGTTAAGCAGGTCAGAGGGGCTATTAGGCGGGGTGGTCATTACCGGTTTTCAGAACCTGGACAGAAAAAAATTCACCGGTGCGGCCACATCTTTAAAAGCCGATGACATTAAAATACCCGGAGTCGTGGACGTGAGTAAGATGCTGGAAGGTCGGGCTGCCGGTGTATCGGTTCAAAATGTCTCGGGAACATTTGGTGCTGCGCCAAAGGTTCATGTTCGAGGTGCTACTTCTATCAATGGAGAAAATAAACCTCTTTGGGTAGTAGATGGTGTGGTGTTGGAAGATATTATTAATATATCCAACGATCAGCTTTCGAGTGGAGATCCAACTACCTTGCTTGGTTCTTCTGTGGCTGGTCTCAACAGTAATGATATCGAAACGATCGATATCTTGAAAGATGCATCTGCTACCGCTTTGTATGGCGCACGTGCCATGAATGGCGTTGTTGTTATCACCACCAAGAAAGGAAGATCGGGCAAAGCCGTGGTTTCTTTTACAGCCAATTTTACCTCCCAGCTTAAACCGACATATGCTGATTTTAATATTATGAATTCAGCACAGCAAATGTCTGTGTTAGGAGAGTTGGAACGGAAAGGCTATTTAAATTACAATGTTTTGGATCGTCCCGATTATGGAGTTTATGGTCAAATGTATACAGCATTGAATGCGGATCAGAATGGAAATTTCCCATTGCAAAATACGCCGGAAGCAAAAAGAAATTTTCTGCTGCGTTATGCAGAGG
Organism: uncultured Bacteroidota bacterium; assembly: GCA_963737475.1. Taxonomy (GTDB): domain Bacteria; phylum Bacteroidota; class Bacteroidia; order Chitinophagales; family Chitinophagaceae; genus VBAU01. The sequence continues at coordinate 55,682 of CAVTSY010000003.1, forward strand.
CAAATACAGACTGGTTTGATATTCTTTTCCACAACTCACTTATCCAGGAATATTCGCTCAGTGTTTCAGGTGGTACTGACAAGTCCCAATCTTTTTTCTCTACCAGTTTTTATCATGATGATGGATGGAGCATTGCCGATAAAGTGAACAGGTATACACTCAACTTTCGCAATAATTATACATTCAATGATAAATTATCGGTTGGTTTTATGACAGTGGGTTCTGTGCGTCAACAAAGAGCTCCCGGGTCATTAAGCCGAACCAGTGACCCCGTCTTTGGCCAGTTTACCCGTGAGTTTGATATTAACCCGTTCAGTTATGCTTTAAATACCAATAGAGCCCTTACCGCTTATGATTCTACCGGCAATCTTGAATATTTCAGAAGAAACTTTGCTCCTTTCAATATTATTAATGAATTACAGAATAACTACATTGACCTAAACGTGATAGATCTTAAGCTACAAGGGGAGCTGAATTACAGGTTCAATAAACATTTGCGCTACGAATTTATAGGTGCACTGCGTTATGTGAAATCATCCCAGGAACACCAGATCACTGAAAACTCAAACCAGGCAAATGCTTACCGGGCCAATGACAATACAACCATGAACCAAAACAATAAGTATTTGTACCGCGATCCTGATCACCCGAATGACCCGGCAGTAGTGGTGTTGCCTTATGGTGGATTTTATAACAGGACCGAAAACAGCCTTGTGAATTTTGATGTGCGCAACAGCCTTAACTATACTAATAATTTTGGTGATAAACACGATGTAAGTTTTTTATTAGGCCAGCAAATAAAATATGCTGACAGGCAAAACTTCAACAATACCGGGTACGGCTACCAGTATGACAATGGGGGCGTTCCTTTCATAGATTACCGCATACTTAAGCAAACCATTGAAGCTAACTTTCCTTACTACGACATGACAAAGTTTTATGATCGATTTGCGGCGTTTTATTTAAATGGTCAGTACACTTACAACAGAAAGTATAACTTATATGGAACGGTTCGTTATGATGGTTCGAATGTTTTAGGAGCTTCCTCCAAGGCACGCTGGTTACCAACCTGGAGTTTTGGAGGTGCATGGAACATAGACCAGGAAAAGTTCATGGAAAGATTTCCTGACATCGATTATTTGAAATTGAGAGCAAGCTACGGCATAACAGCCAGCCTGGGTCCTGCAACAAATGCAGATGTGGTGTTAAGGAGCAGCACTACTAACCGCCCTTATGCGGATGAAAGAGAATCGGTCATTAACCTTATCAATCTTGCAAATGATGACCTGACCTGGGAAAAGAACTACCAGGCCAACATAGGTATTGACTTTGGACTATTCAAAAACCGGCTCAGCGCAAGTGTCGATGTTTACAGTCGAAGAAGTTTTGATCTCATCAGCCGTATCAAAACATCCGGTATAGGTGGTGAAGCATACAAAGTAGCCAACTATGCAAATATGGACTCTCACGGATTTGAGTTTTTATTAAGTGGACAAATAATAAGACAAAAAAACTTAGGATGGAAAGCAACACTTACGTTTGGTTATAACGAAACAAAGATCACCAATGCACAAAATGTTCCACTCATCTTTGACCTGGTAAAACCTGAGGGCGGCAATCGTGAAGGATATCCGGTCAATAGTTTATTCTCGCTGAACTTCCAGGGGCTTGAACACAGCACCGGCATTCCGCAATTCATAGACGAATCAGGAAATATTAGCAAGGGTGTGTTTCTGCAGGATGACAAAATAGATTACCTCGTATACGAAGGACCAGTGGATCCGCCCATAACTGGAGGTTTTTCCAATACAATTACTTATCAGAACGTGTCGCTGAATGTTTTTGTTACCTACCAGGCAGGCAATAAGATCAGGTTATATCCTGCATTTCGCAGCGGCTATACAGACCTGGATGCGATGCCCAAAGAATTTTTTGATCGCTGGGAAATGCCTGGTGATGAGAAAGTAACAAACATACCCGCTATATCCGATGTGTATTATAGCTATGTCACAGGTGCTACCGGTTCTTATCCTTACAACAATTATAATTATTCAACAGTAAGAGTGGCTGATGGAAGTTTTGTGCGTTTAAAAACGGTATCGCTTAGTTACCAGTTTGGCGATAAAGCACTGACAAAAATGTCAGTATTTAAGGGTTTCTCTGTTACAGCTGCCCTTGCCAACTTTTGGCTCATCTATTCCGATAAGAAACTGGAGGGGCAAGATCCGGAATTTTTTAATGCAGGTGGTGTAGCACAGCCCATTCAAAAACAAGTGACACTTTCATTGAAGGTCTCATTATAAATTTTGATCAACCTGTGAATGATAAGAAATGAATACAAAAAGAATATATAACCTGGTTTTTATTATTGCAGGACTTGCTTTGCTTCCATCTTGCAATAAATATCTGGAGAAGGAACCAGATAACAGGGCCTCATTAAATACACCGCAAAAAGTTTCTCAATTACTTGCTACTGCGTACCCGGGAGCTAATTATATTCCATTCGTTGAAACTTCTACGGACAATGTGGGTGATCTTGGTTTTGGGGATGCAGGCAGTGCGGATCTGAATACGTTGAATGCTGATGTATTTTTTTTCAAAGACACGAGAGCCATTAACGAAGATAGTCCCGAATTTTATTGGTTTGCCTGCTATCATGCCATTGCGGCTTGCAATGAAGCACTTGATGTTATCAGTAAAGCATCTAACCAGGATGAATACACGGCACAAAAAGCCGAAGCGCTTGTAGCAAGGGCATATGCTCATTTTATGCTTGTCAATGTTTTTTCAAAGTTTTATGATGCGTCAACTGCTGCATCGGATCCTGGTATTCCCTATGTCACTGAACCGGAAAAAAATTTCATCAAACAATACAGCAGGGGTACAGTGGCTTCTGTTTATGATATGATCGAAAAAGACCTGTTAGAAGGGTTACCCTATCTGGATGATAAATCATACGCAGTTCCAAAGTATCATTTTACCAAATCGGCAGCTTACGCTTTTGCTTCAAGATTTTATTTGTACAAGAAAGATTATAATAAAGTAATACAATATGGCCTGCAGGCAGTTCCCAACAATGATTTTTTATCAAACCTGCGGCCATGGAACACAGTGTATTCTTCACTTGGATTGAATGAAATAGCTCCGCGATATGCGAAGGCCACAGAGAATGCAAACCTGTTGTTGTGCGAAACAGGTTCCTACTGGTTTCGTACGTATATCGCTGCCAGGTATGCTGTGACCCCCGCAGTGAGAGATGAGCTGCTCAGGGACGTTCCTGTGGTTGGAGGGCAATGGGCATTTGCTAGTGGATTTTATGTAGAAAATCATATCATCGTTCCGAAGGTCAATGAATATTTTGTGAGAGTATCGGTAAATGCCGACATTGGTAATGGCTTTGTAATGGTTCCCTTATTTACTGTCGAAGAAGTTCTCTTTAATGTGGCAGAGGCTTATGCTTATTTGGGTCAGTCCAATGGTGCCATTGCTTTGCTGAACACTTATCTCAGTACAAGAATTGTTTCATACAATTCTTCTTACAATCTCACTACAGCAAAGATCAATGCTTATTACGGCACGACAGACATACAGCAAGGATTGGTAAAAACTATTCTTGACTACAGGCATAGTGAATTTCTGCACGAAGGTTTGCGCTGGTTTGATATACTCCGCTATAAAATACCTGTTGTTCATACAGCAGCTAGTGGAGAAACATATACATTGTCAGCAGATGATCCGCGGCGGCTATTTCAAATACCTGCCACAGCAAAACAATCGGGAGTGGAACAAAATCCAAGATAATTTTCTAAATTAAACTTATGCGATTCATAAAATCTTCTTTGTTGTTTCTTTTCGGACTGACCGCCATGGTTGCGTGTAAAAAGGAAGATCCGCTGAATGTAGATAACATTACCGGTCTTGGGGGAGATACATGGGTAAAAACTCCTCTTGATCAATGGTTGTATGATTCACTCGTGGTACCTTATAATATAGCGACCAAGTATAAATGGGATCAGTCTGAACTGGAATTAAATAAGGACATCATACCTCCTGATGAAGCAAAAGTGATCCCGGTAATGAGCTCCGTAAAAAGAGTGTGGATCAATCCATATGTTCTACAGGGGGGAGAACTTTTTTTTAAAACTTATTGTCCAAAACTTTTTGTGCTCGCAGGCAGTGCAAGCTGGAACCTCGATGGAAGCATAACGCTGGGCACTGCTGAAGGAGGTCGCAAGATCGTTCTTTACCTGTTGAATGATTTTAAAAATAAGAGCATGCCCGGTTACGTACCGGCTGATTCGGCGATCCCAAAACAAATGTTTCATGTGATACATCATGAATTCGGGCATATACTCGACCAGAATATTCGCCGGCCCGTTGCATTTGACGAAGTATGCAAGGGCTTGTATACTGCAGATTGGATCAATACAAATGATTATGCAGCCAGGCAGGATGGGTTTGTAACTGCATATGCGGAATCAAGTCCCTTTGAGGATTTTGTAGAAATGATCTCTATCATGCTGATAGAAGGAAGGTCAGGATTTGATGATATAGTCAATAGTATTACGGGAACCAGTATAAGAGGCACTACGGCTGACCAGGCAAAAGCAAGACTGAGGCAAAAAGAATCATTGATCGTAGATTATTTCAAGCAGGCATGGAGTATTGACTTTTATACTTTACAAACCCGTGTCAGAACAGCAATAGTAAATGAGCTTTATTAATCAACATGACGGCAGATGAACCTGAGAGAATTTTACTGGAAACTTATTTCTGTGTTTCTCTTTTTTTCTGTGCTTGTTTTTTCATCGTGCACGAAAGATGAAACAAGAGTATTTGATCAGACCCCGGATACACGTATTAATGACGCTCTGGCCCAGTATGGATCTGCTTTAACAGGTTCTGCAGCGGGGTGGAATGCAACAATAAAGACCGGCACAGGAGGCATTTTTCATTTCCATTTCCGGTTTAATGAATCCAACCGTGTATTCATGTATGCTGATATTAACCTGGAAACAGCTACTACTGCAAAGGAAAGCAGCTACCGGTTGAAAGCTTTGCAAACGCCCGCTCTTATTTTCGATACTTATTCTTATCTGCACATCCTGGCTGATCCTGATGGCAGTGTAAATGGAGGTGCAAACGGCCAGGGACTTATTTCAGATTTTGAATTTGCATTTGATTCCCTTGCAACAGACAGCATCTTGCTGACCGGAAGAGTGAATGGAACAAAACTTAAACTTATAAGAGCCACGCAACAGGATTTCGATGCCTGGCAAAATGGTCAGTGGGCAAATGTATTGGCATTTGAGAACATCAATAAGATCCAGAATTATTTCAAACGAGTGAACATTGGTGGGGTCAATTACGATTTGAAGGTTGATCCCGTAGCAAGAACTATCTTGTTTACCTGGGTGGATGGCAGTGGCAATCTTCATCAATTTATCACCGCCTATAATTATAGCGCCTCCGGAGTGGTATTCGATACTCCTTTTGATACGGGCTCACAAACAATAAATGGATTTGAGATAGTAAGTTGGGATGCCGGCAATTTTGTATTAAATGTAAAGGTTAATGGAACCCCGGCAACTATCGCTGGTGCCACACAACCTTTAAAGGTTGATGTAACGGCTCCCCAACGGTGGTGGCAATATGCGATCAATAATGGAGGACTCTATTGGATATCGATAAACGGCTTTCATGTAAATGGAGTAGAAGATGGTTTTGGAATAAGGACTCTGCCCAGTTATTATTACCTCATCTATTGGCCCGATTATAACCCGGGCAGCAACGATCTGTTTGCGCCTGTATTCATTAATGCAGCAGGCAACGGGCTCGAGTTGCTGTATGGAGCGGCGCCCAACACTCCGCAATTTACTGTTGACGGTCGTGCTGTGTTCACACTATTGGGAAACTATGGTCCCTATCCATCTACCGGGCCTGCCGGTTTAAGCAGGACTCAATTATTGATACCGCAGGGATATTATTTCATCCAGACCGGCCCAACGAACTACGATATGGTGAGCGCCTCCGATGCAAAAGCCTGGTTAAGTTGGCAATTTTAACGTTGGCGGAAAGGGGAGAAGAAGTTTGCGTAATTCAGCGAACGCACACATTGAGAAACTGAAATTTATTAACTTCAAAAAAGGATACACACATTCGTCAAACCAAAAATGAAATTTTATGAGAACAACTTTGCGGCTCTTACCGTACATATTAGGTGTAACATTAGTTATGGGAATAGTTTCATGTAGTAAGGATGGACCTGCAGGTCCGGCCGGCGCTACAGGTCCCGCAGGACCACAGGGACCGGGGGGACCCCAGGGGCCCGCAGGACAGGACGGCCAACCTGGAACTGCCAATGTTATTTATTCCGATTGGATAGATACAACAACCTGGAATGCTGATACTGTGCATAATGGTGCAACTATTGACACGCTTGGATTCTTTGCAGATATTGATGTACCCAAACTTGATACCAGCATATTAAACCGCGGAGAAATTAAGGTCTATGTTAATGTTAGCACGGATCCTACATTTCCAATTGTATTTCCTGTTCCTTTTAACAATGGCAGCATTTTTATTGATCCTGTATTTGCTCCGAACATTATTGAGCTTTCATCAAACGGTGATCTAACTGGCCTGCCTTTCCGGTATATACTTATCCCGGGAGGCACCCATGCCCGAACGATGAAGATCAACTGGAATAATTATAATGAAGTAAAAGCCTACCTGGGATTGAAGGATTAGGTTTTGAAAATTGTGTTGTAAAAAGAGAGGTTGCTTTGCAGCCTCTTCTTGTTTCAGCCGATCACCTTTGACGTTTGACGTTTGAGTTTCACGTTTTCAGTCACTTTCTCTTCTGCGGAGGTCGTTGCTGCGGCGGCGGTTGTTTTCTTTGTTGTTGGTTTCCCTGGTTCCCTTGCTTGTTTGGCTGATTGCCTTGTTGTCTTTGTTGACCTTTTTGTTGTTGTTGCCGCTGTTGATTTTGCTGCTTTCTTTTTTTATCCGTTTTTTCAAGACTGCGCAAACTTATATGTCCTACTACATCCACAAATTCAGGTTCAACTTCCTGTGGTTTTGATGAAGTAAGTTCTACTGCTTCCAACTCGTCGGGGATTGTTCCCTGTTGGTTCAATGATTTTATTTTCTTTACTCTCTCGATGGTCAGGGGGTATTGTTTGGTACTGTCCGGCAGCATATACCACATCAGGTTTCGGAAAATATCTCTTTTTATGAGGTTGGCTGTTCCCTTTGTTACCTGGATGGTGTCACAATTATCGGGAAACCCTTGTAGCGCATCAAGATAAGTGTCCAGCTCGTAATTAAGGCAGCATTTTAGTCGCCCACATTGCCCGCTAAGTTTTGTTTGATTGATCGAAAGATTCTGGTACCTGGCCGCAGCCGTGTTGACCGATTTAAAATCTGTGAGCCAGGTAGCACAGCAAAGTTCGCGGCCACAGCTACCGATACCACCCACTTTTGCGCTTTCCTGCCTTGCACCGATCTGCCTCATTTCAACCTTAAGCTTAAATTCACCCGCATATACTTTGATCAGTTCACGAAAATCCACCCTGCCATCGGCAATGTAAAAGAATGTCGCCTTTCGTCCATCAGCCTGCATCTCCACTTCGCTGATCTTCATTTCAAGTTTCAGTTGCCTGGCAATGGCCCGACTCCGGATGATCGCCTGCGGTTCGCGTGCCTTATTTTGTTTCCAGATCTCAAGGTCACGGTCACTGGAGCGACGGAGAAGTTTTTTCATTTCCGGATTTTCCTCTTTTACATTTCTCTTTTTCATTTGCAGGCGCACGATCTCACCCGTTAATGAAATTTCGCCCACATCGAAACCACTTACACCTTCCACCGAAACCATGTCTCCTTTCTCAAATTGCTGGAGGGTTACATTACGAAAAAAATCCTTGCGACTTCCGTTATTAAATGAAACCTCAACCACTTTACAACTGCTATCAATATCGGCAACAGGCATATTGTATAGCCAGTCGTAAGTATTAAGCCGGTTACAACTTCCTGTGTTGCAACCTCCGTTACTCTTACATCCATTCGGTTTAATGCCACAACTTCCGCAGCCCATGGAAAAAGTAAAAATTAAAAAATAAAAAATGAAGGACAGACTGATTGAGCCAGCTTAAGAATTACTATTAAACAGCCGTTGCGTCGCACTCTTGTACGTCCATATCGGCATGCAGCATGTACTGCAGTTGGATATGCTGAACAGACCCGATAGCTATCGGGTTACTATATGTTGAAGTGAGTGACACAACAAAAGCTAAATAGGATTAATCAAGTTGGCAACAAAATCATTGCCTCCGGTTTCATGACCTTCTTTTCACGTGATCACTATCACGGTCAATTCGTCAAAAATACAATTTTGTCCTGAATGATATGGTATAGTTTAATAGTGAGGGCATGGAACAGGATCTTGGCATTGGCGTTGCGTTCGATATAGTAAGTGGCCTTGTCGAGCTCCTCTACTATAGCCTTTTGCTGTGCGATGCCGGCCATACGATTGAGGCGATTAGCAAAATCCTTTTCGGTTTCCGACAAATAAATATTATTCCCCATTAATTTGAACCGGATGGCCTGCTCAAGAAGATGATTGAAATAGCGAAGGAATTGTTTTTGTTTTTCGCGGCCCAGGCGGCTGATCTCTTCTACCCATTTTGTCTGTGCTACAGGTCCCGTTTTTAAGACAGCATTGAGCCATTCACGTAAAAGACTTTGCCAGTCTTCATCAGCGTGCTGAACAAGCTGGAGGGCCTCACGATAATTTCCTTCACTCACCCCCGCTGCCTGGCGGGCAATATCTGCACTTGTATTATTGCGGTTGACAAGCGCTTCCTGAACCTCAATCGTTTCCAGCGCCGGAATTTTTATTAACTGGCAACGGCTAACAATGGTCGGTAAGATCAGCGATTCATTTTCTGCTACTAAAATAAATAAGGTGTTGGGCGGTGGCTCCTCGATCAGTTTTAAAAGCTTGTTACCCTCATTACCTAAATATTCAGGCATCCAAAGAATGAGGATCTTGTACTCGCTTTCAAAACTTTTCAAATTTAATTTATGGATGATGTCATTGCATTCCTGTGCTGTAATGTTTCCCTGTTTATTTTCTGCGCCGATAAATTGCAGCCAATCGTAGACATTTCCATAGGGATAATTTTTTATAAACTCCCTCCAATCAGAAATATAATCTGTGCTGATAGGAGGCGAGCCTGGTTTTTTTGTAACAACCGGGTAAGAAAAATGAATATCAGGATGAATTAGTTGTTGAGCCTTGATGCAGGAGGAGCAAACACCGCAGGAATCGTCTGGTGAGTGGTGAGTGGTGTCCCGATTGTTATCGGGAGGTGAATGGTGAGGTTCTCCTTCAAATAGCGAGACTTCTGATTTTTGATTTTTGACTTTTGGATTTGCTTTTTCGCAAGTGATATATTGGGCAAACGCAATTGCAAGCAGTAAAGCGCCTGTTCCTTCTTTTCCTAAAAAGAGTAATGCATGTGCAAGGTGGTTACTTTGAAAAAAGTCCACCAAATGAGTCTTGACCTCTTTTTGATTGATTATATCTTTAAACTGCATTGGACCGTGAAGATAAAAATAAAGCCGCCTGATTAAAACGGCTTCATAAATTTCCTTTTAATCCTTTTAATCTTGCAAATCGTGGTTCCAATTGTAAGGAGCCATTTCCTTCCTTGCCTAAAAACAGCAAAGCATGACTAACACGGTTATGCTGAACCAATTCAACTAGTTGGTTCTTTACCTCTATTTGGCCGATAGTTTCGCTAAACCTCACCACAATTGGGTTTCTTTATGATCGTGGGGAAAGTTAGGAAACTATGCTTTAGTGAAATAAACAAAAAGGAAATCGTTAACGATCTCCTTTTAATCCCTGCCTGCCGGCACGCAGGTTTATAAATCCTGTAAATCGTGGTTCTGACTAGTTTAGATACTTCGTTACTTCTTCGCTCATTGGGTTTACCTTGTTATGAAACACTGCGATTAAATTTCCATTTTCATCGATCAGGAATTTTGTAAAATTCCAGGTAATGGGATTTCTTAAATAATCCCTCCATGCAAGGTCTTGAGAAGTGTTTGTTGGCAAGTTTTTGGCCATTTCATTTGACTGTTGAACCAGCCATTTGAATAATGGGTCTATGTCCTCGCCTTTCACCGAAACCTTTTCCGCCATCGGGAAGGTGACACCATAATTTTTTTTGCAGAATGAGTTTATCTCTTCGTTTGTTCCCGGCTCCTGTGCCCCGAAGTTGTTGGCCGGGAAGCCAACGATGACCAATTTGTCTTTATACTTTTCGTACAATTTTTCCAGGTCGGCATACTGAGGTGTGTTTCCACACTTGGAGGCAGTGTTAACGATCATAATTTTTTTGCCTTTGAAATCTGAAAAATTGATCGTGCCTCCCGTAAGTCCCGGGGCTTTAAAATCATAAATAGAGCCTCCGGTTAACGTGGCTGAAAGTATCATAGCGAGCATTAAGGTTTTCATTTCAAAAATTTTTGGACATTAAAGTTAAGAATGTTCGGACTGAAAACGGTCATTCTTTTTTCAAAGTTGCCTATTGCTTTTCATAACAACCCAAATCGGGAGCACCAACAGGGCGAGTTTTTCCATCGAGGTCAATTGTTATGCCGGTATTGGTTCCTTTGTCTATTGCAGGAGAGCTTGCCTGTAAATGAAAATCATAATACTTTTTTGAATTATTTATGCTGTCAAATAAAGGTGGCTGGTTATTGATAATTTGATTCGTTGAGACGCCAGCAACAGTTGAGGGATCTGTTTTTTGAATTTTCCAAAGACCATAATCAAAACTAACGGCGAGGGTCGCACCCGGATCGTTTGCGATGACAACTTCATCATCCACTAGACCGCCGTCGCCCCAAAAAATACAATTTCGAAACAACGCGTTTAGCGGAGCTGTTTGAGCGACATTGTTTACATTAATATAGTTGCTGGCAAGCAATACCGGGTCCTTATGTAAAATGTAGTCGTTAGAGTAAGTGGCAACGGTGCAGTGTATGAACTGGTAGTCACCTCCTTTTACCAATGCTAAATTTTTCCCGCAATTACTGATCAAACAGTTTGTTGCGTACACACTGGAGTTATTTGTAATGATGCCAGCGTCGTAGGCATTGTCAATGATGCATTCGTTGAGCGTAACTTTTGGATTGGCGTTGGGTGATGGATCCTGCGCTGCGATTGCCTGGTATGCATTTTTTAAAACTGCATAATTAAGGATGTTGTCTTTGCTTCCGCTATTAAAGTAGATACCCGGCCACGATGCGGGAAAATCTTTATACGGGTCATCGAGCCTGTCGCCCCTGAAATAAACACGGTCAGTGGAGTCTTCCTCTCCATTTACCTGTATTGATCCATTGATGATCAATGGTGCGTCGGCATGTACATAAATACGGCAGCCTTTTTCAATAGTAAGAATTTGGTTTGGGTCAACAACAAGAGAGCCCAGGATAACATAAGGAAGATCATTCGTCCAGGTTTCACTGCCGGTAATTTCCTTGTTGCGAAAAAAATGTGCATTTTGACCCCAGGCTTCCAATTGCACCCACCGGTCTCTTCCGTTATAACTTACCTGAATACTATCCTGGACGATAAAGGGTAGATCGTTTGTATTTTGATCAATTACCACTGAAACAAAAACATAAAGGCTGTCATTGGCAGCAATCTCGAGGTTATTAATTTCGGGACCAACAAATCCGTCCGCATTAATTTTATATGCAGAAGAATTTCCTCCCATTAGCTTTACTGATGAGATATTTATCTTTTGGTCGTTTTCATTGACGATCTTGAATGATTGAGTAACAGAGCCCATAGTAGTAAAGACGGTATCATATTTCAGGCTATCCTCTGTAATCGCCACCCGGGCATCGGGACTGGTAATGAAAGATTCTTTTTTGCAAGCAATTAAAAAAAAGAAAGAAATTAAGATCAGTGCGCCAGGTGTTGTTTTCATTCCTTCAAAAATAATAGAAGAAACCGGAATTAGCGAGATGCATAGCAAAGAGTAGCGATGCTGAGATTGGGAGAGGCTTGCAGAAGTTCATGGCCACAGGCTTCCAGTGTGGCACCCGTCGTTATTACATCATCGACCAATAAAATGTTTTTGTTCCGGATCTTTTCAGGTTTCATTAATTCAAACCTACCTTCCATATTTTGCCAGCGTTCTATTCTTCCTTTCCTTGTCTGGGTCTCCGTGAATTGTGTACGAGTTATTGCATCCCTTAATATTTCGACATTCATGACCTCGGCAATTCCTTCGCATAAAATTGTTGCCTGGTTATAACCTCTTCTTTTTTCTTTTGAAGGGAATAAAGGGAGAGGGACAAGATAATTTACTGTGTTAAAACGACGGGTTTTTTGCAGGTCGTAACCCATTAACCGGCCTAATTGTTTTCCCAACTCTTTATTTCCTTTGTATTTTAATTGGTGCATAAGATGCTGCATCAACGATTCCTTGATAAAATAATACTGAGCTGCCGCACTGATAATTGGTAATCTCCCCCAAAAGATCTTTTCGACAGGGTTATCTGCATGTAAATGAAAGTTGGTTTCAGGCATTTCAGCAATACATTTCATGCAAAGATTGCTTTCTTCATCTATGATATCGCTGCCGCAACCATCACACACATGAGGGAACAAAATATGAAGGATCGAGTTTTTCAGTTCTTTGTAACTGACCATATGAATGAGATTCTAAAATAGATACCTATACACTTCATCTACTCTGCTCATTGTTATTATTTCGATACCTGCCTGCCGGTCAGGCAGGTTAAATTTTTGCTTCGCCGATCCTTTTTGACCTTGCCTTCCGGCAGGCAGGTTGTATTTGGAAACAAGGATCTTTTCAAAGCCGAGTCTTTCTGCTTCGGCAATTCGTTGTTCGATCCTGTTGACAGATCTTATTTCTCCACTTAACCCGATCTCACCGGCAAAGCAAATATGAGGTTGGATGGGAACGTCTTCATAGGAAGAAAGCAAAGCGCAGAGAACCGCGAGATCAATAGAAGGGTCTTCAACTTTTAATCCGCCGGCAATATTGAGAAAAACATCTTTAATGCCAAAATGAAACCCCCCTCTTTTTTCTAAAACAGCCAATAATAATTGTAATCTTCGGGAATCAAAACCTGTAACTGTTCGTTGGGGTGTTCCATATACTGATTGAGTTACGAGTGCCTGGACCTCGATCATCAAAGGCCTGATGCCTTCAATGGTTGCGGCAATGGCAATGCCTGTTAACTGGTCTTCTTTCTGCGTGATTAAAATTTCACTGGGATTTATGATACCTTTCATTCCAGCGTCAGTCATTTCGTAAATACCCAATTCGGATGTGCTGCCAAAGCGGTTTTTCAGAGTACGCAGTATACGATAAGCATAATGACGATCGCCCTCAAATTGCAAAACAGTGTCGACCATGTGTTCGAGGATCTTTGGCCCGGCAATGGTCCCATCCTTTGTAATGTGGCCAATCAAAAAAACAGGCGTGTTTGTCTCTTTTGCAAATCTTTGAAATTCTGCAGCACTCTCCTTTATTTGTGAAACACTTCCGGGAGATGAATCAATGAAAGGCGTTTGTATAGTTTGAATTGAATCGACAATGACAAGATCCGGATCCAATTTTTTTACTTCATGGAAAATTGCTTGTGTTGAGGTTTCAGTAAGAAGATAAAAATTCTCACTGGGAAGATTTAATCTCTCTGCACGCATTTTTATTTGTTGTTCACTTTCTTCACCACTGATATAGAGAATTTTTAAATTTTTTAATGTCAACCCGATCTGTAAAAAAAGAGTTGATTTGCCAATGCCTGGTTCTCCGGCGATCAGCACGATACTACCTGGAACAATTCCACCACCTAATACCCTGTTAAGTTCAATGTCGGGAGTTACAAGCCTGTTTTCTTTACTGCTTTTAATTTCATTTAACGCAATTGTTTTATTTGATCTTTTGTCGGCATTATGATTTCTCCACCCATTATTCTTTGGATCTTCCTTTTGAATTAATTCTTCAACAAAAGTGTTCCACTGATCACAGGAAGGACATTGTCCCACCCATTTTACACTTTCATATCCACAGTTCTGGCAAAAAAAGGCAGTTTTTATCTTAGCCATAATTAAAGTTACACTTTCAAATTAAGTTGGAGCATGTATTAAAACTGAAGCGCAACAATTGCTGAAAGAAAGAAAAAATAAGTTGTAAAAGGAGTAATTTCTATAAAGTAAAAAGGGCTGACCTTTCGATCAACCCTCTTACTTACTAACCCATTAAATTCTTGCACTAAGTTACAAATATGACCCACATTACAAAATAAATTTTTGCCGCTGTGAATAACTTTTGCGAGGATAAATTGCCCGAAAATCCGCCACGCCAAAAATCAAAAACCACTTTTAACTATATGATTTACAGAATGTAATGAAGATGTAATTCTTTATAAAAACTATTGAAAATATCGATGAACCCACAATTGGAGAAAGTCTAAAAATAAGTTTTTTGAACTATTCTGAATTTTTCTGCATAACAAAGCAAAGCTCATAAAAAATGCATGAAAATTGCACCCGTTGATGATAGATTTACGACAATCACATAAGATTTCTAAATTCCTCTTGATGCCCTCATGTCTCCTAAATTCTGCGACATTTTTAGCCATTGAATGCAGCGAAGAGGCAGAAGTGGCTGGGCTAAAATCAAGAATTTTTTTTAATCCGGAGATCTGCCTGATTTTTTTGTTCCAATGGTCGTATATTTATATTAAAGGCGCCTTTTCAGGCGCCAATGGTCAAACTAAGAAAACTTACACACCTAAGAAAATTAGAACTGCTCCTAGGGGCAGCTTTAGTGCTGCTTATGTATATTTTATGGGCCTAAACTAATGAAATTCCCGGACGAGTTACAGGTGACAAAGGGAATCCAATATAAACTCAGTTCTTCTTGGCCAGGTAAAGCAAGTACCGTTCAGCCCTGGCCCGTTGGCGGAAGGGATATGCCCATCGCCGGGATATTAACCGCCAGTAATCAAACTACTACTTACTACTTACAAACTAAGTGAAAGATTAATGCCGCTTAAAACGGCAAAAAATCATCCTTTGGCCTCACCTTAATGCCGGCATCATCTAAACCATCACAAAACAATGAACTCAACATGCATCCCGGCATCCAAAATAAAAAAGAGGCCGTCTTTTGAGACAGACTCCTTTCTTTTATATTTTTATCTCTTCCTCATGCTGATCAAAAAACCGGAACTCGGTGAGATGATAGTTTGTGTTTGAGAGGATACTGATCTTTTGTTTGAACTTTGTTCTCCATTGCGAGATTTTTTTCTTCCACAAAAAACCTTTCGTCAAATAAGCATAAATGATAGGATTAACTACCAATGTAAGATTGCCGTGCTTATGTGTAATAAGATAACTTAAGTTCTTTTCAATTTCATCTTCTAATAGCAAGGTTGACGAAATTTTTCCGGTGCCATTGCAACTGGGGCAAACTTCCTGGGTATTGATATTCATCTCAGGCTTCATCCTTTGCCTGGTGATTTGCATTAAGCCAAATTTGGATATTGGTAATACTGCATGCTTCGCTCGGTCAGGCCTCATGAATTCTTCCATTTTTTCCATAAGCTTTCGCTTATTTTCAGAAAGTTTCATGTCAATAAAATCCACAACAATGATTCCACCAATATCACGCAATCTTAACTGACGGGAAATTTCTTCAGCGGCTTCAAGATTTGTTTCCAGTGCATTTTGCTCCTGGTTATTGCCTACACTTTTATAACCGCTATTCACATCAATTACATGCAACGCTTCAGTGTGCTCGATAATTAAATAAGCGCCGCTGCTAAGGTTTACTGTTTTGCCAAAAGATGCTTTGACTTGTTTTGTGATCCCAAAGGAATCGAAAATAGGAGCACCATTCTGATAGAAGGAAACGATATCAGCTTTTTCAGGTGCTATACGCTGGATATAGGTTTTAGCGTCATTGAAAATATTGCGATCGTTGACAACTATCTTATTGAAATCTTCATTTAAAAGATCCCTAAGGATGCTCGTTGTTTTAGTTTGTTCGCTCAATATTTTGCTCGGAGCGGTCGCGCCTTTCAGATTATCCTGGATGGCCTTCCACATTTCTGTCAGCATGGAAAGGTCTTCATGTAACTCGGCTGTATTTTTCCCTTCAGCAGCCGTACGAACAATGACGCCGAAATTTTTTGGTTTGATCGCTTCTACAATCTTCTGCAACCTTTTTCTTTCCTCAGAAGAATGAATTTTTCTTGATACTGCAACAATGTTGTTAAACGGGGTGATGACAACGAAGCGTCCCGGCAATGATATTTCACAACTTAATCTTGGACCCTTTGCCGCAATAGGTTCCTTTAAAATCTGGACAAGAATATTGGGCTTTCCGCCCAGCACCTCATTTATTTTCCCTGTTTTAATAATTTCTGCCTCATTCTCAAATTTTCCGAAATCAAGTCCATGAGGCGTCTTATCATTCATCGCCACTTGAGTAAACTTCAATAGCGATTTGGCATAGGGACTTAGGTCGGTGTAGTGAAGAAAGGCATCCTTTTCAAAGCCAACATCGACAAAAGCAGCATTAAGTCCGGGGATCAGTTTTTTTACTTTTCCTAAATAAAGATCTCCCACCGCAAAACGTGCATCACTTTTTTCATTGTGTAGTTCTACCAGCTTTTTATCCTCAAGCAAAGCTATTTCCACACCCTGAGGGAGCAGCATTAATAATTAGTTCTTTGTTCACATTTGAACTTTAATAAAATGAAACATGGGTAACATCAATTTTGATTTGGAACCGTACCGTATGCTGGCTATACCTGTAGGATATGGTTGTAGCAAATCGGGGGTGTGGGGTGCAATAGTACGGCAACAATCAGTGTGAGCCGAATATACCGGATTTGATCATCACAGTATATTCAGCCACCGAAGAGTAACCTATTTGTTCCTCTTCTTGTGACGATTTTTTCTTAGTCTTTTTTTACGCTTGTGCGTCGCAATTTTATGACGCTTTCTTTTTTTACCACAAGGCATAATTTTAATAATTTTTTGTTTGTTTTAAATGATGTTATAATATCTTGGTTGAATGTATTCCTTTAAGGTCATCCTTTGGATAACTCATCAATCCGCTTACTCACCTCTTCTTTCACTTCCCGATTTTTAATCATCGTAAGACCTTTCTTGTACCAGTTAATTGCAGATAACCGGTCTGCTTTTCTTTCATATGCTTCGGCTAACATCAGGCAGGCTTCTAGCTTTGTATCTTCATTCTTGTTGGACAAGCGATAGACTGTCTCAAAACGGGCAATGGCTTTATCATATTGTCCGGAATACATAGAACCGTGTCCCAACACTTCCTGGGCAAAAATGTTTGAGCTATCCTTGTCGGCTACTGCCCTTACTTTCAGAATGCCTTCCATAGGAGTGGCGCTAATGCCTCCAAATATGTAACAGGCCCCAAGCCCGATGACCGAAGAATCATTTTGAGGATTGATTTTCAAAGACCTTTCAAACAAATCCTTTGCCTCCAGAGCTTTCCACGCTCTTAAAGACTGATCGTTTTCTCCACGCATGTTTTGCAAAAACAGGTGGGCGGCAAAGGTGAGGCTTTTTTCTGAATTTTCCAATCTTGCAGCCTCGCCTTCATACCAGGCATAGGGCTCAAAAATCTGACCCGTATCAGCCCAAAAATGCGCTAATTGGTGGTATATCTTCAGCCTTTGTTCGTTAACATTTCCTCTTACGACAGAATTTTCCAAGGCATTCAACCGAACTATCTGAGCAGCATCAAGTCTTTTTTTTGCTTCAGAAATAATAGAGTCAATGGATACGGGATTATCAGCAACGTCGGGTTGCCTCGTTGCAGTTGCTTTTTTTTCCGGTACAATTCTTCCAAACACATACAAAATAGCAACCAGGATAAGTGCGGCTGCCAGCGTAATCCATTGCGGTTTTTTCACTATATAAAATTCTTATAATCAAATGAGTGCTTTTGCAACTCAGAACCCGCAAGTTAGTGTAAAGAATCTGCGCTGCGAAAAAGATAATCTTAATCTGTTGTCAATAGATACCGGGCAAAATGCAGAACGCGCATCGGATAATGCCGTTTTACATTTCCTCTTCCTTGGGCTCCGGAGGGGGAACGAAATCGGTGCTTAATTTTTTTACATCCGCAACGAATTCTTTTGCCGGCTTAAACGCAGGAATAAAATGTTCGGGAATGTGAACGGCCACGTTCTTTTTTATATTGCGACCTATTTTAGCAGCTCTTTTTTTTACTATAAAACTGCCGAATCCACGGATATAAATGTTTTGCCCTTTTGCCAAAGATTTTTTTACTTCTTTGAACATGTTTTCGAGCGTTACTAAAACATCGACTTTGGGTATTCCCGTGATTTCAGAAATCTGGTTAACCAGATCGGCTTTTCTCATAATTGGGGGTTTTGTCCTCCAATTTATGATAAAAATATATGACTGTCAATAGAATAGGTAGAAAAAATTTTCTGACTAAATTAGCCGCCAAAAGAATTGAAATCTGGATGAGATGCAAGAATGGCCAAAATATAAGCAAACTCCAGTCGTTTTCTCCCATTCTTCTAAAATGGAACAAGGAGAATAATAATCGCCAAATGCCCTGGAAAGGAGAGAAAGATCCTTACAAAATCTGGTTAAGCGAGATCATTTTGCAACAAACAAGGGTGGAGCAGGGCTTAAAATATTATGAGAGATTCATCACTGCTTTTCCGGATATTCATCAGCTGGCAAATGCGCCCGAACGGACTGTTTATAAATACTGGGAAGGACTGGGATATTACTCCAGGTGCAAAAACCTGATTGTAACAGCGCAGAATGTTTCTCAAAATTTGAAAGGAAAATTTCCTGATAATTATGACGAAATAAGAAAACTAAAAGGCATAGGCCCTTACACAGCGGCGGCAATTGCCTCGTTTGCTTTCAATGAACATCGCGCGGTGGTAGATGGCAATGTTTTTCGTGTACTTGCTAGAATTTTTGGAATTGAAGAACCAATTGACTCAACAGAAGGAAAAAAGGCATTTAATGCACTTGCCGGTAAATTGCTTGATAAAAAAAATCCTGCACTTTATAACCAGGCGATAATGGATTTTGGTGCGGTTGTTTGCAAACCGGTACCAATGTGCGAACAATGTCCCCTTAAACAGAAATGTGAAGCCTTTCTGAATGACAAGATCTTTTCTCTTCCGGTAAAAAGGAAAAAAATTTTGATAAAGAAAAGATGGTTTAACTATGTATTGTTAGAGTATAAAGAAAAACTTGCCGTTCGGCAACGACATGAAAAAGATATCTGGCACAATTTGTTTGAATTCTTGTTAGTGGAGTCAAGTAGGGAATTTGGCCAAAAAGAAATAATAAAAGAAGTAAAAAAGAAAAAATGGGTAGGCGCAAATAACTATGAAATTGAATATGTTTCGCCGGTCTTCAAACAACAACTTTCTCACCAGCTCATCAAAGGAAGGTTTACAAAACTGAAGCTTTATGGGAAACCAGAGTTGCCCTCCGATATATTATGGATTCGAAAAAAGGAATTAAAGAAATATGCTTTCCCAATGTTTATTAATCAGCATCTGAGAAAAGCGGATGTTTGACATCCAGCTTTAAAAAAATTTATATTTCCATCTAAAAAATTTAATTTTAATGAGCATTAGCCCTTAAGATGAATTATTAACCGAAAAAGAAATAGTATGAGAGGCGTAAACAGAGTAATGCTCATTGGCAATCTCGGAAAAGATCCTGATGTACAATTCCTGGAAGGGAATATTGGAGTAGCAAAATTTCCGCTGGCAACAACCGAAACTTTTAAAGATCGTTCCGGTAAATTAGTTTCACAGACCGAATGGCATACAGTAGTGCTTTGGCGCGGTTTAGCAGAATTGGCTCAGAAATATCTGCACAAAGGAAGCCTCGTATATATTGAAGGGCGTTTACGTACCAGGAGTTGGGAAGATAAAGAAGGTAATAGAAAATTTGCAACAGAAGTCGTAGGTGATAATCTCATAATGCTGGATAAGCGAACTGATAGTTCGTCATCAATGCCGGCGGATCATGGCACTGTAGAGGGAGTAGGTAATGCAGATGTACCACCTGAAACGGGTGGTGATCTTCCGTTTTAACAAAAACATTTTAATCTATTAAATTTGCATCCAGTTACAGGCAGGCCTTATGACCTGCCTTTGTATCATTAAAACAACATCTATTGGATAGCCCTCCGGCCATTACTAATATTTCTGGTCATATTTCTTATACTTTACTGGCAGTCACACCGCAGGGTACTACGTTTTTAATAATTGTTTTGCTGGCTTTATTGCTATTAAGTTTTGTGGTGTCCGGCGCTGAAGTGGCTTTGTTTTCTTTGACCAACAAGGATGTAAACATGTTAAAGACAAAACAACATGCAGGCGCAAAGCGAATTACTGACCTCCTGGATGAGCCAAAAGAAGTATACACTTCACTGCTTATCGCAGGTACGTTCATGAATATTTGCATCATTATCTTGGCTAATTACTTATTCAATCAATATTTCCCTTATGGGAAAATAAAACTTATCAATTCCGGTTTTGACTTTATCATTGAACTGGTTCTCAGGGTGGTTACCATTGCTTTTATTGTTGTTTTTTTTGGAAAGATCTTACCAAAGGTCTGGGCCACACAAAACAATTTGCGCTTCGCCTATGGCTCCGCATTTATAATTGAAGCGCTTCACTTATTTCTTCGACGGATCAGTCGCTGGATGGTTTCGGTGGCTGACGGTCTTGGGCAACGCCTGGGCGCTAACCGTATTCAAACTTCCGGAATACAGGAATTGGAGAAATCTGATGAGATCACTGCCGAGGAGAAAAATATTCTTCTTGGCATCGAAAAGTTTGGAAACATCTCGGTGAAACAAGTCATGCGATCAAGACTCGATGTTAATGGGATTGACCACAGCATTTCATTCAATGAGCTTATAAAAAAAATTGAAGAACTCCATTATTCGCGATTACCGGTTTATAAAAACAATCTTGATGAGGTAATCGGAATATTAAATACAAAAGATTTTATTCCCCATCTTAACGAACCTCCGGATTTTAACTGGCATTCTTTAATGCGTCAACCTTATTTTGTTCCCGAATCAAAACTGATCGAGGACCTTTTAAGGGATTTCCAAAGCAGGCATATTCATTTTGCCGTGGTAGTGGATGAATTTGGCGGAACGAGCGGAATTGTTACACTCGAAGATATACTCGAAGAGATCATTGGAGATATTAAAGATGAATTTGATGAAGAAGAAACGGGTAATCGCAAACTGGATGACCTTAATTACATATTTGTCGGAAAGACGATGATACATGACATGTGCAGGACAATGAATTTGCCACAGGATACGTTTGACAGGGTAAAGGGCGATAGTGAATCGCTGGCAGGGCTGGTCCTTGAATTGGCGGGTGAATTTCCTAAAGTAAATGATGTAATAAACAGCGGTGATTTCGATTTCACTGCATTAGAAATTGATAAGAACCGCATCTTATTGGTAAAAGTTACCATAAAAAATCAAACTGAAGAATGAAGTATTTGCTTCGAAAAGTTTTTTTATCTTTTTTCCTTTTCATCCTCGTCAGTTGCAACAGTGATTATACAGTCGGTAAAAAGAGAGGCTATTTTAAGATCGACTTCCCCGAAAAGAAGTACAAGGAATTTGATCAACCGGGGTATCCCTATTCATTTGAATATCCTGTTTACTCCTCAATTGTAAGGGACACAACTTTTTTTGAAACCACTCCTGAAAACCCGTGGTGGATCAATATTGATTTTCCGCAATTCGCAGCAAGAGTATATATGAGCTATAAAGAGATCGGTAAAAATAAATTTGATTCATTGGTAAATGATGCATTCAAGCTTTCTTATAAGCAACATACTTACAAAGCTTCTTCCATTGAGGATTCGGCTATGTTGACACCAAATAATGTTCACGGAGTGTATTTTACACTGGCAGGTAATACGGCTACTGCCAACCAGTTCTTTCTTACTGATTCTACCAGGCATTTTCTAAGAGGAGCATTATACTTTTCCGCCACACCTAACGAGGATTCGATCGGTATTGTAAATGATTTTTTGAAAAAAGATCTTCTTCATTTGATCAATACACTGAAATGGAAATGATCCTGAGTGATCATGACCCTTCGTACCTGCTGTGTACGCGGCCTGCGTCCGGTGATAATGACTATGCAAAAGCTTAAATTTGCCGAAAGTACTACTGTGATTGTAATTGATAATGTTTTGGTGGGTGATGATATTGTTGAAAAACAATTTGTTTGTGATCTTGCAAAATGCAAAGGTGGTTGCTGCGAGGACGGAGATGCAGGTGCTCCCCTGGAAGATGCGGAGCTGAAGACCATTGCTGATGTTTATGAGGCAGTGAAACCTTATTTATCGCCGGCATCCGTCTCTGAAATAGAGAAGAAAGGAAAATATGTTTTTCATGAAGAATTTGGTTGGGTTACACCGACATTGGGCAACGATTCTGAAATATGTGTGTATGGAATTCGTGAAAAGGGTGGAATGATCAAGTGTGCATTTGAACAAGCCTATTATGAAGGAAGAATAGAATGGAAAAAACCGGTTAGCTGTCATTTGTTTCCCATTATTTCCGAGAAAGGAAAAAATGGACTCCATGATAAGATGAATTATGAACCAAGGCAAAAACTTTGTAACCCTGCCTGTTTTCTTGGGAAAAAATTACAGGTGCCAACATATCAATTTTTGAAGGAAGCGGTAGTAAGAAAATATGGCGAGAAGTTTTACGAAGCCCTTGACACAATTGCAAGGAAAAGATCGATGCGAAAATGATAACAGCTAAAATCAACTTGTGAAAGAAATAGCCTCTGATTTTATTGAAAAAAGTATTGAAAAAAGTGCGGACAGGGACCACCGGCAAAAGATCAATTTTAATATTGGGCGTTATAATGCTGTAGTGCCCGGTGGGAAACAACAGTTTGAAAATCTAAACCTGGCAAGGGAGAAAGCGAAAAATATAAAGTGGAAGGCGATTGAAAGTCTAGACAAGCAACTGGAAAGGTTTGAAGCCGCGATCTCGAAACAGGGCGCCAAAGTGATCTGGGCAGAAACTGCAGAAGAAGCAACGGAAGAGATACTCAGGATCTGCAGAGAAAAGAATTGCCGCAGTATTGTAAAGAGCAAGAGTATGGTAACGGAAGAAATTCATTTAAATGAATTTCTGGAAAAAAATAATATTGAAAGTGTAGAAACTGACCTGGGAGAATATATCCAGCAACTGGATGGAGAGCCACCTTATCATATTGTAACACCCGCCATGCATAAGAGCAAAGAAGATGTGGCTAAATTGTTTGCAGACAAATTGGGAACAGATCCGGCGCTTACTCCTGAACAACTGACGCTGGTAGCAAGACAAATTCTTCGCGAAAAATATACGCAGGCCGAAATAGGAATTACCGGTGCAAATTTTATCATTGCTGATATTGGAGCCATAGCGGTTACAGAAAATGAAGGTAATGCAAGATTGAGTTGCGCATGGCCAAAAACACATATTGTGATCACTGGCATTGAAAAAGTAATTCCTTCACTTACTGATCTTGCCTTATTCTGGCCATTACTTGCAACTTATGGAACCGGTCAGAAAATAACGGTGTATAATACAATAGTAACCGGACCGAAGCAACCTGGCGAAGTCGATGGACCTGAAGATATGTATGTGATATTACTTGATAACGGGAGGACTAATTTACTTGCGAATGAAAAAACGAGAGAGAGCTTATATTGTATACGCTGCGGGGCTTGTCTGAACGCTTGCCCGGTTTATAAAAATATCGGTGGACATACCTACTCCACTGCGTACAGTGGGCCCATCGGTTCTGTGATCACCCCTCACTTGAAAAATATGAACGAATGGAAGCATCTTAGTTATGCTTCTTCCCTTTGCGGGAATTGTACAGAAGTATGTGCCGTAAAAATTAATTTGCATGAACTGCTTCTGGAAAATCGTCATGAGTCCGTAGAAGAAGGAGGCAGCAGTTTTGCGGAACGGACTGCCTGGAAAATGTGGAAACAAGCAATGCTTCATCGTAAGTTTATGAACCTGGGAAGCAGCAGGATGAAAAATTGGGTGATCAATAAATTTTTAAAAGATTGGAAAAAACACAGGGGTGATATAGAATTCCCGAAAAAATCTTTTAATGAAATGTGGAGGGCAAAATACGGTAACAGGTAATATCTTCACTTCGTGATCGTCTTTTCACATACCATTACTCCGCGACTGAAATATATTTTAGATTTTATTGGTACGGAAACCATTGGCAAACCTTTCCAGGCCGTTAACGATATTGAGACCTTTCGACAACACACCGGGCCGAAGATAAATTATAGCAAAGAGAAAATTGCAGATTCAGAATTCAGAATTCAGAATACAGAATTGCTTTTTGAAAAAGGATGTAACGAACAAAACATCGAATGTTTTAAAGTAAATAATTACAAAGCTTTTTTTAAAACTGGAGGGGATTTCCCTTTTGATATTTTTGCTGCCAGTTTTTATTTACTGAGTCGTTACGAAGAGTACTTGCCTCATAAAATAGATATCTACGGTCGTTATGCTCATGAAAATTCCCTGGCATTCAGAGAAGGTTTTCTACAGTTGCCGTTGATCAATATCTGGATAAAAGATTTTAAAAACTGTCTTCAGTTAAAGTTTCCTTCACTCACCATTCACCTCCCGATAGCTATCGGGACACCATTCACCTTTCTTCCCACTTATGATATTGATGAGGCGTATTCTTATAAATATAAACAATGGTGGAGGACAATGGGTGGATTGATGACGTCAATGGTCAATGGTCAATGGTCAATGGTCGCTGAAAGATCGAAAGTTTTGTTGGGAACCAGGAAAGATCCTTTTGATTCGTTTGACTGGATGGATCAGTTACATCAGCAATTCGACCTTCGACCTATTTATTTTTTTCTTATCTCCAAAAAAACGGGTAAGTATGATAAG
This sequence comes from uncultured Bacteroidota bacterium, assembly GCA_963737475.1. Lineage (GTDB taxonomy): Bacteria > Bacteroidota > Bacteroidia > Chitinophagales > Chitinophagaceae > VBAU01. Next base: position 80,776 of record CAVTSY010000003.1, read on the forward strand.
AATATTTCCCCGTCAAAGAGATCAATGAAACACTTGATCCGGGAACACAGTGATCGTTATTCAATCGGTATTCATCCTTCCTGGCAAAGCGGTGATGATCCTGGAAAATTAAAACTTGAAATTTTAAAATTGGGTCAGATGGTTGGTAAACAAATCAGTTCTTCACGCCAGCATTATATTCGATTTACTCTTCCCCAAACTTACAGGCAGCTAATTGACCTTGGGATTGAATCTGATTTTTCAATGGGTTATGGAAGCATCAATGGCTTTCGCGCTTCAGTTACATCACCTTTTTTTTGGTATGATCTTGAAAGGGAGGAACAAACTAAATTATTACTCTATCCTTTTTGTTTTATGGAAGCGAATTCTTTTTACGAACAAAAATATTCGACACAAAAGGTCTTTGAAGAACTGAAACATTATTTTGATACAGTCCGGTCAGTAAATGGGACGCTTATTACAATTTGGCACAACAGTTTTTTGGGAACAGCCAAAAAATTCAGAGGCTGGAGAGAGGTCTATGAACAATTTATTTCGCTGGCAAAACAATAACAGCCTGCAAAAAGTTTTCTCCTATTTCTCCTTTTAATCCTGTGAATCGTGGTTCTTAATGCTTGAAATGTCTCATTCCTGTCATAACCAGGGCGAGTTTATTTTGCTTACAGTATTCAATGGAGTCTTTATCACGAATAGAACCCCCTGGTTCTATAAAAGCTGTGATACCGGCGTCATGTCCCAACTTCACGCAATCATTAAAAGGGAAAAAAGCATCGCTGGCCATTACAGCATTGTGCAGATCAAAATTGAATTGCTTTGCTTTTTCAATGGCTTGTCTCAAAGCGTCGATACGGCTGGTTTGCCCACATCCCTTGCCAAGCAGTTGTTTATTTTTTACGAGAGCGATCGCATTACTTTTTAGATGTTTGCAAACGAGGTTGGCAAAGACCAGGTCTTCCCTTTCTTCCGCGGTCGTTTCTTTTCCGCCTTCCTCTTGCCATTCACTAAAATTCCCTTCGTCGATTGTTTGTATTAGCTCCCCGTTCAGTAGCGATCTGTGCATTTCCGTGATCACCTCTTTGGGGATGGTGTCTTCCGATTTTGGTTTAACCTGTAGTAATATCCTGTTTTTCTTTGTTTGTAAAATATCCAGTGCCTCTTTTTCGAATACAGGTGCCATCAGCACTTCAAAAAATATTTCATTGATAGCCATTGCCGCCTCCTTATCAATAAGACTATTGGTGATAAGAACTCCCCCGAATGCGCTTTCAGGATCACCCGCTAAAGCGTCTTTCCATGCATCTGCAGTTGTAGTTCTTGACGCAATGCCGCAAACATTTGTGTGCTTAATGATAGCAAAGGTTCTCAGAGATAAATTTTGAGTATCCACCGGGAACTCGCGGATCAATTGGATCGCTGCATCGATATCAACTAAATTGTTATATGAAATTTCCTTACCGTGCAGTTGTACAAATATCTCTTCAAGATTTCCCCTGAAGGAAGCTTGCTGATGGGGATTTTCTCCGTATCGTAATGTTTTTATCTGCCTATCTCCAACATCTGTATTATCATTAAAGTAGTCACTGATAGCTATATCATACCGCTTAACAATATCAAAAGCAATAGCGGCAAATTTTTTTCTTTGTTCAAGACTCGTTTCTCCCTTTTGCTCTTCCAATATTTTTTTTAGTTCCGCATAGCTATTTTTTGAAGCAATAACAAGAACATCTTTAAAATTCTTCGCTGCACCGCGAATCATCGACGGCCCCCCGATGTCAATTTTCTCAATGATCTTTTGCTCAGCCTCTCCCTGACCTCCTCGAAAGGAAGGGGAATGGACCTCAGCCACTGTTTCTTCAAATGGATAAAGATCGACAATGACCAGGTCGATTTCCGGAATATCATATTGCTGCATTTCTTTCACATCCGTTTCATTATCTCTTCGCCCCAATATTCCACCGAATACGGATGGATGAAGTGTTTTAACTCTGCCACCTAAAATAGAGGGATAAGATGTAAGCTTTTCAACCGGGATCACAGGAAGATCTAACTCTTCTATAAATTTTTGCGTACCACCTGTCGAGTAAATGGTAACCCCCAGTCCTGACAATAATTTAACGAGAGGTTCAAGCCCGTCCTTATAAAAAACCGAAATTAAAGCCGTACGAATTTTTTTATGCATAATCGTAAATTAAAAAAGGAAGGCAAGCAATAAGAGGCGCAAATCTACTTCAATTCAAATTCATCACAAAAGCACCTTTAGTATTTACGTCATAGTATGGGATAGACAAAGAGTCACAATCTTTCATCCAATATTTGAGTTTGCGTTCAGGCACTGAACCATCAAAAATTACCTGCCGGATATTAAAAGCCCTGGTCAGGGAAGAAAAATAAAGCTTAGGGTTTTTTGAGACCACAACGAGATCTATTGGGATCTTCACTTCCAAGCTGCCGAATTCATAATTTTTGTCGATCAATAAAATTTTTTTTGATCCGTATTGGATAAGGTTTTCCTGTTCCAAAAGATCCCGGAGTTGATTGACAGGTTCAATGCGATGCAAAACTCGTGAGGGCTTTAAATGAAAACTCCTTACAAAATCATCGGAAAGGATATTACTATCTCCAACGAAGAAATAGTCTCTTCCATTTATTATGTCAATGGCCTGGTGCCTGGGGATATTATACACGATCAGTTTCTTTTGGTGATAGGCCTGGTAGAAGGAGGAAGATCGGAGGGAAATAAAAAGTAACACCCCTGTCACTGCAACGATAGCGCCTGCTTTTTGTTTTTCCAGTAGCCAATATCCGCATCCCGCAACTGCAATGATTAAAAGCACGGTTTGTTCAATATTGATCTGCATTCCACCCCACAAAGACAACGGAAGCGCTTCAATTTTTTCAATATAACTGTTCATAACCCAGATAAGCCATGAAATTATTCTACCGGCTAGCAAAGCAACGAAAGGAGTAAAGGATATAGCACAAAGAAAAATTTCTCCCAGCACGACAATACTCGATAGAGGAACTGCTACAAAATTTGTAAGAAGAAAAAAATTAGGGAATTGATGGAAATGATAAATGCTGAATGGCGTGGTGAGCAATTGTGCTGCAATGCTTACGGCGTTTAACTTCCAGATAAGATCGAGTATTTTATTTTTTATGAAGAATAACTTGTAGATCGGCTTCATGAATATCACTATGCTTAGAACAGCCACATAAGAGAGCTGGAAACCGACATCCCACAGCCAAAAAGGATTGATACATAACAATACAAATGCAGAAAATGCCAATGTATTATAGATTGAAGTTTTTCTTGAAAGACTCCCGGCTATTACGATACAGGAAAACATAACTGCTGAGCGTAACACCGAGGGCTGACCGCCGGCTAATAAGCTAAATAACCAGAGCCCTGAGATTATTATTAAAGGATTAAGCCATTTCGAGATCTTTTTTCTTTTTAAAGGCTTTAAAACCTGAACAAATAGCCAGTAAATTAGTCCGAGGTGCAATCCGGAAATGGCAATGATATGGACAACGCCTGTGTTTGAATATGATTGCACCAGGTTTTTATCAAGGTCATCCTTATAACCAATTAATAAGGCTTCCGCGAGTCCCAATTCCTTTTCACCTGGTACGTTTGTGCGGAGAACGGATAAGACTTTTTTTCTTATTGGAAATAGTATTCTGCCAAATAGTGATCGCTTCTTTTTATCCAGGACAATAAACCCACCCTTTTTTAAAAACGCCTGGTGGGTAATTCCCTGGAAAAGGCAGTAGCGTTTATAATCAAAACCGCCGGGGTTACCGGCATTCTTTATTTCCTGCAATGGAGCCGAAAACATTATTTCTGAGCCATAATCCAGTGATAATATGTCAGCGTCCTTTTGAAAATAAATAATAGCATCACCATTTGTAACCGTAAACTCATTATTTTTTCCAATGGCTGTGATCGTCGCAACGGCTTTGTACGAATTTGCTTTTTCTACTAGCGGTTCCTGCAATATTGCAATTGCATCATCGCTATATTTATAGTGGTTACCGTACGAGCCCGGATCGTGACGAATGTCCTGGTGCCAAACAAGCAGGCTGCCAAGCGAAAGAAAAATAATGGTGATGGCGATACCATTTATTGCAGCCAACCTATACCGGCGATAACTTGTAAGCAAGGATGAAATACCAAAGACAATTATCGAAAAGCCAAATACGCCCCACAAAATCTCTAAAGGCCACTGAAAATTCCATTGTAAAATAATGCCCGCGATCAACGGTACCAGGAACCTGATGAACGGGGCTTTTTTCCAAATGGGGATCGTAATGGTCATTCTTAAAGGTATAAATTCTGCCTGACCAGATTTTTGCCGCGATTATTTTATCATTAATACCTTCGGTGGGCAAATAAAAACTCTTCGCTGTTTGTATCTTTAATTCCAATTTTTTGCATGAGAAAGATGATTTTATTGCTCAGCGGATTTTTGATCACTCTCTTTTGTGATTCACAAACTCTTCAGCAACTTGAGTCAAAAAGAGTGCATTTACCCAATGGCTGGGCCCTTACTCCTGTAGGCAAAAGCCTTGCTCTTGGTGATCTTCCTTTAAACATTGCTGTTTCTGCTTCAAAAAAATATATGGCAGTTACAAACAACGGCCAAAGCACCCAGTCCCTTCAGTTAATTGATGTTAAAAATGAAAAGGTAGTAAACAGTGTTATCATTCCAATGTCATGGTATGGATTAAAATTCAGTGCTGATGAAAAATTTCTATATGCATCGGGGGGAAATGACAACTGGATATTAAAATATGGTATTCAGGGTGGTAAGCTTGTTTTAAAGGACAGCATCAAACTCGGTGAGAAATGGCCAACCAGGATTTCACCCGCAGGAATTGATATTGACGATGCAAAAAACCTGTTGTATGTGGTTACGAAAGAAAATAATTCTCTCTATGTTGTTGACCTCAAAACGAAAAAGATCCTTCAACAAAAGAATTTAAAGGGAGAGGCTTATACATGTTTGTTGTCACCCGATAAAAAATTATTGTATATCAGTTGCTGGGGTTGCGACAAGGTCTATATCTATAACACCCAGGTGAAGGAATTTTCCGGTGAGATCGGCGTGGGTGACAACCCAAATGAAATTTGCCTCTCAAAAAATGGTGCTTACTTATATGTGGCTAATGCTAATGATAATTCTGTTGCAGTGATCAGCACCAGCCAAAGAAAGGTCATTGAAGTTTTGAATGCTGCTCTTTATCCCAATGCACCCAGCGGGTCTACATCAAATGGAGTAGCATTGAGTGAAGATGAAAAAACTTTGTTTGTCGCAAATGCAGACAACAATTGCCTTGCAGTATTTGATGTAAGCAAACCGGGTTTCAGCAAAAGCAAAGGATTTATTCCCACTGGCTGGTATCCCTCTAATGTAAAAATTATAGGCAATAAAATTTTTGTTTCAAATGGGAAGGGGTTTTCATCAATGGCTAATCCCTTTGGTCCAAATCCGGTGCGGCACAGAGGTGAAGTGGTATGGCATGCCGGAGATACAAGTTCAAAAGAGCAATATATCGCTGGTCTTTTTCGAGGTACGATGAGTGTTATTGATATCCCAACTCAAAAACAATTGAGCGTTTTTTCACAGGCCGTCTATCATAATACGCCCTACGATAAAGAAAAAGAAAAGTCGGGTAAAGGAGAACCGGGCAATCCCATTCCCATGAAGGTGGGGGAAAAATCGCCGATCAGGTATGTATTCTATATCATCAAGGAAAACAGAACTTATGACCAGGTGCTCGGAGACGTAAAAGAAGGGAATGGTGACAGTTCATTGGTTCTGTTTGGAGAAAAGATCACCCCTAATCAACATAAACTGGCAAAGGAGTTCGTATTGCTTGATAATTTTTATTGCGATGGTGAAGTCAGTGCTGACGGGCATAACTGGAGCATGGGCGCTTACGCTACTGATTTTTTAGAAAAGAACTGGCCCACCAACTATGGAGGCCGCGGTGGTGATTACAATGGGGAAGGAACCAGGGCGATCGCTAACAATAAAAGCGGGTTTATCTGGGATCAATGCAAAAGAAATCGGGTAACCTACAGAACTTATGGAGAATTTGCAGACAACTACAAGGCAAACATACCTGTTTTGGAACATCATTTTTGTCCTTATTTCACCAGTTGGGATCAAACCGTGAGAGATACCACAAGATTTTTTCAATGGAAAAAGGAATTTGATTCATTATTAGCAGTCAATGCAGTTCCTCAATTCAACTCACTCCGGTTTATCAATGACCATACGGAAGGCTTGCGGATAGACAGGCCAACGCCTTTCGCTCATACTGCTGACAATGACTGGGCGGTGGGCTTATTTGTTGAATGTTTGAGTAAGAGCAGGATATGGAATGAGAGCGTAGTATTTATTGTTGAAGATGATGCACAGAACGGACCTGATCACGTGGATGCACATCGCACAACGGCCTATGTTGCCGGAGGATTTGTAAAGAGAAAATTTGTGGACCATACAATGTATTCAACATCGTCAATGCTGCGAACAATGGAACTGATCCTGGGAATGCCGCCCATGACTCAGTACGATGCGGCAGCCGAACCAATGTGGCGCTGTTTTAATTCAACCCCGAATTCTGATTCGTTCACTTCCCTGCCTGCGCAAATTGATATTACTGAAAAAAATATGGCAGTTAACGAATGGCAACGGCGCTCGGAGAAATTTGATTTCTCAAAGGAAGATGCGATCCCTGATATGGAGTTCAATCTTGTGTTGTGGCATGGAATAAAAGGTGATAATGTTCCGTTGCCTGCCCCTAAACGAGCTGCTTTTGTGAAACTTAATGATGAACAAAGGGACGACGATGATGATTGATCATCACTGCAGATCATACAATGCACGTTCCGTATTTCTTTCCAATTCTATTCGTAAAGCAATTTTTTCAGGTAAGCGATCTGGCCGACGTGATAAATATCATGTTGGATCATACCATGGAGCAAGAATCTGAAGTTGTATTCGCGGTAATCAACTTTCCCCGAAAGAAATTCGTCATCTTTTGTTTCGAGTAATTCGATGATCAGGTCGTGAGTCACTTTGAACTGCGCCACGCCTTTTTCCCATGTGTGTTCGTTTGGGTCAATTTCTCTCCAGTCAAGTTTTTCAAAACTCGCGAGGTCTTTTTCCTCATCCCTTTCCAGTCTTTTTAAAGTAAATTCTGCCCAGGTGTTCATGTGGTAAAGCAGTTCGATCAACGAATGCGAGTTTTCGTTTGGTTTTTTGTGAACAATGGCCGGATCGATCTCCTGTAAAAGTTTCATTGCCGGTCGGCCATACCACGGTTCTCCTTCTAAAACTGAGTGAAGTGTAGTGATAATGTAGTCAAGTTCTTTTCTCATGAAGGTTTAGATTTTGAAATACGAAATAAATAAAAATAGTTTAATGACAGGTGGAATTACATGAAAGGCAAAGAAACCAGAAACCTCAGTAACAGGGAAAATTTATTTTCCTGTAACCTTCCAAAAAGAATGATCGTCAAAATTGCCAGGGAAGAAGTGGCGCCTGTTTATCTTTATTTAGTAAGTGTTAACCCGTAATCAGTAATTTTATTACATAGAAAATCCATTGTAGAATGAAAAAGCCGTTTGTTTTTCTAATTGTCACCTTCGTATTTTTTTCTTCGTGTCGCTTTGTGACCGGAGAGAGGATCCGGGGAAACGGGAATGTAAGAACCGAAACAAGGTCACCCGGAAGTTTTAAATCTGTGTCTTCTCATGGGTCATTCGATGTATTTGTTTCGAGTGGCGAACAAGCAGTAAGGATTGAAGCCGAAGAAAATTTACTCCCCTATATCGAAACATATATAGAAGGTTATACCCTTCATGTAGGGACAAAAGATAATTACTGGCTTCGCCCGGGTCGCAAAGTAAAGATATTTGTTTCGTCTCCCGATTATGAAAGTATTCGTTCCTATGGCTCAGGCGATATTATCGGTGAATCAAAAATTACGAATTCATCAAAACTTGAATTGGGAGTGAATGGAAGCGCCAATATTAAAATGGATGTAGACGCGCCTGGAATAAATACAGAAACGAATGGAAGCGGTGATATCTTTTTAAAAGGAGAGACAAAATCATTTGAAGGCGAGATACACGGCAGTGGCAATATAAAAGCCCTTGATCTCAGATCCGATGATGCAACAATTAAAATTTACGGAAGCGGGGATGCCGATGTGTTCGTGGATGGGAAATTAGACGTTCATGTGGCCGGGAGCGGCGATGTTCACTATAGAGGAAATGCGCAGGTCTCAAGCAGTGTCGCAGGCAGTGGAAGAGTGAAGAAAGTGGAATAGAAAGAACCACGATTTTCAGGATTTATATGGATTAAGAGGAAATATATGCCTGACGCCTCGAGCAAAACTTATGTCTTGCGATTATCAACAGGAATGTGGTAGGCTTCATCGTTTCCTAATCATCCTTTCAAATCCTAAAAATCGTGGTTCTATTTGCTCAAATACATACTCCGGTCCTTATATAATTGTCTGAAGTATGGATCACGGAGATCTTTTATAAACCGGATAGCTTCACCGGTCGATTTCATTTCGGGACCAAGCTCCCTGCTGACGCCTGGGAATTTCTCAAAACTGAATACCGGCTCTTTGATAGCAAAGCCACGAAGTTTTTTTTCAAATTTAAAGTCCTTCAATTTCTTTTCACCCAACATGATCTTTGTCGCAATGTTGAGATAGGGGATCTGGTAAGCTTTCGCAATAAACGGCGTTGTTCTTGAGGCCCTTGGATTGGCTTCTATTACATAAACCTTCCCATCTTTAATCGCATATTGAATATTGATCAGCCCTTTTATTTTTAATGCTCTTGCAATTTTTTCAGCATAAAATTCCATCGTCGTCACTTCCAACGGCGTCAAATTGAATGCGGGAAGAACCGCGTTGCTGTCACCACTGTGAATGCCTGCAGGCTCGATATGCTCCATCACTCCCATTACATGAAAATCTTCGCCATCAAAAATGGCATCGATCTCTGCTTCCTGGCAGCGATCCAGGAAGTGGTCAACCAGGATCTTATTTCCCGGGATGTGTTTTAATAAACTTATTACCGCCTTTTCAAGGTCTTCGTCATTGATGACTATCCGCATTCTTTGCCCGCCCAGGACATAACTCGGGCGAACCAGGACCGGATAGCCAACTTTTTGTGCTACTTCGATTGCGTCATCGACATCGTAAGCGGTACCATAATTAGGGTACGGAATGTCGAGTTCTTTTAGCATATCACTGAAACGACCACGATCTTCAGCGATATCCATGTTGTCGAAATCGGTACCAATGATCTTAATTCCCTTTTCATGCAGGAGTTTTGCAAGTTTTAAAGCCGTCTGCCCTCCGAGTTGAACAATGACTCCTTCAGGTTTTTCATGTTCAACTATTTCCCACAGATGTTCCCAATAAACCGGTTCGAAATAGAGTTTATCGGCCATGTCAAAATCTGTCGACACCGTTTCCGGGTTACAATTCACCATGATAGCTTCATAACCCGATTCTTTTATGGCAAGCAATCCATGCACACAGCAATAATCAAATTCAATTCCCTGCCCAATCCTGTTTGGCCCTGAACCGAGTACGATCACTTTCCTTTTATCTGAAACCTTGCTTTCATTGACATGTCCCTCCTCGAATGTGGAATAGAAATAAGGAGTCTTTGCTTCAAATTCAGCGCTGCAGGTATCTACCATTTTATATACTCTTGTTATTCCTAATTCCTTCCTCTTTTTATAGATGTCTTCCTCATCGCCATGCTGAAGTATGCGACTTATCTGCTCATCACTGAATCCATTCACTTTTGCTTCACGCAATAATTCCGCCGGCAATGAATCAAGATCATATTTCGCCAGTTCTTTTTCAATATTGCAGATCTTCTGAATTTCATAAATAAACCAACGGTCAATTCCTGTCGCTTTAGAAATGGTGTTCACACTTACTCCTATCATCAGCGCATCTTTAATTCTGAAAATGCGGTCCCATTTAGGAATTTTGATGTGGCTGAGCATTTCCTCTGACTTCATCAAACTTTTTCCATAGTAGCCTAGACCCACAGCATTGTTCTCAAGGCTTTGACAGGCCTTTTGTATAGCTTCAGTGAAACTCCTTCCGATGGCCATTACCTCGCCTACACTTTTCATTTGCAGGCCAAGCGTATCATTACCGCCTTTGAACTTATCAAAATTCCAACGAGGTATTTTCACAATTACATAATCCAATGCCGGCTCAAAATACGCGGAAGTGGTTTTTGTAATTTGGTTTTCAAGTTCATCCAATGTATAACCAATGGCAAGTTTAGCCGCGATCTTGGCAATAGGGTATCCCGTCGCCTTGGAAGCGAGCGCAGATGAGCGGCTAACACGTGGATTGATCTCGATGGCAATGATCTCCTCTGTATCTGGATTCAATGCAAATTGCACATTACAACCCCCGGCAAAATTTCCAAGATCACGCATCATTTTGATCGCAGTGTTGCGCATCAGTTGCATGGCCGTATCGCTAAGGGTCATGGCGGGCGCAACAGTAATGGAATCGCCGGTGTGGATACCCATTGGATCAAAATTTTCCACACTGCAAATGATCACCACGTTGTCATTGGAATCACGAAGCAATTCCAGCTCAAATTCCTTCCAACCCAAAACCGCTTTTTCTACAAGCACTTCATGAATAGGAGATGCCTGCAGTCCGCGGTTCAATGCTTCATCGAGTTCGTCCTTATCGTGAACAAAACCACCACCTGTTCCACCAAGAGTGAAGGACGGACGGATCACTAACGGAAAACCTATGTCCTGGGCATATTCTTTCCCTTCTAAAAATGAATTGGCTGTTTTTGCAGGAGCTACCGGAACACCAAGCTGTATCATCCACTGACGGAATTTTTCACGGTCTTCCGCTTTTTCAATTGCTTTGATGTCTACACCGACCAGTCTCACATTATGTTGTTTCCAAATTCCGAGGTCTTCTGCTTCTTTGGCGAGATTCAGGGCTGTCTGGCCACCCATTGTAGGAAGGACGGCGTCAATTTTATTTTCTTCAAGAATTTTTTCAATGCTCTCAACGGTGAGAGGAAGCAAGTATACCTTATCGGCCATCATTGGATCGGTCATGATAGTGGCCGGGTTGCTATTGATGAGTATCACCTTAATTCCTTCCTCGCGCAGGCTACGGGCAGCCTGGCTACCCGAATAGTCAAATTCACAAGCCTGGCCAATAATAATAGGACCCGAACCAATGATAAGGACTGACTGAATCGAATTGTCTTTTGGCATTTATTTTATCTCCGTCATCTTTAGAGAGGGTATAAAAAAACCGGGCCATTTGCCCGGGGTGCAAAACTAAGGGAATATGATTTCTTTTGAGAGGTGTATTTAAAAAATTTACTCAGACCCTAACTATGGTATGTAGACATTTCTATCTCGTCCAGTGCTACCAGCGACTCATCAATACCCATATTTTTTTGATGACCCTTTCTCGCCTCATATCTTATTTTTTTCTTGTTCACCCACTTTTGCCTGGCATCCTGTCCCTTTAAAATCCCTACAATGATGCCACCGACAAGGAAAAGTCTGAAAGTAAATTTGTAAAACATCGTTTTCATTTTCTTCGTAATTAGCTTCTTTATTTATCTAAAATTCATGCCATAAATTTTAATATCGATCAGGAGAAGTTGAACCCTGGTTAAGGAAATGTTTAATGAACTTATTTTTTGCAAATGCATCGAATTCTTTACAATGGATTTTTGTTAACTACCTTTTAATCTGGATAAATATCATCTGCATCTATATTAGTGCGCAGTAATTTTGATTATGCTGCATGGATTGAAGATTATTATTTGCTTATTTTTTTCACTAAAGATCTACTCCCAATCGTTCGTTTATTCTAAAGATTATTTCCGGTGGCCTGTAGATAACAAGCCGGGCATTGTTGCCGAACTTCGGTGAGTTGCGATCAGATCATTGGCATATGGGCTTGGACGTGCGTACAGATCGAAAGGTAAACATGCCCGTATATGCTGCGGCTGATGGATACATTGCCAGAATAACTGTTCAGCCCTTTGGCTATGGACAAGCCATCTATATCAATCATCCCAACGGACTGACCACAGTCTATGGTCATCTCAACAAATTTTTTCCAGGACTCGAGAATGCTGTAGTTGCCGAACAATACAAACGACAATCCTGGGAGATAGAGCTAAATTTTACAAAAGATCAATTTCCGGTGCGTAAGGGACAGTTCATTGCCCGGAGTGGAAGTACGGGAGGATCACAGGGTCCCCATGTTCATTTCGAGATCCGGAATACAAAAACAGGGAGGTGCATCAATCCCTATTTTTTTAATTTACCCATTCCCGATGAAGTACCACCGGTATTTACAAATTTGGCTATGTACGATAGAGATTTAAGTGTATATGATCAACACCCGATCTTGTTCCCGGTAAAAAAGATTAAGGCCAGGTATTTATTGAAAGACACATTGATCAGGACGAGCCTTTCAAAAATAGGTTTTGCTATTGGGGCCTATGATTGTGTAAGCGGATCAACCAGCCCCAATGGAATTTATAGCGGAAGAATTTTTTTAGATGAACAGCCTGTTATTGAATTTGTCCTTGATAGTATGGATTATAATGAAACCGATTATGTAAATGCTCACGTCGATTATAAGTACAGGCACAACGGGGGCACTTACCTGCAGTTATTATTCAAACTCCCAGGGGATAATGGCAGAGCATACAGGTTAAAAACAGGCGATGGTTCTATTACTTTAAATGACACCGATGTACATGCCATACGAATAGAGATCAGTGATGCAAAACGAAATAGTTCCGAATTAAATTTCAAGGTGAAGCATAATGATGATCCGGGACCTTTGGTCGATCATCCTTCACATAAATATTTTCCCCCGGGCAACGTGGACATTTTTGAGGAAAGTGATTTTGAATTATATCTTGATGAGGACTGTTTGTATGATTCAATTGAACCGGTTTTTGATCGCCTCGATCAACCTGGTCCAAATGCTGTTTCATCATTATTTCGTTTTGCTGACCCATCTATTCCTGTTCATGGTGAAATAAATATTCGAATCAGGCCGAATGTTGACATTCCGGGGGAGTTGACGGATAAAATTGTTATTAAAAGAACAGACAAAAAAAATATAAACTATCGCAGAGCAGAATGGCAAAAGGGATGGCTTGCTGCCAGGTTCTATGACTTTGGTTCCTACCAGGCCTTTATTGATACTGCATCACCATCTGTTAACGATCCCGATAGTTATCGGGAAGGGAAGCCCGATACCGTTGACCTCAGTCCTTCAAAGAAAATTGTCTTTTATCCGAAAGACAACAGCGGGATCAGAAGTTTTCGGGCTGAGCTGGATGGTCAATGGTTAATGTTTACCAATGACAAAGCTGCTGCCTGGGTTTATATCTTTGATGAACGATGCCCTTATGGGGTGCACCGATTGAAAGTAAGAATAGAAGACATCGTGGGAAATGTGACCGTGAGAGAATGGTGGTTCAAACGGTATCCATATTCTCCTCCAAAGAAGAAAACAGCCTCTAAGAAAAAAACAAGCGGGAAGAAACAGGTGCCGGGCAATAAAAAGAAATCGACACAATAAAAAGAAATAACTTTTTCTTATCATTTTAATTTTCAAGTTATGGTCACGTTAAAAGAAGGTGATAAAGCCCCTGCATTTGCAGGCAAGGATCAAAATGGAAAGAAGGTCTCTCTTCCCGATTACAAGGGGAAGAAACTCGTCCTGTACTTCTATTCAGAAGCAGACTCACCCACCTGCACTATTGAGTCGTGCAATCTTCGTGATAATTATTCTTTACTTAAAAAAAATGGATTTGAGGTGGTCGGTGTAAGCCCTGATGATGAAAAAAAGCAAAAGAAATTCGAGGTAAAATATAAACTCCCATTTCCGTTGATCGCTGATACTTCTCACGACGTCCTTGAAAAATACGGCGTCTGGGATCAAAAAAAATTATTTGGTCGTGAATACATGGGGGTGCTTCGAACAACTTTTGTAATTGACGAAAAGGGAGTCATTAAAAAAATATTTACCAGGCCAAAAAATAAAGCTCATGCAGAAGAAATTATTGCTGCCATGAAGAGATGACCTGGATTGCGCACAGGGTCTTCGTGGGCAACCTTTCATTTTACTTCTCCGTTGTGGTTAGTACGTCCACGTGAACCCACAATAGTTAAATTATGAAAGGAAGATTCTTACTACTCTGTTGCTTCATCGCTGTAAAAATATTTGCTCAAAACGACTCAACTGGCAATGCCAATGCTTCGGATCAAACAAATAAAAAGAAATGGCCCGGTGATGAAACTGCATTAAGAATCTTTTACGGTCAGCGGTTGATCACTGCAAAAACCGTTGAAGTATTGCCTAAAGGTGCTATGGCTTTTACAGTGGTTCACACGTTTGGTGACATTGCAGGTGAACATGGAGGTACTTATACTTTTTTTGGATTGGATGAAATTTCGGATGCCCAGATCGGTTTTCAAATTGGCTTAGGAAATCGGCTGAATATTCTTCTTCAGCATACTGTAGGCAATGATAAGGGTAATAGTATACGACATTTTTGGGAAGCGGGGCTAAAATATCAGTTCCTGAAGCAAACTTCGAACGGTAGTCCTATTTCTCTTACTGCATTTGGTAATATAGTATCCAGTGCTGAAAGGATACCTCAAGATTCGAATGGTGCTGTGATCCCTGAATTTGAAAATTCTTTTGTGACCACGGCTGATAGGTTCAGCGAATTGTTCCAACTAATGGTTGCGAGACGATTTGGAAATGTAAGTGTCCAGGTGAGCGGAACATTACTTCCATACACATCTCGTTATTCCCGGAGATCAGAATGATCTGCTTTCAATTGGTGCGGCTGTAAGGTTACCTCTAACCAAATGGTGTTTATCATTTCAGATTATTTTCATTCATTCCGCACGCAGGAAAGTATTGATGCGTGGGAGGCAAAGGGCCAAACTTCCCGCGATGTATTTGGCATTGGTGTAGAAATATTAACCGCAGGGCATGTGTTTCATTTAAACTTTACAAACGCACGAAATATTTTGGAGAATCGTTACTTGCCACGTACAACCGACCAATGGAGCGAAGGGCAATTTCGCTGGGGCTTTACTCTTGCACGAAATTTCATGTTATTCAAAGCCAAAAACAAGAAATAAGAGCATTCTTCATATCAACCATTCGATCTCTCCAAAATCAAATTGTTCTTCAACACTATGTTGAACGACGAGTTGGCCCGTTGGGGTGACATTTTTAATGATGCCTGTAAAAATGCGATGATCCTTCTTAAGCCTGACCAGTTCACCTTTTTTGTAAAGAAACTGGTTATACATTTCCAGTATGGCATTTGTTTCTTTGTTCACCAGCCTTTTGTAAAAATCATCAATGGACAAGCAAAGCTCTTTTGCCAATTCAATTTGACCAAAGTTTGTGCCTCTGATCTGTTTTAATGAGACGGGATTTTTCAGGTCAGCAGCAAAATTTGCCTGATTAATGTTTACACCTATTCCGACAACGGCCCAATCCCAGCTTCCGCCTCCCGGGCCTGGCTCCTGATTATGTTTTCAATCAAGATGCCGCCAAGTTTTCGATCCTGCCAATAAATGTCATTTGGCCATTTGATCGTTAATGAATAGCCATCGTACTTGTTAAGAAACTGGTGTGTGGCGACCGCTACACAAGCACTCAATTGAAATTGCTGAAATGGTCGGAGAAAATCGGGTTTTAGAACAATACTCAGAATGATATTCATTCCTCGTTCTGTGGCCCATGATTTGCCCCTTTGACCTTTACCTGATGTTTGTTCATGAGCAAAATAACAGGTTCCGGGTTGCGCCATATTAGCATGGATTTGGCTAAGGGCATAGTTATTGGTACTGTCAACAGATTGCAACTCAACAAATGGAGTTCCCAACATATGGATACCGGAAGGGAGTGGCAATTAATTACTATTTTTGGCAAAGATAAAAGAGCAGCGATAAGAACCTGGAGAGTGCGACAGTCCAAAAGAAGTGCTTTGGACAACCGAAGTAAAATAAATATACAGGACGTTCGTCTCATAATATTAATCGCTCAAAGGATTGATTAACCTGTCTGCCGGTCCGAAGGACTCCTTTGGAGTAGGCAGGCAAAAAAATTATTTGATTATTGGAACAATTGGCATTACTCGCTACCCGTAAAAAGAAGAGTGCTACCCGGTTAACGAAGAGTTCAAAGATCATTAAAACTATTATCCACGCAATTCAGCAAAAGAAAGGAGAGAATATCATTTCGCTTGACCTGCGCAAAATACCTGAGGCTGTTGCGGATTTTTTTATAATCTGTGAAGCAAATAATCAGCCGCAGATCAGGGCGATCTCTGATTTTGTGGAAGAACAGGTGAAAAAGAAATGTGAAGAGATACCATACCGGCATGAGGGCATGAAAAATCTCCAATGGGTGGTGATAGATTACATAAATGTTGTAGTTCATATTATGCTGCCTGAAACGAGAAAATTTTATAAACTGGAGGAAATGTGGAGTGATGCGGCCGCTGAAGATCATGACGAATAAACCGTTAAATATTTATCTATATCAAACAATTTTTATTAAAAACTTTTAATTAGCAGGAAGAAGAAGAAAAAAATCTATGTCACAAGAACCATACAATAAAAACGATAGATCCAATTTACCTCGTTTTAATAATCGCCCCACCGGCGATGACAATACGCCTCGTAAGGGCCCGCGTTTTAGTATCTACTGGGTTTACGCGATCATATTTGCTGTGCTGATAGGATTTCAATTATTTAGTCCATTTTCAAGCAGTACAGCCAAAACGACCCCGAATGAGTTTAAGCAGATGATCTTGCGCGGCGATGTAGAGAAATATACTATTATTTCAAACAGGAATATTGTAAAGGTTTATTTAAACCCTGCAAGTATCGATAATTACAGGGCAAGACTTAAGACAGGTCTCAATGGAAAAGTGAGCTCTGAAGGCCCCCATTTTTATTTTAAATATTCCGGTGATTTTGAAAAGCAGATGGCTGATTTTTATGTGCAAAACAATAAACCTTCCGTAACTCAGCAAGTACCTTATGATGTTGACCAGGAGCGTGATTGGTTTGGTGGGGCTTTGCAATTTTTATTGCCCCTGTTGCTTTTCATTGCGCTTTGGATATTGCTGATGCGTAAGATGGGCGGTAGCGCTGGCGGTGGTGGCGGACCCGGCGGCATCTTCAATATTGGCAAATCAAGAGCTACATTATTTGATAAAGGAACGAAAGTAAACATCACTTTTGCTGACGTGGCTGGTTTGGATGAAGCAAAAGTGGAAGTAATGGAGATCGTTGATTTTTTGAAGAATCCAAAAAAATATACTTCCCTTGGCGGTAAGATCCCGAAGGGGGCATTGTTGATCGGTCCTCCGGGCACCGGTAAGACTTTGCTCGCAAAAGCAATGGCAGGTGAGGCACAGGTTCCTTTTTTTAGCATGAGCGGATCTGATTTTGTCGAGTTGTTTGTGGGTGTGGGTGCAAGCCGCGTTCGTGATCTGTTTAAACAGGCACGTGAAAAAGCACCTTGTATCATCTTTATTGATGAGATAGATGCCATTGGTCGTGCTAGAGGGAAAAATGTGATGATGAGCAACGATGAGCGTGAAAGCACCCTGAATCAATTGCTGGTGGAAATGGATGGCTTCGGAACTGACACAGGCATTATCGTCCTTGCCGCAACGAACCGTCCTGATGTATTAGATACGGCTTTGCTTCGTCCCGGCCGCTTCGACAGGCAGATCTCAATTGATAAACCAGACATGAAAGGTCGTGAGGCCATTTTCAAAGTACATCTGAAGCCGATCAAGATCTCCAAAACACTCGATATACATAAACTTGCCGAACAAACGCCTGGCTTTGCTGGCGCTGATATTGCAAATGTCTGCAATGAAGCCGCATTGATCGCTGCCCGCAAAGGAAAGGATGCCGTAGAGATGGAGGATTTCCAGGATGCAGTTGACAGGGTGATCGGCGGCCTGGAAAAGAAGAGCAAGATCATTTTACCTGAAGAAAAAAAGATAATAGCTTATCACGAAGCGGGTCACGCCATTTGTGGCTGGTATCTTGAACATGCTTACCCTCTTTTAAAAGTGACGATCGTTCCCAGAGGAACTGCAGCATTGGGATATGCCCAGTATACCCCGAAAGAACAATACTTATACAATACTGATCAGTTAATGGACCAGGTTTGCATGACACTGGGCGGTCGTGCAAGCGAAGAGATCTTTTTTAATAAAATCTCTACCGGTGCTCAAAATGATCTGCAGCAAATCACAAGGATCGCGTATGCAATGGTTACTGTATATGGTATGAATGACAAGATCGGTAATGTGAGCTTTTATGACCCTCAGCAGGAAAATGCATTCACCAAGCCCTACTCGGAAGAGACCTCGAAAATAATCGATGAAGAAGTTCGCAAGTTGATCGATGAAGCATACGAAAGAACAAAAGCCTTGTTAAGAGAAAAGAAACCCCAGGTCGAAAGACTTGCCGAAGCGCTACTGGAGAAAGAAGTGTTATTTCAAAGTGACGTAGAGGCATTGATCGGTAAACGTCCCTATGAAGAAAAGAAACCCCTGGAGCCTGAGCACGTTGGCGAAATTTCAGAAGGGGTGCCTCCTTATGATAGCGATGTTACAAACAAATCACTGCACTGATGAATGTTTCCCCATCAAAAGAAAATATTTTAAAAAAGATCAGGAAGGCGTTGATTCATTCAACGCCTCTTCCTTTTCCCCAGAGTGATGGGAATAGTGCGGTGTTTCCCAGGCCAGCAGCAGGAACTGGAAATTGAATTTGCGGAGCAATTCACAAAGCTGTTGGGGAAATTTATTTTTTGTTTGAATCACCAGGAACTCGCCTTTCAATTTAATAGTCTTGTAAAGAAACAAGGATGGAAAAAAATATACTGTAAAGATGAAAATCTTGCAGGAGTAATAGACACACAGGTATCGGAATATCTCACCAATGACCTGGCGGACTGTGATATTTCTGTCACAAGTTGCGAAGCATTGGTCGCAAGAACAGGGAGCATTGTTCTTAGCTCTGTTCGGTCAAGTGGCAGGACGGCAAGTGTGTATGCTCCTATTCATATTTGCATTGCATATACAAAGCAACTTGTTTATGATGTGAAAGATGCTTTACAATTGATAAAGAACCGGTACAATGATAACCTGCCTTCGCTAATAAGTTTTGCCACCGGTCCCAGTCGTACTGCTGATATTGAAAAAACTCTTGTCGTAGGTGTTCACGGGCCAAAAGAAGTTTATTGTTTCCTGATAGATGAATAAATACTTTCTCTTAGTACTTTTAGTACATGAATACTCCCGGCGTGTATAAATTGTTTGTGTATGGCTCGCTCCTGAGCGGGTTTAAAAGCCACGCTTTTGAATATATAAGCCGTTTTTTTTCCTTTGATGGCGAAGCTAAAGTAAGGGGAAAATTATTCGACCTCGGACCTTACCCGGCTGGTGTTCCTGCAACTGAGAGCTTTGTCGTTGGTGAATTGTATTCTATCAGGAATGAAACAGAATTTAGCTGGGCCATTGGCCAGCTCGATGATTTTGAAGGCGTATCTGTTGAGCCCGGCGAAATTCAATTATATAAACGTGAACTGGTTGATGTTTTTATGGAAAATTCCACAACATCAGCATGGATCTATTGGTATAACGGAAGTGTCGAGGGAAAACCTTGCATAGAATCAGGAGACCTTATTCAATATCTTCAGCAAAAGAAATAACCCACGTGCAGCTTCCCCCGAATAAAAAAATTTATTTCCTTTCTGATTTTCATCTTGGTGCCCCTGATCACGGAAGAAGCCTTGAACGGGAAAAGACCGTCGTTGAATTCCTGGACAAAGTGAAGGATGATGCTGCCGAAATTTTTATTGTAGGTGATATTTTTGATTTCTGGTATGAATACAGAAAAGTAGTACCAAAGGGTTATGTAAGACTATTGGGAAAACTGGCCGAGGTCACTGATGCGGGAATCAGGATCCATTTCTTTGTTGGCAATCATGATATGTGGATGAAAACTTATTTTCAACAGGAATTAAATATTCCCGTTTATTTTGAGCCACGCGATTTTGAGTGGAATGGAAAGAAGTTCCATATTGGCCACGGTGATGGCCTGGGACCAGGTGATCACAGGTATAAGTTCATAAAAAAGGTTTTTCGAAATAAATTCAGTCAATGGTTGTTTGGGATATTTCCGCCCTATATGGGAATGGGCCTCGCAAATTTCTTAAGCCGGCGGAGTCGCGCACAAACTGGAACGAAAGAGGAAGTATTCCTGGGTGAGGATAAGGAGTGGCTGATCATCTATTGTAAGAGTGTGCTGAAGAATAAGGACTTCGATTTTTTTGTATTTGGTCATCGTCACCTGCCCATCGATTTCCGGTTCTTAAATGGCAGTCGATATATAAATTTAGGAGATTGGATACATTATTATACCTATGCGGCGTTTGATGGGGAGAACCTGGAACTAAGATCATATAAAAACAAAGACGAAAAAATTATAAAATATTGATGAAGAGAATCCTCAACATAACGCTGGCATTCATTTTTATTTTTCCTTTTTCAGTAAGAGCGCAAAATGATAGCCCTCATAAACTGATCTCGATGATCAAGGGAGATATAGTTGATTTTGCAGTTGATAATCTCGATAATGTTTATGTCCTGGCAAGCACAGACCGCCTAAAAAAATACAATGCGAGTGGTGACTCTGTTGCGGTATTCAATAACGTAAAGAAATTTGGTAAGTTATCAACTATTGATGTTTCCAACCCTCTTAAGGTATTACTTTATTACAAAGATTTCTCAACGATCGTTGTTCTCGACAGATTACTGGCAATAAGAAATACGATTGATCTGCGCCGGCAAAACATTTTCCAGGTAAATGCGATCGCCCAGTCGTATGATAATAATATATGGTTGTATGATGAAGGAGATAGTAAATTGAAAAAAATAGACGATAACGGGAAATTATTGCTGGAGACTGCGGATTTTCGGCTCCTGTTTAGTGAGGCCCCGCTTGTAAAAAATATCTGTGACCAGGAGGGGTTTGTTTATTTGTATGATCCCGGGCAAAGCGTTTTTGTATTTGATTATTACGGTGCGCTGCGGAATAAGATATTGATCAGTGGCTGGCAGGATTTTAAGGTGGCAGGTAAATTTATTTTTGGTATCAACAATGATACACTCCATCGCTATGAGATCAATACTTTCCGTGTGGATGATGAAAAGCTTCCGGGTCCTTTGAAAAATTCTTTAAAGGTTAATTTTACTTCCTCCCGG
Source organism: uncultured Bacteroidota bacterium (assembly GCA_963737475.1). Taxonomy (GTDB): domain Bacteria; phylum Bacteroidota; class Bacteroidia; order Chitinophagales; family Chitinophagaceae; genus VBAU01. Next base: position 102,185 of record CAVTSY010000003.1, read on the forward strand.
CTATATGCCTTAAAAAAGGATATGCTTGAAATTTACACTCTCCGTTGATCAAGCGGGATTGTTTTAATTTTAATTCAAATTAGAGGTGATATGAATAAATTTTTTAACCAGCTTTATTTTGATAACACGGTTAAAGAATATCTCATCACACTGGGTATTATTCTCTTTGTTCTTTTATTAAATCGCCTTATCTCAAAATACGTTGCCGGCTTAATTTTTTTTCTTGTAAAAAGGATATGGCGAAATGTCGACAGGAAGTCATTTGTTGATCTTGTTGTACATCCATTGGGAATGTTTGTGGTGGTATTCGTTTCAATAGTTGCTTTACACAGGCTTCGCTTCCCGGCTGCCTGGAATGTTGACATTTACGGAAGTTCTTCAAAAGATATCTTTCATGCTCTCGGAAACATGGCACTCATAATTTCATTTATCTGGGTGTTACTTCGCAGCATAGATTTTATCGCCACTATTCTTGAAAGAAAGGCTAATCTAACCGCCGGTTTTCGCGATAATCAACTGATCGTTTTCTTCCGGGATTTTTTTAAGGTCATTATTGGCATTGCAGGGATCCTGATGATCCTGCATTTTGTTTTCAATCTTGATGTGGGGAGTTTTCTGACAGGCCTGAGCATAGTGGGAGCTGCCGTTGCTTTGTCGCTGAGGGAGAGCCTCGAAAACCTTATTGCCTCCTTTGTTATTTTTTTTGATAAGCCTTTTACGACCGGGGATGTCGTAAAGGTGCAGGGTATTACGGGTACGGTGGAAAAGATCGGTCTTCGCAGCACACGCATTCGTACGGAACAGAAAACTTATGTAACAGTTCCCAATAAGCAGATGGTAGACAGTATACTTGACAATGTTTCACTTCGAACGCAACATAAAGGCGAGTTGAGATTGGAGATCGATCTCAATACATCATCTCAAAAAATACAGGAGTTGTTGGCCGGGGTAAAGAATATTTTTAAGAAAAAGGAAATTGAGAACTCCTCTGTTTTGATGAATGCGATCACCGGTCATGCGTTTATGGTAAATGGAGATTATTTTACAGCCCACCTTACAGACAAAGAGTTCAATGCTGTAAAAGAATCAGTAAATATTTCAGTTTTGGAATTGCTGGAAAATTTAGACATAGAAATTGCAGGTGCTAACAGGGACCTCCGCATTATTGCACAGGAGAAGTAGGTATCGATGCAATGATCTCACCTAATTCCTTATCGAATAATCCATATTTGCCATACTCAACCACCCGGCCTGCTTCTTTTCCACCCTTCATAACAATTATAGTAGGAACATCAACAATATTCATCGCTTCGGCAAGATGGCTGAGTGTTTTTTTGCTCCTGTCAACACCAATCAATGTAACCCTGTCTGCAGGAAAACCTGCTGCGTCGATAAATGAATAGAACTTTGGAATGATAAACTTTGAATCACTGCACCATGTTCCTATAAATGCAATGAATTCTATACTTTGGTTTTTCTTAAGCTCAGTAACGGCCTGAGATTGGGGAGTATAACCTTTTAAATTTTCAGTCCACCAGGAAAATGCAGTATCACTTTCTAATTCCTTACGGGAGATAATTCCTTTCAGAATTTTATTTCCCTCGCTATCCCTCGAAATCTCGGCCTGCGATTGAGCAAAAATTGGGCCACTGAATAGAAAACTACAAGTGATTAAAATCAATATTTCTTTCATGATGTAAAGATCAATTCCAAAATTAATGCTGGAGATTTTAGGTTTATATTTTTTGATGTTAATAATGCTTACAGCGTTGCTTTTAGCTCAAGAAAAAAAGCCTTGATCTTTTCAAGTGACTGGATCATTGCAAATTTTTCGTCCGCTTTTCTTGCATTTTTCAAATAATCTTTTGCTCCTTCGAGAGTGAATTTGCGCCGGCGAAGCAGGTCATAGATCAGTAAAAGGTTTTTTACATCAACAGGCCTGAAGAAACGATCCCCTTTCCGGTTTTTGCGGGGCTCTAAAATATCAAATTCAGTTTCCCAGTATCGAACCAATGACTGGTTGACGCGAAACCATTTTGCTACCTGGCCAATGGAGTAGTACTGTTTTTGAAAAAGAATTTCGTCAGGAGGAATTTGTACAAGATCAGCATTGATATCAATTTCCTTTAATGAAGGGCGTCCCCGTTTTGAAAGAGATTTTTTGGGTTGGTGATCTGTTAAAGGGGCATCTTCTTCTTTGACTATTGAAGCCTTTTCTTTCCGGATCACTGGACCAGCCTCAGTAACGGTTTCACTTTGCAGCGACTGCTTTTCTTCGCCGACAAACTTCATTGCTATTTGTGAGAACTTTCTTTCCATAGTTATTGTTGATTAAAGATACGAACGCTGAAGTCTGCCACACAACGAAAGTTGAGTATTGTGGAAAAGTTACACTGGTTGCTGGTTGCTTGTTGCTGGTCATGGCAAGTTCGAATCCTTAGAAAAATTTCTAAACTGAGAATTAGAAACCAGAAACTAGAAACCAGCAACTAGTCAAAACTCTGATTCGCTGCGGCTGCTCTTTTTAATAAAAGATCGTATTGCTCAGGTGAAAGATCATTGTAAAAGAAATAGACAGGATCAATTTTTTGTCCATTTTTATGTACTTCATAATGACAATGTGGCCCGGTAGATTTTCCTGTACTTCCCACATACCCGATCACCTCACCGCGTTTTACTTGCTGCCCGACCCTTGCTTTCACTTTGACCATATGGCCATATAAGGTTTCATAACCATACCCATGGTTGATCACAACATGGTTTCCATACCCATTGCCTGTGTTGCCAGCAACAGTGACTGTACCATTTGCGGTGGCATAGATCGGGGTCCCCTGTGGTGCGGCAAAATCAAGACCTGCGTGAAGCTTTACAGTTTTATAGATAGGATCAATGCGATAGCCAAAACCGGAAGCAACACGGGTAAGATCTTTATTGCTTACTGGCTGAATGGCGGGAGTGGAAACGAGGAGCTGTTCTTTATTTTTAAGAAGATTATCAATTTCTTTATAAGATTTCTTCTGAGCAGTTATATAGTGACCCAAACTATTTAGTGAATTAATGATAGAATTCACCAGGTCTGCCGACCTCATATTTTCAACTCTGGCAATTTCCTGCTCCTGCGCCAATGCCCTTGCCCTGGCGCTATCGGGGATCGGGTTGGCTTCAAATATGGCTCTGTAAACTTCGTTGTCTCTTTTTACAAGCTCCGACATCTGTTCCTGCGTTACTTTTACCTGGTCATTGAGTTGGTGATATTTATCCTGTAGGCGCTCATTTTCCAGGCTCAATAATTTTTCATTGGGCGAGCCCACAAACCGGAAAGCAAAAAACGAAATGATCGCAGCCGTCACGATAGCCGCGGCAAGAAAACCAAAAATGCGCAGCAGTTTTATCCGCAAAGGCGTTTCCAGTTTTTCATACCGGAGGCTATTGGTGTTATAAAAATATTTGATCTTCTTCATGAAGGCAGAAGCTTAACCATTCGATGAAAAATGCAGCCTGAATCTTTACCTTTGCGCTTCGCTGTTATACCAGGCTGTTCAAGGAACGGCAAATATAGCCGGATAAATAGCAAAAATCAATCCCTTTTATAATTTGAAATTCTTTAACAGTTAAAGATAATTATGTTCCCGGCATTCATGCTACGATTTAGCTCCTGTTGCAGCCTGTCCCGACTTGTCGGGATCGCACTCTTTTACGTTCGAATCGCTATTGAGCCAATCGTCAATCGTGAATCGTCAGACGTGAATCGTGAGTGCAATTCTATGCATTTCTCACGTCTCACGTCTCTCCGAAGGAGTCCTTGCGGACACGTCTCGCGATTCGCTCACTATTCACCCTTCATCACTCGCCCCCTATGATGACCGCATCCCAAATACGACAGCAGTTTCTTGATTTCTTTAAGTCGAAAAGACATGTCATCGTTCCGTCAGCCCCCATCGTTGTAAAAGATGATCCCACGCTGATGTTCACCAATGCAGGCATGAATCAATTCAAAGATTATTTTTTGGGAAATAAACGGCCGGTAAATAAGCGGGTAGCTGATACGCAAAAATGTTTACGTGTAAGTGGAAAACATAATGACCTGGAAGAAGTAGGGGTTGATACTTATCATCACACCATGTTTGAGATGCTGGGCAACTGGAGTTTTGGCGACTATTTCAAAAAGGAAGCGATAGAATGGAGCTGGCAATTACTGACTGGTGTTTATAAAATTCCTGCAGACAGGTTGTATGTAACAGTGTTCGGAGGTGATGAAGCAGAAAAGCTTCCAAAGGACGACGAAGCTGTGAACGAATGGAAAAAATGCTTACCGGAAGACAGGATATTGTCGTTTGGAAGAAATGATAATTTCTGGGAAATGGGTGACACGGGTCCATGCGGACCTTGCACGGAGATCCATGTCGATTGCCGCGGTGATGACGAAAGAAAAAAACTGGATGGAAAAAAATTAGTGAACACGGATGATCCGCAGGTGATCGAGATATGGAACAACGTGTTCATCCAGTTCAATCGTTTAAAAGACGGAACTCTTGAGTCTTTGCCTGCAAAACATGTCGATACAGGAATGGGCTTTGAACGTTTAGTAAGAGTTCTTCAAAACAAATCTTCCAATTACGATACCGATGTTTTTACGGGTCTTATTGCAGCGACAGAAAAAATCACTGGAAAAAAATATGCTGGTTCTGATTCCCCCTCTGCCGGAGGGGCCAAGGGGGAGGTCGCATTTCGTGTTATTGCTGACCACATCCGCGCCATTGGTTTTACGATCGCTGATGGACAATTGCCTTCCAATACAGGTGCGGGTTATGTGATCCGCAGGATACTTCGTCGTGCTGTTCGTTATTATTTTTCTTACCTGGATTATAAACAACCCTTGCTTTGCCAGCTAATGCCATTGTTGGCTCACCAGTTTGAAAATGTATTTCCCGAATTGCAAAAGCAAATTGATTTTGTAAGCAAGGTGGTGAAAGAAGAAGAAGAAGCATTTTTGAGAACTCTGGATAAAGGGTTAAGAAGGATAGATGACATTATTCAATCGGCTTCAAAAATTAAAACGATAACAGGCAGGGATGCCTTTGAATTATACGATACTTACGGATTCCCGATCGATCTCACGAGATTAATTGCTTCGGAAAACAATTTAGCAGTTGATGAAAAAGAATTCGAAGGAGAGATGCAACAACAAAAAAATCGTTCACGTGCTGCGACTGCAATCGATACAGAAGATTGGATAGTACTCAATGGTTCCTCAATAAATACGTTTGTTGGTTATGATACTTTGGAAACAAAAACAAAAGTTTTAAAGTATCGCAAGGTAAAAGCGAAAGGAAAGGAGTCTTATCAAATTGTTCTTGAAACCACACCATTTTATGCGGAAAGTGGCGGACAGGTTGGCGACGTCGGGGAATTGATTTTCCCCTCTCCGCCAGGAGAAGGGCCAGGGGTGAGGCTCATAGTAAATGATACGAAAAGAGAAAATGATTTGGTCATTCACTTTACGGATTCGATTCCAACTGACCTTTCGGGTGAAGTGATTGCAATAGTCGATGCAAGGAAAAGAAGGAATACTGCGTGGCATCATACGGCAACACATTTGCTTCATGCTGCTTTAAGGAAAGTCCTGGGAACTCATGTTACACAAAAAGGTTCTTTGGTCAATGATCAGCATCTTCGTTTCGATTTTTCACATTTTGCAAAAATGACTGAAGAGGAGATCGCTGAAGTGGAAGAACTGGTCAACGAAAAAATTCGCGACAATATTCCTGTCGTTATAAAATGGATGCCAAAGGAGGAAGCATTAAAACTTGGCGCCATGGCCTTGTTTGGGGAAAAATATGGTGATACTGTAAGGGTGGTTATTATTGATCCCGGTTATTCCATTGAATTGTGCGGCGGTACTCACGTCGGCGCAACGGGAGATATTGGTTTCTTTAAGATCACCAATGAAACCGCAGTGGCTGCAGGTGTTCGTCGTATAGAAGCGGTCTGTGGCAAGCTCGCCGAAGATTATGTGAATGAGAAGATAGGCATTCTTCAAATATTACAAACCAAACTTAAAAACCCAGCCGACTTATCAAAGGCCGTTGAACAACTTATTGAGGATAGAAATGAATTGCAAAAGACAACCGGGAAACTCCAGCGGTTGCAGGCCCAGGCGTCAGTTGACAGAGTAATTTCAAAAAAGCGAAAGATTAATCATCTTAATTTTTATAATGATATTATTGTCGATGGCGACATAAATCTCCTTAAGATGATTTCTTCTGAATTACGGATCAAGGGTAATGAACGATCTGTAGCCCTGTTGATCGGTAAGAAAGATGGGAAAGTAAACGTTTTGGTAGCCCTGTCAGACGATTTGGTAGAAGCTGGCCGATACGATGCAAATAAAATTATTAAAGAGAAAATTGCACCATTGATCTACGGCGGCGGTGGAGGACAAAAGTTTTTGGCAACTGCTTCGGGAACTGATGCCGCTAATATTGATAAACTGGTTAATCAATTCGAGGAAATTTTAAATAAGCCCCATTAGGGGTTGGGCATGGATGTCGTTATTGAAACCGATCGCTTATTGCTTCGCAGATTCACTGAGGATGACGCACCTCTTCTTTTTGAATTAAATCTTGACCCGGAAGTTATACGCTATACTTGCGATCCAATGACTGACGTTGAACACTCCAAAAAAGTTCTCAACGAGGTTATCTTGCCGCAATATGTTTCACACGGTCACGGGCGCTGGGCAGTTCATTTGAGATCCAATTTGGAATTTATAGGTTGGTGTGGCTTAAAATATCTTCCCGAAACAAATGAAGTGGATCTCGGGTATCGTTTCATGAAAAAATTCTGGGGCAATGGATATGCGACAGAAGCTGCACTAGCATGCATTGAATATGGTTTTACCACGTTAAATCTTCGCCGGATTGTGGGTAGGGCATTGCCGCCAAACCTTGCCTCCATAAAGGTTTTAGAGAAGTGCGGTATGAAATACCTTCACGAAGAAGTTATGCATGGTTACCTTCATAAAACTTATCAGGTGACCAATCCGGCTATCAAATCATAGGGCCATTTAAAAAGGAGTTGATTTTAACATTTCCGAAGTGTTTCGTATTTGAATAAATGTCTTTATCTTTGATCTACGAAACTTAACGTAGAATCTAAATTAAAAAAATAAGCTATGAAGAGAGTCTCCCAAAATTATCAGCGGTCATTCTTGCCGGGCTGCTGATAGCGCCTGTTGCGATCCATGCCCAGGATGAAAAAGAAAAAGATAAATCCGACAAAAAAGATGTCGATCAAATCATCATCACAAGAAAAAATGCTGACAAAGGAAAAGTTACCGTCGAGATCGATGGTGATAAAGTAACGGTAAACGGCAAACCTATTGAAGATCTTAAAGAAGGCGATATCACGGTTAACCGCCATAAAATTAAAAATGGTAATACCGTAATGGCCTACACTTCACCCGGCGGCGCATGGACCTATAATTGGAATGATGGGGACAAAATGTTTTATGAAGATGGAAACAAAGCTATGTTAGGTGTGGTTACGGAAAGTGATGACGATGGCCTGAAAATAACTGATATTACGGACGGCAGTGGTGCCGATAAAGCCGGCTTGAAAGAAGATGATATCATTACAAAAGTGGATGATAAAAAGGTGGATGATCCTGATGATCTCACAAAGATCATCCGCAGTCATAAGCCGGGCGACAAAGTAACCATTACTTATCTCAGGGATAAAAAAGAACAAAAGGTTACTGCAGAATTGGGTAAGTGGAAAGGATCTGACTTTAATGCATTCAACATGCCCAACATGGACTTTGATATGATCGCCCCCAAGACTGAGGTTCATCCAAAAATAAAAATAGCACCGGGCCAATATTATTCATTTTATGACAATCGCCCGAAGCTTGGACTTTCCGTCCAGGATACAGAAGATGGGAAGGGTGTAAAAGTGATCGATGTCGACGATGAGGGCAATGGCCAGAAAGCAGGTGTGAAAGAAAATGATATCATTACTGCTATCAACAACAAGGAAGTAAACAGCGCAGATGAAGTGGCGAGGATCATTCGTGAAAGCAGGGACAAACCTTCTGTCATGCTAAAAATTAAACGTGCGGGTAAAATTCAAAACATTGAAGTAAGAATGCCCCGCAAATTAAAAACAGCAGATCTTTAACTCCATATACATCGAGCATGTAACGGTCCCGACTTGTCGGGACTTTCTTTTTTTCTCTTCCTTCTCCTGAAGAGAGGGGTCGGTTGATTTACTTCAAACTTCAGTTCTGCAGGCGATAAAGCTAACCGGGCAAGATGATAGTGATCATTTGTTAGCGCAAATGTTAAATAGAAGTATTGCGTTCCCTCCATTCAGGAGAGGTCCAAAGGACTCCTTCGGAGGATTGAGGGTGAGGTTTCTTACTTTTGCAGCTTATCATGGCCATTAATTATGAAGCATACGAAACGATAGTTGGACTGGAAGTTCATGCGCAATTATTGACCCAAAGCAAATTGTTTTGCGGCGACAGTTCAGCATTTGGTTCTTTGCCAAACACTCAGGTAAGCGCTATAACCCTGGCTCATCCCGGTACCTTGCCAAAAATGAACAAAAAGGCGATCGAGTTTGCCGTAAAAATGGGACTGGCGTGTCATTCCGGGATCGTGAAAGAAAATTATTTTGCGAGGAAAAATTATTTCTATCCTGATCTCCCGAAAGGATACCAGTTGTCTCAGCATACAACGCCTATTTGCAAATCCGGGTATATTACCATCAGGATAAAGAATGAGGAAAAAGATATTCGGTTAAACAGGATACATATTGAAGAGGATGCCGGTAAAAGTTTGCACGATGTTGATCCTGAAAATACCGCGCTTGATTTCAATCGCGCCGGTGTGTCGTTGATTGAAATTGTAAGTGAACCGGATATACGCAGCGGTGAAGAAGCCTACGCCTACCTGTCTGAGTTACGTAAACTCGTTCGTTATCTTGGAATATGTGACGGTAATATGGAAGAAGGAAGCCTTCGTTGCGATGCAAATATCTCGGTGAGAAGAAAAGGTGATCTGAAACTGGGCACAAAAGCAGAAGTAAAAAACCTTAATTCAATTCGTAACGTAAAGCGAGCCGTCGAATTTGAAAGCAAGCGGATGATCGAAATGCTTGAAGAAGGAGCAGAAATTATTCAGCAAACAAGAAGTTTTGATGCCGATAGTGGAACAACATTTTCCATTCGTGACAAGGAAGATGCGGATGATTACAGGTATTTCCCGGACCCTGATCTTACAAAATTTTTTCTGACAGATGAATTCATTGATAAGGTTCGAAGATCGATACCCGAATTACACGGGGAACGTTCTGAAAGATATATGAGCAAATATCACCTATCGGAGTATGATGCAGCTATTTTAACGGAAGAAAAAGAATTTGCCGACTATTTTGAAAAGGTAATAAGTGGAGGAGTAAAGTTTAAGTCAGCAGCTAATTGGATGCTGGGGCCGGTGAAATCATGGCAGAATGAAAACAACAGGGACATAGGTCGATTTCCGCTTACGCCGGAAAAATTGGCCGGAGTTATAAAAATGGTAGACGATGGAAAATTGAGTTTTTCGATTGCATCAACAAAACTTTTTGACGAATTACTCAAAGATCCTCAGAAAGAACCGGCTAAAATTGCCGAAGAAAAGAATTGGTCACTGGATACAAATACTGATAACATTGAAAATTTGATTGAACAGGTATTAAATAAATTCCCTGAAAAGGTAAAAGAGTTTAAAAAAGGGAAAAAGGGTTTAATGGGCTTATTTGTTGGCGAGGTCATGAAATTATCAAAAGGAAAAGCGGATCCAAAGATGACAAACGATATTTTATCAGAAAAATTAAAATCCTGAATAGACTATGCGAAAATTTTTTCTGGCTACTGCTGTCTTGTTTTTTCTTTCATGTAAACATGAGGCATCTAAGCAATTTGAAGTAAGCGGCCATATCAAAAACAATAATGGAAAAATGGTGTATTTGCAGGAAACTCCTTTGGGCTCAGGTGAAAGGATCATTGCGGATTCTTCGATTATCGGGAAAGATGGTTCCTATATCTTAAGAGCGAAATCTACTGAAGAATCATTATTCAGTTTATTTCTTAAAGGCGAGATATATCCTTTTGCATATGTAATAAATGATGTTTCCAGGATCGTTGTAAATGCCGATGCACAAAATCAAACCGATTACGAGGTGAAAGGATCCGATGCAAGCAAATCTTTAAAAGATTTTTCTGTAAAAGCTTCGGATAAATGGTCAGTATTGTATGCACTTGGTAAGGAAATTGACAGCCTTATGAAATTAGGGGTTGCTGATACCAGCAACAGCGTGAGAAGTATTAACGAGCAGGGCGCTTCCCAGTTAAACGATCTGAAAAATTATGTGAGCGGATTTATCAAAGGTTCCAATGACCCCATCACAAGCTCATGGGCTTTAAGCACCAATTCCCAGGTATTTTCCATGGATGATTACCAGGCACTGTTAAATGGTATCGTATCAAAATTCCCGGCACACAAAGGCGTGGCAAAGATTAAAGAGATGAACGAAAGGCAGCTTGCTCTTTCAAGAGAAAAATCGCAGGCAATTGATGAACCGCAATGGATAAATAAACGGGCCCCTGAACTTTCGTTACCGGATGTAAATGGAAAAACGATCACGCTTAGTTCTTTTAAGGGAAAATATGTCCTGGTAGATTTTTGGGCCAGCTGGTGTCTGCCATGCAGAAAGGAAAACCCAAATGTGGTACAAGCTTACAACAAGTACAAAAACAAAAATTTCACAATACTCGGAGTATCGCTGGACAAGGAAAAAGAGGACTGGTTAGCAGCCATTGAGAGCGATAAACTTTCGTGGACACAGGTGAGTGATCTGCAGGAATGGAATAGCGCTGCCGTTTCAACATTTAATTTTCCAGGAATACCTTTTAATGTTTTAATTGATCCCGAAGGAAAAATAATTGCACAAAGTTTAAGAGGAGATTCCCTGGAAGAGAAATTGGAGGAAATACTGAAATGATTAGTTGAAGGACGGGCTGGCTGTTTGGTACAATGTCCTTTTCAGGTCACCCTTTCGTGCTTCGTCAAGAATAGATTTTTTAGTTAGCTCCCTTTTTTCTTCGTTGAAGTTGATATTAAGATAGCAGGTAATAATATTAGGTTAGTAAGCGTAGCTGTAACAAGTGTTAATGATGTGAGCCATCCAAGTGCCTTTGTTCCACCGAAACCACTAAAACAAAAAATGATAAAGCCTGCAATAAGCACAAGGCTGGTATAAATGATACTGATTCCCGTACTGTGTATAGTTTCGATGACAGTTGTTTTAAGATCGTGATGATGCCGGGGCAATTCCTGTTTATAATTTACAAGAAAACGAATGGTAACATCAATGGCAATGCCCAATGCAACACTGAAGATCAAAACCGTCGAGGGTTTTAGGGGAACGCCCACCCATCCCATCACTCCGGCCGTAATGAGCAGCGGAATAATATTTGGGATAAGAGAGCAGATCAATATTCTGAAAGATCTGAAAAGATAAAGCATACACAAAGCAATTAATAAAAATGCCCACATAATACTTTGTTTCAACCCGTGAATTATGAAACTACTCCCTTCCAGGAAGGTGACGCTTGTCCCGGTGAGCATCACTTTATATTTTGCTGTGTCGCCAAATAATTTATTTGCCTTCGATTGAATGCTATCAAGAATCAGTGGCAACCGTTTGCTTCCAACGTCGGCCATGTTTACGCTGATGCGTGCCTGTTGTTTGGCGCTATCCATAAAGCTTGACACAAGCTTCGTAAATAAGTTCCTGCTGCCTGTTGTATCTGTTTTTACGTCGAGATACTCTTTAAGTGCCGGGAGATCTGAGGCCGTCGGCATACTATAATTATTACTATCACCGTCAAACAAGGCCTGTTTGGCAAATTTTAATCCTTCAGTAATGCTCAACGGCCTGGCAATATCAGGCATTGTTGAAATATACCGGGAGAGGGTATCTATCTTTTCCAGGTTGGAAAAAATTTTTGAAACGCCGTACTTTCTTTTTGTATCTACAATAATTTCAAGAGGCATTACCCCCTTGAAATTCTTTTCAAAAAATTTAAGATCTGTATAGATTTTATCAGATTTCGGAAGGTCATCTACTATATAACCAACAGATTTTAATTTCAAAGTACCTGCAATGGCGATCACGACGATAACCGAAGTAGTTGTATAAATAAGTTTGCGGTGATTCAATGACCAGTGTTCCAGCCTGTCAAGCCACCGGTTTAATGCGGGGTTTTCAAGATATTTTGTATGCCTTGATTTGGGAGAAGGCGTATAGCTTAGTACAACGGGAATTAAAATAAGTGAAATAACGAATAACAATATAATATTCGTTCCTGCTACTTCACCGAACTCTTTTAAAACGTCGCTTCGTGTTAACGCAAAAACAGCAAAGCCGATAGCCGCACTGAGGTTACAAAACAATGTAACTACTCCCATCCTGCCGACCATCTCTACCAAAGCTTTTCTTTTTTCCCCGGTTTCATTGAATGAAGTATGATATTTATTTAAAAAATAAATACAGTTAGGGATACCAATTACAACGACCAGGGGTGGTATGAGTGCGGTGAGCAATGTGATCTTATAACCCAGTAAATGAATTGTACCGAGGCTCCATACAACCCCTGTGATCACCACAGCGAGGGATAACATCATTGTTCCGACCGATCGGAAAAATAAAAGAAGAATAAATCCGGAAAGAATGACCGACGCCAATAAAAACCAGCGCATTTCGTTGGCTATCCTTGTGGCCATTTCCGTTCGTATCAGTGGTAAGCCACTCAAATAAATTTGAAGATCATTGCTTTTTCCAAAATCATTTGCCCGCGAGGTTATGGATTCTACTACGCCAATTCTTTTCTTCGAGTTCATTATATTTTTGTTGATGCGAACTCCCATAAGCCACGCATAAGTTTCTCCCAAGGAGTCTCCGACGGAGTCCCTTTGGACCTTCCGGACAGGATTATACAAAAGCGTCCTGTAGAATGGGAGGCTTAAAAAAACATTTTTTGAACTGTCGATTTCGTTTTGTGACAGAATGGTATCTCTGAAAATAGGCTGTGCCCTTAATTTTTCTGTTGCAGAATCTTTTATAAGATCGACAGCTGAAGGTACACTGATGATATCTTCAACGCCGTTGATCCTCTTTAAAGCTTTTTGCAGTGAACTGTAACTATTGAAAGTTTTTTCCCCGAACAGCTTATCAGTCTGGATCCCTATGACAAGAAGGTTACCATCTTCTCCAAATTTCTTTCTGAATTCCTGGTAGGCTTTGTACTTAGGGTGATCGGTTGGAATAGCTCTTGCGAATTCATAGCTTAATTCAACTTTGCTGGCATGATATGCCATGAAAGATGTCAGTGCCAATAATATCAGTAAAAGAAGTAACCGGTATTTAAGAATGAATTGACCTAGTAATTGCCACATAGGGACAAAGAAACGGAATAATGCTGGTTTATATTGTTTGTCATAATTTATACCGGTCTTCAGTCAATAATAACCCTTACAAGCAACCACATCGATTCTCTATATTTGAGAAGTGAGAATCTTTTTTGTCGTCATAGCCACCTGCATATTTATAAAAGCACCGGCACAAAATTCTTCCGTGCCAATTGGCATGTGGATGGAATATCTGCCTTATAACAGTGCGATTGACGTTGCGGCGGGCGACAATAGGATCTATTGTGCTACTCCATACAGTTTATTTACCGTTGACCTTGGTGATAATTCAGTTGAAAGATCGAGCAGGATAACGGGCCTTTCGGAAACCGGAGTCAGCGCTATTCATTATGATGAAAATGGTCACAGGCTTTTTATTGCATATACTAACAGCAACATTGACATAATCTATCGGAATGATATTTTTAATATTCCTGACATCAAGCGGGAAAATATCACCGGTGATAAATCTATTTACAATATTTATTTATCTAACAACAGCTACTACCTGTCAACAGGGCTTGGCGTGATCGTAGTTGATGGAGATCGTTTCGAAGTAAAAGAATCATGGCTCATTGGTAATGGTGGCAATAATGTAAAGGTGAATGGTTTTACTTCAGACGGGAGTTTTTTTTATGCAGCGACAGATGAGGGTTTGAAAAGGGCTGCCACTAACTCAACGAATCTTTCTGACTATCTCAATTGGCAATTGATCAGTGGAATAAACGGATTATCTGCAGGGGCATGTAGAAATATTATTATGACCGGTAATAAACTTGTGGCGCTGAAGAATGACTCTGTGTTTATATTTAACGGGACTAACTGGGACTTGCTGTATGGTGACGGAAATGCGATTACTGCGATCAATTCGACCGGGGGAAAAATTGCAATTTGCCATCGCCTGCCGGGCCCTGTGAGTAAAGTTGTCATTATTAATCCGGATGGCTCTATTGAAAGAACCATTCAGCAAAATGGCGTCACTCCCTTCCCGAGAAAGGCAATTTTGTATAATGGCGATTACTGGATAGCTGATCAATTCAATTGTCTTTCAAAATTTTCCTCCGGGCCTGCCGCTGAAGAAGTGTATAGTTTGAATTCTCCTGAAGGAATTGCCAGTGGTGACATGATTGAATACAATAATGTTTTTTATGCCACAGCAGGGGAAGTGAATGATTCCTGGAATTACCAGTACAACGGTAATGGAATATATCGTTACAAAAATGGTGCGTGGAAAAATTTTAATCGATTTCATTACCCTGTCCTGGATTCAATGCTCGATTTCATTACTGTGATAGTCGATCCCCGCGATGAATCCGTATGGGCGGGTTCATTTGGGGGTGGTTTGCTTCACATAACGCCTGATGAAAGTTTTGAGATATTTAAACAAAATTCCCCTATCCAACCGCATCCGCTTGATCCGGCAAGTTACCGCGTGGCGGGATTGTTGTTTGATCATGAAAATAACTTGTGGATATCCAACTTTGGTTCATTGCAGCCATTGCTTGTTCGCAAGGCCGACGGTAACTGGAAAAGTTTTTCACTTCCTTTCACATTGATTGAAAATGCTCTTGCGCAGATGGTCATGGACGACGCGAACCAAATGTGGATAGTATCCCCGCTGGGAAATGGATTGATCTGTTATAATTATGGCAGTTCTATCGACGACACAAATGACGATCACTGGAAGATGTACAGGAGCGGATCGGGAAATGGAAATCTCCCTTCCGTGAATGTGCTTTGTGTTGCAAAAGATAAGAGCGGATTTATCTGGGTAGGCACAGATGATGGTATCGGTGTTATTCAATGCCCGCAGGATGTTTTTAACACGGGTTGTGAGGCGATACTTCCCATTGTCCAGCAAGGAAGTTTCGCAGGCTATTTGTTCAAGGGCGAAAATGTAAGAAGTATTGCTGTTGATGGTGCCGACAGAAAATGGGTCGCCACGAAAAATGGCGTGTGGCTCATCAGTGCAGATGGTGAAAAAGTAATTGAAAGGTTTACAGAAGATAATAGCCCTTTATTAAGCAGCGATGTAAAAAAGATCGCGATCAATAGCAAGACCGGTGAAGTGTATTTTGCTACGTCCAGGGGCATTTGCTCATTTCGGGGCACTGCTACCGAAGGCGAGCAAACGAACTCAAATGTCCTTGTATTTCCAAACCCGGTTCCGCCAGGTTATAATGGAACGATCGCCATTCGCGGCATTGCCGAAAACTCGATCGTAAAAATCACCGAGCTTGACGGAAGACTGGTTTACCAAACAAAGGCACTGGGCGGGCAGGCAGTTTGGGATGGTAAAGATTATAAGGGGCGAAAAATTTCGACAGGAATTTATCTTGTATTGGTAAGTAATGAAGATAGATCTGTAAAAACATCGACAAAGATCGTTTTCATTTCAAAATAATTTATCGGATAAACTCTGTGATTCGGCATGTCTCAGAAACTTTATAAAGCAAGAGGTATTGTTCTCAGGACAGTAAAATATGGTGAGACGAGTTTGATCGTTACCATCTTCACTGATTTGTTTGGTGTTCAAGCTTATCTTATCAACGGAGTAAGGACTTCTACGAAAAAGGGAAGCGGCAAAGCAAATCTTTTTCAACCTGCGGCGATCCTCGATCTCATTGTTTATCACAACGAATTAAGAAATCTTCAGCGTATCAAAGAATTCAGGTGGGGTCATTTGTATCGAAACATTTTCTCAGACATAAAGAAAAATGCTGTCGCCTTATTTATGGTAGAACTGCTTACAAAATGCTTAAAACAGCCGGAAGAGAACGAAGATCTTTTTCATTTTGTGGAAGACGCCTTTTTGCATCTTGATGAAAGTAGTGAAACGGTAACGGCCAATTTTCCCTTATTCTTTGCATTGCATGTAGCGGTGTTTTTCGGATTTAGAATAGATGATCAGTATTCAGAAAAAAATCCTTTTCTTGATCTGCAGGAAGGAACATTTGTAAGCGAACAGCCTTCACATCCTCATTTTTTAGAAGACAAGCAAGCTGCTGTAACTTCCGATCTGCTGAAAGTAAGACAACCGGATGAGCTAAACGAGATCAAATTGAATCATGATTTTCGCCGTAATCTTTTATACGCTTTTGAAACTTATTATGCTTTCCACATCCAGGATTTCGGAACCATGAAGACTTTGTCGGTGTTGAGAGAAATTCTAAATTAATTTCTTTGAGGTCCAGTTGACGCGATCTATTAAGGTAACCCCCGGTGTCTTTCCTTTTTCAAAACTTCCTAACTTATCATCCCACCGCAAAGCTTTAGCTCCGTTGATGGTTGCCCACTGTAAAATTGTTGCTAAAGGAATTTTGGCGTGATGTTCTTTAATTGCTCCAATTTCCTTTGAGAGGCTCAGCTGCCAGTTGCTACTATAGCTGTCTGTCCCTAACACAAGATGGCAATCATGTTTAACAAATAAATCTATTGGAGGCAACTTGTTTTCAATATACAGGTTTGCATTGGGGCAAAGACAAAATATTAGCGTTAGTTTATTCTCATTCGCATAGTCCATAGCAAATAGGATGTCTTCTTCCCCCATATACGTGTTATGGACTAATAAGATTGTTTGCCCGTTGTTAAAATAGGGAAGGCATGAACGAATACTGCTTTTCCCTGTTACCGGGAATGGCGATTGGTTAACCCCAAAAATTCTGAAAAGCTTCAAATAATCCCCTCCGCCTGTTTTATACAGTTCATCTTCCGCCGGGTGCTCCTGGTTATGAATGGAAATGATTTGATCTCTTGTCAGCTCATTTATTAGCTGAAATGTTTTTGGACTAATGCTATATGGTGCATGGGGCACGAGTGAATTTCTGATTTCTGATTTTTGATTTCTGATTTTATCCAGGCTTTCCAGTACCGACTGGTAGTGTTTAATATTTTCTTCCGCTTTCTCATCTGTAAAGCTTAATACCTCCACAAAATTTTGCCAATATATATTGCTTGTTGATTTTACTTCAGCAGTATCAGCTGTATTTCCAATATCACCTACGGCTACTATTCCATTATCGTACATTTCTTTTTCGGCCTTTACAATTTTTTCCTGTATCAATTCTGGATCAAAATTCCTCTTTGTAACCACCGAGCAGAGAAATTCAATAAGACCTGTGCCAGGCGGGATCACATTTTTCAAATGACTTAATTCCAGGTGGCAGTGGCAATTAATAAGGCCGGGAGAAAGAATGCCCTTGAAATTTTGAACGTCATCGCCGGCATCTGTTGCAGGTACGATATCTTCAATTTTTCCTTCCCGGTCCGTGATCAAAACGTGATCACTGATTAACAGTTCGTAACCGGTGAATAATTGTTCCGATTGAAATTTTTTGTACGCCATTGCTGGTTTAACTTTGCTGCCCTCCAAAAGGAGTCCTTGGGACAAATTTATGCTAGACAAATTAGAAGCGATAAAAGCCAGGTTTGAGCAATTGGGAGTGGCCTTGACCAATCCCGAAATTGTAAATGACAATAAAAGATTCGCGGCTACCAGCAAGGAATACAGGAGTCTCGAGAAGATCGTAAATGCTCATGATGAGTATAAAAAAGTTTTGGCTGATATTGAATTTTACAAAGAAGCCTTAAGCGGGGACGATGAGGAATTGCGTGAGCTGGCAAAAGAAGAAGCACCACAGTTGGAAGAGAGAAAGGGAAAACTGGAAACTTACATACGTCAATTGTTGATACCTAAGGACCCCCAGGATGAAAAAAATGCCATTCTTGAAATTCGGGCCGGAACTGGTGGCGACGAAGCCAGTTTATTTGCTGGTGATCTTTTGCGTATGTATTTAAAGTACTGCGAAGGCAAAGGCTGGAAAACTGCAATATTGAGCGAAAATGAAGGAACCGTTGGAGGCTATAAAGAGGTACAGGTAGAAGTGACAGGCGACGATGTATATGGCACATTAAAATTTGAAAGTGGAGTGCATCGTGTACAACGCGTGCCGGATACCGAGGCGAGTGGGAGGGTGCACACGTCAGCGGCGACCGTGGCCGTGATGCCGGAGGCGGAGGAAGTGGATTTTGATCTAAGAGAAAGCGATGTGAAAATGGAAACGGCAAGAAGCGGCGGCGCCGGGGGTCAGAATGTAAATAAAGTAGAGACAAAGGTGATACTTACACACATACCGACAGGGACCGTAGTAATGTGCCAAACCGAAAGAACGCAGTTAGGCAACAGGGAAAAAGCGATGCAAATGATGCGGACAAAATTATATGAAGAACAGGTTCGTAAGCAAGAGGAGGAGATCGCACGCCATCGCAAAAGCCTTGTCAGCACCGGGGATCGCAGCGCAAAGATCAGGACCTATAATTTTCCCCAGGGCCGGGTGACAGATCACCGGATCAATTATACGTCGTATAACCTTGATGCAGTAATGAACGGTGATATTCAGGATTTTATTGATGCTCTCCAGTTTGCTGAAAATGCGGAGAAATTGGCAAGACAGAATTAGGGCAAGTCTAAACTGGCACGATGTTTTATTTCTCTATATAGGTTCGAAAAAGTTCAATAGTGTAGTTCTTTACATGAGGCTACTAAGTTAATTTTCTAAGGGTTTTCTTTAGAAATTCCTTAACACCGGACTTCATACTATTGGCAGTAATTTTGCGTTATACAACAAAGTTCTTCTCAATAAAGCAGTCAATTTTCTCATAAGCAGTTAGTTTTGGTTGCGACCCCTGTTTCTACAGGGGTCTATTTTTTTATATACCTGCTGGAAATCAATAACCCAATACTGCAACCCAGGCCGTCAGCTAATATGTCTTTTAAATCGAAAGAACGATTCGGTATGAAATATTTTTGAACAAACTCCATCGCTATCCCATATAAAAAAAAGTAAATAGCTATTTGTCTGAAATAGCGGATTTTTTTCCCCTCGGTATGGAATACGTATCTGCACCAGAGAAAAACCATAATTAGGAAAAGCACTATGTGGATCCATTTGTCCAGCCAGATCTTGTCGAACCAATTTTCTTTTGGTAAAGCTGAGCCCGGAAGACATAACAAAACGGTGACAATAATGACCCACGTAAGTGCAGGCAAGATCCTCAATTCATTTTTTTTCAAATTGGAAATGCTCATTATTATAATAACTAGCGAAGATATTAAGTTCGAGTTGTCAAAGTTTGGCCTTTCCCATGGACTGCAATTGCTCCAAGGCCCTTTGCGTCATCATACAAACTGATCTTTTTCCGGATATTAACAAAAACATCCTGCAAAACATCTGCAGCTGCTTCTTTGTTTGAAATACTTTGGTTGATGACTCCAAATAAAGCCGGGGAATAGCTATCGTACAGATAACTGAATGCCTGGCCATTTTGTTGAAGAAGTTGGGAGACCAGTTCCTGTTCCGGGTATTTGGGAGTTGTACTCAAATAGTAAATGAATGATACAAAATCGCCATTGGTCAGGATGCATTCGCAAACAGGCTATCGATCAGCCGACCATTTGTTCGTAAGCCTTTGCGTCCATTAATGTTTTGATATCCTCTTTATTGGCAATTTTCATTTTGACCATCCATCCCGCCCCATACGGATCGTTATTGACAAGTTCGGGTGAATTGGCTAAAGCGGGGTTTAGTTCTGTTATTGTTCCACTAATAGGCAAAAACAAGTCTGAAACTGTTTTTACAGCTTCTACAGTTCCAAAAACAGCACCAGCTTCTAACTGCTTGCCTATTGTTTCTACTTCTACATATACAATATCTCCAAGTTCTCCCTGTGCAAAATCAGTTATGCCTATAGTGGCTACATCGCCTTCAACGCGTATCCATTCATGGTCTTTGGTATAATACAAATCATCCGGAAAAGTCATAACAATTCTTTTGAGCTGCAAATATGACTAAAACAGCGGATAAATCGGCGGTAAATGAAGTTTTTCTGTTGATACTGTTCATTCCACCATTCGTGCCTCAAAAATGACAGTTAGCCGGAAAACCATTTTTAATGGAAGGGCCCAGTCATAGTTTTGTTCCCACAAAAATCAATTATATGAGAAAGTTTGGATTATTAATCGTGAGTTTCCTGGTAGCAGCTACAGCCTTTACTCAAGAGATATCAGGAACAATCAAAGATCAACAGGGGAAATCAGTTTCAGGATCAACTGTTTCCTTGTTAAATGCGAAAGATTCTTCAGTTGTTAAACTGGCAGCCAGCAATAATGAAGGTCAATATTCTTTTAAATCCATTAAGGCCGGGAAATATCTTGTAAGTATCACCCATGTGGGTTACGCAAACAGCTATTCTTCAAGCTTTGAATTTTCGGGCACCGGCGAAACGAGTGTACCGGCCGTGGCTCTTAATAAACTCGCATCTGAGCTGAAGGGGGTAACGGTGACCTCAAAAAAACCATTAGTGGAGGTCAAAGCTGACAGAACCATCCTTAATGTGGAAGGAACGATAAACGCTACTGGAAATGATGCACTGGAACTTTTGAGAAAATCGCCAGGCGTAACCATTGATAAAGACGATAACATTAGCTTAAGCGGGAAGAATGGAGTGCAGGTTTACATTGATGGTAAACCTACACCGTTGACCGGCACAGACCTGGCTAACTATCTTAAATCATTACAGTCGTCTCAAATTGAGTCGATAGAATTAATTACAAATCCATCAGCAAAGTATGAGGCGGCAGGTAATGCAGGTATCATCAATATTCGCCTGAAGAAGAACAAAACCTTTGGCGCCAATGGTTCTGTAAATGCAGGATGGAATATTGGTACGTACGCAAAATACAACACGGGTTTTTCATTGAATTACCGAAACAATAAATTCAACGTGTTTGGTAACTACAACTATAATAACAGCAAAAATGAGAACAAGCTGAACTTATATCGTACTACTTCCGCAGACAGCTCCTTTGATCAGCATTCCATCATGGTCAATGAAAATGAAAGCCATGGCTTTAAGGCCGGCGTTGATTATTATGCCACTCGCAGAAGCACAATAGGTGTAATGGCCAACGGTACTTTTTCAAATAATGCATTCAGCAATACCAGCAAGACCGATATAGCCTATATGCCCTCTAAACAGATCGACAGGTTATTGATCGCTGATAACTCGAGCAACGGTACAAGAAACAACATGAATTTTAATTTGAACTATCGTTATGCTGATTCTACTGGTCATGAGCTGAATGTTGACGCTGATTATGGTTTTTATAATTCAAAGAACAACCAATACCAGCCAAATAATATTTATGATCCCAGTGGAACTGATCTTAAACAACAGGAAGTTTATAACATACACACGCCTTCACAAATTGATATTTATTCCGTAAAGGCGGATTACGAACAAAATTTTAAGAAAGGAAAATTGGGCTATGGCGGAAAGATATCCTATGTGACAACAGACAATACTTTTCAACGGTTTTATGAGACCGGTTCAGGTCCATTAGAAGATAATCATAATAATTTCGACTATAAGGAAAATATCAATGCCGGCTATGTTAACTATAACAGGCAATTTAAAGGTGTGATGGTGCAGGCGGGTTTAAGAGCAGAAAATACTCATTCAAAAGGACATTCTGTTGGGTTCCGTTACGATTATGACGCCAGTGAAAATGTAACTATCGATTCATTATTGGACAGGAACTATACTGACCTTTTTCCAAGTGCATCGGTAACCCTTAACAAAAACCCGATGAAAATGTGGAGCCTCAGCTATAGCAGGAGGATTGATCGCCCTTCATATCAAAATTTGAATCCGTTTGAATTCAACCTGGATAAATACACTTTCCAGAGGGGCAATCCAAACCTGCGGCCACAGTACACTAATAGTTTCAGCATTACCAATATTTATAAGTATAAACTGACAACAACACTGAACTACAGTCATGTGAACGATGTGTTCGCTATGATCCCCAAAAGCGAAGGCACAAAAGCATTCATAACGAATGAAAATGTGGCCAACCAGGATATAGTGAGTTTAAATGTTAGTATGCCGGTTCAGTATAAATGGTACAGCCTCTTCTTTAATATCAATACCTATTATTCTAAGTTTAAAGGACAGGCAACTGATTATAATGTTGATGCGGATGTGTTCTCTTTTAATATATATGCTCAACAAACATTTAAACTATCAAAAACAACAACTGCCGAGTTGAGTGGATTCTATACGGCGCCTTCTATTTGGCAGGGAGCTTTCAAAACAAAATCTCTTGGTAGTATTGATGCAGGCATTCAACAAACTATATTCAAAGGCAAGGTATCAGTAAAGGCAACGTTCTCGGATCTTTTAAACACCTTCCATTGGTCGGCCACCAATAATACAACAGGTCAAACTATTCTTGCAAACGGTGGCTGGGAAAGTCGCCAGTTCAAAATAAACTTGAATTATCGTTTTGGTAATAGTAAGATCAAACAAGCACGTCAGCACAAATCAAGTATTGAAGAAGAAAATCAACGTACGCAAGGTGGTGGTGGACTGGGAGGCAGTCAACAAAAGTAGTTTTAGGAATAGTGAAATGTCAAGCATCCTTGCGCAAGCGGGATGCTTTTTTTATGATAAAGAAATTTTGAATGTTCAACGCTCAATGAACATTGTTCAAACTTTGCTATCAACGCAATGAATATTGAATGTTGAATATTGCTTATTGAACATTCTTTTTTCTCTTGACCAATTTCGCTTTTATAATTCGCACATCTTCCAGTGGCCGGTCCCTGTCTTCCGCTTTGCTCGTTGGTACTGATGCAATTTTATCTACTACATCCAATCCTTTCACTACTTCACCAAACACTGTATAGTTCTGGTCAAGGTGAGGGGCGCCTCCGACAGTTTTATAAGCTTCGCGTTGCTCAGCGGGGATTTTTCTCCCGTTCAAACGATATTTTTCAACAGAATCCAAACCTGCATCTGTAAAAATTTTTCCCTGGACAATGTAAAACTGGCTGCCGCTGCTGGCTTTCTCAGGATTGTTATCTCTTGCTGCAGCGATCACACCTTTTTTATGGTACAGGGTAGACCGGAATTCAGCAGGTATTGTGTAATCAGGCCCACCGTTTCCCAGTGGTTCTCCGGGCTTCGCATGCCTGCTATTGGGATCTCCGCCTTGGATCATAAAATTTTTGATCACCCGGTGGAATAATACACTATCATAATAATGGGTCTTAACTAATCTCAGAAAATTATCGCGATGTAAAGGAGTAGAATCAGAAAGCCTCACAACAATATCACCGTAGTTTGTTTGAAGTAATACATCCCTTTTGCGGTCTTTCTTTGTGACGATAGAATCCCTCTGTGCAAAGCAGGATATTGCTATGAATAAAAATCCAATAGCGAAGACTGTTTTTTTCATTTAAATCATTTAATCAATGTAATCAGTAGTCAGTGGGTTTGCATTTAAGTCATTTAATCAATGTAATCAGTGGTCAGTGGGTTTGAAAATACAGAAGTATATGATCCTTCAAAAAGTTCTCCTGTTCGGTCGTACTCATGTCCGGCATTGCTTTTAATTGTTTAAAATGTGGCCACCCATCTTCATCAATTTTTTCCAGCTCATAGTAAGCCACTTTGAGAAAGCAAACTACAAATCGCTACATGCATCAGGTCTTGCTTTTGCTCTTTGGTAAATTTTTCACGTACCTGGCCAAACTCCTGTATGCCGACCAGGAACAGAATGGCTTCGAGGTCAGGTTTTTTCCCAAATCGCTCAACTAGTTTCGCTTCAAGGTCCCACCAACGCTGCTGGAGATCATCGCTAATAAACATAGTGGCAAAGATAACTGCAATAGCGATTATTAATTATTGATTAATGATTATTATCCGTGCCTGGATGTTTCAATAATTAATAATCAGTAATCAATAATACTAGCATCAAACTTTTTCAACAACAACAGCCGTTCCATAGGCCAGTACTTCGTTGACGCCGCTGATCACTTCATTAGCATCATACCTGACGCTGATAATGGCATTGGCTCCTCTTTCATCAGCATGACGCAGCATATTCTGAAAGGCTTCTTCTCTTGTTTTCTCGCAGAGCTCAACATAAATGGAAATTGTTCCGCCAAATAAAGTCTGAAGCCCGCCGGCGATATTTCCCAAAATACTTCTTGAACGGACGGTAATCCCGCGGACGACACCTAAATTTTTTGTGACGCGGTAGCCGCTCAATTCAATATTGGTCGTTACCATAGTTTGATCGATCATAAATTTTTGTTTTAATGAAATTAAGAAACAGAACGGAGCTTTTATACATTGCCACAGAGTCACAGAGGTCACAGAGTCACAGAAACACAGAAAAACTCAGTGCCTCAGTGGCATTCAATCCGAGAGTTGAAATGTTAACTTTCTAAAGTTACCTTTGCGGCAAAAAAGCATGTTACAGTTACAGGTGATACGACAGGATCCAAAAGGGGTGAAAGAGAGACTGGCAGTAAAATTTTTCAATGATACAAATGTTGTTGATACAATTATTGAATTGGATGAAAAGATAAGAGAGTTAAAAACAAAGTCTGAAACAGTCCAGGCAAAAATGAATGCTGTAAGTAAAGAAATTGGTTCGTTAATGAGCCAAGGAAAAAAAGAAGATGCAGAACGTATAAAAGGAAATGTCTTGCTGCAAAAGAGCGAGATTCAAAATTTTATCGGACAGTTAAATATATTCGAAACACAACTACAAAATGAGTTAGTGAAGCTTCCTAACCTTCCTTCAGAAAAAGTTCCTGCAGGTAGAACGCCGGACGACAATGTGATCGTAAGAGAAGGCGGTAATAAACCATCACTGCCCAAAGATGCGTTGCCTCATTGGGAACTGGCAAAAAAATACGACCTCATCAATTTTGAACTGGGGAATAAAATCACCGGCAGCGGTTTTCCGGTTTATAAGAACAAAGGAGCGAAACTGCAAAGGGCATTGATCCAATATTTCCTGGATTATAATATTGCAGCAGGTTATACTGAATACTCGCCTCCATACCTGGTAAATGAAACTACCGCCTTTGGTACGGGTCAGTTGCCGGATAAAGAGGGCCAGATGTATTTTGCGACTGAAGACAAATTTTATTTGATACCGACCGCCGAAGTACCTGTCACAAATATTTACCGTGATGAAATTTTAAGAGAAAACGATCTGCCCATAAAGATGACCGCCTATACTCCCTGTTTCAGAAGAGAAGCAGGTAGTTACGGAAAGGATGTTCGGGGATTGAATCGCGTGCACCAGTTTGATAAAGTGGAAATTGTTCAGCTGGTTCACCCCGATAAAAGTTATGATGTATTGGAAGAAATGGTGGATCACATAGAGACGCTTGTACAATCATTGAATCTTCCTTACCGCATTTTAAAATTATGTGGAGGGGATATGAGTTTTGCGTCTGCGCTGACCTATGATTTTGAAGTATACAGCGCTGCACAGGATAAATGGCTTGAAGTAAGTTCTGTTACTAATTTCGAGACCTTTCAAACAAACCGGATGAAGATCCGCTTGAAGGATAAAACGGGTAAGTCACAATTGGCTCATTCTCTCAATGGCAGCTCACTTGCCTTACCTCGTATACTTGCCTGTTTATTGGAAAATAATCAAACACCGGACGGCGTTCTTTTGCCTGATGTGCTATCTTCTTATTTTGGCAATTCTAAGGTCAATTAAGTCGGTATGCTCGCTCTTGTATCGTTTTAAAGATTTTAAACCTTTAACCTTTAATCAGGTCAGAAAGATGCCTGAAAATTTTTCAATGCCGGTGAGTGATCAATTAAAAAATCAGCATTTGTTATGGCGGGCCGGTTTTGGGCCGGCTGTATATGAGTTGGATGATCTCTATAAAACTTCTCCTCAAAAATTATATAGGACTCTTCAAAAAGCATCGTCAAAAAAACCGGGGTATCTGCAGGCAGCGGACAATTACCTCCAGGGTCTCATGATGGGTTTCCAGGAGGCGGGAAGACAACAGCGGCTGGAAATGTCGGCAGAACAAAAAAAAGAATTACAAAAAAGAAGCCGGGAAGGGATCAGGAACCTGAATCTTTACTGGATAAATGAAATGGTGAATAGTGATGCCCAGCTCCGTGAAAAAATGTCTTTCTTCTGGCATGGTCATTTCGCCTGCCGCAACCTTAATATCTTTTTTCAACAGGAATTGCTTCATGTCATCCGGCGCAACGCTCTTGGAAATTTCAGGGATCTCCTTCACGATGTTTCGAAAACAGGAGCAATGTTGAATTTTCTCAATAACAATCAAAACCGGAAAGATCATCCCAATGAGAATTTTGCACGTGAAGTGATGGAATTGTTTACACTGGGACGGGGCAATTATACTGAACGCGATGTAAAAGAAGCAGCGAGAGCTTTTACAGGCTGGGGCGCCAATGCAAAGGGCGAATTCGTATTCCGAAGATTTCAACATGATGACGGGAGTAAAACAGTACTGGGCAACACCGGCAATTTTGATGGTGATGAAGTGCTGGAGATCTTATTGGATCAAAAACAAACCGCAAAGTTCATCTCGCAGAAAATATACCGGTTTTTTGTAAATGATGTGATTGATCAACCAAGAGTAGACTGGCTCGCTGAGAGATTTTATAAAAGTGACTATGATATTGGTAAGCTGATGGAAGATATTTTTACCAGTGATTGGTTTTATGACGAAAAAAACATTGGTTGTAAAATAAAATCACCGGTGGAGTTACTTGTAGGAATACAAAGAATACTTCCAATGAAATTAGAGAATGAAGAGGGGCTGTTGTTGTTACAAAGATTGTTGGGGCAAATATTATTTTATCCTCCAAACGTTGCTGGCTGGCCCGGCGGTAAAACGTGGATCGACAGTTCCACACTTATGATGCGGATGCGCATTCCTCAACTGATCAATGATAGAGATGAATTCAATATAAAGCCCAAAGCAGATGATGACCAGATGATGGGGCGCAATGACGATGATAATAAAACAGGATCCGATAGCTACCTGCCTGCCAGTAGGCAAGGTCGGATGGGAAGAGCAGCCAGGCCCATTAATGCGGAAATCGACTGGAGTAAATATGTAGGATATTATAATGGTGTCGCTCGTGGAGACCTTGTGAATGATATTGCAGGCAATTTATTGCAAACAAAGAAAGCAGTTAGCGTTGATATCATCAATGAGTATTCAGATGCAGACGACAAAGAAAGTTTTATTAAAACAGCGACGATACAAATTATGAGCACGCCGGAATACCAGCTATGTTAGGCCCCCTGTCCCCCTAAAGGGGGAACTTGGGTTGAACGTACTGAAAAACTTAATAAGTTCTTAAATCAATTTTTAAAAAAGTGTTTTCAAAAACTCCCCTTTAGGGGATGGGGGCTTTATGATATTTAAGAGAAAAGAATTTCTACAACTCGGATCACTGGCTACAGCCTCTTTCATGGTGCCCAAGTTTTTAAAATCATTTGAAAGAATAGACAGGGTTCCACCCGGAAATAAAGTAATGGTAATACTGCAACTAAGCGGGGGCAATGATGGATTGAACACTGTGATACCAGTACGGAACGATATTTATTACCGTGAGCGGCCAGGACTGGGAATTGAAAAAGCGAGTTCCTTAACCCTGACCGATGAGGTAGCGTTACACCCGGCACTGATGGCATTGAAAGAATTGTATGACGATGGAAGTTTGGGAATTCTAAATAATGTGGGTTATCCAAACCCTGACCGGTCACATTTCCGCAGTATGGATATCTGGCAAACCGGGAGTGCGAGCAGCGACTACATCACGACGGGTTGGGTGGGCCGTTATCTTGATGCGCAATGTCATGGCTGTGATAAACCTACCTACGCGCTGGAAATTGACGATGTGCTGAGCCTTGCATTGAAGGGGGAAAATTCGAAAGCCATTGCGATGAAGGACCCGAAAAGATTATTCGGAACCAGCAATGAAAATTTTTTTAGAGACGTATTGAAAGATCACAAACCTGCCCGACTGGATCAGTCAGGCGGGAATGGCGGGGAAGAAACAGTGGATTATCTCTATAAAACAATGTCAGAGACTTTGTCATCGGCTAATTATATTTTCCAGCAAAGTAAATTACATCCCACATCGGCGGAATATCCAAAAACAGAGTTGGGAAATGGATTAAAGACAATTGCTTCGTTAATATTTTCTGACATCAATACAAAAGTCTATTACATTTCTCTTGGCAGTTTTGACACGCATGTAAACCAGCAAATGCAACAGCAACGTTTGTTTACGCAATTAAGCGACGCGGTCAGAGCATTTACGACTGATCTCAAGAAAAACAATCGATTTAACGACGTATTGACGTTCACCTTCTCTGAATTTGGAAGAAGAGTTTCTCAAAACGCCAGCGGGGGCACTGATCATGGTACAGCAAACAATATGTTTTTAATTGGCGGAGCGTTAAAACAAAAAGGTATCATCAATCCGATGCCCGATTTAAATGATCTCGACGAGGGCGACCTGAAATACAAGATCGATTTTAAAACCGTGTATGCAACGGTTCTGAAGAATTGGCTGGATGCCGATGACACGGCTATACTTGGAAGAAAATATGACCACCTTGGGTTTTGTTGATCCGTGCTGTAGATATAAAGTGAAAAGCAACTACATAAAAAGTAGTTGCTTTTATTATTAAGGAACTTTAATTAAATGACTTTCCGCTTGCTTATAGCAACCCTATAAAGGATCCACCCCATTAATGCAAAAAAAGCAACACCCAGCCATTTGTAGCCTTCTCCTCCCAGGGACTGCATAAGTCCCCGTTCTGCGCTGATCTTTTCCAAACCGGCATTTACTTTATCATTGACCGACAGAATTGCGACAATTACGCCTGCAAGTGCACCTCCTGCCACAAGTCCTGTTGCAAATAAATTTCCTTTTGCAAGATCTTCTTCTTCGGCGGTGAGTTTAATGTTCTTTCTTTTATATCTCCAGTCAACAAGACCACGAATAGCGCCCCCAATAAAAATGGGAAAAGTGGTCGAAAGGGGAAGGTAGATCCCGATGGCAAATGACAGAGATTTAATTCCGCAAAGCTCCATTACAACGGCGATGAACACACCGACAAGTACAAATTGCCAGTCAAGATTGAAAGAAAGAATGCCTTTGATCAATGTAGCCATCAATGTTCCCTGCGGTGCAGGGTACTTATCAGTGCCAATGGCATGTTGAATACCCTGTTGCACCATTTCATGTGTGGGTGTATCAAGAATTTTTACTGTGGCGCCAATGGCTAGGGAAGAAACAATTGCGCCAATGAACAATGCAATTTGTTGATACCGGGGTGTAGCGCCAACTATGTAACCCGTTTTTAAGATCCTGTGAAGTACCACCGGCATTGGCCGCGGCAATACAAATCATACTGCCCACAACAAGGGCCATCGGTTCATAAAAACTTCCCGTCCATTTTACCGCAATAAAAATTAAACAGGTTCCCATTAGCGTAGCGATTGTCATTCCGCTGATAGGGTTGTTTGATGAACCGATCAAGCCGACAATGCGCGATGAAACGGTAACAAAGAAAGCTCCGAAGATAATTATCAATAATCCCAATAATAATTTGCTTCCGATTGAACTGCCTGGAATAAGATTGCTGGGCAGAAAAGCGATTATTAAAATCAACAACAAACTGCCTATGCCCACTATTTTTATTGAAAGGTCTCTTTCAGTTCTTGGCAAATCATCACTGCTTGCCACTTTGCCTCCTTTCAATGAACCAATGCTTCCTTTGAATGAAGAAATAATTGTAGGGATCGTTTTGATCAATGTAATAAAGCCACCGGCTGCAACCGCCCCTGCACCGATCTGTCGCACATAAGCACGATAAATAGCCGTGGCCCAATCGGCAAAGCTATGAGAGGCAGGGTCCCAACCACCCGGTCCGCCTGGCTTAGCAACATCTGCTAAATATCCGAGCTTGGCCAATTGCGCCGCGATGATATCAGGATTTATTAAGGAAGCTAGCAGAGGAATAAATACAAACCAGCTGAGAATTCCACCTGCCACCAGCACTCCGCCGATCTTGGGTCCAATGATATAACCAACACCCATATATTCAGGAGTAATTTCACCGGCGATTCTTGCAGAAGGGAAAAATTTATTTGCCTGTCTTGTGGCAAAGTCAGGCACATCTTTAATAACGTGAAATATTTTTTGCAGTATTGCATAACTGCCAGCAACAATTACACCCCAGATCGCGGTCATTGCCAGCTCTCCGCCTTTTTCTCCGGCTTTTAACACGGAAGCACAAGCGGTGCCTTCTGGATAAGGAAGAATTCCATGTTCCTTTACAATTAACGAACGCCGAAGTGGTATCATCATTAATGTACCTAACATTCCGCCGATGACTGCCAGCACAAGAATCGTGACATAGTTAAAATAGTTTGCACTGCCGGCAACACTTAAAAAAAGAAAGCCGGGGAGAGTAAATACAACACCGGCTGCAATGCTCTCACCAGCGCTGCCGGTTGTTTGAATAATATTATTTTCAAGAATGGTAGTCTTTAAAAAAAGTTTTCCCAGCAGGATGGAAATAACTGCTATGGGAATAGATGCTGAAACGGTTAGCCCTGCTTTTAATGCAAGATAAACTGTAGCTGCCCCGAATATGATCCCGAAGATAGCACCCATTACTACCGACTTAACAGTGAACTCGGCCATTTTGGTCTCAGGGGCGACAAACGGTTTGAAGTGAGATGGCTGATCTGGCATAGCAGTTGATTTGTTGAGTAAGATAAATAAAAAAGGAGTTGAACTTTTCAACTCCCCAAACAGCAGAGTTATTTATTCGTCTGAAGCTGCTGCTTCCTCTACTATTTTATTTAAACGTTTAGTTAACGGCAACAATAAGAAGCATGCAATAATAGCCGCAACGGCGCTGATTGCAAAGAACACAGCCTTGTTATCAAACTTATCCCAAAACCCTGCGAGTATACCTGATATTTTTCCGCCCAAAGAAGTTGTGATGAACCATCCTCCCATCATCAAGGCAGTTAATCTTCGTGGGGCAACTTTTGATGTAAGGGATAACCCGACAGGGCTTACAAATAATTCACTTATTGTAAAAACGCCATAGCTGCTTACGATCCACCAGCTGGAAACTTTATTCATATAAATATTGGTTGACAGACAGGCAGCAATCATTATTACGGATGACAAACCCGCGATCAATGTGCCCCACGCAAATTTGCTGGGGGTTGAGAGCTCTTTTCTTCTTGCTTTCATAAATCCAAAAAAAGCGACGACAACTGGCGTTAGTACAATGATCCAAAATGGATTCACCGATTGATAAATTTCTGTTGATACTAATTTCAGATCCTGATCAGGTGCGGGAAATTTATCTTTTGGCAAATTTTGAAAATAAAGATCGGTGCCTTGCTTTGTCATTACTTTTCCATGTGAATCGGCCAGTGCACGAAACTGGCTATCAACAATGGGAACTTCAATGGGTTTGGTATTTACCGTTTCTAAAAAGCCAAATGGTTTTAATGCTGGTTGAATGACCTTGGGTGCTTCACGATCGGTATAAGTTTGCGCCCAGATGGTTAATGCAGTTGAGTTTTGATTGTAGATATTCCAGAAAATAATGGAAACACCAAACAAGATCAACAAAGTACTGATGCGTTTTCTTTCAAAACCTTTTGCACGATACCATAAACTGAAGTAAAAAATAATAATAGGAATGCAAGCAAAGATGAATGCATCATTAGAGTCCGAACCAAGAATGTTTCCCGGAATAAACCAGCCAATGACCCCGGCAGCCAATGCAGGAAGAAAGACGCTCGATACAATTTTGCCAATCGGCATATCGCCTTCATGAGCAGGTTTTATTATGTCTGCATGCTTAACATGTTTTAACCCTGATGCGAACCATATCAATGCGAACACCATTCCAAAACCTGCGGCTGAAAATGCCCACCCCCAAGTGTAATTATTACGTAAAAAGGCAGCCACAAAATTGCATACGAAAGCACCAATGTTTATGCCCATATAAAAGATATTATAGGCGATATCTTTTTTGGGTTTTAGATCCGGTCTGTTGTAAATATTGCCTAATAATGTGCTGATGTTCGGCTTAAAAAAACCATTGCCGACTATGGCCGAAAACAAACCCGTGTACATTATGATATCGCTTCCATTCAGTGCAATCAAAAAATACCCGAGTGCAAGTAAACTGCCACCAAGAAAAATGGATTTCGCATAACCGAGATACCTGTCTGCGATCAGTCCTCCGATGAACGGAGTTAAATAAATAAGAGCTACATAAGTACCCACAATGCTTATCGCCGGTGCAACATCTAAACCTCTCCCGCCATGGCTGATCGTATCGGTGAGATATAAATAAAAAATCCCGATCATCAGGTAATACCCGAACCGTTCCCACATTTCCGTAAAGAAGAGAACATACAATCCTCTTGGGTGTTTCCCGGTTTTAATTGGTTGATTCAAAGAAACGGCAGGCTGGCTCATACAATCGTTTTTGTTTACTAATCGGAGGAGTTTTAATTGTCCAAAATACAGAAAAATGATTTGTTGTAAGAAAACGATAATTTCTTTGACAAAAGAAACGATATTCGCATTTGAACTTAATCCCTGTAAAATGCGTATCCTGTTGTTAGGCTCAGGAGGAAGAGAACATGCTCTTGCCTGGAAAATAAACCAAAGCGTCTGGGCAAATCCACTTTATATAGCCCCGGGTAATCCTGGCACGGCTCAGTGCGGAAAAAATGTTTCTCTTGACATCCGGGATTTTGATGCCATTAAAAAGTTTTGCATTGATGAAAAGATTGAAATGGTAGTGGTGGGGCCCGAAGAACCACTGGTAAATGGTTTATATGATTACTTCAAAGCCCACGAGGATCTGGCAAAAATTTATTTTATTGGTCCTTCAAAAAAAGGTGCTGAGTTAGAGGGCAGTAAGTCATTTGCAAAATCATTCATGGAGCGCCACAAGATCCCGACCGCAAAATACCGCGAATTTGATTCTTCGAATTTTGAAGAAGGCGTTCATTATGTAAATGAACATTCTTTACCTGTTGTATTAAAGGCCGACGGGTTGGCCGCCGGCAAGGGTGTTATCATTTGCCAATCACATGTTGAAGCGGTTTCCGAATTTGAATTGATGATCCAGCATTCAAAATTTGGTGAAGCAAGTAAAAAGGTGGTGGTAGAAGAATTTTTAGATGGAATAGAGCTGAGCGTCTTTGTGATCACCGATGGGAAAAATTATTTACTGCTTCCTGAAGCAAAAGATTACAAAAGGATCGGTGAAGGTGATACGGGACTCAATACAGGAGGCATGGGCGCGGTTAGCCCTGTTCCCTTTGCAACTCCGGGTTTTATGTACAAAGTGGAAGAAAGGATCATTAAGCCGACGATCAACGGTTTGGATAAAGAAGAAATTGAGTACACAGGTTTTTTATTTTTTGGTTTGATCAGTGTAAATGGTGAGCCCTTTGTAATTGAATATAATTGCCGGATGGGTGATCCTGAAACAGAAGTGGTAATACCAAGATTGGAGACAGATCTTGTTGGCTTGTTTGTCGCGGCCACACAAAAAGAATTGGATACAGTAAAATTAAGAGTGGATGAGCGTTGTGCTGTTACGGTAATGGCTGTCAGCAAGGGCTACCCTGGCACTTACGAAAAAGGATTTGAGATCAAAGGCCTGAAAGACGAGAATGATAAAGACTCTTTCATATTCCACGCGGGCACAAAAGAAACCGATAATAGAATCGTAACCAACGGTGGCCGGGTATTGTGTGCTACTTCTTACGGGAAAAATATTCGGGAAGCTGTGGAAAATTCATTACTCATCCTTGAAGATATCAGTTTTGATGGCATCTATTATCGCACCGATATCGGATACGAGTTTAAACCAAAAACATCTATCGGCAGATAATACTAATTTCAACTCTACATTTGTGTAAATAGTTTATATGGTGGGTGAAATGCACTATAATGATTACTTGCAGTTAGATAAAATCCTGAACGCTCAATCTCCGGAAAGTATCAAACAGAATTTGCCAGCTCATGACGAAATGCTCTTCATCGTTATTCATCAAACCTATGAATTGTGGTTTAAGCAACTTCATCATGAAATAGATTCTATCTTACTTACAATGAAAAAACCGGCGATGAACGATAATTCACCGGAACTGCAAACCGTTGTTCACCGCCTGAACCGGATGGCAATTATTTTAAGAGTATTGGTTCACCAGATCGATATCCTTGAAACGATGACACCGATGGATTTTCTTGATTTTCGTGATATGCTTCGTCCTGCCTCAGGTTTTCAAAGTTGGCAGTTCAAAGAACTGGAAGCAAAGCTGGGATTAAAATTTGAAGCTCGTTACGGCCAGGAATATTATATTTCAAAGTTGCGTGCAGAACAAATTGACATAATTAAAAAGGCTGAATCAGAAAGATCATTACTGGAACTAGTGAATGCATGGCTGGAAAGAATGCCATTGGGGCCGTCGTATGATAAAGAAGCAAAAGCAAGTTTTTGGAATGATTACCGGGAACGCTATAAGAATAGTTTGGCCGATTTGGAAAAAGATAACCTGGCATCGTTTGATGAAATATTTTTTGAAAAGGATATGCATCAACCGGGAATCAATAGTACACAACGTTTTTTGTCACAAGGGGCTTGTCGCGCTGCCCTATTTATTATGCTGTACAGGGGTTATCCTCTTTTGCAGTTACCATTTCAACTATTAAACAGTTTGCTCGAAATTGATGAGCAGTTAAGTTCATGGCGCTATAGGCATATGAACATGGTGCACAGAATGATCGGCACAAGAATAGGAACCGGTGGAAGCAGTGGAAAGGAATATTTAAAAGCTGCTGCAGACAGGCATTATATTTTTAGAGAAATTGCGCAGCTTAATAGTTTTTTAATTGAAAGGAGAAAACTTCCGGTTTTGCCATCAGAACTGGAAAAACGATTGGGATTTGTCGCTTCTTAAAAAAATCTGTGCCTCTGTGCTTCAGTGGCATTTATAATGGATTGCCACAGAATAACAGAAACACAGAGAAGATAAATTTGCGCTGGATCCGTATGGCCATTTAAAAGAATCTTCCTTCTCCCGCGATTGCTCTGAGGTGCCCCCTGCCCATAAACCTCTGCATACATTTTAAAACCCCGAATGTTATAAAACTTTCCCCTCGATTTGTCATGGCCATATTGAACAGTGGTGTCCCTTAATTTGTCCTCGAAGTCTTTCCTGATCTTATCCATGCCCTGGCCAGCAGCAATAAGGTTCAGAAACTGGAAAATTGCAGTAAGGGTTAAAATATTTCTCATGTCAGGAGCGTTTAACTGAAAGCCATAGGAAAATTTTCTTAAGCAAGGATTAAATCAGGGAACATAAAGAATAAAGAAAAAGCGATCCCGATTTATTCGGAACCGCCTTTCTTTGCTGATAGATGAAATATATATGTTGATTTATGATGAAGGTGTACGGATCTCTAATTTCTCAGTGCTTTCATAGATACCTGTTACAGCTTTCCATTACCGTGCCAAAATGGGAAGCTCATGTTTTTTTATCGCTTGTTTAAGCTTAGAAGATGTGAAAAAGTAATGGTCAAAATGCAATGAAATAAATTGATGAAAGAATTCGTGCAGTACGAGTAAATGACGCAACAGGAGCCACTTTGAAACGTTTCGACCGACTAGCAAGATTGTTTAACTCTTGCTTCGCTTGTTCACTAAGATCAACATGAATAGCAAGCGTTTTCACTTTGTTAATTCAAATTATTTACTCGTACTTTGCACCCATTAAATCCAATAGCATAAATGGGACTTTTTAACTGGTTTACACAAGAAATAGCGATCGATCTGGGTACAGCAAATACTCTTATAATACATAATGACGAGGTGGTGGTAAATGAACCTAGCATTGTAGCTCTGGACCGCAATAATCCGAAAAATGTGCTGGCAGTTGGCAAGAGGGCTTTGATGATGCATGAAAAAACTCACGAAAGCATCCGTACCGTAAGACCGTTGAAAGATGGTGTAATTGCTGATTTTAATGCAGCAGAGCTGATGATAAGGGAAATGATCAAAATGATCTATCCTAAAAAACCTCTTTTTCCGCCAAGCTGGCGAATGATGATCTGTATTCCATCCTCGATCACAGAAGTAGAGAAAAGAGCTGTTCGCGATAGTGCTGAACAGGCAGGTGCTAAGGAAGTATACCTGATCCATGAGCCTATGGCTGCGGCGCTTGGTATCGGCATTGATGTAGAGGAGCCGGTAGGTAATATGATTATTGATATAGGAGGGGGTACTACGGGCATTACAGTCATTGCGCTTGCAGGCATTGTCTGTGATCAATCAATTCGAATAGCTGGGGACGAATTTACTGCCGATATTATGGAAGCT
Organism: uncultured Bacteroidota bacterium; assembly: GCA_963737475.1. GTDB lineage: Bacteria > Bacteroidota > Bacteroidia > Chitinophagales > Chitinophagaceae > VBAU01. The sequence continues at coordinate 139,019 of CAVTSY010000003.1, forward strand.
CTGCGTCGGTATCATAGCTTACTGATCGGTGAGCGCACAGCTGAACAAATAAAGATACAGATAGGTGCGGCTATGAAGGACCTGGACAGCCCACCGGATGATATTCCTGTAAATGGCCGCGATCTTGTAACTGGTATTCCAAAACAGATCATGGTAAGTTTCCAGGAGATTGCCGAAGCTCTTGATAAAAGCATTTTCAAGATCGAAGAAGCTATTTTGAAAGCCCTGGAACAAACACCACCGGAATTGGCGGCTGATATTTACAGGCGTGGTCTGTACCTCACGGGGGGTGGTGCATTGTTAAGAGGACTTGATAAAAGGCTAAGTCAAAAAATTAAATTGCCTGTGCATGTAGCCGATGATCCTCTAAAGAGTGTAGTGAGAGGTACCGGTATCGCCCTGAAAAATTATGACAGGTACCCGTTTGTAATGAGATAAAGCTCCTTGTTTTCCGCCTTGGCGGAGAAACTTGGGTCAATCAAACATTAAAAATTTTGTTGCTTGCGCCGGAGTAGATTTTGATTATGAAGTCAACAGCGTCACTACGTTCAACTTCTGTTGTGTCACTCACTTCAAGGTTCAGTAATTCTAATCAACAAATACAGATTTCTTATTGTAATATTTTCACAACCTTTAAACTGATAGCTCACAATAAAAACTATAAAATCTAAGTTCCCCTTTAGGGGACAGGGGTATGCGTAATATATTTCTTTTCATTGGTCGTTACTTCACTTTTTTTGCCTTTCTGGGATTCCAGGTCTTAGCATTATCGTTTTTATTCCGGTATAATAAATACCATCATGCGGTAGGTTTGGGAGTTGCTAACGAATTAACAGGCTGGATGAACTCCAAGTATGCAAACGTTGATCAGTATTTTCATCTTAAACAGGAAAGCGATCGTATCCAACATGTAAATGATTCATTGATCAATTTATTAAAGACTAATTTTTTAAACCCGGATACGGCAACACAGTTTGTTCAGGATACAATACCGTATGACACACTGGGCCATCGCCGGCGGTATCTATGGCGTGATGCTGAAGTGGTAAGCAACTCGGTAAATGCTGAAAGAAACTATATACAAATAAACAGGGGTTCAAAACAAGGTATCAGGGATAATATGGCAGTACTTAATTCTGACCTTAGTCTTGTGGGTATTGTTATAAATACCAGTGACAATTTTAGCCAGGTCATGAGTCTTCTTCACGTGAAGAATAATGTAAATGCAATTATGAAGCGAAGCGGAAATGCGGGAACAATAAGCTGGGATGGCAAAAGCCCTTTATACCTTACAATGACGGGTATTCCAAAAAGTGACTCGATCGCCAAAGGAGATACCGTTTTGACCGGAACTTATTCGCTAAGCTTTCCTCCGTTGAAAATGATCGGAACGGTAGCTTCCATTGTGAAGGAAAATTCAAGCAGCTTCTATGTACTGCAAATAAAAACGGCTGCCAACTTTCAGAACCTTCAGCATGTGTTTGTGGTAGAAAATCTACAGGCAGACGAGCAGGAAAAGCTGGATAAAGAAACCCGTAAGAAAATTGATGAAGTAAAAAAAGCTAAATGAGCGATCTCGTTAAAAATATTCTTCGCTTTACTATTTTTATACTGGTACAAGTGTATGTTTTGTTTAAAGTGCCTCACCTGCATCGTTTCATCACTCCTTATTTATATTATCTTTTCATTCTCTGGCTTCCGTTTGCTACTCCAAGGTTCTGGTTGCTGGTGATCGGTTTTATAACAGGCCTGTCATTGGATTATTTTACCCAGACTCCCGGACTTCATGCAGCAGCGTGTTTGCTGATCGCTTATATCCGCCCTTTTGTCGTCAATCTTTTGTTGCCAAAAGATAGTACTGAATTTAACTATAAAGAGCCCTCACCCCGCACTCTGGGGTGGACACCTTATGGGATATATGTTCTGATACTTACCGTTTTCCATCACGGTTATATGCTTTTCCTGGAATGGCTATCCTTTGGAAGTCTTTTGATTTTTCTGATCAAACTTGTTGCCACGACAGGGATAAGCCTTTTGCTCATCTTTGCGACGGAGCTCTTGTTCCCAAGAAAAATGAGGTACAGAACAAATACTGCGTAAAAAGTCTTCATAAATTTTTTTTAAATAGCGTAAAAAAATTTTTGCATTGTAGCTTTGAAAAAAATTTCTTACTGTGTATTTTTCTCTTCTTTGATCTATGCCTGTGTTTAACCAATCGAGGAGCCGTATTATCCGCGCTATTTTTTTAGCATCCTTTATAGTGCTGATCGCACAGCTATTTCATTTGCAGGTTGTTTCCCGTGAATACAAAAGGCAGGCTGATATCAATGCCATTTTTGCCAAAAGAATCTATCCCTCGAGAGGGATCATTTTTGACAGGAAGAATAAAGCGATCCTTAATAATATCCTAATGTATGACCTGATGGTTACGCCATCAGAAGTTAAAGGAATTGACACAAGCTATTTTTGTCAGCTCATGGAGATCGATACGGCCGAATTCAGGAAAAGAATTAGGGTTGCCATTATAAAAAATAAGGCATTTCGTCCTTCTGTATTTGAGGAATTGCTGACCCCGCAGAAATATGCAAGAATGGAAGAAAATATGTGGCGGTTTAGTAATGGGTTTTTTCTGCAACCAAGACCCGTGAGATTATATCCTTTTAATGCGGCAGCACATATACTCGGCTATATTAATGAAGTAGATACATCCATTATTAACAGGTCGAATGGGTTTTATGAATCCGGTGACTATGCGGGCCGAACAGGTTTGGAGCAATACTATGAAAGAGTATTGCGCGGGCAGAAAGGAACAGAATTATGGATAAAAGATAATTTCAACAGGCTGGTAGGTCATTATCAGGATGGAATTTTTGATACGGCTGCAGTGGCGGGAAGGAATCTCAGAACCTATATTGATATCGAACTTCAGCAATTAGCAGAAAAATTATTGACAAATAAAGTAGGAGCCATTGTCGCCATTGAGCCAAAGACAGGAGGCATTTTGGCGATGGCTTCTGCGCCGGATTACAATCCCAATGATCTTACTGGCTCATCCAAACAAAAAAATTATACTAAGATGTTATTGGATGTGAGCATTCCTCTTTACAATCGTGCTACTAAAGGACAATATCCTGCCGGTTCTACTTATAAACCACTGGGAGCATTGATAGGATTAGATGAGGGTGTAATCACACCTTCCAGCGGTTATCCCTGTCATGGCGCCTATTTAGAATGTACACGCCCGGTAAAATGTCTTGAAAAATGGGCAGGACATGCTGCCAATCTTCGATTAGCGGTCGCTCACTCCTGCAATTCTTTTTTTAGCAGCACTATTCGCAAGACAATTGATAATCCAAAGTATCATAATCCAAGAATTGGATTAACAAAGTGGAAAGAATATTGTAATGCGTTTGGCTATGGTCACAAATTAGGCGTTGATATACCTAATGAAAATGGTGGAAACATTCCTGACACTACAGCTTATGATAAAGAGTACCGGGGCCAATGGAATTCGTGTACGATGACCGGCGGAGGTTTGGGCATTGGCCAGGATAAAATGCTGGTCACTCCGTTGCAGATCGCGAATGGTATCTGCATTGTTGCCAACAAAGGGTATTATTATCTCCCGCATTTTGTAAGATCAATTGATGATGAAAATGATGATGACACAGCGCTGGTAAATAAATTCAGAAAAAGACATAATGTGCTTACCCATATTTCCGATACCGCTTACGAAACAGTCATCAGCGGAATGCAAGACGTTACAGAAATAGGCACAGCAAAAGGGATCACAAAAATTCCGGGAATAAATGTTTGTGCTAAAACGGGCACCGCTCAAAATAAAAGAGTACTGGATAAAAAAGTTGTCGAATTAAAAGATCATTCTTTGTTTGTTTGTTTTGCACCAAGAGAAGATCCGAAAATAGCCATTTCAGTGATCATTGAAAACGGAGGGTTTGGTGCCACATGGGCGGGTCCGATGGCGTACCTTTTGATTGAAAAATACCTGACTGATTCATTGAGAGAAGACCGTCAGAAAGAGGTCGACAGAATTGCTGCTGCTAACCTGATGCCTTCTTATCTTACAAGGGAACAATACAAAGCTGACTCCATTCGTGCTTATGAATGGTTTAAGATGACAAAAGACAGCAGCTACATTGATAAATATACTTATCAAAAAACTGAAGTGCCAATCATTCCCTGGAAAAAATCACCTTCACCTGCTAAAAAGAAACCGGATATTCAGTATATGGTAGTTATCGACGATAAAAATTTAAGAAAGAAAAATCATTCTGTGCCTTCATGAACGAGAGAAACCCGACAATATCAAAAGGAGTTGACTGGAGCTTGGCGTGGATCTATTTAATATTAGTCGTGGTTGGTATTACTGCAATATTTGCGGTTACTTATAAAGAAGGAGACCCAATTGTTCAGAGTTTTCTCGGGTTTAAAACTGATTACAGCAAGCAATTTTATTTTTTTATTGCATCAGCCATCATTGGGGTTTTCATCTTATTAACCGACAGTAAGTTTTTTACAGCGACGGCTAATATTTGGTATGCCTTCGGAATTTTTTTATTGCTGCTTGTATTTCCTTTTCATTCCAGCGTAAAAGGAACGGAATCGATTATTCGTTTTGGTGGATTTCAATTTCAACCTGCAGAGTTTTGCAAGATCTGCGTAAGTCTTGCGCTGGCAAAATATCTTTCGCGATCGGATACTGAATTTGGAACAACAAGATCACAATTAATTGCAGCTGCTATTGTTTTGTTTCCGGCAGTTTTGACTCTAATGCAAAGCGAGACGGGTTTAGCACTTGTATATTTTTCTTTTTTTATAGTTATGTACAGAGAAGGACTGCCGTCTACAATTCTTGTGATTGGGTTCTCATTAGCCACATTAGTGGTGGCAACTTTGTTGGTCGAAAAAAATACACTGGCTCTCATTCTAACCGGGATCGCTTTAATGTTCATCTTTTTCTTGTGGAGACAGATCAGGCGCAGGAGATATATTTTATTTAATGTAGTTCTGCTTTGGTTAGTTTGTGTAGGAGTACAGCGATTCGGCGTTCCTTTTGCATTCAAACATGTACTAAAGTTGTACCAGGTCGAACGTATCTACAGCACTGTAGGTAAGGAGATACCAGCTGAGTATATAGCTGCGCACCGGAAAGAAACAACACAAGCTGCAAAGAAAAAAGATACTGACTATAATGTAAAGCAGTCAAAAATTGCCATTGGCAGTGGAGGTCTTGCCGGAAAAGGATTATTGAAGAGCACACAAACCCGGTATGGTTTTGTACCGGAACAAAGAACAGATTTTATTTTTGACACTATTGGAGAAGGATTCGGTTTTGTCGGCAGTGTTTTGTTGCTGGGGATCTACTTGCTCTTGTTGTTTAGAATAGTAGCGATCGCAGAAAGACAAAGAAGCGTTTTCAGCCGATGTTACGCCTATGGGGTAGCTGCAGTATTTTTCTTTCACCTGGTGATCAATATAGGGATGACCGTTGGGCTTGCCCCGGTGATCGGTATCCCATTGCCATTTATCAGTTACGGGGGAACTTCGCTTCTCACCTTCACGGTTTTGCTTTTTATTCTTATCCGGCTGGATGCCGACAGGCAAATGGTATTAAGATAGAGAGCCCCCTCCCCTAAAGAGGGGGTTAGTAAATTACTTTCATTTTAAAATTGTTTTTATTTAAATGCAAGAGGATAACACAAAAAATGAAAACCCGGAGTTAAGTCCCTCCTTTAGGGGCATAGGGGGCATCATGCCTCTTAGCGAAGGAACGTTTACTGTTGACAAGACCAAATTATTTGTTCCATTTAATGAACGGGAGCATGAATTACAGAAGAGGCCATCGGGAAGTTTGCTTGTAGAGATACAACCCTTTGTAATTAATACTTCAAAAGAAGTCTTGCTGCTTGATGCAGGATTGGGATTTAAGACCAATGGGATACTGCAATTGCATCAGAACCTGGTGAATTGTGGTATTGATCCTTCGAGAGTGACAAAAGTTTTGCTTTCGCATTTGCATAAAGATCATTCAGGTGGAGTGAGCGAAGAAATTCCTGATCATTCACGAAGATTGAGCTTTCCCAATGCAAACTATTACATCCAGGAAAGAGAATTAAATTTTGCTTTTGAAAAAGGATTCCCCTCTTTTATTCTTGATGAATTACAAATATTGAAACAGTCTTCGCAAATTGTATTGCTGAAAGACGATAAAGGAATGATTGATGATCATATTTCTTATGAAGTTACCGGCGCCCATTCTCCTTACCACCAGGTATTTTGGATAAACGAAGGAGAGATGATTTTCTTTGGTGGTGATGACGCCCCGCAGTTACAGCAGATGAAACATCGCTTTGTTGCAAAATATGATTACAATGGCAAGAAAGCTATGGAGCTAAGAAAATTTTGGTGGGAACAGGGGGAGAAGGAAAACTGGACATTCTTATTCTATCACGATGTTAAAAATCCGATTTGGAAGTTCAGTTAAAAATGAAGATTAAGTATAAAGGCCCGCCCTGGAAAGAGCCGGCCGTTGCTAACCTATGAAAAACACCAGGTTCAAAGATATGAGAAATTATCTTTATTGCAACAGCGACTGGTTCCTTTGAAGCGTTTTTTCCCCTAAGCGATCTCTGCGGGTTTCCAACATTTGAATCGCTTTTCGGCGAAATTCATCTTCGTAAACGAAAACTTTATTAGCTCTTGGTTCATCCATGATCTGCCTGAATTCATTCCTGTAACGGATGCGCAGATCAATGATCTTTTGTTTTAAGACAAGATTATCCGCTCTGTTTTCGACGCGAATTTGTCTGAATTCATGGAAGTATCTCAAAAAAACAGGAGAAAATTTTTCTGCTTCTCTTTTTGAAAGTCCAAGCCTGTCCTGGATATATTCGTTCATACGATCCCTGATCTTGGCTCCTTTATCATCCCCTTCCCCCTGGGCATAACTGGCAAGACCAGTAAAAAATAAGATCAATATGATAAAATAGTTTTTCATTGCTGAGTCTAATTCGTCATCATTACATCCTCTATGTCCTTTGATTCTTCATTAAAATCCTTTAATTCATCAATTGGTATGTCCTTCAACAGTTGTTGTACATCATCAGTTTTAATGTTCTTTTGACTACTTGCTAATTCCTTTTCATTTAGACCCGCATCCATGAAATCAATAAGATTTTCGGTGCTCTTTACATCGTTGATTTTCTTTACCTCCTTCTCAAATTTTGCCAGGGTCTTGTCAGCAGAATCCTTGTTATTATTGTTTAATGCAATTAATCCAGCCATCAAAATCACGCCAACGATAATTGCCGCCGCGGCGTACCTGAACCATTTCCGGCCTGTAATTGAAACAACCCTTGTCTCTTTTTCTTCAGCTCCAGGCTTAAAATTTTCAAAATATCCTTTGGGTACGGAGTAAACGGGCCTTTTACTTATACTGCTCAATAATGGAGAAACGGATTCCAACTCTTCCCTGCTGGTCTGGTGATCAGGATGCCTGCGGATGATCCCCATGATCTTTTCATCCAATTCGTTAAAATACCGGTCGGGGACATGGAAAGGAGTTTCTTTAGGTAAGGAAGATAGCCAGGTGAGGCTTTCATTAGCCTTTACAAGACCCAACATCTGTTCAGAAAAATCTTCGAAATATCCTGGTGGAACCGAATAGATATTTGCGGATGTATTACCGTGCAAATTGCTTCCTAAATCGCTGAGTTCTTGTATGATATCCTTGTTTGCCATTTTAACGTATTTGAGACGCCTCCCGAACCGTAAAGTTTAATGATTTTTGATGTAATCCTCAATTTTTTTAACGGCATGATGGTAGCTGGCCTTCAATGCGCCCTCGCTTGTTTCCAGTACCCGACTCATCTCTTCGTATGGCATTTCGTCATAATATCTGAGGTTAAATACTATTCTCTGCTTTTCTGGTAATTGTTGTATTGCTAATTGTAGTTTCCATTCCAAACGGTTAGCATCAAAATGACTGTCTGCTTTTATTTTGTTGCTCAAGCCGCTTTCCGTTTCATCAAGTGGAATAGCGGTCCTTTTTTTCTGTTGTTCGATATAGGTCAGGCATTCATTTGTAGCTATGCGGTAGAGCCAGGTATACAATTGACTATCCTCTCTGAAATTTTCAAGCCCATTCCAAACCCTCAAAAAAACATTTTGCAACACATCATTTGCATCCTCATGATCGATCACCATACGGCGAACATGCCAGTATAATTTTTCCTGGTACTTTTTTATTATGCTTGTAAAAGCCTTTTCCTTGGTTAACGGGTTGCGAAACTGAACCAATAATTCTGTATCTGTAGTCGAAGACATGTAGGTTTAATAAGTTTAGAATATTGGTTGTTTCAATGGGTTTGTTTCTATAACCTTAATTTTTTAGGTCGTATTTCTCACATTTCTACAATTTGTTCCATTTTCATTCGCCTTTTGATCCATTTCTCTTTTAATTAATGGATAAAAATAAAAAAGCAGGTTCATTTTTAAAAGACCCTGCCGGAGTTATTAACAACAAACTTTACCCATTCTTTTTTCTATTCAATACTTTTTCTGCTGCTGCAATAATATCAGGGACGTCCAACCCATATTTTTTCAATAGCTCTTTGGGTGTACCGCTTTCGCCAAATGTATCCTGAGTCCCCACGTATTCAATCGCAGTGGGGATATATTTTACGGCTAGCTGGGCAATTGCGTCCCCCAATCCTCCAATTACGTTGTGCTCTTCCACAGTGACAGCACATCTCGTTTTTTTCAGTGAACTAACCACTGCATCCTTGTCAATGGGTTTTATTGTATGAATATTTATCACCTCGGCATTGATTCCTTTTTGCTGTAATGCTATTCCTGCCTGAATGGAATTCCAAACCATATGCCCGCAGCAAAAAATAGAAACATCATTCCCCTCACTAAAGATTTGCGCTTTCCCGATTTCAAATTTTGAATTTACATCCGTGAAAATAGGCCACACCGGCCGACCAAACCTCAGGTAAACAGGGCCAAGGTGATCCGCTATTGCAATGGTCGCTGCTTTTGTTTGATTATAATCACACGGAACGATCACTGTCATGCCAGGAAGCATTTTCATTAAGCCAATGTCCTCAAGTATCTGGTGAGTAGCTCCATCTTCACCCAAGGTGATACCCGCATGCGAAGCACAAATTTTTACATTCTTTCTGCTGTAAGCAATACTTTGTCGTATTTGATCATACACTCGCCCTGTGGAAAAATTAGCAAAGGTGGTTGTATAAGGAATTTTTCCCCCAATGGTCATTCCGGCTGCAATGCCCATCATATTTGCTTCTGCAATGCCACATTGAAAATAGCGATCGGGAAATTCTTTAATGAATTGATTCAATTTTAATGACCCGGCAAGGTCAGCCGTAAGCGCGACAACATTTGAGTTTTTTCTGGCCAATTCCACGATCCCATCACCAAATCCGCTTCGCGTATCTTTATTTCCAGTTGACTGTATATCTTTTAGCATAATTGAAATTAGTGGACAAATGTAGTGGAAACTTAAATTAGCAACGGCTGGCACAACGACTATTTCAGTTCAATTCCCTGGGTTGACTTGTAAAAATTTTATCATCTGCTTTTAGACGCTCTTCCCATTTCCACGCGGTTGACATCATATCGTCGAGCGAATATTTGGGTTGCCATCCCAAGACTTTTTTTGCGACATCATTGCTGGCATAAATAGCAATAATATCTCCGGCTCGCCTTGGTCCTATTTCATAATTTAGTTTTACTCCGCTTACTTTTTCAAAAGAATGGATCGCTTCCAAAACCGTAACGCCGTTGCCTGTTCCCAGGTTAAACACTTCACAAAGCAGATCCGTTTTTTCTTTTTCGAGATATCTTATGGCAAGAGTATGTGCATGAGCAATATCACAAACATGAATAAAATCACGTAAACAGCTCCCATCGCGGGTTGGATAATCGTCTCCATGCACAAACATTTTTTTTATTTTTCCAATGGCTGTTTGCGTGATAGCCGGAACTAAATTTTCAGGCCGGCCAATGGGTAATTCACCTATCAACGCAGAAGGATGAGCGCCAACGGGATTAAAATATCTTAACAAGATGCATTGTGTGCCGGCTGATTTTGCAAATTCATTTACAATTTGCTCTCCCATCTGTTTTGTGTATCCATAGGGTGATGCAGCAGGTTTGGGTATCGTATTTTCAGTTACTGGAATTTCGTCCGGATTTCCATAAACGGTACATGATGATGAAAAGACAAACCAGGGGATCTCAAACTCCTGTACACATTTCAAAACATTAATGAGAGAAAGAATATTATTTTCAAAATACATCAGGGGTCTTTCCACCGATTCACCGACTGATTTATAAGCCGCAAAATGTATGATGCCTTCGATGTCTTCATTTTCCTGGAAGATGGCAAATGTGTCATCAAAATTGCAAAGGTCAACCTTATAATTCTTAATTTTTTTTCTAGTTATTTTTTCTACGCCGTCTAAAATGATCGGATTTGACCGTTTGTTATTATCAACCGAAATAACATCATACCCATGTTCGGTGAGATCCACGAGTGTATGTGAGCCAATATAGCCACATCCGCCGGTAACTAAAATTTTAGGCATGCTTTACTTATTAGCTGCAAAAATGCTAAAAAACTTTTAAAGGAATAAGCGGACGATCGAATATACCCCGGCTGCTAATAATCCACTTACCGGTATCGTCAGTATCCAGGCCCACAAAAGATTTACAGTAACTCCCCATCGCACAGCCGACAGGCGTTTAGTGGCTCCTACGCCTATAATGGAGCCCGCGATTGTATGGGTAGTGCTTACAGGGATTTTCAAATTTTCTGTTGCAAATAAAGTGATGGCCCCAGCAGTTTCCGCCGCCACGCCTTCAAAAGGAGTAACTTTTGTAATTCTTGTACCCATCGTTTTGATGATCCTCCAGCCGCCACTCATCGTTCCCAGTGCAATGGCGGTATAGCAGGCAAGGGGAACCCATATTGGCATGTCTTCAAATTTTTGAATAGAGCCGTTTGCAATTAAGGCTGCCGTAATAATGCCCATTACTTTTTGCGCATCGTTCCCCCCATGACCGATACTGAAGGTGGCCGATGAGACCAATTGCAGTCGCTTGAACCATTTATTCGCACGATTTGCATTGAGATGGCTGAGGTAAAGGGTAAAGACAGCTATGATGATCAGGATCAGCCCCAGTAAGATCCATTTAAAATTACTTGAGAAGAAAATGACCTTTAGAACATAAGATTCGTAATGTGATTTCAATTTGGCGGGATCAAACTCAAGACTGAAGTATAGAAAAATGATTACGAAAACAATTACGGCAATTGACAGCAATCTCGGCCAAATGCCTTTTTGAAAGGCATGAATAAACCACAAAGAAATAATGAATGCCGCGATCATACCTATCAGCGGCGCAAGGAAAATAAAACTGGCCGTCTTAATAACCGGGTCGGCATCGATGGCTGCAAATGTACCCGCATGAGCAATGCCTGCACCGGCAAACCCTCCAATCAGTGTATGAGAAGACGACGAGGGAATACCAAACCACCAGGTAAGTAAGTTCCATCCTATTGCGGCGATCAAACCTGCAAATACAACGTGCAAGGTGATAAATTCACTTTTTACAGTTTTGGAAATTGTGTTTGCAACACCGTGATCTTTAAAAATGAAGAAGGCCACAAAATTGAATAAGGCAGCCCAAAGAACTGCCTGGAAAGGGGTAAGAACTTTCGTAGAAACTACAGTAGCGATCGAATTGGCAGCGTCGTGAAATCCATTTATATAATCGAAAACCAGCGCCAGCATAATAATTACTATCAAAAAACTCATGTGGGATATTTTGAAAATTTGAAAATGGGGCAAGCCATTTTCATCGTAGGCCATTCAAGCATTAAGCGTATTTAATAATAATAGATTCGATCACGTTACTGGCATCTTCACATTTATCCGTGACGATTTCCATTGCCTGGTAGATCTCCCTTTTCTTGATCACTTCTTTGGCATCAGCTTCGGTGGCGAAAAGTCTTTCTATACTCATGTCAAAAATATCGTCAGCCTGGTTTTCTATGCTGTTGATCTTTACCAGTGCCTCTGTCATTTGGCGCATGTTCTTCATATCTCTCAATTCTCCTACCGCCGTTTTTACCTGTAAGGCACTCTGCTCGATCATATCCGCCAGCTTTTGTAAACCACTGTCATTTGGGTTGACCCTGTAGAAGTTTATTTTTTTTGCTGAAGCATAGATATAGTCGGCGATATCATCAAGGGCAGAGGCCAGGTAATGTATATCCTCGCGGTCAAAAGGGGTAATGAAATTTCGTCCTAATTCTGTGAATACCCTGTGAGTCAATTCATCGTTATCGTGTTCCAGGTCTTCCAGTTGCGATATCAATGCGGCTCGTTTGTCGAAATCCGGTTCTTCCACTACAGACTTCAGCTTAGCTCCCATTACTGCCACGTTGTTCGACACTTTTTCAAACAGGTCATAGAACACCTTGCTTTTTGGCAAAAATATCTTCATGAATGAATTAACTGCCATATCTATGAATTTTAAAAGTTTTGCGAAGTTAGCCGGTTGTTTTCCGCTGCTTTCTAACTTCTGATAATTAATAATTCCTTAACCTTATCGCTATTGCTTATCCAATTTACAATAATAAAAATCAATCCATTTAACTGAGATCCCGCATAATTTAGTAACAATTCCGTAACATTCAGGTCATGATTCCTTAACCTGTAAGTAACATTCCGTTAATCTCCGGCTTATTCCTTTGCCTAAAATTACATTGTGAAAAAAATATTTTTCTGTTTACCATTTTGCTTTTTTTCCGCCTTTTTGTTTGCCCAAATTAATTACACCAAAATTTCCGGAAAAGTCACTGACTCAGCGACTGGGAGTCCGGTTGTAGGTGCCTCGGTGACCTTAGAAAGTGGAAAGGGAGCAAAAACGGATGTGGAAGGAAATTTCTTTTTAAATGTAGAATCTGGTAAAAGCTATACAATTAGACTTACAAGTGTTGGCTATCAAACGAAAGTGCTTGACGGCGTTGCAACCTCAGAAAATAACTTTTTTATTTCTGTATCCCTGCAAAAATCCAATGTTCAACTCACCGGTGTGGTTGTAAGGACGAGCGCAAGAAGAGAATCAACCGCATCATTATATACCATACAAAAAAATAGTTCAGCTATCTCAGACGCCATATCTGCTGAGATTATAAAGAAATCACCAGACAGGACCACCAGCGAGGTTTTACGCCGCGTCAGCGGTACTTCCATCCAGGATAATAAATTTGTGATCATTCGTGGTCTTAGTGAGCGCTATAATACTTCCCTACTGAACAATTCAATTTTGCCAAGCACCGAACCCGATAAGAAAGCTTTTTCCTTTGATATAATTCCATCCTCATTAATTGATAATATCACTATTTATAAATCAGCTACGCCTGATTTACCCGGAGATTTTGCCGGAGGCGCGGTCAAAATAACCACAAGGGACTATCCCACAAAAAGTTTGAGTGAGCTTTCCGTTAAACTCACCTATAATTCGCAAACTACTTTTAAGAATTTTTACAAAGGATACCCTAACGGGAATCTGGATTGGCTTGGCTACTTCGATGATCAAAGATTGATCCCGGGTGGTTATTATAAAAACAGGGGTTCTGCTTATTATAATCTTGACGACGGTCAGAAGATCGGAATTACAAAACAATTCCCGAATACCTATGGAGAGCAGGTAGCCAACATAAGTCAACCTAATTTCAATATTTCATATACCGGGGGCAATACAAAACTTATCAAGGATAATAAATTGGGTTTTATTTATTCAATTGATTACAGCTATGGAAGAAGAGTGGTGGATAGGTTAAGGGATGAATATGAAACTTATGATTTTCACAACTATACCTACAATACTACCGGCTACGATACCCGCAGCGTACTTTCTGCTCTTTTAAATCTTACTTATTCGTACGGGAAAAGCAAAATATCATTGAAGAATTTGTATAATAATGATTTTGTAAATGGGTTTGCTTTAAGAAATGGTACCAATACCGTTAACCAGGGTTATTTTTTTGATTATAAAGGCCAGAACACAGAAGCAGCTTCGAATGGTATAGGAAGTTCTGTTTTGGAAGGTTTGCATAGTTTAAAAAAGAACTGGACAATTGACTGGAACGCCTCCTTCGGTATAACTTATCGCTGGCAGCCCGACCAACGCATCATGACATTTGTAACAGACCCCAATACCACAGATTACGCGATAAAATTGAACAACATAAATTCGCCGGTCATCGAAGATGTAGGACGTATTTATTCTTTCCTGACAGAATATATCTACGGTGCCAATCTTAATGTTACTAAGCAATTTGAATGGAAAGGGCAGCAGCAAAAATTAAAATTTGGAACGGCGAATTATTATCGTACCCGCAGTGTGGAAGTAGACGCCCTCGGATTGGCTTCGCTAAAAGCAAGAGGGGATAAGATCTATGAAACAAAAAGTACAACTTTTAATACACTGCTTGATCTGGCAAATATCGATCAGTACGGTATCGTGTATGGAAACATTCCTGCCAGTTCAACCGATTATGATGGGAAAGGAATGCTGAACGCCGGTTATGTAATGTTAGATAATAAATTTTCAGATAAAGTAAAATTGACCTGGGGCGCAAGGGTTGAAAAATACAAACAGGAACTAACCGCGGCGGGAAAAAATAAGGTCACACTTGATAATACGGATGTATTACCATCCTTCCTGTTCACCTATGCACTAAATAACAAAACTAACATCAGGCTGGCCGGTTCTCAGAGCGTAAACAGGCCTGAGTTCAGAGAATTAGCTACCTACAGGTTTTATGATTATGAAAACGCATTCATTGTCCAGGGAAATGACAAGTTAATCAGAAGTAAAAACACAAATGGAGATATAAGATTTGAAATGTTTCCAAGTGCTGGCGAGATCATTTCTGCCAGCGTGTTTTACAAAAATTTCAAAGACCCGATCGAGCAAACTAATCTTGGAAATGATGTTTTAAGCTGGACAAATGCGGAAAGCGCTGATGTTTATGGGGTCGAGTTGGAGTTCAGAAAAAAGTTGAATTTTATTAATAGCGATTTCTTTAAGAGACTTATTTTTTATGCCAATGCAGCTTATGTAAACGGTTCAGTAAAATATTCGCAACTGACCATAAATAGCCTGCTACAGGGCCAGTCTCCTTACCTCGTAAATGCCGGGCTCAGTTACAGTTCCGATAACGATGATTTTTCTTTTAATATTCTTTACAACAGAATTGGACAACGTTTGAAATTCAGAGCCTTTTTAACTGCCGGAGCGGGAAGAAATATATTTGAAAAACCGAGAGATGTTTTGGATCTCCAGGTTAGCAAAAAATTCATGCATAACAGGCTTGAAATTAAACTTACCGTCAGTGATATTTTTGCGCAGGCATACACATGGTATTATAAATACGATTCTGATCCGTCCAAGACAGCCTACGACCCATCGACGGACAGAATATTGAACACTTATAGATATGGTACAAGTACATCCTTAGGTATTCGCTACGCCTTCGGTAAATAACATTTTGGTAATACGGGGATAACAATTCGCTAACACAGCAAAAATAGTTTCGCTACTCAAACAACTTATATGAATAAACTAAGCCTATTATTAGCTGTATTTATTATCATTTTAATTTCTTGTAGCAAAAGCGATAATCAAACCACGCCACCACCAGGTGGGGGAGGCGGTGGAAATGACACAGCTGTTGGAAGTACGATCGACATTCGTGGGATTATACGTACTAGTCAAACATGGAGGAAGGATTTTATTTTCCGCCTGCGCGGTTATGTGTATGTAACGGATGGGGCCACTCTTACCATTGAAGCAGGCACAAAAATAGTTTCTAATAAAGATTCTGCTGGTGTGCTGGTGATTTACAAGGATGCGACGATCATAGCCGATGGAACTTCCAGTGCTCCGATTGTTTTTACATCTGCGGAAAGCAACCCTCAAGCCGGGGACCTTGGCGGGGTGATGTTAGTAGGCCAGGCAACAGGTAACAATAATCACTCGGTGATGGAAGGCGGTGTTGATCCGGCTTTCGCTTCTTTTGGCGGAACAAATGACGCTCATAGCTCCGGTACTTTGCGCTATGTCAGGATTGAATATGCAGGTAAAGCCGTGAATCCCGGCGATGAAGTAAATGGATTATCGCTTTATGGTGTGGGTAGTGGGACTACTATTGACTATATAGAAGTGTTGAGAGGTCAGGATGATGCCTTTGAATTTTTTGGCGGTACAGTAAATTGTAAACATTTGATCGCATACGATTGCGCTGATGATGATTTTGATATGGATGATGGGTTTAGGGGAAAGATACAATTTGCGATTTCGGTAAAAGACCCCGCTTTTACAGATAATAAAGGAACCACTGGTGACGTGTCGAACAATTTTGAAGTTGATAATGTAAACCCATCTAATGGACTTGCTTTATCGAGATCGCCAATAACTTTTCCGGTTTTATCAAATTTTACTGCAATCGGACCCAATGATGCAGCCGGCACTTCAGCAGATTATGGTTGGGGAATGCGCTGGAGAAGGGGTTGTAAATTTATCCTTGCCAATTCCATAGTTATGGGTGGACACAAAGGCGGCTTACGCGTGCAGGAAGATTCATCCATTGCGTATTATATAAGAGGAACAAGCGCTTTTTACAATAGCTTTCTTCATGCCGTTACGAATGTAGTTGACGTGCAAACTGGTTTAACAATACCGGGAATTCCTTCCTATGACAATGCATCCATTACCACGCAAACAACCGGTGATTATAAGTCAACCATTTTAGCTAACCCTGCTGACATGATGTTAACCGATCCTTTCAATAATGCTGCACCTAATTTGAAACCGGCTGCAGGTTCCCCGGCTTTAACCGGCGCACTGTTTGATTTCGGAACATTGAGTGATGCATTTTTTGAAAAGGTTAGTTATAGGGGTGCGTTGGACGCAACAACCGATTGGACCACTGGTTGGAGTGTTTGGAACAAGTAATCTGTATAAGTTGTTTAATACGATAAAAGGCGAAATTCAGTTTCGCCTTTTATTATGAAAGTGATTTTTTCATTTCTTCTTTGGCATGTAAGCATACGGTATATCAAAGGATGCGTGCCGGAGAGACGGAAGCATTTCTCCTATTCTTAAGTCTTCCCTTTGAGAGCTGGGTTCACAGATCGAATACTTTATACCATTATAGGTGATTGTATTGCCATAGGGTTTATCGAATTTTACGGCTATAGTTACATGCTTCGGATATTCGACCACAATCATCGGAAGGTCGTAAATTTCTTTTACCAGGTAAAAAAATAAACCTGCTCTGTCTTCACAGTCACTATTTTCATATAAAAGTGTTTGTTCCGGGGATAACCTTTTTTCCTGGCCAAAAACTTCTTCATCTGGCTTAAATAAAAAGGCATATCTCGTAAAATGCATAAGGTAATCCACACCCTCCTTCACACTGAGTCGTTTGATCTTTTCTTTCAGTGAGGGAATTAATGATCCGTACGTGGCAGCACTCAATGGAATATTAAAATAGGTACCGTAATCAACAACAGGATAATTGGCAAAAATTGTTTTTACTTCTGGATTGAGCTTCACCTTAAAATGATATTCGTTTTCATTGTAAGTAAACTGAATATCTTTTTCCTGGTAGTCCCGGGCATTAAAATTTGGCAAGCGGCTCACCTTATAAGAAAAAGCATTTGTCGCTTCAGGTACCGAAATTTTCACTTCAGAAAAACTGTTGTTGGTGAAATCAATATATCCGTAATCATGATAGTTCAGGCAGATATATTGTTTTCCATTTTTGATCCGATAAGGGATATTATAGATAAGCTCATCACTCTGTACATAAAAAAGTACCCGGTCTGATTTTATTGTCAGGATCGCATCATAGCCTGATTTTGACAAGAAGAACCATTTGTATAAAGTGTATCGCTGATAATTACTTGCTTTTGGACTTATTGATTGAGCTGTTTTCCTGATCAGTTGGTAAAAGAGCCAGTCATCTAATTTATATTGCTGCCTGTAAAGTACAAGAGAATTCACTACTTGTTCGAAATGGCTGGCACTCACTTTATCATAGAAGGTTTGAATAGCCTGATCACTGAGCGTATCTGTAAAATCCACAAATGTCGCCAGGTCAAACGGCAGATCGATCGCATCTCCATAAAAATCGAAATGTACTCTTTGAAGTTTTTGGGCCGAAGTATTTGAAATAACAAAGCACATGCAAATGCCGAGGAATAATATGTGAACCCTTTTTTCCACTAGGACAAAGTTACAGAATTAACGATAAAATAATATTGAATATTGCTCAAAATTCATTAAAGGGCCCGCTACCCAGTGATTTATTTTTTTTTGGAGGTCAGGTATTAATCGTAATATTGCGATGAATATGGGCGCAACGAAAACGACAGAATTTACGGCCAGGGATAACCGGTTGGCAAAATATGCTAAAGCAATGGCACACCCGGCCAGGGTGGCTATACTGAAATTCTTAGCTACTAAAAGAAATTGCCAATGCGGAGGCATTGTGGAAGAAATGCCCTTATCGCAAAGTACAGTTTCGCAACATTTAAAGGAACTTAAACAAGCAGGCCTGATTAAAGGAGAAATAGAAGGAGCAAGAGTTTGCTACTGCATTGATGAGAAAGAGTGGAAAGCTGCACAGGTTTGGATCAATCAACTTTTTGACAGCTTTAAAGGTGGCGGTGACAACTGTTGCTGATTTTTTTTGCCCTCAATCATCGGCATATTACGATTAATTTAAAATATAGTAAGTCATGAAAACACAAGACCAGGTAAAAGAAATGGTAAGGCAAAAGTATAGCGACATTGCCTTGCAGAGTAAAGAGACCAACCAAAGTTCATGCTGCGGTTCGGGCTGTTGCACTACAGATGTATATAACATCATGGCCGATGATTATACGCAGGTGGAAGGATATAACCCGGACGCCGACTTAGGTCTAGGCTGCGGCCTTCCAACACAATTTGCAAAGATCAAAAAGGGTGATGTAGTAATTGATTTAGGCAGCGGCGCGGGAAATGATGCATTTATTGCAAGACATGAAACAGGAGAAACTGGCAAAGTAATAGGTATTGACTTCACCCCTGCAATGATTGAAAGAGCAAGGCAAAATGCTGAAGTGCGTGGCTTCAACAATGTTGAGTTCAGGCAGGGTGACATAGAAAAAATGCCAGTTACAGCCAATACTGCCGATGTGATTGTAAGTAATTGTGTTCTCAATCTTGTCCCAAATAAAGATGCGGTGATCAAAGAAATATACCGGGTATTAAAACCCGGCGGTCACTTCTCTATTTCGGATATTGTTTTGGAAGGTGAGTTACCGGAACAAATAAAAAACGCCGCTGAAATGTATGCAGGCTGTGTAGCAGGTGCCATTCAAAAGCAAGTGTATTTGGAATTGATAGAAGCGAATGGCTTTACAAATATTATTATTCAAAAAGATAAAGCGATCATCGTTCCGGACGATATACTAAGTCAATATTTATCAACGGAACAAATTGTTGCATTCAAAGAATCCGGCACCGGTATCAGAAGCATCACAGTATATGCGGAGAAACCAACTGAAGAAAAAAAGACATGCTGTGGTCCTGATTGCTGCAATTAATCATCACTTAATGAAGAAATATGTTGCTGAACTAATAGGCACATTCGCATTAGTCTTTTGCGGTACAGGTGCTGTGATTATTAACGAAGAAAGTAAAGGATCAGTTAGTCATTTAGGTGTGGCTGTTACGTTTGGATTCATTGTTATGAGTATGATTTATGTTTTAGGAGACATATCAGGCGCTCATTTAAATCCAGCAGTAAGCATTGCCTTTGCCCTTGCCGGAAGATTCTCGTTATGAGACCTGCTTCCTTATATTACAGCCCAGGTTGCCGGCGCATTTCTTGCCAGCCTTGTCCTGAAATATCTATTTCCCTTAAATGATTTACTTGGAACAACGTTGCCTGCCGGTATTGATAGCCGGTCATTCGTTTTAGAATTTTTGCTCACTTTTCTTCTGATGCTGGTGATTATGAATGTTGCACAGGGCGGCAAAGAACAGGGAATGTTTGCAGGATTGGCAATCGGATCGGTCGTTTTATTAGAAGCTATGTTTGCCGGGCCTATTTGTGGAGCATCTATGAATCCCGCCCGGTCTTTAGCTCCGGCATTGTATCAGGACATTAAGAACATCTTTGGATTTATCTAACGGCGACCGTTGCAGGTGCGGCTGTTGCAATCCCGATATGGAAATATTTAAGTTCAGCTACTAAATAGAATCAATATGAAAATTGCATTATTCAGTGATATACATGCTAACCTTCCTGCTCTTGAATCTTGCTTAAAAGATATTGAAGAAAAAAAGCCAGACGCGATTTACTGTCTCGGTGATCTTGTGGGTTATAATATCTGGCCAAACGAAGTTATTAATGAAATAAGGAAAAGAGGCATACCAACCATAGCTGGTAATTATGATTTTGGTATTGGAAGATCAAGTGATGACTGTGGTTGTGCTTATAAAACTGACAAAGAAAAAGAAATGGGTGCAGTTTCTATTTCTTATACAAACTCTGCGGTAAAAGATGATGAAAGGAAATATCTTAGAACTCTTCCTGCACATATAAGATTAGAATTCCAGCTAAATAATGATAGGCTCAAAGTTCTCTTCGTACATGGTAGTCCCCGAAGGATCAATGAATATTTATTTGAAGACAGAGATGAAAAAAGCCTGATGAGAATTATGAAAGATGCTGATGCAGACATTATGTGCTTTGGGCATACACACAAACCCTATCACAGGATATTAAACTCAATGGATGAAAACAAAAACCATTTTCGACATGCGATCAACATTGGTTCAGTTGGAAAACCAAAGGACGGAAATCCCCAGGGCGGTTACGTTTTGCTCACAATAAACGGTTACAGCGTTACTACTATCTCAGAGAGTGTCGGAGTTCAATTCATCCGATTTGATTATGATATTGAAAAAGCTGCAAAAGCTGTTGAAGAAAGTCCATTACCAAATGAATATGCTGATATGCTTCGGACGGGGCATTAAATAATCAGAAACATGTAGATTTTGTGTTAAGCAAAAGGGCCACTCCTTTGCAGAAGTGGCCCCAAATGTTTCTTTCAACATTTATTGTTTTTGTTGACAAACGGGAGGACAATTCTCGCCCTTTTTGCAATCCTGGTAATCGCAACATTTGTTGTCTTTGTTGCAATTCTTAGGATCACATGATTCATCCCGCTTGCATTCTGCTTGGGCCTTCTTCTTTGCCTTCTTTTTACCTCCGTCGTGGGACGCAAAGGCTGGCGAAACCATGAAGGCAATAATCAACAGGCTTAAAAATATTCTTTTCATTTTTTAAGAATTAATTGTTTTCTGAATGGTTTATCGAAAATCAGGAGATCATTTCAGGCGGGTGCCAGCATTCTGAGATTGCATTGAACAACGTCATATCATCGAAGAGAGGAAGTTTCTGTTTCCGTATAGGGAGAGTTCTTTCGTAGAAGATATTTTCAACCAGGTAACAGCAGCTACCCATCGGACATGGGACAAATGGATTGCAACCATCAGAGCAATCGCGGTTTTCCCGCTCGGGAGATTTCTTTTTGTCACAAGTTTTTTTCTTTTGACACTCAGAGACACAAATCGTCTGTTTCCTGACCTTTTGATGGACGTACAGTGGTTGAACGTGCAAAACGCCTAAGAGCAATATTAACGTGCCCGTAAAGAAATATTTGCTGCCTTGTATCATCTGAAACAATATAAAAAAAATACAGTGAATTAAAAAACATTTTAGCCGCATGTGTCTCCTTTCCCCTTTCTCAGATGGGAATTTATTTTACTCACTCTTTTGGTAACATTAAAATAATCCTGTTGTAATTGCTAGTTAACAGAGACATCACATCTTGCATTAAGTTCTTATCTTCTTTCGCAGAATTTGCTCTTTGTTCAGCATTAGCCATGCATGATGGGTAGAATTCTCTTTGCAGTTTTTAGCCGGCCTGGTCTTCAGTACCAGGCCGGTTCTTTTTTATCTCGACTTTGGAATTGCTGAATAATGGTTTTTACCTATAACTTCAACTAAGTGGCGCTGCAGAGGTATTTATAATTCTTTTTCTATAACTTGTTTTCCTTAAATGAATTGTGAAGAGGAACCTGCTAAACCTTCCCTGTGACGATTTCGAAATCTTCTTGACGTCTACCTAACTACACGCTATGGGATTTTTGTTTTTTTTGCGGAATTCTATTCGCCAACGGCTCACTTTTTCCATTTGCTTACAGTTGCTGATTGTCATATTGATCTTCGGTGGCATTTCATATATAGGGGCCAGGAAAATAGCCCTTAAGTTAGGGGAGGACCGTCTCAAAAATTTGTCAGACCAACTAAGCACCATGATCGCAGGCAATGCACACAATTTCGTTTCCACCACGTATTCGATTGCAAACAAACCAGCTATTAAAAGGTATTTGTTGTCAAATGGGAAAGATTCTACCAGGGAAACGATAAAATTGCTGGAGGCTCTCCAGGGCGATACTTTATTTGTCCGGGCAGAATTGAAAAACTTAAAAGGGATTACTCTCATAAACCCGGCAGGTCGTCTCCCTCATTTAAATATTAATATTGACTCGATTGTAACTTCTTCAGCTGAAAAAAACGACTCGGGGAGAGTGGAAAAACTTTTTGCAGTTGGTAATTCAATTTATTATCCCATCATTGTTAATATCATTGAAAACAAACAATTGATCGGCTATATTGTAAGGTGGAGAAGAGTTGTTTCAACGCCGAGAGCATTAGAACAGCTGTCGCAATTAATGGGCATTGATGCCGGTATTTTCTTTGGCAACGTAGATGGATCGTTATGTACTGATCTGCTTAAGCCTGTTTCCTCACCACCGGTAAATGACCTTAGCGAAAACAAGATCATTGAATACACCAGCTCAAAAAAGAATTCTGTGATTGCCTCCGTTTGTCCTGTAAAGAATAGTAAATGGCTAATTGTTGTGGAACTATCGAGGAAAAAAGTTTTCGAAACTGCAAATCGCATTTTATATTGGTTAATCATAGCAGGTTTTCTTTTACTCATCATCGGATTTTTTATTGCCTGGCTCACCAGTCAGAATATAGGCCAGCCCATAAAAAATCTTACGATGGCCAATTCGTTACTTGCGGCCGGCAACTATTCTTCGATTTTAGATCTTAACAGGCGGGACGAATTTGGTAGGCTGGCAAGAGAGTTCCATGCGATGGCCATACAAGTACAGCACTCGAGAGACGAGTTGGAGAAAAGAGCCCAAAACTATAAGCTACTGTTTGAACGCAATCCAATGCCCATGTGGATCATTTCTGAAGAAACGCTGAAGGTAATGGATGTGAACGATGCAGCAGTGGATCACTATGGGTATTCCAGGGAAGAATTTTTGAAGCTTAACTCAAGAGATCTTCTTCCAGCCGAAGACACAGAAAAGTATATTGATGCAATAGATCGCAGCGTTGAGAGAGAATACAGAGGTATATCGAGGCATAAAAAGAAAGATGAAACGGTGATCATGGTGGATGTGATCGCTGACAATATTATTTACCAGGAGAAGGCCGCAAGACTTATATTGTCCAATGACGTGACCGAAAAATTGAACGCAGAGGCTGAACTCGTCAGTCATAGAATCATGCAGCAGAAACTGATCACGGAAGCTGCCATCCAGGTCCAGGAGAAGGAAAGAGAAGAATTAGGAAAAGAATTGCATGATAATATCAACCAGATACTGGCTTCCACAAAATTATATCTTGAGTTGGCTCTTGGCGGAAACCCTGAAACACTCGGAGATGCTATATCAAAGAGCTATCAAAATGTAACGTTTATCATTGAAGAGATACGAAGGCTTTCCAGGAAATTAGTTCCCCCGTCACTTGATACTCCTCTTGCTGAAGCTATCCATGATCTGGTAGACGAAATTCAGTCCATTACACCGGTTAAAATATCACTGGTTACGGATCTTAATGAGAAATTATTAAATGAGGATATCAAACTGATGATATATAGAATAGTGCAGGAACAAATGAATAATATTTTAAAACACGCGGCTGCCAGCCATGTGGAAATTAAAATAGCGGTCGATCCTCAAAAACTCGATTTAACAATCGCCGACAATGGTGTTGGTTTTGATAGAAACAAAAAATCGAAAGGTATTGGATTAAGGAACATAGACAACCGGGTAAAATTTTATAACGGGGTTACTCACGTTAATTCCTGCCCGGGCAAAGGTTGTCGCCTGGAGGTTTCTATTCCAATACAAAAAATAATGAACCTCGTTTCATAACTTATATCATTATCGGGAATTTTGAACCGATATATTCAGGCTACCGTAAAAATGATTTTGCATAACAGGCCCACTTATACGATTTGTCTATTAAGTAAAAGTTACGGACTGAAATTTCATACAAATTTTACTTTACATTAATCATTCGTTCATCTGCACATAAGATTGTCTTCACATTGCAGACAGAATTTCGCCCCGTCAAATTTCTACGGCAAACCAAAAACAAATTGTATGCTGCTTGATTTCTTTTCCCGTTGTAAAAAAATCTCTTTTCTTATTTCCCTACTTGCGATGTCATGCATAGCTATGGCACAACGGGTCGTAAGTGGAAGTATTTCGGATGAAAATCAAAAACCCGTTAGTGATGTTACCGTAGTGGTAAAAGGTACTAACCGGCAAACCCTGACAAACCAAAGTGGAAAATTTTCAATAGAGGCGGGCGACGAGGATATTCTTGTTATTAGCCATGTAAGTTTTATGCCCCTGGAAATAAAGGCCGCACAGGCCGCGAACATTTCGCTTGTTAGCAGTGCGAAAAGTTTATCTGAGGTAGTTGTAACAGCTCTTGGTGTAAAAAAAGAAGTGAAAAAAATTGGCTATTCAGTACAGGAAATAAAAGGGGAGGAATTAGTAAAAGCGAGGGATCAGAATCCTGTTACCGGGCTGACAGGTAAGATAGCCGGTCTGTCGGTAGGTCCTTCCGCGGAGTTGCTGCGTAAACCAGTCGTTCTTTTGAGGGGGAATGAAATTAATTTATACGTGGTAGATGGAATTCCTATCAGCTCTGACACATGGAACATCAGTCCTGATGATATTGAATCGATCACGGTGTTAAAGGGCCCCACTGCCGCAGCACTATATGGA
Organism: uncultured Bacteroidota bacterium; assembly: GCA_963737475.1. GTDB lineage: Bacteria > Bacteroidota > Bacteroidia > Chitinophagales > Chitinophagaceae > VBAU01. Next base: position 164,306 of record CAVTSY010000003.1, read on the forward strand.
AGCAGGGCCCAATCAGGAGCTATTTTGATCACAACCAAAAAAGGAAATAGAAATCGTAAGGGATGGACGGTTGAGATCAATTCAACTAATTCCGTTGATAAAGGATTTCTTGCTTTTCCAAGAGTACAGGATGAATATGGACCGGGCGAAAATGCACTGTATGCTTTTGGCAATGGTTTGGGTGGTGGCTTAAACGATGCTGACTATGATGTCTGGGGGCCAAAGTTTCAAGGCCAACCAATACCGCAATGGGATGGAGAGTACGATCCTAATCAAACATTTACTACAACTTTTCCCGGCGGTTATGTATGGACCGGGAATATTAAACCCACGCCCTGGGTCGCCCGTGGTAAAGACAATTTGGATCGTTTTCTAAGAAAGGGATTTCAAACCACCAATAATATTTCATTAAGTGCTGCCGGGGATAATTATAATCTGCGTTTTTCTCTTTCACACTCTTACCAGCAGAGTATCATTCCAAACATGCAACTGAACATTTCAAATTTCAATATGTATGGCTCCTTTAGTCCGTCAAAAAGGCTGAAGATAGAAGCCAATCTTAATTACAACAGGCAATACACTCCTAATTTTCCAGATGTGGATTATGGGCCGAACAGTTTGATCTATAACATGTCGGTATGGACAGGCGATGACTGGGATGTTACATCACCGTTGATCAAAGGAGAATGGCAACCGGGCAAAGTAGGAACGCAGAATATTTTTGCAGAGTATCAACGGTATCATAATCCCTGGTTCATGGTGAATGAATGGCTGAGAGGTCATCACAAAACGGATATTTATGGTTATGTATCTGCAAACTTTAAGATCAATGACAACCTGAATGTAACAGGCCGTACACAGGTAACAACATACGGTTTACTGAGAACTCGAAGAAATGCCGTACTCGGCACACCCGTACAGCAGGGAAGGAAATAAAGGAGATTACAGGGAGGACCATAGGAATTTATTTGAAAACAATACAGAGGTGTTATTGAATTATAATTATACGGTTAAGAAATTTCTGAACCTCTCAGGATTCGTCGGTGGAAATATCAGGTCATTCTCATATAATTCGAATTTTACTTCTACCGATTATTTAAGTGTGCCCGGGGTATATAGCTTCAGCAATTCTCTGAATCCCGTGCAGGCAAACAGTTTTTCTTCAGACATGCGGGTCAGTAGTGCATATTATTCACTTGATGCTTCCCTTGGTAAGTATGCCACTATTTCTACTACCGGCCGTGTAGATAAGTCATCTGCCCTGCCTCAGAATCACAACAGTTATTTTTACCCGAGTGTTTCAGTGGCTTCTGTTATCAGTGATTATATTCATATCACTGATATAATTTCGTTCCTGAAGGTACGGGCGTCTTATGCCGCTGTTCACGGCGATGCGACACAACCTACAATTGGCATGGCACCGTATTCAACAATTTCGGCATTTGGTCATCCTGACCAGGATCCGAGAGGTCCGATTTACAATTATCCGCTGGATTACGGTAACAATTATTTATCTCCTTATGGCGGTCCTGATTATTCATTGATCCCGGTTTATTCAACCGGCAAAGCTTATAATAATCAGCCTGCTGCTGGATATTCTGATGTTATTGTCGATCCCAATATTAAAACATTCAACCGCGTAAATTATGAAGCCGGTTTTGACATAAAGTTCTTAAAGAACAGGTTAGGATTAAGCGCCACTTATTTTCAATATATAGATGGGCCGCGAATACTTGCTAATCAAATTTCTCCAACTACCGGTTATACCACGTATTACATAAACGCTTTAAAAACTAAAAAGACCGGATTTGAATTTTCAGTATCAGGCAGACCTATACAAACAAGCAACGGAATTAACTGGGATATCCTGGTAAATATTTCAACTTTCCAGGATAGGTATACAGAACTACCGCCGGGTCAACAAATTTTTGGAGACTACTACACCACTGCAGATATCAAAAAGACCTTGCCGAATGGATCATACTACAGTGACAGGGTGGATGCGTTATATACCAGTGCATTTGTGCGTACTGAGGATGGGCAAATCATTAACGATGCAGCAGGCAAACCACTGACCAATCCCAAATCTCAATTTCTTGGTTACCTGAATGGAAAATATCAATGGAGTATCTACAACAAATTCTCCTGGAAAACTCTGTCTATCGGTTTTCAATTTGATGGCAATGTAGGCGGAATCACCAGCGATTATATGCACAATAAAACCATGCGCGGTGGCAGAAATATTGAGACCGCAGAAGGTGCGTTGGGTGCAGCAAGATCACAGGATAACGATCATGCAGGCGATCCAAACTGGAAGGGAGCATACGTGGGAGAAGGTGTTGTTGTTTCAAACGGCGTTGCTATCAATTATGACGATTATGGCAATATCATCAATTATAAAGACCTGCAATTTGCCCCCAATACTACCACTACACAGGTCCAGGATTATGTCAGTAAATATTATAACATTAATGAAGCTAACCTGATGAGTAAAACGTATGCCAAGCTCAGAGAGGTTACGATCAGTTATGATCTGCCTGGTAGACTTCTGAACAAAACCTTTATCAGCAAAGTAACGCTTTCCATAGTCGGACGTAACCTGGTCTATTTCTACAAAGACGAACGATTTAAGGACGTGGATCTTGATCAATACAATTATGAAACAGGCTTAACAGGTTTGCAGTCGCCCACTACACGGAGATATGGCTTTAACATCAATATTGTATTCTGAAATCAAAAAATCAAAAAAATGAAAACGATATTCTATATATTTTTTATGGCAGTAATCATTGCAACGGCAGGGTCTGGCTGTAAAAAATCATTTGATGATTTGAGTACGAATGAAAATCAACCAACCAGCGTACCGCCTTCTTTGCTGTTCAATAAAATTTTGTACGATATGTACGATGCCCCATATGGCACGGGCGAAAGGTATTCTCAATATTTCTTGTGTAATTATGATTACTATGGCAATAACCGTTATGATTTTGGTCCTGGAGATAATTATTATCCTACATTGAAGAATGCTGATAAGATGGTTGAAGAAGCAGCAAAGATCGGTTTGCCGGCGGTGAACTCGTATGAAGCAATGGCAAAATTTTTCAAAGCGTACTTCTTTGCAAAAATGAGTCTCGAAATGGGAGATATTCCCGTGATCCAGGCGTTACAGGGAGCCGGTAATCTTACGCCAACATACGATCCTCAGAAGACCGTGTTTCAACAAGCTTTTGCATGGCTTGACAGTGCAAACACAGAGTTAGCCCAATTAATTGCAAGTAACGCTACCATCAGTGGAGATTTCTATTTTAATAATGATCTGTCGAAATGGAGAAAAGTGGTGAATACTTTCCGTCATGCGTCTTCTGATCCACCTGAGTAAAAAAGCGGATGATGCTGATTTAAATGTGAAGCAACAGTTTGCCACTATATTAGGTGATGCAAATCAGTATCCAATAATGACAAGTATGGATGATAACCTGGTATTTCAATTTGTTAATCCCACTAACAAGTATCCAATGAGCCCGGATAATTTTGGTTTTGATGCTTTGCGATATAACACGTCCGCCACTTATATTAGTTTGCTTACTCAAACCCATGATCCGAGAGTTTACATAACTGCTGAACCCGCAACGGCGATCGTTTCGGGCGGAACAAGTCCAACGGATTTTAGTGCGTTTATAGGTGCCGACCCCGGTGAGGACCTTGGAATAATGTATGTAAAGGCAAATGCGGGTCAGTATTCCCTGATCAATCGCAAACATTATTACGAAACATATACCGGTGAACCAAGTATCCAGATCGGTTATCCTGAATTGCTTTTTAATATTGCCGAAGCTATAAACCGCGGTTGGGTTACTACCGGCCCATTAGGGGATGCAGAAGCTCATTACAAAGCAGGCATTGAAGCTTCAATGGCATACTACGGAATTCCTGAATCAGGATCCTTTACTGTATATTTTTATGAATCAGGAGCTCCCGGATCAACTGCGGTATACAACCAGTACAATGTAGATTTTGAATTCAGCGATTTCTATAGCCAGGCCTCTGTAAAATATTCAGCTGATAAAGCCACAGCGCTTACACAGATCTTGAAAGAAAGATACATTGCCCTGTTTCGTCATTCAGGATTCGAATCCTATTTCACCTATCGAAGGACAGGTGTGCCGACCTTTACTACCGGGCCAGGTACGGGGAATGGAGGAAGGATTGCAATGAGGTATAAATATCCGGGTTCAGAACAAACAGCTAATTCATCCAATTACAAAGCGGCCCTGGATGCTCAATTTGGAGGTAATGACGACATTAACGGGATAATGTGGATACTTAAATAATCATTTCTTTTTGCAAGCATAGCAGTTTTCTCACGGCGAATCTTTTCTAAGTTTCGCCTTTTTTTAAAAACATTAAACGGTAAGGTATGCCACGGTTTTGTTTAATTAGCTATGAATATTGGTAAAAACCGTGGCATACCTATCGAAAACCCCAATATGAAAAAAATATTTTTATCCGCTTTATTTTTTGTTTTAATTTCTCTTTTGCGTGCGCAATCAAAAACAGAAAACATTATTATTGTTACTCTTGACGGATTCCGGTGGGAAGAGGTTTTTGGTGGTGCCGACAGTTTGCTGATCAACGACAGCACCTATGTCCATGACACAGCTTCACTAAAACAACAATTCTGGACATCATCGATTGAAGAAAGAAGAAAAAAACTTCTTCCCTTTTTCTGGAATACGATCCGATCGCAGGGTCAGTTGTACGGCAACAGGTGGAAGGACAATAAAGTGAACAATGCAAATAAGTATTGGTTTTCTTATCCTGGTTACAACGAAATATTTACCGGGTATCCCGATGACAGTGTCAATTCGAATGATAAGATCTGGAACAAAAATGAAAATGTTCTTGAGTATATCAATCATCAGTCAAAGTATAAAGATAAAGTGGCAGTATTCTCAACGTGGGATGCGTTTCCGTATATATTGAACAGCCCGCGCAGCGGCATTTTAGTAAATGCTGATGTGGATACTCTAAAATTTAATAACCCGGAATTAAAATTGATCAACGATATGCAGTTTCTCACCACAAGGCCGTTGGGAGTGAGACCCGATGTATTCACCTATTTTGCAGCCCGGGAATATTTAAAAGCATATAAACCCAAAGTATTGTATATCGCATTTGATGAGACTGATGATTTTGCACATGGGGGTTTCTATGATCAATATCTTGGCGCTGCTCACGCAGAAGATGCGATGATTGCCGATCTTTGGAAAACTGCTCAATCAATGCCCGGGTATAAAAACAAAACCACATTGATCATTACCTGCGATCACGGACGCGGCAATGCCGTCAAAGAAGAATGGAAGCATCACGGTGAAAAAATAAAGGATGCGGGCCAGATCTGGATCGCTGCCATTGGACCAGATACTGCCCCCTCTGGTGAGGTCAGAACAAATGAAACACTATACCAGCGACAAATTGCCACTACTATTGCTGCATTATTGGGATATAACTTTAAACCCAATCATCCTGTGATGGAACCTATTTCAACTATTTACGGTAAATAATTTTTTATGAATGCTGACCAGGCACGAATTGTTGTTAGTGAAATTTTTTCCTTGTACGAAAACTATGGTGCTGCTGATTACATCGGTGAACCCGTTTCACAAATCGAGCACATGTGCCAGGCGGCACAACTGGCCGAAGCCGAAGGCTATGATGATGAGGTGATCCTTGCAGCATTCTTTCATGATATCGGTCATTTATGCGAACACGTTTTTGAAACAAAACAGATGGATGGTTATGGAGTGATGGATCATGAAAGCCTGGGCAGTCAGTATCTGCGTGAAAAAGGTTTTTCAGAAAAAATAGCAAGACTCGTAGAAAGCCACGTGCCGGCAAAAAGATATCTCACCTTTAAATATCCTGAATATTACAATAAGCTTTCAGATGCAAGCAAAATTACGCTTGACAAGCAGGGAGGGAGAATGAATGACACCGAAGCAAAACAATTTGAGTCTGATAATCTTTATCTTCTGTTTATCAAGATACGTGAATGGGATGACAAGGCTAAGATCGAAAGAGTTCCGTTGCCCTCATTAGAGATATATAAACAAATGGCTTTCCAGCACCTCATGGTGCAGAATTAATGTTTTCTTCATCTGCATTTTGCTCATGCATTACAATTGAAATGTAGCTTTCACAAAAATTAGTTTATGCCTGTAAAGCTTGTAGTGTTTGATATGGCTGGTACAACAGTGACTGATAAGAATTTTGTCGCTACTGCATTTCAAAATGCTTTTAAGAACCAGGATATTGTTATTTCCCCGGAAGAGATCAATCCTTTAATGGGTTATGAAAAGAAACTGGCTATTCAAATGATGCTTGAGAAACACGGGATCGATCCCGATAGCTATCGGGATGATGATGAAATGATCGAAGATATTTACGATGATTTTATTGAAGAGATGGTTGAATTTTATGAATGCTCGCCCGAAGTGAAACCCGCTCCGGGAGCGGAAGAACTTTTTCAGCAATTGAAAGAAAGATCGATCACTGTGGCTCTCAACACGGGGTTCCCAAGAAACATTGCTGATGTGATCGTACACCGGTTTCAATGGAATGAAAAGGGATTGATCGACGACTATATTGCCAGTGATGAAGTAATAAAGGGCCGGCCTCATCCTTTCATGATAGAACAACTTATGTACCGTGCGGGTGTAGATGACCCTCTTATGGTAGCAAAGGTTGGTGACACAGCCGTTGACATTGAAGAAGGAAAAAACGTGGGTTGCAGTTACAACATCGCTATTACTACCGGTGCTTACCGGACGGCTGAATTAGAAAACTCGAGACCAACACATATTGTAAATAGCCTGCTTGAAATTCCCTCCATCATAATGTAATGTCCCTATCGCTGACATACAAAACTCCTGCCTGGCTGGCTACTTTATTGGCTGCTCTTTCTGCTTTTTGTGTCTATACATGCATGTATGCCTTCCGCAAACCATTTACGGTAGCGGAGTATCCGGGCCTGCGTTTTTTGGGCATTGACTATAAAATATGGTTGGTAATATCGCAAACTGCCGGCTACACATTGAGTAAATTCTTTGGGATAAAATTCATCGCAGAGTTGAGGAATAAGAACCGTACCCTAATTATTTTGAAATTTATTGGCATTGCGTGGGCGGCATTATTATTTTTTGCTCTTGTGCCCGCACCTTACAATATTATTTTCCTGCTGATCAATGGATTTCCATTAGGCATCATTTACGGTCTTGTTTTTCGCTATTTGGAAGGGAGAAAGACAACAGAATTTCTTGGCGCAGCCCTCTCTTCAAGTTTCATTTTTGCTTCTGGCTTCACTCAAAGCGCAGGAAAATTTATCTTATTGAGATGGAATGTTGATCAATGGTGGATGCCATTCGTTACCGGCCTGGTTTTTTTTATCCCTCTTTTATTCTTTACCTGGCTGCTGGAAAAGACACCAAAACCAACCGAAGACGATATATTATTACGTACTGAACGCAAACCCATGAATAAAAAAGAGAGGATTGATTTTATAAAAACTTTTTTCCCGGGATTGTTTATGCTGCTTGTCGTTTATGTCATGCTCACTATCATTCGCGATTACAGAAGTAATTTTGCGGCCAATATCTGGAAAGAGACAGGTCACGGAAATGATATTTCGCTTTTTACCAGGACCGAGATCCCTTCTTCTTTGTTAGTGTTAGTGGTGATGAGCCTGTTAGTGTATGTAAAAAGAAACATCCGCGCCTTACAGATCAATCATTTGTTAATTGTCCTTGGATTTGTGTTATCGCTAATCGGCACCTTATTTTTTGTTTATAACCAACTCTCTGCGTTTTGGTGGATGACTATCACGGGCGTTGGATTGTATATGGGATATGTTCCGTTCAACTGTATGTTGTTTGAAAGAATGATCGCAAGTTTCCGGTACGTGAGCAATGCCTGCTTTATTATTTATGTGGCTGATTCCTTCGGTTACCTGGGGAGCGACATAGTGTTGCTCGTAAAAAATTTCAGCAATAGCAATATATCCTACAGTGATTTTTTTGTAAAAATGATCGTGTCAATTTCGATATTGGGGGTCGGCCTTACCATTTTTTCATCCATTTATTTCAGAAGGAAGTATCAACGATATTTTACCCCGTCATCAAACTTAAGTTATGCATAAATCTGCGATAGTTGTGGGTGCAGGCATCTTGGGGCTTGCTACAGCAAGGGCACTGGCTGTAAGGAAATATGATGTGAAAGTGATCGAAAGAACGAATAGAGCCGTCGGCGCATCCATCCGCAATTTTGGAATGATCTGGCCTATTGGCCAGCCGGATGGTAAATTATATGAAAGAGCGCTGCTGTCTGCAAACATTTGGAAAGAGACCTGCAGGGACGCAAAGATCTGGCATGACGAAGTGGGCTCATTGCATTTAGCGTATAATAAATATGAATGGGATGTCCTTTGTGAATTGGCCGAAATTTACAGGCATCGTCAATATCGCTTACTGGCGCCTGGCGCTGTGGACCACTATTCTCCCGTGATCGTGAACGAAAATTTACTGGGAGCCTTGCATAGCCCGCGGGAAATGATCGTTGATCCCAGGGAAGCGATAAATTCAATTCCTTCTTATCTGCAGGAAAAATATGGTGTCGAATTTTTATGGAGCAAAGCTGTTACGGAAATTAGCTGTCCGTCTGTTTTCACCGCAGATGAAGAATTCCAGGCCGATGAGGTCTATGTTTGTTCCGGTGCAGATTTTGAAACGCTTTACCCTTCTTTTTACTCAGCGATAGAAGTTACCAAATGCAAGTTGCAAATGATGCGGATGGCGGCACAACCCAATAATGAACGCATTGGTCCGGCATTGGCTGGTGGATTATCATTGGTACATTATAAATCCTTTGCTGCAGCTGACCTATCCTCCTTAAAAGAATTTTTTGAAAATGAGTATTCTCATTATTTGAAATGGGGCATTCACGTTATGGTTTCACAAAACGAAACCGGTGAATTGACGGTCGGTGATTCGCATGAATATGGATCAACACACGATCCATTTGACAAGCATTTCATCAACCAGATGATCCTTGACTACCTTAAAAAATTTGCACGTTTCAAGGACGAAACGATCATTGAAACATGGAACGGGATATATCCAAAACTTACAAATGGCGAAACCGAATTAATTCTTCGACCGGAAGAAGGAGTGACCATTATCAACTGTGTAGGCGGAGCAGGAATGACATTGAGTTTTGGATTGTGCGAAGAGATTGTCGGTAAGGCCTCACCATCACTCCACCTTCTTCAAGAAAGAGAAGACGAGCTGTAGAACAACGCAAACAAAATGTCCGGGAGGCAGTCCAGTAATGCTCATAAAATTTTTACATTTCTCTTAGTTGACAAGACAGAGCCTCAATTGATCTATTTTCGCAGCAGGTTTTTTGCAAATCAATGTCATTTTCAAAGAAAACAAGAATTGCGGTGATCGGTGTTGGCGCTGTTGGTTCAACTACTGCATACACTTTACTATTGCGAAGCCGTATGGATGAGCTGGTGCTGATAGATTCCAACAAACCAAAGGCTATTGGTGACGCGCTTGATATGAATCATGGCCTTCCGTTTTTGGGAAAATCAAAAGTATGGGCCGGCAGTTATGAAGATTGCGGGGAAGCTGACATCATTGTCATTACTGCAGGAGTGCCACAGAGACCCGGTGAAGCGAGAATAGATCTGCTAAAACGCAATGTGACCATTTTTGAAAGCATTACCGACGAAGTATTAAAACATAACAAAGATGGCATATTGCTTATTGCGAGCAACCCTGTTGATATCATGAGTTATTTTACGTGGAAGAAATCAGGATGGCCTGTCCATCGGGTTATTGGCTCAGGTACTTTACTGGATAGCTCCCGTCTTCGTTATCTTATCGGCAATAAATTAAATATTGATTCGCGGAGTGTACATGCACACATTATTGGTGAGCATGGCGATTCCGAACTGGCAGTTTGGAGCCTCGCGAATATCGCCGGCTCGGAAATTTTGCTGAATGATGAAGAGAAGCAGGAAATATTTGTTAACACAAGAGATGCTGCTTATAAAATTATTGAAGCAAAAAGGCGCGACCTACTATGCCATTGCCCTTGCGTTGGATCGCATATGCACAGCTATTTTAAAGAACGAGGCGTCAGTATTAAATGTTTCCACTTTGCTTACAAACTTCCATGGAGTAAGTGATGTTTATCTTGGTGTGCCTTGTATTGTTGACCGCAGCGGTGTGAGAGAAGTACTCACACTGCAAATAACCGACAATGAAAAGTTATCACTAAATAAATCTGCGGATAAATTAAAAGGGCTGATAAAATCTATTTCGATGTAATCGCGAAATCCATTGTAATCCGCGAAGTCCGTGCTATAAAAAAACCCAGTGTAAAAACACCAGGTGTTAGCTAAACCACATGAGAAATAAGTTTACTTTATTTAGTTTGCCACTCTTGCTCTTTCTTCCTCAGCCCCGGATTTTAATTTTACCGATTGTAATTTATTATTGCCAAAACTCCGTGTATAAGTTAAACGGGCATATCGCGTATGGAAATCATAATCAAAATATGAATTGAGATTATTTCCCGGCAGGTTCGTTTTGAGCTTCCAGTTATTGGTATTGAAAATATCATCTATTGAAAATCTCAGTATTCCTTTACCCAGTTTTTTTTGAATACCGGCATTCAGCGATCCAACAGCAAGAAATTCGGAAATGCCCCAAAGTGTTTTTGATTGATACATGCCTGAGATCTCAATTGCAAAGTCTTTGGGAAGTCTCAGGGAGTTTATCACGTTGATATTAACTCCATAGTTAGGTATTCTCGTGTTGTTTTGCAGGTGCATTGTCCGGGCAATTAAATATTGTGCAACCAGGTTTGTTTGTATTTCCCACCACGGTGCCATGTTAAATGAAAGCGAGTTCACAAGCCCAAGGGTATTTAAATATTTTAGGTTTTGAGACCGGTAAATGAGATTTGACAGGCTGTCGGTCTCTGGCTGCAGGAACGCTATCTCATTTTTAGAATGACTGAATTGTAATGAGATGATCCATCGCTTTACATGGTATCCAGCCTTAAAGGCATCGGAAATAGCCGGCAGCAATGTCGTGTTTCCTGCCGAAAAAGTAGTTGGACCCCAGAAGAACACAAACGGAGCTATATCATTATAGGTCGGTCTTGATATCCTTCTCGAATAAGAAAATTCCAGGTCTTTTTTACTGTCCAGGTCTTTTTTCAAAGAGAGATTCGGAAACAGGTTTCTGTAGTTCCTGTTCACCAGGTCTTTCTGTGCCGGCGTTCCGATAGAGGTATGAGTGTATTCATACCGGAGGCCACTATTGATCTGCCATTCTCTCCAGGGGTTCCATTTTGTTGAAACATAGGCTGCCCCAACTTGTTCACTAAGATTAGAGTACGAAGTAAAAACGGGATCGGTAACCCATACATTATTTTCCAGTGTCTGAGTCAATACTTTATTGTTAAGACTTGATGTTACTCCTTTGATGCCAGCTTCTATTGAGAATAAAGGAGAATAAACATGTTTATAATCTGCATTGGCAATCACAAATCGAATAGGAGTTTTTTTCTTTAAATCAATTTTTGAATCTTCGCTGATGTTGCCTTGCTCAAAAAGCGATTTGTTGTTATACTGAGATGGATTGTCATTATGATAGTAGAGATAATCCATGTTAAAATTAAGCTCTGTTTGTTGACTGGGTTTTGTTTGTAACCCAATTCCCGCAGTTGCGCTTTGCCAGATATTTGACTCATGGATAATCATGTCGGTAGCAACAGTAGAATCTATTGCTGCACGGTTGACATCGTTAGCCAAAGCATTCAGGTCCCAATTTCTTCTATAGCCGGTGAATGATAGGTTTATTAAACTATTCTTAGTAAACCTCAATTCAATGCCAGCATTTAAATTTTGCTGAGTTGTAATATTTTCCCTGTGGCTGTGATCATTCAGAGTCTGCGCAAATCCATTTTGAAGGGTTTCTTTTGTCATTTTGAATATATGCAGGTTGTGATTTCTTAAGATGGAGTAGTCGATGAAGAATGCAAGCTTATTGCCACGGTGATTGAGGTTAAAATTTCCCCCTAATGTCTCTGCCCATCTGTATCCCACCGTAACACCAAAGGAACCATTTGTGCCAAAGGTTGCAGTTCCTTTCATAACAATATGAATGATCCCTGCATTTCCTTCAGCATCATATTTTGCAGGAGGCGCTGTGATCAGTTCAATTTTTTCAACATTAGATGAACTCATGCCATCCAGCATTTGAATTACGACATCCAAAGGCAGTTCTATTATTTTCTCATTTATCATGATCTTTACCCCGGATTTTCCATTCATCGTAATTGTATTGTTCTGCCGGTTTACTACGATGCCCGGAGACTTTTGAAGAACATCAAGAACAGTATTACCGGATGAAGTGATACTACTTTGAACATTTACTACCAGCCTGTCTATCTTTTGCTCGAGCAAAGGCTTTTTTGCCTTTACAGTCACGACATTTAATTCAGTGGTTACTTCTTTTAGAATTATGTCCGGAAGAATGATGTTCGTATTTTCAACGGAAATGCTGTCAGAAAGGAATTGGGAATATCCAACTACTGAAGAAGAAACCAGGTAAAAACCAGGGGCAATGTTTTGAAAAATAAATTCACCATAGCCGTCCGCTGCAGCGGTTTTTATTGTTGAAAAATCCGGGTTAAGAAGAACTACGGTGGCAAATGATAGATTTTGCTGCTGGTCTTTTATTCTTCCTTTAATGGACACCTGGCCGAAAGAATAAATTGTCGAATATAAAAAAAGCAGTATGGAGAGTTGGATTTTCACGACTTGCTTTGGTTTAAAATTTTGGTTTATCCTGGTTTAGCATTCTTTTTATAATATTTACATATAGCTTAACCACCACTGGCTGGATCGATGAGTTCTTTTATAACCATCAAACCATTTACAGATTGGATACAAAATGAAAATGAGTGCCATCCAAACGAGGTAAACTGTTAATAAATTGAAGCCATATCCTTTCAATGCCGGAGAACGATTTACCATGGTCGTTAATATCATGTTGGACCATTTGTACCCGCTGATAACTGCCGCAATTAATGCAAACAGGTGTATCAGGAAAATATGAAGCAGGTAGTAGAACATAGGTACTCTTCCAAATACCCTGATCTTTTTTGTGAATGTATTTAGTGGTTTTTCGGTAAATGCAAGAAAGACCAATGCAGGTCCCAGTGTCATCAATATATATAGAAGGGAAGGCGGATATTTGGTAACATTTAAAAAGGACAAAATAGTAAATGCAAAACTGCCTTGAGCGGACCAATGAGACATATCACCGTAGGTATTTGTGTAACGTAGAATGATAAAAAGTGAAGTTGCGATCAACCCAAGGGAAAGAAGTATTGTTCTTCTTTTTTCAGGATCATACTCCCGGTTAAATAGACTCCCGCAACAATATCCAATAGCTATAATGCCGATCCATGGTATTGCAGGATAATGTACGTGAAAAGTAAAATGTCCGAATGTAAAAAAGCCTGTCTCATGTAATAATGCCCAGAAAAAGGCGGGGATATTATTGCCTGTTATATGTACATTATCCAGCAGGTTGTGAGATGCGATCAATAAAATGCCCGTTACAAGCAATAGGGCCCGTTTCATGTAGATCATCGCTGACAGAAAGATCATTGAAACTCCAATCACCCAAATGACCTGGAGATTAAAAAAGTAAAAGGAGGGATTAAATGTCCGGAATAGGGATAGTATGAAGAGTTCCGTGAACACTAACCATAATCCCCTGGTAAAAAGGAATATTGATAACTCTTTCTTTGTTGTGTGAGTACCGTAGAGGTATGCTGAGATACCTGCAAGAAATACAAAAACAGGTGCGCAGAAATGTGTTATCCACCTGGTAAAGAAAAGTATAACATTCGTATGGTTAAGGTCCTCCGGGTTATACAGGAAAGCGCTGTTGTGAAAATAGTCACGCACATGATCAACCGCCATTATTATCATCACGGTGCCTCGTAAAAGATCGATGGATTCAATTCGTCTTGGTTTAATTTTTTTTATTGAAGAATATGTCAGCAGGCCCTCAGAAGAAACTGCGGGTATTGCCTCGTAATGATTCCCATCGTGATTATTTTTTATAAAACGGTAGATCATTGTAGACTGCTCCTGTTATTCACGATCGTCAATGGTCAGCAAAACAAGTTTCCTGGAGCTTTTTTGATTGTCCCGGTATACCTGTGTAGAATTTTTACTGATTGTGACCTCGAGTTTTAATGTTATACTTAATTTGTTACCCTCATCGAAAGACTTTGCTCTGCTCAAATTTGCTGTTGCTTCTCCTCTTGCGGCACTAATGATGTCTTTGATCAGTTTGTTGAAATCTATCTCGCTCATCTTTCTTATTTTTAAAGATCAATTGGTGATTCCCCTCTGTCGATTTCAGCCAATCCTTATTCAAAGCTTATTTTGCGAATGCGATGATTGTTGATGTCTGCCAAATGGATATTTCCTTGTTTGCCGAAGAATGGCCTGCCATCACCGGCTACGGTGGTGACTGTCCATTTTTTTCGGATGGGGAATCAACTGGTGCATATCCCCGGTTGTATTCCTGAAGCTGATTTTACCTGTAAGCCCAATTGGCAGGAATGATATGATGAGTTTTTGGTTCATAAGTTTTTAAAAGGCTCTCCTTTCAATTTATCCATGGGAGGATTTGATTTTGTTTCTAGCCCTGCTCATTTTGCGAAAGCTGTTCATTTCTTACGTTCTCTTTTTTGTTGGTCCCGTCGAGACTATATCCCATTTCTTTAAACAAATCCGTGATGCCTTCCGATATCGCAGTTGAAAACAGGAATGTGTAGGTATTTTTTCTTTTGAAAAAATGAGTTACAAATAATACTACCGTCATGATCATATTTCACATTTTATCGCGCCGTCTGCCCGGTTGGAGATATCTTCTATATTTTAAGAACCGTTGAAAATTGACTGGAAAAAGTCACCCGCACAAGGCGGATGACTTGCATCCCGTTTTATGAGGTCAATTGAATCAATGGGATCACTTGATTTTTTGTTTCTGATATACGGTTATGTCGCCAAACTCATCTGCCGAGGCAATCACCAGATAACCGCGAGCAATTAGCCTGACGTAATACCGTGTTGGAGAATCTGACGCTTTAAACTCATAGGCAGCCTGGATAGTTCCTTCCTTGAATCTCTTGTTCAGTGATCCACTTACTATTTTAGGCAATTCGTCTTTGTCTATAGGTTTTCCAAAGCCAAAGGTCTCTCCATCACTGTAATAAAATACGTCCTTTTGAGTATTCTGCTCAGTGAATGTAGCTATGGAAATTTCATTGATAACTTTCCATGAAACATTTACAATGGGGCCATACTGCTTTTTGAATTTGGCCTCGACCAAAGGACTGACCTTTGCTCCTGTCGGAGCTTTTGCAAATACTGCGGGTCCGGGATCGGGTCCTCCCGCCGGGGTCCTCGCAGTAAGATTAAGCGTTACAAACGCCAGTAACAGAAAGATTACATTCTTTTTCATCTGATAAAATTTAAGGTTAATGATAATTGATTGTGTATGTAATAACAGAGTTTTGTCGCTCGTTTGATTTACTCAAATATGTGTCTCAATTTTTCTTTTTGATAAACCCTTGTCTCACCAAATTCATTTGCTGAAACGATCATGGTATGTTTCGGGGTTATCAGCCGTACATAATACCGGGTTGAAGAACTCCTTTCTTTAAACTCATAAGCCATCTGAATAACTCCTGAACTGAATCTTGCGGTGATTGATTTTGTTACATTTTCCGGCAAGTGATCTCTTCTTATGGTTTTTCCGATTCCAAAGATTTCTCCGTCGTCGTAGTAATACACTTCCTTTTCCTCGCCATCTTCGGTGAATGTAGCAATGGTGATGTGCATACCTGACAGATCATCGATGACGCTCCATGAAACATTGACGAGGTTGCCGTACTGCTTTTTGAATTTCGATTCGATCAAAGGACTGACCTTTTCTCCCTTAACAGTTTTTGCGAAAACTCCGAATACAGGATTGGGTGATTTACTCACCGGGGTCTTTGCAAAGAGACTGAGTGATAAAAATGCCAATAACAGAAAGATTACATTCTTTTTCATCTGATAAAATTTAAGGTTTAACGATTTCAAAATTTTACTATTTAATTATTTTTTGAAGACGCAATTTAGAAAGAATGTAATCCTGTGAATCCCTATCTTTTTCCAACGGCTGTCCTTTTTTTCCCATCGTTCATCTATACATTTCATTAACATTTCAACAACAAGCCCACAACTCTTAACCCGCGGTTGCAGGATCAATTATTTGTTTTATTTCTTCAATTGTATTGATAGGCAAGTTTCCCGATTTTGCGTGGTTACGAATGTCATCCTTATTCTCTGCGATGTGAATGCAATAGATCTTATCGTCAGTAACAAACGATTGTACCCATGAATAAGGTTTGCCTAAAGCGGATATAACTTCAACAGTGGTCTTTGAAATATCCTTTAATTCTCTTGCCGTCATATTCCCTGCGCCGGGGAGTTTTCTTTCAACAATAAATTTTTTCATTGCGTTGATTTTTTAGTGCAATACAAAGTTGTTATTGTAATTACAGGAGTATTTAAGGGTCGTTCCCTAATTTGTAAAATAACCTTCCCTATTTTCCAATGCCCAGGCGGGCTGCTTCGGTTACGGCTCTCGAACGTGAATTAACGTCCAGTTTAAACAGGATCGAAGAGATATGATGATCGACCGTTTTTGGAGATATAAAAAGGACCTCTGCGATCTCCCTGTTTTGGATACCTCTTTTTAGTAATTGAAGTACATCCAGTTCCCTGTTTGTAAGTTGTGCAGGATTTGCTTTTGTACTTCCTCTCAGTCCCCTTGGAATTTTTTTGATGCCGGAAGAACGCATTTCCATCTTGAGTTTTTCATAAATAGCATCTCCCCCTAACTGTTGAATGATCAAAAGAGCTTTTCTTTTATCTTCTTCGGTTCCGCCAAATAATGACAGCGCTTGTTCATAAGGACATCCGAGCCGTTCCCATGAGTCGGCTTCCTCGGGCACGGTTTTCTCGCTGCTTAAGCTGTTTTTGCATTTTTCCTTGAGCTCCGGGTAATGGTCCTTCATTTTGTCCAACCAGAAAAAGAACCTGCATGTTTTGGAAATTTTTTCTAAATGCAGAAACATGTTCATTGTTTCATGAAGCACCTCCTGCTCTATGCATCTTTTTCCTGAGGCCCATTCATATTCTAACAGGGCGATCATAGCCGGGATAATTCTTTGCAATTCCGTAGTCACAAAAGCCAATTTTTTTGCTTCAAGCAACAAAGGAAGCGCGCCGGGTTCGCCTCTCCTTACTTTTATGGTAGCAACAACAGTTAGCGCCCCGATCTTGATAACGGGCGGCAGGTTTTCCTTTTTTAAAAGATTTCCGGCGATCGTAAAGGCTTCATTCCACTTACCGGTTTCAAGGTTCAATCTTGCTTTCCAACCCAGCATGTACAATTTCAAAGAATCAATATCTCTTTCTTCGCAGTAGTTGATCCCTTCTTCGAGGATTTGTTTGGCAAACAAATAATTTTTTATTGTAACCAGGTTACTCCCCATTGCTGTATAAGCCCGCGCCGCATGTTCATGATAAGAATTCTTTAATGAAATTTCGAGACCTTCCTGCAGCAAGTCTATTCCTTTTTGTGTGGATGACTGAGTAAGCATGAGCGCTGAGCCCATATTGATCATTGCATGAACAAGTGTTTCCTGGTCGTTCACGTCACGTGCGATCGTAATTGCTTTTTCTCCCCAGAATATGCATTCACCGGTTTGATCCGACAACATCTTCAATTGCGACATGTTGCTATATGCCATCGCTTTTGCTTTTGAAGATGGTTGTTTATTTAAAACTTCAATGGCCCGACCGGCAAAACTTTCGGCTTTCTGACGATTACCATCAAACCACCAAAGTCTTGAAAAAAGCCGCAGGTTGTTTCCCAATTGCTCAATTTCATTTTTCTCTTCCCACACTTTTAAAGCTTTTCCCTGGTAAATGATCGCATCCTGTAGTTGATTGGTGAGATAGCATTCGTAAGCATAGTCCTCATACAGTCTCACAAGCTGATCCATGTCATTTTCTTCGAAATATTCAATAGCAGTGTAAAACAATTTTGATGCTTCAATATGTGCTCCCACCGAAGCAGCCTGCTTCGCAGCCAAAGGAGCATATTTTACGACCAGTTTATTTTCACCGGCATTTTTAGCATAGTGTACAATTTTTTCGATCTCTCCTTTTTCTTCGAATGATCTTAGAAAAAAATCAAGCAGGCTCTTATTCAAAGCAATTCGCTTAAATGGCGAAAGAGATGCTTCGATAGTTCTTCTGTATAATTCGTGTTTAAAAAAGATCTTATTGTTTTTAATTACCAGGATCTTGTTGCCAAGGCAACTTTCGATGGCCTGGTGAAAGGAAGGATCGATCTTATAAAGTCGAATGAGTTCCAGTCCCTCGGGAATTACTGATAAAAATTGCAGTACATTTTTTGTCTCATCTTCAAGCCGGTTATAAAAACTGAGTATTGAATCCTTCACACTATCAGGTACCCCAAGACTATAACTTGCCAGGATCTCATTTACATAAAAAGGATTTCCGCCTGAAATGCTGTATACATCTTCTCCATCGTATCCCTTTTCATCGGCCAGCTTCTGAACTGCCTGTTTAGATAGTGGCGTTAATACGAGACGTGTGAACGTATCAGGCGCCAGGTCGCTAAGCACATTTCGTAATGAGTACTGCTGACTGATCTCGTCGTCACGAAGAGTGAGAATGAATAAACATTTTAACCGACTTATCCGCCTGGCCAGGAATTTCACAAAATCAAGAGTTGCTTCGTCGGCCCAATGAATATCTTCAAATACAATGACAACAGGCCTCTGTTTCTGAGTTAATTCCTGTGCAAATCTTGAGAACAATTCTGCTCTTGAGGAAACAGAATTAATTTCATTGATCCAATTCTCATTGATTTGCAGGGCGAGATCGTACAAAGGTCCGAGGGGCCGCGGGGTGAAAAGAGAATCGCAGGCGCCGATGTATTGAATACTTTCATCTTCGGTCTTTTTAAGGAATGCTTTGACAAGTGACGTCTTTCCGATCCCGGCTTCACCCATAATAAAAAAACAATAACCTTCCCCTGAAGCAGCTTCTCTAAATCCACTATCGAGTGCAGAAAGAAAATTGTCCCTTTCAATAAGTTCCATGTTATCAAAAATCGGACGCATGATATTCTCAAATGGCCAAAACTCCATAAACGGTTGCTGATAGAAAAAGGTTGTTTTTGTCGACAAATCATTTTTGTCTCCCTGGCTGTGAGCGGGATTCGATCCGACTCCAGGGTGCACAGGTGAAAGAACGGAGGGACCGGGTTATAGATCAATTGGCCATTAATTCTGTCCCTACTTTGTTCAATTTCATTTTTTCGTCCAGGGCAAAAAGATATTCCAATGCTTCCGGAATAGTTTTGCTGTAATCAATGCGGAGCGGATTTTTTTCTTCTATCCATTTATAAAATGCGGAAGGAAAATGTTCATCAATGGTCTTAAGACACATGATTCCCAGTCTTTCCAAAGCTGCTGCATTACAAACTTGCTCATATTGTCCCCGAATGGGAATAGAAATAATCTTTTTTCCGAGATGAATGGCCTCGGCCGGAGTTTCAAAGCCGCCACCGGTAATAATGCCCGTGCAGTGTATCAGGCTATGATTGAATAAACCTCTGTCGACGGGGAGAAACCGGATATTGCGTGATTTTTTTTCATGTGACGTTTCTTTCGAGAATATTTGAAAATTGAAATCTTTAAATGGATGAAAGAGCTCTTCTAACTGTGGTTCGCAATAGGAAGGAAGATAAACCGTGATATAATTTTTGTCAGTTGGTTCAGAATCCAAAATCTCTTTTTTAATAACGGGATGAAAGATAAATTCGTCATACTTTTCAAAATGCAGGCCGATATGATGAGTTGCTTTTGCATAATTTTTTAACACCCATTCACCTACAGTACTTTTATTTTCCGGTCTTGGTGTTTTGTTTGATTGAAAACTTCCCTGGTGACCAAATTGGACTGAAGGAATTTTTTTCTTCATGCATGCTGCTGCAGTGATGTATTCAAAATCGTTGATCACGAGGTCGTATTTTTCCACCGGCAATTCTTGTATCTCTCTCTTCAGTTTAAAAGGCTGATAACCTTTCATCATTTTCCAGTAATCCAAACCACCCGTGCAATTATAAAAAAGACTCAACCCATTACTCCGGTATTTTATCGGCGCATCCAAAACCAGGGAACTATTCGCACCGCTTAAGAAAACGTCGACGGCTCCGTGGGATTGAAGATGAGGTAGCAATTCCATCGCCCTGCTGATGTGGCCATTGCCCGTGGCTTGTACTGCGTAGAAGATTTTCATACTTGATGGTTTATAGATATGCCACGGTTAGCTGGATACTTTGATGGTATCGGTGTTTTATAACCGTGGCATACCTTATCATTCTTCATGCTCCCAGTGAATGCAGGTAAATAGCGATCTGGTCTGTCATGACATCGGTGACCTGCCTTTTCATTTCTTTAACATTGATCGTTTTCAGTTTTGATTCTTCATATTTATAAACATGCCAGTCATTGTTATAATATTCCAATGAAGTAAGATGCTCCACCCAATCGCCGGAATTCAGATATACCACACTTCCTTCTTTGTTACTGATCACTCTTTTTTGAGGTTGATGTATATGTCCGCAGATCACATAGTCATATTTTTTTTCGATCGCCAACTCTGCCACCAGGGTTTCGAACTCATCAATCTTAATGATTGATTCATTCACTTTCTGCATTACTTTCTTTGAGAGGGAGACCTTTTCGCGACCAAAAAATTTCATGAACTTGTTGATAAAACGATTGAATCCCAGCAATACGGCATAACCATTACTTCCCATCTTTGCCCAAAATTTTGCACTGCCTTTTGTTGTATTGTCAAAAACATCGCCGTGAAAGATCCACGTCATTTTATGATCGATCTCGATCACCAGTTTATCGGTGAGTTGAAATTGTCCTAATTGAAGATCGCTGTAGCGGCGAAGCATTTCGTCATGATTGCCTGTAACATAAATTACTCTCGTACCCGAGGTCATCAGGTTCAGTATTTCTTTGATGACTGCCACGTGAGTCGAAGGGAAATAATGCTTGGTGAATTGCCATATATCAATAACATCTCCGTTCAGAATTAAGATTTGCGGGCTAATGCTTTTAAGATAGGTGACGATCTCCTTTGCACGGCAACCATAGGTGCCAAGATGAAGGTCAGAGAGTATGGCAACATCAATACATCGTTTGTTCATAGGTGGGAAAAGTTTTACAAAATTTATTAACAGATTTAACCGATTTGTTACCCCAGTATTATTAATTTGTGAGGACAGTATGAACAAATCGTTACCAATTTATAACGCCCGGCAGGCTATTTAACAACTTTACACAGGGAAAGGCTGCTGAGAATAAATTACTACCGTCCTTCTTCTAACATTAAAATAATGGTTAAGTAACAATGTGGTTACATTGTATTGCTTTCTTTGTCAAACCGCACACAATGAAACATGTTTTTGCTTGCATCATATTGGCAGTATGTTTGCAGGCCGCTCAAAAACCTGTGAAAGAAAAAACGATCACTTCTCCTGTTCCGCCGGTTAAAAATCTTTTTATCATTACAATTGATGGCTTTCGCTGGCAGGAGATATTTACCGGCGCTGATTCTTCTTTAATAAATGATGAACGATATACTCCTGATACTTCCACAATGAAGATGATGTATTGGGCACCCACGCCGCAGGAAAGGAGAAAAAAACTAATGCCTTTTTTCTGGAACGTGCTGGTGAACAAAGGACAGGTTTATGGCAACCGTGCTTTCAGGAATAAAGTGAATACATCAAATTTCTATTCCCTTTCTTATCCCGGGTATAATGAAATGTTTACTGGTAATACGGATATCACGGTTGCCTCAAATGATAAAAAGATAAATCCAAATAAAAATGTCCTGGAGTATTTGAACCAGGAAACGAATTATAAGGGAAGCATTGTTGCCTTTACATCATGGAATGTCTTTCCGTTTATTTTGAATAAAGTGAGAAGTGGAATAAAAATGAACAGCGGCTATCAAAATTCGGAAGAGGATAATATGACGCAAAGCCTGGTCAATAAGGTGGAGAATGATGCCGTGTACAATAAGACGGAAACAAGGCATGACCAGTTAACGTTCATAACTGCGAAAGAATACATCAGCAAGTTTCAGCCCCCCATAGTTTATTTAGGGTTTGGCGAAACAGATGAAATGGCACACCGCGGCAGGTATGATCTTTACCTGGAGAAGGCCGCAGCGATCGATAAGATGATCGGCGAGCTTTGGCATTGGGTGCAGTCAAACCCGGGATATAAAGACAATACCACATTTATCATTACGACAGATCATGGGCGGGGAAGGTCTTCTTCAAAATGGGAAGATCATGGTTTGTTTGTGAATGGATCATCGCAAACGTGGTTAGTTCTCATTGGTCCAAATATTACGCCTCTTGGTGAAATGAAAAATGAGCAGCAGCTTTATCAGAAACAAATAGCACAGACCATTGCAAACCTCGTTGGGGAAGATTTCAAGTCCAATAAATCTATTGCCCCGGCCATTGCGTTGAAATAGTCTTAAAATTCTCTTTCTATGTCTGGTTACTCTTTGCGTCTCAGCGGGGTCTTTTGCTGAGCGTACTGAAACTTCAAAAGTATTAAGCAAAAAGACCCCGCTGGAACAAAATCAATTGCCCCGGCCATTGCGTTGCAATAGTCTTAAAATTCTCTTCTATGTCTGGTTACTCTTATTCCGTCTTGTTGTATTTCAAGGTAGTGATGGAATGTGAGGGTAAATACTGAACTATCGTTTTATTATTCCCGAAGTCTATTTTACATTTCATTGCCTCTCCATTGTTAATAATATTGAGAACCGTGCTATTGTCAGCATTCCGGAAGCACGCGAAATTCGTTTGGCTTGAACCACCAGTACATTCCATTCTGTGTGCACCTGGTCTTACAAACTTGCTGAAATGAGCCAGGTAGTAATACAACCCGGTATAAAATATTTTTTTGGTTGTCCTGTCAATGATCACTACTGGGTGCTGACTGTTATTATCAGGATCTCCATGTTCCGTTGAAACCAGCCAGGGACCTCCTTTTTCGTCCAGTATCATATTCCAGTATATCCATGCTGACGCCCAGTTCTTCATATCATTCATGATCATATTTCCCCAGTATTCTCCGTCACTAAATTCATATACAGGAACTTTCGATGGACCACCTGGCGGTACATTGTTTGGCATAGCATAGCAGACTTCAGTTTGCCAGATCGGTAGATCCGGATACCTGTTGTGCAGACCGGTCAATGTGGAAAATTTATTCCAGTCATAACCGTGAACGGTCAGTGAATTTATATTTTTTCTCAATGCTGCATCATCGAGTACAACCGGAAATTTTTGAATTGCCTCCGGTCGATTTGCTGTCTCGCCAAACTGAATTTTTACATCTAAGCCATCCGACTTTAATTGCGGTGCCACATAATTTTTTATCATTTCCCCAATTGCTTTGTAGGTGACATTGGAATACCACTCATTGTTTGCTTCATTAAATAAATTGAGATAGTCAATGCGCACACCATTTTCAAGGTATGATCGAATGTAATGTGAATAATACCTGGCCAGGGCTCCGTAATATTGAGGTTTGATATGTTTTTCTCCCTGTTTCAGACTGTAGTACATCCAATCAGGTGCAAAATCCATGGGAGACTCAATTTTGAATTTTCCGAATTGTAAGGCTGTTTTGATATAAGTTATAAGACCATCGGCGCCTAAATCTCTTTGAATGTTAAAATGAGTCATCAATGTGTCGCCGGCGGTTTCATTATAAGAATACCATGGGCCCGCCGAAGCAAAATCACAGGCAGCAATCGGAGACTTCATCAATGTAAATCCGGCTCCTCTCGCAGAATCAAAAAGGGATTCAAATACATTCTTTCGATCTGCCGCAGGCAGGGAGTTCAGGCAGATCATTCCTGCCTCGTTAAAGGTTGCACCAAACCCTTCTATAGTTTGAAAAATTCTCTTTTCGTTTATGGTTATTACAGGCAACGATGATTTTGTGTCCGCAACGAATAGTGCATCCTGTTTTCTGGTCAAACGGTCGCCATCTTGTGATGATACATAAACTTCCACACGATCATTGCCATGACGTTGGTATTGCGAAAAAGCAAAAGAATTATAGAGCAGGAAGAACAACGCAAGAGCAACTGTCTGAAATCTTTTTTCTGCTGTTATGTATTTCATGATGCAATTTCTAAATAGTATTACTTGTGACACTCAATTACTCCAGGCTTTTGATAAGGTCTGCATTTATTTCCTTAAAGGACCGGATTAGCATGTCTGCATTTCGCAAATTTTGATCGCCGGAGCTGGGATTCAAAAAGCCAATGCATTTCATACCGGCGGCCTTTGCCGCAGCAACTCCATTTTTTGAATCTTCTATAACGATACATTCTTTTGGTTCAGATCTTACAAGTTGGGCCGATCTCAGGAATATTTCAGGATGAGGTTTGGAATGTGCAAGCTCTGAGCCGCTGACCTTCGCTACAAAAAGATCCGAAAGTTTAAATTTTTTAAGGATGATTTCTATGATCTCCATTCGTGATGACGAGGCAAGGATCAATTTAAAATTGTTTACATGGAGGCCGCGTATTAATTCCATGACCCCATTGATAGGTTGAAGGTCATTTGCATTGACCAGGTAATCCATGTAGAGATTGTATTCTTTTTTCATTAGCTCCCCGGCATGACCGGGTATGCCATGTTTCTTGATGATCGCGTCCCACATGTTTTGAGATGAAGTTCCCACGTACGTGCAATGTTCTTCAAAGGATACAGCAATATTTAATTCTTCAAACATTTGTTGGTCGATCTTAAAGTAGACAGGTTCACTGTCTATGATCACTCCATCCATATCAAAAATCACTGTTTGGATCATGGTGATTTAAAGCCAGGTTTATCTCTTAATGATATTTGCCGGCAAGAAATTACACAACAATTATTACATTTATTTCTATGAAACCAATACATACACCTCGCCTTCTTGCCTTCATTATTCTGCAAAATTTTGCCACTGTTGCAATTTGTCAGAATATAAACGACCTGAAGTTAAAAGATTTTCGTCCTGTTTCAATTTATAAAACGCCCCAAACGAAGATCGAAAAGGCTAAATATCCTGTGATCGATTTTCACTCTCATGATTATCCCAAAACGGAGGAACAAATTGATGAGTGGGTGAAAACAATGGATGAAGTAGGTATTGCAAGATCAATTATCCTTTCTTACTCTACAGGTGCGAAGTTTGATTCTGTTGTTGAAAAATATCAGCGTTATAAGGACCGTTTTGAAATTTGGTGTGGATTTGATTATACGGGGTATGATAAACCCGGCTGGCAAAAACACGCGCTGGAAGAATTAGAAAGGTGTTACAGGAAAGGTGCAAGAGGAGTGGGAGAACTTGGCGACAAAGGTTTGGGTGAATTTTATTCAAAGCCTGTAACAGGATGGGGCCTGCACATTGATGATCCGCAAATGAAACCTCTGCTTGAAAAATGTGCTGAATTGCACATGCCTGTGAGCATACACGTTGCCGAAGATGCCTGGATGTATCAGGATGCAGATTCCACGAATGATGGATTGATGAATGCAGCTACCTGGAAAGTGGATATGACTAAGAAAGGAATTCTTGATCATGACCAGCTCCTGATGACACTTGAAAATGCGGTCAGGAATAATCCCAACACTATTTTTATTGCATGCCATCTTGCAAACTGTTGTTCAGATCTAAGCAAGCTTGCAAAACTGTTTGATGCATATCCTAATCTTTATGCTGATATAGCGGCACGCTATGGTGAGATCGCTCCCATTCCGAGGTATGTGCATGATTTTATAGAAAAATATTCTTCACGGATAGTCTATGGCACCGATATGGGTACTTCAAAAAAGATGTACATAACAACATTTCACATTCTTGAAACAGCCGATGAACATTTTTATCAGCAGGATCTTTTTAACTATCACTGGCCTTTGTATGGACTTTCATTGACCGATGAGACCCTCAAAAAAATTTATAGTGAAAATGGAAAAAAGATCTCAGAATATCAGCGAAAATTATAGGGAATTAGCTAGAAGCTGTCTCGAAAGGTCAAATTAGCCGGAAAGACGGGAAGGCGGAAAGACAAGAGCTGCATATTAATGCTTAACGTCTTCGCGCCTTCCCGGCTATTTGTATAAAAGCTTCTTTTGAGAAAGCCTCTAGCTTAAAGTTTTGGGAGCAGAAAATTATTTAAAACACTTTTTTCTGCAACCATTTTTTCAACTTCTTCACTTTTTCGCGGTGCATATTTTGATAATAATTCGTAGCCATCCTTTGTAATGAGAATATCATCTTCAATTCTTACAGCGATACCCCACCATTTTTTATCACAATTGCTATTTGGTGAAATATAGATGCCCGGCTCAACTGTGATGGCCATATTCGCCATCAGTTTTTTGTACTCTCCTTTGTCGTGTACGTCAAGGCCGATGAAATGAGAGCAACCATGTGGATAATAAGTACGAGCTTCTTTTTTATTTTTTATAATACCAAGTTTCAATAACCCATCCGCTACCACTTCCTCTGATCTTTTCTCTATTGTATCAAATGTTGATCCTTCTTTGCAAAGTTTGAAAACTTCTTCCTGGGCTTTGTAGACAAGATCATAAATTGTTTTTTGTTCGGTCGTAAATTTTCCGGTAGATGGAACAGTGCGGGTAACGTCGGCCGAATAACCGTGATACTCTGAGGCAACATCCATTAGCACCATTTCACTTCCAAAATTTGTATTTGTGTTCTCTTCATAGTGCAATATGCATCCATTATTACCTGCACCAACGATTGGCGGGTATCCTTCTTCTTCAGCACCGTATTTTTTATGAACAAATTCAAAGATCGCCTGAAGCTCCCTTTCCGACATTCCTGGTTGGATCGCTTTCATCACTTCTGCATGAGCAACGCTGCTTATATCGACCGATTTTCTCAACAGTTTTAGTTCTTCCGGAGTTTTTATTTGCCTCAGCCACCCTACATACTGGTTATATAAAACGACATTGATCTTCTTTGTCTTCATCTTTTCTTTTGCTTTATCCAGGCCCGCCTGGTCTTTTATATCAATTACATCCCGGACAGTTAATTGCTCTCCCGCGGTGTATTGGCCCGATAATGATCCGTTGGCGATCATCTTTTTCAATCCATCAGTGAAATAATTCAGATTCCTCATGTTGCCATATTGTACAATATAACTGAGCGAATTTTCCACTTCCTGGCTATAGGTCTTCGGAATACCGGCTTTTAGCTTGAATTGTTCAGTAAGATCATAGAGGTCTGCAGAGTCTGAAGGATCATTGTCCGAAAAGGGCAAAGCTTCGACAAGGATTTTATCAAACTTTGAAAAATCAATAGGGAAATTCCTAAATTGATCTCCTTCAAAAACCATATCAAAGCCAAGTTCAGATTTTACTTTGGCGACTCCCATTCTTCTTCCGGTCCATTGTTCCATCAAAGGATCTTTTTTCTGGATAAAAAATACTTCATTATATTTTTTGTCGTCAGTAGTTACTTGCTGATCCCTGAATATAAATAATACTGAGCGTGGTTCATTGTATCCTGAAAAGTAATAGAGATCAGGGTTTTGGTGATAAGGATAATTTACATCATTTGAAAAGAGTCTTTCAGGGTAAGCAAAGATCACCGCCACAGAATTTGGCGGCATCATTTGCCGTAGTGCCTCTCTTCTCCCTGAGTGGAATCCTTTTGTTAAATGATCAGCAGGTAAATTTTCTGCATCCTGTGAAAAGCAGTAGCAGAATATGAATAGACCGCATTGCAGTAAAATTGACTTTCGCATAGATGAGTTTAAGATGGAGTTAATTTTAAACGTTAATAACAATGGAACAAAAATAGTTAAATGGTAATGACCCTTGCAAAGAATGAAAGTAACTAGTGTTAAGTTAATTGTATTTTGTCGCCACTGAATACACAGAAACACTGAATTATTTATTGATCTCTCTCTGTGTTTCTGTGTTTTCTGTGGCAAAATTTATGCGCATTATTACGGTTAACATGACACTAGCTGCGCAAATGATATGCTTTTGGCTTTGTAAATGCACGTAAACCTGCATGCGAAAGTGTAGCCCCGAATCCTGAATGTTTTCTTCCGCTCCAGGGTAATGCCGCACTCACCCTGTCGCAACAATTCCAGTAACCTGTACCGGCGTTTATTTGTTGCAAAATATTTTCCGCTCTTTTTTGATCCGCACTGTAAACCGCGGCAGTTAAGCCATACTCCGTATCCTTCATTAGTTGGATCGCTTCATTATCATCCTTCACTTTCATGATGCCGATCACCGGGCCAAAGGATTCGTCCTGCATTATGCTCATGTCATTTTTTACATTAACAACGACGGTGGGCTTAAAGTAATATCCTTTCCCGCTTATTTTTGTTCCCCCAGTCAAAACCATAGCCCCTTTTTTTATCGCGTCGGCCACCTGTGCCTCTAAAACGCTAAGCTGTTCTTTTCTGCTCAATGGCCCGATAAAAACTCCTTCTTCAACGGGCGATCCGATCTTCCACGACTTTACCTCTTTAATAAATTCATCAATGTATTTGTCATACACCTTTTCGTTTACGTAAATTCTTTCTACCGCGCAACAGCTTTGTCCGTTATTATAAAAGGCTCCGTCCGCCGTTGCAACCGCCGTTGCTTTTATGTCTTTCACATCGTCTGCAACATACAAAGGGTCTTTTCCTCCCAATTCACATTGACAGGGAACCATTTTCGGCGACACTTTTTCATAAATATATTTTCCCGTTTTATAAGAGCCGGTAAAATAGTAACCATCAAAAGGAAGTTCCAATAATAGCTCACCGACATTTCTTGCGCCAATGGCAATATGAAAAACATTTTCGGGCACACCGGCCTGCTTCAATAATTTTTCGATTTGCAGCCCGGTTAGCGTGGAGTATTCAGAAGGCTTATACATAACCGAATTCCCCGAAATCAATGCGGGTATAAAAACATTTATACCTACCAAATAGGGATAATTCCATGCAGAGATATTGCAAACAACACCAAGTGGTTCGTAAGAAATTTTTTCTTCCATACCATTTGTATTGTTCATGATCTCGTCCGATAAATACTTCTCTGCATTTTCAGTAAGCCATTTTATTCTCGCTCTCGCCCCATTTATTTCATTGCGCGATTGCTGCAATGGTTTCCCTACTTCCGATGCCAGTGTTGCCGCGAGTTGTTCAATATTTTGTTCCAGCAGCTCAGAAAATTTTTTTATGGTCTCAATTCGCCCTTGCAGTGAAACCTTTTGCCAATCCCGTTGTGCAATTCGCAAAAGCTCAAATTTTGTTTGTAGGCTTTCATTGGCATCTTCATTCAACTCTGCGATAGTTTCCTCAGTGGCAGGATTTATGATCGAAAGTTTCTTCATAGCTGTTTCTTTTATCGCCATGAGAAAGTCTTTTTTTAAATTTTGAGAAAATGGATTTTCTTCTTTGTTGTTTATTCTTTCGGGGTGCCATTGTACACAAAGCATAAAAGATTTATCAGCTTTGTTTTTGAACTCCAGGCCTTCTATGATCTTTTCGTCATCGTCATAGGCATTTACCATTAAATTATCACCAATTCCGTCGGGGTCAATGGCCTGGTGATGGGCGCTGTTCACGCGGCCGGTCAGAGAGCCGGATACTTTGTGAAGTAGACTATTGTTTTCAGCGATTATGCTATGTACTTTATCCGATTCTTCTTTTCGGTGTCTTTCATTACCGTTGTCAAGATCCTGTATCAATTTGCCTCCCTCCAATACATTGATCAGTTGCATTCCGCGACAAATTCCAAGGACCGGTAATTTGTTCAGTTGGGAATAACGGTAGATCTTTTCTTCAAAGCGATCACGTTCTATCTGGAAGGTAGAAGGGCTGTTGTTGTAAACAGTTTCCCCATTATAAAAAGAAGGGTGAGTATCTACTCCGCCGGTAAGAACAAAGCCGTCACATTGATAAATATCTTCAGAATTATTTTTTTCAAAATTGAGTTCAATGAGTTCTGTATCATTTTTTAAATCGCCAGGAGTAAACCAATTCCAATAGTTCAGAAAATTTGTTTTAGTATAACTGATGCCTATCTTTTTTTTCATGATCTATTTTATTACTCCCCTATAGGGGTTGGGGGCTCTATAGTGCTTTTCTGTACAAATTTCTGAAATCTTCCCGGCTCACGGGTTTTGGATTATTGGGATGGGCGAAGTCCGCGATAGCGAGATCAGCCAATGTTTCAACATGTTCTTGTTTCACTCCAATATCACGAAGCTTATGGGGAATGTTTATTTTTGAATTCAATTCGAATAAATATTTTACAACTGCCTCTCCTGTTTCGTTTTTCAATTCCAGTGTTCTTGCAATGCGTTTAAATTTATTTTCAAAACCGGTAATATTAAATTCCATGCCGTATGGAATATTGACAGCATTCGCAAGACCATGGTGGGTATCCAGTAGCGATGACAACGGATGCGCCAATGAGTGCACCACACCCAGGCCTTTTTGAAAAGCAACAGCACCCATCAGTGAAGCGATCAGCATTTTAC
The DNA here is from genome assembly GCA_963737475.1 of uncultured Bacteroidota bacterium. Lineage (GTDB taxonomy): Bacteria > Bacteroidota > Bacteroidia > Chitinophagales > Chitinophagaceae > VBAU01. Next base: position 195,179 of record CAVTSY010000003.1, read on the forward strand.
TCCTTGATTCAAGATCCGGGTTGTTTACCGCCTTGTCCAATGAATCATTGATCAGTGAAATTCCTTCGAGGGCAATTCCCTCGCAAAGTGGATGAGGCATTTTTGCCAGGTATGCTTCCATGTTGTGCGTCAATGCATCCATTCCTGTTGCTGCCGTCACAAATGGTGGCAAGTCCATTGTCAGCAGCGGATCGGCAAAAACAATTTTTGCAAGAAGCTTGGGTGAGAAAAGAATTTTTTTCTGATGTGTTTCGTCATCGGCAATGATGGCACTGCGTCCAACCTCACTTCCTGTACCCGCGGTGGTTGGTATAGTAATAAAATGAGGCACATCATTGGTTACATATACATCTCCCCCGATGAGATCGTCATACTTAAAAAGGTCTTCCCTGTGATTTATTCTTAATACAATGGCCCTTGCTACATCCAGCGCCGCGCCACCCCCGATGCCAATAACAGAATCTCTCCCTGTGTTATCATACGCATCAGCTCCTTTATACGCATCTGACTTTACCGGGTTTTTATGGATATCGGAAAAAATTTCAGCCGAAATATTTTTCTTTTTCAGAGCATTGCCGATCTCTTTAAAAAAACCAAGTTGCGCCACAGTAGCATCAGTAACAATTAAGGGCCTTAATAAATTATTTTTTAGTAAATAGTCACCAAGTTCCTTGCTCGCTCCCGCGCCGAAGCGTATTGTTGTTGGAAAATTATATTGATAAACTTTATCGAAAGTCATTTAGGTATCATATTAATAACGCTGTTTCCCAAAATCTTCTTTTAACCTTAGTATAAAACTGTTATGTAAAACGTTGCTACCTTATTACCTTATTGATTGATGTTTTGAAAGCTGAACATATTTTATAAAACTTCAAGACTTTTTTTTGCTTTTCTGCGAAACTTACTGATACTATTTCTTTTACAATAAGGTAATAAGGTTGGTTAAATGCAGTTTCTTTTTTCTACTAAGGTTGGTCAAAACTCAAATAAGATCATCTTAAATGTCGTTCTCGCTTATACTCCCAATCCCGGTCACTTGTCTTTCATCTATTCATTTTGACTTTTTACTTTATTAGATCAGATAATTTCAAAATACCTTTTATACTCCCAATCAGTCACAGCCTTCAGGTGTTGCCGCCATTCCCATTCTCTTGTTTGCGTAAAATGCTCAACAAATATTTCTCCGAATAGTTCTTTTGGAAGTTTTGAAGTTTTCATTTGTTGTGTGGCTTCGATCAGGGTGGATGGCAAAGTTCCGTTGGAATAGTCTTTATAACCATTTCCCACCGTTGCAGGTTGTTTTAATTTTAATTTATTCTTTATTCCATAAAGGCCCGCGGCCAAACAACCGGCCATCGCCAGGTAAGGATTTACATCAGATCCGACCACTCTTGTTTCAAGGCGGCATGATTTGCTGCTATTGGCCAATATTCTTAATGCAACTGTCCTGTTATCACGGCTCCATGTAAGGGTAGTTGGCGCCCATGCGCCTTCCACCAATCGCTTATAACTATTAATAGTTGGAGCAAACACGGGGAGTATGAAAGGTAAACAGTGCAATTGCCCCGCGACATAACTCTTTGCCAGGTCACTCATCTTCAATTTATCTCTTTCATTATAGAAAAGATTTTTCTTTTCGGACCTGTCCCATAAACTTTGATGAACATGCCCGCCACAACCGGGAAGATTTTCATTGATCTTGGCCATGAACGTGGCAATGATACCGTGTTTGTACGCAATTTCTTTTACCGCCGTTTTGAAAAGCAAAGCCCTGTCTGCTGCTTCTAAAATATCCGAATGACTGATCGCTGCTTCATAAGTACCCGGGCCGGTTTCTGTATGTATTCCTTCCAGTGGCACGCTGAACTTCTTCAAATTCTCAAACAGATCAGAGAAGTAAGCATTCTCTAGTGAACTGCGGAGAATTGAATATCCGAACATACCCGGTGTAAGAGGAACCAGGTTTTTGAATTGCTTATCATTTGCCGTTTGTGGTGTTTCCGCAAAATTGTACCATTCAAATTCCTGCGAAAAAAATGGAGAGTAACCCTGTTTGTTTGCTTCGGCTGTTATTTTTTTCAATAATTGTCTTGGGCAAACCGGGGAAGGATCACCTTTTTCATCCTTTAATTCGCCGAGGAAAAAAGGAACATCATTTTCCCATGGAATTTTTCTGAATGTATTTAAATCAATTGTCGCAGGACAATCAGGATAGCCCGTGTGCCAGCCGGTGTATTGCACATTATCATATACTACATCACCTGCATCCCAGCCAAAGATCACATCGCAAAAGCCCATGCCGGTTTCAATGACAGAAAGAAATTTTTCCGAAGAAATATATTTCCCTCTCAATATTCCGTCGATATCGCTGAAAGCAATTTTTACTTTTCCGGAAGGATGATCTTTTACGTACTGGGTAATTTCTTTAGTAGTCATGCGCAGGTTTCAAAATAAAAAATACTAATTATTTCAATTCGTTCGTGCAAATAGTTTAAAAGCGGCATAGCAAAGACCGATAATTAAAAAGAAGATCAGTGCCAGTTTCAGGTTATAGATAGTCATTGCCGCGAATGAAACTATAGCAATGATCAGTGCAACCAGGGGAAAGATAGGATACATGGGTACTTTGAACGGTCGCTCCAGTCCTGGTTCCTTTTTTCTGAGCTTCAGCAAAGCGATCATGGATATAATATATAATGTCAGTGCACCAAATACGGAGATCGTGATGATCTCGGACGTTTTGCCGGTAAGCAGGGCGATGATCCCGATCCCCATATTTACCAGTAACGCGTTTGCCGGTGTTTGAAATTTGGGATGAATGTTCTTTAAAAATGCGGGAGCAAAGCGTACCCTTCCAAATTCAAAGCTGGCTCTTCCTGCCGCTAAGATGATTCCGTGAAATGAGGCGATCAATCCAAACAACCCGATCGTAATAAGCAAATGGTAAAGCACATTATTGTTGCCAACAATATGGCTCAATGCCAGCGGTAGTGGTGAATCCGAAGTGTCGCCGTTGGATTTATAAACGATCGCTTCCCAACCTGCCACGCCAGTTGAACTGATAAATGTAAGCACACATAAAATAACCAGAGTGAGTATTGCTGATCCAAAACCAAGCAACATGGTTCGCTGAGGATTGATAGCTTCTTCAGCCACATTGGCTACACCCTCAATAGCGAGAAAAAACCAGATAGCAAACGGAGTAGCCGCAAATGCACCGGCCAAGCCATTCGGCAAGGCATTGTGTTGTAAATTCTTTAATTCAAAATGCGGCAATGTAATTCCCGAAAACAACAACAACTCACCTACGGCAAGAATGGTTATGATCAATTCAAATGTTGCCGCCGCCTTTACGCCATAAATATTGAGTGCAGTAAAAATCACGTAGCTGAAAATGGCGATGGACAAAACAGGTAGCTGAGGAAAAAACAAATTGAAATAAGCTCCGATAGCAAAGGCAATAGCAGGCGGTGCAAAAATAAATTCTATGTTCTGTGCCATGCCGGCAATAAATCCCCAGTCTTTTCCTAATGCCCGGGTGGCATAGTCAAAACCACCTCCCGCTTTTGGAATGGCACAAGCCAGTTCTGTATAACTAAAAGTGAAAGTAATATAGAGGATGATGATAAAAAAAGTGGCGATCGCTAAACCCAGCGTTCCTCCTTCTTTCAATCCAAGATTCCAGCCGAAATACATACCCGAAATAACGTAGCCAACACCAAGCCCCCACAGCATGAGTGGCGAGAGAACTCTTTTTAATTCATTTTTTGGTGGCGACAAATAAAAGTGTTTAATATCTTAAGTTAAGTAGAAACATAAATTGTAGCTAATAAACCTGAAACGTTCATGTAAAGGGTATTCAATCTAAGTTCCCCCTTTGCGCCGGCGCTGAAGTTTTAGCGCAAGCGTTAGGGGGACAGGGGGCCTCACTCCTTCTTCCTCTCCAGCGTGAAACCGATCGTTGTACCCACATGCTCTGTGCTGCGTGCATGAATCGTTTGTCCATGCGCTTCAATAATGTGTTTGCAAATGGCCAAACCCAAACCCGAGCCGGTTATGTCCAGGCTGCGACCTTCTTCTGTACGATAAAATCGTTCAAAGATCCTTGATAAATGTCTTTCGGCCATTCCAATGCCGTCGTCACTTACTTCAACCAATACATGTTGCTCATCGGTAATGTACATACTGGCGGTAATGGTTCCTCCATATTTTCCGTACTTGATAGAATTCTCAACAAGATTTAAGATCACCTGTCTTATTTTTTCTTTATCGGCAAAGACAGTCAATGGCGATTCACAGCCTTTTTTTATTCCGTATCGAATATTTTTTTGCTCGGCTTTTATCGAAAGACTTTCAAATACTTCTTTTACCAGGTCCTGGATAATAAAATTTTGTTTGTAGATGACCTGCTCGCCGCGTTCCAGTTTTGAAATTTCGTCAAGATCATTGATCAGATTCACCAGCCTGTCTATATTCCGGGAAGTTTTCTCAAGAAAGGGACGATTCACCTCCGGGTTCTCCAGCGCGCCTTGTAACAAAGTGTCTACGTAGCCTTGTATGGCAAACACAGGTGTCTTAACTTCATGAGCAAGGTTTTGTAAAAACTCTTTACGGAACTGCTCATTCCTTTTCAGCACTTCAATTTCTTCGACTTGCTTCTCTGCCCACTCTTCCACATCCTCTCTTACTTCATCGATACTTTTTTGCGGTAATATATATTGATAGTATGTCTCCTCTTTCTTACTCGCTTTTGTCTGGTAAATGAATTTATAAATGAGTTTGATCTTGCGGTAAATAAAACGTTCAAGGGTGAACCATATCAGGCCATAACTTCCAATGAAAATAATGACGAATGAAACCACCAGCACCTGCCAGCTTTGGTGGAGAATATAGATACCAAGACTGATCGGCACAGAAAGCACCAAAGCGGTTAATGCAGAGAGCCGGCGCGGTGAAACGTTTTTGGTGTTGAGCATGCCCCTATCCCCTAAAAGGGTGTTTGCCCCCATCCCCTAAAGGGGTGTTTGCCCCCACCCCCTAAAGGGGCGTTTCCAAACACTCAAATAAGTGAAGAGGAATTTAAATTTTATTTGTTTAATAATGTCCAGAAAGTTGAAGAGTGCGACGCAACGAAGTTCAATCAGGGAACTGGGGCTGGTTACACAATCATCAACTAACTCTATAGAGCAATTGGCAATTTAAAAAAGTTTATTCGAACTAAGTGCCCCCTTCCGGGGGACAGGGGGCTTCTATATCTCAAACTTATATCCTACTCCTTTTACTGTAGTAATGCAATCGACGCCGAGTTTTTGGCGGATCTTGCGGATGTGTACATCGATCGTGCGGTCGCCCACAATTACATCATTGCCCCAAACCTGGCTTAGAATTTCATTTCGTAAAAAAACACGACCCGGGCGGGAGGCCAGCAAGTGAAGCAATTCAAATTCTTTTTTTGCCAACAAAATTTCTTTTCCCTCGAATTCCACGACAAATTTTTCAGGGTCGATAATCAGGCCGTCTATTTCAACCGTTTTACTTTCTTTTTTGGGAACCCTGCGGAAAAGTGCATTTACCCGGCTTATAAAAACTTTTGGGCTGATGGGTTTGCTTACATAGTCGTCGGCGCCGGTTTCAAGTCCCCGGATCTGCGTGGTTTCATCATTCAGCGCCGTTAAAAAAATAATGAGGGTATTTCTAAATGCGGACTGGGCCCTCAAAATTTCACAAACCTGCACCCCGCTTTTCTTTGGCATCATAATGTCAAGCACAACGAGGTCAGGTTGAAAGATCCTCGCTTTCTCAAGAGCTTCGTCTCCATCCTTGGCTGTTATTACCTGGTATCCTTCATTGACGAGATTATATTTCAGAATTTCAAGAATATCAGGTTCATCATCGGCAATCAGAACTTTCCTTGCCTTCGTTTCCATGCTTTTTTTGTTTGCGCAAACCTACAGGAAGATTATTTCTAAAGAAAATTGGCCTGTGTCGCATAACACAGAGTTAATAAAAAATTAACCTGGCTGCCGGCAGGCAAGGTACAGGAACAATTTTTGAGTGATCAGAAAAAATCAAAAGAGGGCATTCATCTCACAACGTTATCATATAGATTAGCATCTAACCAAGTAAAAAGATACCCAAATAGCTCATTTCGAAGATGGATACTAACTTTACACATCGATCCTTATGATTGCAACACCAAAATACCTTGTGCTTCTTGTTGGCCTGCTTGGTTTTCAACCCATGCTTGCGCAAGCAGAAGATCCCGATCCTGTTAAGGATCTTAAGCCTCCCAAAAACCGGGAGCTTTTTCATGATTTCGTAGATAAGCAACAAAAAGATATTTTAAAATCTGACGGCAAGGCCGACGATGAATACAAACCTTCGTCTGACGATGAAGTAAACTTTTTACTTACTAAGGCGGCGACCAGTAATGTGGATTGGGTGCAATTCCGCATTGAGAAGGATACAACCTTAAACTCACAGGTCAAGATCAAATACCTGAGAGGCCTTGAAAATCTTCTGAAATATTTTAGTAACAACTGGCGGAGGGGAAATGTTCGCCCCACGCAATTGCCGCTGATCATTGATGAATATGAAAAATGCATGCGGGCGGATATTGCTAATGACGGTATTGATGTGATTATCGATCAGCTACCGTATGAAGTGGGAATGAATCTTGTTAATTCAGGTGCTTTTGACAAGAATGCCGGTTATAGTAACAGCCAGGATATTCTGATAAAGAAATATTGCGCCTTGCATCCCGACAGGGTTTTTTTAAAACTCAGGGACAATATCGATGTTCCTTTTCGTGACAGCCTGATAAAAGTAGCAGGTTATCGTGATCCCGGCCAATTATACGATTTTGCGGCCGCGAATAACAGGTTAGGTTCTGCAATAAGAAGAATAGATGATCCTCTCATCGCGGCTGTCTCGAGGATGGCGACAAGTAATAGCGGTCGCTGGTATTTTCCTTTCCTGGATGACATCATGAACGGGAAGCTGACCATCGGTGATATTGATGAGGTAAAAGATGATTCTGTAAAATATTTCCGTTTATTGGTTAAAACGCATCTTGATTATGTACACAGGGCTTTGAACAAAGACACCGCTTATGGTTTCAAAGAACTGCAGGACAGGATAAAAACCAAGGCGAGGGACGTGTTCGTGAACACGATCAATTCCCTGCATGAACTGGATAACCTGGCCGTGCGATTTAAGATCATTCAGCCGTTGACCGCGGAGGAGCTTTATTATTTGGCGGTAACTACCGACGGTATCATCTATACTTCAAGTTTTGTAAAAGGTGTTTATCCCCTGATGATGGCAAGAGCTAACCAGCACGGTGATTCATTGCTGATGAATGTGCAATTTGACAAGTACAGGAAATTCATCAAGATGTGCGCAGGCTATAATACACTCAGCAATTTCTTAAATACATTTCAACCCAAAAAGAATGATAATGATGAAAGCGATGCCGAAAAATTGATGAGGGCATTTGTGGGTAAGCTTGAAGAATCGAGCGGTTTGGAGGATGGTGTGGATGTGGCTGATTCATACGCAAGCATTGTAGAAACGAACAAGCCGATCGCAGAAAAAATGCTTTTGAACATAAAGGCGAACTACAACCGGAATATTGTAAGCAATAACAAGAGAGGGATTGTAATGTATAATTTATTATACAAGCTGTTTCTTTCCGCCGATACAAGCAACCACATTGATCTTTCAAAAGAATTCGGTATCCCTCCTGTATACGGTGTTCCATTCAAGGCCCTGACAAATGACACGGGGCGGGTGATCATGCAGGTGTTTTTCTATGGAGATAAGGACGGCATGGGAATTTTCCAGGGATTCAAAAGATTGTTTGACCCCAGACTTTGGAAGACGACCACAACAAAGAATTGGATCGAGATTAATTCTATAAAAGGCAGGCCGGTCTCGGTTTATGCAAATCTTCCACTACCCGAGGAAGATGACAAGGATAAAAAAGCGCAGGATGCGCTGGATTCATTTTTATTAAAGAACAATCTTTATCCGACGGTCGTGATACATCGTGGGCATAGTTACAATGCTCCGTACACTATTGACCAGATATTACCTTCTGCTAAAATTGTTTTTATGGGTTCGTGCGGCGGTTATTACCTGATACATGATATTCTGAAACACTCGCCTGATGCGCATATTATCACATCCAAACAAATTGGCAAGACAGCCGTCAATCAACCTTTCTTTAATTTATTAATGGAGAAAGCGAGAAATGGAAATAACATCGATTGGATCCCATTCTGGGAAGAGTTGGAGAAAAAGGTGAAGGTTGAGGGATTTGAAGATTACATACCTCCTTATAAGAACCTCGGCGCTATTTTTATTAAGGCTTACACAAAAGCAATGGGCGACGAGGATTAGGTTACCGGTTGTGGTTTACGGTTTTCCTGTTAGTCATTCCTGAGTAAATTTGTGGTTTAATTACCCATAACCTGATAACCCGTAACTCAGGAACCTGCTAACACTGGTGGCAAACGAAGCATTAAAAAGAATATTTGATTTTGAAAACCTGCGACGGGTATTCCAATTTGCTGCGCCGTATAAAAGAAGATTCTATTTTTCTATCTGGCTCGCTGTTTTTCTTGCCATCATTACTCCTGTTCGCCCATACCTTATAAAAATTACTGTAGATAAGTTTATCGCAAGTAAAATGCTTGATTGGATAATCTGGATGACAGTTATTCAAATCGGGTTGTTGATCGTTGAAAGCGCTGTTCGATTTTATTTTTCCTATATCACTTCATGGCTGGGACAAACAGTTGTAAAGGACATGAGAATAAAAGTATATGAGAAAGTAGTGGGATTAAATCTCAGGCAATTTGATCAAACGCCCATCGGAATGCTGACTACCAGGACGATCAATGACATTGAGGCGATCAATGACATTTTTTCTGATGGTCTTGTCCCGATCATTGCCGACCTGCTCTCCATTATTTCCATTTTGTCATTCATGTTTTATGTGGATTGGAGATTAACGCTTGTGTGTCTTGCTCCTTTCCCGATTTTAATACTGGCAACGTATTATTTTAAGGAAAGCGTCAACAAGTCTTTTATCAGGGTTCGCAATGCGGTTGCCCAACTGAATGCTTTTGTGCAGGAGCACATAACGGGCATGCAGGTAGTGCAGGCATTTGCGGCTGAGGGCAGGGAATTTGAAAAATTTAAAAAGATCAACAAAAGCCATCGCAACGCAAACATCAATGCCATTTTTGCCTATTCAGTTTTTTTCCCCGTGGTTGAAATCGTATTAGCACTTTCAACAGGCCTGTTGGTTTGGTGGATCGCAGGAAAGGCTGGCGCCTCAGCCACAGAGGCAAGAGAACTTGGAGGAAAGATGATGATGTTTTACATGTGCCTTAATTTATTGTTTCGCCCTCTCCGTGTAATTGCCGATAAGTTCAATATTTTGCAAATGGGAGTGATCGCCAGCGAAAGGGTGTTTAAAGTCATGGACAATGATGATTATATTAAAACCCAGGGAAGTTATTCTCCGGCAAAAATCCAGGGCAAGGTCATTTTCGATCATGTTTCGTTTGGTTATAATCCTGACCAGTTTGTGCTTAAGGACGTTTCGTTCAAAATGAATCCCGGTGAAACAGTGGCGATAGTTGGTCACACGGGCAGCGGAAAAACAACCATTATTAGTTTATTGAATCGTCTCTACCAGATACAAAAAGGTCTTATCAGTATTGATGATGTAAACATCGATGATTATAAATTGGATGTTCTGCGTAAAAATATTGGTGTTGTTTTACAGGATGTATTTCTTTTCTCGGGCTCTGTTGTTGACAACATCACTTTACGCAACCCAGCCATTCCAAGAGAAAAAGTAATCGAGGCAGCGAAGCTGATCGGCATGCATGATTTTATTATGCAATTGCCGGATAATTATGATTATAATGTAATGGAAAGAGGGGCAACCCTTTCTTTGGGACAAAGGCAACTATTGTCTTTTATAAGGGCATTGTTGTACAACCCTTCAATTTTAATTTTGGATGAGGCCACATCATCGGTTGATACTGAAAGTGAGATCCTCATACAAAAAGCCATTGATAAATTAATTGCCGGGAGAACTTCTATTGTCATTGCTCACAGGCTTTCTACTATTCGAAAAGCAGATAAGATAATTGTGCTTGATAAAGGTGAGATTAAAGAAATGGGCACGCATGAAGAATTGCTGTCGCTCGAAGGTCATTATTATAAGCTATACCAGTTGCAGTTTGATAAAAAAACGAAAGTAGCCTGATGTTTGTTGCTGGTTGCTAGGCACTAGTTGCTGGTTGGACGATGATGTTTTTTGACACGATTTTCAAGAAGAAAACGAGTAACAAGTAACCAGCAATCAGCCCGGAATGGAGGCCTTTGGCACAACCAGAAACAAGCAACTTTTTACTCTCAAACTTTTCTGGTTTTTACCCTGTCGACCCCTATCTTTGCGGCAAATTTCAGAAGGGGTATGCGTTTTTGCCATCTCAAATGCTTATTGGTAGCGGCTTTCAGCTTATTTTCAGGATTTATTTTTGCGCAGGATCAACCTGGCGAAACCGGGAAGCCAAAAAAGGCGACTTTTAACGCCAACGAGGTCATTTTTGGTCACGTTTTAGATGCTCATGAGTTCCATTTCCTTTCTTATAAAGATGGGGACGGTAAAGAACATGCGGCTACCATCCCTTTGCCGGTAATTCTGTATTCGCCCCAAAGAGGTGTATCAGGTTTCATGTCGTCCAAATTTCATCATGGCGAAGAAGATTATAAAGGCTATTCCATTCTTACAGAAGAAAAGATCCATGAATTAAAACTTGATCCAAAGAAATATCATGTGGGCCAGGTCGTTGGAGTAAACAATAACGGAGAATTTGATCCGGGTATTGACGTCTATGATTTTTCCGTTACGAGAAACGTTGTGCAGATGATCCTTGCTTTAGCACTATTGGTCTGGGTCATGCTGAGTATTGCAAAAAAATATAAAAATGGGGAAGGAGTATTACTTCAGCTCCTAAAGGGAAAACAGAGCTTACTCGAACCGGTTATCTTATTTATAAAAGATGAAGTAGCCAAGCCAAACCTTGGGCACAGGTATCAAAAATATCTTCCGTACCTCCTTACACGTTTTCTTTTTTATCCTGATCAATAATTTGGTTGGCTTGATTCCCGGCACTGCGAATGTGACCGGTAATATTGCCTTTACGATGGTACTCGCAGTTATTTCCTTTATTGTCATTCTGTTTAGTTCCAATAAACATTATTGGGGACATATTTTTAATCCGCCGGTACCGGGAGGTATAAAGCCAATCTTGGTATTTGTTGAGATTATTCGGAGTGTTCACGAAACCCATTTGCATTAATGATGCGTTTGTTTGCTAATATGATTGCCGGTCACATAATCATTATTTGTCTTGTTTCCCTGATATTTATTTTCGGTGGATTAAACACTGCGATTGGCTGGGGCTTTTCGCCACTATCCGTTGCGTTTGTGATATTTATTTATTTAATTGAAATATTAGTTGCTTTTTTGCAGGCATATATTTTCGCAAATTTAACGGCCGTATTTGTCGGGCAGGCATTTGAAGGCGGTCATGATGATGTAGATCATCATGAAGACATAGCAATTGTTTAAATTTTTAATCAATTATAAAACAGTATCATGGATTTAATGAATGTTATTTTAGTTAGATGCTACAGCGAATGCCGGTGGTGCTATTGGTGCAGGTTTGGTGCAATTGGCGCAGGTATCGGTATTGGCCAGATTGGTAAAGGTGCAGTAGAAGCTATTGCACGCCAGCCGGAAGCTTCAAATGATATTCGTGCAAACATGATCCTTACCGCAGCTCTTGTGGAAGGGGTTGCATTATTTGCCGTTATCGTTGGTATCCTGGCAATGTTCATTTAAGAAGGAAAATTTTACTGCACCCGACAAGTCGGGGGCAGTTTAAACACTGTGGCTCTTTTATTCGAACCGCGAGTTCTTTAAAATTGAAGTGAATGTTGTGTTACCAGCGGTAGTTCAATTGTGAGGCTTCGGTTGTGTCACTCACTTCAACGTTCTGAACATTATTCAACAATAATTAAATACCTTCTCTTACCGGAGTGTTTTAAAAACACCCCTTTAGGGGATGGGGGCAAATTAAATTTATGCAGTTACTTACACCGGGTTTGGGTTTAATTATATGGACACTGCTTTCGTTCCTTGTTGTGTTTTTCATTCTTAAAAAATTTGCGTGGCCATCGATCCTCGGCGGTTTACGCAAACGTGAGCAAACCATTGCTGATTCACTGGCCACTGCTGAAAAAATAAAATCAGAAATGGCGCAAATGAAAAGTGAGAATGAAGCCATCCTGGCCAAAGCGAGAGAGGAAAGATCTCAAATGCTGAAAGAAGCCAGGGAAACAAAGGATAAAATTGTAAACGAGGCAAAAGAGCTGGCCAAAGTTGAAGCAAATAAGATCATTAAGGAAGCACAGGCTGCTATTGATACACAAAAAATGGCTGCATTGACCGACGTAAAAAACCAGATTGGTAAGCTGGTGATCGAAGTAACGGAAAAAGTACTGCGCAAAGAATTGAGTAATAAAGAAGCCCAGGAGGCGCATATTAAAGATCTCGTGAACGAAGTGAACTTAAGTTAAACACAGGGCGCAAGATACAAGGCACAAGTTTTATGGCTTGTACCTTGAGCCTTGAAACTTTTTAATAAATGCCGAATCCCCGTCTTGCATCGAGATATGCAAAATCACTGATAGACCTGGCCCTGGAAAAGGGCGAGCTTGAAAGAATATTTGAGGACATGCAGTGGCTGCAACAGGTGATCAAAGGTAGCCGTGATTTCGCCAATCTTCTACGCAGTCCCATTGTAAAAGGGGATAAGAAAGAAAAAATTATTGCGGCAGTCATTGAAACCAGGGTGACGAACATAACTTCTCTTTTTATCCGTTTGCTTATAGCCAAGGGACGGGAAAGTAATTTACCGGAGATCATTACTTCATTTATTTCTCAGTATAAGGAGTATAAAAATATTTACCCTGTTAAACTGACGACGGCAACACCAATAAATGAGAATTTGAAAAAAGCTATCATTGACCAGATCAAAAAGACAAGTGATATGCAGAATATAGAACTGGAAGCAGTGGTAGATGAAGATCTGATCGGTGGGTTTGTTTTAGAAGCCGGTGATAAATTAATAGACGCAAGTATAGCTTACGATCTTAAGCAAATAGCAAGGCAATTTGACAACAATGATTTTGTTTATAAAATACGTTAAGCCCCTGTCCCCTAAACGGGGATTCAGGGAGAGTTCTTTTATTTAGAATTTTTTAAAACAATAGAAATATCCTGACAAGGAAATTTTTTAAAAACTCCCCTTTAGGGGATGGGGGTACTATGGCTGATATAAAACCAGATGAAATAAGTGCGATACTCCGCCAGCAGCTAAGCAATTTTAATGCTTCTGCCGAATTGGAAGAAGTGGGAACAGTATTACAGATTGGTGATGGCATTGCTCGCATATACGGGTTAGAAAATGTTCGCTATGGTGAATTAGTGGAATTTGAAAGCGGAGTTAGAGCTATTGCATTGAACCTTGAAGAAGATAATGTAGGTGTGGTATTGATGGGAGAAACAGGGCAGATACAGGAAGGCGCAAAAGTACGGCGCACAGGGCAGATAGCGTCTATCAAAGTTGGTGAAGGAATGGTGGGTCGTGTAGTAAATACTTTGGGCGAGCCGATCGATGGAAGAGGCCCTATTACCGGTGATCGTTATGAAATGCCATTGGAACGTAAAGCACCGGGTGTAATTTTTCGTGAGCCGGTAAAAGAGCCATTGCAAACAGGTATTAAAGCAATTGATGCAATGATCCCGATCGGTCGCGGCCAGCGTGAATTGATCATTGGTGATCGCCAGACAGGTAAGACAGCGATTGCAGTTGATACCATTATTAATCAAAAAGAATTTTTTGACGCAGGAAAACCCGTTTATTGTATATACGTTGCAATCGGTCAGAAAGCATCAACCATTGCCGGTGTGATGAAAACGTTGGAGGATGAAGGGTGCAATGGCTTATACAACCATTGTTGCTGCTTCTGCATCTGATCCTGCGCCTCTCCAATTTTATGCTCCTTTTGCGGGTGCGGCTATCGGTGAATTTTTCCGTGATACCGGAAGGCCTGCATTGATCATTTATGATGATCTTTCAAAACAGGCGGTTGCTTACCGTGAGGTATCATTATTACTTCGTCGCCCTCCGGGTCGTGAAGCATATCCCGGTGATGTATTCTATTTGCATAGCCGTTTGTTGGAACGAGCTGCAAAAATTATCAGTGACGATAAGGTGGCAAAGAAGATGAATGATCTGCCTGAAAGCATCAGGCATCTAGTAAAAGGTGGTGGTTCATTAACTGCGTTGCCTATTATTGAAACACAGGCAGGTGACGTATCTGCTTATATTCCAACCAATGTAATTTCAATTACCGACGGGCAGATATTTCTTGAAGCAAATTTGTTTAATTCGGGTATTCGTCCTGCGATCAACGTTGGTATTTCAGTAAGCCGCGTGGGTGGTAATGCGCAGATCAAATCAATGAAAAAAGTAGCTGGTACATTAAAACTTGACCAGGCTCTTTATCGTGAAATGGAAGCGTTCTCAAAATTCGGTGGAGATCTTGATGCCGCAACAAAACTGGTCTTGGATAAAGGTGCACGCAACGTGGAGATATTAAAACAGCCCCAGTATGCTCCCGTCACAGTAGAAAAGCAGGTTGCCATCATTTATCTTGGGAACACAGGGTCTTTTGCGTGATGTACCTGTACGAAGAGTAAAGGAGTTTGAAGAGCATTTTTTAATGGAGATGGAAAATAAGCTCCCCGAGGTAATGTGCAGAATTTAAAAAAGGCAATTTACCCGAAGAAGGCGTTAAGAAAATGGTTGAATTGGCCAATGGTCTAATTCCCCAGTATAAAGCCTAAGGAAATATTCAAATAGTTCCAGGTAAAAATGACGATCGCAAGGTTGTCATTTTCTGTCTTAAGATGACCTGAAATTTTTTTGAAAAATTTTATGCTATCGGCGCAATGGTAAGGCGTTGAAAACCAGTATACGCTTCGTATTAACTCTGCGGAAATTACTATTTAACGAAGTAAAAATTCGTGGAAAAGCTTGCATAATCAAAAACACCTATCTATCTTGTGCGTGATTTAATCCTGAACCTAAAGAAAAAAATTGATCCGGCTATGAAAGTAACATTATCACACAGAACAAGCATCTTCCTTTTCCACTTTTTCCATTTCTTACAGATCGGCTTTGCCCGGATCACTTCGCTTCAACTTAGCTAAGGGCTAGATCATAACTCTAAATGAGTTTCCAGTACCTATGGGGGACAGAATAAATTCTTGAACCCTAATTTCTAAAAATGAAAAAATCTGTACGCCTTGCAACGCTTATTGTAGTGTCTGTTTTGATCTGCTTTCAATTCGGATTTGCTCAAACTGGAAATATCCAGGGAAATAACGGTAAGCATCTTGGATTCAGTAAGCCAAAATTGATCAGTGGAAAAGCCTTACAGTTGGGAGCAGTTTATCGCTTTGATGAGATTGCTCCAAATACCTATGCGTTGGTGACAATCGACAGCTTAGTTAACGGTGCTCAAGTGGACGAAATCGACGACAATAGTACCAACGTTGGATATACTGATGCTTTTCAGCCCAGGGTAAACATTCCGGGCTTGCTAAATTCATTCTCCCATGAAGCTTACGCAGTTTTTGAAATGGCTTTTTATAACAGCGGAGATAACAGTTTGATAAACTTGCAAACAGTGAACGCCACTGCCCTGGACATTGATGGGAATGCTACCTTAAAAGAATTTGTTGAAATTGAAATGGGTGGTGGTAGTGCAACTTATATGAGTACCACTCCGGATATTTCGGTGATCAGCATCTTATCAGGTTTAAAATTTAGAGCAGACGATGTTTTGGGAATTGAGAGAACAGGCATCGATACAAGTGCGTTCGCAAATATGTTTACTGTTTCAAAAAATAATGTCTCTTCATTTAAAATGAAGTTCGGAGGCACCAGCTTACAAGATGGCTCCTCAGTCAGGCAGTATGGTGTTTACATGCAGGGATTTCAATATCCCAACCAGATCACATTGCCAGTGAAGCTGGTTGATTTTACGGCAAATTATACGAACCCAAATGCTTTATTGAATTGGAGCACCAGCCAGGAACATAATTTCAGTCATTTCATAATAGAGCGTAGCGTCGATGGCGAAAACTTTAGCCAGGTGGCTCTTGTATTTGGCGCCGGAGAATCTGATAGTAAAATAAATTATTCTTATAATGACAAGGATCTAAAAGGCCGCGGAGGTATCATCTATTATCGCTTAAAACAAGTTGACGTCGACGGCAAATTTAGTTACTCTTCTGTGCGCATTATCCGCTTAGGTGATGAAAAAACATCAATAACCTTAACGACGTTCCCTAACCCGGTTGCAACTGACCTGAGGATCACATTACCTTCTTCATGGCAAAATAAACATCTGCACATTGACCTTTATAATGTAAGTGGTCAACTTGTCAACGCTCGGGATATTGCCAATAGCAGCCAGACAGAATCGATCTCGGTAGCATCACTTCAAAAAGGTATCTACTTCGTCCAGGTAAGAAATGGTGCTGAAACCGCTAAACAACGCATTGTCAAAAATTAGTTTCTCTTCTTAGGGTGTTTAATAGAGGCCGATCCTTTCGAGGATCGGTTTTTTAAAAATTATTTGGTTTATAATATAAACTACTTTATGTTTGTGATGAAATTCGTGAACAATGAGGAAATCAATTGCAGTAGTGATAGGCTTAATGATCGCTTCACAGCTTTATTCACAAACCATTATTAAGGGAAAATTGAGGGATAATAAAGGGAAACCAATACCAGGAGCAAGTATATCGATCAAGGATAGCTATGATGGCGCCGTAGCTGACTCTCTTGGCAATTACAAATTCTCTACAACTGAAAAAGGAGATCAGACTTTAATTGCCACCAACATCGGTTACAAATCTTTTGAACAAAAAATTACAATAGGCTCCGCACCTATCATCGTTGACATAATGCTGAAAGAAGAATTGAGCGAATTAAAGGCTGTTACGGTTATCTCAGGATCATTTGCGGCAGGAGATACAAAAAGAGCGGCTACTGTTTTGAATTCTATCGATGTAGTTACAGTGGGAGGAGGTAATGCCGATATTACGGCAGCTGTTAAGACTTTGCCAGGGGCCCAGCAAATTGGAGAACAGGAGGGCTTGTTTGTGCGTGGTGGCACTGGTTACGAAACAAAACAATTCATTGACGGCACGCTTGTAAACAATCCCTACTACACAAGCATACCTGATCTTGCGACGCGGGGTAGATTTTCTCCTTTATTGTTTAAGGGAACCGTGTTCAGCGCGGGAGGATACTCTGCATTATATGGTGAGGCATTATCATCGGCATTGATCCTCGAGTCGATTGATCTGCCGGAACGGTCCGCCGCCAATCTTTTTGTTTCTCCTATTATTCTTGGTGGCGGATTCCAGGAGCTGGCAAAAGATAAAAAATCATCATGGGGAATTAACTATGGCTATGTAAATCTTATCGCTTATTTCAATATAGTTAAGCAACAGCCGGATTATTTTAAAATGCCCGAGTTCCACAATGCAGATGCGAATTTTCGATTCAAAACAAAAAGAGGTGGGATGGTCAAATACTACACTACGTTTAGCTACAGTAAACTGGGATTGAGACGGCCTGATGTGGACAGTGCAGACTTAAAAGATGCTTTTGGATTGAAAAACCTTAATTGGTATAATAATCTCAGTTGGAGAGAGAATTTGGGCAGAGGTTGGAAGATGAATTTGGGATTAGGGTACAGTACCAATACTGATAATATTACACAACAATTGCAGGACCAGAATAATCAACAGGTATTTCCAAATCAACCATGGGCATTCATCAAGAATTATACGGTCAAGAGTATTCAGCAATTGTCCCAGGCTAAAGCAGTGTTTGAAAAAAGATTGTTTGGCATTAGTACGATTCGTTTTGGAGGCGAATACCTGTATTGGGTTAATGACAATACTTATAATGGAACCAGGTCCAGGTTGATTGACAATTTTCAGTCAGTTTTTGCCGAGACAGATATTTATGTAACGAATGACCTGGCAGCCAAGATAGGAGGTCGCTTTGAGAACTCATCTCTTATTAATAAATCAAATATTGCTCCCCGTATTTCTCTCGCCTATAAAGTAGGGACCGGTGCGCAGGTGTCGGCGGCGTATGGAATATTTTATCAAAAACCGGAAAACACACAGCTCATTTATACAACCAATCTCGGATATACAAAGGCGACACATTATATACTCACGTATCAAAAATCAACGAATGATCGCATTTTCCGAACAGAGATTTTCTATAAAAAATATGATGATCTTATAAAGACCGAACCGGTCAACTATTATTACAGTATTTACAATAATACAGGCAGTGGTTATGCAAAAGGTATTGAATTTTTCTGGAGAGATAAGAAGAGTATCAAAAATTTTGACTACTGGATCAGTTATTCCTACCTGGATACCAGGCGAAATTATCTTAATTATACAGAACAGTTAAGACCGGATTTTGCAACGCCTCATACGTTATCAATTGTAACAAAAAGATTTTTTACTGATATAAAAACAGGTTTCAATTTTACTTATACCTATGCAACCGGCAGACCTTACTATGATTTTATGTATGATGGTAACGGGAAGTATACCATTGCAGACCGTGGTACAACAAAAAGTTTCCATAACCTCGGGTTCAGCGTGAATTATGTACCAAGCCTTGGTAAGACCAACCCGAAGTTATTTTGGGTGCTCGTAGCCAGTATAACAAATGTATTGGGATATGATTTTGTGTATGGTTACAATTATTCTTTTAACGGGATGAACAGGGAGCCGATCGGTCCTCCCGCAAAAAGATTTTATTTTATCGGTGCTTTCTTTAGCTGGGGTGTTGATAGAACACAGGACGCAATCAATAATAATTTGTAAATGTGCGATTAAAAATTTCATGGTTCTTAAATAAAAGTGGATACAATCACAATAAATAAACAATTATGAAAAGAATGATCCTTGCATTCGTACTGTTATCATCAATTATGGTCAATGCGCAAAGCGACAAGTATGCGGCTGCTATGCAAAAAAACCTCGACATGTTTGACAGCGCAAAAACAACCGCTGACTTCCAGGGTGTAGCGGCAGCTTTTGAGCGCATTGGCGATGCTGAAAAAACACAATGGCTTCCTTATTACTACGCGGGCCTTGCATTGACTATGCCCGGATGGACGGACACAAAACTTGATAAAGACGAAAATGCTGAAAAAATAAAAGCCGTGTGTGACAAAGCAGATGCATTGGCACAGGACAATGCAGCCAAAGCAGAGATCCTTGCTATAAGAAATATGACAGCAACTCAACAGATGATAGTTGACCCGCAAAGTCGTTGGGCAACTTACGGCCAGGAAGGAGCCGGTTATTTGAACAAAGCAAAACAATTAGATCCAAACAATCCGCGGTTGTATTATTTGGAAGGCGCAGGAATTTTCGGTACACCGGAACAGTTTGGCGGAGGAAAAGAAAAAGCGAAACCAGTACTTCAAAAAGCGGTGGATCTATTCAAGGCAGACCAACCAAAGCCTTTGTATCCGCGTTGGGGACAGAAACAAGCAGAAGACATGCTTGCCCAATGCCAGTGAGAGTAAATGGTGAGTCGTGAGTGGAAGCAGGTTTTACTGAAGCAAGGATTCATTCATTGCGAGGCGGATCAATAGGGAAAAGGCAAAAGAGCAGGATGAATGGCAATTGACCACTCACCGCTCACACAGTTATTATGAATCATTATCAAACTTAAAATTTTGCAATGAACGAAGAAAATTTTGATCCGAAGCAAAGTTTATTGCTCATAGAAAGCATGATCAATCGGGCAAAAGATAAATTTGCTGAAGACGGATCGATGTACCTGCTTTGGGGATGGGTGGTCTTTTTTTGCAGCCTCACCCAATTTATATTGATGCATTTTTTCAAATACCCTTATCATTATGTTGTATGGTTTGCTTCGTGGATCATAGTGATCTACCAGGTAGTGTACATTCGTAAAAAAATTAAGCATAGAAGAGTCCGCACCTATACAGGTTATATCCTGGGTTATGTATGGCTTACATTTCTGATCGTCATTTTTCTGCTGGCATTTTTGATTGGGAGGCTGACAACAGGAGATTATTACATTCATATCAGTCCTATTCTGCTTACTATTTATGGTATTCCTATCTTTTTGTCAGGAATTATTTTAAGATTTAAGCCGTTAATTGTCGGAGGCATTGGCTGCTGGATACTGTCCATTGCTGCCATGTTGATTGATAATTATGATTACCAGTTTTTACTGATCCCTTTGGCTATGATAATAGCATGGATAATTCCAGGTTATTTATTACGGGCAAAATATAAACTTCAATCACAATAATCAGGGTGTTTAAAGATCTTGATCCCATATTGCATTCTCAATTACGCCTGGCGGTCATGTCACTTCTCATCAGCGTAAAGGAGGCTGAGTTTACCTTCCTGAAAGAAAAAACAAATGCAACACCGGGTAATTTAAGTGTTCAAATTCAAAAACTAAAAGAAGCAGGATATATCGATGTCGTCAAACAGTTTAAAGACAACTACCCTCAAACGATCTGCAAGATCACTCCTGCAGGTGTGAAAGCTTTTGATCTGTATGTAAAAAATCTCCAGACATATCTTGCAAAATGAAGGGCCGAAGAAAGGCCTTTGTACTTTATTAATAATTCCAACTGCCAGGATTTATGCTTTTAGATTTGCATGGATTGCTCTTATTGCGTTACATACCTGTTTTAAATATTTTTTAAATCATCAGTATTCTGCCACAACGCATTTTCATTTTTGCCGCCAATCACCTTATCTGAATAAAAAAACCCCTCCACTATAGACATAGTTACGAGGGGTAGGTATTAAACCTTGAGCAAATCCGTATTAAATCATCTATTGATTCTTTAAAAGTTTTATCGTTCTGAAATCATCGTTGCATTGAATTTGTAAAAAGTAAACTCCTGTTTGCAGGAACTCAAGATCGTTTATGTAAAAAACATTGCTGCCCCGGTTTAGTTTCTGCTCCACTTTCCTTAACTGCCTGCCATCAGCGTTCAGTAACGTGTAAGTGATGCTTTCTGTACTTAATGAATTGATGGAGAAGCGCACCTCCTTACTGAAGGGATTCGGCATTATAGTGACGTTACCACCAGCCAGTGATTTTTTTAGCAACACAATACCCGAGTAAGTGAAGCTGTTGTCAATGTCTACCATTTTTAAGCGATAATATAATTTGTCTGCATTCTTATCTGCAGCATCATCATTGAAATTGTAAATATGAGCATGGCCGGCTGCAGCTACAAAATTTATATCACTGAAATCACTGCCATTGTAACTTCTTTGAATAACATAACCGGAAAAGTTTTCTTCCATGGAAGTTTCCCATCTGAGTTTTGAAATGTTATTTTCAAGGTTGCCGCTGAACGAGATCAATTTAACAGGTAATGAGATCTCATTAGGGAAATTGAAACAGCCAAATGTGGCGCCATATTGACGGGCACCAGTGCCGGGATTTCCAGTTCCTTTATAATCATAACCCATTCTGAATGTAACAGAGTTCCTGGCTTGCGCATACCTGTATGCCACGGCAACCTGCGCACAGGTAGCTACACCATCTCGTTCAAACACCGAACCCGCATAACCGCTCCAGGCACCTCCCGGTGTTGTAGAGTTATCAGTGTATGAGTAAGAGACCAGCTCTGTGCCCGCATCAGCGATGACAGAAGGACTACCCACGCCATAATTTAGGGCAACACCTGTTTCACGAAACCACGCCGAAGAATTTCCGCTTCCGTCAATATCGAGATGAACAAAATTTAAATTTGTAAGATTTTGTACTGTCGTAAATCCGTCGGCAACATTTTTAAAAAAGAAAATAGTAAACTGGACATAACCCCTTGCATTTCCATTCCCACTTACGTTGGGAGCAATACGCGGAGAAAAATAACTTGCAATCGAAACATTAGATTGATTAAGGGCTGCATCATCTTCAATCTTTGCAGTGGCGCTGGTATTACTTCCTGAGCCCGAGTTTGCGAGCGTAGCATTGGAGATCGCATCAATCCTTATTTCTGCATTTACCTGGTTACCTGATACAGTGGTGATATTTGTAAAGCGCCAGATGGCCCCAGCACCAAGATGGTTTGCATCGTTCCCCCTGTTATAAACTCCATTTGAAAAATTGGTTTGAACACCGCTGCTGCCGGCTGGACACGTTGTTATTGCTGCATTGGTCGTACAATTATTTGAATTTCCTGCAGCAGGATTTGAAGGCGCCGGAATCGATTGGGAGTAAGCCTTGTTTGATAACTCCGCCACCAGGAGAAATAATAAAAATGAACCTCTGAAAAGTGTAAATTTTTTCATTTTGCTCAGGTTTATAATTAAATAGAAATTATACTACTTAACCTGGTTTTTGCAGAGATGAATTTGACATGGCATTTCGGTGGAAATGGGACGGTCAATCGACGAAGGATGTGTAAATTATTATGAGGCCTTTAAAGAGGAAGGTGGATACGGTAACGTAAAATTACATGATTGGGTACTTCAGAGAATAGGGGACAATTGCGTAAGAGACCGTAAAAATAATACGTGTTTTTCATTTATGCAATAGTTCTTGTGAAATTTTAAAATAAAATGCGCGGAAAGTTTTCATTCCGTCTGTTTCCCATTAATCCTCAGCAATTAGAATTATTTTTGAAGATGGCAGATATAATTGTTGCGAAGAATCTTTTCAAGCAGTTTAATGAAATTAAAGCGGTTGATGACCTGTCATTTTCTGTTCCCGAAGGTAAAATATATGGCTTCCTTGGTCAAAACGGGGCAGGTAAATCTACGACGATCCGGATGCTTCTTACTCTCATTGCCCCCACCAGCGGGGAAATAGAGATCTTTGGAATGGATCTACGAAAGCATCGAAAAGAAATCTTGAAACGGACAGGCGCTATTATCGAAAGACCTGACTTGTATAAATATTTATCCGGACTTGAGAATCTTCGCATTTTTGCTTTGCTCAGCGGCATCAGGGTAACACAAAAACAATTGATCGATCAGTTGGAAAAAGTGGGACTGTCAGTGAGAGCAAACAGCAAGGTAAAAACTTACTCCCAGGGAATGAGACAACGGCTTGGTATCGCAATAGCTCTGATCCATGAACCGCAATTGATCATTCTTGATGAACCAATGAACGGACTCGATCCGCAAGGTATTGCCGATATAAGGAATCTTATTCTCCATTTAAGCAGGGAAATGAAGAAAACTATAATGGTTTCTTCACACTTACTTAGTGAAATGGAGTTGATCGCAGACTCCATGCTGATCATTGATAAAGGGAAAAAAATAGTGGAGGGGAAAATGACTGAGCTATTTGCTCCTTCCGAAACCATCGTTGAGCTCCATACGAAGCATGCGGCCGAAGCCTATGAAAAAATCCAAAAAACAGATTTAAAGAAATATATATTAAGCAGGAAAGGAGAAACTATATTATTCCGGATTCATAGAACGAATGTACCAGTGTTGGTAAGGGATCTTATAAAAATGGATATCGATATTATTTCTTTGTTCCCGAAGCATTCATTAGAGAATTATTTCCTATCCCTGACGACAGAAAATCAACATGTGGAAGCTTTTAAAAATTGAATTGTTCAAAATATTCAAAAGGCCCAGGACGTATATTGCCTTTGGTGCGATCGCCGCTATAGTTTTTCTTTTTCAAATAGCGTTATGGTTTGATGGCAAAACATATATCGAGCTTATTCTGAGTAATATTGATGCCTCCTTCGATTTTTCTGACCAGTTCAAAACGCGGCTTTTAAATGGATATTTTGTATGTTTTGCAGTTTTAAATATTCTTTTGATACAAATGCCGTTGCTGGTGGCACTGATCGCCGGCGACGTAATTGCAGGTGAAGCAAATATGGGAACCCTTCGCCTGTCATTGACAAAACCTGTGGGCAGAACGCAGTATATGCTGGGAAAATTTTTTGCCTCATCTATATATACTCTTTCGCTTCTTCTATTTCTTGCTGTACTGGCATTGTTTGGAAGTATCCTTCTTTTTGGAACCAATGATCT
Organism: uncultured Bacteroidota bacterium; assembly: GCA_963737475.1. Taxonomy (GTDB): domain Bacteria; phylum Bacteroidota; class Bacteroidia; order Chitinophagales; family Chitinophagaceae; genus VBAU01. The sequence goes on from CAVTSY010000003.1 coordinate 219,459, forward strand.
CGTTGTCTTCCGCTCAACCAGTATTCATCAAATGTCACAAGACGATATCTTTTGGAGATACATAGCTGCATTTGGATATGCCGCTGTAGCATTGACCACGGTTGCGTCTCTTGCATTTTTGTTAAGTGTGTTCGCTGAAAATTCAATAGGCCCGATCATTGCTACTATGAGCATCGTCATCGTATTTACCATATTATCCGAAATGAATATCCCTCTTTACGACAGAACCATCAAACCCTATCTTTTCACTACCCACATGGTAGCATGGAAAGGGTTCTTTTATGTACGTTCAAATGAAGAAGGCGCCACGATAAAGGGGTCGATCGAGAATTTGCCGGCTATTTTAAAAAGTTTATCCGTATTGCTTATCTATATATTCCTTTTTGTAAGTTCTGCCATATGGATTTTTAATAGGAAGGATATTCTTAGTTAAAAAAAATTTCAATGTTTATTGTTTTTAAACGACGAAAGTGTAGTAAGTATTTTTTTGCAGTTCTATTCTTCCTCTTTTATTTAATGAATGGAAACGCACAAACCGCAGAGGAGATTGTTCAAAAAATTAAAGCGAAACTTGAAAAAATAAATGACTACGAGGCTGAAGGTAAAATGAAAACGAACGTGGCATTTATCAAAGCTCCTGTAGCCTCTGTAAAGGTTTTTTATAAGAAACCGGACAAGCTTCTTATTTTAAATGAGAGCGGTATATCTTTTATTCCTAAGGGATCGGTAAATATTAATATCAATAATGTCTTTGTAAGTATGCATGCTTTCGACATTATTGATGCAGGCAGAGATAATGCCGGGTTACGCATTATAAAACTGCTGCCTAAAGATGATACTGCAGAAATAGTACTTTCGACTTTATATGTTGATGAAAAAAATATGCTTGTAAAAAAGTCGAAAACCACCACGAAGGAAAACGGCACGTATGAGTTGGAGATGAACTATGCAAAATTTTTGGAGTATGGATTACCTGACCAGATTGTTTTCTCTTTCAATACAAAAGACTACAAACTGCCGAAGGGAATTACGCTGGATTATGATGATGGTTCAGAAAAGAATGCAGGCAAACTGAAGAACAGGAGAGGAACCGTAGAGATCAGCTACAAAAACTATATTATTAATAAGGGCATCGACAGCAAAATTTTTAAACGCTGAGCGCACAGAGTGGCAAAAGAATATTTTTTTAATTACTGCTCTTCGATCTTTTCATCTTCCACATTGGCCAGCACCTCTGCCGTCATCTTTCGCAATGGATTTTTCCTGGCATCTTCATATTCATTCCGGCGCCGGATTATATCAATACATTCAAAAGTAGCTGCGAGGAATGAGGATGCATCAGCTTTATTTTTCCCGGCAATATCAAACGCCGTTCCGTGATCAGGAGAGGTACGAACTACAGGAAGACCGGCTGTAAAATTTACTCCGTCACCCGTTGCCAGTGTTTTAAATGGAATAAGACCCTGGTCGTGATACATAGCCAGCACAGCGTCGAACCGTTCGTGATAACCCCTGGCAAAAAAAGCATCCGCACTGTATGGCCCGGTGACGATCATACTATGCTTGGCTTCTTTAATGGCAGGTTTAATAATTTCTTCTTCTTCTTTTCCGATCAATCCCTCGTCGCCTGCATGAGGATTGAGACCGAGGACGGCAATTTTTGGTTTCTCGATATTGAAATCTTTTACCAGGCTTTGATGAATGATATTTAATTTACTCAGAATTGCTTCCCTTGTAATGTATTGCGCCACTTCTTTCACGGGTATATGTTCGGTAACGAGGGCTACACGAAAATCTCCCGAACACAACATCATCGCCACGTCTGTGGCAGAAAAAAAACTTTTCAAAAAAGGAGTATGACCGGTAAAGTTGAATCCTGCCGACTGGATGTTTTTTTTATGGATAGGCGCCGTGACCAGGCCCTGGATATGATTTTGCTTCAATGCCTCCGCTGCTGCACGTAGCGATTTTATTGCGTAGCTGCCACCCGTGTCATTCAGCTGACCCGGCGTAATGGTCACCTCTTCTTCCCAGCAATTAAAAACGTTGACCTGTTTGTTATTCAGCCGAGTTAGTTCTTTTGTGTTCTGGTAATTAAAATTTACCTCGGGTATGGATTTGCGATAAAAATTAATGATCTTATTCGAAGCGAATATCACCGGTGTACATTGCTCCACTACACGCACATCTGAAAAAGCTTTTATGATCAGTTCTATTCCTATTCCGTTCAGATCGCCGCACGAGATACCGATATTTGGTTTTGTAGCTGTATTCATTGATCATGATTGTCTGTAAAATTAATCTTTACAAAGGAAACAAGTGGTTTTAAAGATTTCACGCGAAGGCGCAAAGAAGCGCAAAGAGAAAATTGATTGCTGCAAGCCCAGAATCTCCTGGGACCGAAAAGTTAGGCCACAACAAAATTCTATTCTTCAAACAAATATTTTAAGTAATAACCCAGGATCCCTTGAATGGTTGCACGCATTTGTGTACGTCGTGGTTCGTTTGTGATCTTAGTGACCATACTTTAGCCTAAAAGTTCCTGATGATTTTTTTAGGTCCCGACGGACACAAAGAAAACCCAACGGATTCATCCGGGCGGGCACAAAGCACACCACCTTCTTGTATTTTTTGCTGTAGAATATTCCATTAAAAAAATAAACCGGGCGGATGCAGTTAATTCAAAGCAAATAAAAACGGGAAGAAGACCTAAGCCTCTTCCCGCCGTAAAATGATAAATGATACTTTATTTTTTCATGACCTTTTTATTAATGATCTGATCCTTGTTCTTTATTTGCAAAATATACATGCCGGCTGGCAGTGTCTCGGTATCGTTGATGGTTAAATTATTGGCACCTTCGTAGACATTAAAGCTTTCTTTTCTTACAGGCTTGCCGGATATGTTTATCAGGGTTGCATCGATCCTTGAATTTTCAGAGACCATTATTCCGAAATCAAGTTTAGTGGAGAAAGGATTGATCACGCTGGTCAATCCGAAGTTCATGGTCTTGTCCTCCAGGATAATGATGCGTGAATATTTTTTATGGCCATCTTTATTGATCACGGCAATGCGGTACCAAACCTTGCCTTGTACATTTAAGTCGGTAAACTTATAGGTATTGTTTGCTGCATTCGGATTATTCCTTCCGGGCAACATTCCGATACTGCTGAAATTTGTGCCGTCATAACTTCGTTCAACAGAATAAGAAACAGGTTCGGTTTCTTTCGATGTTGTCCATATGAGATCAGCATTTCCATGGTTCAGTTTTCCGCTGAAAGAAATAAAATCTATTCCAAGGGGGACGCCACAGTCCAATACGTTAAGAGTGATGATACTGGATGCATCGGTGGAAAGACACGACGAATTGCCGAGGTTAGGATCGGACGTTGCTACAATAACCCTGTACAGATCGCCGCTGTCCGCCAGCGTGGTGTTCGTTGCAGGAATGGTATAAGTTGTTATAAACTGGTAGACCGATCCACTAAGAGTAAGCGTTGTATCCAGGGTAGCGGTGATATCATTCCAGTTGTTGCCATTATCCGTGCTTCGCTGCCAGCGGTAAAATGTGTAGTTGTCAAAATAAGAACGCACTGTATCGTTGATCTGCAATGAATTTCCCTGGCAGGTTGCCGGAGCAGTAGAAGGAGAATACGTCATGGTTGGCACACAGGTAGCAATGGCAATATCATCGAGCACCCAGTCATTTCCCCCGCCGCCCTGTGCATTATTCCGGATAGAAAATGTTGCTGTTGTTTGCGAAGAGCCTGTTTTGAAAACGAATCCTTTTTTCAACCACCCTACGGTGTCAATTTCACCCGTATTGTAAAAATCAAGATCATCCAATGTAAAAGTTAGATTTGGTAATACGCCAGGGTAGCCGTTTTGATCAGCCGGAATAGCTGAAGCGCCAAATTGCTTGCCCAGTGAATCAATTCCGCAATTAGGACAGATGTTTCTTACCCAGGCCGAAAATTCATAATAGGTATTCGGACAAAGATTGGTTAATGTTTGGCGATAAACTTCAGATGCGACATAGTCGGCGTTTACCTCCAGCATATATCCGCTGGGCACACCGTAACCCGGAGGCGTGTTGCCGATAGCATTAGTAGTACCGGAGTGGTCTCCGTCAACATACCAGAACCCATTAAACATCCTGTTGGCGCAACTAAACGGATCGGTGTTCATAAGAGCAGAAGGTACGTTACAGGTATTTTGTCGCCGCGCCAATCTTTGGGTGCCATCCTGGGGGCTAATATTTTTTACAAGGGCATATCGTCCATCACCCACTACGCTCCACGGAGAAACGTCGGGCACAAAAGTATAACCCGCGATGGGAGTAGTCAGATCATAACTCCTGTTCAAAGTGTTTCCTGCTCCGAATGTACCTCCGTTTTCCACCGCATTGTTTAGTCCAACGCTATTTGCACAAAGGTTCAATGGATTACTGATAAGGATATTAAAAGGAGTCGCCGTAAGAGTCACGTCGCCTCCGTTATTGTAAATAAATTGAGCAGGGAACAGTGAAACAGTATCGCCGGGTACTCCGGTTACTACTACCCTGTATGCAATGGCAAACAGCAATCCTCCGCCACCTCTTGGATTATCTGTACCTGCGTTCATTTGGCCGTTTGCTGAAGTCGCCGCATTTGTTTGGACGGTCGGTGCATTGGGGACGGAACCGCTCGCAAAGCCAACATTCAAACGAATATTATATTCACCTGCAGCAGGACTCGCTTTATAGGTAGCCGCATCTCCATCCGCAGCGGGTGTATATCTTTTATAAGTCAGACCTTCGTTGGTGATAATGCGGATCGAATCATTTGTGGTTGCCAGCATGCTCGTATGCGTTGGTATGTTATCGACATAACGAAGATTGGTATAGGTTCCTGATGTGTGATTCACAGTGAACCTTACTTCGATCGTATCACCCGGTTCGATCACACCACCCATTGTTTTTTTGGAAACGTTCACATAACTATTACCAGACCTTACAAGCGCATTCGTGGTGGTAGCACAAATATTAAACCTGGCATTTCCATTAGGAACTGATACAGCTGTAGAAAATACCCTGATATAGTAGACGGTGCCGATCGTTAAAGAAGGAGTTACCACACTGGTTCCGGTAGCACAGGCAATAGATGTAAGCGACCCACAGGTACCTGAAAATACTTGTATGCCCGAAGACGTAAAGTTTGTTCCAATACTACTTAATGTGATCGTGTTTGCATTAGTGGTTACAGCAGTAAACTTATACCAAACATCATAAGTAACGGTTCCGGCACAGGGAGCTGCTAAGCCCGGACCTGCTGAAGGCGTGGCGCCCGCCATATTACCACCCACATTATTACAGTTATTCCAGATCGGTAAATTAATAGCGTTTGCGCAATCATCATTAAAGGGTGGTGCAGCCACGGGGTCAACTACGCAGATATCAAAACCGGCATTTGTTGGCGAAGTCGGCGGTGCACCTGATGATGAATACACTCTTATATAATAAGTGCTTCCCGGCGTAAGATAGTTAGCAGCAATGGACGTGGTGCCACAATAAAGAGCAGTTAGACTTCCGCAACCACCGGATAATAATTCCATACCCGGATTCGTGAAGTTGCTTCCAATGCTTGATAAATTGATAGTGGGATTGGTAGTTTGCGCTACAAACTTGTACCACACATCATATACCACCGCTCCTGCACAATCGGCGGTAATAGCGGGAGCAGAATTTGTGGCGCCATATACGTTTCCTGTTGTATTCACGCAGCTCGTACCGGAGGTTAACGTAATAGCTCTTGCGCACGCATTATTCGAAGGCGCACAGTGATACAAATGATTAAATGAGCCGGATGGCATTACAGTTGTATAAATTCTTATACAGGTATTGATTACCTACTGTAAGGCCTGTTGCCGGTATTGTGTATTACCGCATACAACAGATGTCAGAGTTGCGCAGGTTCCCGTAAAGAGCTGAAAACGTACTTCGCAACGGCGGTTCCGCTTTTAAAGTTATTGTTGGATTGGCAGATTGTGCTAGCGAAGTATACCATACATCATGTCTTGCTGATCCTGAACACCCCGGGCCAGCTGGGATTCTGTATAAGTGCCACTAGGCAAAGTTCCGGCTACATAGAAACAAGTTAGTGGAAGAAGTTAGGGATGGAGCTGTTCCACAGGCGTCACGTTTGGGCAAAGGAAAATTTTGATAAAAAAATAGATGCTAAAAAAGCACTTAGTAGAAATGCCCATCTTGAGTGGAAAGATATTTTCATAGTGGACCTGTTGGCTTTTCAATGATTGGATGACAGACAAAATAAGAGTAAGTAATTAAAACTTGCAATAGAAGTTTTCCTTTATTGCGTCGCGTGGTTTTACTAAATAAAATTGAGGATTAGTACTACTTGGAATAACCAATTTGGTTTTTATTTTGTGCGCTAAATCCAATTTTCGATGAAAAAGCCATCCTTTACCAAGAGCTTAATTGCTTTGTTATTATTTTTTTCTCCGATTTATTTGTTTTCACAAAGTGATGTATGTTCAGCTCCTACATCGATCTCATCGGCATCAACGTGTACCAATGTAACCGGTGCAAACTATTCAAAACAAAAATCTAGTCTTCACCTAATGTTACTACTGGTACCTGGTGAACTAGCAGGTGTCGAATTTATGGTATACTTTCGTTCGCCCAAACGACCGACTTATAGCATTAAGTTCGATAGGAGCGAGTTTAAGAGGAAGCGCGGGAGGAGGCACTCATTTGCAAGTATTGAGTGGCAGTTGTTCCTTCGTCGTTTACGTCCGTAGCCTGCACGAGTGGAGGCGGAACCACTCTTAACATTAATCCAACCGGACTTACTGTCGGTCAGACTTATTTTATTCGTGTGTACATAACTCCAACGACCGCTCGGGTGGAACTGCAGCAGCATGGGGTTATTCGATTTGTGTTACCGATCCTGCGGCGCCGGATAACACGTATGTTACCGCAGCAGTTCTTACTCCCGGAGCCACTTGCACAACTGTCACCGGTAATTTAGCAGGCGCCAATCAAACAAACCCCACCAACAGTTGCGGAAACTACTGGGATGTTTGGTACCAGTTTACAGTGCCGGCCGGTTATACTTTTGCGGCGATCAATGTTACACCGACAGGTTCTAGTCTGACAACTGCCAATACGTTCGTTGAAGCTTTTAAATCGAATTGCGGGGCATTAAACAATAATTCATTGGGATGCGTTAATGCAGGCACTCCCAAAAATTTGAACGTTGCAGGCGGTAACACATATTTTTTCCGGGTCTACACAACAAGTAATCCTACAGGTATAACAGCAAACTATGCCTTCAACGTTTGTGTTACCGTTGCTACTCAACTTATCGAACAGGGAAGCCGAATGGTTGAAGTTTTTAAGAAAACTGTTCTTTCACCGAATGACGTGTTACAATATCCCTGGGAAGTAACCTATGGCCCGGATGGATATTTGTGGCTCACTGAAGCTAAAGGATATAAGGCCTACAGAGTGGATCCGGCTACGGGTGTTAAAACAACCATTCTTGATATTAGCCAGGGGTCCGCAACTGCTGAACTTACTCCGGCTGAACACACAAATTTCAATGTTGAGTTCCCATCGAATCAAAATCCGTGGCCACAGGGAGGCTTTGCCGGTCTTGCGATACATCCACAATTTAACTCCGGCAAGCCATACGTTTATATTTCTTATGTAAAGAGATATGTGAGCACCGCTCCTGGCAATGCAGGCGTTTTCTTCACAAACTATTTGGTGAGGTTCACATATAATAGTGGGACTGGCAAATTAGGATCGCCGGTTATAATTTGTGATACACTACCCGGCAGCAGTGATCATAATTCACAGCGCGTTTTATTATCGTTCCTGTCGGTGGAACTGATTATTTATTCTATGCGCAGGGTGATATCGGTGCCGCCAATTTGGAAATGCACAGCGGACTAACCGGGCACAAGTGCTCGGTTCTTACGAAGGGAAAATATTAAGATTTAATTTAGAGCCCGATGGAGATGGCGGGGCCTATGATAAATGGATCCCGAATGATAACCCGTTCAATGGCGCCAGCCAAAGTGCGGTTTGGGCGGCTGGTATACGCAACAACCAGGGTTTTGCATATGACACAAGCCGCAATATTTTATATGGCTCTTCCCATGGCCCCTTCAGTGACGATGAGATTAATGTCATAGTCCGCCAAAAAAATTATGGACATCCTTATGTAGAGGGATTTGCACAGGATAATAATTACAATAGTATCACCGCTGGGGCTGCACCAAATATGAATCCGCCTGCCCCTTCAAGTTGCCCGGTAATTACAGACGAAGTGACCAACGCTGCGGGAATAGCCAATTACCAGGATCCACTTTTTTCAGCGTATACTACGCCGACACCGGTATCGCCAACGAATTTCACTACCATGAGTCAATTATGGAACAACACAACCGGTGCAAATAATATCTGGCCGTCGGAAGGTTGGTCCGGCCTTGACCTGTATTCTGGTTCACTGATCCCCGACTGGAAGAGGTCGTTAGTGGCAGCCGGATTAAAATGGGGACGATTCATTCGTTTAAAACTTGGACCAACGGGTATTACGACTCTTCCCAGTGGTC
>CAVTSY010000004.1:0-590778 GCA_963737475.1 uncultured Bacteroidota bacterium
AGTAGTGATAGTAATCAAGGACCAGCGGCTTGCCGTTCTCCTTAAGTATTTCTCCGATGCGGGAGGCTGCAACCTCCGGATGCTTGACTGTTATACCCAGAAAATCGTCCTGGTATCCAGGTCGCTTGTCGTACTTCGGATCGAACACCAACTTCTTTTCGACTGCTGCCATCACCTGCGCGGCAGCGGCTGCCTGTAAGTTAGCCACGGCTGGGGCCGAGCCGTTCGAAGGGTGTCCGTTGAGGTAGAAGTTTGCTGTTCCGTTCACGGTAACTGCAACTCCCGAGGGAAGGCTGGAATTTGACGTGGCCATCGGATTTACCTCCGTTTGAGATTGGACTGCCGGCAATTTGTTGAAGTCTTCTTTGAAGGTACTGAGCAGATTATTCAGTGTGGCCTGCGAATCGGGTTTCACTTTTGCAGCGCCAAGATCAGCACAAATGAAACTGACGCGTACACCTTCGTTCGCCACCCAGTTAATGTCGGAATCGGGCATTCCCTTCTTCCATGGCTCGCCACGGATAGTCATGATCACGCCATCTTTTACTTCGGGAACGCCGCTGTGGTGAAGCGCTACCACCTCCCAATCGCGGTTGAATGCCGGTGATCCCGAAGATCCGGGGAGTGTGTCCGTCGTGTACTGCAGGAACGAGTCTTTATCAGCCGGTGCAATCAACAACTCGTTGTCGCGTACGCCGTATTCCTTCGGACCGCCGTCAGGATACTGAATGATGCTGATCGGCTGTCCCACCAGGATTTGCCGGTCGTGGGAATCAACGGCAGCGAGCGAAATGCGGATAACGCAGTCTGGATCTTCAGGGCCGTCGAAAAACACCCACGACGGTGAAGTCGAGCGTTTCATTGGTGTAAAACAGGATCGCTGGATCGAGAGCAAAGACTGTTCCGTCGCTCAACAGACCGTCCACGTTTTCGTATCCGAACTGGATAGCGCAGTCTTCGCATTCGGAGGCCGCGGCAAACACATGGTTGTTAGTCAGGATCAGGTTTGGCGCTATTAGAAAGCCTGTGGCAAATCCATCCGCAATCGTGCCACCTGAGCCAAGCTGCACGATTCGTCCCACAGGGACACCCGCCAGTCTCGCGGCTTCATTAGGAGGAGTGTCGTCGAGATCCAGTGTGGGGCCAATGCGTCGTTCGGCGAAATAGGCTGTAGTGACGCCCGCGTTCGCATAAGCAATTTGTTTGGCCGCTTCACGCGCGCGGTAGAGTTCCACACGCTTTGGAGTATCGGCCGCTTCCGGGCCGCCGAGCTTCAACAGGCGTACGGTCTCTTCCCGGCGTGCCTTGGTTCATTCCAGCCAGCTCCGGCCGCGGCTGCTCGCTCAAGTTGTCGCTGCTTGAATTCGTTCTTGCCCAGCATAGGTTTCACCTGCTTTTTTGTGTCGATCCAGGGAAGGGCCGGAGCCGCAAGGGGGACCGCACGGCTCACTCACGAAAACATGGTGGGTAAGCAGGATGATAACGACACTATGTTGAGCGCGTAATAAATCTTTGGTTTGTTCCAAAATCCGGAATTTCCACCGCCGCTGTCTCGTGGTTGCCGACAGCACCCAATCCTTGATTACACCGAAAACAGCAGGAAAACCGGCGCTGTTTTACGTGGTCAAGTACGAGTGCCGTTCCTCTGAAACAAGCGCCTGGTTTTTAACTGTACGAATGTGAATTTGGGATAATCTTTCTTCTCACACTGGCTGTTTGAGGATCCCATGCACCGTATCGCTGCACTTCGTCTCTTCGCTCTGCTCATTGTTTTTGTTACTGCTGCCGGGTTTGCGGTAGAACCAGCCGGCCCATGCAGTATCACGCCAATCAAGAATGATCCAAAGCGTGTGAACATCTTCACCCCTGATCAAGAGATCTACCTCGGTGACATTCTGGCCAACTGGCGGTCAGACACAGGGTCCATAGTTGACGACTCCGCGTTGAATGATTACCTGACTAGAATCGGCCAGCGCCTGGTAAATAAACTTCCGCCGACGAACCTCGACTTTCGCTTTTATGTGTATGACGCACCCGAAGCGAACGGATATTCGATCGCGGGAGGGCGAGTCTACATCACACGAAAACTGATCTCCTTCGCGCGAAGCGAGGATGAGATCGCCGGCGTGATCGCGCATGAGCTGGGACATATCGTCACCCATCAACAGGCGATCACGTTCAGCAGCTTTTCAAGGACAAGATCGGCGTAACGAGCTTTGATAGTCGACAAGACCTCGAAGACAAATTCCACCGGATGCTCGAGAGCAAGAAGTCCTCGAATGCGTTTGCCGAGGGTGAACAGGAAGAAGCCGACCGCGTCGGACTGGAGATACTGGTTCGCGCCGGTTATGATCCGGAACAGCTAACTGCGTTCTGGGATCGTTTTACCGCTAACCAGGGCAAGACCGGAAACTGGTTCACCGACAAGTTGGGAAACACCGGCGGGTTTCCAAGCGCTATCGCGAGATGGTGAAGCAGTCCGTAAAGCTTCCAACAGAGTGTATTGATAAGCGAGACCCTCAAGACGAGCAGCAGTTCAAGCAATGGCAGGTAGCGGTCGTCGCATACGATCGCTACAAGCGTAAGGAGAACCTTCCACGACTGATTTCCAAGAAGGCTCTCGAACCTCCACTTCAGGATCAACTCCATACCCTGCGATTCAGTCCCGATGGCAAGTACGTATTAGCCCAGGACGCCGGAACCATCTACGTGTTGACCCGCGAACCCTTCCAAGTGAAGTTTTCTGTTCCTGCCGAAGACGCTTTTCCGGCCAAATCACGTCGGATTCCAAGTCATTTAGTTTCTATACTCCAGATTTGCGTGCGGAACTTTGGGACCTCGCCAGCGGTAAGCCGACAACAGTCTATGATCTCCACTCAGCCCATGGCTGTATGCAGACGGCGTTAAGCCCCGATGCCAGACACTGGCGTGCATCGACTTGAAAGAAGACCTCGTCCTGATCGATTCCGCAACTCAGGATCGAATCTTTGAGAAGAAGAGTGTTCGGTCCGGGGATGCTGCGTACGTGTTTACATCAAGTCATTTTCGCGTAAGCTACGAAATCGACTACGTGAACCTTGGGTTCTCTCCAGACGGCAAATACCTTCTTCTTTCCGGCAAGAACTCCACCATTGGGGTGGACGTAGCAAATCGGATGGAACTCCCACTAGCCGGAAGCTTAAAAACCGCTATCAAGTATGCATTCACATTTATCGACAACAGCCGCCTCTTTGGTCTCGAGGACAAAGGCGGTGCAAAGGCGCTGTTGCTTAGCTTTCCTGACGGCAAAATACTCGACCAAACTGAGTTTGGAGCTGCGATTCCCTCCGGTGTCACTAAAGGCGACTACGTTTTGATGCGTCCCGTTAGGGACTATGAAGTTGGAGTGTTCGACCTCAAGTCGAAACAGATCATACGAGCTAATAAGAAACCTGCGATGGATATCTGGGTAGATATTGCTCTTTCCGAGATGGGCACCGGCGAGATTGGAATCTTCGGAGCAGGTACCCAACCACTCGCGTAGGCATGAACGTACCTTCGCGGCCGTTTCGCCGGTGTTCGTAGTGCGGCGGTTTCCGATGACATGCAGTGGCTCGCCATAGCCGAAGAAGAACGTGGCGCGATCTGGAATCTGTCATCTGGGCAGCGACTCTACAACCTTAAGACGTTTAAAGGCGCCTACTTCAGTCCCGAGGGACTTTACATCGACTTTCCCAAGCAAGAAAAAGTCGACAGAAGCATTGCCAAGCTAAACTTGCAGCAGCCCGGAATAACGCTAGCGGTAAAGCTGGGGCAGGGGGAGCTACATGACGTAGGCCCTTACCTGCTCGCCTGGAAGACGAACACGGACCAGGACAAAGAAGACGAAAAGACCATGGAGCGCTTTAACCGATATCGTTATGAGGGCTCAAGGTTTCGTTTTGAAGACATCACGGAAATACCCCGGCAGCACGAAACGCTGGAGGTTCGGGAGACCCGTACCGGCGGCGCGTTCTCTGCCGACTCGTCAGTTCGATAAAGATGTGCCCAAGACCTTCTCCAATGACGACAGTGGAGTGGTCGCCTTTGTGTGGCGTGTCGGTGAATCCGGAGGAAAGGGTGAATTCGACAAGATCCCGGGTCTCTCGGATAAAAAGGCAGTCAGCGAAAGAGAATGATTACCTGATTGAAGTCGTGGATCTTAAGACAGGAACCCCCATTGGGGGCGTGTTGTTCGCGTCGAACGATGGCACGTTCATCCCGAAGAAGATCCTTCCGGCACGTACCTGGGTTGCCGTCGGCCGCGATTCTCTAGACCGTGTGATCGCCTACAACCTGACGACCGGCGCATGCACAGGAAAGATATTTGGTGTTCCTTATGGATTAGCGGCCGACTCCAAAGAGCTGATCATCCGCCACGATTCACGGCGTTTCAGCCTTTACGATATGCAAACCATGCAGAAGCGCGACGAGTACACTTTCTCCACTCCAGTCACACATCTTCAACTAACGCGCGAGGGTAACCGCATGTTCGCACTCACATCGGATCAAACCGCTTACGTGATTCAATTGGCGAGCCCGTAAACAAAAAGGGGCAGCTCGCTCAGGAGCTGCCCCTTCACAGTCAGGTACGTTACTGAATCAGCGTTGGTGTTCCATTTTCCTCGGCTTCTTCTTCCGGAATTCGCCACGGCTGCTGCCACGCGATCGCCGGATTCGAGGTTTATCGGCCGCACGCCTTGGGTGGAGCGTCCGCGTCGCGAATCTGTTCGTATCCAGGCGGGGGATCTTCTGTTGACTGATCACCATCACTTCGGTCTTTCCGTCACGAGCATGTGCCCACGACTTTGCCGTTACGCTCCGTCGTCTTGACGTTGATCACGCCTTTGCCGCCTCGCGATTGCAAACGATATTCGTCTACACCGGTGCGTTTACCGTAACCTTTTTCGGTGACTGACAGGATGCGCCAATGTCGTCAGACTTGCCATCGCCCTTCTTCGACTTCTTGTTTACCTTGGGCGTGACGGCCATGCCGACGATGTAGTCCTCCTTGCGAGGTCCATCCGCGAACGCCATAGGCGGGCGGCCCATGACGAACATCCTTCATGGAAGCGGATGGCCATGCCTTCGTGCGACGCGAGGAAGATGATCTGGTTGCCGTCGGTGATCTGTGGGCCACAGCTTCGTCGTCCTTATCAATGCCGACCGCAATAATGCCGCGCGACATCGTATGTCGAGGTATTGAACAATACCTAAACTTGTAGTGGCCAGGAAGGCAACAGATCCCCTGTCCGGTGTCAATACAAAATTTTCAGAAATACTATTCCTTGTAAGAAGGCGGGTCTGATCAAAAGTATAGAGGTTTCCCGCATTGCACCCAAGTGCGATAAATATGGGATACTTTCCCTGGTTATCATAAGCTGATGGATTATCAAGATTAAATTCGAGTGTTGAAGATGAAGAGTGCCCGAAATAAAGTATCATGCTAATACCTTCCTGAAACAATTTTTTCAATTCTTCACTCTTGATCTGGTCTCCAACAGTAGTCGTGAGTTTGGCGAAAGTGCTTACATTACCACCATATAAAGTATCCGAAATAATGTCTTTGTAATATCCCATGATCTGGTCCAATATCGCCTGCAACGATTCGTCATCGGCTCCAATCACGTGAACAACATTTTTCATCCAGGCTTTGTCCGCTATTAAAGGGGAAGAGATGGCCTGTGTTGCCTCGTACTCTTTTACTTTGTTCAAATAAACGGTGATCTCATCGGGAAATATGACCGAAAGACGGCCAATAGGAATTGCAGGAATAGTGGTCGGGGTACTGCTTGTAAAATAACAACTCAATAAATTATCTGAAGCAGGATAACCAAATGTCGGAACAAGATTGAGTTTATTAAGGTTATTCTTGACAGTTTGATTCGCAGAGCTTTCATTGTTTCTGTATTCAACATAATTAACACCCTTACCAATCAAAAAAACAAATTTTGGCGGGATTGAATAATTATTTAGCGCATAAAGAATAAAATTTTTAATTGAGTAAGGGTGTGATTTTATGCCGAAGGCAAACTGATCAATAAGCTGATCTATATCGTAAATTTTGGGGTTATACCCACCCCCGGCAGGTGAACTACGATAAGCTCTGTATTCATCCACAGGGTTGCTGCCATTGCTTCCATTATACAGTACCGGGTTAGAGATAATGAGATAATCACCCTGTTTATCAGCCGCGCCGTAATTGACAAAGTTTCGCGTTTCAAGAGTGGTAACGAAGTTGATGGTCGTATCATCCTCGCTCACCAAAACAAGTTCTCTATCCAGAGAAGAAGGTTCAAGAGCGATCTTTATTAAGGCCGGGTCTGAAATATCGGCAACATATCTTTTCTCATTTGTAATGTCATATAAAACAGGAGCGACAGAGCCATAGTTAAAATTGGTGATCTCGATGTAATTTCCGTTTGTATTTGCAGGTAACTTAAAATAGAATTTTTTTAAATTATCGAAATTGAATTGTCTTGGGTAGGTCATTTCGTATTGGGCTACCACCATTCTATCGGCAGTTCCTGTTCCATCATTTATAATGCTTACCTGGGCTGTTCCTGTATTAAGTACGGAAACTGGAAAAGAGGTTTGATATTTTACGTAATTATAATAATCCATGGTTTGTTGAACCACCTGCGTTCCATTGACCGTTACTCGGAACGATCTTTGGTTCACTGCGTTTCCGGCCGCATTGATGCTGAATGTGGGGTCAGGACCAGCAGTATACACGCGTAAGTTGGAATGCGTAACATTCAGTTTCCCTCCTGCAGCAATATCACCTGACGTATAGCCTTCACCCTTGTCATATGCCGAAGAATAGACATAGCTTTCCTGTACCTTTTGCGCATTACCTGGATTAATTCGATTCTTTGAAATAGTTGCCAAGTTTATACATGAAATAGGGCTCAGGCGAAAGTGTATTGGCTGCAACATTATTAACCGTGCCTACTAGTCTTTTATTAGGTGTTGAAGAGTTAACTGTAAGAAAATAAGAAGCAGTGTCAGTTTGTAAACTCCAATGATCATTTAGTTGGTAGTCAGGATCGAGATATAACTGCTTATCCGGTTTCCCGTCATTCATCTCTCCCCAAAATTCAATATAATCACTGCCTCCAAAAGGTCCGGCAGGCACAGATGTATATAGAGAAATCTCTTTCCCGTTTCTCCAAAGCTGAAAATTCTCTGCTGCAACATTCCCCAGGCCAACCGAACTCAGGGTGGCCTGTGTAATACGGTAAAGGCCAGTTGTACCCACTTTGAACTTATAGTAAGTCTTGCTGTAGTCTATCCATTCATTATTATATACCTGCGCTTTTATTAAAAGGCCAGTGCATATTAATAATAGCAGGAGTAAAATTCTTTTCATGTGGACCGGGATTTATAAGGTACAGGTTATTTTTTCTTTTTGTTCTTATCATTTATCAGATCAAGCTTTAAAGAAAATACATGCGTAAACAATGGATTCGATTGGTTAGCGAGGTTAGCAAATGCATAGTCAATGGTTATGTTTTGGATCTTAAAGCCCGCACCAATGCTGGGTTGGTATATCCAAACTTTTTTCTGGTTCAACGTATCCCCGTCTGCAAGTGCTTTCTGAAAATTATTGATACCACCACGGAGGTAAAATATATTGTTGATGTCCAACTCAAGTCCAAATTTGGGATCAATGCTGATCGGATCGCTGCTGATAACAGTATTCCTCTTACCATCAAAAGTGAGGTCAAAGTTTGCCTCGGCAAGCAAACCCAGCTTATTGCTGATCCTAAAATCTCTGGCTGCACCGACAATCAATCGGGGCGCTGTCATTTCCGTTGATTTTACAGGAATATCGTTCTTGGTTAAATACAGGGCTTCTTTTTCTTTATCAGTAAAACTAAATGACCAGGCGTTGAATGTCGTTGTAATGTCTCGTGCCGTAATTCCGAATTTCCATTTTCCTTCAAACACCTGTATGCCTCCATCCAAACCAAAACCCCATGCTTTTGCAAATTTTCCAACGCTTCGATGAATGACCTTTGCATTCATTCCAAATTGTATGTGCTTATTTTCTGTTTCTTTTAATTTTTGTGCGAAAGAAAAAATAAACGCATAGTCGGCCGAGGAAAAAGATTGAATATTGTTGTAGTTGATCGAGCCATCTGGTTCAACAAGAAATAATGTATTCATTATATCATCTACTGCAAACCGTAAAGCAGAAATGCCTATGACCCGTTTGTTATTTTGCACTGGGAAGGCAATACTTGCATAATCATATTTTCCAATACCCGCAAAATATTCGGAGTGCATTAAATTCAAATTGGGATGATCTTTTACACCAACCAATCCGGCAGGATTCCAATAGCCAGCCGTTCCGTCTTCAACTGAAGCCACTTGGGCACTGCCCATGGCAAGTCCCCTGGCGCCTGCGCCGATATTCAAAAATTCATTGGAATATTTCCGGAATTGACCAAAGCAGGAAACTGAAAGAATAGTCACTAGTAGGGACAGGTGGCATTTGGATATTTTCATTACTATTTTCGGATAAGCGATTATTAAATTTGGTCTTCATAGGGGAGTGAATCATCCCCAAAAATACTCTTTAGCCCTCGAAATACATAGCCTAAAAGCCTTTTTAGTATAAGGATTGTAAACGAATTAGTTAGAAAAATATTGCATCTCTTTTCAGGGCTTTACTTTCTGCATTACTTTTGCGCAAATCATAAAAATGAGCCTGATAGAAGAATTACGATGGAGAGGTATGGTACAGGATATAACCCCCGGAACTGAAGAACAATTGACCAAAGAAATGACCTCAGCATACATTGGTTTTGATCCTACAGCGGATAGCCTTCATATTGGAAGCCTTGTACCAATTCTATTGTTAGTGCATTTGCAAAAGGCAGGGCATAAACCAATTGCTTTGGTTGGGGGCGCTACCGGGATGGTCGGGGACCCCAGTGGAAAAAGTGAAGAAAGAAATTTGCTGAGCGAAGAAACTTTACGCCATAACCAGGAAGGAGTAAGAAAACAGCTCGAAAAGTTCCTTGATTTTAATAAGAGCAAACCGAATTGTGCTGAAATGGTAAACAATTACGATTGGTTCAAAGATTTTAGTTTTTTGAATTTTATTCGCGATGTGGGAAAGCACATTACAGTAAACTATATGATGGCAAAGGATAGCGTGAAAAAAAGAATAGAAGGCGATGCAGGAATGAGTTTTACTGAATTTACCTATCAGTTGGTTCAGGGCTACGATTTCTATTGGCTATACACTAATAAAAACTGTAAGCTCCAAATGGGTGGTAGTGATCAGTGGGGTAATATCGTAACGGGCACTGAGTTAATTCGCCGTAAAGCAAACGGTGAAGCCTTTGCCTTTACCTGCCCCTTGATCACAAAAGCTGATGGAGGCAAGTTTGGAAAAACTGAAAAAGGAAATATTTGGCTCGATCCTCAAAGAACTTCGCCCTACCAGTTCTATCAATTTTGGCTCAACGCAAGTGACACAGATGCGGAAAAATGGATCAGAATATTCACATTTCTACCATTTGAAGAAATTGAGAAAATTACAAATGAACATGAGAAAAATCCGTCACAACGGTTTTTGCAAAAAAGGCTTGCAGAAGAAATAACTGCATTTGTTCATGGCAAAGATGAATTAGAAAAAGCTGTTGAAACAACTAAAAGACTTTTTGCTAACCAAACAGCTCCTGTTGAAAGCCTTTCTGAACAAGACCTGGAGCAATTGGAAGGTGTCATAAAAACGGATTTTGAAAAAATAAAACTTAATGCAGGTATTGATGTAGTGACCTTCCTTTCAGAGACAAATATTTTTCCAAGTAAAGGTGAGGCAAGAAAAACTATCCAGGGAGGAGGAGTAAGCATCAACAGAAAAAAGGTAGACAACATAGGGATGAAGATTGATACCTCCTTACTTCTTCATGAAAAATACATACTTGATACAAAAGGGAAAAAAAAACTATCACCTGGTAAAATTTATTTGATCTATAGTCCCTTTATTGTCTTCCACATTTCATCAGCTACCAACTGGTTTCCCTTTGCATTCAGGTGCACTCTATCCCTGGTAAGAATGCCCTGTTCTTTATTCTCGGTATTATATTGCTTATTATAATCAAGAAATTTTTGCCGGAGATCAACGAGGGGTAAATCGTTTTGCCTGGCAAGATTCCGGATGATGACGGCATATTTATTCAGGTCACCATCCTGTTGATTCGTAAAATCTGTCTTCTCCCCTATTACTGCCGCAGTACAAAGGATAATTTTTATATTTCTTTCCCTTAATTTTTTAATGATGGCATTGTAAAACTTTTCGAATTTATCAGGATCGGTACCAGTGCCATATGAAACCTTGTGCCATACGTCATTCACTCCAATATAGATCAAAACGACATCCGGGTTTTTTGACAGCACATCCGAATCCATTCTTAAATAAAGATCGTATACCTTATTTCCGCCAATACCTGCCCCGATAAATTCATACTGTGAAGACTTATTTTCAAGTCTGCACATACTATCAATGCGTGTGATATAACCGCCCGGTTCTACTCCCTGTTGCGTAATAGAATCGCCGAAAAATATTACTCTTTTCTTTTTTTGTGGCATAAATGCAGTTAGTAAAACGATCGCCGCTAAAATTATATGTCGCATAAAAAAGGATTATAAAAACAAAAAGCACTCAAGAGTTGAGTGCTAAATTTATTAATTATTCGTCATTGTTTACTCCACTTTTACCTGTTTCCTGATCAATGCTCCTTCCCTGACCTCCATCAGGAACTTCCTTTCACGCAACCAGTAACCATTTCCTTTCTCACAAAAATGTACTTTAAGATTTTCAATGCTTATAGGGTTGCCGTCAGGTATATCGGCAATATTGCTATGGCCTATTTCATGACCATCGATAATGATCACCAGCCCGCTGCCAATCGCTTCCATCTTATCTCCCTCAAGTATCAGCATGCCCGTATCTTCTCCTAATCCGATGCCAATGCATTGGGGATTGGTAGCTATCGCCTGGGCCAACCTTCCAAAACGTCCCCGCTTTTCAAAATGCGAATCCACAATTACATCATCAATAAAGCCAAGACCTGTGGTGATCTTTACTTCGCCCTTCAGATGAGCCTGCGTAGCATTGCCTTCGTAGATCATTGTATTGCTCATGGCCATTGCCCCCGCACTGGTACCTGCCACTACAAAATTTTCATGTTGATAACGATCTAAAAGGATATCCAAAAAATCTGTGCCTCCAAAAGTCGCACTCAGCCGCAGCTGGTTGCCGCCGCTGAACATCACCGCATCACAATGACGGATGCGCTCCAGGTATTCATCTTTCATCGCATCCTGGCGATTGCGGATATGCATCAGGCCAACATTTGTGCAGGAAATCTTTCCAAAAGCATTCAAATAATTTTCCCCCACTTCATTGGGAATGATCGAAGCAGTTGTAACGATCTCTATTCGCACCGCGGGTCCGCCGGCCTCCTCTACAATGCGGCGAAGAATACCCAGCTCAAAAAAATTGAGATTGTTACGTGATATTTGCCCTCTTTCCAAATCAGTTCCTTTATCCTCAGCTCCTCCAACGGCTATCAGTTTTCCCTTAGGATTCTCCATTCATTCGGGTTTGATTAACGACAAAAATAATCGAAAACAGTTTAACGAAAAGACGGTTTAACGAAGTATGTGAATAAGTGGAGAAGATTTATCTGTCCTTCCAGTTTTGGCTAATATAGAATACGATAACACCTCCTGCCGCGATCAAACTGCCCCATAATGCAAACCAACCGGTAGAGATAAGGAGAAACAACCAGATACAAATAGAAAGAATGACAGGAACCGGATATAACCACATTTTAAAAGGAAGATTTTTTGTTCCCAGTCTTTCCCTCAGCAACACAAGGCCAAGCGACTGTCCGATAAATTGAATGATGATTCGCATCGCTAAAATAGAATCAATTGCTTTGTCCAACCTGAACAGCAAACTGAATATAAATCCAAGTGAGGACAAAAAGATCAGGGAGACATATGGAAAATCCTTCGTGGGATGAAGTTTTGAAAATAGTTGAAAAAAATTCCCATCCACAGCCGCTGCATAAGGGATCCTTGAATAACCCAGCAGCACAGCAAACAAAGATGCTAGTGCGATCCATAATATTAAAACTGTAATAATAATCCCCGCTGTGTTGCCATAAATCCGTTCCATAAAAATGCTCGCTAAATACTTCTCACCAGGTTTTATCTCCTGCCAGGGGATCACGCTCATTACACTTATGTTCATGAGCAAATAAAGCACAGCTATGCCGGCAATGGATATAAACATACTTCCCGGAATATTTCTTTCGGGTTGCTTTATCTCTCCACCGAGATGGCAAACGTTATAATAACCCAGGTAGCTATACACCGTTTTTACAGAACCCTGCCCTATTGCCGCCCAGAAAGCATATTGAAAGAAAGATTCTTCCCCTACAGGAGCCAGGCGAACTGAATGTTGAGCATGCGAAAAACCACTGACTATGATCCACCCTACGGTTAAGATCACGACTACCCAAAGTGCAACTGAAATTTTTCCGATCGTTTCGATCTTACGGTAGAGCAAAATAAAAACGATGATGACCAATCCGCCTGCGATCAATTTTTGCTGCAACCAATTCATGTCAATGATATAAGACAGGTATTGAGCAAAGCCGATCGCACCAGAAGCAACTACCAGCGGAGCCTGGATACAGGTTTGCCAAACAAATAAAAAACTCATCAGCCTTCCCCATTTTTTCCCATAGCCGATACGAAGAAAATTATATGAGCCACCAGCTAAAGGATAGGCAGCCCCAAGTTCGCTCCATATCATCGCATCGACAAAAGCAGTGAAAGCTCCAAAGATCCATGCCCACAAAAACAAACCATTATGAAAATAACTCACGACAATTGGCATCACCACGAATGGTCCAATACCTACCATATCGATCATATTAATAGCTGATGCCTGGAGTAAATTTATTTTACGGGAAAGAGCCAAATAATTTTTGTTTGTGGTTACCCATTAACTTTTTGCAAAGGTGGTAATTCCTTCCACCAACAGATCAAGGTTGCCGATCGTTGTGTACACATTGGGCGTAATACGAACTCCATGGATATTTTCCCATTCAATGCTTACGGTATGAATTTTATACTTATCAAAAAGGAATGTTTCAAGATCAGCTGGCTTTTTCCCTTCGATGCGCACATTGCCAATAGCGCATCCCCAGTTTGGGTTTAATGATGTATTGATCTTTACTTTTGGAATATCTTTCACTTTTTCCATCCAGTAATTCTTTAAATACCATAAACGCTTTTCTTTTCTTTCGCTGCCGATCATTTCATGAAACTCAAGCGCTTTTCCGATAGCTTGTTCGATAAAAAAAGGTCTTGTTCCAAGATTTTCAAATTTGCGGATGTCATCCTTTAATGGATCATCGCTGGTGGCAAACAATGGGTAAATATTCTTGATCTTTTCTTTCTTTACATACAGCATACCACTCCCAATTGGTGCAAAGAGCCATTTGTGTAAACTACTGGCAAAATAGTCGCACCCGAGATCAGGAATTTTGAAACTAAAATGAGCGAAACTGTGAGCCCCATCAACTATTACCTCAATTCCTCTTTTGTGAGCTTCATCTGCAATTTTTCTCACCGGAAGTATTTGTCCGTTCCAGTTGATAATATGAGTAATGTGAACGACCTTCGTCTTTGGAGTAAACGCTTTTATATATTGTTCCGCCAAATAGTTTTCGTCTTCACTTGGCAGGTCAAGGTTTATCCAAATCATTTTTATCCCTTCGCGTTTCTGCCGCTGGTTGTAAGCATTTATCATGTTGGGATAATCCTGCCTGGCTGCTACTACTTCATCGCCTGGTTTTAATTGCAAACCGAAGATCACTGTTTCCAATCCTTCAGATGAATTACGATTAATGGCGATCTCCTCGGCGTCACAACCAGCCAGTTTAGCCAGGTTCCTTCTCAATGGTTCGCGTCCCTGGTCAAGAATTCGCCACATATAATAGCTTGGTGCTTCATTGCTGTAATCATAAAAGCGCTTTACGGCTTCCTGGACAGGGATAGGTGCAGGAGAGACCCCGCCATTGTTCAGGTTGATTAACCCGGGTGAACCGGTAAATGACTGCTGAATATAATACCAAAAATCTTCTTCAGCCGCAAGATCGCCCGGTGAGATGCCCTCGGATTCCCTTAATACTCTTTCAAGATTTCGACTCCAGGCAGGCTTTGCAATGGAAGCCAAAAAAGCGGTAGCTGAAAACGTTCCTGCTTTTTGCAAAAAGCGGCGACGATTCGTGACTGGCATGACGGTCAATTTATATTAAATGTAGTTAAAAATGAAGTGAGTGAGTCAGGAAGGATCTAACGGATCGGGCAGCAAAGAGAAGACTCACAGAACTAATAGTTTTTAACAGAACCCTTCATACGATCCGTAGATCATTCAAAATGCTTTTTAAGTATATATCCTTTGTCCTTGAGAATTTTTTCTTTTTTGAAAAATTCGACATCTGCTGCCATCATTTCCTTTACCAGCATACCCAGGTCATATTTGGGTTGCCATCCAAGCATTGTTTTAGCTTTAGTTGGGTCGCCAATCAACAGATCAACTTCAGTAGGCCGGTAGTATTGCGTATCAATAGCTACAACTTCTGATCCTTCTTCCAACTGATGGTCGGGATCAGAGCAGGACACGACATAGCCTTTCTCATCAGCACCTTTTCCCCGGAAGGCGATTTCAATTCCTACTTCAGCAAATGACAATCTTACAAAATCCCTTACACGAGTTGTAACGCCCGTCGCAATCACAAAGTCTTCGGGAGTTTCCTGTTGCAGCATCAACCACATTGCTTCTACATAATCTTTAGCATGACCCCAGTCACGCTGTGCATCCAGGTTACCAAGAAATAATTTGTTTTCCAACCCCAGTGCAATCTTAGCAACTGCACGGGTGATCTTTCGAGTTACAAATGTTTCCCCTCGCAATGGACTTTCGTGATTGAACAAAATACCATTACAGGCAAACAGATCATAAGCTTCTCTATAATTAACGATGATCCAATAAGCGTACAATTTTGCTACACCGTATGGACTGCGCGGATAGAAAGGAGTTGTTTCTTTTTGGGGTATTTCCTGCACCAAACCATACAGCTCCGAAGTAGAAGCCTGGTAAAGTTTTGTCTTCTTTTCTAATCCTAAGATGCGGATGGCTTCTAAAATTCGCAGGGCACCAATACCATCAGCGTTCGCTGTATATTCAGGATTCTCAAAACTCACTTTGACGTGACTCATAGCACCGAGGTTATATATCTCATCCGGCTGCGTTTGTTGAATGATCCTGATAAGGCTAGGGCCATCTGTCAGATCACCATAGTGCAGTTTGAATCGAACATCCTTCTCATGTGGATCCTTATATAAATGATCAATACGGCTCGTATTAATAAGAGAGGAGCGCCTTTTGATGCCATGCACCATATAGCCTTTCTCAAGTAACAGATCGGTTAAATAAGCTCCGTCCTGGCCGTTAACTCCAGTAATCAATGCTGTCTTCATAATAATTTATAAAGGAAATGATTTATTAGGCAATTTGCAACAATTTTTGATTTGCCAAAAAATCATTATACGCGTGTTGAATTCCCTCTTTTAATTGCGTAACCGGGTTCCAGCCAAGAGCGTAGATACGGGAACTATCGAGCAGTTTGCGTGGTGTGCCGTCTGGCTTGGTGTGGTCATATATAATGTCACCTTCGTAACCGATAATATGTTTAATGATTTCTGCGAGTTCCGAGATCGTATAATCTGTTCCTGATCCAACATTAATTATTTCTTTCTCATCATACTTCTCCATTAAAAAGAGACAAGCATCTGCAAGATCATCAGCAAAAAGAAATTCCCTGCGCGGCGTACCAGTTCCCCAGATGGTTACCTTATCGTGATTTTCAGATTTAGCCTCGTGGAATTTTCGGATCAACGCAGGTAACACGTGAGAATTTTGCGGATGATAGTTATCCCCTATCCCGTAAAGATTGGTTGGCATTACGCTTATAAAATTGGCTCCATACTGCGTTCGATATGCGTCGCAAAGTTTGACGCCCGCAATTTTAGCAATAGCATAAGCATCATTGGTTGATTCAAGCTCTCCCGTCAGCAAATATTCTTCTTTAATAGGTTGGGGAGCAAATTTTGGATAAATACAGGAACTGCCAAGGAAGAGTAATTTTTTGACACCCGAATTCGCCGCAGCATGAACAATGTTTGCCTCGATCATCAGGTTGTCATACAGGAAATCTGCTTTATAATTGTTGTTGGCTAAGATACCTCCGACTTTAGCCGCTGCAAGAAAGACGTATTCGGGTTGATAATCTTTGAAAAAATTATCAGTCCTGGTTTGATTTCTGAGATCCAGTTCAGAAGAAGTCTTTTTTATGAGATTTGTGTAGCCTTTTTTCTTTAACAACCGATCAATAGCGGAGCCAACCATTCCATTATGTCCTGCAATGTAGATTTTACTATTTAAATGCATATTTAAAGTAAGACAATTTTGTTTTAGGAGCAATGGTTCTAACCATCACATCCACATCTGCAGTTTCCAATTCGGCAACCATCATATATCCCAATGATGGAAGCACTACCTTAACGGATTTATTCTTCAGCGCAATAACACCATTTTCATATTTCTTGAATGGGTCTTCATCAATTGGCTCCGGCTCATTCATCTTCACCTGGATTTTCTCTAACCGGATGTTGCTATATTCATCAAGAAATTGTTTGACAGCTTCAATTTCCGAGTCACGAATAATTGCTGGTCTGCCCAACCAATACACAAAGTTAATAACTCCATCTATTTGTTTCAGAGATAAAAGTTCACTCTCGGTGATCTTTACAAATACGAAGTAAGGAAATAGGGGTTCATTCACCAGTTTCTTTCGGTCGCTCCACTGCCTTAGGACCTTATTAATGGGATAATAATTCTCAATTTTTTTGCGGGTTAAGATTTCTGTCACCCTCTTTTCAAACCTTGGTTTGGCGTGGACCGCAAACCATTTCTTGTTCTCATCCATAATCAGCGTTAAAGTTTACATTCCTACAATGAGCAGAAATTGTTTCTGCTGGTTCTTCACAGTATGGAAGTTGCACCTTAACTGATTTTTAATACTAACGAATTAGATCTTATCAATCAGGATACCGATCAACAATCTTCATTGGGTATGGATGTGAACATTGATCTTTGCTTTTGCCTATAAATGCCTCATCATTTTGAAAATCTAAACTTATATTTCATGAGCATTTATTAGTGTTATCAGAGGAAAAACCAAAAGGCTTAACGAAGGATGTAGGAGACGTTGGCTTACGAAGGATTAGGATAACGTCTGCAAGTTTATTAAAATAATTTCACAAATGCAACATTGTTATCAACATCGCAAGTCTTTATCGTGTATTAAAGATCTTTTAAACTCCAGAAACGCTGGTGCTAAGATCGGAAAAAAAAGCTTTCCGTAGTCATCGTATTTTTACCTCTCTTGAAACATTTTATCGGATTGAGCAACTTACCTAAATGGAATTTATCTTTTTGAGCACAAAAGCGGCATCATTTCATAAATAACCGGTCTTATTTGACAGTTTACAATGATCTTTTGAAAAATTTGGGTTTAAAATATTTTTTTCTGCTTTCAGTAATAAAATCGAAGGAATGAATTTCTTCATGCAAAGACAAGGCACCCCATTTGGAAGTTTCGTTTAATTTTATTCCAAAGCATTGAAATGGCGAGAGTAAAAATTGAATTGCCCGAGAAGTTTTCTTTTGAAACCATTATTCCCATTCGTATAACGGATCTGAACTACGGCAACCATGTGGGTAACGATACGATATTGTCGATACTCCATGAAGCGAGGGTGCAATATCTAAGACACTATGACCTTGAGGAATTGGATTTTGCCGGGGTCGGTTTGATCATGAGTGACGTGGCTGTTGAGTTTAAAAATGAAATATTCTATGGCGAAAGGATCATAGCTTCTGTTACGGTTAGTGATATCTCCAAATTTTCTTTTGATGTGTATTATAAGCTCGAAAAGGAAAATAATGAGAAAAGGATCCTTGTGGCCCTTGCTAAAACAGGCATGGTTTGCTATGACTACGGAGCAAAAAAGGTAGCAGGAGTGCCGAAAGAAGTGAGGGACAAATTAGAATGGTCCGATTAAACTATTTATTGCGGGAACGATTCCATATCTTCCAGCTTTCTTCTGCCTGGCAAACGAGCATTTCGTAGCCATTTTGAATAGTAGCTCCTCTCTCCTCCCCCTTCCTAAGAAATAAAGTCTTTGGAGGATTATAGATCAGATCAAACAAAAAATGCTTTGGAGTAATCGCTTCGAAGGGCAGCGGCAGAATTTCTTTGACCTTTGGATACATACCGACAGGGGTTGTATTAATGATCAATTTGTTTTTGTCCAGAACAGACGGAGTAAGCTGCTCATAAGTGATGTTATTTTGCGAGCGTCTGCGGGAAACATATGTATAATGAATCTGATTCTTTTTCAAAACAAATTCCACCGCTTTGGCCGCTCCACCTGTTCCCAATATCAGAGCATTGTTATGCTCGGATTGAAGTTTAGGAAGGAGTGATTTTTCGAAACCCATGACATCAGTATTGAACCCGACCAATTTTCCATTCACTATCTTAATACAATTACAGGCCCCTGTCTCTACCACCAATTCATTTTTTTCATCCAAAAATGATAAAACAGATTCCTTATACGGAATCGTTACATTTAACCCTTCCAGGTCGGGATGATCTTCAATGGTCTTTGGCAGCTCCGTGATAGTTGCCAATTGAAAATTCTCGTACCGGCAGTCTTTAGTTGCTTCCCTCTTGAAATTTTTCACTGAAATAATCTTTGGAGAAAGAGTGTGTCAATGGATAACCAATCAGTCCAAACAGGCGCATTAGCTCTTGTCATTTAAAAATAAACTGAAAGTATCACCGCGTAAACCGATGCGCATAGATTCAAGAGGTAATACTTCTGAGGGGGCTATGTTGCCCAGGTTTACGTTGCAACCTAATAACTCAATAAAATAAAGTTGTTGCCCTTTTTGAGGAGCTTCCCAAATGATCTTTTCTTCCGGTATTTGTGTCAGAATTTCCTGTACCAGGCCTTCCCTTACCTCGCCCGATCCACGGTAAATGCCCACATTACCTGCCTCCCTTGCTTCAGCAATTACATAACTCGCACCGGCATTCAATTCAGCCCGCATAAGTTCGATCCATTTATAGGGAGGAATGATATGCTCGGCGTCTTTACTACCTACTTCACTCAAAACAGTTCCATACTTCGTAAGCTTTTCAATATATCCGCATTTTTCTGCATGGGGAATGGTTATCGATCCATCACTGACTTCCATATAGCGGATACCAAAATCTTTACATACCTGTATATAGTCATCAAATTGATTTCGAATCAAAAAAGCTTCAAATAAAGTACCACCAAAATAAACAGGTATGTCATAAGAACTGTATACCTCAAGTTTTTCCTTGAGGTTGGGTGTAACAAAGGAAGTTCCAAAACCAAGTTTAACTATATCTACATGGGGACGTGAGACGCTTAAAAAATTTTGAGCTTCATTTACACTTAATCCTTTATCCATTACCATGGTAATACCTGCAGTTCTTGGCTTTTGATGCCGATCGGGAATTTGTGTCAGATTAAAATTCATCACCAGTAACTTTTTTAGGCGGCGCAAAAATAAGGAAGAAGACTGAAGACGCAAGTGAGAAGAATCAGGGCTCAAGAATTCGTCTTAAATTGATTTGTTTCGTTTGAACTTTGCCAGGATATCCACCACCTGCTGATTCTGAAGAATAGATGGATTAAGTTCAACAAACCGTTTTAAAAGCTTGGGTGCCTTTTCCATGGCCCTCTCAAGGTAAAGGATCGCTTCCTTTGATTTTCCCATGGCGAATAAGATATTGCTGAGATAGAACATAAATAATGGCTTACCCTGTGTTAAATGCAGGGCTGCCAATACCTGCTCTTTTGCCTCTTCCAGAAAATGGGCCTTGTATAAACAACGTATCAGTGCTTCCCAACCGGATGAATTTTTTGGACGAACCCGAACCACATTGGAAAGATATTGTATGGCTTCTTTGAACGCGCCAACCTGGAATTTACATTCACCCATCAGCAAATTGTATTCGGGCTGCAGGCGATGGATCTTTAAAGCATTATCCAATTGCTTAATGGCGCTTTCCCACTGTCCTTCATTATAGTAGGTACAGGCAATTTTATAAAAGATCTTACTGTCTTCAGCATTCATATGTGAGGCCTTGCGATAATAAAACCTGGCCTGCGCATAATTGTGTAACCGGTCGTAGCAGTGACCGATAGCCTCAAAGATCACATCTTCCGGCTTAGATAACTCCAGCACCTTTTCCAGCGCTTCAATAGCTTCTTTAAACTTCCGCAAACGGATATAGGCATCACCCATGTTTCTATAGGCGTAATCAAATTTTTCATCGATCGTTATGGCATATTGATAGGAGTCAATGGCTTTTTCATAAAGTTTCAATCCCTGGTAGGCTGCGGCAAGATTAAACCAGGCGAGTTCATTATAGGGAAAATCATCGATGATCTTTTGATGGAGTTTGATACTTTCTTCGCTTCGCCCCGTAAAATCTGTCCAGAAACAGATTTTATATAATGCTTCCTCGTTATTAGGATCCTGTTCCAGGATCAACGTAAGACAATCAAATACCTTGTCAAATTCTTCATAGTCATCATAAACATCGGCCAGCTCAAATAGCAGTTCAATCCGTTCTTCTCCGTTAAAGGAATGCAGCGCTTTTTCCAATAGTTGGACAGCTTTTTCCTGCTGATCAAGCGCCAGCAAAACGTCGGTTTTTAATATATATATGTTTATATCGCCACCGTCAAAAAGCTCGGCCTGTTCCAAGATTTTCAGAGCATCATGATAACGCCTGAGGGATAATAAAATATCAGCTTTTTTGATAAGGAGGGAAGAAGAAAAAGGATATTGCTCAGAGCCTAATTCTGCAGCCTCCAGAGCCTTTTGAAGATCCTCATTTTCGTCATAAAATTCAACGATCTTTTCAAAAGCCTCTTCGTCAAGAAATTTGTGGCTGCGCCCTGTCTTCAGATTCTCATATTGTTTTATTAAATCATTTATTTCGTCTTTATTTTCCCGGTAAGGATTCTCTTTCATGTCTGGATTTTAGGAAAATTACCTCATAAAGGTAAAAAATCACAGGTTTCTGTAACATTTTTTCGATTTGCCCGTTAAATAAATATTAAAAGATGTGACAAGCGGTTGGATTTATGATTATTTTTGTTTTTAACTTCGTAGTGAATGTCAATTAACCAATCAACCATACTAAAAATTGTGAGGAGAACCGCAGTAGTTTTATTATTGGCGGTTTCTGCGATCAGCGCTTTTGCAGTTCTTGGTGATAAAGGGAAAACTCCAAAGAACCGTTCGCTCCTGTCTAAATGAAAATTTCACATTTGTCCGCGGAAGTTTCTCATTAAAGTCAAACTATAATTTCAGGGGCAGCCAGGTTATCAATCCCGCTCAGAAAAACGAATACATTAATTTAAACACTGTAGTTACCTATCAAAAGGGTAATACAACTTATATCGTTCCTCTCAAGAAAAAGATTTTCATCACTACGCAAAACGCTGGCTTTACTATCAATCATTGATCATTTACCAGCTACTTTACTTTCCTTATAGGTCATTATCCTGAATCCTGTTTTAGGGAGATCGAACTTTGACGCAGGAACAGGATCAAAACTGATTTTAGACGCGCTGAATATCACCTTATTCTTACCCAAATTAGATTCGTATTCAAGAGCGAGACCGGGAAGAGTTCTGTTGCTGTATTGAAAATTTTGATTTTCAGGAATGAGTTCTGTCGTGTAGTAAACTATAAAACTCTCCCCGTTTTTTAGTTTTCCTATAGCCTTGCGGCAGTTATAGCCGGCGATAATTTTATATTCATCCTGGTATGTGAAGGTGACGCTATCATATTTCTGATTCGCTTCTATCCAATCAGAAGGGGTCATACTGATCCTATATTTTTTCTCTCCATATTCCTTAAGGACATCGACGTTCCCGGTTCTTCCATCGATAATAGTCGATTGAGTTCCGAATACACTCACTAATTCTGAACGGGTCAGTTTGCCTTTTATGTAGATTGTGTTGGTAGCACCATCAAACCCGTCTGCCAATTTAGGGTTCGGGTCGTTTGTATTTACAACCACATTATAAACTATGCTACCCTCTGAAAATTTTTTTTGAGCGAAAAGAGGAACAATGAAAAACAAAAGTAGAACAAACAATATCAGGGATTTTTCTTTCATGCTTTACGATATAGGATTGCCAACAGCAAGACGCAGCAAATTAGTTAATTAGTTGCTCTCAGGAAAAACCTTGTGGTGCAGAAATTGGTAAAATCAGCGGCGGTTCTTTTGCTGGAGTTCCTTCATTTTTTTCTGTTGTTCCTGCATCTGCTGCATTCGCTCCTGCCATTTTGATTGTGTCTTTGGTTTTTTCCGGTTCTCTTCAATCTTTGCCAGAATTTTATCGTGGTCAATAATGTAGTTCTGAATAATAAACTGAAGTATTAATGTAATAATATTAGAAACCGTATAGTACCAGGTTAAGGCCGAGGGAAGACGATTGAATATGAATAAAAGAAAGAAAGGAAAAATATAAGGCATGTATTTCATCACCGGGTTTGATTGATCCGGTGACATAGTCGTACTCATGCTGTATAAAGAAATAAAAAAGCTGGTAATAACGGCCGTGATCGTAAAGAGACTGAGATGATTTCCCAGTAAGGGAATATTAACCCCGAATTTTATTACATCGTCAAATGCTGAGAGATCCTTTGCCCATAAAAAACTTTGACCACGAAAAGAGACATTAGAATTAAAAAAACTATACAGTGAGAAAAAGATGGGTATCTGAACCAGGGCTGGTAAACATCCTGCAAACTGGTTTACCCCAGCTTCCCTTGTAAATTTCATTTGCTCCATTGCATATTGCTGTTGCTCAGGAAATTTCAATTTTAGCTTTGCCAGGTCTGGCTTCAAAGCCCTCATTTGTGCACTGGTTTTATAGCCAGGATACATTAATGGAGAAGTTATTGTTCTGATGAAAATAGTCAGCAGCGCAATTGCCAAACCCATGCTTACTGTAAGGCTTTTGATAAAATCAAAAACCGGCATTACGATAAACCTGTTGATCGGTCTTACAAAGGCATACGCACCTTGTCCCAGGTTTATCAATTTTTCAAAGCCCATTTCATGTTGCTTCAATATCTTAAAATCTGCCGGGCCATATAAAATGCTAAAAGGAACAGAAACCGAACTGGCTATAGGTAGTTGCATTTTCATGTTGGCAATGGATTGCAATACCGTTCTCGCTGTATCCGGGGGGATGATCCATTCCATCCTGCCTGAAGAAAAATTATTTCTTGCTACCAGGAAAGTATTAAAGAACCGCTGCCTGATGCCGATCCATTTCACCGGTTTATCAAACTCCTTACTGCTCCGGCGGCCGATCGTGTGATAATCAAAATCGCCATCCATGATATAACCCACCTGCGTGTTTTGTTTTTCAAAACTTACATCTGATTCCTGTTGAACAGCTTTGTATTGCCAGGTTAAATTCAGGTTACCCTGTGTCAACAATTTATCAGCTCCATCCATCTGGACGGTAAAATCGATCATATAATCGTCACGCCTGATGATGAACTGGTGACGAATGGAGGGCCCTGTACTATCCGGTCGCAAGGTAAATACGACGACCTTACTTTTATCGGGATTTTCAATTACAGTATCAAGATGAAAATTTAACTGCGAAATATAGGCGCTCGAATTAGTTCCTGTGTTGACAGTATATTCGATCCTATCAAAATCAGAACTGGCAAGTTTTACCGGCGTACTGTCAGGCCCGTTGAATTTTATCAGTTTTACTTCTTTCGGTTGGCCACCTTTACTGCTAAAGGTTATTTCGAGCACATTATTATTTATTACCACAGTCCGTTCCGCATCAATGATGGCTTTTTGGAAGCCGCCTGCTGTCTTAACCTTAGCAATGGAATCATTTTTTGCGCTTTCGGTTTTTAAGGCTACGGTATCAGTTTTTGGCGCATTGGCCTGTGTAATAGAATCCTGCCTTGCTCTTTCTGCCCGGGCAGCCGACTGTTCCTTACTGGTCCACCAAAAATAACCACCAAATAAGAGTGCCAGCACAATAAAACCTATAACCGTATTACGATCAAAATTCATTCACTATTTTTTGAAGAAGGGCAAAGATAAGATGTTACGGGTTACGAGGTAGGAGTTATAAGTCATTGGTTTCTTAATGTTGACCAAAGGCATTTTTGGCCGGCAAAATATGCAAGTAATACTTCCGGGTAACAGAAGCACAATCCGGATACAAAAGGTCACAAAGTGATGCCTTTGGCATAACCATCTAAATAAAATCTTTCATCGCCCGGCGCCTATCCTGTAAATTTGCTACATGCGCCGCACCATTGAAATTATCGGGAGCAGCTTTAAAATGGCCATGCAGGAGTTGTGGAAGAATAAACTCCGCACTTTCCTTTCATTGTTTGGTATTACCATTGGGATCTTCTGTATTATCGGTGTACTGGCCACGGTCAATAGTCTGCAGCATAATATCCAAACTGAATTGAAAGATTTTGGAAAAAATACAATATATGTTGATAAATGGGATTACGCTGCCGGTAATGGACCTGAATATCCCTGGTGGAAATTTGTGAAACGCCCTGAACCAAAATTTGATGAGATAAAGGAGATAAAGGAAAGAACGCCGAGTGCAAAATATGTAGCCTTTAACATTAATGCAAATGATAATGTCGAATATAAAGACAATTCTCTCTCGGGCGTAAATCTTTATGGTAATAGTGAAGATTTTCAGAATATTTATACTGTGGATATTGTTTTTGGCCGCTATATCACAGAGTCAGAATTTGATCATGGTAGCCCTGTTATTGTTATCGGCAGTGAAGTGGCGGAAAAACTATTTGCATCACCCGAAGTCGCCATAGGCAAATTATTGCAAGTGCGAGGAAAGAAACTGGAGGTGATTGGCGTAATTAAAAAACAGGGCAAGAGCATGATCGGCGGCTGGCAGTTTGACCAGAGTGTGATCATGCCATACAAATTCGCCCGCAATATTATGTGGGCACAGAATTCAAGCCCCTTGATTCTCGTTCAGGCAAAAGATAATCTGCAAATTGTTGCTCTGAAAGATGATTTGAAAGGAACAATGAGGGCTATTCACAAACTAAGTCCTGCACAAGATGATGATTTTGCTTTAAATGATATCAATGAGTTCAGCGACGCTATAAGTGCTGCCTTTGTGCCCTTAAATATCGGCGGTTGGATCATTGCAGGTATTTCACTTATTGTTGGAATGTTTGGAGTGGCCAACATTATGTTTGTGACTGTCCGTGAACGCACAAGCCAGATTGGTTTAAAGAAAGCTGTAGGTGCAAAGAACAGGGTGATACTTACTGAATTTCTACTGGAATCGGCATTTCTGTGTATGATCGGCGGATTAATGGGATTGATTCTCGTTTTTGTTCTTACTAAAATCTTGTCAGGTGCCTTAAACTTCCCCGTATTCATTTCCACCAGCAATCTCGTTACTGCTATCAGCATTTGCATTATTGTCGGAATACTTGCTGGAATTATTCCCGCTTCACAGGCTGCAAGAATGGATCCCGTGGCAGCAATGCGAGGCAAATAAACCCCCATTCACTAAAGGGAAACTTGTTCCATTAGTCTTTACTTTTTAAGCATTCTCTAAAAGAAAAAAATCAGGCAAGTTATATTTGCAGCCAGGTTCTATGAAACTAAATCAAACAGGAATGTATGACCTAAGTCCTCCCTTCAGGGGAACAGGGGGTAATATTTCCATCTTAGCAATAGAATCTTCTTGCGATGAAACATCAGCTTCTGTTTGCCGTGATGGAAGGATCTTATCAAATATTACGGCTAATCAAACTGTTCATGAGAAATATGGCGGAGTTGTTCCTGAGCTTGCAAGCAGGGCACATATTCAAAACATAGTTCCTGTCGTTGAGACAGCACTATCATCTGCCAACTGTTTATTATCATCTGTTGATGCAATTGCCTTTACCCAATCACCGGGTCTCATCGGTTCACTATTAGTTGGGAGTCAATTTGCGAAATCTCTTGCTCTTGCGTTGGACAAGCCTTTGATCGCTGTGCACCATATGCAGGCTCATGTATTGGCCAATCTGATCGATGATCCAAAACCCAATTTCCCTTTTTTATGCTTAACAGTGAGTGGCGGTCACACACAAATTGTTTTATGTAAATCGCCAACCGACATGAAAGTGATCGGTGAGACCATTGATGACGCAGCAGGAGAAGCCTTTGATAAATCGGCGAAATTACTGGGTCTTCCTTATCCCGGCGGCCCATTGATCGATAAATTTGCAAAGCAGGGGAATCCAAATCGTTTTCATTTTCCAGAGCCACAAATCCCTGGATTGAATTTTAGTTTTAGCGGGTTAAAGACCTCCATTCTTTATTTTATACAAAATGCAGGAAAAAGCCACGTTTACAAAGAAGAGAGTATTGCGACTGACGAAGAGCAAAAAGAATTTATCGGGGAAAATCTAGCCGATCTCTGTGCATCCATTCAGCAACGCATAGTAAGTATATTATTGAACAAGCTGAAAAAAGCTGTTGCACAAACAGGTGTCAAAGATATCTGCATTGCAGGCGGGGTTTCTGCCAACAGCGGACTGCGGGCAGCATTCCGGGAGACAGGGGAGAAATATAACTGGAATACATTCATACCCGCCTTTCAATACTGCACCGACAATGCTGCCATGATCGCCATTACCGCTTATTATAAATTTCTTGAGAATGATTTTGCTGATCTTTCGGTCACTGCGAGTGCCAGAGCTAAACACGAATTACACTAATTATCACGAATTACACCAATTGTAACTTCATAATTTCGCTTTAATTCGTGCAATTCGTGTCAAAAAATTACTTTCAATTCAAACAATTCATTATCCACCAGGATCGCTGTGCAATGAAGGTTACAACTGATTCCTGCCTGTTTGGAGCATGGGTTGCCGAAGAAGATAGAAGTGCCCGCCTGCCTGATACAGTCGGGCAGGAAAAGACAATAACTAAAAACGTTCTTGATATTGGAACCGGAACTGGCTTATTGGGCCTGATGTATGCTCAAAAAAATTCGTTGGCGAATATCGAGGCAATAGAGATCGATGAAGACGCATATACACAGGCAAAAGAAAATGTCGCAGCTTCACCGTTTGCAGAAAGAATAAACGTCATTCACGATGACGTCAAAAGGTTTACTTTTTCCAAGAAATATGATTGTATTATAAGCAATCCTCCCTTTTATGAAAAGGAGATCAGTTCAGATAATGAAAAGAAAAATATTGCTCACCACCATCTGGGTTTTGTGCTTGAAGAATTGCTGGGTATCATAAAGGGAAACCTTTCCTCATCCGGAACTTTCTACCTGGTGCTTCCCTTTAAGCGAAGCGAAGAGATAAAGAAAATTATATTGAAGCAAGCCCTGTTCGTTTCAAAAATTGTTTTTGTAAAACAATCAATGAAACATAGTTATTTCCGCATGATGATCGCAGGGAAATTAAGACAGGAAGGCCATCCGGAAACTCTTATCGAAGAAATTTCAATCTGGGATGATCAGCAGCAATACAAAGAGGAGTTTAAAGAATTATTGAAAGACTACTACCTGCATCTCTAATCGTTATTATAGCCCTGTTTCTTCTCGTCCTGTTTCCTTTCTCTTTCGTAAGCTCTCAAAATTTGCTTTACCAGCCGGTGACGCACGACATCATCTTCATCCAATTCAATATGAGCAATGCCATCAATATTATTCAAAATGCGTACAGCAGTTTGTAACCCACTTCGTTGGTTCCGCGGTAAGTCAACCTGTGTAATATCACCGGTAATGATCGCTTTAGCGTTCGCTCCAATGCGGGTCAAAAACATTTTTATCTGGAGATCAGTAGCGTTCTGCGCCTCGTCCAAAATGATAAATGCATTATCGAGCGTGCGGCCACGCATATATGCCAGGGGAGCTATTTCGATCGTTCTTGTGCTCATATAATACCCCAGCTTGTCCGCAGGGATCATATCATCCAGTGCATCATACAGCGGGCGCAGATAAGGATCGATCTTTTCTTTCAGATCACCGGGCAAAAACCCAAGGCTTTCACCCGCCTCAACAGCCGGACGCGTAAGAATGATTTTTTTCACGTGCTTATTTTTCAACGCCCGTACTGCAAGCGCAACCGCCGTATATGTTTTACCCGTGCCTGCAGGACCGATGGCAAAAACAATGTCATTTTTTTCTGCCTGTTGCACCAGCCTTTTCTGGTTAGCCGTTCGTGCGCGAACGCTCTTGCCATTGGGGCCAAAAACTAAAATGTCATTGGGATTACGCTCGATAAAATGATCGATGGCTTCAGCATCGTCACCTCCGAGTATCTGCTCAAAATAATTTTCACTCATGTGCCCGTTACGTTCAAGATATTGCACAATGAGATCAATTTTTTCCCTGGCGTTTTCCACTTGCTCAGGAGCGCCACTTAACTTAAGTTGTGTGCCTCGCGAAAGGATCTTTAAGAGCGGGAATTTTTTTTTGAGGATGTCGAGCTTACCATTATTTACTCCGAAGAACTCAATAGGGTTTACGGTTTCAAGGTTGATGATCGTGTCTGTCAATGCGCT
This sequence comes from uncultured Bacteroidota bacterium, assembly GCA_963737475.1. Lineage (GTDB taxonomy): Bacteria > Bacteroidota > Bacteroidia > Chitinophagales > Chitinophagaceae > VBAU01. The sequence continues at coordinate 28,863 of CAVTSY010000004.1, forward strand.
TCAATTTAAGTTTTCATAATGCCGTTAACGTGGACGGGTCGTTATCGGTGTTTTCGCTGCTTTAAGGAGGTAACTTATCGTTTTTAAAATAACAGATTAAATTACTGGTATCCTAAAGTTAATTATTCACAACTGTTAATTAAAAAAATGTGCCGGAATTTTTGGTTCAGAGATGCTGAAAAAAAATTCTACCTTGTATTTCACCAAAACCAAACTATTATGGACTATGAATACAACCCTCTCACAACAGGTCAGATCATTGCCATCATTACCTGTTCATTAATTCTTGCCATTTTTCAGATCGCTGCCATGTGGAGGGTATTTACAAAAGCAGGTCAACCCGGTTGGGCGGCAATTATTCCTATTTACAATATGTACATTATGACAAAGATTGGCGGTAAACCAGGCATCTGGGTTTTATTATTCTTTATTCCGTTGGTAAATATCATTTTTTTGATCTGGCTGTACAATATGGTGTCAAAAAGCTTTGGCAAGGATGAAGGATTTACCGTGGGATTGGTTCTGTTAGGAATAATTTTCTGGCCAATACTTGGTTTTGGAAGCGCAAAATATTTAGGGCCTTATGGCGATCCTGCTGCTTTCAGAGCTTACCAGGAGCAGCACAAGTTTGATTTTGAAAATAAATAACAGGATATATAATGCCGGAAGGCAGATCCCGGCATTTTGCTCTATGAAATCTTTTGAAAGCTTACACATTCTTTCAATTCCTTTTCGGTATAGGCCATCCCATATTGTTTTAGTACATCATCAGGCACACCATTCCATTGATTAGGAGTATTACCCAGGTAACCAATATCCTTAACCCCAATCTCGGAAGTATAAAAACCGGTTGCCGTTAAGTTGCGCATAAGGTCAAAAAATGAAACACCTGGCTCCATGCCTGGTTTTACTTTACCCTTTTTTATTTTACTCCCTTTTTCTGTGTATTCTATTTCAGGGTAAGCAATATCGTCAACCATTTCGATCTGCTGATCATGGCCACAATCTGTAAAACTCTTTTCAAAGCGTTTCAGGCATTGCATATCCAGCCAGCGTAAACCGCCCCGCACAGGAGTTTGAAGCTCCGGCATATCCTGTACAATAAAATCAATGAACGCGGGAACTTTTGCATCACTTGCACTGCCGCTTATTTCATCTTTCGGAATTATAATATCTGCCAGCACCGTAATTGTTGCCATTTCGTGATCGGTGAAAAATTTTCCTTTTGCGAGTATACTTTTTTCATATTCGAGCTCCTCCTTAGTGCGATCAAGATTGAATTGAGGTTCTTTGGCAACTTCTTTCTTTTCTCCCTCTTTACAACCTGCAAGTACCACAGGAGCTGCAATAGTTCCGGTGGTAATGAGTTTAATTAATTTTCTGCGATCCATTACCTTTACGTTTAAAGTTGTTTAAGTTCAATAGCGTACAGAACGATGAACGGTCCCGATAGCCATCGGGAGCGACGCAACAGAAGCTCAGTCGAGCTAGTGCCGCTGGTACCCAAATTATCCTCATAATCCTTATTAATCCTGTTGATCATGGTTCTAAATATTTTGTTTCTTCATTTCGTCAACAATATATTCTGATGTTCTCATGCTAAGGGCCAGTATTGTCCAGGTAATATTTTTATCAGCCTGGCTTACAAAAGGACCTCCATCCACACAAAAAAGATTTTTACACTCATGTGCCTGGCTCCATTTATTCAAAGCTGAACGTTTGGGATCGCTACCCATTCGCACCGTGCCTGCTTCGTGAATGATATTTCCCGGGTTATGCAAACCCCAATTGTTGTGCGGACCATCATCACCTCCCCATGTTATGATCGCGCCCATAGCAGTCAATATATCCGTAAAAGTTTCATGCATATGCTTTGCCTGCTTTATCTCATAATCAGTATAGGTAGTATGAAACCGCAACACCGGGATTCCAAATTTGTCAACCACATGAGGATCTATTTCGCAATAGCTGTCCTCCCTTGCAATCGCTTCTCCACGACCAGCCATGCCTACGTGTGCACCGTAAAAAAATCTATAGTCCTCTTTTAATGATGCTCCATAGCCACCTGGTTGTTTTTGTTTTCCTTTTACAGTATATCTTCCATTCAGGTTTTCGACACCCCACTGAAATCCGTACAAAGGCATTCCAAAACCGCCACCGTATTCAATATGGTACCCGCGGGGAAAATCTAATTTCTTGTTATCAAGCCACCATGGCGTGTATACATGCATTCCTCCTACTCCGTCTTCATTATACCTTTTACGATCAAATAGCTCGGGGATTATTCCACCCATGCCTGCACCGGTGGAGTCATGTAAATATTTCCCAACCGCATTACTTGAGTTGGCAAGACCATTTGGATACCGTTGCGATTTTGAATTGAGCAATAATCTTGCGCTTTCGCACGCACTGGCAGCAAGAATAATTGTTTTTCCCTCAACCTGGTATTCCTGGCCATCGTCTTTATTAATGTACGACACAGCAGTAGCTAATCCTTCTTTATTCGTCAGCACTTCACGAGCCATTGCGTTTGTGATGAGATCAACATTGCCGGTTTTCATAGCAGGTATCACCAGGCAGGACGATGAAGAAAAATCGGCGTACACTTTACAGCTGCGACCACACTGTGCACAATAAAAGCATTGACCACGTTCGTTGTTGATCTTCTTTGTGAGAATTGATAAACGGGAAGGAATAACAGGAATACCAACACTGTTCGCTGCTTTCTTTATAAACAATTCATGAAGGCGCGGTTTTGGAGGAGGAAGAAAAATTCCATCCGGATCATTTTCTAATCCTTCATTGGTGCCAAATACACCAAGCAAGCGATCTATTTTATCATAATATGGCCTAATGTCCTCATAACCGATCGGCCAGTCATCACCCAAACCATCAATACTTTTCCGTTTGAAATCCTTGGGACCGAACCGTAAAGAAATTCTTCCCCAGTGATTGGTGCGTCCCCCCAGCATTCTTGCCCGCCACCACTCCCATTTTGTATCGCCATCGTGTGTGTATGGTTCACCATCGATCTCCCAGCCCCAGTAGCATCCGTCAAAATCACCGAAGGGCCGAAACTTTGTACTGGCGCCACGTCGTGGTGAATCCCATGGTTTGTTTAACTGGCAAGAATTTTTCGCCGGATCATACATTGGCCCGGCTTCAAGTAAACATACTTTTAAACCGGCGTTGGCAAGTACGTAAGTTGCCATCCCTCCACCGGCACCCGATCCAATAATTACGGCATCATATTTTTTTGATTGTTTCTTAACCTGGAAATCTCCCATGCAGTATTATTTTTTAAATGATAAGCATTCAGCCTTCAATTTACAGGTTTCATTTTTTATTAAACAAATAATTACACGAAAATTTATAACCAGGCAAAGCAAAGGATTTAATTCAAAATGAAGTTAGCGTCATTTTCGATTTGCCATCCTGTCAAGATTATGACCGATCAAAAAACCAATCAATCCACCAATTGCAGCTCCTATGATGATGGCGGCAATGGTGCCTGCGGCGAAATAACCAATGCCCAATCCAAAGACAGCAAAAAATATAATGAATACCCAGGTACCACCTTTGCGTTTGACTTTTGAAGAAGGCGTAGGTTGACGATACTGAGGATGGTGTTTTTTATGGCGGTGGTGACTACGTGCCATATTTTATTTTGATGACTGATAATTTCATAAGCGTGGCAAGAAAGTTACATCATTTCCATAAATGAAAAAACACCCGCTTGGGTGTTAATCAGTTTAATTGTTGAATTTATAAGATCCGCTCAGCAATCTATCTATGATAATCTACGGAAGAATTCCAACGGTCTTTACACCATGTTTTAAACTTTCCAACATTCCTCTTAACCGATGATTCGGGGGTACAACTTACATAGTATAAGTAAAGTGTAAAAAATAGCAATACTCCAAATATCCAAAAGGGTATCATAATGATCGATTTTACCTCTATAAACCAAATTACATTCCAAACAGGTCAAAACAAGGGAGGAATCTTACCCACAATTTGTAGAGAAATAGCAACGGGGTGTATAAAGACGGTAGAATCGAAATAAACTAAGCTTCCGTTTGATTTTGATCATTTAAAAATCAGAGTAGTCTGCCGGATATAAAAAAGTAATATCAATATGCGACACATTATTCTGGTATTCGGGCATCGATGACAGATTTTTCCAGTATGGATCACTGACGAACGTTTTCCAGTGCTCATCTCTCGCCGCTTTATTTTCAAAACTTGTCATATACATTAAATTCGGCATTTTACTGCCTGAAATAACCTCACTATAAAAAATAGCATTAAAGTTTAATCTTTTGAACAGGCCAATTTCATCGCCCTGGTTAAACATCTGTACTTTATTTTCAAATTTTTTCTCAGTAGGGCTTTCATAGCTTCGGAGCTCATAGACCCTTTCCTTTTTTGCAGATTGCAAAGAAGGCAGTTGCATTTGGGGAGCCAATGGAAAAGCGCGGAGCAAAATTGTTTCCATCCTGGAATAAGGAGGATCGTTATAAGCTGCATCCAGGTATTCTGCACCGGCCGAAGCATACTCCATATCCGCTTTTAGTTTAGACGGAAGCTCCGTCACTATTTCCAATGATTTAAATGGAATAAACACATAGATCAGTTTGTCTGTTAACGTATCATTTGCCCATGATTTAAAAACACCCACATTATTTATTTTCATCCGGTGCAACGTGGGTAAAAGGGCATTTTGAAAGTAATTATCCAAAACTTTCTCCTTTTCTGCATTTTTAAAATGATAAACAGTCAGCTGGTAAAACTCCCGCATTGGTTTTTTATTTACATTCCAGGACAAAAGAATTATAAAAAAAAATCCTCCAAAACACCATTTCAATATTGATACTTTTTTTTCCATTTTGAATGTTTTATTAATGGGTCTGATAAAAATACGGAATAAGCTGTGAGGCTTCTTACTTTTATTAAGTTTTTCATCTAAATCAAAGCTCGTATGATTTTTCAAAACATTAATACTGCTTTTTGTTTTGCCTTTGTATTTTTTTTATTTGGCGGCGCATTAGGCAGCCACGCGCAGGATACCGCTAAAGCAAATTACCATGCCTGGTGGAATGAAGGATTTCCACAGCAACCTAAAAAAAATCTGAAGGCTAAATCACTTCCGCTGATCCACGTCTACAAAAACAAATTTGTAAATGAAAAAGGTGATACCATTTTATTCCGTGGCTTATCCATTTCTGACCCTGACAAAATCGAACACCAGGGACATTGGAATAAACATCATTTTGAAAAAGTAAAAGAAATGGGGACCATGCTGGTCCGCATACCGGTTCATCCCGTTGCATGGCGGGAGCGAACTCCTGCCAGGTATTTGCAGCTGCTCGACTCTGCAGTTGAATGGTGTACCGACCTGCGCATGTATATTATCATCGACTGGCATACCATTGGGAATTTGAAAATGGAATTGTTCCAGGACCCAATGTATAACACCACTCAAAAAGAAACCTGCGAGTTCTGGCAAACCATCGCAAAACATTTTAGTGGAAGCAATACGGTTGCTTTTTATGAATTGTTCAATGAGCCAACTACTTACCGGGGGCAGTTGGGAAGTATCAGTTGGAGTGAATGGAGGAAAATGATGGAAGATATTATTCACCTGATAAGGGCCTACGATGCCGAAACAATTCCTTTGATAGCAGGGTTTGACTGGGCGTATGATCTTACACCTTTGCGTGAGGAACCTATCAATGCAGCAAATATTGGTTACGTAACTCATCCTTATCCTTTCAAAAGACAAGAGCCGTGGCAACCGAAATGGGAAGAAGATTTTGGATTTGCAGCAAGCAGTTATCCAATCATTGCTACTGAAATAGGCTTTGGTTTACGGCCAACTGACACTATTGGCCCAAATCATTATGGATACCAGGTCACAAAATATCTTGAAGGCCGGGGCATAGGATGGGTAGCGTGGGTATTTGATCCTGAATGGGGTCCACCGATGCTTAAATCATGGAACACTTATGAACTGACACCGGCAGGAGAATTTTTCAAACAAGCCATGCAGTCAAAGAAATAGAGCAGATACTTAAGAAAATGCATTTTCAAAGAAATTATTCTCTTCATCGTGTTTGGTCATCTTAACTTGCAATCGAAATTTTCTTTCATGAAGAAAAAACTATTATTGTTTCTTTTGATGGCTTTTTATGTCATTAGCGCTTCCACGCAATCCAATTTTATACAAAACATTTATTCAAGAAATTATTTAAATCTTGATGGAAAGTGGCATTACATCATTGATCCCTTTGAAACCGGCTTTCGCGGATTTCAGGGTGCTAAAGCGGATGAAAATGAAAGCCTCACCGGCTTCTTTGAAAATAAACAACAGCAATCAAAGTCAGAATTAATAGAATATAATTTTGATAAATCAGCCGCATTGAATGTTCCCGGGGACTGGAATTCCCAGGACGAAAAATTATTGTATTATGAAGGCACGGTTTGGTATGAACATACTTTTGTTTTTCATCCGCAACAAAACAAGCGCTATTTTCTGCGATTCAATGCCGTGAATTATGAAGCCTATGTTTCATTAAATGATAAAAAGCTTGGTATTCATGCGGGTGGTTTTACACCTTTTGAATTTGAGGTAACAAAAAAATTAAATGATGGTAATAATTTTATTGTTGTCAAAGTAAATAATACCCGCAAAAAAGAAGCTGTGCCCACCGATAATTTCGATTGGTGGAATTACGGTGGCATTACAAGAGACGTGATGCTTGCCGAAATGCCTGCTACTTTCATTAAAGAGTATAAAGTGCAGCTTGCGAAAGGTGATTTAAAAACCATTCAGGGCTTTATACAATTGGACGGAAGCGATCTTTTCCAGCAGATCAAAATAAGCATACCCGAAGCCGGTTTACAAGCAACCGTGGCAACCGATGCAAATGGCAAAGCTGTTTTTTCAATACCTGTAAAAAAATTAAATTACTGGGCACCTGAAAACCCTAAACTGTATAAAGTTTTTATTACATCAAACAAAGACTCTGTAAGTGATGAAATTGGTTTCAGAACCATAGAAGCCAAAAGCGGAGATATTTTATTAAATGGCAAATCGATTTTTCTCAGAGGAATATGTTTGCATGATGAAAACCCTTTAATTCCCGGAAGGCCGCGAAATATCAGTGATTGTAAAATGTTGCTCACATGGGCAAAAGAACTAAACTGCAATTTTGTAAGACTTGCACACTATCCGCACAATGAGGAAGAATCACGCATTGCTGATTCAATGGGTTTATTGTTGTGGGAAGAAGTGCCTGTTTACTGGACGATTGACTGGACAAATGATTCAACTCTACGTAATGCACAGCATCAAATAACAGACCTGATTGAAAGAGATAAAAACCGTGCAAGCGTAATTGTTTGGTCAATAGGAAATGAAACCCCAAACATCTCCGAACGTGAAAAATTCATGGAATCCCTGGCAGACACGACACATGCTTTAGATGAAACACGCCTGGTTACTGCGGCTTTGCTTACTCACACAACAGGCAATACCATAAATGTTGATGATCCATTAGGAAAGAAGCTTGATCTTGTGAGTTTTAATGAATATTATGGATGGTACACTGGTGGCCTGCCCTGGGAAATAAATAAATTCAATTTTAAAATTGCTTATAATAAACCGGTTGTAATAAGTGAATTTGGAGCAGAAGCGTTGGCAGGTTTTCATGCAGATACCTCCACACGCTTTAGTGAAGAATACCAGGAATCTTTTTATAAAAACCAGGTAAACCTGATAAACAAGATTGATAATTTAAGAGGAACGACTCCATGGATATTGATTGATTTCCGTTCACCAAAAAGAATGAACCCCGATTATCAAAATGGCTGGAACAATAAAGGCCTTATCTCACAAACCGGGCAAAAGAAAAAAGCATTTTTCATACTAAAAGATTTTTATCGGCAGAAAGAAAAAGAATATACTTCCAGGCAAGACCATTAAACTTCTGATAGTATAAAACAAATAAAAAATTGGGTGCCACATATATATTCCTCTCGGGTATCACCCATTTGCAGCTTAACTTTGCAGATCAAAGAATAAGCAATGAAAGAAGTATATATCGTTTCAGCAGTTCGAACCCCGATCGGAAGTTTTGGAGGAGCATTAAAAGATGTTCCAGCAACAAAATTGGGAGCTATTGCTATTAGATCAGCAATTGAAAAAGCGGGCATTCAACCTGAACAGGTTGAGGAAGTATTGATGGGCTGTGTGCTGCAAGCCAATCTCGGACAAGCACCGGCGAGGCAGGCTGCTAAATATGCAGGTCTTCCCGACAAAGTTATTTGCACAACGGTCAATAAAGTTTGCGCAAGCGGAATGAAAGCTGTCGCGCAAGCCGCACAAAGCATTATGCTGGGAGATGCTGATATCACAGTTGCAGGGGGAATGGAAAACATGAGCTCTGTTCCTTTTTACGTGGAGAATCTCCGATGGGGAAATAAATACGGTGACACAAAATTGATCGATGGTCTCGCCAAGGATGGCTTAACAGATTGCTATCATGGGTATGCCATGGGCTGTGCAGCTGATCTGACTGCAACAGAACATAAAATAAGTCGTGAAGAACAGGATGCATTTGCTATTGAAAGTTATACCAGGAGTCAAAATGCATGGAACGACGGAAAGTTTAAGGATGAAGTAGTGGTTGTTGAAGTTCCTTCAAGAAAGGAAACGATAAAATTTGAAAAAGACGAAGAACCCTGGACTGTAAAATTTGACAAGATACCCGGACTAAAGCCCGCATTTGGTAAGGACGGAACAGTGACTGCAGCTAATGCAAGTACCATGAATGATGGTGCTGCGGCACTTGTTTTAATGAGTAAAGAGAAGGCAGATGAGTTGGGAATAAAACCCATCGCAAAAATTATTTCCTATGCCGATGCGGAACAAGCACCCGAGAAATTTACAACGACCCCGAGTCTTGCTGTACCAAAAGCGGTAAAGAAAGCAGGATTAAAAATGAGCGATATTGATTTTTATGAATTAAATGAAGCATTCAGCGTGGTGGGCGTGGCAAACATAAAATTGATGAGTCTTGATCCATCTAAGGTAAACGTCAACGGGGGCGCAGTTTCCCTGGGACATCCTCTGGGAGCGAGCGGCGCGAGAATTATCATTTCGCTTATCAGTGTGCTAAAACAAAATAAAGGAAAATATGGCGCTGCGGGCATTTGTAATGGCGGAGGTGGCGCAAGTGCAATGGTTATTCAAAATTTAAGCTGATATTCTCCCCTTCAGGGGAGTTAGAGGGGCGTAATGGCGGAGGTGGCGCAAGTGCAATGGTGATAGAGAACTTATAATTCGGTAAAATTCACTTTTTTGAAAACAAGAACTCCAGTACGATCTGAAGTTCTTTGTCTTTAAGACCTATTTTGAGCTGAGATCAGCACGGAGAAAAAGCAATTCATTCCAACGTCTGTCGATGCATTTTGCGTAATCTGCCAGGTAACCTTCCCAGGCACCTGCGCCATATGCGGTATTATATCTTTCAGGCACCGATTTCCTATAGCCCCCTGCCAATTCTTTCAAGCCGTCTTTGAGCCTTGTTACTGTTATAATTTGTGGCTCGCCGGAAACAGAACCGGTATAAACGGCAACATTTTCATTTCCAACCGTCCATACCTGTTTCATTTTTTTTACAAGATCAACAGCACCATTGATCATTCCCGGTTTTGGATACATGTGATTAATAATAATTTTATCTGAAAAATTTGTGATGGCAACGGTACTGAGAGAATCCACATAAACAGAATAGGCTTGTTGATTCCTATCGGAGAGATAGATCGCAACACTTTTATTCCAGTCATTAGTATGAGCTTCTCCAAGATTACCTCTATCATTAAAGGCTTCCCAGCTTAGTGGTCCTTCCGTAATATGATAACCCCCGGCATCCGGCCCTGATTGAATTTCGTACACCCGCCATTTCCAGTCCCCGGTATGATACTTTTTAGCATGTGCAGTCAATGCTTTTTCAAATTCTGAAACTTTGTCTGCTTTGGGAAAAACGCGGGTTGAGTTAACGACATTTTTTGTTTGACCTATTCCTAATACAGGAATAAGCAAAACCAGAATAAACAGTTTTCTCATTTGTGGTTTTTTAAATGATTAAATTAAATGGAAGCTTAAATAGAGGGGACGAAGGGAAAAGATATGGAAAATAAACTACAAACGAGGAAAGATTATTTATTTCCGCTCTTTATTTCAAAATATTGAAAACAGCATTCAGCATCTCTACCTGCTCATCGAGATTCCCCTTCTCTGTTTCAATATTTACATACACCAAATTTTTTTTCCCATAGTAGATGCTGAGTGAGCCGTCATCAATTGCATTTGCACTATTTTGCAAAACCGCATTAAACCCCTTCTTCTTAATCCGTTTGAACATTTCGTTGTTATTTACAATAAAAAAATTGTCAGGATCGTGTTTGGGATTTTTATACCATTTTAAAACATTTTTTGAATGGGTCCCCGACTTATAACTGTTAATAGAATAATTACCATTTTTATTATTGTGCACAGCTACCAGGGTAACTACGGCTTTTGGAATTTTCTTAAGGATAAATGTGGAAAAGGCTTTTACTGAACTCATGGCCTCAGGGGTAACTGTTTTGTTCAAGAGACGCAAGTTTTGAGAACGACCCTTTGTGGTAAAAATGCGGTTGGGATCAAATTGGAATTTTTTTCCGCCTTTTCTAAAACTGACGAGTCGTTTTCCGTTGTTCTCAAGCTCGACCAGCAACCCTCCTGTTTGTTCCAATATTTTTTTTGCTGCTTCCGCCGCAGAAGCTTCATCATCATGCAAATGGACCATCACAAGACCTTTCCTGCTTCCATATTGAGTCAAATGAATTTCGGTTGAATCCTTGCCCCAGTTAAAGTAATAACTCGTGGTTACCGGAGTATATAATGAAGAATTAGTCTGGGAAAAACAAAAAACGGAAAGCCTTAAGCAAATCAGCAGCAAGATGATCTTTCGCATGAAGCGGAAAATACAGAACTATTCCTATTTCTTCAAAATCCTTTTAAATCCTCATAATCACGGTTCTGTTTCTAATTCATCCTTCATTTTGGTCATCACATCTTTGTCTATCATCTTTTGAGCCAGGATGATCATATTCTTAAATGCCTTGGCATGAGAAATACCATGGCCGATGATCACCGGCTTTGCAACGCCCAGCACCGGTGTGCCGCCATAATTTTCAAAATTGAAACGGTCGAAATATTCGTGCTCAAGATTTTGCCTTTCGCTGATCTCATAAAGCGATTCGGCAAGCTTTAAGATCACATTGCCTACAAAACCTTCGCAAACCACAACATCAGCCACGTCGAGCAAAACGTCACGACCTTCAATATTGCCGATAAAATTAATGTGCTTATTTTCCTTTAGCAGCGGATAAGTTGCCTGTGTCAAAATATTTCCCTTGCCCTCCTCCTCACCAACATTTAGCAATGCGACCCGTGGCTTATCAATACCTAAAATTTGTTGCACATACACCGAGCCCATTACGGCAAACTGGTTCAATTGTTCCGGTTTACAATCCGCGTTTATTCCAACATCGAGTATTATCCCGGTCTTCCCGTTTTCTTTTGGAATAACGCTTGAAATGGTTGGTCTTAAAACTCCGTCGATGGCTTTTATACTAAACAATGCGCCGACTAACATGGCGCCGGTATTTCCAGCGCTGATAAATGCATCAATTTTTTCGGAGGCCAATAAATGAAAACCGATGGCAATTGATGAACGCTGTTTTTCTTTTAATGCCTTTGTAGGATGTTCATGCATATCGATCACCTGCTCTGCATGAATCACTGTAATATTTGTTGTGGAAACCTTTAATTCCTTTAAAAGGTCTTTTACCTGCGTTTCATCACCGATCAATGTAAGATGGGCAGAACTATTTTGTTCAGACAGATAATGCGATACACCTTTTATTACTTCCAGTGGCGCAAAATCGCCGCCCATCATATCTAAGCCAATGTTCATTGATAAATCTCCCCCGGAGGAGTCCTTTGGACAAAAGCAAAATTCCAAATCCCAACTAAGCACATCAATGGAATTTGGAACTCGTTATTTGCAATTTTTTGAGAGTTATTTTTTTTCAACAGTTTTGTCTGCCACCAATCTGCCTTTGTAGTATAGCTTTCCTTCGCTCCAATGAGCACGATGGCGTATGTGTGTTTCACCTGTGGTACCATCAGTACTCAATGTGGCAGCCTTTGCCTTGTAGTGCGTTCTGCGCTTAGCACTTCTCTGTTGACTGTGTCTGCGTTTCGGATTTGGCATATCTTATATTTTTTGTCAGTTGTTGATCGTGAATATCGGCAATGACAATTCACTATTTAATTCTCAAGATCTTTAAACTTCTCCAGGCCTTTCCATATTGGATTTTCTTTCTTCTCTGCTTTCTCTTCCAGTTTCTTCAGCATGTCCTTTGCTTCTTTATTGCAATATGGCCCATCCATATTTTCATAATTACACGTCTTGTGCATCGGTATACTGAGATTTATGAACTCATAGATCCAGTTCTCTACACTTATATGACTTTCAGTACGGCTTATATAGTACACATCGGGATCGTCCACCTGCTGGTTCATCACCTCTGGTTCCTCTACCATTTTTACAATGATGTTGAACTCATCCCAGAGTTCAATGGGCAGATCGCTGTTACAGCGATCGCAGGTCACTTCTATCGAGCCGCCCAATTCAAACTTCAGCAGCATAAAGCCATTCTTTTTATCGAGAACCAGCTTTATATGGGCATTGCAATTCCGGAAGTCCTGGAGTTGAAATTCATCAAAGAACTTGTCCCTGATTTCATAGTTGAACTCATGAATTCCGGGTTTTAGCCCCACAAACGCTATCTCGTATTCCCTTCTGTGGCTCATCATTCCGCTTTTTTGTCCAAAAACTCAGTACCCTGAGGACTAATTCGGAGGGACGCAAAGGTAGGGGATAAATTCTAAAAATTAGGCCGGATTTTGAATTAATTTAAGCCTTTCAACTAATTTAATACCCTGATTTTGAAGATAACCAAATTTTAATTCCTTGAGGCAATTTTTAGGCTCTGCTCTTGACAAATTAATGAAGTTCTGGACGTGGGCATTACTCATTTTGCTCGTCATGTTAATAAAATTTTCATCTTCCTATTCAGGCTTTATTGAGCATTATTATTCAAATGGGATATACCCGTTCATTTCGAAAATTCAGCGGATCCTGCTTGGCTGGATACCTTTTAGCGCCGGAGATCTTTTATATGGTTTCTTTCTTCTTGTCCTCCTGGTAAAAACCTGGCAAGTTGTGAGAACTTTATTCAAAAGAAGACTCAACCGCCAGTATTTACTTACGGGATTAAAGCAGATCATATTCTTTTTTCTTTTAGTATATGTATTCTTTTATTTACTCTGGGGATTGAATTATAGCCGCAAAGGCATTGCGAGCCAGTTGGATCTGAGAATGACCAGCTACACTTTAGAGGAACTAGACACCCTTACCAACGTTCTGGAACAGCGATTGAACTATTATGCCTCATTGGTTAAACCTGCACAACGGGACTCGTTTTACAAAAAGAAAAACCTTTTTCATGAAAGTTATGAAGCTTACAAACTGGCAAAGCAGCAATATTCTTTCCTAAGATACCAGCCCAGGTCTATCAAACCTTCGTTGTACAGTTATGCAGGAAATGTTTTCGGTTTCGAGGGATATTATAACCCTTTCTCTGGTGAAGGGCAGGTGAATACAACGGTTCCCGTTTTTGAGCAACCTTTTGTCGCCTGCCATGAGATCGGGCACCAGGTTGGCTACGCAAAAGAGAATGAGGCGAACTTTGCCGGATTTCTTGCCTGCCGGCTACACCCTTCCCCTGTATTTCGTTATTCCGTCTATTTTGATATGTACAATTATTCTATCAACGAATTGTATAGGAACGATTCATCACGCGCAAGAATGTATATCGATTCATTGCATCCCCAGGTAAAGAAGGATTATGAAGAACTTAGAAAGTTTATTAAAAAATATCGAAACCCGGTTGAACCGGTCATTACCTGGATCTATGGAAAATATTTACAGGCAAACAATCAGCCTGCCGGAAGGAAAACCTATAGCGAAGTAATCGCCTTTTTAATTGCCTATCAAAGAAAGTTTGGGGTGCAGTCTCTCTAAAAAACTTTGGGCTAAAGCCCATTTGCAAAACCTACTCATTGCCGGAGCCTGAAGGCTCCGGCAATGAAATAGAATTCAATTTGGCCTTAGCCTCAAAATTAAATCCATATTGATCAAAGTTGTTTTACTTCAGCGATCAGGTCTTGTAACACTTTTTTTGCATCCCCAAAAAGCATGGATGTTTTTTTAGCAGAGAAAAGTTCATTCTCAATTCCCGCATAACCCGGCTTCATACTGCGCTTATTTACAATAATTGTTTTTGCCAATTCCACATCAAGGATAGGCATTCCATAAATAGGTGAAGAAGGATCAGTTTTAGCAGCGGGGTTCACCACATCATTGGCACCAAGTATAAGTACAACATCCGTGGATGGAAACTCTTCATTGGCCTGTTCCATTTCTTCCAATTGATCATAGCTAACATCGGCTTCGGCAAGTAATACGTTCATGTGGCCGGGCATGCGACCAGCGACAGGATGGATCGCGTATTTCACATCAACACCCCGATCGGTTAATAATTTCTCAAGATCATGACAAGCATGCTGTGCTTGCGCTACTGCCAGTCCATAACCCGGAACGATCATTACTTTTTCGGCATAAGCCATTACTACTGCTGCGTCACTTAATGTGATCTCTTTGTAAGCACCTTGTTGCTTTTTAGCAGCTGCAGCACTTCCTCCTCCAAAAGAACCAATCAATACATTTCCGAGTGAGCGGTTCATCGCCTTGCACATTAAAATAGTAAGCAGAGTGCCCGCAGCACCAACAAGAATACCACCGGTAAGCATAACCTTATTGTTGTATAAAAAACCCCCACACGCGGCTGCGACACCCGTAAAAGAATTTAGAAGCGAAATGACGACGGGCATATCCGCACCACCGATTGGCATGACGAAAAGAACGCCATAAATAAAAGCAAACAAGCCCGTCAGAAAAAAAGGAATGATTGCAGTTTTAATATTAGAATTATAAGTGAATACAGCAGATAATACAACAAGGCCAAGAATAATGAGATTAAAAATATGCTGCCCTTTAAAAGACACATCTTTAATTTTCCCACTCAATTTCCCCCAAGCAATAATGCTTCCTGTATACGAAACAGTACCAATAATAGCTCCTGATATAATTGTTAAATATTGTCCTAATGAGGAAACATCAAAGAAAAAAGTCGAATCAAGCGATTTATTTGCTTCATAAATATGATAAAACTCGACTGCAGAAATTATCGCAGCACAAGCGCCACCCATTCCATTAAACATACTCACCATCTCCGGCATAGCTGTCATCTTCACTTTTTTTGCTGCTAGCGTTCCGATTGTTCCGCCAATTAAAATCCCGCCGAAGATCCATGCATAATTATGCAGGCGGTTGCCTTCATCATCGCGATACAAAAAAATAGTTCCAAGAATTGCTATCGACATCCCGAATGCAGCAATTAAATTTCCTCTTCTCGCGGTCGCGGGATTCGAGAGCATTTTTAAACCAAGAATGAAAGTAACTGAGCCAACTAAATAGCAAATGGTAAGTATATCAAATTCCATCTTAAAATTTTATTTCACGCTAAGGCGCAAAGAATCGCAAAGTATTTGCTCCGCATGATCCTGTAAATCCACCCAAATCATGGTTCAGACTATTTTTTCTTTCGAAACATTTCAAGCATCCTGTCCGTTACAACAAACCCACCCACCACATTCAGTGTTCCTAATATCACCGCAAGAAATCCCAGTATCAATGCCAAATAATTACCTGGCTCTGCTTTGCCCATAACAATGATAGCGCCGATAACAACAACTCCGTGAATGGCGTTCGCTCCGCTCATGAGCGGCGTATGCAAGACGCTTGGTACACGACCTATAACCTCTATACCTACAAATATCATCAGGATGACGATATAGATCATTTGTTGGTTAGTGGTGATCCATGACAAAAAACTATTCATAAAAAATATTCAATGTTCGTTAATCAATATTCAATGCTCAGTATAGGGCAGAACGTACAAGAGTGCGACGCAAGCACAGTCGGTAGTAGTACTACAGCTTATTCAATAAAAATATTCTATAAAGAGCTAGTCTAGTCAAAATAATGACAGACCGACCTAAGTTCCCCTTTAGGGGGACAGGGGGCGCACCTTTTCATTAACCACTTCACCATCATGCGTAATACAACTTCCTTTTACCAGGTCGTCATCCCAATTCAAGTTTATTTGTCCTTCCTTAGTGACAAGGAGCTGTAAAAAATTTAAAATGTTTTTCCCATAAAGTTTGCTGGCATCGCTGGGCATGGTGGCCGGCAAATTACTGTCGCCAACAATGGTAACACCATTATACTTCACGGTCTCATTATTTTTCGTAAATGGAGTATTACCACCCGTTGCGGCTGCAATATCAATAATAACTGAACCATTGCGCATTGTATTGAGCATTTTTTCGGTGATCAGTATGGGAGCCTTTTTACCAAAGATCTGTGCAGTCGTGATCACGATATCTGCTTTTGCAATGCTGTCTGCCACTTTTTGTTCCTGTCTTCGCTTGTATTCTTCCGTTTGCTCCACCGCATAACCTCCGGCTGCGCTTGCATCCGCAGCGCCTTCCACTTCGATAAATTTTGCACCCAGGCTGATCACTTCTTCTTTAACCGCAGGTCTTGTATCCAATACTTCAACCACGGCCCCCAATCTTCTTGCTGTAGCGATGGCCTGCAAACCTGCAACACCTGCGCCAAGGATCAGGACCTTTGCAGGTATAATGGTTCCTGCTGCGGTCATGAACATGGGAAAGTACCGCGAGTATAAATTGGCTGCCTCCAGTGCAGCTTTATAGCCTGCAATATTTGCCTGTGAGCTCAACACATCCATTGTTTGGGCACGGGTCGTACGCGGCAACATGTCCAGCGAAAAACACGTAATGCCCTGCTGAGCCCATTGCTGCATGAGCTCTGCCTCATAGAGTGGAAAGTAGACGCCAACTAAAATTTTTGATTTGAAATTTGAAATTTCCGATCTATCCGGCGCCTGAATAGTTAAAATAATTTCAGAAAGCTGAATGACTTCGCTCCTGCTTTTTATTTGCCCACCGGCCTTTTGATAGCTCTCATCATCGGCGAACGCCTTTTCACCGGCTCCATTTTCTATCAATATGCTAATTCCTTTTTTGGAGAGAGCGGCAACTGCTTCAGGAAGCAGTGAAACCCGGGTTTCATCGGAAGGCTCTTTTAATACACCTATCGTCATATCATTTCTTAAGGGTTCAAGATAAAGAAAATTTTGAGTTGGAATTAAGTTACTGGCTGTTCAAAAGAATCTCTTCATTATTTTTTTGATTTGCTAAACAACCAGGGGAGCAGATCCTTTTCATGGAAAGCATTGATCCAGCTTTCATGTCTCACACCAGGGTATTCGGTATATCGAACATCGGCGCCAAGCTTTTTCAATTTTTGATAAAATTGACGAGAAAAATGTACCGGCACCACATCATCCTCGGAACCGTGAAAGATCCACAAAGCGGTTTGCTTCGCGAATTTATCGGCAGTGGAAACTTTCCCTGCCCCACAAATGGGAAAGGCTGCGGTGAAAATGGAAGGGTATCTCGCAATCATATCAAAAACTCCCATTCCACCCTGCGACAGTCCACCAATGTATATCCTGCTTACGTCTACAAATGGCAAAATCATTAAACTATCAACCAATTGTTTTAATAACGAGGTGACGGCAGTCGGCTCTTTGCGAAAAGGGAAAATGGCCCGTTTCAAAACACCGACCGAATCAAATTCCGCATCAAAATAAGCCCATGCATCATTGGAGGGACATTGCGGAAAAACTATCAAAGCCGGAAAATTACGACGGTTAGAATCCGCCAGAAAGAAACGACCGCCAATGTCCAGTTGTGCTTCGTTGTCGTTTCCCTTTTCATAAGCGCCATGCAGAAAAATTAACAGGGGATATTTCTTGCTTGTATCAAAAGCCAGCGGAAAAAGAATGCGATAAGGTAGGTACTGGTCTCTCCGCATGAATATTTCTCTCTTATACTCGTCAAGATCCTGTGCATGCAATGAAAGAGACAAGATAGAAATAACAAGAACAAAAACAAATCTCATATATCTATGTCAGAACCTGATAATGAAATGCTGCTTCTCTTTGAATTCCTGCCTGAAAAAAATGATGCCGATAAAAAAAAGATCAATAGAACACCGAACGGCAGGATGTTCTTTAATATGTTCCCACGCCTGCTCCATTTCTTTACTCCAATGAATGTCGTCAAAAATAAAAATGGAATTTGGATTTGCCTTTTCCAACAGCCAATGAAAATAATTTTCCGTGGGTTCACGGCGATGGTTACCATCTATAAAAGCAAGATCAACAGATGTGAGGTGGTAAAGAACAGATGGCAATGTATAATCAAAATTCCCTTCCACCAATTTTACATTTTGAGTTTCTAAATTTTTTAAATTTTGTCTTGCAATGTTTGCTATTTCCATCGAACCCTCAAGCGTGAGAACATTTCCACCAGGTCTTGCCAATGAAAGGTAGCTTGTGGTTATTCCCAATGAAGTGCCTAATTCAACGAGGGAATTTGGCCGATAATATTTCACAATGCGATATAAAAGCTGTGCATATTTTTTTGATTTGACCGCATGTTTAGCAATAGATGAAACGGACCGTTCTTTTGATGTTGATGATGATGAACCTGCACCATGATCTTCGATAGTAAGAATTGTCTGGTCCTTTAATGATTTCTTCCGCACACCCTCTATTTTATTGTAATCCGGATACTCAGCCCTGTCATTTAAAACACTAGTGATAAAATCAAACACGAAAGGAGAATGAATACCATGTCCTTTTCCGCTGGCAGCAGTCACGTGGTAGCTAACATACTTTAACGCTAATTGAAAAGAAGAGTACATGCCCCTATCAAGCCCCTATCCCCTAAAGGGGATTTTTTAAAAGATAAAATTTAGTTAGAAACTTTATTAAAAGAAAAATTTAATAAAAAAGATTTGCAATACCCAATAAATGATCCATTACTCCCCTTTAGGGGACGGGGGCATGGGATGGGGGCTTTCTTTCCCAGACCTGGAAGGAAAGTGCATAAGGATTTTTCTCATCAGCTTCACAATCCCGATTACTGATCAGTTTCCATTCACCCTGTTGCATTTCAGGGAAAAATGCATCACCATCAAAATTTCCGTGTACAAGGGTTAAATAGATCCTGTCAGCGGATGGCAAAGCTGAACGAAAGATTTCAGCCCCACCAATAATAAAAATTTCTTTGGCATCGGTCTGGGCAGCAAGAGTAATGGCCTGGTCAATAGTCTGGACAACCTGTGCATCTTCGGCCTTCCAGTGCTTATTTCTTGTAACAACGATATTCGTTCTTCCTTTCAATGCTTTGCCAAGTGATTCAAAGCTTTTTCGCCCCATGATCACTGGCATTCCCCAGGTCACATTTTTGAAATACCTCATATCGGTGGGCAGGCACCAGGGAAGTTTATTATCTTTTCCGATCACATTGTTTTCTGAGGCGGCTACAATAAAACTAATTACCACTATTTTAGATTTTAGTCCCGATAATTATCGGGGGCGATGTTGGATTTATCAACAAATCTAAAATCACAAATCCAAAATGCGAAATTCAACTAAACCGCGACCGGGGCTTTTATTGCAGGGTGCGACTGGTAATTCTCCAATGTAAAGTCCTCAAATGTAAAGTCAAAAATATTTTTTACTGAAGGATTTAGTTTCATCGTTGGAAGAGGAAGTGGTTTTCTGCTTAACTGAAGATTGACCTGCTCAATGTGATTATTGTATATATGCACATCACCAAATGTATGAATGAATTCTCCCGGCTCCAGGTCACAAACTTGTGCGATCATCATGGTCAACAAAGCGTAGGACGCTATGTTAAAAGGGACTCCTAAAAAAACGTCGGCGCTTCTCTGGTAAAGTTGACAGCTAAGTTTGCCGTCAGCAACATAAAATTGAAAAAGTGTATGGCACGGCATTAGAGCCATTTTTGGAAGATCGGCAACGTTCCATGCGCTGACAATCAACCGGCGACTATCAGGATTTGCTTTAATTTGTGTGATGAGATCGCTGATCTGATCGATGGTCTTTCCATCGGCGCCTTCCCAGCTACGCCATTGTTTCCCATATACGGGTCCCAATTCTCCATTTTCATTGGCCCATTCATTCCATATACTCACGCTATGCTCTTTCAGATAAGCAATATTTGTTTCACCCTTTAGAAACCAAAGCAATTCATGAATAATACTTTTTAGGTGGAGTTTTTTTGTAGTAACCAGGGGAAATCCTTGCTGCAGATCAAAGCGCATCTGGTAACCAAAACAACTTTTTGTTCCCGTCCCTGTGCGGTCAGATTTTCCTACACCATTATCAAGTATATATTGAAGAAGACCGAGGTATTGTTGCATGAGTGCAAGTTAATCAGAACCACGATTTATTGGATTTTAGAGGAAAGATTGTGAGGATGTTGGGGAAAATTTTTAATGCCCGAGATATGCTTTGATTCTCTGCTTTACATTTTCTCGTATATCCATCCAGAATAAGTTGTAATCTGCAACATGAAAATTTCCAAGCCTCGAGGCTAGTTCCGATTTCTGCTCAACGTCTTCAGGTATTTCGACCCACAAAATATTTATCCCTGGTGCTACTTCAACTCTTATCTTTTTTGAAATGAGCTTATTAAAATCCTTTCCGACTGCTCCCTTATGCATTTCTTTTGGCGTCCAGCTATTATCGGTTGTCCAGCTTACCGGGTTTACACAAAGGGAATTCCCATTCTCGCTTTTTATCAAAAAGTCTTCCTTATCTTTTTTGTAAGTGCGCCAGCCAACTACACACCCGGTTTGGGACGGTGAATTTCCAAACTTTAAACTTTTGAAATCATCTTTTTTGATCTGCCAGCCGACAACATATGCGCAAACCAATTGTTTTTGCAGAGGCTTGCCGTCAAAAAACTCCTGTAACAATCGAACAGCATGCATGGAGCCCTGGCTGTGTGCAGCTATGATGATAGGTCGTCCCTGGTTCCAGTGATCAAGGTAATATTGAAATGCAGTTTTTAGATCCTCATAAGCAAGATCAAAGGCTCTTTTTGATTGATCGCTGTTCATCTGAAAATAGGCTTTGAGGTGGGCCTGCCGGTACCTTGGTGCAAAGACCCGGCAACTTCCATTAAATACTGAAGCCTGGTACAAAATTGTCCGGATATCTGTCCGGCGATTCAAAATAGAATCATTTACGTCACCATTCATGTTCGAATTCTGAAAGTTGCTGGTATACGTAGTCGGGTGAAGAAAGAACACATCAACACTTGTATCCCGAACCTCATTTTTTAAGAAAGAAGGAATACTGTCGCTGTAATCCCATTTGCCCGGATGCGCGGCCCAGTAATACAAATTACTATAGTCAGGCGGAGAGAGAACGATATCACCGGATTTGTCTTTGTGCGGTTGCTCCTTTCTTTCCCTGAATTTCTCACGCAGGGTTTGAGTGAAAGCAGAATGAGCAATAAAGATCAGGACAGTGAAAAGAAAAGAAACTCTTTTCATGAATTCATTTTTGAGAAAATTGAGACCTTGTTTCCAATCTTAAGGTTTATTCATGCATCCTACAAACCTCTCCGCTTCAATTCCTTATTGATCAATGCCAGTTCTCTTCCCGTTTGCCCTTTTACTGATGTATTTTCCTGGGCCCGGCGCATCAGGTAGGGAATAACATCTTTGATGGGGCCAAAAGGAAGATATTTACTGACGTGACAACCGGCAATCGCAAGGTTGAAAGTGATATTATCGCTCATACCGTACAATTGGGAAAAATGAACATGCGAATGATCTAGTGGTAAACTTTTTTGCTGAAGCAACTGCGTGGTAAGAAGATTGCTGTACTCGTTGTGAGATGCGACCACTACAGCAATTCGATCAATGTGATCAATACAAAATTGAATGGCTTCGTTGAAATCCCTGTCAGTAGCTTTCTTATCAGGTTGAATGGGTGAAGGGTAACTCATTTGCTCAGCCCTTTTTCTTTCCTTTTCCATGTACGCACCGCGAACGACCTTAACCCCTAAGATAAAATCTCTTTGCAAAGCCGCCTCATAGGAATCCTTCAAAAATTGTAAACGATCATGACGATAAAGTTGGAGAGTGTTGTAAACTACTACCCTGCCTTTATTAAACTGTTCCATCATCAGGATAGTGATCATATCGATCGGATCCTGGATCCATGTTTCTTCTGCATCAATAAATACCCCCACATTTTTTTCAGCTGCTGTTTTGCATATGCGTAATAACCTGTCCTGTACCTTCAGCCATTCTGTCCTTTCATCCCCTGTCAAAGATCCGATAGCTTTTGAAAATCTTTTCATCAGAGAGCCGGCGTTCACCTCGACAGAGCGATCGAGTTTCTCCAACAGGCCAGATCTTGCAATACCTGTAACTTTTACACTCATATAGGGGATGTTGGCCTGCGTACCTGCATAATTAATGACACGAATAAATTCATCTGTAGCATGATCAAATGCTTCTTCACTGTGCTCGCCGCCTTCAACACCATAATCTAAAATTACCTGGACGCCGAATTCTCCCAGTTTTTTTGCAACATTTGCAGTCTCTTCGAGCGTTTCACCACCCACAAATTGTTTGAAGATCGTTTTCCGGATAAGCCCTTTGATGGGCAGACCGGTCCGAATAGCCCATGGAGTAATATGCGTGCCGATTTTCACCAGCCAGGAATAGCTCATGCTATTAAAAAGAAACCGGGCCCTTTTTAATTCGCCATCCGTCTTATAAGCAAATGCATTTTCGGTATTATCAAAGGAGATAAAGGGGTTTGGATCCATAGCAAACTCTTAAATGCTGGCAAAGGTAATAGTCAACGGGCAATTGACAATTGACAATTAACAATAGACAACCTGACGATGCTTAGGTGGCGCTTATGAGTCATTATCTCATTACTCATTATCACTACTCAGTTTATCTTTACAAAAAACTTACTGCAATGGAATCAAGAAAGTCGTCGGAAAGTTTAACTATGATGACGGAAATCGTTCTTCCGAATGATACAAATGTTTTTGGAAGTTTAATGGGAGGAAGGCTGATGTATTGGATGGACATAGCCGCTGCAATTGCAGCTCAAAAACATTGTAACGCGCCAGTGGTCACCGCCTCTGTAGATAATATCTCTTTTGAGAGCCCCATTAAACTTGGAAATACCGTACATATACAGGCTAACGTGACAAGGGCATTCAACACTTCAATGGAGGTGCACTTAAGGGTTTGGGGTGAAGATCATATTCAACAATACAAATACAAAAGCAACGAAGCCTATTATACATTTGTGGCACTGGATGCAAGCACCCGCCCAAAACCAGTCCCTCAATTAATTCCGGAGACTGAAGAAGACAAAAAATTATTTGAAGGCGCTTTAAGAAGAAGACAGTTAAGATTGATATTAGGAGGAAAAATGAAACCGGATGACGCGTTGGAATTAAAAGCACTATTTACACACCAAACCCCTAAAGAGCCTTAACTGACATTTCAGTGCAGTACACCTCTAAGTTTATGGTAACCTTAATTTCTTTTAGATTTTCTTCTGCCCTTTTAGGGGAGATGAGCTGGGGTTTTATTTGTCGATCGTTTCCCAGTGATGAGCACCCATCATCATATGTGCCTTACTCTGTTCAATAGCATCCATTACCTGTGCTAAGATTTTTTCCGGCGGTGCATCATAGTTTATTTCCATCGGCTTTTTAAAACTGACAGATAATTGCGAGCCTTTCTTTTTAAACTTCAGTCCTTTTTTGTTGAATGCGCGCCAAAAACCGCTGATAACAACAGGGATCACTATGGGCTTAGTCTGCTTAATGATGAATGCAGTTCCCTTTCTTCCCGGTGCAAAAGGTTTTGTAGTTCCCTGTGGAAAGGTGATGACCCAGTTATCTTTTAACGCTCTTGTTACTTTTCTTGTATCAGAAGGGTCAAGTCCGCGACGGATTTCCTTTCCTTCCACACGCCATGTACGTTTTACCGTCAATGCCCCCGCCAGTGTAAAGAAGCGGCTGATCCAACTTCCTTTCATAGTTTCTTCGGCAGCTACGTAGTAAACGCTGGTAAACGGATTTAATAAATAGTACGGAATTCCCAATCTATTTTTCTTTCCCCATTTCACTGCACAAAAAATGTGCAGGAAGGCGATAACATCGGCAAAATAAGTTTGATGATTGCTTACAAACAAAACATTTCGGCGGGGAAGATCTTCGATGTTTTCAGTACCTGATATCTTTAAACGATTGACCCAAACCAGCCCGGGATAAGAAACAATTCCAACAATTGCGTATACCAATGCCCTGACTACGCGAACTCTTTTTAATCTTTCAAGAAATGAAGGCATGTTTGGATCTCCTGGAGGTATTCTTCTAAACAAGATACCAAATTTCAAAAAAAGGCTCCTGGAAAGGAGCCCTGTGAAATTAATAAACCTGACTAACTATCTGAAAAAGTTTGTGCTTAGGTCGGGACAGTTCAATTCATTGACCTGATGGCACAGATCTGACTATGTTTTTATAAAGAACTTAAGCCGTAAAAGCATTATCATTAAAGTTTAGGGGTTGAAATTTTTGTAGGGCCTGGACATATGTTCTCTGACTACCAGAGAAAATCTTTTGCTAAAAAAGTGTACCAGAAAAAATTCCATTGAGGCAGGGTGATTTATCTTAAGAAAATAGAAAAATGTTGTGGAGATAATTCTACATCTTCAACTTTTTATCACAGGTAACCGATCAAGGTGGTACCAGATTCTTTCAACAAGATGATTAAATTCATAAGGTTTTACAACAAAGTCATCAGCTCCATATTTTGAATACTCGACACTGGTCTCAGGAAAGGCAGAATACAAAATGATCTTTATGAAATTAGTTTCGGGATCTCTCTTAAGTTTGAAACAAATGTTTCGCCCATCCTGATCGCCCAATTTTACATCCAGGAGGATTAAATGCGGTTTAAATGACTGTACTGTTTCGATGGCTTCATCTGCGCTGGACAATGAAAAAACCTCAAATCCCCTCTGCTTTAGAAGTGAGCTTCCGAGGAATAACAGATCCACGTCGTCGTCAATAATAAGGATTCTAAACATTTTAAAGGCTAAAAATGCCCAACGCTAAACCCAGTTAGTTTTAAAGGCAGGAATAATGAATTTGTTTTTAGAGCAAAAATTATGCTCAAAGTAAGTCGCGTTACGGATAATAACCATCGGGTACAACAGTTAAAAGATCGGCAGGGTATCTTACGATTTGCAAACGACGTAGGTTGTCAAATGCGACTGATTTTTTGCATTTTATTTATGTGCTGGGTTAAAGGTTGATTAACTGGCCTTAAAATTGAGAGAAAAATTACCCATACCTCCTTCATGAGACATTTGCTTTTGAATTTGAGAAACAAGGCGGAAACGATCTTTCAAAATAATTTAGCCACAAGGGACAGACCCCTTGGCTTTCAAATTGTGGTTGCCACTCTTTTTGCAGTAGATGTTCTTGCATTCATTGCCTTTTGTATAATCAAAATAGTTTCGGCTTAAATATGAACAATGTTTGTTATTGTTGTTTTCTTATAATCTCTGTGGTTGTGGAATTAGTAGTGTTGGAGAAAAAAAGCGTCCCGACATGTCGGGACGCTTGCTCAATTAATTGAATAATTATTCTGCTTTTTTACTATCGTCAGTTTTTTCTTCTTCTTTCAATTTTGCCTTGATCTCAGCAAACGCGCCTAAATCGCCCAATGTTGCTTTCTCCACCTTGTTTTGAATATTCTTCACCGCTTTCTTTGCCTTTTCTGATTCTACCCTGGCTTCCTTTTTTGCTGCTTCTCTTTCTTCTAATTTGTTTTGTTCCCAAATGCGGGTATGGGAAAGAACGATCCTTTTTTCATTTCTGTCAAATTCGATGACCATAAACTGAGCTGTTTCATCTGCGCCGATGGCTTTTCCATCTTCTTTTAATAAGATGACGTGCCGGCGCAAAACCTTCCAGACCATAAGGAACTGTACAATAGCACCTTTATCATCCCTACGGATAACGGTTCCTTCATGAATGGAGCCGATAGCAAACGTATCCTGCAGAGTATTCCATGGATCTTCCTCAAGTTGTTTGTGTCCTAACTGAAGTTTGCGATTGTCTTTATCGATACCAAGGATAACAACATCGATGTTCTCACCAACCTTTGTGTATTCAGAAGGATGATTGAAACGTTTCAGCCAGCTGAGGTCGCTAATATGGATCATACCACCAATACCGGGAGCTAATTCAACGAACACTCCATAAGGAGTAATGTTCTTCACCAAGCCTGTATGTTTGCTTCCCTCAGGGAATTTGGTTTCGATCGTGCTCCATGGATCTTCGCTAAGTTGTTTAATGGACAAACTCATCTTGCGATTGTCTTTATCCAGCGTCACGATCTTAGCTTCGTATTCATCACCCAGTTTGAAAAATTCTTTCGCATTGATCGGCGAATTGGCCCATGTAATTTCACTTACGTGAACAAGGCCTTCCACCCCGGGAAGAATTTCAAGGAAAGCACCGTAGTCTTCAATGTTCACTACTTTGCCTTTCACAATTTCACCTTCTTTAATATTTTCGGGAAGAACATCCCATGGATGAGGAGTCAATTGTTTTAAGCCAAGGCTGATACGTTTTTTCTCATCATCAAAATCAAGCACCACTACGTTGATCTTCTGATCCAGCTTCAGTACTTCGCCCGGATGAGAAATACGTCCCCATGAAATGTCGGTGATGTATAACAGGCCATCCAAACCACCAAGGTCCATAAATGCGCCGAAGTCTGTAATATTCTTTACAGTTCCTTCCAATACCTGGCCCTTTTCAAGCTTGCTCATGATCTGTGCGCGTTGTGCTTCGATATCACTTTCGATAAGTGCTTTATGAGATACAACAGCGTTCTTAATGGCTTCATTGATCTTAACGACCTTAAACTCCATTGTTTTACCTACGAACTGATCATAATCCGTTACTGGCTTCACATCAATTTGCGAGCCTGGTAAGAATGTTTCCATTCCGAACACATCCACGATCAATCCGCCTTTTGTTTTTGAAGTAACTGTACCAGTAATTACTTCACCTGTCTTATTTACTTCAACGATCTTTTCCCATGCGCGGGTAATACGTGCCTGGCGGCGGCTTAAATTCAAATGACCTTCACGATCTTCTTTTTCAACAACCATCACTTCCACCTCGTCGCCAATTTTCAAACCTGGCGTATCACGAAATTCGTTGAGAGAAACCAAGCCATCACTTTTAAAACCGATGTTCAATACCACGTCAGTTTTTGTGATACCCACCACAGTTCCTTTGATCAGTGTTCCATCTGTGATCTGAACAAAAGTATTTTCATAAACCTTATCATACTTTTGTTTTTCGTCAGCATTGTAAACGGTCACATTGCGTTTGTCAATGCTCCAGTCAAAATCATCATGAGCCGTTTCAACCGGGCTCTCCACAGGTGCAGTTGTTGTCGCTGTAGTTGCTTCTGCTGTTTCAGCAGGCGCAGACTCCTGTGCATCAGCGTTTAATTGTTTAATAAAAAAGTTTTGAAACATGATTATATCCCGAGGGTTTTTAATTCGGGGCAGCAAAGATAGCCCAAACTTTCTGGTTTGAGACCTAAAATAGAAGGTTTTTTTGGTTGTGTTTTCAGCTCCAAGACCCTGATTAGGCTTGGGTTGCGTCGCACTCTTGTACGTTTGGTAATTCCAATTCAGCTATTCTGTTCGGATCATAACTCATTTCAACATTATATCATAAGCTTATCCCTTATTGCTCCTAACTCTACATGCAGAGGACTATCGGTTACTGTTCCTAAATTGATCGCAATAAAATAGTAAAGATGTTTTTCAGGAAAATAATATAACTCGCAGCCGGCTCCAATACCACCACCTGAATGTCCAAAATTTTCGAAACCGTTTATAACACGATGCCCAAGGCCTAATCCGTACACCGCTTCTCCTTTATCATTATTTACCCAGGCTTTCATTTGCTTCATCGTTGAACCGGAAAGCAATTTTCCTTCTGCCAATCCTTTCAAAAATTTTATGGCATCGACCGGGGTAGTTACGATCCCGTCATCGCCCACAAGTGTTGAGACATTCATCCGCTGCAATTGCGAAACATTTTCAAGTATTCCATCACTGTAACGGTCCCAGTATGAATTGACGATCCCGGGATATTTTAAATATCCAGGCTCATTCCTGTAAAAAGTATTGGTCAGACCCAGCGGTCTAAAAATCACTTCACTTATCAGTCTTGCATGATCACCTGAGATTGCATCAGCAATCATTGACAATATCACATAGTTTGTATTTGTGTAAACATGTTTGCTGCCCGGCGTAAAAACCAATTTCTTTCCTTTGATGTATTTCAGGTAATCTTCGGGTTGAAAATAGTGATCAGGATGCTGGAGCAAATAACTTACATAAGCCGGCTGAAAATTATATTCCGGAATTCCCGAAGTATGATTTAACAACATTCGTACAGTAACTCTTTCTGCGCCGTTTATGTACCGATGAAATTGCTGCGGCAAATATTTTGTTATTGGTTCATCAAGATCGATCTTTCCTTCTTCATGCAATTTTAAAATCACAACGGCCAAATAGGTTTTTGAAATGCTCTGCAGATATTGCAAGTGGCAAAGCTGCATTGGTGTTTTGTCTTCTATTCTTGCATAACCCTTTGCCGTTGCCCAAAAGCCTTCATCAGATTGCACAGCTAACACCACACCGGGCACACCTTTTTGAACAAGTTCCTCCAATGCCTTGTCAAGTTCGCCTGCCTTGGAATAACCAGAATTTTGTTGGGCGCCCGGGCAGTTCGCTGTTTTAAAGTCTGCTACATATTTGCTGCAACTGCTGAATAGCACGAGAGATGCTATGAGATAAAATAAATTCCTTTTCATTCTGATATCTTTTAATCATTTCGTTTTTAAAAGTGTATTCGTGACCCAACCTGCACCAGGGTTTCAGGCACGATTGGAATACTTTTATTGTACCCTTTTAACACCATCAGCTGGTAACTCACAAACGGTGAAATATAAGTAGTCGAAGAATAATTATTATATCCTGCAGAAATGCCACCGAGAAGTGTAAACATTCCTTTTCCTTTATTACCCACAGAAACCCAGCTCCCATTTTCCGGGCGGTAAGATCCAACAGGCCGGTAACAATAGCTATACCCAACTCCTGCTTTTATCTCGGTATAAAAATGATCGGCAATTGTCGGTCGCCACACTGTTTGAGTACTGAACAATAGACCATTTCCTATATTTTCATTCCTGTTCCAGTTAATACTGAACTGCTGCACCCAGTCTTGTTTGCCATTAAAACTTACTTCAGTGCCCACTCCGAAACCTACATTTGAAAAATTCGACTTAAAATCTCTAAAAGGGATGGTCAAAGAATGAAAATTGATGGTTATGATAACCGGAAAGTTCCGGTATGTCCTGTTCATTTTGTCCTGACCTCTCAGGCAACCAAAGGCCGTCAAACAAATCCCAACGAGAAGAAAATACTTTTTCATGCCCTAAAAATTTATTCCCAAAACTATATTTGAAATAGTGGTCAAAGCGAAGAAGATCAACGATTTTCTGATGAAGTGTAGCATTTCGGCAAGGGAAGGAAAACGACTGTTCAAAAACAGGGGTTGAAATGCGTCAATATTTATTGTTTTTGTTCAGGTTGGAACCATTTTTTGAAAGCCACAGCTTTTGTCCTGCTGACCTGGACGGTTTCCGGCAAATTCTCAAGACCCTTTATGGTCACATCTATTTTACCATCGGCGCTCCTTTTAAAACCTGTTATTGCACGCCGGTGGAGAATATATTGCCTGTTCAGGCGAAAAAACCACTCTTCAGGAAGTTGTTTCTCGATCTTATCCAACGATCTATCCGGAAAGAACTTTTTATTCTGGTTATTTAATAGTATCGTGTATCCATCTTCTGTATAAAAACCTGAGATCTCATCGAAAGGAACCAACAGGTTTTGTTTTCCGAGTTTAACAGTAAAACCTGCAGCCCTCACCTTTTTTTCTTCCTGACGCTTGTGTTCGGACTCTTTCCATTCACTGTAATAATGCATCCCGATATAAATACCATTGATCACAATGAACCAAATCACAAAAATGAAGACATCAAAGAGATAAAAACTAATGGGTGCTGTATGACTCCTCGCTATCAGGCTTACCAACTCAGTTAAGAGAATAATGACTAATAAACCGGTGATCGTAGTTATGACAAGTTGAATAAGAATTCTCTTTAAAGGGCGATCACCATAAGGCATTTTTTTATCAAGGTAAATGACAATGGAGCGTACGGCCCACCATGCAAGCCATCCCTGCACTGTATCAATAGTGTAGGTAAGCACAAGAAACCAGTTAAGTTTTATGTGACTCCAGGTCAGGTAATAATTAAATGCACTGATAAAAGCGATGGCAATGAGAAAAAATTTTACATCATTGTATTTAAGCCGGGCTTGCATGCTTTTATTATATTCACCCAAAATTATTGATTGCTTTATAATATTCTAAAACCGCTGGTACGACTGGCCATGCTGATCTTTTGCCGCCGCATCATTATAAACAAGCCTGGATCATTAAAAAAGAAAGGCCCTTTGTTACTCGCCTGCAATCACCCCAATTCTTTCCTGGATGCCGCAATCATTGCCGACCTTTTTGAAGAGCCTGTTTATTCCCTGGCGAGAGGTGACGTTTTTAAAAAACCCTTTTATAGAAAACTGCTGAAAGCTTTAAAAATGTTTCCCGTGTACAGAACCAGTGAAGGCGTGGAAAACCTGGGCATCAATTATGAAACTTTTGATGAATGTAAAAATATTTTTAAAAAAAATGGTGTTGTTTTGATCTTTAGCGAAGCAAAATGCGTCAATGAATGGCATTTACGTCCATTGAGAAAAGGAACGGCCAGGTTATCGTTCAGCAGCTGGGAAGAAAATATTCCCCTGGAGATCTTACCTGTCGGGATCAATTACAGTTCATTCAGGCGGTTTTCAAAGAATGTGTTTATCAATTTTGGCGAGGTAATGACCAAAGATGATTTTGATCTGAATGAACCTGACGGCAAAAGGAATTTAGCTTTCAATTTAAAACTCAAAGAGCAACTTCATCAACTTGTTTTCGAAATCAGCAAGACTGACATCCAAAAACAAAAACAGATATTAGAAAAAAAGCCTTCCCTCTTTGCAAAAATATTTTTGTCTATCCCGGCTGCTGTCGGATGGCTTGTACATGCACCGCTTTACATTCCAATAAAAAATTTTACTTACAAAAAAACGGTGAGCAATGACCACTATGATTCGATTCTGGTAGCGTTGTTACTGTTTCTTTATCCGTTTTACCTGGTCCTTATTATTGTCACTGCAATCCTGCTAACTCATACTTTTTACTTTTTACTTTTGACTTTTGCATTGCCATTCACAGCCTGGGCCTATGTTCAATTAAAACCGCAACTGGATAAGCAACCTGCCCAATTGATGTCGCATTCTGCCCTTAAATAGGCGTTGGCACACCCCATTGTTATTTCAGAAAGGTTTCATCTTTACCAGGTAAAATAAACCTATATGCAAAAGATAACTCCTTTCTTATGGTTCAATAATAATACTGATGAGGCCATAAAATTTTATACCTCCGTTTTTAAAAATTCTAAAATTATCAATGCAAGCTATTACGGCGAAGCCGGCCCGGGTCCAAAAGGAACGATCATGACTGCAACCATCGAACTCGAAGGCCAGCAATTTATGTTGCTTAACGGCGGGCCTTTGTTTAAGTTCACCGAGGCGATCTCTCTTTTTGTAAGTTGCAAAACCCAGGAAGAAGTGGATTATTATTGGAGCAAGCTGATCGAAGGAGGTGGTCAACCGTCGCAATGCGGCTGGCTCAAGGATAAATTCGGCTTATCATGGCAGGTAGTTCCTGAAATCCTGGGCGAACTGATCGGAGGGAAAGATCCACGAAGAGCCAATAATGCAATGCAGGCAATGCTCAAAATGTCAAAACTCGACATAAGGCAACTGAAAGAAGCATACGACCAATAAAAATCTTGTTACAATTTCATCAACATAATTGACGCCATGAAAGCAGAGTAGATATCTATGTTTCCTATTTCCTGTTAAACTACTAACTCCTTACTATGGGCGGAAAACAAATTTAAATTGGCCTTCTCCGCGGCCTCAATGGGGGCATAATTTGAAAGTATATCTGCCTTACCTTTTTTTACGCAAACATCATGTTCAAAATGCACAGAAGGTTTATGATCCTCTGTTCGTACTGTCCAGCCATCTTCCTCAGTATACACCTTTCTTGTGCCGAGGTTGATCATTGGCTCAATGGCAAGTACCAATCCTTCTTTCATTTTAGCACCACTTCCTCTTTTGCCATAATTGGGCACTTGAGGGTCTTCATGCAAACTTTTTCCTAGGCCGTGACCTACCAATTCTCTCACCACGCCATAGCCGTATTTTTTTTCTGTGTGCTCCTGTATCGCAAACGAAATGTCCCCTACCCTGTTTCCGGCTATTGCCTTTTCAATTCCCTTGTACAATGATTCTTTAGTAACTCTTATCAATTGCGCCACCTCATCTCCCGGGTCGCCAATCGCAAAAGTGTAAGCATGATCTCCGTGCCATTCATTCAATATCACGCCAACATCTATCGAAACAATATCACCTTCTTTCAACGGATCATCATTTGGAAACCCATGCACCACCACATCATTCACCGAAATGCATGAATTAAAAGGATAACCACGGTAATCTAAAAAAGAAGGAATAGCCTTATGATCGCGAATAATTTCCCCGATCGTTGTATCTAGTGCCATCGAAGTAATACCGGGCCTTAGTACCCTGGCCACTTCAGCCAGGGTGTTACTTACCAGCAATGCGCTTTGCCGCATCAACTCGATCTCTTCTTTATTTTTCAGGATCATCATTCCTGCAAATATCGTTATTAAGTGCGCTAAATAAAAACCCGGTAAGTACCTTACCAGGTCTGATTTAATTTCTTATTTCTTCCATCTCCACAAGGGCGAAGGGCCGGGATGAGGCTACATCTGAACCGTGGTAGCCGTCTGCCTGCCTTGAATACGGCCGCTCTTCATTAATCCATCATACTGGCGCATCAACAATTGTGTTTCGATCTGTTGTAATGTATCCAGGATAACACCTACCATGATCAGCAATGATGTACCACCAAAAAAAGTAGAGAATCCTGCTGTAACACCAAGCTTTTGTGCGATACCGGGCAATATGCCAACAAATGCAAGCAATACAGCTCCAGGTAAAGTGACTTTGTCCATAATAGCGCCAATGAAGTCCGTGGTAGGCTGCCCCGGTTTTACACCGGGAATAAATCCATTATTCTGTTTGAGATTATCAGAAATCTGTTTAGGATTAAAAATTAGTGCAGTGTACAAAAACGTAAATCCTATCACCACCATGGAGTAAATGACCATGTACCAGCCATTCGAATGGTCAGTAAAAATAGTTTGAATGCTGCTTTTCGTTTCTGTGCTGGCAAGACTTGTGAGATTAAACAAGGTCGGTAAAAACATGATCGCCTGGGCAAAGATGATGGGCATTACACCAGCGCTGTTCACCTTGATCGGCAAGAATTGTCTTGCACCGCCAAACTGCCTGTTGCCAACAATTTGCTTCGCATAGTTTACCGGAATTTTTCTTGTTCCCTGGATCAATAAAATACAACCAAGAATGATAGCGATCAAAACAGCTATCTCAATAATGAAGACCAATATAAATCCAGGTCGGGTAGATTTTGCAGTAAACTCCTGGATGAATGACTGAGGCAAGCGGCCAAGAATTCCGATCATGATGATGAGTGATGTACCGTTTCCAAGTCCACGGTCTGTAATTTTTTCTCCCATCCACATCACAAACAAAGTACCGGCTGTAAGAACAATAACCGTTGATATCCAAAAATAGCCTGCATAACCAGGAAGAATAGAACTGCCATGTATTTGTCTTAAGTAAGCCACATAAGCTGAAGCCTGCACGGCTGTAACGGCCACTGTAAGATACCTCGTGTATTGATTGATCTTTTTTCTACCGCTGTCGCCTTCCTTCTGCATTTTCTGAAATTGAGGCACAAGTACAGTCATCAATTGCATAAAAATCGACGCAGAGATGTACGGCATAATTCCGAGCGCAAAAATGGAAGCCTGGCTAAAAGCTCCACCCGAGAAGGCATTGATCAGATCAAGAATGCCCCCCGCATTGTTTTTTTGGCTTTGCTGGATCTCAACGGCGTTAATACCCGGCAGGACAATATGCGTACCGATGCGGTATATCAGGATCAACATAAGAGTATAAAGAATCTTGCTTCTCAATTCTTCAATACTCCAAATATTTTTAAGTGTCTGAAATAATTTCTTCACGAGAGTTTATTCAATTTATTTAAGACTAATTGTTTTTTTTTGTTGTCAGCTTTATTACAGCTATCATCACCTGTTGTGTCACTCACTTCTGCTTTCTGTTTGCTACTCACCTTTCGAGAGCCGTCAAACGTGAGACGTCAACATTCACGATTCACGCCTCAGATCTCAGCCTCGCAATTTACAGAATTTAAATGACCACTGACCACCGACCATGACCCCACTGACTTTTATGACTTATTTGACTATTTCTACAGTACCGCCCGCAGCTTCGATCACTGACTTTGCCTTTTCACTGACAGCATTTACTTTAAAAGCAAGCTTTGCTTTTATTTCGCCATTCCCTAAAATTTTCACTCTATCATTTTGGCTTATCAATCCGTTAACGTAGAGATTTTCGAGGGAAAATTCTTTAATATCATACTTCTCGGCCAAATGATCGACCTGTCCTACATTGAACACTTTATATTCCACACGAAGAACGTTATTGAAACCACGTTTGGGGATCCGGCGTTGAATTGGCATCTGGCCACCCTCATGTGCCATTTTTCTTTTATAACCGGTGCGGCTTTGCTGACCTTTTGTACCTTTTGTTGAAGTTCCACCATGGCCAGAACCATCACCCCGACCAATTCTTTTTTCTTTGTGAGTTGCACCTTTTGCAGGCCTTAATTCATGTAGTTTCATTTCTTTTGATTTTTGTACTCAGCGGGGAATCACCCCTCGCAAAAAAAAATTCAAATATCAAATCCCAAATCTCAAATAAACATTCTCATTGAGTTTGCAATTTGTTTTTTATACATCCTCCACTTTGAGCAGGTGTTCTACTTTGCGAACCATGCCCAGTATTTGCGGAGTTGCTTCTACTTCTTTGGCAGCATTTGCTTTATTCAAACCAAGAGCTTTTAATGTCTGCTTTTGACGCTCTGGCCTGTCTATCGGACTCTTTACTAAAGTTATTTTTATCTTTTTCATTGCCCCCTCCATCTCCCCCTGTGGGGAGGGTTTGTGAAAATTCTTTTAAAGAATGAATAATTTATAAAATAAGAGACTTCCATAAGCCCCTCCTCTGGAGGGGTTTGGGGAGGCTCTACCCATTAAACACTTTCTTCAAACCAATGCCTCTTGTTTTAGCAACAGATATCGGCTCACGCAACATGGCCAATGCTTTGAAAGTTGCCTTTACCACATTGTGCGGATTGGCAGAGCCCAATGATTTAGCCAATACATTACGAACCCCTGCGCTTTCCAGTACGGCACGCATACTGCCCCCGGCAATTACACCAGTACCTGAGCTGCGGGTTTGATCAATACTTTTGCAGCGCCTTCCTTCGCCCATTGATCATGAGGGATCGTTCCATGCATAACAGGTACTTTGATCAGGTTCTTCTTTGCATCTTCAATACCTTTTGTGATCGCTTCCTGTACTTCTTTTGCCTTTCCCAATCCATGGCCAACCACACCGTTCTCATTGCCGACGACAACAAGCGCAGAAAAACTAAATGCACGTCCACCTTTTGTAGTTTTCACCACACGGTTGATAGCAACAACTTTTTCTTTTAATTCGAGATCGCCTGGTTTAACTCTGTTTAAAGTAACTTTTGACATATTTAATTTTGAAATTTTGGAATTGGGATATTTTCAAATTTCCCAATTTCCCAATTGAACAATTTCCCAATTTAAAATTGGAGACCGCCTTCCCTTGCCCCGTCAGCCACAGCTTTCACACGACCATGATACAAATAACCACCACGATCAAATCTCACTTCTTTCAACCCAAGTTCAGTAGCCTTTCTTGCAATGGCAGCACCGACTAATTTACTTTTTTCAGTCTTGGTTCCTTTCTGTGCAAGAATATCTTTATCTTTTGATGAAGCGGAGGCAATGGTTTTGCCCTTGCTATCATCAATCAATTGCACATAGATTTCGCTATTACTTCTGAATACAGAAAGCCGTGGTTTTTGCGCAGTGCCTTCGCCAACCTTCCTGCGAATTCGGTAGCGAATTTTCTGCCTTCTTTGTGATTTAACTTTGGATCCATATTAACCCCCATTCCGCCCAAGGCGGAGAGTTTTGAAGTCCCTGATATTGCCAGAAACTTATTTATAAAAAAATCTCTTTATTATCTATTTAAGAACTATGCTTCCTAAGTTCTCCGCCTAAGGCGGAGGACAGGGGGCTTATTTACCTGCTGCTTTACCAGCTTTCTTACGAACTATTTCTCCTGCATACCGAACACCTTTCCCTTTATAAGGTTCAGGTTTACGAAAGCCACGAATTTTAGCAGCTACCTGGCCTATCAGTTGATTATCGATCCTTCAATAAAATTGTGGGATTTTGACCTTTTTCCTGTAGCTGTTGCCACTTTTAATTCTTTCGGAACTTCGAAAACAATATTATGCGAATAACCTAATGAAAGATCAAGTACATTTCCCTGGTTAGATGCTTTAAAACCTACACCGATCAATTCAAGTTTTTTTTATAGCCATCAGTAACCCCTTTACCATGTCCTTCAACAAGAGAACGATACAATCCATGCAAGGCACGATGTCGGATCTGGTCAGTCGGACGTGCAAATTCTACTTGTCCATCTTTGACTTCAACCTTGATATCCCGATCAACAACTTGTTTCAATTCACCCTTCGGACCTTTCACCGTTACTATATTGTCATTGCCAACAGTAACAGTCACTCCATTCGGAACAGACGACCGGCTTTTTACCTATCCTGAGACATACAATTTCTAATTTTGATAATTTGAAATTTATTTCAATGAACAGTCAGCCTATGTATATATCGGCTTAATGTATCAGCAACTTTTTTATGTCCATTTACATCTTTCTCATTCCAAGAAATACTGGTTCTATGCTACATGACAAAATACTTCACCACCTACATTCTGTGCTTTTGCTTCTTTATCGGTCATTACACCTTTTGATGTAGAAACAATAGCAATACCCAGACCATTTTTTACACGTTTAAATTCTGCGGGCTCTGCATACTGGCGCAAGCCCGGGACGGCTAATACCCTTTCAAGCCTCCGAATAGCAGGTTGTTTCGTTTGGGATCATACTTCAGGGCGATCTTAATCACGCCTTGCTTGTTATCATCTTCAAATTTATATTTCAGAATATAGCCCTGGTTATACAGAGATCTCTGTCATCCGTTTTTTCAGATTAGAAGCAGGAATTTCCACGATCCGGTGATCTCGCCATCTGCGCATTACGGATTCTTGTCAGAAAATCTGCTATAGGATCTGTTACCATTTGTAATTCTATTAAAAACTTTATGAATAATTTGTTGGCAGTTAGCAGTTGGCGGTTTCGTTCAAAAGACGGTCAACGGTCACCGGTACAACGGTCATCGATTTACCAGCTTGCTTTTTTCACACCTGGTATTTTTCCCTGCAGCGCCATATCGCGGAACATATTCCTCGATACACCAAAATAACGAATATAACCTCTGGGACGGCCTGTTAACTGGCAACGATTATTCAAACGAACAGGTGATGCATTTTTAGGTAGTTTATCAAGTGCTTTATAATCGCCTGCAGCTTTTAAAGCAGCACGTTTTTCAGCATATCGTGCAACCATACTTCTCTTTTTCTTTGTCTGGCTTTAACTGATTTTTTTGCCATAATTTTTATTAATTGATTTAATTCAGTTGCTTTTAATTAGATTTTCTTTTTTTCGTTCTGAAAGGCATCCCAATTCTTTCAACAACTCGTATGCTTCTTCATTGTGTTTTCGCTGTTGTAACAAACGTGATGTCCATTCCTGTAATCTTGTTACTTTATCAATATCTATTTCCGGAAAAATGATCTGTTCAGTAATACCCAATGTATAGTTACCACGACCATCAAAAGATTTATCATTAACACCTTTAAAATCACGAACACGGGGCAAGTGCAACAGAAATCAGACGATCAAGAAATTCATACATCTTATCACCACGCAAAGTAACTCTTGCACCGATCGGCATTCCTTACGCAGTTTGAAGTTCGAAATATCTTTTTTCGAAATGTCGCCACTGCTTTCTGACCGTGATAGTTGTACAGTTCATCTAAAGCAACGTCCACCAGTTTCTTATCAGATACGGCACCATTGACACCACGGTTAAGACAGATTTTTTCAAGCTTCGGGCTTGCATGATGCTTTTATACCCAAATTTTTCATCAATGCAGGTACAACTTCATCTTTGTATTTTTCTGCCAATCGGCAGTATATTTTGTGTTGCCATTATTTAATTACCTCCCCTGATTTTTTTGCAGATGCGAACTAATTTTCCGTCTTCATTCCGGGTGCGCTTTACTTTTGTTGGCACGCCGGCTTTTGCATCCCAGAGCATCACATTACTGATATGGATCGGTGCTTCCTTCTTTACAATGCCACCCTTGGTATTCTGTGCTGATGGTTTTGTATGGCTTCGTAATAATATTCACACCTTCACCAACACTCGTGCCATCATCTGGCAAAACTTTTAAAACCTTGCGTGGTTTTCTTCCATGTTCTTTATCGTCTACCGTCCTAATAACGACCACCTTGTCTCCTTTTTTAATATTGAACTTTGGTTTAAATCTGTTTTCATACCCTAAATCCCTAAAGGGACCTTTTAGCTTTTAGCTAACGACTTTCTGTTTTCCTTCAACTTCGATTACGTCCAGCATATTATCGACTCTTGTAGTTCAACTCGCTACTCGCTTCTCGCCATTCACCGCTCACCTACAATACTTCCGGCGCCAGCGAAATAATCTTCATATAACCTTTATCACGAAGTTCTCTTGCTACGGGTCCGAAAATGCGCGTACCTCTCGGTTCGTCTGATTCGGTTCAGCAATACAACAGCATTATCATCAAAGCGGATATAAGAACCATCTTTACGGCGTAATTTATTTGTGGTACGAACAATCACCGCTTTGGAAACTGTTCCTTTTTTAATACCACCACGCAGGCAATGCATCTTTTACTGTAACTACGATTTTATCGCCGATTTTTGCATAATCCTGGCCGCTGTTGCCCAATACACGGATGCAAAAACTTCTTTGGCTCCACTGTTATCTGCAACATTAAGACGGCTTTCCTGCTGAATCATATCTTTAAGCTTTGAGCTTGCTCAGCTGCGAGCTTTAGCATTACAACAATTTATTTTATTTTACAGCTCGTGGCTCAAGCTCGTAGCTCGTAGCTTAGTTTATTTCGCTTTCTCCACGATCTCAACCAAGCGCCAGCGCTTGGTTTTACTCAATGGGCGAGTTTCCATGATTCTCACCATATCACCAATACTGCATTCATTTTTTTCGTCATGTGCATGAAACTTAGTTGTTTTTTTCACGAACTTTCCATAGATAGGATGCTTTACTTTTCTTTCAACAGCAACAATAATAGTTTTATCCATTTTATTGCTGCGTGACAACCCCGGTTCTTGTTTTCCGTAAATTTCTTTCTGCAGCATTTTGTATTCTGCTGATTGCGTTATAGCTTCTGCCATTATATTATGCTTGTAATTTTCTTTCTTTAATTCTGTTTTCAAACGGGCAATGTCTTTGCGTAAACCGCGAATGCTTAAAGGATTTTCCAGCGGTGAAATTGCATGCGCAAATTCAAGTTTCTTCAAACGCAGTTCATCTTCTGTAATCCTCGCCTTCAAATCCTGCTCATTCAAGTCTTTCAAACTCTTTATTCAAAATCATTTATCTTTAGACCATCATTAATTAAATTTATCAATTATCAAGCTGCAATCACATCTCTGCGTACAATAAATTTTGTTTTGATCGGAAGTTTCTGCGCAGCCAGATGCATTGCTTCCTTCGCCATTTGCTTCCGATACGCCATCCACTTCAAATAACATACGTCCTGGTTCAACAACAGCAGCCCAAAATTCAGGATTACCCTTACCTTTACCCATTCTCACTTCAAGTGGTTTGCGTGGTGATCGGTTTATCAGGAAATATGCGGATCCAAACATTTCCTTCACGTTTCATTGAACGGGTCAATGCCTGGCGGGCAGCTTCAATCTGCCGGTTCGTTAACCATATTGGTTCCAGTGCTTTCAATGCCATAAGAACCAAAAGCAATAGTATGTTCCACGCTTTGCATCACCTTGCGAATTCTTCCCTTCTGTGCTTTCCTGTGTTTCGTTCTTTTCGGCTGTAACATGTCAATAATTTGAACATTTACATGATTTGAAAATTTGAAAATGCCTTGTTTTTTCATTAGCATATTTTCATAATGTAGCACATTGTTTATCTTCTGCTTCCACCTCTTCTTCCACCTCCGCCACCTCTATCTCTACCATCGTCCACCGCCACCGCGTCTTCTATCACCTCTACGATCCTCTATCATGTCACGTCTGTCATCCTCTTCTTTCTCTTCTATCCTTCTGTCGCTTACATCGCTCTTTCCACCAACAAAATTTGGATTCAGATCTCGCTTTGTCTAAAACTTCACCTTTACAAATCCATACTTTAATACCGATTTTTCCATATACAGTCAGTGCAAATACATTTGCATAATCAATATCCATACGAAAAGTATGCAATGGCGTACGACCTTGTTTAATTTCTTCTGTACGTGCAATTTCTGCACCACCCAAACGACCACGCAACTTTTACTTTAATTCCTTCAGCACCCATACGAAGCGCATGAAGCAATTGCCATTTTAATAGCTCTTTTATAATTGATACGGTTTTCGATCTGACTGGCAATAGTATCCGCAACAATCATTGCATCCAGTTCAGGACGACGGATTTCAAGAATGTTGATCTGAACATCTTCTTTGCCTGTAAGCTTCTTCAATTCTTCTTTAATCCTGTCAACTTCACCGCCGCCTTTACCAATAATGATACCCGGTTTTGAAGTATGAATAGTAACGATCAGTTTACCTAATGTACGCTCAATAACAATCTTTGAAATACCACCTTTATTGATACGTGCATTTAGATAAGTTCTGATCTTATTATCCTCGATCAGCTTGGTAGCAAAATCTTTTTTATTGCCATACCAGTTGGATTCCCATCCGCGGATAATACCTAACCTGTTACCAATAGGATTTGCTTTTTGACCCATTTATTTTATTTAAACCGAAATCTGAAAATCTTTTATTAATATTTAGATTTATACTTTTTATTTTTTTAGTATCCACAATTATTGTTACATGATTACTGCGTTTGCGAACCCTGTAACCACGACCTTGTGGTGCCGGGCGCATACGCTTCAATGTTCTTGCCACCATCACAAAAACAGTTTTTACAATAAGATTCGCATCTGCATGCACGCTTTCATTATTTGCCTGTTTCCAGTTATTGATGGCACTTCAATAAAAGTTTTGCCAATGGTGTTGCATAATGCTTGTGGATGATGTTCCAAAATGCCAAGCGCTTTTTCAACCTGCATGACCACGAATAACATCAGCCAGCAAGCGCATTTTGCGCGGGATGTTGGATAATTTCTAAGTTTTGCTACTGCTTCCATTTTATAAGTTTCGAGTTTAATTTTCGATTCAGTTATTAACAACTGCAAACGTTAAACTTAAACTGTTTTATTGTTTATTACCAGAGTGTCCTTTAAAATTTCTTGTTGGTGCAAACTCACCAATTTATGACCAACCATAAATTCTGTTATGTAAACAGGAATAAATTTATTTCCGTTATGCACAGCGAAAGTGTGACCAACAAAATCAGGAGTAATCGTGGAACGACGACTCCATGTTTTAATCACTGATTTTTTATTTTTGCCTTCGTTAATGCTGAAACTTTTTTTTCAAGTTTGACATCTACATAAGGACCTTTTTTAATCGAACGACCCATTCAATTTTAGATTTTAGATTTGTAGATTTATGATTTTATTTTTTTGCTCGGGCTTTTGTGCTATTATCATCTTTCGTTGTGTCACTCACTTGTACTTCCAGTAATCCTATTCATCAACTTTTATCTATTAAATTTATTTTTAATATTCAATCTAGCATATTATTTAGAAATCTTTCTTCCGTTTTTTCTCTGAATAATCAGATTATTACTTCCTTTTCCTGCTTTCTTGTTTTTAGGCCTCTTGAATACTGTCCGTTCCTGCTTCTTGGCTGACCACCTGAAGCTTTACCTTCACCACCACCCATCGGATGATCAACCGGGTTCATCGCAACACCGCGATTACGCGGGCGAATACCTCTCCAACGATTACGTCCAGCTTTACCCATTGTCTGCAAACTGTGATCGCTGTTTGAAACCACACCCACAGTTGCATAACAATTGATCAATACTTTTCTCAATTCACCAGATGGCATTTTCAATACTGCATATTTTTCTTCTTTTGCGTAAGCTGGGCAGATGAACCTGCACTTCTTGCCAGCTTTCCACCATGACCGGGCTGCAT
Source organism: uncultured Bacteroidota bacterium (assembly GCA_963737475.1). Taxonomy (GTDB): domain Bacteria; phylum Bacteroidota; class Bacteroidia; order Chitinophagales; family Chitinophagaceae; genus VBAU01. Next base: position 71,901 of record CAVTSY010000004.1, read on the forward strand.
TTCGATATTATGCACGTTTGTACCAAGAGGCATATTCTTCAACTGCAATGCATTTCCCACTTCCGGAGCAACTGCATCACCGATAGAACTGTAGTACCAACCTGCAATCCCTGAGGTGCAATAATGTATCTTTTTTCTCCATCAGTATATTCAACCAATGCAATAAAGGCAGAACGGTTTGGATCGTACTCGATAGTCTAATACTTTTGCTTCAATATCTTTTTTATTGCGTTTAAAATCAATAACACGATACTTTCTTTTATGACCGCCACCAATGATAGCGCATAGTGCGGTGGCCTGGTGATTACGACCAGCCGTCTGATGCAATGTTTCAAGCAAACTTTTTTCAGGCGCATCTGTTGTCAGCTCTGCATATGCATTACCAATTCTCCAACGGGTGCCTGCTGTAACCGGTTTATATTTTTTTAATGCCATAATACCCTAAATCCGCCTAAGGCGGAGAATAATTTTAAAAGTTTAATCAATCAAGATTCTCGGCGCTTGTTACCATAATCGTTTTATAAAGAACTACCTCCTAAGTCTCCCCTTTAGGGCTTTAAATATTAGCGTACAAATCAATGGTGTCGCCTTCTGCTAATGTTACCAATGCTTTTTTGAAAGCAGGTTTCTGGCCGGAGATAAAACCTGCTTTTGTAAACTTGGTTTTATTTTTTCCCGGACTACCAATGTATTTACATCCACCACAGATACTCCGTAAAAATCTTCGACTGCCCTTTTGATCTCAAGCTTGTTTGCTTTCCGGATTACTTTAAAAGCATAGCGCTTCAGTTTATCCTGTTGTGCATTTGCTTTTTCGCTTAAGATCGGCTTTATTAAAACATCAGAAAGTTTCATTTATTAGCCCTCCTAAATCCTCCCTAAAGGAAGGACTTTAAAAATTTTATTTTAATTCATTTTGTTCAGTATTATTACTGAACGTTGAAGTGTGCGACGCAACAAAAGCATAATAGTAATTCAACAGCTTGTTACATCGTCATCACTAACTATTTAAAGAACTTTTCCCAAGCACCCCTTCGCGCCAACGCTGCCCGCGTGTCGCCGAAGCTTCAGCGGAGGCACAAACTTGAGCGCAAGCGTTAGGGGACGGGGCATTATGCTTCTACTTCTTCTTCTGTAAAAATCTTTGCTGCTCTTCTGTCAACACCAACACATCAGCATTCACAATATCATAAGTATTCATATCAGCCAACAAGACTGCGTTTCAACCACAGGCAAATTGCGCAAACTCAGAAAAACATTGTCGTTAAATTCAGGGATCAACAAACAAAGTTTTTTTACCGTGAAGTTGTAAGCTTTCTAGAATGTCAACAAATGTTTTTGTTTTAGGAGCTTCAGATTGAAATCTTCAACAACTAAAAATTGAATTGTCTTTTGCCTTGTATGATAGGGCACTGATCTTCGCCAGGTCTTTTACTTACGGTTGAGCTTGAAATCATAACCATGTGGTTTTGGACCGAATACCGTACCACCACCTTTATATAAAGGATTACGGATGTTTCCTTTGCGTTGCCACCGGTACCTTTCTGGCGATGCAACTTGCGACTTGCACCATGCACTTCAGCACGTGTTTTTACTTTGTGTGTTCCCTGGCGCTGAGCAGCCTGGTATTGTTTAACAGCAAGATAAATTACATGATCATTTGGCTCAATACCAAAAATATCATCAGGTAGTTCAATGTTCTGCCGGTTTTTTTACCCTTTATATTTAAAACATCAACTTGCATTTCTTTTAATTAAATTATTTCTGAATTAAAACAATTGAGCCATTATAACCCGGCACAGAACCACTGATAAGAATATAATTTTTATCAGGAAATATTTTTACCACTTTCAATCCTTTCAACTTCACGCGATCACTACCCATTCGGCCAGCCATACGCATGCCTTTAAATACACGGAAGCATCAGAGGAGTTACCCGATCGAACCTGGTGCACGTGAACGGTCGTGCTGACCATGCGATTGCCCGCCCACGCCATGAAACCCATGTCGTTTAACTACGCCCTGGAAACCTTTACCTTTTGAAGTTCCGACTACATCGACATCTTCGCCTTCAGCAAAAATGTCAACGGTAATGGTTTCGCCAAAAGTTTTAGCAAATAAAATCGCGGAATTCTTTTACAAATTTTTTTGGAGCAGTGTTGGCTTTTGCGAAGTGGTTTGTTTCAGCTTTTATAGAATGCTTTTCATTTTTATCGCCGAAAGCTAATTGAAGAGCAGCGTAACCATCGGTATCTTTTGTTTTAACCTGTGTAACAACACAGGGACCTGCTTCAATAATGGTGCAGGCGGTTTGCTTTCCATCCGGGGTGAAGATGCTGGTCATCCCAATTTTTTTTCCAATAATTCCTTTCATTTATTTGCGGTTTTTGCCCCGCATGGTTATAAGGACATTCTCGTAAGCGAAAAATCGGAATTCAATCCCTGTTTGCCACCGACCTTTTCTTTTGTTTCCCGAAAGCTTTCGGGAGAGAAGTACCGGCAGTAAACAAACCCCGAAGGGCTTGTTTATATGTGCCCGATGCCCTAACCCTAAAGGGAATAAGTACATCGATTAATTTATTTTCAGAGCTCTTTTTTTCCGTTTACAGAATTGAGAGATGATTTAAATTTTTTATAAGAACTATTCGTCTAAGCTCCCTTCAGGGTTGGGGCGACCTCTACGCTTTAATTTCAACTTCAACACCGAAGGCAAATCCAGTTTACTCAATGCATCTACAGTTCTTGAAGAAGAAGTATAAATATCCAAGTAAACGTTTATGTGTTGCCAACTGAAATTGTTCACGGCTTTTCTTATTTACATGCGGTGAACGAAGAACCGTAAAAATCTTCTTGTGTGTTGGAAAGGAATGGGACCGGTTACCACTGCGCCTGTACTGCGCACTGTTTTTACAATCTTCTCTGCAGATTTATCCACCAGATTATGATCGTAAGACTGTAATTTTATTCTGATTCGTTGAGACATATTCAAACCAAAATTTTCAATTTGGGAGCGCAAAGTTATGTGTATGATCTTAAACAGACAAAGATTTAAGACTGAATTTTAAAACATTCTTTTTGACGGGCCTTGCTCTTTTGTGTGCACGTCCATTGGACCAAAGACTAACCTAATTTTTTGATCGACAAAGCCAGGGCAGCAAAGCCTCCTAATTTAATATGCTCAATACGCAGGTGATGAACGCCTCCATTCAATGTCAATTTGGTTGCCTTATGGGGAGATTCATCAAATTTATAATTTGAAGGATCCCATTCATCGATCACAAGTTTGTTGTCGATATAAAATCTAACTGCATCATTCCAGGTTATTCCAAATTCATATTCGCCTTGTTGAAAATTACCACTTCCCTCAGCCAGGGTAATGAATTGAGAAATTTGCGCGGTATCTTTTTTTATTCCACCCCACCAGGCATAATCCAATTTTTGAACTTTTTCTGTTTTCACCGGTATCATTCTAACATTTGGCGCAAATAACTCTCCTTCCTTTAATGGATCATAAGTTGAGGTATCCACCTCAAACCAATTCACTGTCCAATCAACCGGCTGAAAGAATTTGATGAATGAAAAAACATACGATTCTCCTTTTGGAATTGTTTCGCCCAATGGAGTTTTTATCTCATCACCACGATATTCCAGTTGAATATCAATATCTGTTCTTTCGCTTTTTATTTTTCTTGCAGTGATCGTCGCAGGCAATGTTCCGGATTTTGCTGAGATGCTATCAAGGCCTTTATAAGATTTGACCTTCCATTTTCCGGCAGGGCCCTTAATGTCAAATTGCATGATACGGGAAGTATCCGTTGGATCCGTATTCCAGATGATAGGAGCCCGGAAATCATAGGGTCCCCATTCAGTTACCAGGATATTTTTCCTCCCGGCCAATTTTCCCATTCCCTTAAACGGATCAACCGGGTCATCAAGACCAGGGCCGGTAATAATCGAGTCAACAGAAAATTTATCCGCCAGTATCTCATCCTGTGTAGTGTCCAAATTCGTAACGGTTGAATCAATTTTTAAAAACTGGCCGGCATTAGAAATATAATCTCCAAAAATTTTCAAAGAATCAGTTCTGATAATATCAAGCGCAGTTTCGTTATCGTTGTAACTATTCGATACTAACTTATAATCCCTGCTCCTCGTATCCCGGTACTTAGCATAGCCCCAATCCGCAGGTTGTTGTTTCCTGGCCCAAAGTTTTATAGCTGTTTTATCTCTGAAAAATAAGTTATGATGAATATCATTCTCCTGGCCGTGCTCAATTGCTATGGCAACATTATTATTTCTGAATTGGTTATTGGCTATCTCAGTATTGTAGCTGTATCCTCCCCAAATTCCATTGTCACATTCAAAAATGCGGTTCTTTAAAATTTTATTGCGGCTAAACGTAACTTCTATGCCATTGGTGGGGGCATACGAAAAATCGTTACCGAAAAGAATGTTGTCATTGCAACCTCCTTGTCCGCTATCCATCGTTGATTGACCGGCCCATAAAAAGAAGCCATCGCCACTGTGCGTAACCGAATTTTTATAAAATAAATTATTGTTGCTTTGCTCATATACTAAAATTCCGGCACTATCCTGTCCGCGATTATACACTCCTTCACTGTAGCCACGAACATTGAAATCGATTTTATTATAAGCCACGTCATTGTAACTGCAGCGATACATTCCGATACCAATCCCTGAATTAAAAGAAAAATTATTATTTACGATCAACCCATCATTACAGTTTGTCATCATCAATGCATTTTGACCTCCCGTTACTTTGCAATTGCGAATGATCGGCATGTTGCAGTCCCTCAAATAAATTGCTGCGCCATAACGAAGCCATTCATCATTCTCATTGTGATGATAACTCATCCAGTCTGACATGTCCTCATTTTCCTGCGTGCTGTTAAGATGTTGCCTGTAATTATAACTGAAATCGCAATTCTCCAGCGTAAGGCTTGTTACGTCTCTGGCAAGCAAAGCCACCTTATACCCTTTAACCTTTAAATTCTTAATAGTTACATTGGTACTATGGCTGCTAATAAGAATTGCAATACCGAAAAACTCATCGGGGTTTTTCTTTGAATTACTGCCTTGCAACGTTGCATTATTAAAGTCAACCGTTACCCTGTATCCTTCAATTAATATTACCGGTTCACCGGAATTTTGAAAAGCATCCAATTTATAAACTGCCTTTTTGATCTTTGTATCTGAGGTTATCACCATTCCTTTTTTTAACAGTTTTTCTGTGGAAGAAGATTTATGAAGCTGGGCATTCAATACAAACGATGTACTGATCAATATTAAGCCGGGTAGTATTTTTTTATTCATGGCTTTTATGTTTACTTGCACGGATTATTTACCTGCTAAATTTAGCTACCCCGATTTGAATTCTGAAACAGAATGGAAGAAGCAGCGGAAAAAGAAAGAGTCAAAACTCAGTAAATACCTGAAATTGCTGTTGAAAATTGGAGTAACAGCTGCCTGCTTCTGGTATATTTCTAAAAAGATAGATTTTAATGCCGCTAAAGACGCTTTTCTAAAAGCAAACTGGCTATGGCTATCCCTGGCCGTCGTTCTTCTTATACTCTCAAAACTTTTCTCCGCGTTTCGACTGAACATTTATTTCCGTAATATCCATATTCATTTACCTGGGTGGAGAAACATAAAACTCTATTGGCTGGGGATGTTCTATAATCTCTTTCTTCCCGGTTCCATCAGCGGCGATGCGTACAAAGTTGTGCTTCTAAAAAAGAAATATGATTCATCTTACAAAAAGACATCAGCAGCAGTTTTATTGGATCGTTTTAGTGGTTTGCTCGCGCTGGGTTTGATCATGTCAGTGTACGGAATCATTGTTCTTGATAAAACTTTATATGACGTGATCCTGGTCGTCGGTTCTGTTGCAGCTGTTGCGGTTTTGTATTTCGCAGTGCGTTTTTATTTCAAAGATTTTCTCCCTGGTTTTTGGTCAACATTTGTTTGGGGACTACTCGTTCAACTGACCCAGGTCATCTGCGTTTACTGCATTTTGTTATCACTCGGGTTACCGGTTGATCAACCTCAATGGGTCTTTATTTTTTTAGCTGCCGCAGTGGTTGCTGTATTTCCTGTTTCACTTGGTGGTGGCCTGGGAACAAGAGAGGTTGTGTTTGTAGAGGGAGCTAAATATTTTCACCTCGATCCTCAAATTGCCCTTGTCATCAGTTTACTTTTTTACTTATCCACCGTCATTGCTTCCATTTGGGGGTTGTATTTTGTCTTTCATGATCCGCTTCGGGAAGACCAAAAAAAAAGGCCAGCTTTACGCTGACCTACAGATTTTCATAGATGAATTTTTTTACACGGTTAACAACGGCCCCTATATATGTTTAAAAATTTCGCATTAAAGTTTTCAAGATTGATGCCAGAAGTTCCAATGTTGAAAACTTGTAAATAAGATCAACAAAAGGGGATCCTTTCGAATCCCCTAATTCCATTACCCACCGTCGAGACATTGTTGTTATTGTTGTTAATTCTTAGTAGGGCAAGTTTTTCATTTTCCGTGACCGGACCTGCCGGACTTTAAAAACGGGGTTAATGAAGTTTGTTCTGCAAAGATAATACTACACAACCCTTATGTATAAAGGATTTGATTGAGATCATCGCAACTTTTTGTTAAAAGAAAAAATCCCGCTTAGAGCGGGATTTTATTATGATTTGATGTGATTTATTATGCATTCACTTTGCCTTTCACTTTTGCAATTACTTCTTCTGCAATGTTCGTTGGTGCAGGAGCATAATGTGAAAATTCCATGGTAGCTTGATGCACGACCAGAAGACAAACTTCGCAATTGTGTTACATATCCAAACATTTCACTCAACGGAACTTTTGCTTTGATCACCTGTGCACCTGCCCGGCTATCCATTCCTTCCAGCATACCACGACGACGGTTAAGATCACCTGTTACATCACCCATATATTGATCAGGAGTTACTACTTCCACTTTCATGATCGGTTCAAGCAATACAGGTTTTGCTTTTCTTGCCGCTTCACGGAAACCTGATTTAGCGCAAAGCTCAAACGACATTGAATCAGAGTCAACCTGGTGAAAGCTTCCATCAAATACACGAATTTTCATATTATCAACCGGGTAGCTCGCAAGTACACCTGTCGCCATGGACTGTTCAAAACCTTTTTGAATAGCAGGAACAAATTCACGGGGAATAGATCCACCAAAAAGATCATTTACAAATTGGAAATGTTTATCCGGATTTTCTGTCTTCCATTCTTTTTCAACAGGCCCGATTTCAAAAACAATATCAGCAAATTTACCACGACCACCGGTTTGTTTCTTCAATACTTCACGATGTTCGATCGTTGCCTGGAAGGCTTCTTTGTAAGCTACCTGCGGAGCACCCTGGTTAACTTCTACTTTAAACTCTCTTCTCATCCTGTCAACAATAATTTCCAAGTGCAACTCACCCATTCCGCTCAAAATAGTTTGACCGGTTTCTTCATCCGTTTTCACACGAAGTGTTGGATCTTCTTCAACCAGTTTGCCAATAGCCATTCCCATTTTATCAACATCAGCCTGTGTTTTTGGCTCAATCGCAACGGAAATAACCGGCTCCGGAATGAACATATTTTCCAAAACGATCGGATGATCCTCATCACAAAGAGTATCACCTGTTTTTATTTCTTTAAACCCAACTGCAGCACCAATATCACCTGCTTCAATAAAATCGATCGGGTTCTGCTTATTGGCAAACATCTTCATGATACGGCTGATACGTTCTTTCTTTCCGCTTCTTACGTTCAATACATAAGAACCTGCATCCAAATGACCTGAATAACAACGGAAGAATGCCAAACGGCCTACAAATGGATCAGTCATGATCTTAAATGCAAGAGCTGCAAATGGTTCTTTTGCATCTGGTTTACTGGAAATTTCTTCGCCTGTATTGGGATCAGTTCCCTTCACCGCTTCAATATCAATCGGGGAAGGCAGATAACGACAAACAGCATCCAAAGCAGTTTGCACCCCTTTGTTTTTAAATGAAGAACCACACAGCATCGGCACAATGCTCAGGTCGATTGTTGCTTTACGGATTGCTTCATGCATTTCATCTTCAGTGATGGAGTTGGGATCATCAAAGAATTTTTCCAACAGTTTATCATCATATTCAGCAACTGCTTCAACAAGATGAGCTCTCCATTCTTCAGCTTCAGCCTTCATGTCATCAGGAACAGCAATTTCATCAAAGGTCATTCCTTCGGTTTCCATGTGCCAGATGATCCCTTTCATTTTGATCAGGTCAACCACTCCTTTGAAATTATCTTCTGCACCAATGGGTAATTGAAGAGGCACTGCCTTGGAGCCCAGCATTTCCTTTACCTGGTTCACCACCATCAAGAAATCAGCACCGGCACGGTCCATTTTGTTTACAAAACCAATACGGGGAACATTGTAACGGTTGGCCTGGCGCCATACTGTTTCACTTTGCGGCTCTACTCCATCAACTGCAGAAAACAAGGCGATCAACCCATCCAGTACACGCATGGAACGTTCTACTTCTACGGTAAAATCCACGTGGCCGGGAGTATCAATGATATTGAAATAATATTTTTTTGTATCAGCCGCAGGCTTCCCCAGTACAGTAGGAAAATTCCACTGGCAACTCACCGCAGCAGAAGTAATGGTAATACCTCTTTCCTTTTCCTGCTCCATCCAGTCAGTTGTCGCAGCACCTTCATGCACCTCCCCGATTTTATGGATCATCCCGGTATAACGCAGAATGCGTTCCGTTGTAGTGGTTTTACCGGCATCAATATGTGCCGCAATTCCGAAGTTTCTTTGAAATTTAAGGTCAGCCATGATTTTTGTTAATTGTAATTTTTATGTTACCAGCTTTATCCCGATAACGATCGGGACTTTGGCATTGCCTGTTGTCTCACTCGCTTCTTCGTTTTAAGCACTATTGGGCTTGGAAACCATTGCAAAAGGCAATACTGATTTTGGCGGGCAAAGGTATGTAAAACAAGCGGAATTTTGCGGATTAAGTGAAGGTTAATTTAATCGGCTAAATCAGGCAAAAAGCGGAAAACCGAATTACCAGCTGTTAAGTTGGTTCCTGTAAAAAACCCATTCGGGGGTAATCATCTTCAGATCGTGTGTTACTCTGTACCATGGGCTCAACGTTTCATCCAACAGATTTTTTACAATGTGTATGCTTTGTGCGGGCATGAAACCCTGTGCCAGCATGAAGATCTTTTCTCCTTCATCATTCATAGCAACGTCTACTACAATCATGGCATGTCCCGGGGAACCGGCTTTGATGAATATATCGCCGCCTTGTAAATTGTTCAGATCATTTACCGGTTTGGTTTCTTTACTCAATGAGATCGTTCCGCAATAAGAAAAGACAACCTCGAGAAATTGCTCCACTTGTTGTCTTTTATTACCGCCCCGGAATCCTGAGCCATAAGGTTCGAGCCTGGCTCCTTTTAAACGATAGCGTTCACCCTTCATCCACTTTGCAAAAGAAAGCTCTGTACCATCCGTAGCATTGAAACGTATTGAATCAATGTTGCCCTGGTTAAAAAAATACTCTGCCCTTAATCGCATAATGGCGTCGGCACATTGCTGAAGATCTTTATCACCAACCGGCATGTCAAGCACAGCAAATTGGGTTGACTGATTATCCCTCATTCTGCCATTGAATAAATATATTCGCGGATCGTGTTTCAGGTTGATCTTCCGGAGCCATGCACCGAAGGAATTCCTCTTGTCAATGATCCGTTTATATCCACGGGGAGTCGGAATTTCGCCGATCGTTTTATAACCGGAAGAACTCCCCCTACAGTTCGTGAATTGTTCGTCTTTATTTGATGTGTTCCTGTTGCAGTTTACGGCTAGTATTGAAAAAATAATACAAGGGACAATTTTCATTTACCTGGTTTGCTCACGAGATGCTGCAGTTATTTTTTTCCATACTACTTACAAAAATTATAAGAAAACATCGTGTAAAATTTTGTTATTACATTTCATTGTTTGTAACTTGAACTTGCTTACAGCAAAATTTCATCTCTAAACAAAAATTACCAAAACCCGTTATTGTATGGCAGCAAAAAAGAAACCCAAAAAGAAGGCTGCGCCAAAAAAAGCGATTAGGAAGGCCTTAGCTAGAAAAGCAATCAGGAAAAAAATAGCTAAAAAAGCTGTTAAGAAAATTGCAAAAAAGAAAATTGCAAAAAAAGCGATTAAGAAAGCTGTCGCTAAAAAGGCTATTAAGAAGGCTATTGTTAAAAAAGCTATCAAGAGAGCTATCATTAAAAAAGTGATAGCAAAGAAAGCAGCTCCCAAACCGCCTCCACCACCCCCGCCACCTCCAATGGAAGAACCAAAGACCTGGGAAACCTCAACTACCTCTACCGAGCCTTCGGAAGACAATGGAATGCCTTCCTCCGGTGGAATGTGAACATGATTTCATTAAAGATTTTAAGCCGCTCCCGTGGGCGGCTTTTTTATTATGGCAAAAAACAAAAAGCCATCCCAAAATTGGAATGGCTTAGAGGATTCATGTTCTTGTAAGTTTATATCCTGAAATGAGCAAAAGCTTTGTTAGCCTCTGCCATACGGTGTGTGTCTTCTTTTTTCTTGAATGCTGCGCCTTCGCCCTTACTGGCGGCGACGATCTCGTTTGCAAGTTTGTCGGCCATACTGCGACCATTTCTTTCACGGCTATAGCGGATCAGCCATTTCATGCTCAATGAAATTTTTCTATCGGCACGAACTTCAGCAGGTATCTGGAAAGTAGCTCCACCAATCCGACGGCTGCGAACTTCGACAGCAGGCGTTACATTAGCCAGGGCTTTTTTCCAAATTTCATATCCATCTTCACCGGTTTGTTTGGCCACTTTTTCCACAGCATCATAAAAAATATCATAAGCAGTACTCTTTTTACCCTGCCACATGATATTATTAACGAAGCGGGTAACGAGTTTGTCATTGTACCTTGGGTCTGGTGCTAAAGGAAGTTTTTTTGCTTGTGCTTTACGCATCGCTGATTATTTGATTTTAACCGCCAATTACGCGGATTTTATTTTTTAATTTTTTTTACAAATCCCCGAAATCCATTGAAATCCGCGGGATCTGTGATTATTTTTTAGCTCCGCCTTTTTCTCTTTTTGTTCCGTACTTGGAGCGACTTTGCTTGCGATCTTTCACACCTGCAGTATCCAGCGATCCACGAACAATATGATAACGTACGCCCGGAAGGTCCTTCACACGACCACCGCGGATCAACACGATCGAGTGCTCCTGGAGGTTATGTCCTTCACCAGGGATATAAGCGATCACCTCTACCTTATTAGTTAAACGAACTTTAGCCACCTTACGTAAGGCTGAGTTGGGCTTTTTGGGAGTCGTCGTATACACGCGGGTACATACACCGCGGCGCTGCGGACAACTATCCAACGCTCTCGACTTACTTTTCGCCCTTATGATATCTCTTCCTTTACGTACTAATTGTTGAATTGTAGGCATTCTGACCTTTTAATTTTGGGACGGCAAAGGTAGGGGAAAGATTTTAGATTTTGGATTTTGGATTTAAGGTTTTTTATAAACCATGGCATTGAGATTTGGGCTTTGGGCTTTGGGATCTTTTTCTAAACCTTCCACATCCAACCATATTTATCCTCTCTTCTGCCCTCGCGAATATCAGTTATCCATTTTCTCAATGTCAAAGCAGTCTTCAATTTATTAACGTCAAATTGCATTACATGGTCTTTATATTTTAACTCTTTGATCATAGCAATTGTCGCTGCCGTACCTGTTCCGAATGCTTCGTCCAGCACACCTTTTTTATATGCATCAAGCAGTTCATCAATGTGGACTTTTCTTTCTTCGACCTTTAAGCCTATTTCCTCCAGTAAAGTAATGGCGCTGCTGCGGGTAACTCCTGCAAGTATGCATCCATCGTCAAGGGAAGGAGTCGCTACTACTCCATTGATGATGAAGAACACATTCATCATCCCTACTTCCTGCAGCCATTTATGTTCAAAGGCATCGGTCCACAATACCTGGTCGTAACCATTCTGCTTTGCGATAGCAGCCGCCAGCATGCTGCCTCCGTAATTGCCACCATTTTTTGAGAATCCTACTCCGCCCGGAGCTGCCCTTGTATACTTTTCTTCTACAGCAATTTTCATGGGTTCCGCATAATAGGGCCCTGTTGGGCTTAATATGACGATAAACTTATAAGTATCGGATGGTTTTACACCCAGAGTTATATCCGAAGCAAACATCAAAGGACGTATATACAATGAATGGTTTTCTTTTGCAGGGATCCAATTTTTGTCCAGCTCAATCAACTGTCGCAAGCCTTCAATAAAAATTTCTTCCGGTATTTCAGGCATGCACATTCTTACTGCGGAGGCATTAAACCGGCTAAAATTATCGCGGGGACGAAAAATAAAAGCATTCCCATTTGTGTCTTTATAAGCCTTCATTCCTTCAAAAATCGTCTGGCCGTAGTGCAATGCAACCAGTGATGGTTCAAGTGACAAAGACTGGAAAGGCTTTATTTCAATATTCGTCCATTCGCCATTTTTATACTCGGCTTCAAGCATGTGATCAGTAAAATACTTTCCAAAGGGAATATTTTCCAGGTTAGTGTCTTGTAGTTTGCTGTGTTTCGCTCTTGTTACTGAAATATCCATAGCCTCTGTCATAAATAAGTTATTTTGCAAGACAAAGAAACGAAAAAAAAAGCTGACTCATTTTGATCATATTGCTTATGTCACTCAATAATATTCAATTGAATCCATCCCTGCTTGTGGATATGTACAGAACCTCACTTGTTGAAACAAAAGAGAACGTACGGCCGGAAGAAAGAAAATATACTCCTGCTGCCACTGTAACTGACGTTAAGTATACGAAAGCTGCCAGTTGGAAATATCTGGGAGAATATAAAAAGAACATTTTAATAATTGTTCGTTATAACGATGTTCCGTATTTACCCAATGAACAGTTGAATTTTCTCACATCCGTTTTGAGTGCCTGCAAATTAAGTTTAGGAGATGTAGCTATTTTTAATACAGCAAATGCTCCTTCCGCTTTGTATAAAGATCTGCAGGAAAAATTTAAAAGTAATTTTACCATCCTGCTGGGATTAACTCCTGAAGAATTTGAAATGCCGCTGAGTTTCCCTGAATTCCAGGTACAGGCTTTTAACAACTGTACATTTCTACATACACCAGTGCTTGAAGTGTTGGAAAGCGACAAAGTATTAAAAAGCAAGTTATGGGTTTGTCTGAAAAAGATGTTTGGAGTGTGAAACTCATTAAAGAGAATCAAAACCCGGGACATGAAATTGATCTTTGCCACCAATAACCAGCATAAAGTGGATGAGATACGTTCAGTGATCGGGAATTCGTCCATAGAGATCATAACATTGAAAGAGGCGGGGATTGACATTGATATCCCCGAACCATTCAATACGCTTGAAGAGAATGCGAGCAATAAATCAAGAACTATCTATGAAATGAAAAGAACAAATCCGACAGTTGCAGGATGTTTCAGCGAGGACACAGGACTTGAAGTAGAAGCGTTAAATGGAGAGCCGGGGGTCAAAAGTGCGAGATATGCGGGGGAAGAAAAATCATTTGACAAGAATATTGAAAAGCTATTAAAAAAATTGGAGGGGCTAGCAAATCGAAAAGCAAAATTCAGAACAGTTATTTCGTTGATCATTGATGGGAAGGAAAACTTCTTTGAAGGGATTTGTGAAGGAACAATTGGGTACGGCAAAAAGGGTAAAGAAGGATTTGGTTATGACCCCATATTTGTGCCCGATGGCTCCGTTCATGCATTTGCCGAAATGAAGATCGAAGAAAAGAATCAGTTCAGTCATAGGAAAAAGGCTACAGATAAACTAATCGCCTATCTGTTTAATGAATTCGTTTAGAAGATAGAGTAAAATCCAAAAAATTGAATACAGAACGCAACCAAATTATTTCGGAAAGCGACTTGATTCAGGGATGTCTCGAAGGAGACAGGCGAATGCAGGAAGAGTTATACCGCCGGTTCTCGCCCCGGATGTATGGAGTTTGCCTGCGTTATGCAGGCAATGCGGCCGAAGCAGAAGATATATTGCAGGAAGGTTTTATTAAGGTATATAAAAAATTAAGCAGCTATCGAAGAGAGGGGAGTTTTGAGGGATGGATAAGACGCATTTTTGTAAATACGGCTATTGAACATTTCAGGCGAAAGACATATCAGCAGCCTATTACCGAGAAACATGAAAACACAGTAGAAGGCAAATATTTATCGGTACTGGATGATCTTGCTGAAAAGGATATTATGAAACTGATACAAGAACTTTCGCCGGGGTACCGGACCGTTTTTAATCTGTACGTTGTTGAAGGATATACTCACAAGGAGATTGGTGATCTGCTGAACATTAGTGAAGGTACCAGCAAGTCTCAATTGTCAAGAGCCAAGGTAGTACTTCAGGACCTGGTAAAAAAATTTCTTGAGGAACGAAACAGGTAGTGCTATGAGTGAGGAACTAAAAAGAAAATTGTATAACTATGAAGCCGAGCCCCCTGAAATAGTGTGGAGCAGGGTTGTTGCGGTTCTCGATCAGGAGATCAATGCAGAATTTCCGCAAAAACTTTATACTCTTGAATCAACTCCATCTTCTGACGTATGGAATAGAATTGAGGAAAGACTGGAAGAAGACATCCGGGAACAGTACCCCGATAAACTTTATAAGTTAGAAGTCACACCTCCTCCCCGAACCTGGAATAAAATTTTAACCTTACTTGATGACGAAAAAGCTCATCCTGGAATTTCGTCAAAGGGAAGAATCATTTCGTTTGTAAGATATGCTGTAGCAGCTTGTATCATTGGTCTTTTAGCATTTGGAGCCTTTAAATTATTGAACCAAAAAACGGATCGTGGGTCGACTGCTGTAAAAACGGTTTCACCCCGAAAAGATTCGTCAGCCGCGTTGATTCAAAATCCGACCCAACGGCTCACACCATCCCCCAGCAATAATTTGCCCCGGGAAGGATCAGGTCTTGCACAAATGGAAATTAAGCCCCGGAAAAAAAATTTGCCAGAGCCCGCTGTAGCTATGACTCAAATGGCAGCTACCCTGCCAGCGCTGGTTGGTTCCAGCTCTCCGTCCGATTTTAGGATGGCAAGCCTGAAAGGAGATATTCCCGGCAATTGTTCGTTGATCTCAGATGCAGATCCTTATTTAATGTTTGTGAATCCTGATGGATACCTTATCCGGATTTCAAAAAAATTGGCTGAAACGCTGGGATGTATTTACACAAATGGAAATTCGAGCGAGTATAATCGATGCCAGGATCAGATAAAAAAATGGAGAGACAAAATTGCGCAATCGCCTGCTACTTCTTCTCCCGACAATTTCATGGATATCCTTAATCTGATAAGATCAGTCCAGGAATAATGGGTGCTTAATTTGCCAATGGCAATTCAATATGGAAAGTTGTCCCTTCACCTAATTTAGTCTCAAACCAGATCTTGCCCTGGGCCTGTTCAACTATGCTCTTACACATAGCGAGACCAAGTCCCGTTCCCGAAGATTTAGTAGTAAAGTTTGGCGCAAATATTTTTGATTGCATGGGGAATGGGATCCCTTCGCCATTGTCCTTTATACTTACAACGATGCTACCATTCTCACGAAGCTCATTTACATTGATCACGCACTGATCCTTTTCACAAGCCTCAACTGCATTTTGGAAAAGATTTGTGAACAGGCGGTTCATTTGTGTTTTATCTGCCTTCAACATTACTTTATCAGGAAGGGCCTCCCAATTTATTTCTACATGCTGTCCGCGCTGATATAGTTCTTTCAGGGATTTAATTACCTCATGCATGTCAAAAAGCTCAACCTGCGTGTTGCCGATATTCGCAAACTGCGAAAAATCAAAGGCAATTTTTGACAAATGATCTATTTGTTCCACCAATGTATTGGCAACTTTAGCGGTCAATTCTTTAACATCGGGTGAATTATTCAGAATGGCCTTTTGCAAGTATTGAATGCTGAGCTTCATCGGCGTCAATGGGTTCTTTATTTCATGAGCTACCTGCCTCGCCATCTCACGCCAGGCACCTTCTCTCTCACTGCGGGCCAAAACAACGGCGCTCTCACCTAATTTGTTCACCATCTTATTATATTCCTTTACTAATTCACCGATTTCGTCATTGCGATTCCACACAATTTCCTCATTCATTTTTCCAAGATTCACTTCGCGCATCTTATCACCAATGATCGAAAAAGACCGGGTAATTCGATTAGTGATAAACAACGCGATAACACCGGCTGTTAAAAAGATAAAAGCGTTCAGTATAATAATAGTGACGAGAAAATTTGAAATTTCCTGGTGCAGCTCAAACTGAGACAGAAAATAAGGAATATTCACATAAGCGTATTCTGTTCCATCGTCGCTTCTTACGGGAGCATAAATACTCAGATAGGACAGATCACTGATATTTTCCTGTTGCACCCTTTCCACTTCACGCAAATGGCTCAAATGAAAAAACGCCTCGGGGTTGATCTGCTTGCTAAGAACACCTTTTTCATAAATATTCTCCTGGGATGAAACCTGTAAGTTTCCGTCCAGGTCGTACACATTTACATCCACATTATGGATATCTGCAACATCTGAGACAAGTTTTTTCAACTCCCTGTTCGAACCTGGTTCATATATTTTTGTCACATCATCAAAAATGCTATGCTCGGCAATTCTTTTTTTCATTTCATTTTCCATAACTTTTAATGTGCGACTTAATTTGTCGGCATTGTTCCTGTTATACCTTGTGATAAAAAATGAAATGGTAGATGCAGCGATGATCAAAAAGGAAAGTACACTGATAAAAATGATAGTGCTGTGTACCTGGGTACGGATGTTCATCTGGAAAAGATTGCCAAGCCCTTTTTTGTCGGTCCCGATTTTTAAAAGAAATGCAATAGTTTGAATGAATGTTACAAGAAAAAGAAAAGAACAAAAAATATAAGAAAACAGGGTTATCGCTTCAATAGTAGAATCTACCTGGCGAGCCAGCACGATCACTTTTTCGGTGCTGTTCCGGTACCACATTTCATAAAATTCACCGTTCTTTCTTTTCTCAACTTCCTGCGTGGGTATTTGATCATCCGTTAAGGTTGTCGCAAAAGGATATTTGCTTGACGACTCAACGAGGTTCGAATTTTTATAAATGGCAAATGAATAGTTTGGTGAGGTCCTCGGGTCATTTTCGTTGGGCTCTCTGAACAACGTAGCCTCCAGAGCATTCGCTGCATTTGTTTTTGGATTAGATACAATAAACAGCGCTCCCATCGGTTTACCGTCTGCATCCTGGACGATCTTTTTGGTGATATAAGTGATTTTATTGTTGCCTGACACATAAGAATACAGATCGGGTACCGTTCTGCTTGGCTTGCTTTGTATTGTGATGATATTATTCAATGATTCATATGTAAGGTCGTCATCATTAAAAAGCGGGTTAAAAGTTGAATCCTCAAAAACATACAATTTCGTATCATACTTGTTGACATAGCCTTTATAGTTCGCGGTAAGGATACTATCACGAAAAATCCTACCGTTCTCTTCGTCACGAAAGCGATAAAAGTTGGAAGCAAGAAACCTGTTATCAAGATAGGTCAGGGCGATCTTCAAAAGCATCTCATTTGACTCATCATCCTGGATAGCCAGGTTCTCAGCGATAGTTTTCCTGGTACTCCATTCCTTTGTTTTATTTTCTGTGATAATAATCGCTGAGACGGAAACTGAAAAAACAAATATCCAGAATATGATACCAGCTACATTGATATGAAAGCGGTTTATGACAAATCCCCGCTGGCTTACTAACCATGTGTAACCTATGAGCCACAACAAAACAGGTATGTAAAATGGAATGGCAGGGTCAGAAAAGCGAAAAGTGAGATAAGCAAGACCCGTTACTCCGATTGCAAAATAGATCAGCGGTTTTCTTTTTTCAAATACTGGCAAGATGAACCGGAACATGATTTGAGTAAAATGATAATATCCAAGCGATAAGCTTGCCAGCACAATAAACCCGATTACGCTGTACTTATTAAGGCTAAAAAAATCCGTAACATCAAAAGATATCTTAGAATCCGCAACAAGACTGTTGATCGTACTCGCCAGTATAAATGTGGAGACGACAAGAACCAGTAGTGCCAGTGTTGCGATTATCCATTTTCCCGCACCCCTGACCCGCCTTAACAGATCCATCTGGTTGCCCAGTTTAGACCATGCGAAAACGGTGATCCATGAAAATAGCAGGGAATTGATCAGCAGGTCTCCCAGGGTCCTATTAACTAAATTAGTTCCATAAACAGCCGGGTCAAATAATTCAAATTGTCGAAACTCAAAGACAAGGGGATAAAAATAAAGGCTAAGCCTGAATACAACAAGTACAACAACTAAAGCAACCACACCACGCCACTGGTTATGCCTTTTTTGAGCAACAAACTCTGCCAGCGAATGGGCAAATACAAAAAAGAAACACAATGACAATAAGCGAAGGACCACAGTAATGGGATCATTATTAGGTATGGCACTTGTAGGTCTTCGATTAACATAAAAAAGAACCTGGCCGGAAGAGGATTTAATGGGGTAATCGGTCTTGTTGCTACTAATGATTATGCGCTTATGGGCCGTCTTACTATAAGCAAATTCATCATTCAAAAACTGACTCTCAATATAGTATTTTGATTTGACCGGTATTAATGCATAGGTCCACAACCTATTGCTCATTCCATTAAGAGCAAAAGATTTTTTTATCATCACATAGTAGCCATTATCCAGTAATTTGAAATACTCACCGTCATCAAGGTTATAGCTGGATGTAGGAGGGATTATGTTTTGATTGTTCCAGAACAGCATTTGCTGTGTCCCAAAAACAGACTCCGCCACGACATATATCCCATATTCTTTTTCCTCCAGTGACTTGAATTCATCGAGGGATTCCTTGTTTTGAACTAATTTCCTGAGTAAATGGGTGTCCTTGACAACCTCGCTGAAGTTTAATTCCTTTTTCTGGATATACCGGGTTAAAGATCTTTTCTCATGATTTATTGCAGATACGCGGGTGTAGTAAGAATTGAAAACAAAAGAAAGTGCAAAGGTAATAATAGACAACCCTAACAGGGTGTACCTGGAAAACAAAATATGTCGAAAAGTGCTTTTCAAGGAGTGTGTCGATGTTTGATGGTATTCCAGATGGCGTCCATTTCTTCGAGGGTCATTTCATCAAGATTTTTGCTTTGCTTCAGTGCTTCAGTCTCCATTTTTTTAAACCGGTCAATGAACTTCTTATTGGTTCGTTCCAAAGCATTTTCCGGATCAATGCGCAAAAACCGTGCATAATTGATCAACGAAAACACGAGATCACCAAATTCATCTTCTATTTTATCACTGTCGCCTTTTGCAACCGCAGCGTGTAGTTCATTGGTTTCTTCCTCCACCTTTTGCCATACCTGCTCCTTATTCTCCCATTCAAAGCCTACCTGCCTTGCTTTTTCCTGCAATCGTAAAGCTTTTACTGTAGCCGGCAACGATACCGGTACTCCACTTAATACTGACTTCTTTCCTTCTTTTATTTTTATTTTCTCCCAGTTTTTCTTAACATCTTCTTCATTATCCACTTTTATGTCGCTGTAAATGTGCGGATGCCGGGTTATCAATTTTTCAGAGATCCCCTGTATCACCTCGCCAAGCGTAAATTGTTGTTGTTCCTTCGCTATTCTCGAATAAAAAAGAATGTGCAGCAAAAGATCTCCGAGTTCTTCCTTAATTCCCTTCCAGTTCTTTTCAGTAACTGCATCTGCCAGCTCGTAGGTCTCTTCGATGGTCATAGGGCGAAGTGTCTCCACGGTTTGTTCGCGATCCCAGGGACACTTCTCCCTGAGTTCATCCATGATCTCAACCAGTCTTAAAAATTCTTCAGCAAGTTTGTTCATACGCTAAATATTAAAAAAAGAGAACACAGCAAAAAATGCAAACAGCAATACAAGCATGATAATATAAGAAATATTGATCAATAAAAATTTAAAAAAGGTCTTGATCCAGCTTTGACGGTAAAAATTCTTTAAAGCCAGGTATTCGTAAACAGACAATCCGAGGGTAAGAGTCACTGATATAAAATTCAAAAAACCAATATCAAGGGCTTTGTTCAGCTTGGAAATGCTGAACAGGATCAGCTGGGCGATAAAAAGAAAAACATACAAATGAATACTGAAGATAATATGGCTTACATAATAAAATTGCTTTCTTCTTACGTACATTAATTTAAGGATCAATGCAAGAAGTGGAAGAGAGATCCACAGCATCTGGGGCAAGGTATGAACCAGGGCTTCTTTCGCAGCATTCAAAATCTCCAGCTTATTGTTATGATATTTTTTATTCAGTTCAAGCTCTTTATAAATTAGTTGACGCTTAAACCAGTTATAGGTATGCTGCGATGAATCAAATTCCTTTGCAGAAGTATACTCTGCCCCGGTCAAATGAAGTCCGGAAGAAGTATCAAGAAAGACCTTAAGAATAGTGTCGGCGTATTTTTTAAATTCTCCCCTGGTCATCGGCCTGGCCGGTCTGTCACTTTCTTCATTAATATGGGTCGTGAACCCGGCAAATGTGGCTGAATCCATTTTATCAATTTGCCTCAAAGTTTTTCCGTTTATCGTGGGATCTATCTTTATTGATTCTTCACTCCTGAAAAAAGAAAAAAATAACAGGAAAAAAATGGCAGATGTAAAAACATACATCCGCACAGGATTTAAATAGCTTGCCCGCCTGCCGATCATATATTCCCTTGAGAGAAACCCCGGCTTGAATAAAAGATCTTTTAGCGTTGTGAAAAATTTACCGTCAAAGTGAGTGATGTCATTAAAAAAATGAATGAGGAGATGCCAGAAGCTTTCCTTAGGTTCGACATTCTCCTGTCCACAAACATGACAATAGCGACCGATCACAGAAGCTCCGCAATTCAGGCAGTTCTTGTCCTTTCGTTCCGGGGTGTGGCTCACAATAAATTTTTGCTAAAATAAATACAAAAAATACAAGCCCTCATTTCTTTTTCGTTACTGAACAATTCAATTATTTTTGACCCTAAAACAATATCATCTCTTAATGAAAAACACACTTGGTTCTTTCTTTATCCTGATCAGCTCTGTAACATCACATGCTCAATACTATTACAAAGACATCATCGGCACACGGGAGATCAATCAAACCATTAAACTCTATCTCAGCAACAAGGTGTTGTCTGCAGAGGCCACCGGCTTTGATGGCGATGGAATAAAAAACAGCGATTTTTCAGAAACACATAATTTTTTTGCCGGCAATAATCTGCTAAAGATCGCAACCAGGAACAAAACCGTCATCACCAATGAATACTATCGCTTCGACTCAAAAGGACTATTAATAAATATGTCCGATACTTCGTCTTCCCTGGTATCCACCACCACCTATGCCTATGATGAAAAGGACAACCCGGTGCTGATAAAAAATACGGTAACCGATGCAGATGATAGCATTTATGCGAATGAGGCCCATCAATGGTTTTACAATGACCAGGGCAGACCTTTAAGGATGCTGAAAATTTCAAATAACAACGATACGGCCGAAGTTCGCTTTACTCTCGATGAAAAAGGAAACGTGATCGAAGAATTGCCGTTTATCAGGAAAATAAGCGGGGAAAAAACGTACTACTATTATGATGATAAAAACAGGTTGACCGATATTGTACGCGTTTAATACAAAAGCACGCCGCCTTCTTCCCGACTATATGTTTGAGTATACAGAAAAAAACCAGGTGTCTCAGAAGATCACGACTCTTTCTATGATGGACCTTGGATACCTTATCTGGAGGTATGTGTATGATGATAAAGGGTTGAAAACAAAAGAAGCAAGTTTTAACAAGGATAAGGTAATGACAGGAAAGATCGAATATTCTTACCGGTTTGGACAATGACCTGGTCGCATTTGCAGGTTCGATAAGAAATTACTGTTGGGAAGTTTTACCTTTAAATAAATGCCAGATGAAAATCCCATATTGATATATTGGCGGTCTGAATTGGAGGTTTTTAATAAAAACCTTTTATCGCTGCAGGAACATATAAATGAAGAAGCAATACACGATCTGCGTGTTGCCATAAAAAAACTTCGTTCCTGTTTCAAATTATATTCTGCGCTCATAGAAAAGAAGCATAAGAAAAAAATACCTGCAGGCATTGACTCCATATTTTCTATCCTGGGAAAACACCGGAATATTGAAATGAGTAAAAAATTACTGTTATTGTTGGGAGGGAAAAATACAGCGTCTTTTAAGTCCGATACTCGTTTATCTGCAATTAGTGCAAGACCAGGCCGGCGAATACAGTCGGCCATCAATTCAGCAATTTGAATCAAAAGAATTGGAAGTGCTGACAAACCAAATAGAATCCGGGTTTGAAAATTTGAATGATGAAGAAATCTTGTCGAAAACAAAGGAAGTGATTAGTTCTTCTGTCGAAAGGGTTGAAGATGATTTAAAACACTTTAAGGAAAGATCGCACCTGGTTCGAAAACAACTGAAGGATATTTTTTATCAGTCAAAAATGTTTCACGGCAAAGGCCTGTTTACCAAATCGCAGTTAAAAACCCTTGACACAATTTTGGATTACCTGGGCAATGTTCATGATCACGAGGTGCTGATCTCAAACCTTAAAAACTTTCGGAAAACGATCCTTACCAACACTATGAAGGAATTTGCTATGATCAAGAGAATTGAACAGAGGGCTGAGAAAAGGAAGGATAATCTCTTAGAAAGAGCATACCGGTCAACGGAAGAATTAATAGCAACTATAAGACACAATTCTAAAAATCAGGGATCAATACCTGCAAACAACATTTCGGTTAAGGAGCAATGACCGTTTTGCGATCTATTGTTTGAGCGCTGAAATAACCAAGAGCTCCTCCGCTAATATTTGTTACAGGATTTGCGGGAGTTGCAATATTTCCTCCATCTCCTCCATTAAAATGAAGACTGTACCAATATTTGTAAACAGCTTCATCTATACCAAGCATTTCTATGGTTACCGTATCTCCGCTTTTGATGTTGCGTGGGTCGTCTTTTTTATCGATGCCTGTATCTAGCTGTAGCAAAACCGCCTGGCCATCAGTAAACTCGTCATTTTGCCAGAATATTGCGGGGTCCTTCACACCATCCAGGTATTGAACAAACCGGTAATTATTACTAATACCGGCAGGATCGTTATATCCAACAGTTGCAAATTTAAACTCGCCAAAAGGCCCGTTGGAAACATAAAGTGTATCCAATAAAACAGGCATTGGCATTTTACTCGAGGCCGTAAATACATAACTGTTGATCGTTACTGACAACTGGTATACATGACCGGGAGTGCCATTAATTAAATTAGTTTCATACACTCCGGGTTGCGTTTCTGGCAATGAAAATTCCACATCATTGTCTTTAACCGTTACGATCGCGCCACTTATCCCGGGAAATTGATTGTTTTCATAAAATGGTTTTGACTGGGTCAATGTCACTTTACACACACCAGGCTCATTTGTGATGATACCTTCAACCACGTATTTAATATCAGTTTCTTTTAGTTTCAGATCAATAACTTTTTGACACGAACAAAAAGATAAAACTGTCAGACAGAACACTAATCTTTTTATATGCTTCATGATCAGAATTTAAAGTTGTAAGAAATAGAAGGAACAAAAGTGAATAATGATGTCTTTACAGCCTCGGTTTTGTCTGGATCAGTTTCACTTTCCCGGAAACTGATCTGGTATGCATTTGCCCTGCCATAGGCATTATATACGCTGAAATTAAGTTCCGAAGAAAAACGCCTGCCCCTTGTCAATTGCTTTGTCGCACCCATATCGAGCCTGTGATAATTAGGCATTCGATAACCATTTCTTTCACTGTAATAGAAATATACTTCATTATCTACTGTGTACTTACCGCTTGGGTAGGTGACAGCATCACCTGTATAAAAGATCCAATTGGCCGAAAGCGTCCATTTTTCATTCAGTTGGTACATGGCAACAATAGCTATATCATGTGTTCGGTCCTGTCTTGCATTGTACCACTGGTTATTATTGATGCCGTCTATCTTGCGTTCGGTTTTTGACAACGTGTAGCCGATCCAACCGGTTAATCTGCCGGCTTTCTTTTTTAATAGTAATTCGATACCATAAGCCCTGCCATTCCCGTATAATAACTGTGTTTCGATAGCCTCGTTTGTAAATACTTCTGCGCCGTCACGATAATCTATCTGGTTCTGCATCGTCTTATAGTAGGCTTCCACATTTATTTCATACTTCCGGTCTTTTAGATCTCTGTAATACCCGATAGCAAGCTGGTCTGCTATTTCAGGTTTAATAATGTTTGTACTTGCCACCCATTTATCAGTCGGAGATGAAGAGACTGAATTAGAGATCAGGTGTAAATTTTGAGTATTACGTGTGTAGGATGCTTTTAAGGAACTTATCGAATTCAATTGGTAGCTCGCTGCTATGCGAGGTTCAGCATTCAGATATGTCTTTACTATTTCTCCCGGTCCGTAATGCGTAGTGTCAATTATCTTGCCCTTGTCATCTAAAGTGTAATAATCGCCCTCGCCCAGAATGGTAAATGCCGAAATGCGCAAGCCATAAGTAAGATTCCATTTATTGTTAATTCTCCATGAATTGTTTGCATAGACCGCATTATCGACTGAATACCGATCCTGCAATCCTTGTGTTACAGTTCCTGTATTGCCGGTAACGGATATTTCTCCCGGTTTGATGGTATGATAGATCGAATTAACTCCAAAGATGACTGTGTTATTTGCATTTGCATACAATTGAAGCTCTTCTTTTAAATTCAAGTCTCTTATCCGTGAAAGAATTCCATAGTCAGTAGATTCTGTATGAACATCGATCTTATAATCGTAATTACTATAGATCAGTGAAGTATTGGAAAATAGTTTTTTATTAAAAATATGATTCCATCGCAATGTTCCTGTTGCATTGCCCCAGTTGATCCCGGCTACTTTATCCTGGCTTAATACGTCTCTCCCAAAATAACCTGAAAGAAAGACCTTGTCCCTTTCACCTAAAATGAAATTCATCTTTGTATTCAGATCATAGAAGTAAAGCTTTGTCTTTTTTAGTGATGAATCGCCTAACTTAAGGAATACATCTGCATAGGTTCTCCGGGCAGATACCAAAAAGGAGGACTTGTCTTTTTGCAAGGGGCCTTCTATATTTAATCGTGAGGCGATAAGGCCAATTCCCCCGCTTACAGCAAAATCCTGGTTATTGCCATCATTCATTTTAATGTCTAACACTGATGATAATCTTCCTCCATATTGTGCAGGCATTGTTCCCTTATACAGGGTAACATTTTTAATAGCATCCGAATTAAAAGTAGAAAAGAAGCCAAGTAAATGAGAAGCATTATAAACAGGCGCCTCATCGAGCAAGATCAGGTTCTGATCTGCGGAACCTCCCCGCGTATAAAACCCACTATTACCTTCCCCTGCTGATTTTATACCAGGCAACAGCTGAATTGTTTTGAGTATGTCCCGCTCTCCAAATAATACAGGAATGGTTCGCACTTCATGAACGTTGATCTTCTCAACACTCATCTGGGGATTCTTAAGACTTCTGCCCGTGGAAGATGCTTTAACAGTTACTTCCTGCAGATTGGTGACTTCCTCTTCGAGCAATATATCAAGCTTCACATCCTTATTCAATGAAACCTTTATTTGCTGAGATCTCATTCCTACGGCAGAGATCTCAAGCGTATAATCATCTTGTGGCAGCGTTAATGAATAAAACCCATATTCATTGCTTACAGTTCCGATTGAATATCCTGTTACCGACACGGAAGCCCCGATAATTACTTCGCCGGTTTCTTTGGCTTTAATTGTTCCGTGTAAAGAATGGAATGAGACTCTGTTTGAAGGCTTCGGTTTATTCTGATCAGTGGTCTTTGTTGTATCCTGGCATATGCCATTAAATGGAATGTGTATTATTAGAAAAAATAGGGAAAGGATAAAAACTCTTTGTTGCATTATATAATTAGGCTTCGTGCTTAATGACCAGCGAGATCATTTAAAAAGAGATTGCAATCTGAGTGGTTCGTCGTTTTAACGAATTGATGTCATTATTTGTTACAAAAATCGCGAATTAAAGCATGGAGCGATATGAGTTTCTATGAGTGGTCGTTTTTGTGCGCCAGGCAGCCCCGAAGTATCGGGGTTAAACCCGCACATCCCGAACAATCGGGGCCGAAGTCTCGGCCTTGCGGCCCACAGGATTTTAACCCCGAGCATTCGGGGCTGCGTGTCTCCAGTTCTAGTCTTCTAATTTTTTCAAAATGGCAGTCAGGAGTCCAGGCTCATTTTTCAATCTTTTTATAAAGGCTGACGATTTCATTTTCTCAATGAATTTTTCAAGTTTGTAAGCCTGGCTACTGGTTTTTGCACTCAATTTGAAAGAAAAGCTCCCAGGGTATTCCTTTTGACGTAAACCTCCCGCGATATCTTTTAGAATTGTGTTGTTCAATCCTTTTAGCTACATCGTCAGTTGTGCCCGTATAAAAACGTTGAAGGCTCGGAGAATAGATTATATAAACGAAAAAAGGCATAAAAAAAGCGATCATCAGATCGCTACGTGCCCCAGGCGGGAGTTGAACCCGCACAGGCCTTGCGGCCCACAGGATTTTAAGTCCTGCGTGTCTACCAGTTTCACCACCAGGGCTGAAAGTTTCAAAGTTTACGAGTTCACAGTTCCAAAAGTTTCGTGATACAACTAAACTCTGAAACTCTTGAACTCCTGGAACTATGAAACCAAAAAAAATCCTCCGCCTACACAGCAAGAGGATCAAAGAGCGGAAGACCGGGCTCGAACCGGCCACCCCGACCTTGGCAAGGTCGTGCTCTACCAAATGAGCTACTTCCGCAATTTATAAACGATGACCAAAGAACTTAGCCACCCCAATCCGCCTCAGGCGGATTGTGCTCTACCATCCTGACAGCTATCGGGAGAGCTACTTCCACACGATATCACGGACTACACGGATTTAATATTACGATTTCACGGATTTTTGGATTTCGCTGACTTCAGGCTTCACTCTTCCGGTGTAATCCATATTTCAAACTGAGCAATCCGTGTTTCAACTGCGTAATCCGCGTTACAAAGAACTAAAGGGCTGCAAAAATAATAAATGCAATTTTCTCAAAAAAATTTTGAGTCTTTATTTGTACTTGGGCGTATACAGGGTATTTTCCGGAACAGAAACGTCCGGCTTACCTGTATATCTCTTTGTATAAAGCATATAACAGCCGCCTAATACCATAGCAAGAATGCAGGCTACCTGGAGATAAAAAAGAAAAGCAGAAGAAGAAACCCAGTTGTGCGTGAAATCACGATCGTGAACTTTCTGAAGCTCTTCCTGGTATTCCTGCTGATATTCGCCTTGATAATCCATGATAGTAATTTGCTGCAAAAATAATGGAATAGAAATTTAAAAACCGCTTTTAACGACTTCCCTGAAATATTTTTTTCCTTTTACAAAATGCTGCCAGACGAGATTGCGATGATAAATTCCAAACAAATTTTTATTTTTTCTAACTGGAAACACTGATTTGCTTTGTTTCAACAGGATCCATTTTATAAATGCAAAATGTGCCCGGACAATGGCAAGAAAATAGCCCCCGTCCCCTATCAACAATCCCTTCGTAGCTGAAACAGCATCCAAAAAGATCCTGAAAGGTATCTTCCACCATTTTTGCGCCCATGGAAGATTCTTTGCCAGCATGATCAGGTTGTTCCTGAAATTCAGATAAGTTTTCTTTGTATTTCCTCTGGGTAAGGTCCCGCCTCCCAAATGATATACCACCGATTGAGGACAACTACTGAGTTTATAACCTGCCAATTGAATTCGCCAGCAAAGATCGATTTCCTCCTGGTGGGCAAAGAAATATTCATCAAAACCTTTTACCTCCTGGTACACAGAGGAGCGTATAAGCATTGCAGCACCGCTTACCCAAAAAATAAAAGATACGTCATCATATTGGCCATGGTCTTCTTCACAAATGTCAAAAACTCTTCCTTTCGCAAAAGGGTAACCAAACTTATCGATCCACCCCCCGGCAGCTCCTGCATACTCAAATAACTTTTTATTACTAAAAGAAAGTACTTTAGGCTGGCAGGCAGCAATTGTTTTATCTGACTCCAGCAAATCCAGCATGGGCTGTATCCAACCAGGATGAACCTCGACATCTGAATTCAGGATCATGTAGTAATCAGCCCTGACCTGCTTGAGCGCCTCGTTGTAACCCTTTGCAAAACCGTAGTTCGTTAATAAATGAATAACCTGTAAAGAAGGATAATTTGCCTCAAGAAATGAAATGGAATCGTCGGAGGAATTGTTGTCGGCTACAATAATTTCATGATTAATATAAGAAGTTGTCATTACTGATGGTAAAAACTGCTCAAGATATTTTCTCCCGTTCCAGTTTAAAATAACAATAGCAACTTTTGGTTGATGGGTCAAAAAGAAAAAGGTTTTTTCAAAAATAAGAATAACTGATTCATAAGCGCCAAACAGCAAGTCAGAAATAAACTTTAATTAATTTATTAAAATCGCCCGGGTTTCCCTTTATTTTCATGTTTTTTGGAACTTGATATTTGTAATTTGTATTTTTCGCCTATGTATCGGCAATTCTTTAACTGGCGCATACTTTTCCCTTTTGTTGCGATACTGATCGTAACAGGAACGATATTCTATTCCAAATATCTTGCAAACAAGATTGCAGTAAGAGAAAAACAAAAAGTGGAAGAATGGGTAGAAGCCAGTAACTCCATTCTTAATCCCGGCAATTCGGGTGACACAAGGCTCCCGTTAAAAATAATACAGGATAACGAGGACATTCCAATTATCTGGACCGATGAAAAAGACAGCATCATCGATCACAAAAATCTCGATTCGCAAAAGGTCATTTCCAAAAAAAATTATGTACAGGAAAAACTTAAAAGCTTAAAGCAGATCAATGATCCTATCATTTGGAAAGATCCCCTGGATTCCACCCGGTACAACAAATATTATTATGGTCATACCCGGTTGCTGAGCGAAGTACAGTATTATCCATTAGTGCAATTATTTATCGTAGGCCTCTTCATTATTGTCACTATTTTTTCACTCCGTAACCGGTATCGCTCCGTACAAAACCAGGTGTGGGCGGGTATGGCTAAGGAAACAGCCCATCAACTGGGCACTCCTGTCTCCTCCCTGGAAGGTTGGGTAGAAATGCTAAAACAAAATTCAGTGGACGAAAAAATTGTCCGCGAACTGGAAAAAGATGTCGATCGTCTTCGATTGGTATCGGATCGTTTTGGAAAGATCGGCAGCAAACCCCAACTGGAGGAAAGTAATATTGTAACACAGATAGGAAGTATGGTAGAATATATTCGTAAACGCGCCGGTGAAAAAGTAAATTTCATCATCAATGCCCCGAGTGACGCTGAAATAAAGGCAAAAATTTCGGCACCATTATTTGATTGGGTCATTGAAAATCTTTTAAAGAACGCACTCGATGCCATGGAGGGCAAAGGTTCAATCACCATCGATATTCGCAATGCTGAAGACGCAGTAAATATTGATGTGACTGATACAGGTAAAGGGATCAGTAAACAGAATATAAACCGCGTTTTCAACCCTGGGTTCACCACAAAAAAACGTGGATGGGGTTTGGGACTTAGCCTGTCAAAACGAATCATTGATCAGTATCACAAAGGAGAGATTTTTGTAAAGTCTTCGGAGCCTGGGAAAGGAACTACGTTCAGGGTTGTTTTGAAAAAATAAAGAGGCTGTCTCAAAACATCAAAAAAATAGATTTCACGCTAGGGCGCTACGGACGCAACGTTTGAAAACCAATATAATATTCTTTGTCCCGATAGCTATCGGGATTGCGCCTTTGCGGGAAATCAAAGACTTTTGAAACAGCCTCCGTTAGTGCGGCGGAAAAGATTCGAACTTTCACAGCCTTTCGGCCGCTACCACCTCAAAGTAGTGCGTCTACCAGTTTCGCCACCGCCGCAGGGGCTGCAAATTTAGGGATAACCCGATATCTTTAAAACATTTTAAAATATCTTGTTCGAAAGATAAGCAGGTGTAGTCACAATGATTAATTAAAAATCTGTGTTCATCTGTGAAATCGTGAGGTGAATATTTTTCGGTTCTCACAGATTTCACAGATTTTCACTGACAAGAGCATGGCCGCTTTACTGAGAAAATCCTCATCTTACTCTTCACCAACACGCGATAATGGCTTACCTTTGCCCGCCCGTTCTAAACATGGAAGCAATAAGCTCAAAAGTTAGTGAACGTTCGGGCGGCTTCAAAAATTTACAGGATGATAAGTGTAAAAAATATAACTCTCTCATTTGGCAAAAGAGTTTTGTTCGATGAAGTGAATCTCAATTTCCACAAAGGGAATTGTTATGGCGTGATCGGTGCAAATGGTGCGGGCAAATCTACATTTCTGAAAATTCTCAGCGGCGAGATCGAACCCAATAAGGGGACAATTGAGATATCTCCGGGTGAAAGAATGGCGGTATTGAAGCAAAATCAATTTGAGTTTGATGAATTTACTGTGTTGAATACAGTCTTGAAAGGGCACGATAAGTTGTGGAACGTAATGCACGAACGTGAAAAAATTTATGCAAAGGAAAATTTCACAGAAGAAGATGGCATGACGGCTGCACACCTGGAAGCAGAATTTGGTGAAATGGGTGGTTATGAAGCAGAGAGTGATGCCGGGAGTCTGCTCAATAGCCTGGGCGTTCAGGATTCGTTTCACCAAAGCCTGATGAAGGATATTCCCTCGAATCTGAAATTGAGAGTACTGCTGGCCCAGGCATTGTTTGGCAACCCCGATATTTTATTACTTGATGAGCCCACTAACGGTTTGGATATTGAAACCATAAGTTGGTTAGAAAACTTTTTGGCCGATTATGAAAATATTGTCCTGGTCGTAAGCCACGACCGTCACTTCCTGGATGGCGTATGCACACATGTAGCTGATGTGGACAGGCAGAAGATCAAAATATTTACGGGGAACTATACTTTCTGGTATGAATCTTCACAGCTGATGGCGAGGCAGCTAAATGATAAAAATAAAAAGGTCGAGGAAAAGAGACAAGCATTGCTTGACTTTATCGCACGGTTCAGTGCCAATGCTTCCAAATCAAGGCAGGCAACGGCAAGAAAAAAAGCACTGGAGAAATTAACGATCGAGGAAATAGAGCCGAGCAACAGAAAGTATCCCGGGATCATTTTTACCCCGCAACGGGAAGTGGGAAATCAAATTTTGAATGTCGAAAAACTCAGTAAATCTGTTGATGGTCGTGTGCTCTTCGAGAATATTTCATTTACCGTAAACAAAGGAGATAAGATCGCTTTTTACAGCAGGGATCCCCTGGCGATAACTAATTTCTTTGAGATAATTAATGGCGAAGCAAAGCCAGATAATGGAAATTATGAGTGGGGAACAACTGTTACCACGGCTTACCTGCCATTGGAGAACAGCAAATTTTTTGAAGAAAATCTTACATTGATGGACTGGCTTCGTCAATGGGTTCCGGCTTATATTACTGATGTGGACGAACCATTTCTCCGCGGCTTTTTAGGTAAAATGTTGTTTAGTGGTGATGATGTAATGAAAAAAACAAAAGTGCTGAGTGGTGGTGAAAAAGTTCGTTGTATGATCAGTCGTATGATGTTGCAAAATCCGAATTGTATCATTCTTGATCAGCCCACCAACCATCTCGATCTCGAAAGCATTCAAAGTTTCAATGAAAGTGCCGTAAATTTTAAAGGCATTGTACTTCTGTCTTCACACGATCATACATTCATGGAGACAGTGGCTAATCGTGTCATTGAATTAACGCCAAATGGTACCATTGACCGCCTGATGGAATTTGATGAATATCTTGAGGACACAAGAGTTCATCAGTTAAGAGAAGAAATGTATGGCCAAATGATGGATGCAAAATAAAAATCCCTTTAAATAATAAGTAAAACGCCTCATCTTTTAATGAGGCGCTTTATTAATCAATTTTTACTTGGCTAGCATTTTAGCCAGGTCGGGTGGCGAAACTGGCGCAGGCACCCTGTTGCTTATTGGGGGTAATGATTGCAGGTAAGCAAAAACTGCTTTCAGATCATCGTCAGTCATTTTGGCTATAAATGGCCAGGGCATTGGTGGTAAAATATCCCGTCCATTTCCTAAATGCTTACCGCTGCGTATTGTATTAATAAATGTGGCCTCACTCCATGCACCGGTACCAGTTGCGGAATCAGGTGTGAGATTAGCCGGATAAGAAATACCCCAGGGGCCGACAAAAGCAGTAAGGTCGGGCGTCATGCGTATCCAGGGGCTGGATAAATCAGTTTTATTCAAAGGGGGCAGTGGATCATTAGCCGGATGACCAGAGAGCAACCTGGTTGAATCTGGCACCGGGCCCATCTTCGTCATGATTTTAGGCGAATGGCAATCATTGCAGGAACCCGTGGTAACAATATAATCACCACGTTTGATCATTTCCTCTTTCGTCATTGCCGTCGTTTCGGGAGTTGTACTGGTCTGTTCTTTTTTTTCGTCAGATGCCGAGTTGCACCCGATAAGATAAAAAGCAAACCCTGCAAAAAAAATCGTGGAGATGGCATACAATCGTCTTCTCATAATGGTTGTTTTATTTTGGTTGAATAAATACTGATTTAATTTAACCGTAGCCGGGTAAAACCTATAGAGGTGGAAGCCGAGATGAAACTAAAAATTAAAATTGAATTTCAAAAATTTAATTATTTACTCGTGAAGTAGATTAACAGGCAAATAAAAATCGTAAATAAAATGATCACTGCAACTTTGTATCGTTCCCATAAAAAAGCTCTTTTCCGATTCTCCAGAAAATTTTTTATCCGGTGCAATGATGTTTCATCATCAGCTAAAGTTCCAAGTCTTTCGGGCAATTTTCCCAGGAATTTCATGGTCAAAGGTTGCATCGCTGATAAAGTAGAAGCTATGATCTGCCTGTTTATTTCCGGCTCGTTAAATTGTTTCAAATTTTCAATAGTGTCTGTTGAAAGTAATTCGTCAATATAATTTGAAAGCCCTTCTTTGTTCATCCGGTGCACATCAAGTCTTGAAACATATTGTTCCAGTTCAAGAACGAGTTTTAAAACAGAAACAGGAGTGATAACGTCTGCAGTTCTTCTTTTGCCAAGACTTTGATTATACCAGCGCTGCTGAAGGTAATTTTCTTTTTTTACCGGGTGGGTCAATACCTCGTATGCTTCTTTAATTTCATTGAACTGTACTGCTGCATATTTATCATTTGGATTTTTATCCGGGTGATATATCAGAGCCAATCGCCGGAAGGCTTGTTTGATCTCAGCTAAGGTTGAATGAGGCTCTATTTGCAGAATTTGATAATAATCCTTCAGCATGGCAGGGTGCGAAGATAGCAGCTAACTGAAAAGGATACATTACTTTTTCACCAAAAAAATGATCACCTGGCTGACCGTAAATCCAAGGGTAAAAAAGAAAACTGTAAGAACCAGCAACTGGGACATTATGGCGCTATCAGGAACTTCCTTTGGTACGGCATAAAATTTACGGTAGAGATTAAGGATAGCTTTCATAAATATAAAAATACTACCTGCGTGGGTAAAATGCAAAATTTTTGATTTCATATCGAAAATTTTGTTAACCACTTGTTTCTTAAG
Source organism: uncultured Bacteroidota bacterium (assembly GCA_963737475.1). Classification (GTDB taxonomy): domain Bacteria; phylum Bacteroidota; class Bacteroidia; order Chitinophagales; family Chitinophagaceae; genus VBAU01. The sequence continues at coordinate 105,743 of CAVTSY010000004.1, forward strand.
CTAATCTTCACATAAGAAATTGTAAAAACGTATTCAGCAAATTAAGCTGGCAGGGTATTCGTTCATCTAATACTATGATCAAATTTTTACAAACAGTTAATAAAAACCACATGAAACGTATCTTGAAAATAAGCGGAATTGCATTCTTAGTGATGTTGTTCTGCGCTACCCATACCCCTGCTTCTGCGCAGGGACCGATGCCGAGTGTGACCTATCAAACCTTTTATGACGATCTAAGCCCTTATGGAGACTGGATCGACTATCCAGAGTATGGCTATGTATGGCATCCTCGCATGGTTGATTTTCGTCCTTATAGTACAAGCGGACACTGGGTGTGGACCGACGAATACCAATGGATGTGGGTGTCTGATTACAATTGGGGATGGGCTCCCTTCCATTATGGCCGTTGGCTTTATGATGATTTTTATGGATGGGTTTGGGTACCCGGTTATGAATGGTCTCCCGCCTGGGTAGAATGGCGTACAGGCGGCGATTATTATGGTTGGGCTCCTATTGGACCTGGCCTAAATATCAGTTTAAACTTTTCATTTGGACGATATTCTCCACCTTATGATTATTGGTCATTTGTACCCAGGAATTACATTCTGTCTCCGAGAGTTTATGACTACTGTGTGCCGCGGAGCAGGAATACAGTCATTATCAATAACACTACGATCATCAATAACTATCGCAGAACAAATAATGTATTTGTGACTGGCCCGGAAAAACATGAGGTGGAAAGATATACAGGAAGAGTGAATGCATTTGTTTTGCGTGAATCAAGAAATCCCGGACGACCAGAAGTGAGAAGAAATACAGTGAGTGTATTCAGGCCCCGGGTGCAACAGGATAATAATGAGAGGCACTTTGCTCCGCGCAATTTTGAAAGATACAGCGGGCAAAACGGAAATGTATTTCAAAGAAGAAACCAGGATGTAGTGAATAATGAAGAAAGAAGAAATGATGTTGAAAGAAGGCCGGTGGATCAAAACAATGGCAGAATTGAACAGCGAAATAAAGACAATACTGACCTTATACGCAGGCAAAGTGAAATGAGACGTCTGCAGGACATTCGTCAACAACAACAGCAAAAAAATGTTCAACTTCAGCGTCGCGACCAGGAAACGAACAGGCAAACTGAGATCCGCAGGCAGCAAGAGCAGAGAAATATTGAACAGCAGCAACAGCAAAACCGTAATGCGTTTGAACACCGTCAGACCGAAATGAGGCAACAACAGGAAATGCAACGTCAGCAACAAGAGCAAAGGAATTTTGACCGGAAACAAAACGAAATGAGACAGTATGAGAATCAAAGAATGCAGCAGATGAAGCAAAAGCAACAACAGCAGCAGCAAGAACAGGGAAGGCAGTGGAATGCACAAAGACAGAACAACGGATCCGAGAAGGAAGGCAATCGAATCAGCAACAAAGAGAAAATTCCTTTCAGCAAAGAGGATCACAAAATACAGGACAGGGAAATGGCAACGCCAAAGGTCATGGACGACATGGTTAAAACATTTGCATCATCATAAATCGAGGGCCTCGCACAGAGGTCCTTTTTTAATGCGATATAGCCAACAGGCTATTTAAGATGTTTTCCAAAAAACTCAAGAGTCCGTTGCCAGGCAAGCTTTGCTGCGGCCTCATTGTAACGTGTGGGCGCAGTATCATTGTGAAATGCATGATTCACGCCGTCATACATATATAATTCATAGGTAACTCCGGCTTTTTTTAAGGCCTCTTCATAAGCAGGTATACCAGCATCAATGCGTTCATCCAAACCCGCATAGTGTAGTTGCACCGCGGCCTTTATTTTGGGAACATCAGCAGCAGCGGGCTGTCGCCCATAAAAAGCAACAGCAGCTTTTAACGACGGAACATTAACGGCCAAATCATTGGACATGCCCCCACCCCAACAAAAACCAACACATCCCCATTTATCATTACAGTCCTTTCGTGCAGGCAGGTAGTCAAAAACTTTTATAAAATTTTGAAGCGCTTCAGCTGCATCCAATTGCTGAAATTTTGCACGGGCATCGTCCTCATTCGGAGGCGTGCCGCCAAGAGGAGACAGGGCATTGGGGGCAATGGCAAGATAGCCCGCCCTGGCGGCTCGCCGTGTCACATCTTCAATATGAGGATTAAGACCCCGATTCTCGTGAATCACTACAATAGCGGCATACTTCTTTTCTTCTTTTGGCCTTGCCACGTAGGCCTGCATCTCTGTTTTACTACCGGGATATGTTATGTGCTCTGTAAAAAGATCTTCCTGGTCTGTAATTACAGCCTTTGAATAATCTACTTCGAGTAAAGGTAGCACTGCCATTGCCGCCGCAGAACTGCCGGTAAGCAATGTTAAGCGATGCAAAAATTCCTTTCTGGTTAGAGGCTTGTGAGTATACTCATCGTAAAGGTTAATTATGCGCTGATCCATAAAAAAGAGTTTATTCTTTTTGAAGTTACTAAGATTATATCACCAAAAAAGGATCACCGGTGATGAATCAACTAAAATACCTTGTACCTTAGTTAACAAAAAAATTTGCTATGTACAAGAAAATTTTGCTTCCGATATTAACCATCACTTTTATTGCCTGCAATAATTCGACAGACAAATCAAGTACTTCTAGTGACAGCACCGATAAGAAAATGACCAGTGATACCATGAGCAATATGGCAACAACAGCCACGGTTCCCGAATTGCCTGCCGTTCCTGAAGGAGCGAAAGTTTATTTTAAAAACCTCAAAAACGGAGCCGCTGTTAAGTCACCGGTAAAAGTTGAGATGGCTGTCGATAATATGAAAGTTGATACAGCAGGACCTGTAGTCGCTGCGTCAGGTCACTATCATATTTTTATTGATGCCGAAGATTCATTGTCGAGTGGTACAATGATCCCCAAAGATTCCACTCATTTACATTATGGAAAGGGGCAAACAGAAGCTGAAGTTAAATTAGCGCCAGGTGTTCATAAGCTCACTTTACAATTTGCAGATGGCCTGCATCGTTCATATGGTAGTAAGTTAGCAGCTACTGTTTCGGTGAATGTGAAAAAATAACCCGGGATAAGATTTATTGCTAAGTCATTCCGGGCAATTTTATTCGCGCAACTTTAATGTCCTTCGATAATTGTTGCTGCAAAGAAAGCCTTGTGTCCTGGTAACTGTGAGCGTCTGTCCATGCATCAATGACCATCGTGTAAAACCCCACTTCCAAAATTTCAGGTCAATATCCAATCATATGCCTGTCAGACAGACTTATGCGCTAAAGAATCCATATGAAATGACCGGTGCGGAGAAAATGACTTGAAAGACTGTGCCGAAGGAATGGCAGAACAAAAGTCTTTGTAAGCAGGTTTCGAAATCCATGTGAAATCATGGTTAATATGTAACTTTATAGGAGTTGCTACTGCCCCTATTTTCTCACTAAAATCTACCTGTATGCTGGATGAAATTACTCCTGCGCTGAAGCCGTCACGAAAATCAAAAGTTTTTTCACCAGAACCCGGCATTTGCGAAAAGTTGTCATTGGTCGAAAGCAAAGTGTCCTTCTCTCCTTTCGTTAATTATTTAAAAGAGAAACGTCAATCCGTTTCTGAAACAAGAGAAAAAGTTTACAATTATCTCATCAAAAAATTTGAGAGTGAGCCATCACTGTTATATCCGGAAAATTTGGACGTCATTCAAGAGCACTCCGACCTGATGGAACTTCTCACAACATCATTATTCCCCATGGTGGGTAGTGAGCACCGGCATATTTTTGCACTGGCAGCTCCATACCAGTTCAGCGTTTTTTATTATTCGGATTATTTCAGCGAAATATTTTTTGATGACGAAAAAAAGCATCTTCTTCTTCCTGATGGGATCCCTATTGATGAGTTAAAATCGATCCAGTGTTCCACGATCTATGATCATGCTCTTCAGAAATTTTACGGAATGAAGCTGAATGAAAATCGTGAACTGATCTACCCGTTTACAGATCACGATACAGGCATGACACGTTACTACAAGATCAGGTATGATAGCCGGTTTGTTGATTTGAAACTTAAGGGCACATTACCTCCGCTAAAGGATTGTGCTGTATGCATGAATACTTTTCGCATTCTTGATATGGAAAAACAACTGAACACAATGCCTCTTGGTTTATTTGAGGCAGAAGGCTTTGCTGTATGGGTGGCGGAGGATGTGACGATGGCAGAATCATTGGAACTCGTTAAAAAAATCCTTCTTCGTGAAGATGATTTTGATACAAATGCAATTTTCGATTTGAAAAAAGCTGTGAAGGCATTAGTTGGTCTTCACGACATTCAAATAGGGTTGATGCCCTTTGTAAAGATCAATAACCAGTTTGTACTTGACGAAGAAATCGTGGAGCATAGTCTTGTAGCAAAACAATGGCTGAGCAATAAGCCGGAAAATTGTGAGCAGTTTAGAATGTACACTGAGTTTACGCAGGGATATCCTACGCCGATGCCCGTAAGTAATGTCAGCGAAGAGGTTTTTTCGATGGCACCTTTTCTTCAAAAGCTTTTTGAAGAAGGAGTGAGAAGCTACATTACCATACCGATGCAAAACAGTGATGGTTTGATAGGCTTACTTGAACTTTCATCAAATGTTCCGAATACATTAACACTGCAAACCATGGCGAGGCTGGAGCCTGCTATACCATTATTATCTCTTGGCTGCCTGAAATGCCGCGATAACTTTCAGTACAAGATAGAAAAAGTGATCAAGGAAAAATTTACGGCTCTTCAGCAGTCTGTCGAATGGAAATTTGAAGAAGTCGCCTGGGATCATGTGCGTCGTAACGGAAATCAAGAAGAAGAAAAAAATGTAGTCTTTGACAACGTGTTCCCTTTATATGGAGCCATTGATATCAGGAATTCATCTGTAGAAAGAAGTCATGCTATTCAGAAAGATCTGAAAGAACATTTATTACTAATTGATAAGACGTTACATCGTTTGAATTCAGTTGTCCAATTGCCGTTACTCGAAGGCCTGGAGTTCAAAAACGAAATTCTTCGAAAAGCCATCGAGGAAAATATGACGGCCGAAGATGAAATTCGTATCAATGAATTTCTTAACCAGGAAGTAGAACCTGTTTTTACGCATTTGCAAAAAAATGAAAAACAGTCCTGCGAACTGGTAGATGATTATTTTAACATAGTGAACAACAATAGTAGCAGGATCTATCGCTACAGGCAGGAATATGAGGAAAGCGTTTCAAAGATAAACGAAGCGGTATCTGCATTTCTTGAAATGGAAGAAGAAAGGATCCAAAGATCGTATGCGCATTATTTTGAAAAATACAGGACTGATGGACTTGAATATAATATTTATATCGGGCAATCAATATCTCCTAACAATCCATTCAACCTGCTTTATCTAAAGAATATCCGCCTGTGGCAGCTGACATCCATGGCAGAAGCGGCCCGTATCACGCACTTCTTATTACCCTCGCTGAAAGTTCCATTGCAAACCACGCAGCTCATTCTCATTCACAGCCAGCCTATCTCCATTAGCTTCCGGAAAGATGAAAGAAAGTTTGATGTAGAGGGTTCTTATAACATTCGGTATGAAGTCATCAAAAAACGCTTGGATAAAGTTCGGATCAAAGGCACAGAGGAACGGCTAACCCAACCGGGAAAAATTGCCGTAGTCTATTCCAACCAAAAAGAAGTCCCCGAATACCTCGAATACATAGAGTTTCTGAAAAATAAAAGCATACTAAAGCCGAATGTTGAATTCCTTGAATTGGAAGAATTACAGGGCGTCACAGGAATGAAAGCCCTTAGGGTCGACATCAATATTGTCTGATTCATCCTTAAAATACAGCGATTCATGCAAGATTTTCGTTTTGAAAATCTTTTTTTATTTAAGCTTGTAAAAAATAAAAATAATGACTGCGATCACAGACGAGTACATGCAGCAAATGCTTGCAAAAACAAAAGAATATCATATCATCCTTTTAAAACCAGGACCAGGAGCAAAAGATCATCCCGATGTTAAAAAATTGATCTGGGAACATGGGCGGCGCAATTTCTCGCTTAGGGCTGACGGATTATTGTCCATCGTTTGTCCGATTACCGCCGAAACCGGCGTAAGCGGGGTAGGCATTTTCAATGCAAGCGCTGAAGAAACAAAAAATATCATGGACGGTGATCCTGCCGTTCAAGCCGGAATTTTTGTTTATGAGATCCATCCGTGCCGAAGTTTTCCCGGTGATAGCTTGCCTTGACAATATCGAATCATAAATTTTCATCAGTTCATACCATTATGACAAACAAATACTCACGGCGTCGTTTTATAAAGGATATTTCATTTGGTGCAGCTGCTTTAACACCGGCCCTTTCTTCTTTAGCGGCATGTTCCCTGCGCAAGTCAAAAGATAAACTTGGAGTGGCATTGGTGGGTCTTGGAAGTTACAGCACCAGCCAACTGGGACCGGCCTTACAGAAAACTAAAAATTGTTATCTCGCCGGGATTGTAACAGGTACGCCCGCCAAAGAAAATATCTGGGCCGATAAATACAACATCCTTCAGAAAAATATTTACAACTATCAGAATTTTGACAACATTGCATCCAATCCCGATATTGATATTGTCTATATAGTTCTTCCCGTTTCAATGCATAAAGAATTCACCATTCGTGCAGCGCAGGCAGGCAAGCATGTGATCACTGAAAAACCTATGGCGATTAGTGTAACCGAATGTCAAGAGATGATCTCCGCTTGCAGGAATGCCGGGAAAAAGCTATCGCTGGGCTATCGTTTGCGTTTCGATCCTTACAATAAGGAGATGATGCGGTTGGGCCAACAAAAAGTATATGGTAAACCTTTTCAAATTGATTGTGCCAATGGATTCGTGTACAAGGATGATCCAAATGCATGGCGACTGAGAAAAACAATGGCGGGTGGTGGTGGATTGATGGATATGGGAATTTATTGTATACAGGCAGCGAGATATGTAACAGGTGAAGAACCCGTTTATGTAACAGCGAGGGAAGAAAAAACAAAACCGGAGCTTTTTAAAGAAGTAGACGAAACGGTTTATTTTGATCTTGAGTTCCCTTCCAGCTGTATTGGAAAAGGCACATCCAGTTTTAATATGGATTTGAGTGCCCTGCATGTAAAAGCTGAAAACGGCGAGTTTGGCCTGTCTCACGCTTTTTGGTATAGTGGCGAAGAAGGCAATACGCCTGCTGGCCAAATGAATTTCTCCCCGGTAAACCAGCAGGTCCTCCAGATGGACGATTTTGCCAATTGTGTTATGCAAAACAAAAACACTATCGTTCCCGGGGAAATGGGTTTACAGGATATAAAGATCGTAGAAGCTATCTATCGCAGTATTGCCTCAGGAAAAAAAGAAAAGGTATAAGCTAAGCTACGTGTCTTGACCTTTTGGTAGAAAGGATATATTGAAACCCCTTGTCCGTAAGATAAATAACAGCCGGTGAAAGTTGTATGATCTCCACCAGGTTCTCAGAACATAATTCATCAAGGTATTTAATGCTTTCGTCCCACGGAAAGTTTTGTCTGACAATAACTTCATTTGGAAAAACAATGGTCGAGGTGGGATGAGCATCATTTTTGACGATATCATAGATCGTCTGCAGCGTGATGTATTTATTTTCCATTGCCCAAGAATTTAAGTGCTCTTTTGCAGCATAAATCATTCCAAATATTAATATGTCTGCCTTGTATTTGCCAAACCATTCAATAAAATGCAAACTTATCATTCGTTAGTGATAAGAATTTGTCACAAAATTAGTTGAAGTAATATTGTCTGAAAGTTTAAGCGCCAACTCATCTTCACATTTTATTAATGATTTTCATTGTGAGGGCTTCCGAATTAGAATAATTTTGTTGTCCATTCTATGGCAAAAAAACTGCTTTACCAGGTTCAGAAGACCGGCAAAACCTACTGGCGTGAGATCTTAGCTCTTCTTTTTTTATTGGTAGGCATATTTTTTTTCCGCTCCGAGCGCCGGGAACTTCGATCACTGGAAGAACAGGTGGGGGGTGCCGATGCTTTGTGGGTTTGGTCCGGAGTAAGTGTAACTCTTCTCTATATACTATTACAAAGCGCCATGTATGTAAAGCTCTTTCGAAGCAATTTCCACCCGACTTTCGTGGGCCAATGCCATTGAACTTTTTCTGAAAAGAAATCTTTTGAGTGTTTTTTTACCAGCAGGTGGTATCAGCTCTTTAGCCTACTCCCCTAACAGCATTCGTAAAAATGGGCTAACTAAAATGCAGGTTCACCAGGCATCAGGTATTTACGCGTTTGTTGGATTGCTTACAGTATTCATCGTTGGAGTGCCGGTATTGATCTATTCATTTTTTAACGCGAGAAATATTCTCCATACGGGGCAAAGTCTTATCCTTCTTTTTTTAATACTGGCTGCTGCATACCTGATCTTTCATTCCTTCCGGCAGAAAGGAAGATTATATCAATGGGTACAAAAAAAATTCCCAAAATTTATTCCTTCAGTTGATGAATTATTTTCGGCTAATATATCCGCACAGCATTTCACTTTTACAGTGTTATTTTCATTGGGTGTAGAGTGTTGCGGCATCTTACATTTATTTATTGCAACAAAAGCCCTCGGATTACCTGCATCATTAGCAGCAAGTGCCATCGCCTATGTTGTATCGGTGTTATTAATGATCATATCACCATTCCTCAGGGGACTTGGTGCGGTAGAGCTTTCGATGGTCTATATTCTAAGCCTTTATGGTTATTCACCGGTCGATGCTCTTGCAATAACCATTCTATATCGATTCTTTGAATTCTGGCTGCCATTGGTAGCAGGTTGCTTTTCCTATTTATGGCACGGGCGGCACATCTTTGCAAGAATATTTCCTGCCTTTCTTGTTTTCGCATTGGGAGTCGTTAATATTCTCTCAGTGATCACACCACCTATTGCGGCAAGATTAAAAATGTTGCATGAGTTTATTCCTCTTAACTCCATTTACGCAACAAACGTCATGGTGTTACTGATCGGAATGATACTGCTGGTAACAGCAGCATTCCTGATACAGGGTATAAGAAATGCGTGGATACTGGCGATGATATTGGCCATATTATCTCTCTTTGGGCATCTTTTCAAAGCCCTGGACTATGAAGAATCAATTCTCGCGGCTTCAGTTGTAGTCATTTTATTAGCAAGTGTAAAACAGTATCGCCTTAAGACCAATGAGCGGTTATTTCAACTTGGAGTAACAACAACGGTTCTTATCTTTTTTGCAGTGGTGATCTTTGGATTCATAGGATTTTATTTTATCGATAAACGACATTTTGGAGTTGATTTCAACTGGAGGCAATCATTACTTTTTGCCTGTAGAAATTTTTTGTTGATGAATGATGATGGTATACAGCCATTGACCAGGTTCGGGCACGAATTTATCTGGATGGCCCATACGTTAGGATTTATTGCCTGGAGTTTTTTGGTATTTACTATGGTAAAGCCATATTTCCACCGTAAACATCATGCACCCACTGCGCAGGAAAAAGCCTATAAGCTGGTGGAACGTTTTGGTAATTCACCGGTTGATCATTTCAAAACCTATCGCGACAAACTGTTTTATTTCTCTGACCAGTTTGAAGCTTTCATTGCCTATCGGATTGCCAATGGATTTGCGATCGTGCTGGAGGAGCCGGTGTGTGCCGATGATTATAAAATACCAGTGCTCCAGGAATTTGAAAGGCATTGTCACAAGATGGGCTTAAAAACGGCTTTTTATCGCGTTGATGAAACGGGGATGTCTTATTTTAATTATTTAAAAAAACGCAAACTATTGATCGGTCAGGAAGCTGTCTTAGAACTGGAGAAGTTCAGTTTGGAAGGAAGAGAAAAGAAATCTCTCAGGAATGCGTTGAATAGTTTGCAAAAAAAGGGTTATACCGCTTCTGTTTTTCGCGCACCTCTTTCAAAGGAAGTTATTTTACAGCTAAAACAAGTCTCTGATGAATGGTTGAACCATTATGAGAAAAAAGAGATCGTTTTTTCACAGGGTATGTTTGATGAAAAAGAAATTCAGCAGCAGGATGTTATTATGATCCGGGATGAAATGGGAGCTATCAAAGCCTTTCTTAATATCATTCCCGATTTCGCTCCGGAGGAATGTACCTATGATCTTATTCGCAAAACGGCTGACGCGCCAGGAGGTTGTATGGACGCACTGATCATTGAACTGGTAAAATACGCAAAAGAAAAAAGATTAAAATACCTGAACCTGGGTCTCGTCCCCATGGCAGGTATTGAACAACCGGAAAATACGGCGGAGCGCCTGATCCGCTATGCCTACGAAAAAATAAAACGCTTCAGGCAATATACAGGTCTTCGTGAGTTCAAAGAAAAATATGCAACAACCTGGGTGAATAAATATCTTGTGTATGAAAATGATTTTGACCTGATACAATTACCGGCTGCCCTCAATAAAGTGATGCAGCTCTCATCACGATGAAAAAAACGATAACTATCGCATTCATTTTAGTCTTAAGCATTTTCAACATTTTGCACGCTCAAAAAAAATCATTGCCGCTATCTTGGTACGCAAGCTCTGATACCACAAAACCATTAATATTTTATATTTCCGGCGACGGAGGTTTCAATAAATTCTCGACTTCCTTTATGCAGTCTTTGAATAAAGAAGGTTACGCCGTTATTGGATTAAACGCAAAAGATTATTTCTGGAACAAAAAAAAACCACAGGAAGCAGCTGCTGACATTGAAGAAGCCATCAATGGATCAAATAAAGAATGGAAGAAGAAAAATATTGTACTCATCGGCTATTCGTTTGGAGCTGATGTATCCCCATTCATGCTGACCCATTTTTCCACAGCATTGAGTAACAAGATCAATCATCTTATCTTATTGTCACCTTCGGCAAAAACTGATTTTGAAATTCATGTGCTTCAAATGCTGGGCTGGGGAAAAGATGCAGGAGAAAGTGTTCCGGCTGAGATCAACAAGATTTTAAAACCTGTAACGATCATTGTTGGTGACGATGAAAATGAATTTCCATTTGATCAACTAACAATAAAAAATAAACAGGTGATAAAAATGAAAGGTGGCCATCACTATGATGGAGACGTAGATGCCTTGTGTAAACAAATCATTCAACAAATAAAATAACATTAAAATTCGTTGAACCAGCCATGGCTTATAATGAAAAATTAACGGCAAGGATAAGAGAAGCACTTGCACATTTGCCGAAAGTAGAAGAAAAAAGAATGTTTCGGGGTGTTACGTTCATGGTGAACAATAAGATGTGCATCAGTGCAGGCGATAATAAAATTATGTGCCGTATTGATCCCGCCATTCATGAAGAGGTCATAAAAAGGAAAGGTTGCGAGGCCGTTAAAATGAAGGGCCGCGAATACAAGGGGTATGTTTATGTGAGTGAAGAAGGAATAAAAACGAAAAAGGATCTTGATTATTGGATCCAGCGGGCACTCGAGTTCAACAAGCTGGCAAAATCCTCCAAAAAGAAGAAGAAATAATTTTACAAATGCAACAAGAAAAGTCATTAATGATATTGGTAGCCGGTCCTTATCGTTCCGGCACCAACGATGATCCACAGCTGATCGCTGCTAACGTAAGGATAATGACGGACGCAGCTTTGGGAAATCTACAACATTGGCCATCTCCCGGTCCTGGGAGAATGGTTTGCCCTGCCATTAATTGAGGCAGCAGGTTCAAAGAAGATCGGTGATGAGATCTTCAATAAAATATTTCACCCGGTCGCCGTTCAACTCATTGATCATTGCGATGCCGTCTTTAGGATCGGCGGTCCTTCAGCAGGCGCTGATGAAATGGTAAATACCGGCAAAGCAAAAAATAAACTCATTTTTTATAATATCGGAGACATGCCGGTAATCAAAAGTGCACATTAATACCAGGCTGTTGTCATTTACTTTCCAAGCATCGGAAATAAGTTTTTGATCTGTTCGTCATTTGGTTGAGTACCGTATTCGCAAATTTCAAATGCTTCGGCATACTTGACTTGTGCAGCTTTATCTTTTCCATACCATTTTTCCAATGCGGTCTTTATTTCAGGAGTAATGGTGCCAGCCCTTTGTTTTGCCAACCATTGAATGCGTTCATTTTTATCTTTTGGAACCTGGTCGAGGTAATGCCCGATCCACGGCAACCATTCATACATCTGCGATTCATGGGCGTCAAGACCTGAAACTTTTTTGTCATACACCGAAGTGATGTCAACCGCGATATCCGGGCGAAATGGATTGGGCCGCTGAAAATGATCCTGGTAATATAAAAAAACAGGATTCTTCTTCAAGGCGGGAACGTCGGGCGCAATATCCGGTACTGAAACCATATAGGCAGCATCCTGCACCAGCACGCCTGTATAACGATGATCCGGATGGTAATCATTGGGGCGAGGGGCGATCACAACGTCGGCATTCCATTCACGGATCTTTCGTATGATCTCTAATCTTACTTCGAGTGAGGGCATCAGTAAGCCATCATGATTGTCAAGTACATCATAAGTAACGCCAAGACGTTTCGCAGATTCCTGCGTTTCTGCAAACCGGCGTTTGGCAAGTTCTTTCCCCTTTAATGTCTGGTGACCGGCATCCCCATTGGTAACAGAAACAAATTTCACTGCATATCCCATCTGGGCGAAAAGCGCTGCTGTTCCTCCACCATCTTCATCGCAATCGTCAGGGTGTGCACCGATCATGATGATCCGGATCTTATTACCGGCATCCTGCGCATTGATTGTTGTCATAATGCTCAATAAAAAACAAGAAGTTAGCAATATGAAGTTGTAAACTTTTTTCATAAAAAGAAATTTTATTATTGTGAAGGTAATTATTGTGAAGAAATTTTAAACGGGCTTGTTGTGACCAAACGATGGGTCACGACCAACACCAAGAGGCTGTCTCAAAGCATAAAAAAATAGATTTCACGCTACGGCGTTACGAACGCAACGTTTGAAAACCAATATAATATTCTTTGTCCCGATAGCTATCGGGATTGCGCCTTTGCGAGAAATCAAAGACTTTTGAGACAGCCTCACTAAAATGACGAAGAATTATTTTAGTGATCTTTGCAGCCAAATCGAAGAACAATGATCGACATAAAGACATTTAATGACTATCCTGATATCGACAAACCCCGGCGATTGAGAAAATACGTACTTGCCTGGTGTTCCAAAGGAATGCGAAAGTAGTCGTGGATGAGAAGGAATTGAAATTAAAGAACACGAGGTATTGACAATTACATCAGGGCAAATTCATTATTTCAAAAATGGAATAAAGCGGAAGGATTTATCCTTGAATTCACATTTGATTTTTTTTGCAAGAACGATAATGACATTGAATTGATATTTCAAAATGGTTTGTTTTGTCATTTCGATATAAATGAGGTGATTGACATTACACGTCACCAGAAACATTCAAACATCAACTTGCACTTATTAAAAAGGAATTGATTGAAAAACCGTATCAACACTACATCTCAGTTCATTCCCGCATCGAATTAATATTGGTAGAAATAAACCGGGCGAAAGTGGAACGGGGTGATGAAATATGGAAACCTGATGCACTTTATTCCTGAAATTTCTTGAAACTGTGAGTGCAAATTTTGATAAAAACTATACTCTCGCAGACATCGCCGAGAAACTTAGCACAACAGAAGCTAAATTGAATGAACAATCAAAGCTCCATACAGGAAGGACCGCACAAAATGTCATTTATGGTTTATCGCCTCGGAGGCCAAGCGACTACTGACTTATCAGAAGACTTAACAGTAAAAGAAGTGGCTTACCAATTAGGCTTTAATGATCCTTTTTATTTTTCTAATTTTTTTAAAAAGCATACCAAACATTCTCCCAAATCCTACCAGGCAAATATGCTTTATAAATTTTACATGCTTTTCCTGATTTTTCTCTATTCTTTCGGCATACCACTCTATACTAATTTTGACGTCTCAACAACTATTGAAAATAAAAAAAGTAATTTATGAGCAAGAGGATCAATTTTAATGATGTGCAACCCGGTGCTTATGATGCCATGGAGGCACTTGACAAATTTGTAGATGAAACTTCCATTGATAAGCTGCACAAAGAGTTTATAAAAATACGGGCCTCGCAGATAAATGGTTGCGCTTATTGTGTCGATTCACATTCGCATGATGCATTGAAACTTGGCGAGACCTTACAAAAAGTTTTGCTTATCAGCGCATGGAGAGAGGCTAGGAAATATTTTTTCGGAAGAAGAGACGATTATTCTCCAGATGACCGAAGAAATAACATTGATACATCAGCATGGGCTTAGTGATGAGACCTATAGAAAAGCAATTGAGGTATTTGGTGAAGAAAAAACCGCACAGATCATTATGGGTATAATTACAATAAATGCCTGGAACAGGATCGGCGTGGCAACAGAACTGAGACCACCGCACAGAAAGAGAAACTTACATCAATTGATTAAGGAATAATTTTACAAGAAAATCAATCCATGGCGCATGTAGTGGCCAATTCGAAACAGCAGGAAAAAGCAAAACAATTTTACGACCTGCATCATTCAGGCAGACTTTTGATATTACCCAATATCTGGGACTGCCTGGGAGCAAATCTTCTTGAAAGTCTAAACTATCCGGCAATCGCTACCGCCAGCGCATCGGTGGCTTTTACAAACGGATACGATGATGGACAAAGAATATCATTCGATTCTGTGTTAGCGATCTTAAAAAAAATTGCCAGCAGTGTGAACATCCCTGTATCAGCCGACATCGAAAGCGGGTTTGCTGAAAATGATCTGGAGTTAGGGGAAAATATCAAACAACTACTCGCAACCGGGATAGTTGGCATCAACATAGAAGACACTGACAAAGAAACGAACTCCATATTGCCGATCGAAACTCAATGTGGAAAGATCAAACTCATAAAAAGAGTTTCAGAAGAGGTGGGCGTTCCGCTTTTTATTAATGCCAGGGCAGACGTTTACCTGCGCGGAAAAAATTTTGACAGTCCCGAATCAAAATTGGAAGAGGCATTAAAAAGGGGAAGGGCTTATAAGGCGGCTGGAGCAGATTGTTTTTACCCGATTGCAATGACGAGGCAGGAGGATATAAAGAGAATGGTTGAGGAACTTCAAATGCCGGTGAACGTGATAACAATACCAGGCATTCCGGAACTAAATATTCTTAATGAAATCGGGGTTGCCAGGGTTAGTTTGGGTCCTTCATTTTTAAAAATTGCTCTAAAGGCCATGAAAAATTTGGCCCTGAAACTGCAAAACTTCGAAGGTCTGTCAGACATTACAGGAAATGAGATCACATCTTCTTATGTAAAAGACCTCGTCAATAAAAATTATTGAAGATGTTTCACGCAAAGGCGCGAAGGAACGCAAAGAATACATAAGACTCACTGCTTTGCGCCCGTTGCGCCTTTGCGTGAAATCTAATTTCAATACATTTACTGCAACAAAACAATTGCTATGCCAGTAAAACGTATGCTGAAACACGTCCTTTCTAGTTTGGGTTTTTTTTCTTTCTTCATTCTACATTCACAGACCCCCGATCTTTTATCGAAACCATGGGACGCCCACTGGATCGACGTTCCCAATGAGCCCTTGCATGATTACGGAGTTTACCAGTTCAGAAAAACGTTTACACTCACGTCAAAACCCGCTTCATTTATCGTTCATGTTTCAGCAGACAATCGCTATAAATTATTTGTGAATGGAAAATTTGTTTCCTTAGGTCCCGCCCGTGGAGATATATTTCATTGGAATTTTGAAACGGTTGATATTGCCTCTTACTTACAAAACGGGAAGAATGTAGTTGCTGCCATTGTTTGGAACTATGGTGATATGCGCCCTGAAGCACAAATTTCTTATCAAACTGGTTTTATTCTGCAAGGCAATAGTGACGCTGAAAAAATGATCAACACAGACAAAACCTGGAAATGCAGACGCGACAATAGTTACAATGCAAAAGAACCGAAGCTCATCTACACTTATTATGTAGCTGGTCCTGGAGAAACCATCAATTTTAATTTATCATTGAAAAATTGGAAGAACGCAGATTTTGATGATAGTAACTGGTCTTCTGCAGATCAGATCACTCAGGGTCTGCCGAAAGGAGTCTTTGGTTATGGATTGGGCTGGATGCTTGTACCAAGGACAATTCCGCAAATGGAATTAACACCCCAACGTTTGCAGAAAGTTAGAAAGACGGATGTGTTTCAACTGCCTGAAAATTTTCCCGCTCAAAAAAGTCCATTCATTATTCCTGCAAACAGCAGTGCTTTCATTTTACTTGACCAGGGATATCTGACCAATGCATATCCTGTACTTCAATTCAGCAAAGGAAAAAACGCTTCCATTACTTTGAGCTATGCCGAGGGATTATATATCAATGAGCCTGGTAAAAAAGACTGGAGAACTCTTCACCAAAAAGGAAACCGGAATGAAGTTGAGGGGAAAAGATTTATCGGCGTCACCGATAGCCTGGTCTCGGACGGAAGCGATGGCCAGGAGTTTACTTCCCTTTGGTGGCATACATACAGGTATCTGCAATTACAAGTGACTACGAGGAATGAACCACTTGAAATAGATGATC
This sequence comes from uncultured Bacteroidota bacterium, assembly GCA_963737475.1. Lineage (GTDB taxonomy): Bacteria > Bacteroidota > Bacteroidia > Chitinophagales > Chitinophagaceae > VBAU01. The sequence continues at coordinate 122,334 of CAVTSY010000004.1, forward strand.
TCTATGGAATTTTTACCGGTTACCCTTTTGCAATGAATGCAAAATTCGACGCAGGGAATGATACGCTCAATAAGATATTGGAAACCGGTTGGCGCACGGCACGTTCGTGTGCCATGGAAACATACATGGACTGCCCTTACTATGAACAGCTGCAATACGTAGGTGATACACGCATTCAATGTCTTGTTTCGTTATACAATAGCGGCGATGATAAGTTGATGCGCAATGCTATCAATTTGATTGACAACTCACGCATGGCGGAAGGTGCAACGTTAAGCCGGTACCCTACTGCTAACGCACAGGAAATACCACCATTCTCCTTGTGGTGGATCGGTATGATACATGACTACTGGATGTACCGTAATGATGAAGCCTTTGTAAAAAGCAAATTGGCAGGCATACGACAAGTGCTGTGGTTCTTTAATAAATATCAGCAGGCAGACGGTTCATTGAAAAATTTACCGTACTGGAATTTCACTGACTGGTGCAATACAAACGGATGGCAAAATGGTATGGCGCCCGTTGGCAAAGATGGCTTTTCCGCTGCTCTTGATCTGCAGTTGTTGTGGGCATATCAACTCGCTGCTGAGTTGGAAAACAATTTAGGAATGAAAGAATATGCCAAACAATACGAAACTGCCGCCGCGCAATTAAAGGAAACCATTCAAAAAAAATATTGGGACAATACAAAAAAATTATTTGCCGACACCGATGAAAAAGATGTTTTTTCACAACATTCAAATTCATTAGCCATTTTAACCGGTTTAATGAACGAGGCTGACGCATTTGCGTTTGCAAAAAAACTTATCACCGATAATGATCTTACACAGGCCACGATCTATTTCAAATACTATTTGCACCAGGCGTTAACCAAAGCAGGCCTGGGAAATGATTATTTAAACTGGTTGAACGTTTGGAAACAAAATCTTGCGATGGGTATGACAACATGGGCTGAAATTTCTGACATTAATAATACCCGTTCTGATTGCCATGCCTGGGGTGCAAGCCCGAACATTGAGTTGTACCGTATTGTGCTTGGCATTGACAGTGATGCACCTGGTTTTAAAAAAGTAAAGATCATTCCTCATTTAGGTTCACTTACTCACGCTAGCGGAACTGTTCCCCACCCTAATGGGAATATTAGTGCGAGTTATGAAAGAACAAATAACAACCTAAAAGTATCGATCACTCTGCCACCAAATACACCAGGATATTTATTGTGGAACAACAAAAAATACGAATTAAAACCTGGAGAAAATTCTTTGACAGTGAGGTGAGAATTTTCTTTTTGGATTTGTATTTGCGAAATCCAACAACCTGCCTGCCGGTCCGAAGGACTCCTTTGGAGCGGGCAGGTACAAAAGACGAAATAAGCAACTGTTGAGATTTAAAGACTTGATAAAATTTGTAGTTTCGTCTAATACAGAAATACGACTGTTGTGCGCAATTGACTCTACCTTCATATTATGCAAGTTGTGTTCAACGATTCACTTTGTCGACAAAATATTAATTACAGAAATAAATTAAGATGATAGAACAAACAGATCTTGTTGTTGACGAATGGATTTACATTCCACCTCCTACTTTGGATTCCATCGATAAGATAACGTCTGATCTAACGTTAGAGGTAATGAAAAGAATGGCACCCTCAAAAAAGGGATTGGCATGTAGGTTTACTTCGCGGTTTGTTAATGGGAAAGATCTAATCCTCCTTTACATAGCTCAGGATTCATATGTTATAGATTTGGAAGATAAAATCGACGCAACTGAAATTCGAAGAATGATTGCAAATTCTTATTCGAAGTTCAAAGAGAAGTATGAATTTAGAAAACTCGGTACTGTCCTTCATAATACACAACTCAATGCATTTGATGAGAACAATCTGGATATTAGTGAAATACTTCCTCTCCTTAACTAGTCTAACATTGCCAAAATGCCGGCGACAGAACATCATTTCAACTTCTGTAATTCTATTTAACTTTAGTACTGCGCCGTAAGAAATGAAAGTTACGGCGCCGCCAAGCAGTAGGAATTCTATTTCCGGCACTTCGGCAATGCGTGACCGTTAGCTGTAATTTTGAATTCAGGTGTACATTATTTATGGAAACAATAGAAAACCCCGTAATTGGTGAGAAAATAACCTTCCTTACGACTTCGAAGCAAAGTAATGGCGATAAATCTTTGATGGAGATTTTCTTGAGCCCAAAAGGGGGAAATCCTTTACACTATCACAAACGCTTCTCTGAATCATTCAAAATTATTGAAGGTGAGTTGAACGTTCAAGTGGGTAAAGAAATTAAAATATTGAAACCAGGTGACACGGCTATGGCGCCAATTAATACAATTCATCGATTTTATAACACGTCGGGTAAATCAGTTCGTTTTACATGTGAGGTTACACCCGGAAGCGAGGGTTTTGAAAATGTTTTAAGAATTGGTTGCGGACTTGCAAAAGACGGGAAAGCTGCTAAGAACGGCATGCCTAAAAATTTATGGCATATGGCTATTCTTATGAATATCGGTGAGGGATATTTTGTCGGTATCTTTTCAATGTTTGAAAAATTCTTTCGCTTTCTTGCAAAAACACACAAAGCAAAAAAAATTGAGAAACAGCTCATCGAAAAATACTGCAATTAAACCTTATAATTTATCATTGTCCTGAACGTTTTGCGAAGATGAAAGCCAACAATAAAAGATTTCTTGAGCTTGTACTTGCATTAGATAGGCGCTTACATTTTTATTCACCTATATGTGAATTGTGACAAGAAACACAGCTTACAACATCTGGCTTTGCGCAAGTTGGGTTTTAGCAATGGCCATTCAACTTCAGTAATTCTAATGATCTTTTGTAATTTGGCCGTAAGTAAACATAATTTATCCGAAGGGATCCCTTTGGGACGGCCAAGCGAGCGATAGAAATTCTATTTTCCCAACAGCACAAATGCAGGGACGTTGTGCGTCATGCCAGTAAACAGCCTAACAATTTGGACACTAACAAAAATATCAATGGACAAAAAGCTATTGAGCATATTTATACTTACCTTAATTGCCCAGACATTATTTGCTCAAATGCAAATATTTAGACCTGACGGGCAATTAATTACAAACTCCGAAATTGATAGTGTTACGATAGAATTAATGAATAATGCAGGTGTAACGGGTTTGTCCCTTGGCATTGTAAATGGTGACAAGGTTAAGTATGTAAAAAGTTATGGCTATAAAAATAAAGTAACAAACCAACTGAACGACACAGCTACTTGCTTTTATGCTGCTTCTTTCTCAAAGCCGGTATTTGCATATCTTGTTATGCAGTTAGTTGATAAAGGAGTAATTAATCTTGACACACCTCTATATAAATATTTGCCAAAGCCCTTACCTGAATACGAAAACTATAAAGACCTTTCAGGAGATGAACGCTGGAAATCAATTACTGCAAGGCATTGTCTTAGTCACACCACTGGCTTTCCTAATTGGCGACAACTAAATCCAAAAGGCACTCAAAAACTTGAAATATTCTTCACTCCGGGTAAACGTTATGCCTATTCAGGTGAAGGGTTATACTTGTTGCAATTTGTTATTGAAACTATAACAAATCAAAAATTAGAAGACCTTGCGGAAAACCAAATATTTAAGCCTTTCGGAATGACAAAAACGAGTTTTGTTTGGCAAGATTCTTTTGACACAAATTATGCATCTGGGCATAACAATGATGAAGACACTTTACCTATAACAAAAAGAACCGAAGCTAACGCAGCAGGGTCTATGGAAACGACTATAGCAGATTATACACGTTTCATCAAATCTTTTATGCAAGGTAAAGAGTTAAGCAACTTATCAAAACAAGAAATGCTATCACCACAAATCGGCATTTTTACAAAGCATCAGTTTCCATCGCTGAATAATGACACAACAAGTGAGAATAAAAGCATTCAACTATCTTATGGACTTGGGTGGGGTTTATTTAAAAGTGTTTATGGCTGGGCATTTTTTAAAGAAGGACATAGCGATGATGGTTGGCAACATTATTCAGTCGGTTTTCCTGATAAGAAATACGCCATTATTATAATGACAAATAGCTTAAATGGAGAAAGCATTTTCAAAGAGTATATAGAAAAAATGACTGGCGCAACTATACCTTGGGAATGGGAAGGCTACACTCCATATCAACCGACTGTCAAAGTATCTGAAAAAATATTAGCACAATATACAGGCGATTATAAGGGTAGGACTGAGGCAACGATATCATTGGAAAACGGGCAATTAAAAATTGAATCAACAGCAGAAGGATTGCCCAAAACAAATCTTTATGCGCAAAATGAAACTCATTTTTTTATGAAGTCAATGCCAATTAGCATTGTGTTTGTAAAAAATGCTGACAGCAAAATTGAAAAAATAATGGTAAATGATGACGGACAATATTATGAACTAAAGCATGTTAGTGACAATGCACCGATACCAAAAACTGAGGTTAAACCTTCAAAAGAAATTTTGTTATCTTATGTTGGAAGGTATGCATTAACAGGCGACCCGAAAAAGATACTTATAGTTGAACTAAAAGACGATTATTTATTTGCAAAACTTCCGAGTCAGGCCCCATTACAATTGATTTTTCTTACCGACACAAAAATAAAGTTTAAAAGCATACTTGACATTCAGGGAGAGTTTATAAAAGAAAATGGAAAGACTACAAAACTTATTGTAATCCAAAACGGGAAATACGAGTGGCAAAAAACACAATGACAAAAGCACAAGAACAGCAGCAGGCTCATCAATATCATTGACAGAAGCACACTTACAAAGTTCCTCCAGGAACTGGTCCTTTTATTTTCAAGAAAATGGGTCTTGCTAAAGCCTTTTATCTCCAAAATGATACACTCACTTCTGCAAAAAAGATACCCAAACATTTTATTCGAGCTTATAAAATTGCCTCTGATTTAATTTATATTTGAACAACAACAGCAGTATTTGGACAAACTGTCGTTAGCTGCTATTTATCATGACACTTCAAAACCAAATAATCCACTCCCTCACAGACAAAATTGAGGAATTTCAAGAGCAAGGTTACTGTCTTTTAAAAGCACACTTATCAACTTCCTTGATTGATCAGTGCAGATTTTCTTTTTTGCCCGTATTTCAAAAATATCTTGAAAATAATGGACACTTGCCTAATCGTGGAGTAAGCCGACACTTTCTGCCAATGCCGTTTGAACCACCTTGTTTTGTTCCAGACTTCTTCTTTGATACACAAATCCTAGCAATTATTAAGAACATTATGGGTGACAGAATAGTCGCAGACCAATGGGGTTGCGATGTTCCTGTGATTGGCTCAACTTATCAAAGAGTGCATGTTGATTATAAACGTCCATTATTTCATGAAAATCAAGATTTGTTGTTACCTGCATATATGATGGTAGTGAATTTTGGATTAAATAACATTACTCAAGAGAACGGTGCTATTGAACTTGCCCTAAATACGCATAAGATGACGAGAGAACAAGCATATAATGATATAGAAAGTGGTAAAATTAAAATGCAGCCAATATGTATGGACATTGGTGATGTACTTATTCGTCATCCGTGGACCTTGCATCGTGGAACTCCAAATAAAACTGATACCCCTCGTTTGCTTGTTACAATTAGGTATGTTCGGAATTGGTATTGTGACGGTAGCAGAGAAGTGAATTCAATGCCATCTTCTGTTTGGAAATCTTTGACAACTGAACAAAGAGGCATGCTAAGATTTCCTATACAGGTCATTGATTAAAAAACATAACAAACAAAACAGCAGCTAACAGCGAGGTTTTGCGTCAGCGGGGGGCGACGAACATATCCTCATCTTAGTGCTACTATCAGCGGCATATCGGCTGACCGAACACGGATGAGCAACAGAATATATTTTCAACTTTTGTATTTTACATCGGCTTCAGTTCCGGGCTGAACGTTTTCCAAATGCCCCGCCGAACGCAAAGCCCTCACGTTGCACGCCGTTTTATACCGAAGATTTCGATGACAGAAGAAGTAAATCAACACCTTCCAAAAACCTATAATGACATTGTCAAAGCAACTGGACTATCCGGCTTTACTATGGCGTCCGATATTCTGACATGCTCATTGTTAAGGACTCTAGCAGTTTCTAAACCCTCAAGTAGATTTCTTGAACTTGGCACTGGGACAGGGCTTTCGACTTCGTGGATACTTGATGGCATGGATAATGATTCAACGCTGTTGTCAATAGACAATGAACCTTTATTTTTAGAAATTGCAAAAAATAATTTAAGGTTCGACAATCGACTAAGTCTTGTGCTCACCGACGCAAGTATTTGGATTGACAGGAATAAAAACCAAAGATTCGATTATATTTTTGCTGACACTTGGTACGGCAAATATCTACTCATAGAAGACGTCTTATCCATGTTAAATAATGGAGGACTATATATAATTGACGATATGTTACCACAACCCAATTGGCCCGACGGACACCAAGAAAAGGTGACAAACCTCATCAAGTATTTAGAAGCAAAAGAAGATTTGTTATTAACTAAGCAAGTCTGGGCTACTGGAATTATAGTTGCGGCAAAAAAATAAAAACGGCGTGCAACAATCGGCTTTGCGCAAGTTGGGCTGATGAATATCGCCATTCAACATTTGTAATTCTAATCAACTTCGGTAATTTGGCCGTAAGTAAACAAAAGTTATCCGAAGGGATCCCTTTGGGACGGCCAAGCAAGCTGTAGAAATTCTATTTTCCCAACAGCACAAATGCAGGGACGTTAGCTCGCATTTTAATAGTCCATTTCAAAAAATAACTGCTATGAAAAAGAGAAGCATGGCATTTCTTTTACTTTTACCATTTTTTATTATGGCGCAACCAAATATGAAAGTTACAGAAGATTTTCTCCAATCTTTTGCTGACGCATTTAATGCTCATGACACTAAGGCAATAATGTCACAGATGACGGCTGATTGTGTATTTGAAGCTTCAGCGGGGCCGGACGTTGATGGCGAAAAATTTATCGGGCAAGAGCAAGTTAAGAAAGCATTTGAAAATGTATTTGCAACTTTCCCCGATGCCAATTGGAGTAATCCACGACACTTCATCTCAGGAGACAGAGGTTTCACCGAGTGGACCTTTACAGGAACTAAGACAGATGGTACTAAAGTTGAAGTCACAGGATGTGATCTATTTACCTTTAAGGATGGTAAAATAGCAATCAAGAATTCTTATAGAAAGAATCGCCTGCCAACAAAATAAGAAAAAACGCCAGCTAACACTTGAATTTACGCTATACGAGCTGATCAACGCACATTCAGCTTTTGATATTCTATTCATCTGTTGTACATTGGCTGTAAGTAAACAAAAGTTATCCAGAAGGGATCCCCTTGGGACGGCCAGGCACGCGGCAGGAACACACCGCCTGAAACGACCTTCAAAAAGATTGAGGACAATACAACTCAAGCGGAAATTTCACATTTTTATTCAAGCTAAAGATTCAAGGTTTTGTTATTAAATTTTATTGTCAACCCAAAATTGCCCGGGAGACCATGGACACCTTGATTGCAAGTAAAAAGAAAATAGAAAATGAATATTAAAACTTTATTCAGGGACACAAGCAAGATTGCAAAAATTGCAACCATTACTATTTTTCTCGCTTTAATTCGCTCTATTAGTGAACCATTCAGGCTGCAATATTTTTCAAAGACATTATTAACTTATGATGAAATTAAACCTTTCCTGATCGGCTCTCTGGCTGCTGCGATCGGGCTTTTAGCAATGACAATTCTGTTTTACTTTGGTAAACACAAATTAATTATTGCCACTTGTATATTGACAATTGTGATTTTACTGATCATTAAGAAAATTTATTTAATACCATAATGCTAACCTGCCACAAGACAGGAGAGCAGCCGCTAACCGGACTTAGCGAAAAAAAATAAAATCATCTCACAAATATTGTTCATGAAACACATAACACTAGTCCTCGCAACTTTCTTCTTTCTTCATTTACCTGATCTGCATTCTCAAACAATAAATTTTGAAAAGAATAAGTTACAACCCGTTAATGTTTCCATGTCAGTTGAAAAACTAATGGGTAAACAGGTTGTCAAAGTGATAAAAGATTCGAGTTTAAAAGCTGCTGACCAACCTACCTTTGTAAAGATCGAAGGAGTTAATTTTAAAAACGGTATTATTGAAGCGGATGTTCTAAGCAGGCTTTTGCCAAATGCTCCGCTGCTGGCAAGAGGCTTTATCGGGATCGCATTCCGGGTAAATGACAGCAACTCGAAATTTGAATGTATTTATATCCGCCCAGTGAATGGAAGGGCAGAAAATCAACTGCAGCGCAACCATTCGATTCAATATTTCTCTTATCCCGGCTACGATTTTGATCGCTTTAGAAAAGAGGCGCCAGGCGAATATGAAGCCTATGCAGATATGAGTCTGAATGAATGGATAAAATTGAAGATCATAGTGGAAGGCACAAAAGCAAGATTTTTTCTGAACAACAACAAACAGCCATCCCTGGTTGTTAACGATCTAAAACACGGCGCTTATCTATCAGGCGCTGTTGCGCTTTGGGTTGATGTAGGAACCGAGGGATTCTTCTCTAATGTTAAAGTTTATCAGAATAAATGAAGGCCTCAAGACGGGTAATGTAAAACATGCTTGTAACTAAAGCTGACCACATAATTATTCCCAATCAACTAATTTTGCTCTTTAATCTATTCTATGTTTGAATTGCTGTTTCAAAAATTTGCTGAAAAAATAGAGTTGACCGAAGAAGAAAAAAAACTAAGCCGAAGTTTTTTTATCCCGAAAAAATTACGCAGAAAACAATACCTGTTGCAGGAAGGCGATGTATGCAAATACGTAGCGTTCGTTGAAAAAGGATTGTTGAGGTCATTTGCTGTAGACGACAAGGGCCATGAGCATATCACTCAATTTGCATTTGAAGGCTGGTGGATCGCTGACCAGTTTAGCTTTCTCACCGGCGAACCATCCGAATATAATATTGAAGCACTGGAAGATTGTGAATTGCTTTTGTTGACCAGGCAGGCTGAAGATGAAATGCTGCAAAAGATCCCAAAGTTTGAACGGTATTTCCGGATCCTGCTTCAAAACAATTTAATTGCCACCCAGAAAAGACTGGCAAGTTCTCTTAGTCAAACCGCTGAAGAAAAATACAACGAACTTATCAGCGCTTGCCCCGATACTCTTCCCAAACGGATCCCACAACACATGCTGGCTTCCTTTCTTGGAATTTCTCCTGAAACCTTCAGCCGCATCCGAAAACAAATGAGTTTGAAGGCACAAGGAACAAAGCACAAGGTTCAGGAACATTAAGAGATGTTATTATTAATTATTGAATTATTGATTACTGGCACTCCGAGAATCTGTTAAATAATCAATAATAAATAGTCAATAATGGCTGTTCCGCACCTTGACATATATCAACGTTATTTCTTGACCTACCTCAATGGTGGCTGGCCTGTTGCTATAGTAACTTTGTGGAGTTATTTAAACCAATAAAATTAAAATTATGGCAATTACAAAATGGAGTCTTGATCCCACACACTCTGAAATTCATTTTAAAGTGAGACACCTGATGGTTTCGTGGGTTACAGGTAGTTTTAAACAGTTCAGTGGTACTGTTGAAACGGAAGGTGATGATATCACAACAGCAAAGGTTCATTTTACTGCTGACATTCATTCTATTTCAACCAATAACGAGCAGCGTGATGGACACTTAAGAACAGGTGATTTTTTTGACGCAGAAAATCATCCCCAATTAACTTTTGAAAGTAATAAACTGGAAAAAATCAGCGGCGAAAATTATAAACTCCATGGAACGCTCACTATGCGTGGAACCAGCAAACCAGTTGTACTGAATGTTGAGTACGGTGGCAATGCCCAGGATCCATGGGGAAATACCCGCATCGGTGTTTCGGTATCCGGTAAAATTAACCGCAAAGATTTTGGCGTAAGCTTTAGCATGGTTTCAGAAACAGGCGGGGTTTTACTAGGTGAAGAAGTAACTATCAATGCAAATGCAGAATTTATTAAGCAGGCTAAGCTTGAAAAACAAGCCGCTTAATTCTGATTATTATTGGTTGAATAAAGCCGCTTCGATTTTATCGGGCGGCTTTTTTATTAAGAGAGGTTCGAGTTAGCGTATTGGTTTGAATTGATTAAACACATAGATTCATAGGCACACAGACACACATAGGTAATTCAGCTTTGTCTCTCTAATCTCTACTTGCAGCTTCATCAAATGGCATTAATAGTTTTCTATGTGACACCTATGTTTCTATTGTGCCTCCTATGTGGTTATTTTCTTTACAAACATAGGAGACACACAGGCCACAGTAGTCTCGAGTAATCGGGATCACATAGAAATCTATGTGGCTCAAAAATTTATTGCTGTGGGTTTGTAGTAACAAGCGTCCTGAAGCGTTCAATATTTTCGATGTGTTCATAGCTGATAGGTATTTCTTTTGAAAAACCTGCTCTCTTAACCATCGCTGTTCCCTGGATCTTTATCAGCGCTTCCCTCTTTTTAAAAAGATCTCTATGGTTTTTTATCGCACTGATCATATCCACTTTAACCGTAGCAGGTAAAACGAATTCTGATCTCTTCTTTACCCGTACTTTTTCATCCAGTTCAAACTGTCCAAAATAACTACTATCAATATAGATATCACCTCTTGCCGTTGTTACCTGTACGCCGAATTTGTTGGGATTGTAATAAACCAAATCAACTCCAGCGGTAGATTGTAAAGGCCCAAGATTGATCAACCTTATATTCCGGATATCACGGTATTCAGGTTCTTTAACATTGTTGGTACCACAGGAGGAAAGGATAATTAAAGAAATTATGAGTATGGATAAAATTGGCTTCATATCAATATTTTTAAATTAAAAAGCTGGTATCGCGGGAAAAGGTAAGAAATATCACGCCAGTTTTCATTAAAATGTCCGCTGGTGCCGGGGTTTTAACATGGATTGCATGAATTAAAAAGCCATCCCGATCTATCGGGATGGCTCCCTCGCCTTTAGGCGAGACAGAATATTTAATCGGGTAATCGGCTAACTAGAAAGTTACCGAAGGTGCCCATGTCATATCTGTTAGCATGAATACCTCCTTTTCTTTGGTGAAACATAAAATTAAGCAATTGTCTGTTAAAAATTGTTCAAGCAAAAAATTCTTTAATTCCCTGTTCACATATTTATTTGATGAAGATTTTCACAATCGTTAAAATGCTTTCTCTTTCCAGGTATTGTTGGTTGTATCAGCATCCATAAAAATGCCTCCCTCGAGACTTATCGATTCAACTTTTTTCTTTGAAGAAATTTTAACGGTTGCTTGTTGCTGATTGCTTTGCCAGATCAACGGTGTTTGATGAAAACTTTCCTTTGTTCCATCCGAGTAATTTGCTATGATGTTTACAGGCGCGGCCATTCCGCCAATATTCTCTATTGTTACCGAGTAATTATTCCCTGATCTTGTTGTTGATCTTATAGCGAGATCGATATAGTTGTGGCTGAAAAACCAGTTGTTCCAAAACCAGTTCAGGTTTCTTTTTGTAACGTCATTGAACGTAAAAAAGAAATCCCAGGGTAATGGATGTTTGCCATGCCATCGGTTCATGTATTCATGCAAACATTTTTTGAAAAGTTCATCACCCAAAAGGTCTTTCATGCCAAGATAGCCCAATGATGGTTTTCCATATTCATTATTGCCCAATGCCTGTCCAGTTCTATTGTCACCCGGTCCGACAATAGGAACGTCTTCACCCGGCGAAGGATCATTGATCCATCCATTCACTCTGAATTGCTTATAAAATTCTTCAGCTTTTTCCACACCAAGATCGTCTCTGCCAATTAATATTTCAAAAGTGGTGGCCCATCCCTCATCCATAAAACCGTAGCGGGTTTCATTAATGCCCATATAAAATGGCATGTAGGTATGTGCAATTTCATGTTCGGCCACAAATCTTGAAAAAGCCGTATCCTCATATGTTTCGTCATTTGCCATCATGGGATATTCCATACCGGCATATCCCTGGAACACCGTTGTTTTTTCATAAGGATAAGGAATGCCGGGCCAGTGATGCGACAACCAATCAAGCGAATGTCTCGCATATTGTGCCACGTGATGATAATCGGCAGCTGTGTCATTATAAGCCGCAAAAGCGCCCGCTCTGCGACGGGTGGCATCATCCACCACTGCGCTGCAACCATCCCAATTAAAATGATCACTGATCCCAAAAGCTACATCTGGAACATTTGTTGAACTGAATCGCCAGCTGTTCACCGCATTTTGAGTGGTTATGTTTTTTGCCTGCCAGTCTTGTTTTGTAACTATCTGAATGGTCTGGTCAGAAGTGAATGACTCATTGTACTTTTTCAAAAATGCCGGCTGCAGTAAATTTTCAGGATGCTGAAGAGTACCCGTACCCACAACAATATAGTTCTTTGGAACATTTATCGTGACATCATAATCATTGAAATCGCTGTAAAATTCATGTGAGTCAATAAATGGCATCCTGTCCCATCCATTGTAATCGTCATAGACTGCAACACGCGGATAGAAATAAGCAAGGAAATAAGTAGTTGAATCGATCATTCCCTCGCGGCCACTTTGCAGTGATATTTCGTAATGCCAGTCAAAAGAAAATTGCACAGAATCATGCGGCAATAAGGGCTGCGGCAGTTTAACAGAAAGGTTGGTAAACACAAAGGGATCAGATCTTACCTGTACCGTTTGTCCATTCACTTTGCATTCGTCAATATGCACACCAGTTGTAAGATAGTTGGGCGAAGCTCCGAATTCCCTTGGCGCTCCGGGTTTATGAATGTTTAATAAAAGTTTGAGGGAAGGGTTTCGCAGTGTATCCGGACTGTTGTTTAAATAAGTGATCGACTCGGCTCCTTTTATTGTACGATCTGGCGGCATTGCCGTGATCGTGATGGTATAACGACCATGGTTTTGCCAGTAGTTTTTACCGGGTTTTCCATCCATCGCCCGGGTACCTTTTTTATAGGCCTGCTTCACATCGCGGGACATGTACAGGCTCTGAGCATTTATGGAAAGAGAAAGCAATGTCGTCCCGATTACCGGGAGAAGAAATATACATCGGCTCATAATTATTCTTTGAAAGAGAAAGATAAAAAGAAAGGATTCGTTACAAATTTTTATTTGATGACAGGTAATAATATTATTTGATAGTAAGAAAGACAATTATTCCACCACTTCACCTTCCAGGTCGTAATCGTAGGCCTTTGTGATCCGAACATTCACAAATTCACCAATGGGTAATTCTTTACTGGAATGAATCACAACCTCGTTGTCTACTTCCACACTGTCAAATTCAGTTCGCCCCAGGTAACGTCCTGCTTCTTTCTTATCGATAATTACCTTATATACCTTATTCACTTTTTCCGCATTCTTCTCGTAGGAAATTTCCTGTTGCACTTCCATAATATCCTGCGCCCTCCGCTCCTTTTCGTCTTGCGGAATATTGTCTTCGAAATCAAATGCCGAAGTACCTTCTTCATGCGAATAGGTAAAAATGCCGACACGATCGAACCGCTGTTGTTGCAAGAACAATTTTAATTCTTCTACGTCATCCAGGGTTTCCCCGGGAAAACCTGCGATCAAAGTTGTTCGTAAACATATCCCTGGAACCCTTTCCCTGATCGCTGAGATCAATTCTTCCATTTCTTCTCTTGTGATCTGTCTCTTCATCGATTTCAGCATATTGTTGGCTGCATGCTGCAAAGGCATGTCGAGGTAATTGCAGATGTTCTCCCGTTCGCGCATCACATCTAACACTTCAAGAGGGAATTTATGAGGATAAGCATAATGCAACCTGATCCATTCCAATCCCTTCACATCGCTCAAATGCTTCAACAGCCTGGCAAGCATTCTCTTCTTATAAAGATCCAGTCCATAATAAGTAAGCTCCTGCGCGATCAGCATAATTTCTTTTACACCTCTCTTCACAAGACCCTCCGCTTCCCGTACAATTTCTTCAATACTCCTGCTTACATGGCCACCACGCATTAGTGGAATGGCGCAAAATGAGCAGGTACGGTTACAGCCTTCGGAAATTTTTAAATATGCATAATGTTGTGGCGTTGCCAATAATCTCTCACCGATCAGTTCAGTCTTGTAATCTGCTTCGAATTTTTTTAATATGAGTGGAAGCTCCATTGTTCCAAACCATGCGTCTACTTCAGGTATTTCCTTTTCAAGATCATCACGATAACGATGACTTAAACATCCCGTTACATAAACCTTATCGAGTTTGCCTTTCTGCTTGAGGCTAACCTGTTCTAAAATCGTGTTGATTGATTCTTCTTTTGCTTTTTCAATGAAGCCGCAGGTATTTACAATAACGATATTATGATCTCTCGTTTTGTTCTCATGCACCACATCGATCTCGTTGGCTAATAGCTGGCCGCTCAACACTTCACTATCTACCATATTCTTGCTGCAACCAAGGGTGATGATGTTTACTTTATCTCTCTTTAGTGTACGTGTTTTCATAATAAATTTTCAATGTTCAATTCTCAATCCTCAATCCTCAATATTCGCCACTTCACCACCATTGAAAATTGATCATTAAACATTGATCGTTGAATATTTTACTTACGCCGTTTCTAATTTAAACAGGCTGTCCACAAATTCATGTTTATCAAAAACCAACAGGTCTTCCATCTTCTCTCCCACCCCAATAAACTTTACTGGTATTTTGAATTGGTTAGCGATGGCCAGGACCACACCACCTTTTGCGGTGCCATCCAGTTTCGTAATTGCTAAGGCGGTTACATCGGTTGCCGCCATAAAATGCTTCGCCTGCTCTAACGCGTTTTGGCCGGTTGAACCGTCAAGCACTAACAATACTTCATGCGGAGCTTCAGGGATCGTTTTCTGAATTACTCTTTTGATCTTTGAAAGCTCATCCATTAAGTGCGCTTTGTTGTGCAAACGGCCGGCCGTGTCAATAAGCACTACGTCGCTGTGTTTTGATACAGCACTTTGCACCGTGTCAAACGCAACGGCAGCAGGATCAGAACCCATAGGCTGTTTTACAATGGGCACTCCTGCTCTTTCACTCCAGATAGTTAACTGGTCAACAGCAGCGGCGCGAAACGTGTCTGCAGCACCCAGCAACACATTCTTCCCGGCCTTCTTAAAATTATGAGCAAGCTTCCCAATGGTGGTAGTTTTTCCAACCCCATTCACTCCAACCACTAAAATAATATAAGGTTTAGAGGGTAACTCTGAATGGAAATCATAACTGTTTGAAGAAGGGGCGTCAACCAAAATGCTTTCGATCTCCTCCTGCAAAAGTCTATTCAGTTCTGTTGTGTTTAAGTATTTATCTTTTGCTACTCTTGCTTCGATCCGTTCGATAATTTTTACAGTGGTGTCTATCCCAACATCTGCTCCCACCAACGCTTCTTCCAAATTATCAAGTACTTCATCATCAACGGTGCTTTTCCCGGCAATGGCTTTGGTGATCTTTGAAAAAAAGTTCTCCTTGGTTTTTTGCAAACCCTGGTCAAGACTTTCTTTTTCCTTTTTACCAAATATTTTATCGAAGAAACCCATGATATCCCATCCCCTAACGGGGAGTTTTGCCCCCATCCCCTAAAGGGGTGTTTCCATTCCCCTGCTGGATGAGGCAGTTAATAAAAATATTGAATAAAGAACAAACCGTATCCCGCCCATGGCGGGACGACGCAACACAAAGTGGTATTAGTAATGCTGCTGGTTACACAAAAGATCAAAGTTCAAGAATTTTGAGGTCAGATCACACCAACAACTCTGGACTGAGTAAAATGTGAAAGCCCTTTACAGGGCTTTACAAAAAAAATTTGAATAATGAACCCAAGTCTCCCCTTTAGGGGGACAGGGCGTTTTACTTCTGAGCTAAAAACTCTTTCACTTTATCCTTGTGTACGATCTGCTCTTTAAAAGTGTAAGCGCCAGTTTTCGGGCTGCGAACAGCTTTGATCACTTTTGTCCAGTTCTTTGCTTCAGCGGCTGCCTTTGCATCCTTTGATTTGATCGCGGTTTTTGCTGCTTTTGCCATATCTAGTATTTTGAAATTTTGAAATTGGGGGATTTTGAAATTTCATTTTCCCAATTTCCCAATTGCCCTTTTCGAAATTATTTGATTTCTTTATGCACAGTCATCTTCTTTAAGATCGCGTTGTATTTCTTCAACTCCAATCTTTCCGGATTGTTCTTTTTATTTTTTGTTGTGATATAACGGCTGGTGCCAGGCTGACCACTGTTCTTGTGCTCAGTGCATTCCAAAATTACCTGTACACGGTTTCCTTTCTTTGCCATTGTCTATTCAGATTTAATTAGATGTGTTGTCCTTTTGCTCTCATTTCCTTTACCACGTTATAAAGTCCTTTCTTGTTGATAGTACGGATAGCTTCTGAAGAAACCTTCAGTGTGATCCATTTATCTTCTTCGGCCAGGAAATAACGTTTCTTCTGCAAATTGGGCAGAAAACGGCGCTTGGTCTTGATGTTTGAGTGCGAAACCTTATGGCCACCCATTGGAGTTTTTCCCGTAACCTGACATACTCTTGCCATGGCGATTCAAAATTTAGTCCGAAGGTCAAATGACTCCTTGCGGAGACTCCTTCGGAGGACGGCAAAGGTAGGGGAAAGATTTTAGATTTATGCTTTCTGATTTTAGATTTTTTGATGCCTTTAGCATGACTTAAATAGGGAAAAAAGTAATCCTGTTACGCCGAAGGCATCCCTGTGCGACCAGCTTTTGAACCCTGATTTGGCTGAAGTTGCGACGCTCCTTTCATCGTTCTTACCGGTAATCATCAAGTCCTTGCAATTTTAGATTTGATATTGACCCGATGACTGATCCATAGATTTCAAATCTCAAATCTCAAATTCATGAGCTTTTGATGAATTATTCTTTTTCAAGTAGCTTCGCACCCTCGTTTGACAGTCACGAAGTCAGTAATGAGTAAGTCATTAAAAAATCCATTTACCGATGACGTAATGACTCAATCAATCGGCTAAATCCGAAATCTAAAATCTCAAATCTAAAATCATCATGGCGTACGATGTAGTTGTAATTGGTAGCGGTCCGGGTGGTTATGTTGCTGCGATCAGGGCTGCCCAATTAGGTTTTAAAACAGCAATCATTGAAAGAGAAAGCCTCGGCGGTATTTGCCTTAACTGGGGCTGCATTCCTACCAAAGCGTTACTGAAAACTGCTCAGGTTGTAGAATATATTAAACATGCAGAATCCTATGGAATTGAAGCAAGCGGCAAACCAAAATTTGATGCGATCATAAAAAGAAGCCGCGGCGTGGCGGATAAAATGAGCAAGGGTGTCCAGTTCCTGATGAGGAAAAACAAGATCGACGTGATCAATGGCTTTGGAAAACTGGTGGCTAAGGGAAAAATTGAAGTGATCCCGCCCAATGGCGGGACGGATAACAAAAAACAAACCGTTGAAGGAAAACATATCATTTTAGCGACTGGTGCCCGCAGCCGTGAGTTACCTAATTTAAAGATCGACGGTAAAAAAGTAATTGGTTATCGCGAAGCCATGACCCTGCCTCAGCAGCCCAAATCAATGATCGTCGTGGGGAGTGGCGCTATTGGAGTTGAGTTCGGTTATTTCTACAATTGTCTGGGTACAAAAGTTACCATCGTTGAGTTTTTACCAAGAATAGTTCCAGTGGAAGATGAAGAAATATCAAAAGAGTTGGACAAAAATTTCAAGAAACAGGGCATCGGGATCATGACCAGCAGTGAAGTAACTTCTGTTGACACTTCAGGCAGTGGAGTAAAGGCAACAGTAAAAACGCCCGATGGAGAGAAAACTCTTGAAGCAGATATATTGCTTAGTGCCGTAGGTGTTTCTTCAAATATAGAAGGAATAGGCCTGGAAGAGCTGGGAATTAAAACAGATAAAGGAAAAATTTTAGTTGATAAATTCTATCAAACCAATGTACCCGGCATTTATGCTATTGGAGACTGTGTGCCTGGCCAGGCATTGGCACATGTAGCCTCCAAGGAAGGAATTATTTGCGTAGAGAATATTGGTTTTAGTGAAAAGAAATATAATCACAAGCCTGAGGCATTAGACTATAATAATGTCCCCGGTTGTACTTATTGCTATCCTGAAATTGCTTCGGTTGGATATACTGAAAAACAAGCAAAGGATGCCGGCTACGAGGTTAAAGTTGGGAAGTTCCCTTTAAGTGCAAGTGGCAAGGCTTCAGCGGCGGGCCACATGGAAGGCTTCATCAAAGTTATTTTTGACGCCAAATACGGTGAATGGTTAGGTACGCACATGATCGGGTATAATGTAACCGAAATGATAGCCGAAACAGTTGTGGCAAGAAAACTGGAAACAACTTACCAGGAAGTATTAAACAGCATTCATCCTCATCCCACCATTAATGAGAGCGTAAAAGATGCCATTGAAGTGGCATATGGTGAAGCGATACATCTCTGATAAAAGGTGAATCAAAATGAAATGATGGCCCCGCCGAATGGCCGGACTTTTTGATGCCCTATTTTATTGCTTCAGCAAATAAGGCAGAATAAAAGATTTCCGCCTTCGTTATATTAGTACCAGTAGTCGTGAAACTGTGAGCTGTGAAAAAATTGACCCTTATTCTAATTCTTGCTTTCATTTGTTCATTCATAAATGCGCAGGATAAGGCTTTTGAACCAAAGATCACCTTGAAGTGGGCTCCCACGGGGCTGATCCTGGGTAATGCAAGTTTCCAGGTCGAGTACAGCCTTCTAACGAAATCATCACTGACGGCAAAGATCGGTGTTCCCGTCGGCAGGCCATATCATGCAAATTTCGACGGTCATGAGGTCGATATGCACATGAAGGCGGTTTCATTCCTCGCTGGTTTCAGAAGATACTTATCGAAACAGATATTGAAGGGTTTTTATATCGAACCATTCTTTACGTATGTTCATCACACCAGTGATGGCACCGGTGAGGGAGAACTGGATGGTCAGCCTGTGACCATGGACTTCACAAATGCCTATAACGGTGTGGGCTTAGGAGTACAGTTAGGTGCTCAATTTATATTAGCCAAACGGCTGGTCATTGATCTCTTCTTCTTAGGTCCTCAAGTCACGTCCTCGACTAATAATTTCAGGGCAATTGATCCGTACAACTCGGGAGCATGGACCAGTATTCAGGCGGATGAGGCGGAACAGGATATCAAAGATTTTTTAAACCAATTTCCTTTTATCAAAAATAAAGTAGATGTTCATGTTGACAATATGAACAGAACCGTAACAGCCGATTTTAACGGTCCATTGATGGGTATACGATTTGGAGTTTCGATTGGTATCGCTCTGTGAACTAAGAGAAAAGAGCATATGCCAAAATTTGCAGCTCACTACAAATAAAAAGAGACAAAGAGGAAGAACTCTTTATCTCTTTCTAATCTCTTTTTCTCTCATCATTAATTTGCAAACACTTTCTTCAAAAGATCTGTGGTCCTTGCCACTGGATCTTTCCTGATCTTTTGTTCTTCCTGGCCAACCTGGTAAAAGATCCCTGCCAATGCCTTTTCAGTTACATAAGCTGCAAGATCCGGATTTACCTTTTCACTGCTGAATTTGTTATAAGTAGTGAATACGGTGTTCCAGTATTTAGTAGCATCAACTTTTTTCAATGAAGTTTCTATGACCGGGCGGAATGCCTCAGTAAGGGAAGCCGTTGTTTTATCTTTCAAATAATTGGTAGCAGCAAAATCTCCACCTTTTAAAATTCCAAAAGCATCCTGGATACTCATTTGTTTGATCGCGTCAATAAAAATGGGAGCTGCACCTTTTGCCGCATCTTCAGCCGCACGATTCATAGAAAGGATCGCATTATCGACCTGCTTACCTAATCCAACATTTCTCAATGTTTTTTCCACTTTCTCTGCTTCGGGGGGCATTAAAATCTTTATCACAGCGTCTTTAAAAAAACCGTCCACCATGGAAAGTTTGTCAGTTCCATTTTTTGTCCCTACCTCGAGAGCTTCTTTTAACCCGCTTACTACTTCATCGTTAGTGAGGCTGCCAGAACCTTTACCAGGCAATTTTTGAACGATCTTGTCGACGCCACTTTTACCCGATGAATCTTTTTTGAAAAAATTTTTTAATTGGGCATTTGAAAAAGCAAACAGGAAAAGGAACGAAACGGATAAAAAGAAGAATTTTTTCATAGTGGTGTGCTTTTGATGAACCAAAAATAATACGGCTAAACTTAAAACACAGTTAAATAAGCATGAAAATACCCTTCGGAAACTACGAAGGGAATTGTTAAAAATCCCGGTTTGGATTGAAATTCTCCAATTCATTCGCTACAGAGGTCAGAAATGTGGCCCCAAGACTGCCATCAATGATCCGGTGATCATAACTTAAACTTAGATACATCATATGGCGTATCGCAATACTGTCACCGTGGGGGGTTTCAACTACCACAGGTCTCTTTTTTATGGCACCTACTGCGAGAATAGCCACCTGTGGCTGATTAATGATCGGTGTTCCCATCAGGCTTCCAAATGTGCCGACATTGGTTAGAGTAAAAGTCCCTCCCTGCGTATCATCCGGCCTTAGTTTACCCGTTCTTGCATTGTCGGCGAGATTATTCACTTGCTTAGCCAAACCAACCAAATTTAACTGATCCGCATTTTTAATAATGGGCACGATCAGGTTCCCATTCGGCAATGCGGTAGCCATACCGATATTAATATCCTTCTTAACAAGAATCCGATCACCTTCAACAGAACTATTCATCAACGGGAACTTCTTTATACAGTGAACAACCGTTTCGATAAATAATGGGGTAAATGTGATCTTTGTTCCCTCTCTTTTTTCAAATTCTTTTTTCACTTTTTCACGCCACATCACAATATTGGTCACATCAGCTTCAGTAAAACTCGTTACATGCGCACTGGTATTTTTACTTCTTACCATGTGTTCAGCAATCAGCTTACGCATGCGATCCATTTCAATGATCTCTACATTTCCGGAGTAGGCCGTGAGTCGTGAGTCGTGAGTCGTGAGCGAAGGAGTCTCATAAACCGGTTCCTCTTGCATTACCACCGACCCCTGTCTCCGGCCCGACTGCTTACTGATCATTCCCGATTTCCGCCTGCTAACGTACTGCAAAATATCCTTCTTGGTTACGCGACCTTCATTGCCGGTACCTGGTATGGTCTCAAGCTCGGTCATGCTGACACCTTCACTCGCCGCAATGTTTAATACAAGAGGAGAATAAAAGCGACCGTTTGAGTTATTGGTTTGAGGTTTATCCGAATGGACTCCTTTGGAGTAGTTTGAAGTTGCAGTGGAATGTGAAACAGCTTCTGCTTCTTCCCTGTATTCTGTATCCTGATGCCTTATCTCTTGCTCCTTGTTCCTTGTTCCTTGTTCGTTGTTTCTTATAGCTTCCTCCACTTCCGTTTTAATTTTTGCGATCACACTTCCCACGGGCACCACGTCATTCACATTGTATAAGATCTGCTCAATAATTCCCTCAGCAGTACTGGGCACTTCTGTATCTACTTTATCTGTAGCAATTTCAAGAACTGTTTCATCCATCTTCACATAGTCGCCAGGCTGCTTGTGCCATTTCAAAATAGTCGCCTCCATGATGCTTTCGCCCATCTTCGGCATTACCAGATCAACTATAGCCATTTGATTTTGTTTTTGATTTTTACATAGCCAGCGATATAGCTATTTATCGCCTGTTGCAGCCTTTACTGACTCATCAAAGGTAATTTTTTCCCCCTAATCAATTTACATCAAATCAATCACGATTCAGCAATATAAATTTCCTCAAAAGATTTAGTGCCGTATGTGATGTTTGTTCAATATTACGCAATCTGTCAAAACGAAAATGAAACAATTGGGTCTCAATTTTTTTATTGTTGCCAACACCGATCCATACAGTACCAACAGGCTTTTGTTCAGTGCCGCCATCAGGCCCCATAATACCAGAGGTTGCGAGAGCATAATCTGTTTTTAATTGTTTAAGGGTTCCCAGCACCATTTGTCTTACTGTTTCTTCGCTCACTGCCCCGGCTGATTCAATTGTATCGTGCGAAACACCAAGAATATCTTCCTTCACCTTATTATCATATGCTACCACAGTTCCTTTAAAATTGCTCGAAGCCCCCGGATCGATAGTGAGCAAATGAGCAATATAGCCGCCTGTACAACTTTCTGCGGTACCCACTGTTTGTTTTCGTTCCTTCAAAAGTTTTGCCACTACCTGCTGAATGGTCATATCATCGTCTATTACCAGCCATTCCTGTATCAATGGTCTTAAAGTTTCGGATTGTTCCTCTAATTCTTTTTCAAGCTTATTTTTATCATCGCCTGTTCCGGTCAATCGCAAACGCACATTTCCGTAGTGAGGCAGGTAAGCAAGTTTAAGATGCACGGGTAAATTTTCTTCCCAGTCTTTTATTTTTTCCGCCAAGAATGATTCCCCGATTCCATAAGTAAGAAAAGTCTGGTGAAGTATAAATGGCATTTTAAAATGGTGTTGCAACCTTGGCAACACTTCTTTCTTCATCAACCCTTTCATCTCATGTGGTACTCCCGGCAATGAAATGAATACTTTGTTACCCGGGTCTTTCAAAACTCCCCCTTTAGGGGGTTGGGGGGTGAACCACATTCCGGGTGCTGTTCCTCTCTCATTCATCAATACTGTGCAAACATCAGGAACTTCAGCCTGCCTTAGGTTCCTTTCTAAAATGGGTCCGGGCCGGCGAAAAATTTTTTCAAATAAGTATTTTACATGCGCAAGTACCTGTTCATTCACTATAAGCTTGCCGCCAAAGTATTTACAAAGAAGCGGCTTTGTAATATCGTCTGCTGTAGGTCCAAGTCCACCCGTTATTAAAATGATATCTGCATGTTTACTTTCTTCGTCCAACGCATTCCAGATATCATCCCAAACATCGCCTACTGCCACCCTGCGTTTTACCCATACACCAATTTTATTTAACTCCTCAGCCATCCATGCACTGTTGGTATCAATAGTCTGACCGATCAGGAGCTCATCGCCAATCGTTATTATAGAAGCAAGAACCACGATTTAAGGATTATGAATGATTAAATGGAAATAAAGTAATTTAAGCGCAAAGTAATAACCGCTTCATTTATGAAAAAAGTTTTCCTTGTTATTGCTCACTGGTCACTGTTTCATTGTTTAGATGCACAATCTGTAAAAGAACCACGATTTAAGGATCATGAATGATCAAATGGAAATAAAGTAATTTAAGCGCAAAGTAATAACCACTTCATTTATGAAAAAAGTTTTCCTTGTTATTGGTTACTGGTCACTGTTTCATTGTTTAAATGCACAATCTGTATAAGAACCAGATTTAAGGATTATGAATGATCAACTGGAAATAAAGTAATTTAAGCGCAAAGTAATAACCGCTTCATTTTATGAAAAAAGTTTTCCTTGTTATTGGTTACTTGTCACTGTTTCATTGTTTAAATGCACAATCTGTCAAAGAAAAACTGCTGCAAACTTACCAGCAATTTGAATCCGACTCCCAGCTCAGGCATGCTATCAGTTCCCTGTACGTCATCAATGCAAAAACAGGAGAAGTCGTATTTGACAAAAATTCTAAAATCGGATTAGCGCCTGCATCTACACAAAAAATTATTACGGCCGCAACTGCTTTTGAATTGCTGGGAAAGGACTATCGATATAAGACCATATTGAACGGAAACGAAAATCAAATCTTTGTTTCCAGCTTTTATGATCCAACATTTGGCAGCTGGAGATACGCGAATACAAAAGATACTGTCATTTTTAAAAAAATTATTGATGGATTAAAACAAGCCGGGATAAATAAAATAAATGAATTAACTATTTATGACAACGATCTTGAAAAGGTGCCGCCTGG
Organism: uncultured Bacteroidota bacterium; assembly: GCA_963737475.1. Classification (GTDB taxonomy): domain Bacteria; phylum Bacteroidota; class Bacteroidia; order Chitinophagales; family Chitinophagaceae; genus VBAU01. Next base: position 146,286 of record CAVTSY010000004.1, read on the forward strand.
CGGCTGGTTAATTGAAGATGTCGCTAATTATTACGGAGCAACAGCACAAGTATTTAACTGGCATGAGAACCAGTATGACGTCACTTTTATACCCGGAAAGAAAGTTGGCGACCAGGCAGATCTTGACACTTCAATTACACCAAACTGGTGGAACATAATAAATAGCAGCAAGACGGGAGCCGTAGGTAGCGGCGATAATGCGTATATTTATTTTGTACCAGGGAATTCTTTCACGCTGATCAAAGGAACTGTTCCTGGCGGCGCCAATCGCTTTTCTATTTCGGGTGCGGACCCATCGCCTTATAAGACTTTTAACCTCGCGTTTCAAAACTATGCATCAAAAAACAAATTTTTCACTGGAGAAAAGGATAACTCGACCATTGCTCCCTGGAAAGTAGCGGATGCGCAAATAAAGAATCCGCTGTTCACCTATTACTCTCCTTCTCTTGATTCCATCATCTATTGGTTCCTCCAGAAAAGTATTAATCTTTACGGCGAAGCATTATTAAAAACCTTTGCCTATGAGAAAAGGGGATTTGGTGCAACCGATACAGGTGTTGTGATCGTAAAAGATTTCTGGAAAAAAAAGGGCCTTGATGAAAATGAACTGAATATTTATGATGGCTCAGGCCTCTCACCACTCAACCGTGTCACTACACATGCACAGGTTGATATCTTAAAATATGCGAAGGAACGACCCTGGTACCCTTACTTCTTTAACGCATTACCCGAATACAACAATATGAAAATGAAAAGCGGATCCATAAGCGACGTAAAAGGTTTTTGCGGTTATCATACGTCCGGCGATGGGACGCAATACATGTTTTCTTTTCTTATAAACAATTACAGCGGTTCGTCATCAGCCCTGGTCAATAAAATGTACAAAGTACTGGATGTTTTAAAATAAAAACATTTTCTCATCGTCAGTCTTAATAAATACTTTAACTAAAATCAAACTATCGTTATGAAAGAACAAAGTTTTAAAAATCACGGGCGTTATGTTTTCATGTTTCATATTGTTACTTATGCAGCTATTATCGCCGTGATCATTGGCAGCATTATTAACCTTGCCAACTCATCAAAAGAAAATCTTTATTCTGCTTCGTTACTGGTTGCCGTTTCGCTTATTCTTGCAAGCCTGGCCTGGTTTGGCCGTCGATTTGCTTTAATAGCCCAGGACAGGGCCATCCGCGCGGAAGAAAATTTTCGTCATTTTATTCTCACCGGGAAGCCATTGGATAATCGCTTACGCATGCGGCAGATCATCGCATTGCGCTTCGCACCTGATGAAGAGTTTGCTGATCTTTGTCGACAGGCAGCCGATAAAAGTTTAAAGGGAGTTGATATTAAAAAAGCCATTCAGAACTGGCGGGCCGATCATCATCGCGCCTGATAATGCAGGAAAGGAAGATCCATATTTAAAAGAAATGGCGATGCGAAACTTCCTGCCCAGATGAGTATTATAATTGCCTTGCCAAACCACGAAAGATCCTGGATGATCGTCCTTTGTAAAAGATTTTCAATAGCACTAACGACCCTGTCTTCATAAGCTGAATACTCGTAAGGGGGAGCAGGATTTACATTTCTCAATGTTGAATAATTATTCCCGATCAGGATATTGCGCATGCCCCAGTATTCTTCATCCGTAATTTCTTCATAGGTCTTTTCAAGATTGATGCCCTTGGCCTCTACCTTGCGGGTCATCTCATCAAATTTCGTGTCGCTCCATAACCTGTACAACATCATGGCGGGAAAAACAAGCAAAGGATAAAAACCGATCCTTACCGCAAAGTATCCAAGCGCCAATGCAGAGACAACAACAAATATTTTTCCAATGATCTTTGACTCATCCAAAAACAGCCTGTTCAGGAGTTGTCCCCCATCCAATGGATAAATGGGAAGCAGGTTAAGAACATTTAAAAAGATCAGCAACGTGGCCGTTTCTCCTAATAAGCGATAGTCCCCATACGCCATCTCACTATTGCGGCCTTTTGCCAGGATAAATAAAAAAATACCTACAATAATTCCCGGTAACGGTCCTGCCAATAAAATGATCGCTGATTGTTTTTGCGATACCTCTCTTTTTGTACCACTTGCATAAGCGCCCAGCAAGGGAATGAAGAAAATACCGAGTTCTTTGTAGTGGAATGCTTTCATGGCAAGGAAGTGACCAAGCTCATGAAAGATGACAATGGCTGTAAGAATAATAAGCAACATCCAGTTGGCGCTGAAAAAATAATACCCGATCAAAAGATATAAGGCAAGACTAGTGACGGAACGAATCCAAACATTTCCCCTTTTATTTTCCAGCTCAGGCTTGGGTGGATATCCAAATGACGGCGCAGAAAATATATCGCTCGTGTCCCTGTTTTCAGAGCCAGGATCAGATGAAAAGTGTGGGTTATTCTCCATGAAATAAAATTAACCAAAATAAGGCTTTATTTTTCTTAGTAGCTGCTCAGGCATTGTCGTTCGCTTCATTGTTTTTGCTTCCATAAAATATAGGATCACCTTGCCTGTTACCAATAGCTCTTCTTTTTCATTATACACCTCGTGATGAAATTCAATTTTATGATGAGCCGGCAATTCTTTTAAAATCGTTTTTATTGTCAGCAGGTCATCATATAAGGCCGGTCTTAAAAATCTGGACTGAACTTCTACTACCGGCATGATGACCCCCATCTTCTCCATATCTGCATAAGTATATCCGAGCTTGCGAATAGATTCTGCCCGGGCAACTTCGTAATATAAAAAGAAATTACTGTGGTAGACAACACCCATCTGGTCGGTTTCGGCATAGCGAACTCTTACTGTGGTTTCGGAGGAGAACATGTTGCGATTTATTCGTGAAACGTGATCCCGATAGCTATCGGGAGTGAATCGTGAAAACAATTTTATCCGATTTGGATCACTCACGACTGACGATTCACGATTGACGATTCTTATTTTCCAATCAATTTATCGATACTTACTTTGCCCGGCCCTACAAACAGCAACGCAATATAACCAGTAAGAAATAAGGCGGCTCTTTCGCCGTTGCCAAAAGCATCACCGTGATGAGCATTGAAAAGTGCTACTGACATGGCAATGATCAACGGAATGCAGGCCAGGCGTGTAAATAAGCCTAATATGATAAGACAGGAACAAAAGAATTCGGCAAAAATATCCATTGACAATGATACCCCTCTGCCCAAATGAAAAGGATCAGAAAAACCGGCTGAATATTTTGAAAAATGCTGCAATTTATCGTAGCCATGGGCCACCAGCATTATAATTCCAAGCCCAAGACGAAGAATAAGGGTAGCAAACGAAAAAGCCGTATCGGAATATTTAGTACTTGCAATTTTCATACGTCTGAATTTCGAGATGCAATGTTACGAAATGGTTGCTGTTTTGCGACAATTGGTTATTGGTTTTTTAGTTATGGATGATGAAGAAAATATGGAATTTTTAGGAGCAGCCTGTAACTATAGCAACTGGTGACCAGCAACTGACAACCAGCAACAAGAATGAATGAATTGTTAAAACATTAACGACATACCCAGTTTTCCACAGCTGTTTGGAATGATGTTTGGTCAGCCCTGAAATAATTTGAATATTTACGACGTTAATCCTCCAACCGGTTAAAGGACACAGTAACATGAAGACTCAAAGCATTGTAATTCTCGCCTTTCTCTTTAGTATTTCGGCAACTGCACAGCAAACACGCTTTTATTCAGACCCCGAAGAAAAATTTAAAGAAGCAAAGGAGTATTTTCAGAAGGAAGAGTACAGCCTTGCTTATCCTATATTTAAAGAATTACAGCAATCTGTCCGTGAAACCGATAAGATCAATAATGTTACCACGGTCCAGGAAATAAATTACTACACTATTGCCTGTGCCTTGAAGCAAAATGAAGGTCGTGCCGAGGAAATGGCAAAAAACTACATTGATCTTGAAAAGAATAATGCACGGGTGCAACAAATGAATTTTCACCTGGGAGAGTATTATTACCGGCAGGAAAAATTTCCAGAGGCGACTGAACGATATGAGCAAGCCAACATTGCCAATCTCAGTAATCGTGAAATTGCCGACATGCAGTTTCACCAGGGGTATTCATATTTTGTGCAGCAACAGTTTGCTAAAGCAAAACCATTATTCAACAGCATCCGCCAGGTAAAAGGCGATCCCAATTACATCGACGCGAATTATTATTACGGTTTTCTCGCTTTCAGAGATAAGAAATATAGTGAGGCCCTGCAAAGCTTTAAGATCGTAGAAAATGAGAAAAATTATCAAACTATTGTTCCTTACTACATAGCACAGATCTATTATATACAGGGAAAGAAAGAGGAAGCCATTGCCTATGCGGGGCAGAAACTCAAAAAAGGCAGCAACTACTATGACGTCGAAATGAACCAATTGCTGGGCCATGCCCATTTTGAAAGAGGAGAATTTACAGAAGCCCTTCCTTATCTTGAAGCCTACGTTAATAAAACAAAAAAGGTTCGTCGCGAAGATCTCTATGAACTTTCGTATTGCTATTACCAGGCTAAACAATATCCAAAAGCCATCGAGGGATTCAAACAATTAAGCGGTAAAGAAGACACGCTGAGCCAGCATGCCATGTACATGCTTGGCGATGCTTATTTAAAAACAGGTCAAAAAGCTAATGCAAGAAATGCTTATTTGTTTTGCGCATCCAACAGCAGCAACGCTGCATTAAAGGAAGTTTCAAAATACAATTACGCCAAGCTTTCTTATGAATTGGGTTACCAGGATGAAGCTCTTAACAGCTTACAGTCATTTTTAACTGAATACCCCAACTCGACCTATAACAAAGAAGCAAAGGAATTATTGGTTTCTGTTCTCGCCAATACCAGCAACTACGCCGATGCGTTGAATTTGTTGCAGACTGTAGACAAGCCATCCGAGAGCGTAAAAAAATTATATCCCCGGATATTATTTGGCCGTGCCACAGAGTACATCAATGATGGAAGATTGGCAGAAGCGGACGCTTTACTTGATAAAGCACTGAAAGACCCGGCAAATGCAGCCATACTTCCCTATATAAATTTCTGGAAAGGTGAAATTGCTTATCGCAACAATAAAACAGACGACGCTATTCGCTATTACAATAATTATGTAACCGCAGGGTCGCCTGCAAGCGGTGAAGCCAATCCCGCAAATGCAAAGTACAATTTGGGTTATAGTTATCTGCGTAAGGAAAATTATCCGGCTGCTTTAAGTTTTTTTGAACCTGTTGGAAAGTATGCTTCATTAAACTCCGATGCCATTACTCAAGATGCATATATACGTACCGCTGACTGTTATTTCATGAACCGTGATTACGCCAGGGCGAATGCCATGTATGGTAACGTGATCAAATTTTCATGGCCTGCGGAAGACTATGCCACTTTTCAGCAGGCAATGATCGCAGGAATAAAAAACCCGGGAGACAAGATCAACTTGTTGAATACGATGAACAGGAAATTTCCCACTTCATCCTTAGTGACCGATGCAAATATGGAGATCGCCAAAGGTTATATGTCGCAGGAACGTTTCAAAGATGCCATTCCTTATTTGAACAATATAATTAAAGAGCAGGGCAATAGTTCACAAAAACCACAGGCTTATTTGCGTCTTGGTATTTGCTATTACAACATGAACAATACGGGTGAGGCACTGAACCAATATAAAGCTCTCATTGCGCAGTACCCAAATTCGGATGAGGCGAGTGATGCTTTGGATGATGTAAAAACTATCTCGGTTGAGACTGGCAGGACCGGTGACTATGTCGATTTCATGAAAAAAGCCGGGAAACCTTTATCGGTGGATGCAGAGGATTCACTCACATTTTCAGCGGCTGAAGCTCAGTATGAAAATGGGAACGTAACGGCATCATTGAATGCTTTTAATAATTACCTGCAAAAATTTCCTGAGGGTGCACATACGGTTGAAGCAAATTTTTACCGCGGCGAAATTTATAACAGTAAGGGTGACTGGAATAATGCGTTGAGCGGTTATGAAGCGGTCGTGGCTGAAGCTCCAAACAAATATGCAGAGAAGTCAGCTTTGACGGCTGCACGTATTTACTTCTTTGAGTTAAAAAATTATGCAAAGGCGGAGACATATTATAGTCAGCTGAAGCAATTCACAAGCAGCCAGGAGAATAAACTGGAAGCTATGCGTGGTTTATTGCGTAGCCAATATCAGCAACAGAAGTGGACCGACGCGGTGAATAATGCAAAAGATCTGCTCAATCAAAAAGGCAGTAGCAGCGATGATAAAGCGCTTGCCAATATGGCCATTGCGAAGTCATACCAGGTCGGCGGTCAATATGATCTTGCCATTGCTAACTATAAAACGGTAGTTACCATTAATAAGTCGGCATTAGCCGCGGAGGCCAGGTATGAAATTGCAAATAGCTGGTTTGCTGTTGATCATTTGACCGAGGCTGAGAAGGCCGCTTTTGAAACGATCAACAAATCAGGCTCATACGATTACTGGGTAACGAAAAGTTATATCCTTCTCGGCGATATTTATTTCAAGGAAAAAGATTATTTCAATGCAAAGGCGACATTCCAAAGTATTGTTGACCACAGTATAAATATGGAATTAAAAACAGAAGCACAAACTAAGTTGAGTAAAGTGATCGAGGAAGAAAGCAAGAACAGCAAGGTGGGCCAGTAAAGCCCATCGTAAATCCTTCCCAAAGGGAAGGACTTGCTAACGCATAAAGCAAATAGTTGAATAGAAAATAAAAGCTGAAATGCTTAATTGCTAAAGTTGAAAAATATTCAAAGCCCGGCCTCTCCTCTCCTTTTGCCACCGCTGAAGCTAGGGCGGCACGCGGTTGGAGAGGAGACCGGGAGGTGAGGCCGATGACGACAAAAAACAAGATATTACAATGATAAAACGGCGACATTACACAAAAATCTTTTGGGGAATTGGGATTTTGCTATTGGGAATTTATGCGCAGGCACAGGTTGATTCAACCAGGAAGCGCACTGTAGAAGTTACTTCCACTTTCAAGCCCACACTTCATGAAACGGCCAAGATCAACATGAATGCGACACCGCCGGAAGCTGACACATCAAAACCTAAGTTGCAATATATTTTGCCCGATGAAAATCTATTGTTCGACTACCAGCCGGGAAATTTAAAACCACTGGCATTGAATATTGATACAGGTGGAAGATGGGATAATAATAGTTATATCAAAGCGGGGTTTGGAAGTCAGAAAACACCCTACCTGCAGGCGGGCATATCTTTTGGCGATGGCAAGAACGCGGGACTGAATATTTATGCCCGGCACGTAGCATCGGAAGGGAAAAAAGATTTCCAGAAATTCAGTCATACAGATGTTGCGCTGGATGGCTTTTTCCAGACGGCAAAAAATTTAGAATGGGATGCAAAACTGGGAATGAAAAGTGATCAGACCTATAAATACGGTTATTTACCGGAAATACTATCATTCCCTACCGACTCAATAAAGCAAACCTTTACTACATGGATCGCAAGGGGTTCATTTCATAATATCCAGCCGACAAGTTTCGGACTTAGCTATGCACCCGAAGTGAATATTCATGTATTTAGCGATAATCATAATAACAATGAGAGCAACACGGTCATAAATCTGCCATTGGAAAAAACAGTTGGAAAAAATTTTGCTGTCGATCTTGGGCTAAATTTCGATCTGACAAGGTACAAGCCGGGAGGAAAAGTTGCCATCAACAACACAGCTTACTATATTTCACCCGCTGTATTGTACAGGACACCCAGTATTAATATCCAGGCCGGCGTTCGGCCGACATGGGATAATAAAGACTCAAAAATTTATCCAAACATAACCGCCGAAATAGGAACCCCCGACAAACGATTTAATGTGATCGCGGGGTGGACAGGCTATTTGCGTAAAACAACTTATGAATACCTGGCCTCCTTCAATCCATGGATATGGGCACCTGCATCTATGAAGAATACAGGAATTGAAGAACGCTATATTGGTTTTAAGGGATCAGTAGGTGATCATTTTTCTTACAGTACAAAGGCCGGGTATAATAAACTGACCAATCAACCCTTGTTTGTAAACGATTCCGTGGATGGCAAATCCTTTATTGTGCTCAATGAATCGCAGATGAAAGTATTGCATTATGATGGAGAGATCGGTTACACCGTGCAGGAAAAATTTTCATTGAAAGCGGGATTTAGTTTGAATGATTACATGAATTTAAAAGACAATGCCAAGGCATATGGATTGGTGCCGGTCGAATTAAATGCCGCAATGAGGGTGCAGGTGCTAAAAGACCTTTATCTTACGAGTGACCTGTTCGCGTGGAATGGCGTTCAATACCGTAAAAGCAATGGCGATAACGGAGAATTGAACGGAGCATTTGATCTGAATGCGGGTCTTGATTTCCAGATCACACAAAATCTAAAGGTTTGGAGCCAGTTCAATAATATCTTTAACCGAAAATACCAGCGCTGGAACCAGTATCCCGTGTATGGTTTTAACTTTGTGGCCGGTATTATCTTTGCGTTCGACCAAAAGAATTGAAATGTATGAATGTCTCTACAGGTTCCTGATCAAATATAAGAAACTTGATCTTCCCGGTGTTGGAACGATCGCGCTGCATTTGCAGTCTTCAAGATCCGAATTTGCGGATCGCCATTTTTCTCCTCCCGGATATTTTTTCACACTCGAGAAAGAAGATGAAATCCCCAGGGGGAAATTATTTTCATGGCTGGCATCGCATTTTGGTATTACTGACAGCGAGGCGGTGATCCGGTTCAACGACTTTATATTTGATCTGACCAGGAAACTGAAAGAAGGAAAAGAAATACACTGGCTGAAGGTAGGAAGTTTTCAAAAAGAGCTTACGGGAGAGATCAAATTCACAAGCATGACAGAAGAACTCCGCTGGCTTGAAAGTGTGCCGGGTCAAAAAATAATCAGGGACAACGTTGAACACCGGGTGCTTGTTGGTGAAGTTGAAAAGACTTCGACAGAAATGAACAAGCTATTAAATTCCGTTAAGGACGAAAAAAAATATTCCTGGTGGGTATGGCCGGTTGCAATTGTTGTTGCCATTTTCCTGTTTCTTGGGTGGTATTTTTCTGAACACGGCATTACAACTGTTTCAACCGGGAATCATTTAAGAATTTCTCCCGCTAACGCGCCTGCAGGGTACAAACTGACCCCATAGACATCTATTGTTGCAAATTCACTTTACTTTGCGCATCATTTAAAAAGAATGAATTCAATTGTTCATTATAGTCATTGCCCGGCCTGCGATTCTTTATTGCTGCAACCCGTTTTCAATACAAAAGATTATTCCGTATCAGGTAAATCATTTTCAATTTGGGAATGTACTGATTGTTCATTGAGATTTACCCAGGATGTTCCGGGCAGCAATTCAATTGGGCAATATTACAAGTCCGAAAATTATATTTCCCACACCAACACTTCGAAGGGTCTTGTAAATCGAATGTACCAAATTGTTCGAAAAAAGACTCTCAGGCAAAAAAGAAAATTGATCTGTAAAATAGCCGGAAGAAAAGAAGGAACTCTTTTAGATGTAGGTAGTGGCACAGGTGCCTTTGTACATGAAATGAAACAAAATGGGTGGAACGTAACAGGTCTTGAACCTGATGAAGATGCAAGAAAGGTTGCGAAAGAAAGTCTTGATTGCGAATTAAAGACCATGGACGAGCTTTTTCATTTTTCGGAAAATACCTTTGATGTTATCACGCTGTGGCATGTGCTTGAACATGTACATGATCTGCAGGGCTATTTACAACAGGTTAAAAAATTATTGAAGCCGGATGGTCGGCTGGTTATTGCAGTCCCTAACTATACTTCTTTTGATGCTTCTGTTTATAAAGAATACTGGGCGGCTTACGATGTCCCAAGACATCTTTACCATTTTTCGCCCCTTTCAATGAAACTTCTCATCGAGAAAAATGGAATGAAAATAGCCAGGTATAAACCAATGTGGTTTGATAGTTTTTACGTAAGCTTTCTGAGCAGCCAATACAAAAATGCCCGCCCCCGGGGTGGTCAGGGAAAAACAAATTGGTTGACGGCAAGCTGGAATGGGTTTATATCGAACCTGGAAGCATTATTTGATAAAAAGAAATGCAGTTCTGTGATCTATATCATCTCGAAGTAAGTCAATTGAGTTGAACCTCGTATAATTCTGGCCAGTTTTTCCCGGTAATATAGGTCTTCTTTGTTTCTGCATCATAAGCGATGCCATTAAGTACGTCCGCCTTTGGAGCTTTTTGTTGAATGCGATTCCAGATATCGGTCAGGTCGGCTTTGGCTACTACTTTGCCGTCTGAAGGATCAATTTTTAAAATATAGGGAAGCTGCCACTGGTTAGCATATATATACCCGTCTATATATTCCAGCTCATTCAAATTATATCCAAGAGCACCGGCATCCGTTACGGAGAGTTTTCTGATCAATTTAAATGTTGAAGGCTCATAAAAATAAAGATTACTACTGCCATCATCAACAATAAGATTCGTTCCATCCGTTGTCATTCCCCAGCCCTGCCCATTATCAGTAGTAATGGTGAACTCCTTGATTTTTTTAAAATCCATTGTATATACAAACACAGCTTTCTCTGTGTACGTCAATTGGTAAATAGTATCGCGTAAAATGACGATACCTTCTCCAAAATATTTCTGATCAAGATCGAGCTGCTTCTCGACTTTACCTGTATTCAGATCAATTTTCAGCAATTTAGACTTACCACGATCACCTGTGCTTTCATACAGCGACCCTTTATAGATCAATAAACCTTCGGTAAACGATGATGTATCATGAGGAAGTACCTTTTGGATGGTACAGCTCAAACTCGCGGGTGGGGGAGGTGGCGGCGTAGCTGGAGTATCAACCCCATTGTTGCAACCAGTTAAGGATGTGCACTGTGCGACAAAGATTATGGTACAAATACCTGTGTAGACATTTTTTTTCATTTGGGTGGTTTGAACCGCACAAAAATAAGGTTTGATATGAATTAACCTTGTTAAAGCTAAAAGGTTGGGACTTTCTTTGATATAAACATTAAACGAATTATATTTGGATGAAATCTCACCCTTCCGAAAAATCTTTCCCGAAACCGATCCCGTGAATTCCTTTTAATTTCTCCCCAATATTCGTGTTATCCTTTCCAATGCCGGTTTAAAACCGCAGAAGATCTCTGCACACAGTTAATGTTTAAACGGACATATGAGAACGGTACTCTTAGGGTCGATCGGTTTATTGACGACTTATTTTGTTTCTGCACAACGTGATTGCAGGTCATTTGAATACCAGCAACAGCTAATTCAAAAGGATCCGGGTTTGCAAAAATTATATGATGCGGCGCAGGATTTTGTGTTACGTCAGGAGTCATCACGGATTTCATCTGATGTGGCTGGAAGAACAATAACAATCCCTGTTGTTGTACATGTTCTTTATCATTATCCTGCCGAAAATATCAGCGACAGTTTGGTAAGAGGTCAGATCCGGATTTTAAATAGAGACTTCAGAAAGTTAAACGCTGATACGGTAAAGATACCCGGGGCATTCAAACCTCTTGCTGCGGATTGCGGAATCGAATTTCAACTTGCCATGGTTGATTCAAAGGGTCGATCTACTTCCGGTATTATTCATAAGTACACTCCTATCACAAAATGGACCACGGACGACAAGATCAAGCTTTCATCCGAAATGGGCGATGATGGTTGGGATCCTAAAAGTTACTTAAACGTTTGGGTCGGAGCATTGGATCAATTTCTTGGGTATTCAAGTGTGCCAGGCGATCCTTCAGATAAGGATGGCGTAGTTATAAGCAAAGCAGCTTTGGGCGGCAGGACTGCTGTTCATGAAATAGGTCACTGGTTAGGTCTGAGACATTTGTGGGGCGATGCGGATTGCGGGGACGATGGAGTTGCGGATACACCAAAACAAGAAACGTTCACCAATGGTTGTCCATCTGGTGTTCGCATTACTTGTAGCAACGCCCCGTACGGCGATATGTATATGGACTACATGGATTTTACAAATGATGCTTGCCTGGTTATGTTCACAAAAGGGCAAAAACAAAAAATGAGAGCATTGTTTGAACCAGGAGGAGCCCGCTATTCTATTCTCTCGTCAAATGCACTAGGAACTCCGGTGAACGAAGAAATACCCCTACCAGATCCATCTCCCCGTTGGCTGCACGTACAGATCTATCCTGACCCGGCCAGCACTGAGCTTATCGTTAATGTAGAATTTGATACAAGGTGGGTGGGCAAAGAATTACAGGTGATCAATATTACGGGGCAGCTGCAGCTCAAAAAAACAATCAGTTCAAAAATTCAGAAACTGGATATAAGCCGGCTAAAACCGGGACTCTATTTTATCCGCGCAGAAAAACAAGGAGAAAGGATTACGGAAAAGTTTATAAAACTTTAACCCCCGGTGATCAGGGATTAGAAGGATACCCATATTTGCGTTTATCAAAAATGATTTTCTTTCCCCTTATCTTCACTATAAACAGATTGTCATATTCCCCATCCTTCAAATCAGACGCAATCTTTACCTGGCCGCACAATTTGTTTACAATATCATCAACTGTATTCGAATGACCAACCACTAGTACATTCCCTTGACCCAACTTAATAGCGCTTATTAAAGAGTCAATACTACCATATAGTTCAACGTTTATCTTTATCGCCTGACTTAATGGTTCTGCAGTAGACCTTGCACGAATGGTATTTGTTGAATAAATATGCCCGATATGCTTATCGGCCAGTTCATTTTTCAATACAAGCGCCCTCACTTTTCCGGCTTCGGACAAAGGTGGGTCATCCGCCATCATTTTTCCAATACTTTCAGAAGAAGTAAGTTTTTCAGCATGACGAACTACATACACCGTACGGCTACACGACATAAAGCATAAACCCAGGATGGCAACAACGAAGAAAGACTTCATACTATTTTGTTTATTTGGTTTTTAGTTAGGCATTATTTGTGGATATTAACAGTTTAAAGTTAAACCCCTATTTCATTAATGAAGTCTTTTTTTTATATTGGTCAAACGCTAAACAAGACACTATGGAAAGTCTATCTGAAACCTGGTTTGCTGAAGGCTATATTGATTTTGAATTAAAAAAATACACGCTTCTCGCCTACCTGCAGCAGGTAAATAAATACTTTAACGAAAATAAATTATACCCGCAACTTGCTGATGTTATCTTTCATTACAACAACCTGGTAGCATTCAGAGAGAACAAAAAATTTCTGCAGGAACATTTCCCAAAAAAGCTTACCGGGATACAATTGGAAAAACTTCAATTCCTGTATGAACAAATGGTGGAAGACAATGAATTGATGAAGGAACTTGAAGAGATCATCAATTATTCAACCACTACCATTAAGCGAACTATCAAAAGCGGCACAGAAATTTATGAATTCATAGAACATAATCTCATCATTAATCCTATTGGTTTAGTGCCTCTTGATACAAACGAGGGTTATTTCTTTTTAAGCAGTGGCAAAAAAAATACAAGGGTTTATTACTATCGCCTTTCTTTTTTTGAAAAGCATGACGAGAAATATCGCAGTATAAAAACCTCATACATCGATAACCAGCGACGGAGTATGAGTAACACTTATGAAAATATAAAGGCTGCTCTTATACGTCACAGGAATGAACTTCCAAACCCAGCCGTATATGCTGTCGAAACCGATCTTAGTTTTCCTTACAACGAGACGCTGTTACCGATCGCAAAACGAAGTCTGGTAAAATATATTTCGCAGCAGGCGGCTTAAAAACGAACCGGTTATGAAGCTCTGACGGCAGAAGGTTTTGATTGCCTCCAAACCCGCCACATCTGAATACATAGTGCGAGAACGATCAAGCCTAATCCTATAAAAAAACTCCAGTTTAGTTCCTTGTTCTCCTGATATACAAAAAATGCAAGTAAGATTCCATATACTGGTTCCAGGTTGAAAGAAAGATTGACAGTAAATGCAGTCAGCTTTTGCAGTGCATTGACAGAAAACTGGAAAGCAAGCACTGAACAAAACCAGGCAAGCACCAGTAACCACATCCAGTCACTGAACCCGGGAATGACATAAGAGGTCGGAAATGCCCTTAGATAAAAGGGCATGAACAGGGACAAAGCAATAAATCCACCACTTAGTTGATAGGTAAGTATTGTTTGGGAATTTATTTTCTGTACAAACTGACGGATCAGTATCATAACAATTGCAAGCAATATTGCACAAATAACTCCGAGAATAATCCCAGTTTTATATTTCGGATCAAAATGAAAAATGATATAAATACCAGCGATCACAATTAATCCGAGCAATACTTCAATGACATTTATTCTTTTCTTTGAAAAAAGGGGTTCAAATAAGGCAGTAAAAAAGCCGGTGGCAGAAAAACATACAAGAGCGACCGAAATATTTGCATATTTAATAGAACCGTAAAAGCTGACCCAATGCAAAGCAGATAAAAAACCTATCCCTGAAAGTCTTAAAATATCTTTTAATGACACCCGCTGAAGTTTCTTAGCCAGCGAAAATACGATCCACATTGTTACTGAACTGATAAGAAGACGATACCATACCAGCCATCCTTCATTTAGCGTGATCAACCGCCCAAGGACCCCAGTAAAACCGGCAAGAAAAACAGCAAAATGAAGTTGGAGAAAAGCTTTTTTCATGAAAATTATTAAGCTATAAAAAACAAAGTTGAGAAACTATATCTCAACTTCTGCCGGCCTTCTTTTATATCCTTTTTTTATTTTCCTTCAGCCACTATTTTATTTTGTTGTAGTGTATTGATAGTATCCCCTGTATTTTTTACCCTTCTCCGGTAATTTTTAAATAAACTGAGCCACCTGAGTTTTAACACGCCAAGTACTCCTTCTTTTACGATACCTTTATTCATTTTGGATGTTCCCTGGGTGCGATCCTGGAAAATAATAGGTACTTCTTTTAATTTAAAACCAAGTTTCCACGCGGCAAATTTCATTTCTATCTGGAACGCATATCCCACAAACACTATTTGGTCGAGGTTGATCGTTTCTAAAACTTCTTTTTTATAACACACAAATCCGCCGTAGGATCCTTTACCGGCATCCAGGTAATCATTCTTGTATATAATGAAGCCTCCCTTCGAAAGTGCAATACTGTCCGTGGCCAGTTGACAACACCACCTCCTTTTACATAACGGGACCCAATGGCAACATCGCCCCTCCGTTTTTGCAGGCATCGTAAAGTCGCGGAAGATCATTTGGATTATGAGAGAAATCAGCATCCATTTCAAAAATAAACTGATAATCCCTGTGCGATGGCCCATTTGAAATCCATGGATATAGGCGGTTCCAAGGCCTTGTTTCCCGTTCGTTCCTCAATAAATAATTGGCCCGGGAATTTTAGTTGCAGATCTTTTACAATCTGGGCTGTTCCATCGGGCGATCCATCATCAATCACTAGTACATGAAAATCCTGGTGCAGATCAAAAATAGCATGCAAGATAGCAGAGATATTCTCCTTCTCATTATACGTTGGTATGACGACAATTTTCTCAGCAAAATGAACTAAGATTACGGAATTAGAATTTTGACAATTGGAATCGTTATAAATGGTCTGTTAAATTCTTTTTCAACATGGTGCGGGTATAGATTTCAGTAAGTTTTTGCTTGGTATGCATGAGGAAAATCTCCTTTCATCATCCAGTCATAATACTGCGGTTCTGACTTTCAATACTTCAGCAACGGGCCGGCCTTTGTGTTTTCCAAAATTAAAAATCTCAACGCCGTTTTCCATGATAAAGCGGCGGGCAAAATCAACAATTACATCTTCGCCGATAACTTTCAAAACTGTTTCAATCGTATTACCCAGTTCAGGATAACGCTCAAGTTGGGCATGAAAAATTTCCATAGTGGCTAAAGCATCTGCTTCAGCACTGTGAGCGCCTATCATGCACTTTATTACAATAAAACTTGTAGGCAGCACTCAGGGTGCGCTGCTCCATCAGATGAAAAATCTTCTGCACATCAACTAATTTCCTGTTCTTCATATCCAGGTCCATACCTGCACGCAAAAATTCTTCCATCAACATTGGAATGTCAAACCGGTTAGAATTATATCCAGCAAGATCACATCCATCAAGAACTTGTTTTAATTCATGAGCAACCTGTTTAAAAACCGGGGCATCTTTCACCATTTCATCAGTGATACCGTGAATTTCCGTTCCAGCCCTTGGAATGGGCATCTGGGGATTGATAATTTTGCGCTTCACCACCTGGTTGCCATCGGGTAACAACTTTACAATTGCAATTTCTATGATGCGGTCTGTCCCTAAATTAGTCCCGGTAGTTTCAAGATCAATTACGGCAAGTGGTTTTTTCAATTGAAGCGGCATTATCGAATTTTATTTCTGTCTGCAAACGTAACTCTATTTCAGTAATTTTCGTGCCGTTTTTTGCCAGAACTAATTATGTAGCAAAGGATAGAAATGATCTTTTAACCTCAGTGGTTGTGTCAACTGCCATGCTTGGCACATTATTATTCAGTTTTGGTCATTATTTTTCCGGTTTCAGCGATCACTTAGTAATTATTTACACTTAGATTTAGTGAGTAAAAACAGAAAAAAATAAATATCCACGTGAACTATTAACCATAAAAGTTTCATTTTCAATGGATCCCTCTGAAATTAAAAATTGCCTATTGCCAGCCTGAATAAAAATGAAATGTATATTTGCAAAATAATTGATGGTTCAAACCGTTGTAAAGGCAAATTATTCCGAATGAAAAACAAGTTTCTTACTCTTATCCTATTGGCTTTAGTTGCTCTAGTGATCAGTTCGTGTTATTCCTCCCGAAAATCAGGGTGCCCCATGAATCCTCAAAGTAGTTATAGATTTAGAGGATAAAATAAAGATCAAATTAATTGCTTAAGCCATGCATTGGATCCATCTCACTGCTGATGACCAGTTACAAAAGATCGTTGTTAGGTCCCAGGAAAAGCCCCAGGTAATTTTTAAATACAGTTCCTGTTGTCATTTCAGCGAAATTGTATTTCAGCGTTTGCAGGAAAACTGTTGTCCGGGCGAGATAGATTTTCATTTTCTTGATCAGACCAACTACAACCACATTTCTGAAAAAATCTCAGAAACATTCGGGGTCCCCCACCAATGCCCTCAGATCTTAGTGATCAATGAAGGTCAATGTATCTTTCACGAAAGCCATTCAGAAATATCTTTACAAGGCATTATGGAACATGCCATCGTAACCGCGTGAGGTGTTCACCGATAACGTCTTTGCTTAATTCATCACAGGTCTGTGATGGGTTTGTATCTGGGTACCAGTAATTTCATTACGGTCCACGCTACTAAGTATGCGACTGCACAAATCGCAAACATGATTGAATATCCTGTTTCAATATGTCCTAAACCTTTGTAATGATCAAACAGTGCACCTCCCAATTTTGAAGTAACAACTCCTCCCAATCCACCAGCCATACCACCAATACCTACTACAGAGCCCACTGCTTTTTTAGGAAACATATCTGAAACTGTTGTGAAAATATTGGCCGACCATGCCTGGTGAGCTGATGCGCCGACTCCGATAAGAAAAATGGGAATCCAATAACTGATGTAACCAAGAGGTTGAGCACCCAATACCACAAGAGGAAAAAATGCAATCAAAAGCATAGCTTTCATTCTTCCATCATAAACCTGGTAGCCTTTTTTTATGAAATGCACAGGAAACCATCCTCCTGCAATGCTGCCAAACATTGCCATGGTATAAAGTAAAGCCAATGGCAACATGACAGCTTCGTCCACCATTCCATATTGCGCTTTTAAATACGCCGGTAACCAAAATAAAAAAAACCACCATATCCCATCAGTCATAAACTTGCCGAATGTGAAAGCCCATGTTTGTTTATAACCCAATAATTTTGTCCATGGTGTTTTTTCAGATGTGGAATCGGCAGTGACGATCGCTGTTTTTTCTTCTTCACTTCCATTGATATAATTCAATTCTTCCACCGAAAGCCTTTTTTGCTTTTCAGGTTTTTCATAAAAAATTAACCAAAAGATCAACCATAGAAAACCAATGCCTCCCATGATGATGAAAGCCGCGCCCCATCCCCAATTCGTTTTGATCCAGGGAACAGTAAGTGGCGCAAGGATGGCACCTACATTAGCACCGGAATTAAAAATACCTGTAGCAAAAGATCTCTCCTTTCTTAGGAAAATATTCGGACGTTGCTTTAATAGCCGCAGGAAAATTTCCTGCTTCACCAAAAGCTAATAACGCACGGGAAAACATAAATCCTAAAACAGAAACAGAAAAAACTGTAATGCCTGCCCATCCCAAAGCAGTTGAAATACCCTTACCAATAGGAATAGCAAAAGCGTGGGTGACGGCAGCAATAGACCAAATGATAATAGCTAATACATACCCTTTTTTTGTTCCCAATTTATCAATAATTCGACCTGCAAATAACATGGAGAAAGCATAAACAAATTGAAAAACCGCAGTGATGTTTGCGTAATCAGTGTTAGTCCAATTGAACTTTTTGGGATCGGCCAGGTAAGGTTGTAAAAGACTTAATACCTGGCGATCTAAATAATTCACAGTAGTGGCAAAAAACAAGAGAGCGCAGATCGTCCACCTGTATTTTCCTATACCCCCATCCCCTAAAGGGGGGCGTTGAAGTTTTTCCTTAGCAGAAGTTAACTGCACTATCCTTTACTTTTTATTTTCTGAATCGTATCCGAAACTTCTTTTGCGTTTTTCTCAATCGCAGCATAGTCCTTCTGCTCCATTAGTTTCTTGCTGATCAGTTTGCTTCCCATGCCTACTGCACACACTCCCGATTTGAACCACGCTTCCAGATTTTCTTTCGTGGTATCGACACCCCCGGTAGGCATAAACAATAATTTTGGAAATATTTCTTTGATACTGCTTACAAATTCAGGACCCAATAAATTTCCAGGAAAGAGCTTTATGAAAATCGTTCCTCTATTCTCTGCAGTGATAATTTCGCTTGGGGTCATACAACCCGGAGCGTAAAAAATATTTTTACTGTTCGCATAATCTATCACTTCAGGAATAAGACCCGGACTTACTAAGAAATCGGCACCAGCATTTATATAACTTTCTGCCTGCACTAAAGTCTTGATCGTTCCAACACCAAGAAACATATCTGGCATTTCATCATTCTTTACTTCAACCAATTTCTTAAAATTATTTAAGGCAGCCTCTCCCCTATTAGTGTATTCAACTGCCCTGATGCCTGCTCTGTAAATAGCTCTTAATACTGCAATGCTCACTGTTTCATCTGCATTGAAATACAAGGGTAGAATACCCTGCTCAACAATTTTATCTGAAATGAGTTTTTTATCGGTCATAAAGCCTCCCTAAATCCCTCCTAAGGAGGGACTTTGCCACCCTCAGCCCCGAGAGCGGCGAGTTCACAATTGTTTTGAATTTTGTTGTTGATTAAAGAGCTGAACGTTGAAGTGTGCCCCAAAGGGGTCACTTCGTGACGACGCAACAGAAGTTCAATCAACAAACAAAAGCTGGTTACATAATTATTTAACTAATTTCTATAGATAACCCTTTAAAATGATAAAAGAATAATCGACCTAAGTCCCCCTTCGGGGGACAGGGGGCTCTATCGCTGCACCCTACCGGACGCATCACCTTTCATCAATTCTTTTACTTCGTTTAATGTGGCATGATTAAGATCGCCCGGAATGGTATGTTTTAATGCCGACGCCGCCACGCCAAATTCAGCTGCGTCTTTCATGGACATGCCCGTAACAAGGCCATAAATAAACCCGCTTGCAAAAGAATCGCCGCTGCCTACACGATCCACAATTCGCACTTCGTATTGACGGGTATGATAGAAATCTTTTCCATCATACACCAATGCGCTCCATCCGTTATCTGAAGCGCTATGACTTTCTCTCAATGTAGAAGCCACATATTTAAATCCGAACTTTGCCGCCATTTGTTTGAACATAGTTTTATATCCTTCAACATTCAATTCACCTTTTGTGACATCTGTACCTTCAGGCTTAAAACCAAGAGCTGTTTCTGCATCCTCTTCGTTGCCAATGCAAATGTCAACGTGCCGGCAAAGTCTTGTCATTACTTCTCTTGCCTTCTCTTTGCTCCATAATTTTTTTCTGTAGTTGAGATCAATACTGGTGGTAATACCTTTTTCTTTTGCAGTTTTTAAGGCAGCTTCCGCAAGGGCAGCACATTTATCACTTAAAGCAGGCGTAATGCCGGTTATATGAAACCATGCAGCGCCGTCAAAAATTTTGTCAAAATCAAAATCGCTGATCTCTGCACCGGCTATGGAAGCGCCGGCCCTGTCATAGATCACCTGCGAAGCCCGCATGGAAGCACCGCTTTCCAAAAAATAAATTCCAAGGCGATCACCACCCCTTGCTATGAACTGTGTGTCCACACCGTACCGGCGTAAATGATTAATGGCGGACTGACCAATTGCATTACCAGGTACTTTTGAGATAAATGTTCCATTCAATCCATAATTGCAAAGGGCTGCCGCAACATTTGCTTCACCACCGCCATAGGTTACATCAAAGCTGTCCGCCTGTACAAATCTTTTAAAATCGGGAGTGGAAAGTCTCAACATGATCTCCCCCAGTGTTACAATTTTTTTTGCCATATCCTTCCTGTACTTTATAGTAATTTAAACCGTAGCATTTTTAGCTATTGCCGGTTGTAATTTTTCTTTCCAGTTAAAATATTTTTCTGCATTGTAATAACAAATGTCCTGTATCACTTTACCTGTCCAATTGATATCATTCGGCAATTCACCATTTTCAATTTCATCTCCAAACAGATCACATAGTATCCTGCGAAAATATTCATGCCGTGGATAGGAAAGGAAACTTCTTGAATCAGTTATCATTCCCACGAAGCGGCTTAGCAAACCCATATCAGACAGGGTATTTAATTGCTTTATCATCCCATCCTTCTGATCTAAAAACCACCACGCAGAACCCCACTGTATCTTACCAGTCATTGAACCGTCATTGAAATTACCGGTCATTGTCGCAAACAATTCATTATCGGCGGGATTCAAATTGTAAAGGATCGTTTTTGCCAGTTTATTGTTCCTGTCAAGTTTATCTAAAAATTTCGCAAGTGACCTGGCCTGCGTGAAGTCGCCAATAGAATCCCATCCCGTGTCTTTTCCTACTGTCTGCAACATGCGGGAATTATTGTTTCTCAGCGCCCCAATATGAAACTGCTGCACCCAGCCCTTTTCCCAATCCCATTCTGCAAATTGAAGCAACATGGCTGATCTGAATTTTTTTTGCTCATCGGAGGACAGTTGTGTACCTGACAGCATTTTTTTAAAGATAGAGACTACTTCCCTGTGTGTATGATCATCACTGCACATCTCCTCCAAACCATGATCCGATACCGAGCAACCCATTAAGGCGAAAAAATCGTGGCGATTTTTTAAAGCATAAAGAAAATCATCCAGGGATGAAATGTCAATATCAGTAACTTCTTCTAATTTTTCGAGGTATTTCAAAAATCTTCGAGGTTCGCATACATCCATTGCGCCATCGGGCCGGAATGCAGGCAAAATAGGGATCTCGAAACCGTTTTCTTTCAACCTCAAATGATACTCTAATGAGTCAACCGGGTCATCCGTTGTACAAATAAGTTTCACGTTCATTTTGCGCAACAAATTGCGAACAGAATAGGTTGGTGTTTGCAGTTTTGCCGAGCATTCTTTGTAAATCTTTTTCGCTGAACCGTGATTCAAAACATCATGTACATCAAAATATCGCTGTAGCTCCAAATGCGTCCAGTGGTATAAAGGATTGCGCAAAGTATACGGAACTGTTTCCGCCCACTTTTGAAATTTTTCCCAATCGTTTTTTGAGCCGGTGCAGTATTCTTCTGAAACTCCATTGGTCCGCATGGCCCTCCATTTATAATGGTCACCGTAAAGCCAGCATTGAGTTAAATTTTCAAAGTGTATATCATCGGCGATTTGTTGAGGAGGTAAGTGACAGTGATAGTCTATCACCGGCATGTCTTTGGCGTAATCATGGAAAAGACGCTGAGCGGTTTTTGTTTTTAGTAGAAAATTTTCATCGAGAAATTTGCGCCCCCTAAATCCCCCTAAAGGGGGACTTGTTGAGCTATCTCTTTTTAGACTTTGACTCATCCAATACGAATTTATATTTTAAATACGAACCTCGATCTAAGTTCCCTCTTTAGGGGGACAGGGGGCTTTATAACGAAACTCCTCTTTTCCATGGTATAAAATCATCCTGGGCCTCATCCTCTTATCCTTCTCCAAAAGGAGAAGGACGGTGCTTTTGTACAAATCCAAACATTAGTCTCTTCCACATCAACCTTGAATATCTATCGGCAAGTCATTACAGCGATACACCACGTTTCCACGGTATGAAATCATCCTGGTTTAACAGCACTGCCTTGGGAATTATTTCTCCGCTTGCGGCTTTGATACAATATTCTAATATTTCCTCTCCCATCTCACGAATAGTTTTATCTCCTTCAATGATGGGCCCCGTATCGATATCAATGATATCTTTCATTCTTTTCGTCAACGCCGAATTAGTCGACACTTTTATAGTGGGGCAAACCGGGTTACCTGTCGGTGTTCCAAGACCTGTTGTGAACAAGATCAGGGTAGCTCCTGAAGCGGCCTTGCCGGTAGTTGCTTCTACATCATTGCCGGGTGTGCAAACCAAGCTCAATCCGGGTTTTGTTGCTGGTTCTGTATAATCAAGCACGTCTACAACAGGAGAAGTGCCCCCTTTTTTTGCAGCCCCCGCACTTTTTATAGCATCCGTGATCAATCCATCTTTAATATTGCCCGGTGACGGATTCATATAAAAACCCGATCCAACTTTTGTTGCCGCTTCTTCATAACTCTTCATCAAACGGATGAATTTCCTTGCTGTGGTTTCATCTACCGAACGATCAACTAATTCCTGTTCTGCTCCACATAACTCAGGAAATTCAGCCAACAAAACTTTTGCTCCCAATGCCACCAGCAGGTCAGAGCAATAACCTACTGCGGGATTCGCAGAAATGCCACTGAAACCATCACTGCCTCCACATTTCACACCTACACATAATTTATCAAGAGTGGCAGGCTTACGCTCAAGCTTATTAATTTCAACGAGACCCAAAAAGGTTTTTCTTATTGCCTCGGTGATGAGTTGCTCTTCGCTTTTGGACTGTTGTTGTTCGAAAATATACAGGGGCTTATCAAAATTTGGATTACGCAGACGAAGATCAGTAAGAAGATCCTGCATCTGCAAATGCTGGCAACCCAGGCTCAATATTGTAACGCCTCCCACATTTGGATGGTCGGCATATGCAGCAAGCAGTTTACCTAAGATAGCTGCATCCTGCCGGGTACCACCACAACCGCCCTCATGATTCAGGAATTTAATTCCGTCAATATTCTTAAAAAGCCTCGCCACAGCTCCCCCCGATGGAGGGGAAGTTAAGTCAACACTTTTTATGTCCTTTCCTTCTTTGTAGGCCATCATCAAATGATGAGTGAACTGTTTGTATTTATCAGTAACTGCATAACCCAGTTCGTTACGCAAGGCCTCACGGATCACATCAAGATTCCTGTTTTCGCAAAATACGGTAGGAATAAAAAGCCAGTAGTTAGCTGTGCCTACTCTTCCATCGCTACGGTGATATCCATTAAAGGTCCTGTTTATAAATTTTGAAACATCAGGGGCATGCCAGTGAAAGTTCGAACCACGATAATCATAAGGCTGTGCGGCATGTTTTACATTGGCAGTGGTCATAAGTCCGCCCCGGGGAACAACATTTTGAACCGTCCCCACCAATACACCATACATCACCACCTCATCGCCCTTGTTCACGTCACGCGTAAAGAATTTATGCTTAGCAGGAATGGCATCATGCAAAATGTATTCTTCGCCTTCAAATGAAATCGGTTCTCCTCTTGCGAGGTTTTTTAAGGCTACCAGGACATTATCTTTTGGATGAATTTTTAAAACTACCTGTTTCATGATCACCGATCGTTTTATCTTTTACTAAGCTACGAAGAGTAGGCATTGCCTTCTTTTTTCGACAACTATAAATCTGCTTTTACAGTTTCAGAGAAATTTCATTAATTCCTGTTTCCATTTTCCATACAATGCGCTATACAATCTCACGTTTGATGAGGGGTTAATCCGTTTTATTTGTTTCAGATTACTGAACGCTTCTTTTGGCGAAGAAAAAATACCCGCGCCAATGCCTGCTCCCAGGGCAGCCCCAACACTTCCGTCATTTTCATACATCTCAACAGGAACATTTGTTGCATCTACAAAGGCTTCGGCAAAAAGGTCACTTAAAAACATATTTGCCCTTCCTACGCGAATGACAGAGGGCAGGACGCCATTTTCACGCATAATATCCAGGCCAAAACGGAATGAAAAAACAATTCCTTCCTGTGTGGCACGAAATACATGTGCCTTTGAATGTTTGTTAAGGTCGATATTCATAAGATGCGCTCCGACAATTTTATTTTCAAATATCCTCTCGGCCCCATTGCCAAATGGCAAAACAAATAATCCAGCACTTCCCGGTTTTATTTGTGAAGCCTGCTTATTCATCTCATTATAGTTCGTCGCCGACAGGTCTTTGATCCACCTGTTCATAATGCCGGTGCCATTGATGCATAACAGTACCCCAACCCTTCGCTCATTTTTATTGTGATTCACATGAGCAAAAGCATTTACTCTTGAAAGTTTGTCATAAAATAAATTATCAGCGACTGCATAAATCACCCCTGACGTTCCTGCGGTAGCAGCCACTTCACCGGGATGAAATACATTTAATGAAAGCGCATTGTTTAACTGGTCACCGGCTTTGTAACTTACAGGAATGCCGGGCTTTAATGAAAGCTCTTTTGCAACTTCCGCCGATAACGATCCATGAGAAGAAAAAAGCGGTTTTATTTCAGGAATAATCTTTTCGTCAAAACCAAAACAGTTCATTACATCCTTGGACAGCTCCTCTTCCTTAAAATCCCAAAAGATTCCTTCTGATAAGGCAGAAGATGTTGTTGTGATCTCACCTGTCAATTTCATTGCTGCAAAATCACCCGGCAACATCATTTTATAAGAGCTCTCAAAGATCCCTGGTTCATTTTCTTTGACCCACGAAAGTTTGGAAGCAGTAAAATTTCCCGGCGAATTGAGTAGGGCACTCAAAGATCTTTGCTCACCAATTTTTTTAAAAGCAGCATTCCCTGTTTCCACTGCCCGACTATCGCACCAGATGATACTGTCACGTAAAACTTTTTGTTGTTTATCCACCAATACCAATCCATGCATTTGATAGGCGATACCTATAGCCGCAACGTTTTGGGGATCGAATTTACCGGTGGCATTTACTTTTTTGATCGCCTCTTTAATATTTTGCCACCATGTTTCGGGTGATTGCTCAGCCCAGCCTGTTTGCAATGAAGTGATCGTCGTTTCTTCCTCAGGGTACTGTGCAGAAGCAATGCATTGTTGTGTATCGGCATCCACAATTGCTACTTTGATAGAAGAAGTTCCAAGATCAATTCCGAGTAGTAACATTTTTGTTTTTTATGAAAATCAAATTTACAGTTGAGCATTGAGAATTGAACATTGAACATTTTTATCACTTAAAATGTCAAAAAGAGCAGGCAACTCTCAATGTTCAATATTCAATGTTCAATGTTCAATTTTTAAATACTATGCATTCGCAAGGGCTCTGTCAAGATGAACATATCCCCCGTCCACATGTATCAATTGACCGGTGGTGTGACTTGATCGCGGCGACAACAAGAAAGCTACCGCATTGGCGATCTCTTCAGTGGTGGTCATTCGGTTGCCCAATGGGATCTTTGATTCTATCTCTTTCAACTTTCTTTCAGGATTCGGCAGTGTCTTTATCCATTTCTCGTAAAGCGGTGTAAAACATTCGGCCACTATCACAGCATTGACACGAATATTATACTTCAACAATTCAACGGCCCATTCCCGTGTCAGTGCATTACGGCCACCATTAGCAGCGGCATAAGCAGAAGTATTTCCCTGGCCAGTTTCGGCAGTTTTTGAACCGATATTTACTATAACGCCCTTTGATTTTTTCAATTCAGGCAAAGACAGTTGTGCCATCAAATAATAATGAACAAGATTTTTGCGAAGACTTTGCATGAATTTTTCATAATTACCATGCTCAAGTCCTACTCCATCATTTATCCCCGCATTATTTACCAATCCATCAATCCGGTGAAATCTTTCAATCACTGCATTCACGGCCTTTGTGCATTCAGAAGGTTCAGTTAACTCAGTCGCTACCTGCCATGCTTTACCGCCATTTGATTCAATGTCATTTAACGTTTTCAAATTGTCTTCTTCATTTCTTCCCACAATAACCGGACACGCTCCCTCGGCGGCAAGAAGTTTTACAATACCTTCTCCAATGCCTTTTGCGCCGCCTGTAACAATAATGATCTTATTTTTTAATTGCAGATCCATATGTCTAAATTTTCCCTTAATTGCCGGAGCCTTAAGGCTCCGGCAATTGATAAGTTATTTTTAAGGGCTCTAGCCCTTAGATCAATGAATAAAATCTAACTGCATTTCCACCAAAAAACAATTGTTGCTCCGCTTCAGAAAATGAAGAAAAATATTCCTGGACAATCCCAAGCATTTGCTCATACGAAGCAGCCACCAGGCAAACAGGCCAGTCCGATCCATACATGATGCGGTTGGGTCCAAATGCCTCGATGACCACATCTATATAGGGTATAAAATCGTCCTGCTTCCATCCGACCTTGCCTGCCGGCAGGCGGGTAGCTATCGGATTTTTCCAGTTGGCCTCGGTAACCATGCCTGAAATTTTGCAAGAAACATTTTCAAACCTGGCTATTTTCTGGATATCTTTTTTCCATTCATTAATTTCCCGATCCTTTATTGCTGGTTTTGCCAAATGATCGATCACGAACCTCTGGTTCATAAAGGTGTCAACAAATTCAGGAAGGTATTTCAACTGATCGGCATAAATGAGGATGTCATAAGTAAATCCAAATCTCTCCAGTTTGCTGATCCCATTCATAAATTCAGGCCTCAGCATGAGTGACCTGTCCGTTTCACCCTGCAACACATGTCTGAAACCCTTCATCTTTTTGAAAGAGCTGTAATGAGCCAGTCTTTCCTCGATGTTACCGGCTTGCAAATCTACCCAACCCACAACGCCCCTTATAAAATCGTTTGCTTCCGCATTCTTTAACTGAAATTCGTTTTCATCTTCCGATTGATCACTCTGCACAACAACCGAACCATCGAAACCATGTTCCTTTAGCACGGTTTGAAGATCCCCGGGAAGAAAGTCTTTTTGGATAACAGCCATGTCATCCGTGATCCAACTGTCACGAACAGGATCGAATTTCCAGAAATGCTGGTGGGCATCAATTCGCATGCCCCCATCCCCACCCCCATCCCCTAAAGGGGAGTTTTGAGCAGTACTCATTTTTCAACAGTATTTGCCTGGTAAGCTCGTACGTTTTGTTTTGCCTTTCCTAATCCATCTATTCCTAATTCAACAACGTCACCATTTTTCAGATATTCATTTGGCTTCATTCCTAAACCAACGCCTGCGGGAGTTCCGGTTGAGATGATGTCACCGGGCAATAAACTCATGAACTGGCTAACGTAAGAAACAAGGAAAGGGATCTTAAAGATCAGGTTTGCAGTGGTCCCATCCTGCATCGTCTTGCCATTCACTGTTAACCATAAACGCAAATTATTTACATCAGCAATTTCGTCCTTTGTTACCAACCAGGGGCCGAGTGGTGCAAACGTATCGCATCCTTTGCCCTTATCCCAGGTTCCATTCCTCTCCAATTGAAAATTGCGCTCGCTTACATCATTGTGTAAAGAATAACCCGCAACATAATTCATGGCATCAGCCTCCTCTACATAACTTGCCTTTTTTTCTATCACCACAGCAAGTTCCACTTCCCAATCTGTCTTTTCCGAATTTTTCGGAATGATGATATCATCAAACGGCCCACACAATGAGGAAGTGGCTTTTAAAAAAACAACCGGTTCTGTCGGGATCGCAGCATTTGTTTCTTTTGCATGGTCGGCATAATTCAAACCGATACAAACAATTTTTGATGGTCTGCATACCGGGCTCCCAAGTCTTATGTTGCTTTCAATTTTGGGAAGAGTGTTTTTATTTTCTTTTAAAAATTTTTCCAGTCTTCTTAATCCACCGGTTCCAAAAAAATCTTCATTATAGTCTTCACGAAATCCTGATACATCATAGAAAGCATCATCAATGGCAATTCCTGATTTTTCCTCACCGGTCTTTCCAAATCGGATCAGCTTCATTGGTAAAAAGTTTTTTATCGATTTATTGTACTTGTATGATGGTATCAATATCATCCCACGTGATGCCATCGGCATATACAAAAACTCCCTCCGGTTGCTGTTTGAATTTCAGAGTTCTTTTATCACTGAATGAAACAACGCTCTTAACTTTTTGCTGCACACCCGGAATAAAAATATAAGTTCCCGAAGGTCTTCTCAAAATGTGAGCAAAGATGGTATTGCCTTTCAAAGTGATCACACCCCACTCCTGCGGCGGAACAACATTTCCCCTTGTGCCATAGATAGTTTCGCCATATTGCTTCATCCAGTTTCCCATCGCTTTCAACGTGTCTTTGAATTCCGTTTGAATTTCGCCATTCGGCATAGGGCCGACATTCAACAGAAAATTGGCATTGTGCCCTGCAGCATTCACCATGTAATGAATAAGATCTTTCACCGATTTATAAGACACATCGGTAATATTAAAGCCCCATGAATTATTCATTGTTTCACATGTTTCCAATGGCAATGCAGAAACTGAGGCGCCGCCAAATCCCGTGGTGTTATTTCCCGGGAGATCTTTTTCGAACATTTGGAAATCTTCACCGGGTAATGGAGTGATGTGATGATTGTTGCCAACTAAACATTGGGGCTGCAGTTTATGGATCAGGTCATAGATCTCCCTGAAATGCCAGTCAACACGGGGTTTTGGATTATCATGATTGTCATTATCCAACTGGTCCCAGTAGCCATCAAACCAAATACCTGCTATCTCCCCATAGTTGGTCAATAGTTCTGTCAGTTGATTTTTCATGAATTGTATATAGTCATTCCAGTTACCATGCACAGTTCTCCCCGTGCCGTGACCTGTATTGCCTGTCCAATACGAATAATCATCTCTTCTCCAATCCAGCAACGAATAATATAAGAACAGGCCGACACCCTGTTTATGACATTCATCCGCCAGCATCTTCACAATGTCTTTGTGATAAGGCGTATTCATGATATTGAAGTCGGAGAATTTTGTATCCCACATGCTAAAGCCATCATGGTGACGCGTGATCAGCGTGATGTATTTCATGCCGGCATTCTTTGCCATACTCACCCATGCAGCTGCATCAAATTCAATTGGGTTAAAAAAATCTTTCAGCCTTGTATAATTTTTTACGCTGATATTCCTGACCTGCATCACCCATTCGCCGGCGCCGGGGATACTGAAAGGTCCCCAGTGAATAAACAATCCAAACCTTGCATCACTAAACCATTCTCTTGCTTTTAGGTTTTCCGGTGTCGGTGTGTAGGGCTGAGAATAAATATGCCCGTATACAATAAGGCTAAAGAGCGATATAAATAAATATTTCATGCGTCGTGTTTTAATTATTCAATTTTACAAATCCCCCGTCAATTATGTAGTCACAGCCTGTAATAAAGGCTGCTTCATCACTGCAGAGATACAAAGCAAGAGCGGCGATCTCTTCGGGCTTCCCCATTCGCCCGATAGGCTGGGTCTTTGATAATTTGTCGAACATCTCTTTTTCTTTTCCCGGGAAATTTTTTTGGAGATAGCCATCTACAAATGGCGTATGCACTCTTGCCGGCGAAATAGAGTTACACCGGATATTAGAACCGAGATAATCCTTTGCCACCGATATGGTCATCCCGATCACAGCACCTTTTGTCATCGAATAAGCAAACCGGTCCGGCAAGCCAACAGCGGCAGCAACCGAAGCCATGTTTAAAATACAGCCGGCGTTTCTCCTTTTCATTACCGGGATTATTTCATGCATGCAATTGTACATGCCTTTTACATTCACATTGAACAAACGAACCAGGTCTTCTTCCGTAGTATTTTCAATTGTGCCCACATGTGCAATACCTGCATTGTTTACAAGAATGTCAATTACAGGAACAGTTGCAACAATAGTTCTTACATCCGCCTGTTGCGTTAAATCACATTTATGAAAAAAAGATCTTCCACCTGCATGACTAATTTCTTCGACGACTTTCTTTGCATTCTCATCAATATCTAAAATATGAACCTCGCTTCCCTGCTTTGCAAATAACAAAGCAATTGCCTTTCCAATGCCGCTTCCGCCACCAGTGATAACCGATATTTTATTTTCAAGACTAAACATGGTGCCCCATTGAACATTGAATATTGAGCATTGAATATTGAATATTGAATATTGAGTATTGAATATTTTTTCAAAAAAAATTCTTTAAGGATTCAGAGCAAAAATTTTATCCATCAATCTCCATTTCTCTCCCGGCTTGCTGCCAGGTATTGCCTGCTGGCAATTCCACATGCCCCCATCCCCTAAAGGGGAGTATTGAAATTGACTCGATGGCTGTTGCGTTACACTGCATTTATGAAAAAAAGATCTGCCTCCTGCCGTATTGATCTCTTCAACAACAGCTTTTGCATTCTCATCAATATCTAAAATGTGAACTTCACTTCCCTGCTTTGCAAATAACAAGGCAATTGCCCTTCCAATGCCGCTTCCGCCCCCGGTGATAACTGATATTTTATTTTCAAGACTAAACATGGTGCCCCATTGTACATTGAATATTGAGCATTGAATATTGAATATTGAATATTGAGTATTGAATATTTTTTCAAAAAAAATCCTTTATGAATTTAGAGTAAATATTTTATCCATCAATCTCCATTTCTCTCCCGGCTTGCTGCCAGGTATTGCCTGCTGGTAATTCCACATGCCCCCATCCCCTAAAGGGGAGTATTGAAATTGACTCGATGGCTGTTGCGTTACACTGCATTTATGAAAAAAAGATCTGCCTCCTGCCGTATTGATCTCTTCAACAACAGCTTTTGCATTCTCATCAATATCTAAAATGTGAACTTCACTTCCCTGCTTTGCAAATAACAAGGCAATTGCCCTTCCAATGCCGCTTCCGCCCCCGGTGATAACTGATATTTTATTTTCAAGACTAAACATGGTGCCCCATTGTACATTGAATATTGAGCATTGAATATTGAATATTGAATATTGAATATGTGAATATTTTTTCAAAAAAAAATCCTTTATGAATTTAGAGTAAATATTTTATCCATCAATCTCCATTTCTCTCCCTGCTTGCTGCCAGGTATTGCCTGCTGGTAATTCCACATCAATTGCTCCCATTCCTGTACTTTCATATTCGCTTCATCCATTTTTGATTTTCGTTCAAAAGTAAAATCGTCGTTTGTTTCCATGATCATAAAGAGGCGGTTATTGATCCTGTAAATTTCCATTTGCTGAATACCTGCATCTCTTATGCTTTTCAAAATTTCCGGCCACACTTTTCGATGATATTTTTCATACCCTGCTATCAAAGCTTCATCATCTTTCAAATCAAGACCAAGACAATATCTTTTCATATGCCCCCATCCCCTAAAGGGGAGTAATTAAATAGTTAAAAAAGACCTCTGCACCGCAGTCAAACGGAGTCCCGAAGTATCGGGACAAGAGACGATGCCATCTGCACAAAAGCTGGTGTCAAAATATTCATGTCGCTTGCAACGATTTTATTTTATATCCCCGTAAGCCGTAGTACAATACAAATAAAAAACAAAACAAAGGAACAACATAGGCAGTTTGCATACTCCCTGTTTTATCTGAAATAAATCCCATCACTATAGGGGCCAGTCCACCGCCAATGATCGACATAACCAGGAAGGATGACGCAAGTTTTGTTTCTTCGCCAAGCTCTTTAATGCCAAGTGCGAAGATAGTTGGAAACATTATGGACATAAAAAAGGGTGAAGCCATCACAGCATACACGGCTATACTGCCTTTTGTTGTTACTCCAATTGTGAGTAGCAAAATATTTATGAAGGCATAGAGACTTAGCAATTTTGCCGGTTTGATATATCGCATAAAGAAAGTGCCGGTAAAACGACCCACCATAAACCCGGCCATGGCAATATATCCCCAGCGATAGGCCGCTTCTTTTTCGGGCAAATCAATTACGTACCTGCTAAAACGAACAAAAAAACTTCCTACACCCACCTGTGCACCTACGTAAAAGAATTGCGCGATCACTGCCCAGCGTAAATGTAGGTGACGAAGTACCTTTACCGAAAATTCATTTGGCTTAACTTCCTCACCTGATTCTTTTACATCCGGAAATTTCGTAAAATAAAAGAGCAGCCAGACAATAGCAATAACAGCAGCCATTATCAATGCGGGTATCTTTACCGTATTGGCTTCGGATTGCAAATAGGAATTCAGCTCGCCATTCACACTCATCTGTCGCAATTCTTCTTTCGAATGTTCTATTCCTGAAAGAATGAATTGCCCGCCCAATATCGGCGCAATAACAGCTCCGAGTCCATTAAACGACTGCGAAAAGTTCAGTCGCTGCTCTGATGTTTCTTTTTCGCCAAGCAAGGTCACAAAAGGATTGGCCACTGTTTCCAGGAATGTAGCGCCGCTTGCCACAATAAACAGTGCGGCTAAAAAGAAAACATAGCTGCGTGAAGAGGCTGCGGGTATGAATAATAAATATCCAAAAGCAAATAAGAAAAGCCCCGCTAAAATTCCTTTTTTGTATCCAAACTTATGCATGAACAGGCCTGCGGGCACTAGCTATTAAAAAATAACCGGCATATACGGATGAATCAATGAAGGAGGATTGCGTGTCGCTAAGCTGACATGCCTTTTTTAAGTGCGGAATGAGAATAGGATTAAGATTATGCAGAAAGGCCCAGAAAAAAAATAAACTTGTGACCAGTATGAACGGTACCAGGTACTTGTGTGTTTGGCTCATTGCAGTTAGTTTGGTTAATCCATTTGATACTTTGATATCCTACTTCACCGAAAATTTATAAACGGTGCTCTGGCTGTATGTTTCACCCGGTTTTAAAATGGTGCTGGGGAATGACGGTTGATTCGGGCTATCAGGGTAATGTTGAGTTTCCAAACAAAGGCCCGCATGCGGAACATATATCTGTCCGCCTTTTGTCACCTGCAAAGTCCCATTTAAGAAATTTCCCGAATAAAACTGAATGCCGGGCTGCGTTGTAAATACTTCCATAAATCGACCGCTCCCGGGATCATAAACCGTTGCTGCCGGTTGTTCCCGATAACTTTCCGGATCATCTCCTTTTTTGTTCAATATCCAGTTGTGATCAAATCCTCCTTTGACTTTGCCGATATCTTTTCCGATAGCTTTAGCATTAGTGAAATCGAGGGGTGTTCCTTTCACGTCAGCGATCTGTCCCGTGGGAATTAACTGATCATTGACCGGTGTGTATTTATCAGCATTTAACTGCAACACATGATCCAGGATCGTGGAGTCTTTACCTGCAGATAAATTGAAATAGGAATGGTTTGTCAGGTTCACGGGAGTAGCTCTATCGGTAGTAGCAGTATAATCGATTTTTAATGAGTTGTCTGAACCTAATGTGTACACTACCTGTACATTCAAATTTCCCGGGTAACCTTCTTCTCCATCCTTACTTTGATAGGTCAGCATTAAACTAGTGTCACCAATTTTTTCAACATTCCAGATCACTTTATCGAAACCCACATTTCCCCCATGCAGGCTATTTCCAAAATTGTTTGGCGCCAGCTTGTATGTTTTACCATCCAAGGTAAATTTTGCGTTGGCAATACGGTTGGCATAACGGCCCACTAACGCGCCCAAATAGGGCTCATTTTTTTGCAGGTACCCGCTAAATGTTTCAAAACCCAGCACCACATCGCCCATCTTCCCTTTTTTATCAGGTGTTATGAGTTTTGTTATCGTGCCTCCATAATTTAAAATACCTGCCTGCATGCCGGAAGAATTCGCCAGGGTGTATTCTGTAACCGGAGCGTTGTAATAATTTCCAAATGGTTTTTCTGTAATACTTGCTTTCATCGAATCAGCTGTTACTTTTGCGGTTTCTTGATTTGAGGCCGAATTGTTGGTGCTATTACAGGCGAAAAGAAACAAAAGAATGAGAAAATAGCAAAGAGAAGCATGTTTATTCATATGGCTTTTTTATCTGACTTAAACAAACGAATCTATTAAATTTTTTTATGCAGGTTTTAAAAAATTATGGATAAACGTATCATTAAAGTCATTTATAAAACCAACGACATTTTTGTAGCTGCTGAATTCTTCTCTACTGTGCAGACTGGTAATGATGATACACTTCATCCCTGCATTCAAAGCGGATTCTGCCCCTTTGGGAGAATCTTCAAAAACAAGGCAATCGCCGCAGGGAAGCCTCAATCCATCAGCACATTTTAACCAGGTCGCGGGATCGGGCTTACTGCGGATGACATCATCAGCACTCACAATAGCCTGAAAATATTTTCTTATTCCCAACCCATCCAGCACAAAATCGATATTGTAACGGATAGCAGCAGACCCAATTCCCAGTTTTATTCCTGCCGCATTTGATTCCTTTAAAAATCTCTCAAGACCATTGATCAGTCTTAAATGCGGCCGGAAATCCCGCTGATATTGACGCTCTTTTTCAAAACTCAACTTATCTTTTTCTTCTTCGGTAAATTTTCCGGGTAATATTCTTTCGATCAACTCATGATTTTTTCCGTAACACTGCTCTTTCATCCTTTCCAAACTGATATTAGCGCCAAATTCATTCAGGATGCGATGCCAGGCCGAGATATGATACTGCATATCATTGATCATTGTTCCATTCATGTCAAATAAAAATGCCTTCGTTTCCTGCATCGTCCAGTTTTTGCGTACCAAGTTAAGTAACTATTTATCACGGATTACGCTGATTGATCACGGGTCACACTGATTTCCCGGATTGACTAAATGAACTGCCTGGATGAATCGGTTTGTTGTTACGAAAGATGAATCATATTAATCAATGGAATCTGTATCGCGGATTGCACTGATTGATCGCGGATCACACCGATTGTCAGGGTTGACCCAGGGATTGCTGGACGAATCGGTTGGTGGTTACAAGGATGAATCATATTAATCTGTGGAATCTGTGGTATTAATCAATGGAACCCGTGATCAATCAATGGAATCTGTGGTTTACTTTTGCACCTCAAAAACTTACTGCATTATGAACCATTTCAAAAAAATCATCTTTAGCATTTTAGGTATTTGCCTGTTGAAATTTGCTCTTTGCCAACCAATGGGAAAAGTAATTGAAGAAGCCACCGTAAAAAGTTCGATTCTTAATAAGGCGGTCAGGTATACCATCTATCTTCCTGCCGATTATGATCGTTCCGAACGAACCTACCCGGTTGTGTACCTGTTGCATGGTTTTACCGATGACAATACCGGCTGGTTACAGTTTGGTGAGATCAACAGGTATGCCGACAAAGCTATTGCAGAAGGAACTATTCCGCCAATGATCATTGTAATGCCAAACGGAGATTCAAGTTTCTATATCAACTCTTATGACGGCAAAGAAAAGTATGAAGATTTTTTTATCAAAGAATTTATGCCCTCCATTGAAAAAACCTATCGCATTAAAGCAGAAAAAAGATATCGTGGCGTCGCCGGTCTTTCGATGGGTGGTTACGGTTCATTGATCTATTCTTTAAAATATCCCCAGCTTTTTGCTGCTGCTGCACCGTTAAGTGCTGCCGTATTCGATGACAGTACGTTGGTGACAATGCCTGATATGAATTATGATATTGTGCTGGGCCAATTATTTGGCCGGGGTCTGAAAGGGAAAGACCGTCTTACCAAAGCATTCTATGATAACTCCCCGTTGAAAATAGTTGAAACAAGATCTGCCGATGACCTGAAGAAGGTTCGTTACTGGATAGATTGTGGTGACGATGATTTTTTGACAAAAGGAAATTGCCTGCTGCACATATTGCTTGTAGATAAAAAAGTACCCCATGAATACCGGGTCCGCGATGGAGCACATACCTGGACCTACTGGCGCACGGGTATCGTGGACGCCTTAAAATTCATTGGCGAAAGTTTTCACCAACAGTAAATTACCCGTCCCCTGATAGAGATAATCAGTTTTTTTAGATTAATATTCCCCTTTAGGGGATAGGGGCAAAAACTATTACCCGTATCTTTAAAATCGTATGAAGAAAAGTTTTTTTATTGCTTTTGAAGGCCTTGATGGAAGCGGGAAAAGCACCCACGTAAAACTTTTGGCTGAACAATTAAAAGGGCAGGGTTTGAAAATATATACCACGGCAGAACCAACCACCAGTCGAATCGGCCAGATCATTAAAGATATTTTCAAACATAAAATGGAAGCTGACCACAGAACGATTGCGGCGCTTTATGCTGCAGATAGGCTGGACCATCTCACCAATAAAACAGATGGTATCCTGAAAAAAATAGAAGAAGGATATACCGTTATCACAGACCGTTATTATTTTTCATCTTACGCCTATCATGGTACACATATGGATATTAACTGGGTCATTAGTGCCAACTCGCTAAGTGCTGATCTGCTCCGGCCGGATCTGAATATTTATATTGACATATCACCTGAGGAAAGCATGAAGCGCATTAACAAAAGCAGGGCCGCGATCGAATTATATGAATCGATAGAAAATCTTAAAAAGGTAAGAGAGAAATATTTTGAAGCATTTGGGCTGCTCGGAGGAAAGGAAAAAATTTCTGTTATTGAGGGAAACCGTTCAGAAGAAGAGATATCAAACGATATTTGGAAAGAAGTTTCAAAGCTGGTTGGATCCGATAGCCATCATTTGGAAAATACCATTCAATGAAACGTGAATTAGCACCGGTTGTTAAAGGGAAACTTATTGATGAATACACACGCTGTGTGCATTATCGTACACCACTCGATATCATTGCAATAAAATTCAAATGCTGTAATGAATATTATCCCTGCTATAAGTGTCATGAGGAAATGGCTAAGCACAGATCCGAAGTATGGAAAAAAAATGAATTCAATACGAAAGCAATTCTCTGTGGGGCCTGTAATAACGAAATGACGATTCATGAATATTTAGCAAGCAATAACCGCTGCCCTCGTTGTAATTCGGCCTTCAATCCCAATTGTAATAAACACTATCATTTGTATTTCGAAATTTAAATAAAGCAAATGTCAGTCGAAAAAAAATTAGCCGAATTGAATTTAACCCTTCCCGTTTCTGCTGCATCAAAAGGCATTTATAAAAAATGTCTTGTTGTTGGAGGTCTTTTATATATATCAGGACACGTTTCCATTAATAGCGACGGAAGCCTGATCAAAGGAAAGCTGGGAAAAGATATTTCTGACGAAGATGGGAGAGCAGCAGCCAGGCAGGCAGGTCTTGCCATTCTTGCTTCCATCAAAGAGCATTTTGGAAATTTTGATAAGATAAAACGAGTGATCAAGATCCTGGGGATGGTGAATTGTATACCAGAATATGAAAATCAGCCTTTGATTATTAATGGCTGTAGTGAGCTGTACGTTCAGCTGTGGGGCGATGATAATGGCAAAGGAGTTCGCAGTGCCGTAGGTATGGGTTCGCTGCCGGGAAACGTTGCTGTTGAAATAGAAGCAATTTTTGAATTGGCGTGAGCGCCCGATTGTTTAATTGTTCAATTGTTTGATTGTTATATTTTAGGAGCTGTCCTGAAGTCTCTCTGGACTTTACCCTTAACAATTGGTGGCTTAACAATTTAACCATTTAGCCATTCAACAATCTGATTATGAATAATGCCTGGTACCAAATAGAAGATATTGATAAACTCGATTCCCCAGTATTAACTGTATTCCCTGAAAGAGTAAAAGCAAATATCCAAACTGCGATCAGTATGGTTGCAGAGGTGAGTCGTTTACGGCCACATGTAAAAACAAATAAATCCGCTGAGGCAACGCAGTTAATGTTAGACGCCGGCATAACTAAATTCAAATGTGCTACTATTGCTGAAGCGGAAATGCTGGGTATGATCAAAGCTCCGGACGTTGTACTTGCTTATCAACCGTTAGGTCCAAAACTTCAGCGATTTATTGAATTAATAAAAAAATTTCCATCAACTAAATATTCATGTCTTACCGATAATCTTTTAGCAGCAAAAGAACAAGCCGGGACATTTGCGGAAAATAATTTAGAAGTACCCGTTTATGTTGATCTGAATGTTGGCATGAACCGGACTGGAATTATTCCGGGTGAAGCAGCTGTTGAATTGTGCAAGTTTGTTTCTTCGGCAAAAGGAATAAAATTCGCTGGTCTCCATGCCTATGATGGGCATATCCGGAATAAAGATTTTGCTATACGCACAAAAGAATGTGATGAGGCGTTTGCCATGATCGAAAACTTGAAACAAGAATTATTGAAAACCGGGGTCTCAGTCGCCAATATAATTGCCGGTGGTTCTCCTACTTTTCCCATTCATGCGCGGCGAAAGAATGTTGAATGCAGTCCCGGTACATTTATTTACTGGGACAAGGGATACACCGATCTCTGTCCTGAACAAAATTTTATTACTGCCGCGGTCCTGGTAACCAGGATCATTTCATTACCCTCTCCGACAAGGATCTGCACCGATCTTGGCCACAAATCTGTTGCAGCGGAAAATGAAATTGGGCGAAGAGTTTTTTTTCTGAACGCTTCTGATCTTACACCTGTTGGTCAGAGTGAAGAGCATTTGGTTTGCGAAACGGGAAATGGTCACCATCATAAAACAGGTGATGTGCTTTATGGATTACCTTATCATGTTTGTCCGACGGTGGCTTTATATGAAAGAGTGTACACCATTGAAGATGGGAAAGTGACCGGCGAATGGAAAAATATAGCAAGAGATAGGAAGATTACCATTTAGATTTGAAATTAACATGTTCATTATCGACGCACACCTCGATCTCGCCATGAATGCGATGGAATGGAACCGTGATCTACGTCAGCCTCTCGACGATATTCGCAAAAGAGAAGCTGGGATGAATGACAAACCGGATCGTGGAAACGGAACTGTTTCATTTGGGGAATTGAGAAAAGGGAATATTGGATTAGTTGTAGCAACTCAAATTGCAAGATTTACAGCACCAGGAAATCCCTTACACGGATGGCATTCGCCTGAGCAAGCCTGGGCACAAACGCAAGGGCAACTAGCCTGGTATAAAGCCATGGAAGAGGAAGGCGAGCTAATGCAGATCAGGGATCTTCGCTCACTGGAAATTCACCTGGCTTACTGGTCGCAGACCCCTGTGGAGAATAATGACGAAAACGAAAAGAAAGCAATTGGATTTATCTTAAGTCTTGAAGGCGCAGATTCATTAATAACAACGGACCATTTGCATTGGGCCTATGAGTATGGATTGCGTGCTATTGGTCCCGCACATTATGGACCGGGAAGGTATGCAAATGGCACAGATGCTACCGGAAAAATGAATGAGAATGGCTTGCATCTATTGAAAGAAATGGAAAAACTCAATATCATTCTTGATGCCACACATCTTTGTGACGACGCTTTCTGGCAGGCAATGGATCATTTTCATGGACATGTGTGGGCAAGTCATAACAATTGCCGTGCACTGGTAGATCATAACCGCCAGTTCAGCGATGAGCAAATAAAAATTTTGATTGAAAGAGATGCTGTGATCGGAGCGGCTTTTGACGCATGGATGCTTGTACCGAACTGGATCCGAAAAAAATCAACGCCCCGTGAAATGAATTGCGACCTTGAAAAGGTTATTGATAACAT
The DNA here is from genome assembly GCA_963737475.1 of uncultured Bacteroidota bacterium. Lineage (GTDB taxonomy): Bacteria > Bacteroidota > Bacteroidia > Chitinophagales > Chitinophagaceae > VBAU01. The sequence continues at coordinate 186,289 of CAVTSY010000004.1, forward strand.
CGATCATATTTGTCAACTCGCCGGCAATACGAATCATGTTGCTATCGGCTCCGATCTCGATGGAGCTTTTGGAAAAGAGCAATGCCCCTATGATATTGAAACGATCGCTGATCTTAAAAAAATCCCGGCGCTTCTAAAGAAAAGAGGTTATGCAAGTGAAAGCATCGACAATATTATGCATGGAAACTGGTTGCGGTTTCTGCGAAAAGCGTGGAGCAATAAAGAGATAAAGGATAATAGTTAATAGATAAAAGTTGCTTATTAGTTTCCGGAATGTCACGAATTCATTAAATCACTCCGTCAATGCCTTCTCTCCTCCTTTCAAAAAAGGCTTCAACAGATCGATTGGAACAGGGAAAATAGTGGTTGAATTTTTCTCTGTTGCGATCTCTCTTAATGTCTGGAGGTAACGGAGAGTTAAAGCGCTTGAATTCTCGCTTAAAATTTTCGCGGCATCCGACAAACGTTGAGAGGCCTGGAATTCGCCTTCAGCTGCAATTACTTTGGAGCGACGTTCACGTTCCGCTTCGGCTTGTTTGGCCATCGCTCTCTGCATTTCCTGCGGCAGGTCAATTTGCTTGACTTCCACATTAGAAACTTTTACTCCCCAGGGTTCGGTATTAGCATCAATGATCTGCTGCAATTTATGATTGATCTTATCCCGTTGAGAAAGCAGGTCATCCAGTTCTGACTGACCCAGTACACTCCGCAAGGTGGTTTGAGAAATTTGGGACGTCGCCGCGAGGAAATTTTCAACTTGTACAATTGCCTTTTGCGGATCAATTACGCGGAAGTAAACAACGGCATTTACCTTGATCGAAACATTATCCTGTGTGATCACATCCTGCGGAGGCACATCCAGCACAACGGTACGCAAACTAACACGAACCAGTCTGTCAACAATTGGGATGAGAAAAATGATACCGGGACCCTTTGCCCTGATCAGCCGGCCAAGACGAAAGACCACACCTCTTTCATATTCTCTTAAAACTTTTATCGCGTTTGATAAAACGATAATAGCGAAAACGACAACGACGATTGTTACAACGGGGATTTGCTGCATAAAAGAGTTTTAAAAGTTAAAAAGGTTCAAGACGTTCAAAAGGTTTATTTCTTTGATTTATATTTTGCTCCTTTGGTTGGTGAGTTTTCAAGATAAGTAATTAATTTTTGGATAAGGCTACTGATCTTCATTGAATGAATTGATAAACCATCAAACTCTTTCTGTGTTATGTAGCCCGATCGAACGCCCTGTAAAGTTGTGAACGCAATTCGCCGCAAGAACCTTTAGCTATATATAGGAATTGAATGAATTCTTTATTTCCACCTCTCGCAAAGCCCTCAGCAATATTATCCATGATTGAACCCGCAGAGCCCTCAATTTGATTTATTAGCCTAAAACTCTTTTTAAACCTACCCCCATCAATTAAATCTCCAATATTCTTATTTAGAATCCTGGCTTCCTGCCACGAAATAATTTGTTCAAATCTTTCAATTGTTGCCATAGAATAAGTTTTACTATAAATTGTTCGACTATTACGTTTTGAACTTCTTAAACCTTTGAAACATCTGGAACTCTCTCCACGAACAATTTAAAACCCTGCATATTCTTCACACGAACCTTCTCTCCTTTATTGATCTCCCCACTCAGCGATTCTGCCTGCCATAGTTCGCCATGCACCAGGACCATTCCTGATGGGTTCAATATTTCATTTGCTATACCGGTTTCATCAACGAGTGCATTCATGCCTGTAGCCGGTTTTAACCGCTGGGCTTTTATTCCCATGCCTATTACGAAAAGAAAAAACAAGGAAGTAACAGCGGTTGTAGAAATGATCACGGTCCATGATATTTTACCTATGTCGCCCGACCCGGTACGTATCAGCATCATAGACCCAAGTATCAGTGAAATAATTCCACCTATGGCCAGCACGCCGTGGCTGACGATTTTGATTTCAAGGATAAAAAGGAGCAAGGCAAAGGCAATCAGGGCAAGACCGGCATAATTCACGGGAAGTGTTTGTAAAGAATAAAAGGCAAGGATCAAACTTATCACTCCAATTATTCCGGGAAGGATCGTTCCCGGGCTGTATAATTCGAACATGATGCCATAGAAACCAAGCATCAAAAGAATATAAGCGATATTTGGATCACTGATTATGTTGAGCAATCTTTCAATAAACCCCATTTCATAAGTCTCGATCTTTGCCGAAGCAGTATGCAGCGTTACTTGACCTGAATTGAGTTCTATCTTTTTCCCATCTATCATTTTCAATAATTCGGCATCATTTTTTGCAATAAGGTCAATGACTGTGTCCTGCAGTGCTTCTGTTTCTGAATAAGAATAACTTCTTCGCACTGCATTATCTGCCCACTGAATATTCCGGTTTCGCTTTTTTGCAATAGTACGGATGAATGCGGCAGCATCATTTGTAATTTTTCCATACATCACACTGTCAACTTCACCTCCTGTAACAGGATGCGCAGCACCAATATTTGTCCCGGGTGCCATCGCTGCAATATTTGCGGATAAGGTTATAAAGACACCCGCTGAACCTGCGTCAGCACCCGCCGGAGATATGTACACAACAACAGGCACAGATGATTCCATTATGTCACCCACAATATTGCGGGTTGATTTTAGCAAACCTCCCGGGGTATTGAGGTGAATGATGAGACACTCGGCTTTTTTGTTTTCAGCTTTTGCAAGAGCATGATGAATGAATTCTGCGGTTGCAGGATTTATCGTAGCATCTATATGTATCGATACTACTGTCTGTGCTTTTAGTGCAGGCGATAATGAAGAAGAGAATAGCAGGCATAGTAAGATCCGCTTCATAAAAACAAGCTTAAATACAAGCTCACTACCTGTAATTTACTAAAATCAAATCAATTGATCCTGATTCGTCAAAAGGATGCTGTTATCGAATATGGAACAAGGAATCAAATATTAAAAAATAGTTTTAACATTGCGTCACATCGACGCAATGAAATAAGCTCATCTCAAATACTGCAATATGAAAAAAACAAGGCCATTCCGCTTACTCAGTTCAATGATCTTCGTTCTGTTCATAGTAATTACTATTTCCTGGACAAGATACTCGCAAAAACCTGCATACAGAGACCTGAATAAGAATGGAAAGATGGATGTGTATGAAGACAAAACACAACCTATCGAAAAAAGGATCGCCGATATTTTGCAGCAAATGACAATTGAAGAAAAAGCAGGTATGATGTTCATCAATGGCGCAAGAGTGAATGAAGATGGAAGCATCGAAGACAAACCCGCCACGGGGATGTTTGCGTTTGCACCAAACGGCCTGAAACTGATGGAGGAAAAGAAAATGAATCATTTTAATCTCTGGCAGGTGCCCTCTGCTTCTACGCTTGTGAAATGGTACAATGCAATGCAGAAGTACGCCGAAGAAAAAACGAGATTAGGTATTCCCATCACCATCGCTTCTGATCCGCGCAATCATTTTAGCGGTAATATTTTCGCGATGGCTGCAACAGATTTTTCACAATGGTGTGAGCCACTCGGTTTCGCAGCCATTGGCGATGAAAAACTAATGTGGCAATTTGCTGACCGGATCCGGCAGGAGTATGTAGCAACAGGAATACGGGAAGCTCTTCATCCTATGGCCGATCTCGCCACAGAACCGCGCTGGCCCCGCATCAGCGGAACATTCGGAGAGGATGCGCAACTTTCTGCAAAACTTATCAAGGCTTACGTATTGGGTTTGCAGGGAAATGAATTGGGTACGACGAGTGTGGCAGCAATGACCAAACATTTCTCCGGTGGTGGTCCGCAAAAAGAAGGTCTTGACCCGCATTTTGATTTCCAAAAAGGGCAAGTATACCCCGGTAAAAATTTCAATTACCATCTCATTCCTTTTGAAGCTGCATTTGCTGCACATACTGCAGCCATCATGCCTTACTATGGAGTGCCGACGGGGCAAACGAGTGAGGATGTTGGTTTTTCATACAACAAGGATATCATTACCGGTTTGCTGCGTAACAAATATCATTATGATGGAGTGGTGTGTACCGATTGGGGATTAGTAACAGATGCTAACATGGGTAGTTTTGTCTGGCCAGCCCGTGCCTGGGGCGTAGAAAAATTAAGTAAAGAAGAAAGAGTAGAAAAGATCATTAATGCAGGTGTTGACCAGTTTGGTGGCGAAAATTGCCCTGACGTGATCGTGCAGCTTGTAAAGGATGGAAAGATCTCCGAAAAGAGAATTGATGAAAGTGTAAAAAGATTGCTTCGTCAAAAATTTCAGCTCGGTTTATTTGATGATCCTTATGTCGACGTGGTTCAATCACAAAAAGTTTTTAGCGATGCAAAAGCTAAAGAAGAAGGTGAAGCTTCCCAGCGGAGAGCTATTACACTGCTGAAAAATGATAATAAGCAATTGCCATTAAAGACCGGCTCGTTAAAAATTTATGTTGAGAATATCGATAAGAAAGTTGCAGCACAATATGCTACCGTGGTTGATAAACCAAAAGATGCTGATCTTGCCATTATCAGGTTAAATACTCCATGGTACCCCGTAGAAACAAACAATTTCATGGCGAGAATGTTTCATCATGGTGATCTCGATTTTAAGGGAACAAAAAAAGACAGCATACTGGAATTGCTCAACACGGTGCCAACCATTGTTGATATCTATTTAGACAGGCCGGCTGTGATTCCCGAGATCAATGCCAAAGCAAAAGGGTTGCTTGCTGATTTCGGCGCCAGTGACGCGGCGGTATTGGACGTGATTTTTGGTACGGCAAAACCCGGTGGCCATCTTCCATTTGAATTACCCTCATCTATGGACGCAGTAAAAAATCAGAAGGAAGATGTGCCGTATGATTCAAAAGACCCACTGTACAAATTCGGATCTGGCTTGAGCTATTAGGTGAATGGTGAGTGGTCAGTCGTGAGTGGTTGTTTCACGTTTGACGTTTCACGTCTCACGTTTCGCTACCAGCTTTGCAAACCTTCTTTCAAAGCTTTGTGGTATTTGCGCAGGTCGAAACTGTATAAATAAGGAGCTTTATGAGCCCCTCCTTTCTTTACTTCTTTTAAGCGCTTGAGAATGCCGTAGCTTAATATTTTTCTTTGGAAATTTCTCCTATCGAGTTTTTTGTTGAGGATGGTCTCGTACAGTTTTTGTAACTGTGGCATTGTAAATTTTGATGGCAAAAGATTATATCCAACAGGATGATAATTCAGATGAGCTTGCAGGGTGTTGAGTGCTTCCTCCACAATTTGAAGGTGGTCCATCATTAAGCCAGGCAGATCGTCCACATCACGCCAGGTGCAGTGATCTGAAAAATTATCCGGCTTGGGGTTTACATGCGAATATTCAACCAGTGCATAGTAACCGATCGTTACAAAACGACGAAATAGCCAATGATCGTCATTTAATTCTATACCATCTTTTCTCAATATCTCACGATGAAAATTTGAATCGGACCGTTTAGGCTTTCCAAATACATTGAATTGCTGGAGAAATATTTTTGAAAGACCGGTCCTTTCTTTTAATACACGCTGAGCAGCTTCATCCACATCCTCATCTTTGAAAACAAACCCGCCGGGCAGACACCATTGCTTCGCGTTCTTCATTTTCAGCAACAATACCTTCAACTGGTCTTCATGAAAACCAAATATTACACAATCCAATGACAATGAAGGAAGGTAAACCTCTGTACCTTCAACAATAAAATCTTTTATATTCTTTTTGGCCACGATCTTACAAAGATGAATTAAAAATATTTTCAAGATACTATTTCAGATTGAGAAAATAGATTTAACATTGTGTCATATTGACGCAATGAAAATACATTATCACCAAATTGCCGTTATGAAAAAAAGAAAAACTCTCATCTGCTCTCTATCTCTCGTTGTTTCCATGTTCGTGGCTGTAAAATTTATATCTGCACAAACAGGAAAAGCATTACCGCAACTGGGAAAAAATTCCAATAAGGAAGTGATCGCTGCCATGACATTGGAAGAAAAAGCCAAACTTCTTGTGGGCAATGGTTTTAGAATGCCGGGGGCAAGGCCACAGGGGCCAACGATCGGTCAAACACAGGACAAGGTTCCCGGCGCAGCCGGAACTACATTTGCCATCCCCCGTCTTGGGATCCCGTCTATTGTTGTGGCTGACGGCCCCGCAGGTCTGAGAATACAGCCAATAAGGAATAATGATAGCTCCAAAACTTACTATGCGACCGCTTTTCCCGTCGCCACTCTGCTTGCTTCTACATGGGATACTGCCCTTGTAAAAAAAGTAGGAGCTGCTTTTGGCAGCGAAGTGCATGAATATGGTGTTGATATTTTGCTGGCGCCGGCATTGAATATTCATCGCAATCCTCTTGGCGGAAGAAACTTTGAATACTATTCAGAGGATCCACTGATCGCGGGTAAAATGACGTCAGCGATGGTCAATGGTATTGAATCAAATGGCGTAGGTACTTCTATCAAACACTATGTAGCCAATAACCAGGAATCGAACAGGAATACTGTGAATACGATCGTGAGTGAACGGGCATTAAGGGAAATTTATTTAAAGGGTTTTGAAATTGCTGTGAAAGGTTCACAACCATGGACAGTAATGAGCTCTTATAATAAAGTCAATGGCACATATACTTCAGAAGAACATGACTTGCAGACAACCGTACTAAGAAAAGAATGGGGTTTTAAAGGTTTTGTGATGACAGACTGGTTTGGAGGCAGGAACCCGGTTGAGCAAATGAAAGCCGGTAATGATCTGTTGATGCCCGGAACACCACAACAGGCGCAAAGGATCATTGATGCAGTAAATCATGATTCACTTGATGTAAAAGTACTGGACGAAAATGTTAATCGCATTCTCAATATCATTCTTCAATCCCCTTCATTCAAAAATTATAAGTATTCTGACAAACCGGATCTGAAAAAGGATGCTGAGGTTTCACGCATGGCTGCAGAAGAAGGGATGGTCCTGCTAAAAAACGATGGAAACTCACTTCCCTTAAAAAATCAAAAGAAAATTGCGTTGTTTGGAAACACATCGTATGAAATTATTGCAGGTGGTACAGGAAGTGGTGATGTAAACAAAGCATATACTATCTCCTTGCTGCACGGTTTAGCAAATGATGGTTATGAGGTGGATGATGAAGTAAAGCAACAGTATTCAGCATACCTCGCCGATTACAAAACAAAGCATCCGAAAAAGAATTTTTTTGAAGAGTTTATGAACCCGACACCCCCGGCTCCGGAATTCGAAGTGAGCAAGGATATACTTAGTAAAAAAGCTGAAGAAGCTGACGTTGCCATTTACACTATCGGAAGAAATGCGGGTGAAGGCAGGGACCGAAAATTAGAAAATGACTATTATCTGAGTGACGCCGAAAAACAACTGATAAAAAATATTGCTGATGCGTTTCATGCAAAAAATAAAAAATTCGTTGTTGTATTAAACATTGGTGGCGTAATAGACGTAACCTCGTGGAGAGACAACGCGGATGCGATCTTACTCGCATGGCAGCCAGGATTGGAAGCAGGCAATGCCATTGCAGATGTGCTGAATGGCAAAGTAGATCCTTCAGGTAAATTAGCCACAACATTCCCGATGGATTATAAGGACGTGCCCTCGGCAAAAAATTTCCCCGGCAAAGAATACCCGGACCAGGCGACTGGCAGCGGTTTTATGAGACAAGTACCTGCTGAGGTCACGTATGAAGAAGGTATTTATGTTGGCTATCGCTACTACAATACTTTCAATGTAAGCCCTGCTTATGAATTTGGTTATGGGTTGTCATACACCAACTTTGATTATAGCAATCTGAAACTAAGTTCATCTTCTTTCAATAATAAGATCAACGCGACTGTTACTGTAAAGAATACAGGAAAAGTGGCCGGTAAAGAGGCTGTACAATTATACATAAGTGCGCCGGCTAAAAATTTAGATAAGCCTTCGGAAGAATTAAAAGCTTTTGCAAAAACAAGATTGCTGCGACCCGGTGAATCACAAACCATCAGTTTTGATATTGGCGCCGCCGATCTTTCTTCGTTTGACACAAACAGGGAAAGCTGGATCGCAGAAGCCGGCACTTATTCAATAAAGGTTGGAGCATCTTCAAAAAATATTAAACAAACAGCAACATTTGATCTCGCAAAAGAAATCGTTACGGAAAAAGATAATAAAGTTCTTGTTCCTCAAACAGAGATCAACGAAATGAAATCTCAAAAGAAAGCTTTCTGATATTTCGCATCATACACAACAATAAAATACATATGAAAAGAAATTTCTTTTTTCTGCTATTACTCACTTTCACTGGGTCTGTAGCCATTGCACAGTTGAATGATGAAGCCCCCCGCGTAAAAATTGCAAACGGCCTACTTGAAGGATTGAATGAATCGGGTATAAAAACATTCAAAGGTGTTCCATTTGCAGCGCCGCCTGTAGATAAATTTCGTTGGAGAGAACCACAACCCGTGCAGAACTGGAGTGGCGTGCGCAAAGCAGATAAGTTTGGCCCGCGTGCCATGCAATTACCTGTTTTTGGTGATATGAATTTTCGTTCCGATGGCATGAATGAAGACTGCCTGTATCTGAATGTGTGGACCCCGGCAAAAACGGGCAGTGAAAAACTTCCTGTCCTGGTTTATTTCTACGGTGGTGGATTTATGGCCGGCGATGGTTCTGAACTAAGATACGATGGTGAAAGTATGGCACGGAAAGGTATTGTTGCTGTAACAGTAAACTATCGTTTGGGAATTTTTGGATTTCTTTCGCATCCTGAGCTTACAAAAGAATCGCCGCACCACGCATCGGGGAACTATGGATTACTCGATCAAAGAGCCGCGTTGCAATGGGTTCAAAAAAATATTGCTGCATTTGGCGGCGATCCAAAAAAGATAACCATTGCGGGTGAATCGGCCGGATCATTTTCCGTGAGTGCACTAATGGCTTCTCCTTTATCAAAAAATATAATTGCCGGTGCCATTGGCGAAAGCGGTTCTTTACTCGGCCTCAGTCCCACAGCTAGTTTGAAAGACGCTGAAAAAGCAGGCGCTGATTTTGGAACAAGTATAAAGGCAAATTCGCTTGCTGATCTTCGGGCTATGCCTGCCGATCAATTATTGAAAGCAACCGCAAATGCAGGATTCGGAAGATTCCCCGTTTGTGTAGATGGATATTTTTTCCCGAAATCCCCGCTTGAAATTTTTGAAAAAGGCGAACAGGCTCACGTTCCTCTTTTGGTGGGATGGAATTCGCAGGAAATGGTCTATCAAATGATAATGGGCCAGGATAAACCCACCCTTGACAATTATAAAAAAGCTGTTGAAAAACTTTACGGCGATAAATCGGCAGAAGCAATGGCGGTTTATAGCGCTTCGAACGACGAAGAAGCAGAGCAGGTCGCTACCGATCTCGCGAGTGATCGTTTTATCGGTTTCAGTACATGGAAATGGAGCGATGTGCAAAGCAAAACAGGTGGTAAACCGGTGTATCGTTATTTGTATGCCCGCCCGCGACCACAAATGAGAGCTGAAATGGGTAATGCAACAGCAGGTCTTGCAGGTGGCGTGATAAAAGATACTTCGGCTAACAAAGCGCCCGCAATGCCGCCGGCACACGGTGCAGTTCACTCTGCTGAAATAGAATATGCACTTGGCAATTTGCCAACCAACCGCGTGTACGACTGGCAGCCGGAAGACTACAAAGTTTCAGAGGTCATGCAGGCTTTCTTCGCCAATTTTATAAAAACGGGTAATCCCAATGGCCTTGGATCACCCGAATGGCCTGCAGTTGACAACAATAAAGGCGTGCAGGTAATGCACATTAATGTTGATACAAAAGCTATGAAAGATAAAAACGGCAACCGGTATTTGTTCATGGATAAAACGGCGAAGAAATAGCATCGTGAATGGTGAGTTGTGAATAGTGCATGTAAATAGCTGATGACACAAATTCAATATTAGTAATAATCATAAAAAAGATTTTCATGATCACAAGAAAAGATTTTTTAAAAAGAACGAGTGCGGCTGCTTTAGGAAGTGTGCTGCTGTCGCGATTTGGTAACACTGATTTTTTTGCCGGGAAAAAAAAAGCTCCCATCGGCCTCCAGTTATATACCCTCGGCAATTTGATGACAACTGATCCTAAAGGAACATTACAAAAACTGGCAGCCATAGGTTTTAAAGAATTGGAAAGTGCGGGTTCACAAAAGGGGAACTTTTATGGTTACACGCCAAAAGAATTTGCAGCTATGGTGAAGGAAGCTGGTATGAATTGGCGGTCAGCTCATGTGGGCGGTGCGCCTTTTACAGCAGACCAGATCATGAAAATGGCAAAGCCCAAAACTGCCGAAGATTCTGCGAGAATACAAAAGATAGTAGAACAATTCAAGAACAGGCCAAAAACTCCAAATCTTACCGAGAATTACCAGCAACTCGCTGACGAAGCTGCAGAAGGCGGGATCAGTTACCTGGTGTGTGCAAGTATTCCTGTAAGCACACTCGATGAAATAAAAACTGCAGCAGATGTTTTCAGCAAAACAGGTGAGGCTTGTAAAAAGAACGGCGTTCAGTTCGCCTACCATAATCACACAACAGAGTTTGATGAAGTCGACGGTCACCGTCCTTTTGATTATATTCTCGGCAATACAGATAAGGACCTGGTGAAGATGGAACTTGACCTCGCGTGGGCGACCAAAGCGAAACAAGATCCTGTTGAGTTATTCAAACTCCATCCTGGTCGCTACCCTTTGTGGCATGTAAAGGATCTTAATAAAGACACGTTGATGCCGGCTGAAGTTGGCACGGGCATCGTTGACTTCAAACCTATTTTTGCTAATGCAAAAGAATCAGGGATGAAATACTTTTTTGTTGAGCAGGACCAGGCACCGGATCCCGTACAGAATGTAACAAACAGTTACAATTATCTGAAAAAGTTGTTGGCGTAACAAAAAACTCAGCCGGAGCAGAAGGAAATTTTGAGAACCAGGATAAAAAACCGTTTGTGGTTTTCCCAAATAGCATCAAATAAAAAACCGGGTAATAAAGTCTCACCCGGCTGTTACATTCAGCAGTTTTCTTTATTTCAATCCATATTTGGTCATATACCGGTGGTACAATTGTGTTTGCTTGTTTTCCAAACTTACTTTGCGGCCCTGGATAAATACAGCAGAGATGATGCTTGTACGCATATCCAGTATATCCCCATCGCTGATCACAATATTAGCATCCTTTCCTTCTTCAATTGTACCTGCACGATCATCAATGCCTAAAATTTTTGCAGGATTTAACGTTATTGACTGAAGCGCTTCCTCCTTAGTTAATCCATATGCCGCGGCTGTACCTGCGTTAAATGCAAGATTGCGATAACGGGTTTCGTCATGATCATCGTTTAAGGCAAATAACACTCCTGCCTGCTTAAGTATGTAAGGTGTTTTGAATGGTTGATCGATGTCTTCATCTTCTGTCTCGGGCAGTTTGTATTCTCTTGAAAGGATCACAGAAATATTATTTTTCTTCAGCAGGTCGGCGATCTGCCAGCTTTCAGTACCCCCCACGATCACCACATCGATTCCAAATTCTTTTGAAAAATCAACGGCTACCAGTAATTGTTTTACCACATCTGCATGAATAAAAAGTTTTTCCTGTTTTGCGAATAACGGCTTTAATGCCTCAAACTTCAGGTTGGTTTCTCTATGATCTGTTTCCTGCGAATAAGCTTTTGCTTCTCTGAAAAATTTCTTTACTTCTTCGATCTTATCAAGCCCTTCCTTTACAGGGTCAGTTTCCGGCTGCTGACCTCTGCCTCCAAACCTGGGACGACGCTTGATAAGACCCGGCATATAAAAAACGATCCCGGTGTTTCGCTTGTATAAGGCATCTTCCCAGTTCCATGCATCTAACTGCATAACAGAAGTTGTTCCCGCGATCAAACTACCTGCAGGAGCCACATTCGTTAAAAGGATTCCGTTTGCCTTTAACGTATTGATGATCTTTGAATCGGTGTTATATGCCACCGCTGATTGTACATTCGGGTTCCATTCTCCCAACTCCTGGTAGTCGTTTGAACCCCGAACTGCATTGGCGATCTCCTTCAAACCAAGATCACTTTCCGGAAGAATGAGGCCCGGGTAAACCTGTTTTCCTTTTGCATCAATGATATCCCCCGAAGCAGCGATGTTCGTTCCCACCTGGATAATTTTTCCATCAGTGACTTTAATAGTTCCACTGTTTATTACTGCTCCATTGCCAACGTGAATAGTAGCATTGATAATATAGAAAGTTCCTTTTTGCGGAGGTGTTGGGTATATGTCATCCTGTGCATTAATGTTTAAACTGAAAATGATTGTTGTAGCTAAAAAAAATATTTTTCTCATGACGTTAAGTTTCAGAGTTCACAAGTTCCAGGGTTCCAGAAGTTGTGAACGGTTAGAAAATTATTTTCGGTTCCTATATTTGGTTCCTTTAGTTCCGACTGTTCCAAATAGTCTATAAGTTTTTGGATCATCACAATAATTTCGACAGCTATTGTATACAATTCTTCAAACTCCTGTTGGGTAATATATTTTCTATCGACCGCCCTGTATAGTTATGAACGAAATTCTCCACAAGAGCCCTTTGCTACATATAAAAATTGAACGAATTCTCTATTACCACTTCTTTCGAAACCTTCAGCTATGTTATCCATAATACTGCCGGCGGAACCTTCAATCTGATCAATCAACCTGAAATTCCTTTTGAATTGTCCTTTGTCAATAATATCTCCAACCTTACTATTTAAAACTCTGGCCTTTTGCCATGCCTTTATTTCCTCGAATCTCTTTATAGTAGCCATTTTATGTAGTTTAAATGAATTTACCCTATTCAACTTTGGAACTTGTAAACTTTGGAACTCGTGAACTATTATTGATTTTGACTGTCGATTTCATTTATATCGTCTGTTTGAAATAATCCATCGTTATGCTCGTAATCCTCACAATGAAGTACTAACTGCATACTTGGCCGGGCCGGGATCACCTCTTTGGGATTATTTCTTCCTTCGGCGATCATTTTTTGGATAAGACGATTTCTTTCTGAAGAAATTTGTTTACGTAGTTCTTTGTCACGCTCCCGATCAAAATAAACAATGCCATCAACGATCGTTTTATTTGCCCTGGCATACACACTCAATGGATTGTCGCTCCACAAAACAAGATCTGCATCTTTGCCGACCCTGATACTTCCCACCCTTTCATCCACGTGCAAAGCTTTCGCAGGATTAAGTGTAACCATTTTAAAAGCTTCCTCTTCTGTCAGCCCTCCATACTTTACACTTTTTGCGGCTTCCTGGTTAAGATGGCGCGCCTGTTCAGCATCGTCGGAATTAATACAAACATTCAATCCTTCTTTTACCATGATCGCAGCATTGTATGCTATGGCATCCTGCACTTCCAGTTTATAAGCCCACCAGTCAGAAAAAGTTGAGGCACTGGCTCCGTGAGCCTTCATTTTGTCTGCTACTTTATATCCCTCAAGTATATGAGTGAATGTATTCACCTTGAAGCCGAACTTATCTGCTACTCTCATTAATTCAGTGATCTCACTTTGAACGTAAGAATGGCATGTGATAAATCTTTTTCCATTCATGACCTCAACAAGTGCATCCAACTCCAGGTCACGACGAACAGGCATTTGAGCTTCCCCACCTTTCTTTTTGCCGGCTTGCTCCGCATCTTTCATTTGCTTTTGATAGTCTGCTGCTCTTGCAAATGCATCCATCTGCACTTCCTCAACGCCCATGCGTGTATCCGGATAACGTGTGTTGCCTTGTGTAGCTCCAGTTCGTTTTACATTTTCACCAAGCGCAAATTTGATAAAGGGGTCAGCGCCTTTGAACTTCAGATCTTCATCATTCACACCCCAGCGCAATTTTATCAGTTGTGTTTGCCCGCCAATTGTGTTGGCCGAGCCATGAAGAATATGCGAAGATGTAACACCACCGCTTAACTGACGATAGATATTGATGTCTTCGGGATTTAAATTGTCACCAATGCGAACTTCAGACGTTACCGATTGAGCTCCCTCATTAATGGAAAATGCAGCAATATGCGAGTGCTCATCAATAATGCCTGGTGATAAATATTGACCTGTTCCATCAATGACTTTTGCCGAAGCGTCCGATAAGTTCTTCCCAATTTGTGCGATCTTTCCATTTTTTACCAACACATCCGTGTTAGGAAGAATACCTTCTTTTTCATTTGTCCAAACCGTGGCATTCTTTATTAATAAATTTTCCTGGTGAGGCAACGAATCCCAACCATATGCACCGAATGGATAGGTCACCTTGCCAAGTCTTAACGGCATTTTTCTTTTTGCGCTGTCAACAGGTTCATTCGCTTTGAGAAATGTCGCGGTCCATGTTAATGGATTACCTGAAGTATCAACTCCATTTCCCTGCCATACATCACCGTTGTTCACACCACTCAAACGAATACTTGCCCCTCCTTTTCCAGGTGCACCCTTGTTTCCATGTTCTTGCTGGCCTTCGGATTTCTTTGAAGGCGTTGTTGAAAAACTTAGTTTCACCAATTTTCCATCATAATTGAATTTTCCTGTCAGAGTATCCTTTGCAATCACACTTGCCGTATTTTCATTTTTTACGTCAAGAGTATAGTTTATCGTCCCGCTCGTAGTATTTAAGACAAGATTGTAGGCGCCCGCAACATTTGTCCATGCATCTTCTTTCACTTCATATTTATCACCCTGTACCCAATTTTCAACGATTTTTGTTTTTTCATTGAATAAAGGACCTGTTGTAATTAAAAAATTCGCGAGTTTGCCTTCATCCAGGCTTCCGACTTTATCGTACACACCTAACCATGTCGCAGGAGTTTTTGTCAACGCCTCAAAAGCTTTGCTTTCACTCAATCCATATTCAATTGCTTTGTGAAGATTTGCCCAGAATTGCTTTACGTCACGCAGATCAGCCGTTGTTAGAGCAAAAGGAATATTTGCTTTTTCAAATGTGGAAGGATTGGTTGGCGCCAGTTCCCAATGTTTCAGATCAGACAGGGAAACATATTTTGCGTCATTGGGATCGTCTACTTCCTGTGCCTGTGGAAAGTTAAGCGATAAAATGAAAGGAGCCTTTGTCGCAACAATGTCCGTGATGCGCTGGTATTCATTTCCACCACCTTTAATAATATATTGTACACCAAATTCGTCGCCGATCCTGTCCGCTCTGATATCACTCCATTTATCGTTGGCATCAAAAATCTGGGGTAAGCTTTGTTCATCATTCCATGCCTGCAAACTCATATTCACACCTTCTTTAGCAGGCCTGCCTTTATACCACTGAGCGTCAAGATAAGTTTGGCGAAGCAAGGCCACACTTCCCATCATCGATCCCGGGTAGCTCTGCGTTGAGGTTCCTTTGCTGAATGAATAATTTGCAGACGCCTTATCTTTTACTATTACCAAATTTTCTTTTTCATTAGCAAGAGTCACAAACGCACCAGTACCTCTTGCGATCCCGTCTTTTTGATGAGTAAGAACAGAACCAAAACCAAGATCGCGAAGCGATTTGGCAGCTTTGTCATCTACGACAAAAATATCGGCTGCGTTTACTTGACTTTTAATTGCCTGGTTCCAGCCATAGGCTCCTTTCGTGTTAGATGTAAATTGCTGCGGTGCAAAAAATCCACCGGCAGGAGGAGTCGGGCGCTGAGGCTGTGGAATTCCGTAGTCAGTGTAAATATCTATTAGCGATGGATAGATATACTTGCCACTGCAGTTGATCACTACTGCATCTTTTGGGATGGATGCATTTACACCCACGCCTGTTATTCTGCCATCACGAATAACAAGAGTTCCGTTGTGCAGGGTGGTTTGACCGTCTTTTACAATAGTTGCGTTGGTAAAAGCATAGCAGTTCGTTCGTGGATCAGCTACTCCATTCACCGGGAAAGTGACCTGTGCTTGTGCAAAAATGCACAACATGAACGCCCCCGTCGCGGTTCTAATTCTTTTCCAATTAAATCTTTTGAATAGTTTTCTCATAAGCAGAAAATTTTTTGTTCGAAGGTTATTGAAAAAAGGATACAATCAAAAAATCTTTTCACGAAGCGATTACGTTAAAAAGAAATTTTTCCTCAGTGAACGCACTTACCAGATGGTGCGAGGCATGCGATCGTCGCCGTGAGGATGCCCCTTAAATTTTAGGGTGTTCTAATGAAATAGAAAACTGGCATTACATTTTGATAGTGGATATAGGACACCATAGACACCAAGAAGGCACAACGAACACTACGTCGTGGACTTTGTGCAACCTTTGTGTCTCTGCTATCCATATTTCAAAGAACTCATTATCGAAAAATAGTTGTTAGTAATTCTAGGGAAACGGATTAATTTAATCTAAAGGCTCATTGTGACCTGAAAATGGGCGAAAAGCGGTTGCGAAAATTCGGAATGACTTCGCCAGGATTGACCGGCCCCGAATGCCCGTAAATAGTTTTACTTTTGGACCACGTGAAAGTTAAAATATGCCGGTAGTCAAAGAAAGAATTGTTGTTCCTGAATTCCGCTTATCTCCGCATGTTGACCAGGTAGGTGTGGAAGAAAGAGCATCCCGATTTACCAGGCGAAGTATTAAAAAAGAATCTAAAGTAGAGGGACTGAAACTGGTGTTAAGTATGATCGATCTGACCACTTTGGAAGGAAAGGATACTCCCGGCAAAGTGAAACAACTCTGCTACAAAGCAAAGCATTTATTGGATACGTATGAGGGCTTGCCAACTGTTGCCGCAGTTTGTGTGTATCCATCAATAGTGAGAATAGCAAAAAGATCCCTTGAAGGTTCGGACATAAAAATTGCTTCAGTTGCGACAGCTTTTCCAAGTGGGCAAGCTCCTATGAGAGTCAAAATAGCGGATACCAGATTTGCCGTAAGTGAGGGCGCCGATGAAGTGGATATGGTAATATCAAGAGGAAAGTTTTTGGCCGGTGAATACAATTTTGTGTTTGATGAAATTGCTGCCATTAAAGAAGCTTGCGGTGAAGCGAGACTGAAAGTTATTCTTGAGACAGGTGAATTAAGCACTTTTGATAAAGTCAGAAGGGCGAGCGACATTGCCATGTATGCAGGGGCGGATTTTATAAAGACGTCGACTGGCAAAGTGCAGCCCGCCGCAACAATGCCGGTGACATTGGTCATGCTGGAAGCCATTCGTGATTATTATTATAGTACAGGGAAAATGATCGGGATGAAACCTGCCGGTGGGATCTCCAAGTCAAAACTGGCCCTGCATTACCTGGTAATGCTGAATGAAGTACTTGGTGAGGCCTGGATGAATAACCACTGGTTCCGTTTTGGTGCCAGTAGCCTGGCGAATGATGTATTAATGCAACTGGTTAAAGAAAAAACAGGCGTTTATCAAAGCGGGGACTATTTTGCTATTGATTAAGCCCCCTGTCCCCCTGAAGGGGAACTTAGATTGCAAAGCTATTCTTTGTTCGAAATACTAATAAAGATGAATGGTAGTTATGTCGCTTGGATGTGCATGTAGCACCGTCCTTCTCCAAATGGAGAAGGATAAGAGGATGAGGTCATAAAAGCCGAATATTTCAAAAACTTTCTTAATGCCAGCAGTAACAAAAAAAAATAAAAAGACCTCTTCAAAAAGCAATGTTGTTCCCAAATTAAAATTTAATGCCGGTTGGGAATATGCTCCAGCCCCGGAAAGCAAGAGTCATATAAAATTGAAAGATCGTTATGATCTTTTTATAAATGGAAAATTTGTAAAGCCTTCATCCGGGAAATATTTTGAAACCATCAATCCTGCCACCGAAGAAAAAATCGCAGAAATAGCAGAAGCAAATGCTACCGATGTTGACAAAGCAGTAAGAGCAGCGAGAAATGCTTACGAAAGAGTCTGGAAAAAAATGCCGGCGGCAGAGAGAGCGAAATATATCTTCCGCATCTCAAGAATGATACAGGAGCGTGCAAGAGAATTTGCAGTGATTGAAAGCATTGACGGCGGCAAAACCATTCACGAATCAAGAGATGTGGACATACCCCTGGCAGCAAATCATTTTTTTTACTATGCGGGCTGGGCCGATAAATTGGAATATGCATTTCCGGGTCGCGTTCCGTCATCACTTGGAGTTGCGGGACAGATCATTCCCTGGAATTTTCCCTTACTGATGGCTGCGTGGAAAATAGCACCAGCGCTGGCAACGGGAAATACTTTAGTGCTGAAACCCGCAGAAACTACGCCTCTCACAGCTTTGAAGCTGGCAGAGATTATCCAGGAATCAGGATTACCGGAAGGTGTGGTGAATATCATTACAGGTTTTGGTCAAACTGGTGCTGACATTGTAAATCATCCTGACGTCGACAAGATCGCTTTCACGGGATCAACTGAAGTTGGAAAAATTATTCAAAAAGTAGTTGCCGGTTCAAATAAAAAAATAACTCTTGAATTGGGTGGTAAAGCTGCCAACATCATTTTCGATGATGCGCCACTCGACCAGGCCGTAGAAGGAGTTATAAATGGGATCTACTTTAACCAGGGTCACGTTTGTTGTGCCGGTTCGAGATTATTTGTCCAGGAATCTATTTACAATATTGCGTTAAGAAAATTAAAAGACAGGATGGAAACACTGATCGTTGGTGATCCTCTTGATAAGAACACAGACATTGGCGCGATCAATTCAAAAACACAGCTGGAGACCATTAATAAATATATCACTATCGGGAAAAAAGAAGGAGCGGAAATGTATCAAAGTTCTTGTCCAATTCCTGGAAAAGGGTTTTTCTGCCGGCCGACCTTGTTTACGAATGTGGCCCAAAGTAATCGTATTGCACAGGAAGAAATCTTCGGACCGGTACTCGCTATACAAACGTTCCGGACAGATGAGGAGGTTATTGAAAAAGCAAACAACACACCTTATGGATTGAGCGCCGGGGTATGGACAGATAAAGGTTCAAAAATTTTCAACCTTACAACAAAAATGAGAGCAGGCGTGGTTTGGGCAAATACTTACAATAAGTTTGATCCAACTTCCCCGTTTGGCGGATATAAAGAAAGCGGTTTTGGAAGAGAAGGTGGCTTGCACGGATTATCTGCATATTTAAAAGTTTAGCCCCCTCCCCTAAAGGGGAGTAACACATTATGAGTAAGACTGTAGAAAAAAAATCGAGGCTTTCAATTAGTGAAAATGGGCTGGAAAAACCTGGCCCTAAAAAGCGTCTTGAGGTCTTAAAAACCTACAAGATCTACATTGGCGGCCAATTTCCGAGAACAGAATCGGGTCGTTATTATATTGCTATCAATAATAAAGGCGAGCAGCTTGCCAATGTATGTTTAAGTTCGAGAAAGGATTTTCGGGATGCTGTAGTGTCCGCAAGAAATGCCTTTAAGGGATGGTCAGCAAGATCCGCTTTTAATCGCGGCCAGATTCTCTATCGCATCGCCGAAATGCTTGAGGGGAGAAAGGCACAGTTCATTGAGGAATTGACTAAACAGGATAGTTCAAAAGCACAGGCTCAAAAGGAGGTCACTTTATCTATTGACCGCCTGGTCTATTATGCAGGATGGTGTGATAAGTACCAACAGATATTTGGAACCGTAAATCCTGTTGCCTCTTCGCATTTTAATTTTTCTGTTCCGGAGCCAACCGGAGTTGTGGCAGCTATCGCTTCCCGGGAAAATTCCCTGGTAGGATTGGTTTCTACTATTTCACCAATAATTGCCGGGGGAAATACTTGTATCATTCTTGCCTCAGAAACAAAACCCTTATGTGCCATAAGTCTTGCTGAGGCGGTCAATTCATCCGATGTTCCAGGGGGTGTTGTCAACATTCTAACCGGCAAAACTTCTGAATTATTTTCTCAATTCGCCTCCCACATGGATGTAAATGCTGTTGTCTATTGTGGCGACGATGAATTGCTACAAAAAGAAATGCAGCAAAAAGCGGCCGGAAATGTAAAAAGGGTGTTAATCTATAAAGATGTGAACTGGTTGAGTGAAAAAGGGCGATCCCCATACTATATTTTAGATCTGCAGGAAATAAAAACTACATGGCACCCCATCGAAAATATTGGAGCTGGTAGTGGCGGATACTAACTTCTTGCGGTTTAACAAGTTTTTGAGAATGTCTCCGCATTAAACCCAAACCTGGAAGCGTTAATAAAAATTGGTCAGGTTTTTGTCAACATGATTCTATCTTAGTTATTATGAAACCGAGCGCGGAAAATTTTACAAATAAGGGAAGTGATTATGCGAGGTTCCCTGCCTGTCCGGCAGGCAGGCATCTGACCAAATTAAAAAAATAAAAAACAGACAGATGAAATCATTTTTTGTTCTCCTTTTTTCCCTTGTCAGCCTTAGTTTGTCTGCACAGCAATTAGTTTCAGATACCTCTTCAGTAGTGATCCACAAAGATGCCCGGCTTGATCTCCTGGTAAAAAAACAGGCTGAGATCAATGAAGAAACCACCCGCAACGCAAGAAGGGTGGCAAAGGGCTTTCGGCTCCTTGTTGTCAATACCAACAAGCGTGATGAAGCGATCAGCGCAAAAGCAAAACTATACCAGTACTTCCCGGAATTAAAATCATACCTGCTTTATCAATCACCGTATTTTAAATTAAAGGCTGGGAATTTTAAAGAAAGAAAAGATGCAGAAAGCTACCAGAAGAAATTGAATGCATTTTTTCCCAGTGGTGTTTTTATCATGAACGACGTGATTGAAGTAAAGCCTGACAAAGACGCAGACGAGATGAATCAGTAAAAAATACCAATATCAAATATCAAATTTCAAAATTTCAAATCCCAATAAATTTCAAAGACAAACTTAAATGTATTCAATACATTTGAGTGCATTGCAACTTTGAGATTTTTAATTTATTCGATTCTTGATTTTTGTAATTTGTTATTTTTTACAAATGCTTAAAGAGAAAATAAAAGAACTGGCGACAGGATATGCTCCACAGTTCATTCAAATCCGGCATCACCTTCACGCCAATCCTGAGTTGAGCTACCAGGAATTTGAAACTTCAAAATTTATTCAGCAGAAGCTAAAAGAATTTGAAATTCCTTTCGAAATAAAGGCCACCACGGGAGTTGTCGGGTTGATAAAAGGCAGGAATCCGGAGAAAAGAACCATTGCTCTTCGTGCGGATATGGATGCCCTCCCGATCAAAGAAGAAAACGACGTTGACTATAAATCAAAACGTGATGGCATTATGCATGCCTGCGGACATGACGTTCATACAACCTGTTTGTTAGGCGCGTCAAAAATTTTGAACGAATTAAAGAACGAATGGGAAGGAACAATAAAATTGATTTTTCAACCTGGCGAAGAAAAAAATCCCGGCGGTGCAAGCATTATGATAAAAGAAGGTGTGCTGGCCGATCCTAAACCCCGGGCCATCTTTGGTTTGCATGTAAATCCTCAGCTGGAGACAGGTAAATTAAGTTTCCGCAGTGGCAAAGTGATGGCCAGTGCCGATGAGTTATACTTTACTATAAAAGGAAAAGGTGGTCATGCGGCTTCACCACAGACAACAATCGACCCGATACTCATCGCCTCACATCTTGTTGTCAGCCTGCAGCAGGTGATCAGCCGAAACCGGAATCCTTTTGATCCATCGGTCCTTTCCATTACCTCGATCAATGGGGGAACCACAACCAATGTGATTCCTGACGAAGTAAAATTGATGGGCACTTTCAGGGCCATGAATGAGGAATGGAGAAGCAAGGCGCATGAATTAATTGAAAGAATAACAAAGGAACTTGTTCACTCAATGGGAGGCAAAGTTGACCTTCATATTGACAAAGGATATCCCGCTGTATACAACAATGAATCATTGAATGAAAAAGCTAAAATCCTGGCTGAACAATTCATGGGAAAAGAAAATGTGGAAGAAACTGAAAAAAGAATGGGCGCAGAGGATTTTGGTTATTACTCACAATTGATCCCCGGATGTTTTTACCGCTTAGGTACTGGTAATAAACAAAAAGGGATCATTGCCGGCGTACATACACCTCGTTTCAATATCGACGAAAATGCCATTGAAATTGGAATGGGGATCATGGCATGGTTGGGAAGTAATATCGATTGAGTTTGTTAATTTGCTAACCTACCCCGAGATCAATAAGAGCCATGATATTTCAGAATAGAGGGCTGAATTAAAATTACAAAACAATAATTCACTGCGTTTACGAAGTTTCTTCGAAATTTTATTTTGTACATTGCATCCCGTTTTTGAAAATTGAGAAACTTCTCAGGATTTTGTAATCTTGAAGAATAAAGCACGGATCAATAGTGATACAATGCTAATGTGTTCATTCAAAAGATGATTAAAAATCTGCTGCCCGGTCTCCCTCTCAAAAGGAGAGGGATTGAGGGTGAGGCCAAAAACTTGCTATGCAAAAAGACTTACGAAGACAACAAGCTCTCGAGTATCATTCAAAAGGCCGGCCCGGAAAAATCGAAGTAGTTCCTACTAAAGAAGCAAAAACGCAACGTGACCTTTCGCTGGCCTATTCACCGGGTGTGGCCGAGCCTTGCAAAGAAATTCACTTACATCCTGAAACTGTTTATAAATACACTGCAAAAGGAAATTTGGTGGCAGTGATCAGCAACGGTACAGCCGTACTTGGTTTGGGAGATATTGGTCCCGAAGCAGGCAAACCGGTGATGGAAGGGAAAGGTGTTTTATTCAAAATTTTTGCGGATATAGATGTATTCGACATCGAGATCAATGAAAAAGATCCCGAGAAGTTTGTGCAGATCGTAAAAGCATTAGAACCCACGTTTGGTGGAATTAACCTGGAAGATATTAAAGCCCCTGAATGCTTTTACATTGAGAAAAAATTAAAAGAGGAATTGAATATTCCTGTCATGCACGACGATCAGCATGGAACAGCCATTATCAGCGCGGCTGCATTGCTGAATGCATTGGAAATTCAAAAAAAGAAAATTGAAAAAGCAAAATTTGTCGTGAGTGGCGCCGGTGCCGCGGCAATGGCCTGCATTCTCCTTTATATTGCGCTTGGTGCCAACCCTGAAAATTTTATTGTCTTCGACAGAAAAGGAGCCATTCATAAAGGCAGAGCGGAACTTGATGAAATGAAACAAAGATTTGCCAATGCTAAAAATGATATTTCGTTGACTGATGCGATGAAAGATGCAGATGTTTTTATTGGATTGAGTGTAGGTAATGTAGTAACATCAGAAATGTTAAAGGGCATGGCAAAAAACCCTATTGTTTTTGCTATGGCGAATCCTGATCCTGAAATTGCATGGGAAGATGCGATACTTGCAAGGAAAGATGTGATTGTTGCCACAGGTCGTAGCGATTATCCTAACCAGGTAAATAATGTATTAGGCTTTCCTTATATTTTCCGTGGTGCCCTGGATGTACGTGCAATGCAAATCAATGAAGCTATGAAATTGGCTGCAGTTAAAGCTTTGGCAGAACTGGCGAAAACTCCTGTGCCTGATATTGTAAATCTTGCCTATGGCGAAAAAACAATTTCATTTGGCCCTGCTTATATTATTCCCAAACCTCTTGATCCAAGGTTATTATCCACGGTGGCACCAGCAGTAGCAAAGGCAGCTATAGAGAGCGGCGTGGCTCAGTATCCCATAACGGATTGGGACAGTTATACAAACGATCTCAATAAACGCCTGGGCCTGGATAACCAGGTAATGCGGATCATTGGCAACAAAGCGCGCAACAATCCGAAACGAATTGTTTTTGCTGAAGCCGATAACGTGAAAATCTTAAAAGCTGCGCAAATAGTTTTTGACGATGGCATCGCATATCCAATTTTATTGGGTGACGAGAACAATATCAGTAATATTGCCGCAGCCAATAGTGTCGACATAGAAAGTTTTCCCATCCTTGATCCAAGGAGTGATGTCAATGAAGAAAAAAGAAACCAGTATGCCGAACTATTTTTTCCGCAAAAGAGGCCGGAAAGGTTTTAATTTATATGAGGCGAAAAAAATAATGCGTGACCGGAATCATTTTGGCTGCATGATGGTTGAATGCGGTGATGCTGATGCAATGATATCCGGTCTTACAAAGAATTATCCCGACACGATTCGTCCTGCACTGCATACTATTGGCACAGAGGAAGGTGTTAACAAGATCGCAGGAATGTACCTGATGCTGACAAAAAAGGGTCCGTTATTTCTTGCCGATACTACGGTTAATTTTAATCCGACCGCAGAAGAAGTGGCGAATATTACACTGATGGTGGCAAAAGAGATCCGCAATTTCAATATCATTCCGAGAATTGCTTTACTGAGCTATTCAAATTTTGGAAGCAGCAATTCTCCCGAAGCAAGATTGATGGCTGAAGCAAGAAAAATTGTAAAACAAAAAATGCCCCTGCTCATCGTGGATGGTGAAATGCAGGCGAGTGTTGCGTTCAATAACGAATTGATGAAAGAAAATTATCCTTTTTCTGAATTGGTCGATAAAGATGTCAACACACTTATATTCCCCAATCTTGCTGCGGGGAATATCGCTTATAATTTATTAAAAGAACTAGGAACTGCCGATGCAATAGGTCCTATCTTATTGGGCCTGAAAAAACCGGTTCATATTTTACAATTAGGAAGTTCGGTCCGGAGTATTGTTAATATGGCACTCATTGCTGTTGTGGATGCACAAACGAAATCCCAGGCAGCAACGGATGAGATCGTAAAAAGATCGGGATGGTGGAAACGATTCAGAAAAGCAAACAAAGAGGCGTAAGATTTAAGTTATGGTTAATCTAGGTAAGAAACTCCTTCTCATCAAGTATCTTGCACCATCGTTTATGACCATTTTTAGTGAAATTGGCGGCTACCTCCTGATGATCAAAGGCATGTTTTCCAAACCGGAGAACATGAAGATGTACTGGAAGGAATTTATCCATCAATGTTCTGATATTGGTATAGGTTCTATAGGTATTGTGGTCGTCATTTCAATTTTCATGGGAGCAGTGTCAACGGTTCAAACTGCCTACCAATTGGTGAGTCCTCTCATTCCAAAATCGGCCATTGCCCAAATCGTTCGTGATACTGTTATTCTCGAATTTGCTCCTACACTTATTTGTATCGTGCTTGCAGGTGTCGTAGGAAGTAAAATTGCAAGCGAATTAGGAAATATGAGGGTAAGTGAACAAATAGATGCTCTCGAAATAATGGGTATCAATACAAAGACTTACCTGGTTTTGCCGAAAATACTGGCTGCTCTTTTAGTGATCCCGATGCTGGTGGTCATTGCCGCGGTATTGGGTGTTTGGGGCGGAAGGTTAGCCGGCAGCGCTGCGAATATCCTTTCTAATAGCACATTTGATAAAGGACTGCTGGAAGGTTTTTTGCCTTACAATGTTGTTTTTGCCTTAGCTAAGGCATACACTTTCGCATTCCTTATTTCAAGTGTCCCGGCTTATTTTGGATATTATGTGCAGGGCGGTTCACTCGAGATCGGAAGAGCAAGCACAAAGGCTGTGGTTACCAGTTGCATTTTGATATTGTGCGCAGATTATATACTGGCGGCGTTGTTGTTGTAAAGCCCTCTGTCTCCCTAAAGGGAGGACTTAGGTCGAACAAACTTTATTAAACGAAAAGCTCTTTATAATAAGTTGAATGATCGTGGTACTAACTTTTGTTCCCTGATTGAACTTTTGTTGCGACGCTCCGTTCAACTGTCTGCTCTTTATTCAAGATTATTTTTAATCCTCTTCAACTAAGTCGGAGTGTTTATTAACACCCTTTAGGGGATGGGGGCAACACCCCTTCAGGGGATGGGGGCTTATGATCGAAATAAAAAACATACAGAAATCCTTTGGTGATAAAACGGTAATTCAAAATGTAAGTGCCGTTATGCAGCCCGGCCAATGCAATCTGGTCATTGGTATCAGCGGCAGTGGCAAGACCGTCTTAATGAAATGTATGGTGGGCTTGTTGCATCCTGACGTTGGGCAAGTCTTGTATGATGGAAAGGATTTTACCAACATGAGGACCGAAGAAAAAACGCAAGTCCGAAAAGAGATCGGCATGCTTTTCCAGGGCGCGGCCCTGTTTGATAGTTTAACCGTAGAGCAAAATGTAATGTTCCCGCTGGATATGTTCACCACAAATTCCTATCGTGAAAAATTAAAAAGAGTAAATGAAGTTCTCGAAAAAGTAAATTTAAAGGACACAAATAAAAAATACCCGGCCGAAATAAGCGGGGGCATGAAAAAAAGGGTCGGTATTGCAAGAGCCATCGTGCTAAATCCGAAATATCTTTTTTGCGATGAGCCAAACTCTGGTCTCGATCCTCAAACTTCAATGGTAATTGACAAACTAATAAAAGAGATTACTGAAGAATACAACATCACTACTGTGGTAAATACACATGATATGAACAGTGTGATGGAGAATGGAGATAACATTATATACATGTACGAAGGGCACAAGGAATGGGAAGGAAATAAGAATGAGATCATCTTTAGTAAAAATCAGCGGCTGAATGATTTTATATTCGCCTCAGAGTTCTTAAAAGATGCAAAAGACATGCGTATGCTGGAAGAGACTGGCAAGATCTCGAATGAAAGAAATATGGATCAACTGATCGACGAAGAAGCCCCGCCACTTGTACCCCCACCTAACGAAGAAGAAAAAAATAAATGAAAAAAATATTTCTTCTCCTGCTACCCTTTATTGTCATGAGTGTATCAGGTCATGAGTTCTGGATACAACCTGACAAGTTTATTTATAAACATGCTGAACCAGTCAATATCAAATTCCTCGTAGGTGAAAATTTTACAGGCGAAAACTGGACCGGTGACAAGGATAAAATAAAAAGCCTTCGCTTATATTTCCAGGACGTTGCAGATAAAAATTTCGATGATAATCTCGGGAGCAATAAAGGCGACTCGTTGCAAATAGCTATGCTCGATGAAGGAACCGTAATGATCACTCTCAATACAACAAATTCTTTTATTGACGTTGATGCCGCAAAATTCAATGACTATCTAAGGGAAGATGGACTGACCGAGGCTCTGAAATACCGGGAGAAACATGGGGATACGACTAAAAATGGCCTTGAAAATTATCAACGCAGTGTAAAAACTATTTTCCAGGTGGGAAGCAGGTCCACAAATGTGTATAAACAAAAAACAAATTTGCCGCTCGATATCATTACTGCAGAACATCCCTACACAATTTCAACAGCTGGAAATTTTAAAGTGAAGCTTTTCTTCATGGGGGAAAAACTAAAGAACACAAAGGTCAGGGTGTGGCATAAGCTGGATGACAAGATCAGCCAGGAGGGATACATAACCGATGATGAAGGTGAAATAAAATTCCTTTTATCTCCTGAGGGTGAATGGATGGTTAGTTGTGTGAAAATGGTGAGACTGGAAGATGATCCAAAAGCTGAATGGCAAAGCTATTGGGGATCGCTGACCTGGGGTTACTATTAACACTGAATGGTTAAATTGTTAGATGAATGATTGTTAAATGGCTGAATGCCCATTTGACGAAAGCCAGAATTAATTGTAGTGAGTACTCAATAAACAATTAAACAATTGAGCCGTTAGACAATCAAAATTATCCACGAGTACATTTGCTCAGTAACTCTTACTTTTGCCCCTACTTTCAAAATCGACCATGAGCATTCTTGTAAATAAAAATTCAAAGATTTTAGTGCAGGGCTTTACCGGGACCGAAGGGAGTTTTCATGCATCACAGATGATAGAATACGGAACCAATCTAGTGGGAGGTGTAACACCGGGAAAAGGTGGGAGCACCCATCTTGACCGTCCTGTTTTCAACACTGTTGCGGATTGCATAAAAAAAACCGGCGCCGATGTGAGCATCATTTTTGTACCACCGGCATTTGCTGCTGATGCCATTATGGAATCAGCCGAAGCAGGAATTGAGCTGATCGTTTGTATTACCGAGGGCATCCCGGTACAGGACATGGTGAAGGTGAAAAATTATTTACAGGGAAAAAATACACGGTTGATCGGGCCAAATTGTCCCGGCGTAATTACCGCGGGTGAGTGCAAAGTGGGGATCATGCCCGGCTTTGTTTTCAAGCCAGGAAAAATTGGAATTGTTTCGAAATCGGGGACGCTTACCTATGAAGCTGCGGACCAGGTAGCGAAAGCGGGCCTTGGAATTTCCACAGCCGTGGGTATTGGCGGTGACCCCATTATCGGAACTACTACCAAAGATGCTATTGAATTATTTATGAATGATCCAAATACTGATGGAATAGTAATGATCGGTGAAATTGGTGGAGGTATGGAAGCTGAGGCAGCACGATGGATCAAAGCCAATGGAAACCTGCCTACCGGGCAGGCAGGTAAAAAACCGGTTGTTGGTTTTATTGCAGGTCAAACCGCCCCGCCCGGCAGACGGATGGGGCACGCAGGAGCCATTATTGGCGGGGCTGATGATACTGCAGCTGCTAAAATGAAAATAATGAGTGAATGTGGCATCCGTGTAGTACAAAGTCCTGCAGATATCGGAAAAACGATGGCGGAGGTAATTTCCCTGTCCCCTAAAGGGGAACTTAGGTCGTAGCTTCTTTTTTATTACTCAATAATAAATTGAAAGCCTCTTCAAAATCGAAGAGGCTTTTTATATCATAAGAATTTTCTAACGCTCCCTTTTAGGGGATGGGGGCATAATCTTCTAACACTCCCCTTTAGGGGATGGGGGCAAACATATCATTCAGCGAGTAATAATTAGATTGATCGACAATTTTATCATAGCCAAGCTTTGCGAGTTCCAGCCTGTTGCTTTCAGATCTGAATAACCGTAATAATTGCTTTAATTGTTCCGTTGTAAAATAATTTGCGCTGATGGTCTGCTCTGCGGACCTCATTTTATTTGTCTCAAAGCTTTCTTTGCTGATCGCCCATAATACCCGATCAAATTCATTGTTGCTTATGGCTTTTGTGTAAATGTTATCGGCCTTGAAATGATAGTCATGGTTTCCCCCGTGCCAGGTGTCGCCGATCCGTGGATTCCTCATCCGGGTTTCATTCATTGTTATAGCGCCGCAATCATCAATAGCGATGAGGAAACTGGTTCTCGGCTTCAAAAGAACAGAACTGTTAAAAAGAACATCGCAGTCTTTACCGCACAGCTCAACAGTCCCGTTGAATGCCTGCTGGTAGACTCTCACATCATGATAGGCTGGTTCAAGATCGCTGATCATGATAGCGTTCGAGCCAATGTCAAAACATTTTCCATCTATTATGACAACGATCGGGGACCGGTCGGCAGATTTTATCGTCAGCGAGGCTGAGGGTTTAAGACCGGCAGCAAAACCGGAAGTAGTCAAAAGAAAGGAGGTAAGAAGAGTAGAAATCGTTTTCATATTATTTATGTTTTAGTATAATAATGGCCACCTGGTAATTACCGGCAAAAGAACCATTGAGGCCAAGTTTGTTTTTAATACCGGTAGCAATTTGATCGAATATCTCTTTTAATCTTTTCATCGCTTATTAATTTGTGTTCAAATTTTCAAAGCACATGCCATCATATTAAAAATCCACGAAAAAAAACGTTAAAGGAAAAAGTCAGGTCAAAATAAAAAACCAAATTCTTCTGAAACCATTTACCAGGCTAGGTTTTATCAAGGAAGGAAGTTTTGTTAAAGAATTCTCATTGATTGTTTTTATGAAAAAACATAATTGCTGCATCCATAAAACTGATAATGATGATAACTTGTAAAAAAATTAACAGGATGCGAATTAAACCTTTTCGTTTTATTACAGCCGGCATACTCTTCCACTTACTCATCATAGTTTCTGCATTTTCCCAACAATCCATAAAAACGTATGACAAAGAATGGAAACAGGTCAACGAATTCGTAAAAAAGGAATTGCCCAGATCAGCCCTGGAACAAGTAAAAAAGATCTACCAGCTGGCAAAAAAAGATAAACAGGATGCACAGCTAGTAAAGTCACTTATTTACATGACGGGGTTACAAAACGAGGTTACAGAAAACGGTGAAACAAGATCCATTGCCGATTTGGAAAAAGAGACGAATACTGCGCCCGAACCTGCCAGATCGATCTTAAATAGTTTGCTTGCTGAACTTTACTGGCAATACTATCAGCAACATCGCTGGCAACTATACAATAGAACAAATACAACGGTCCCGATAGCTATCGGGATCAAAAAGGATGATATAGCTACATGGACAGCAGATGAGCTGCATAAGAAGATCGGTGAACTTTATTTGAGATCAATTAAAAATTCATCACTTCTTCAGCATACCAGCTTGACCGCCTACGACGCAATTATTTTAAAGGGAAATGTTCGCCACCTACGGCCAACCCTGTTTGATCTCTTAGCTCATCGTGCTCTTGATTATTTTAAAAATGATGAACGGGACATTACAAAACCGGCCTATGCCTTTGAAATTAACCAGGACTCGGCATTTGATCCTGCACCGGATTTCATCCATCAAAAATTCGAAACCGGCGATTCTCTTTCTCTCGAACAGAAGGCTTTGCTTCTTTATCAACAACTAATTTCATTTCATTTGAACGATGTTAGCCCGGAGGCCCTCGTTGATATTGACATTGAAAGGATCCAATTTGTAAATGAAAAAGGAATACAGGAAAACAAAAAGGAATTATATCTCCTGGCATTAAACCATATTGTACATCAATATGAGAATATTCCTGCTGCCTCGCAGGCATCGTATCTGGTCGCTGAGCAATACAATGAGGATGCAAATACTTATCAACCTTATGGCGATACAACGCATCGTTATGACAGGGTAAGAGCAAAAGAAATTTGTGAAAAGGTGTTGGCTCAAAAAGATTCATCGGAAGGAAAGATCAATTGTTATAACCTGTTGAATGAGATCAATAAAAAGGATCTGCAATTCTCCCTTGAAAAAGTGAATATCCCCGGGCAGCCATTTCGGGCATTCATTCAATATAAAGATTTTAACCAGCTTTATTTACGATTGATCAAAGCAGATGAAAGCTTAAGAAAAGAAACAGAGAATTATTATGATGATAAATTCTGGAACAAATTGGTCAATGTCTCTCCCATTCGTAATTGGGAGCAAAATTTACCCGCCATCAATGACCTTCAAGAACACTCTGTTGAAATAAAAATAGATGCCTTACCTGCAGGAGATTACTTTTTATTGATAAGCACCGACAAAAACTTCAGCGTAAAAAACTCCTTGCTGGGAGCAAGATTGTTTTACGTTTCAAATATCAGTTATGTAAACAATGGTCCGAATTATTTTGTCCTTCATCGTGAAACGGGTCAGCCATTGGCCAATGCTTCGGTGCAAATTTGGGAGCAGAGATACGATTACAAAACATCCAAATACATAAAAGAAAAGGGGAACAACTACAAAGCCGACGACAAGGGTTTTTTAAAATTGCAAAGAAAGAAGGATCAAAATTCATATTCCAACAACTTTTTGCTGGATGTAAGCTATAATGGTGAAAGGCTTTTCATGAACGATTATCAATATGACTACTATTATTATAACTACAATAATGAGAACGTTCCCGAAAATATTTCCATTTTTCTTTTTACGGACCGTTCAATTTACAGGCCTGGACAAACTTTATATTTTAAGGGAATTACGATTACCAATGACAAACAGGAGAAAAAATATGGCATTAAAGCAGGCTATGAAACCACGGTCTATTTGCGTGATCCTAATGACCAGCTAACAGATTCCATAAAAGTTAAAACAAATGACTACGGTTCATTTTCGGGAAAATTCCAATTGCCCCAGTCGGGATTAAATGGCGAGTTCACTTTGATCATGAAGGATGATAAGGGCTCAACGACTATTGCAGTGGAAGAATACAAGAGACCCAGGTTCAATGTCGACTATGAAAAGCCAAAAGAAACATACAAGGTCAATGATAAAATAAAGATCACGGGCTTTGCAAGGGCTTATGCAGGAAATGATATTGATAATGCCACGGTAAAATACCGGGTGGTTCGCCAGCCAAGGTTTATTTATGATTGGTTGTTTTGGCGCCGGTGGCAACCTCCAACAAGGGAAATGGAAATTGCCCATGGTGAGGCTACGACAGATAAAAATGGAAAGTTTGAAATTGAATTTACTGCTATTCCGGATCTGGCCATTGACAAAAAATTCGACCCCGTATTTGATTACAGAGTTTATGCCGACGTAACAGATATTAATGGAGAAACAAGAAGCGGGGAATCTCTTGTCAGTGTTAGTTATAAATCTTTACTCCTGGCTATTGAATATTCCTGAAAAATTACAGGCGGACAGTTTTAAAAACATTGCTATCAGTACAACTAATATGGCGGGCGAATTTCAACCCGCAAGTGTTACTGTAACCATTTCAAAATTAAAAGAAGAAAAAAGATTGATCCGGAACCGGTACTGGCAAAGACCCGATCAGTTTATGATGAGCAAAGAGGAATACATCAAATTCTTTCCCAACGACGAATACGATAATGAAACAGATTACAAAAGCTGGGAGAAAGAGAAGCAGGTATTTGAAAAGACGGATTCGTCGAGGGAGAATACAGAATTTAGAATACAGAATTTAGAATTTAAGTCCGGCTTTTATGTAATAGAGGCAGTCACAAAAGATAAAGACGGGCAGGAGGTTAAGAATATAAAGTATATAGAGTTGTATGACGAAAGATCAAATGATTTAACTCATCCTGAATATTTATGGACCGAACGAAGTAAACCGATTGAACCGGGAGAAAAAACATCCATCAGGATCGGAACTTCTGCAGAAAATGTTTTTTTGATCCAGCAAATAGACAGCCTTGCCGGCAAATAACGAACAACAAACCATAAACTATAAATCACAAACTCTCAATAACGAAAAGAAAACCTTCGAATTTTCAGCAACTGAATCCGACCGCGGAGGCTATGGAGTGAATTATCTCTTTGTAAAGAACAATCGCTTCTTACCAGTTTAGTGATGTGATACAGAGTACCATGGACAAACAAAGATCTGAAAATTGAATATGCCACTTTCAGAGACAAAACTTTGCCGGGCAGTGAAGAAAAATGGAAGGTAAAAATTACAGGATATAAAAATGAAAAAGTCGCAGCAGAAATGCTGGCAAGCATGTATGATGCTTCCTTGGATCAATTCAAACCGCACAATTGGTATGATCCATCTTTCTGGCCTGTTTATTCCAATTATTCAAGATGGAATGGAAATTATAATTTTTCGATGTCGAATCTGAGGAAAAAGAAATTAGTGACTCATAATTCAAAAGAATTGTTAAAAGATTATGATCAACTAATTGGAATTAAGCAGAGAATGAACGTAGAATCATTGAGATGGCAAAATTCACCCCAGCCAAAAATCGCAGACGAGGCAAATAAAAATTTAGATGAAGTCGTTGTTACAGGATCAGAAATTTGGAGAAAAAAGATGTTACAGCTACGCGGTTCAAGGAAGAGAGTTACAGGCGCAGTGTCAATTATATCAGAAGCTGCAGCATCACCAGATATTCAATGAGCAAATAGCACGGAACACGAAACATACA
The DNA here is from genome assembly GCA_963737475.1 of uncultured Bacteroidota bacterium. Classification (GTDB taxonomy): domain Bacteria; phylum Bacteroidota; class Bacteroidia; order Chitinophagales; family Chitinophagaceae; genus VBAU01. The sequence continues at coordinate 219,809 of CAVTSY010000004.1, forward strand.
AACAAGGCTCCTGAAGTTCAAATCCGGAAAAACTTCAACGAAACTGCTTTCTTCTTTCCTGATCTGCATACTGATTCAACTGGTGCGATTGAATTTTCATTTACCATGCCCGAAGCATTGACGAAATGGAAATTGCAGACACTGGCTCATACAAAGGACCTGGCAATTGGATTATCAACAAAAGAAGTTGTTACGCAAAAACAATTAATGGTGCAGCCAAATGCGCCAAGATTTTTTCGGGAAGGAGACAGAATGGAATTCAGTGCCAAGATCGTTAACCTTACTGATTCAGAATTTACAGGCCAGGCGCAATTACAATTATTCGATGCCACGACTGATCAATCCGTGGATGGCTGGTTTCAGAATATGTTTCCCAATCAATACTTCACAGTAGCGGCGGGGCAAAGCGAAGCGGTAAAATTTCCGATACAGGTTCCATATTTATTCAACAAAGCATTGACATGGCGAATAGTTGCCAGAACCAGTCCCCTCCCCTCGGGAGGGCCAGGGTGGGCCGACGGCGAAGAAGATGCAATGCCTGTTCTAACCAACAAAACGCTGGTCACGGAAACACTGCCGTTAAACATGAGAGGAACCGGGAACAAAAAATTTTACAGTTTGATAAACTTTTGAACTCCGGGGCCTCTGAAACTCTTCAGAACTATTCCCTTACTATTGAATATACAAGCAACCCTGCCTGGTATGCAGTGCAGGCTCTCCCCTATTTGATGGAATATCCTTACGAATGTGCCGAGCAAACCTGGAACCGTTATTATGCAAACTCATTGGCCACAATGATCGCCAATTCTTCACCCCGCATCAAACAAATATTTGAACAATGGACAGACTCTTCGAAAGCCTCCCGCCACCGGGGGAGGTTTGGTGGGGGCCTTGCAAAAAAACCAGGAATTAAAATCCGTATTGCTGGAAGAAACACCCTGGGTGCTTGCAGGCAAGAATCAGAAGAACAGCAAAAGAAAAATATTGCTTTGTTATTCGACATGGTAAAAATGAGCAGCGAGCTGAATAATTCTTTAGAAAAATTGAAACAAATGCAATCGGAGAACGGAGGATTTGTCTGGTTCAAAGGTGGGCCCGATGACCGTTACATCACACAATATATCATCACAGGCATTGGTCATTTAAAAAAATTAAAGGCAATCGCTGAAAGCCAGAATAAAAAACTAAAAAATATCCTTAGCACTGCAATTCCCTATCTCGACAAAAAAATAAAAGAAGACTATGATGCAATAATGAAGCAGAAGAAATCTCAAAAATCCCCCCCTCGGGGGGATTTAGGGGGACTGCAAATACAATATCTCTACATGCGCAGTTTCTTTCCTGAATACCCGGTTGAAAAAGCTTCTCAAACTGCGTATAACTATTTCAGAAAACAAACCCAAGCATACTGGACAGATCAAAGCAAGTATATGCAGGGAATGATCGCATTGGCCTTATCAAGAACAGGTGATACAAAAACTCCGGCCGCTATTTTAAAGTCGTTGAAGGAGACATCTATAGCAAATGAAGAGTCAGGGATGTATTGGAAAAATGAAAAGGTTGGATGGTTTTGGTACCAGGCCCCGATCGAAACACAATCATTATTAATTGAAACATTCCAGGAAGTAAAAATGCAAGATCTTGCGTCGCAGCAGAAAACAGTTGATGACCTTAAAACCTGGCTCTTAAAAAATAAACAAACCAACAATTGGAAAACAACAAAGGCAACGGCTGAAGCCTGCTATGCTCTTTTATTGCAAGGGACAGAATGGTTACCGAATGAACCTGTGGTCGAAATCAAATTGGGAAGTAGCCTCCTCCTAACCTCCTCCGAAGGACGAGGGACAGAACCCCCTGAAGCTGGAACAGGCTATTTCAAAAAAACAATTGACGGAAACAAAATCGATCCGACGATGGGAAATATATCCGTTAAAATAGAGTCTCCAAAAGTCCCCCTTCAGGGGGATTTAGGGGGTTGGGGCGCTGTCTACTGGCAATATTTTGAAGATCTTGATAAGATAACAACTTCTTCAACTCCGCTTGAACTCTCAAAAAAATTATTTGTCGAAAAAAATACTGATCGCGGGCCCGTTTTAAATCCGGTAAATGAAAATGACGAACTGCATGTAGGTGATAAAATAAAGGTGCGAATTGAGTTACGCGTTGACCGTGACATGGAATATGTGCACATGAAAGACATGAGAGCCAGTTGTCTTGAACCCGTAAATGTTCTGAGTGAATACAAATGGCAGGATGGCCTTGGTTATTACGAAAGCACAAAGGATGCAAGCACAAATTTTTTCTTCAATGATCTTCCAAAAGGTACTTATGTTTTCGAATACCCATTGTTTGTAACGCATACCGGTAATTTCAGCAACGGGATCACAAATATTCAATGTATGTATGCGCCGGAATTTAGTTCGCATTCAGAAGGCGTTAGAATTTCAGCTGCAGAGTAAAATGTTCAATTATCAGTTAAGTTTCAATGCGCATTGAACATTGAGCATTGATTATTGAACATTATTTTTGCTCATGCAAGTTGATTATCTGATCATTGGACAGGGACTCTGTGGCACCTGGCTTAGCTGGTATCTCACCAAAGAAAACCGAAGTTTCATTGTCATTGATAAAAACGAACCAATTACTCCTTCGAAGGTCTCTGCCGGCATTATCAACCCGGTTACAGGAAGAAGAATGGTGAAAGTATGGATGGCGGAGCAAATACTTTCCTTCGCCCATGAAGCTTATAAAGAAATTGGAAATTTTCTTGGCATTCCCGCCATTTCACAAAAAAATATCATTGACTTTTTTCCAAACCCACATCAGCGGCAAGTGTTCCTGGAAAGAATTGAAGAAGGGGAAGAATATCTCAACTCCTACCCGGAGCAAAATCAATTCAACTCCTTTTTTAATTATGATCTTGGTTGTGGAGAAATTCGTCATTCTTACATTGCTCATCTTGATCTGCTATTGCCTGGCTGGAGACAGCAATTGAAAGACAATACGCAATTGCGTGAAGAAGATTTTGAATTTGAAAACCTGGTCATCAAAGAGCAATCGGTTCAGTATGGCAATATCACTGCCGAAAAAATTATTTTCTGCGATGGCCTCAGCAGTTTTGAAAACCCCTTTTTTAAGTCACTCCCTTTTGCACCTAATAAAGGAGAAGTGCTGATCGTTGAAATCCCTGGTCTGCCCCGAACAGCATATTTATAAGAAGGGTTTATTATTGGCCCCGCTCCAGGTGGAAGGATGTCTTCTGGCTAGGCTCCAATTATCAATGGAGTTTTTCAGATTCCGGACCGGGTAAAGAATTTTATGAACAGGCAGAAAGGCATTTAAAGGCATGGCTTAAGATCCCATTCAAAATCTTAGAGCACAAAGCGGCCTTACGCCCTGCAACCCTGGAACGCCGGCCCTTTGTTGGTTTGCATCCGCATCAAAAAAATATCGGTATTCTTAATGGCATGGGAACAAAAGGATGTTCACTGGGTCCTTATTTTGCCCGTCAGTTCACCAACCATCTTCTGTACAAAAAAGAAATCGCACCCGAAGCCGATATAAAAAGGTTCCGGAAAATTTTAGCCAAATGATCAAAGAAATTAAGCGACTACTATCACGGGGGCTAATTGAATATCTTATTCTTCGATAAAGGATCCTGGTTCAGCACACGACATAAAGAGGTATAGAGTTCAGGCATGTTTTTTTGTAAGCCCTGTGGATTATCAAAAAAAGCTTCCACACTTACAGCCCAGAACTCATGTAAATTACTAAAAGCATAACTACGCAAATAACTGTGCCTGTTGGTGATCACCTGCGCCAATATCGGGCCGGTAGTTGTAGAAAAATGTTCATAGTTCACCCTGAAATGAGTATCCATTCCATATTGAGCAAAAAAATTATTATACAAAAGAGCATGCGCCATTTCGTGAACCGCCACATTTACGTTATCGTTTTGTCTCATATAACCAAACAGAAAATGTTTCCATGATAAATAAATGCCTTCAGGAGCTACGTGTCCTACATAAATTTCTTTATCGTTCTCCATTTGATATGCATCTGCCAGCACGTGAATATTTTCAAAATGGGAAAGAAGATAGTTTTTCAGGCCAAACGTTACCTGCACAGCCGACGCACTTACAAGTATGGCTGACTCCTCGTTCTGCTCCATACCGACAAAATGGAATTTTTTGATCGACTTGAAATGATGTACTCTTTTTACAAAATGCTTCTTGCCGTCCGCAGATAGCTCGTTAAAATACGGCATCAGGCTTCCAATAACACAACTATATGAATCAAATAAGGAGTCACTAACCGCAATTTCCTGTTCAGCGACTACGGGAGACTCGTGGCTTTTGTTGATTATGTCTCGCAGTTTTCTAATTAAAGTTCGCATTGGGTCACGGTTCGGGCTTAAAAGTATACATTCCCCTGCCATTTTGCAAGGACTGGCTTGTTTAAATATAACGGCTATTTAATCAAAATCTTATCCTTGGTTAAAGGATCCTGGTTTAAAATATCACAAAGGGTGCCATATAGTTGTGGTAAAGACTGCTTTAGCCCTGCCGGGTTTTCAAAAAAGGCCTCCACGCTAACCGCCCAGAATTCCTGCAGATTGGTAAAGGCATAATCCCGCAAATAGCTTCTTCGGTTCACGACTGCACCGGCAAATACAGGGCCGCTCACAGACGACAGTTTAGCGAAGTCAGCCTTAAACTCCGGGTCAGCATCTGCCTCACTAATGAAATTTTCATGCTCCAGCGCGTGAGCCATTTCGTGGATGGCCACATTTACATTATCTGTTGTGTCACCATAGCCCTCTAAAAAATATTTCCATGAAATAAAGATCCCTTCCGGCGAAACATGCCCTACAAAGATCTCTTTTTCACCGGTCCTCTGGTAGGCATCAGGTGTAACGTAGATATTTTTAAAAAATGGAAGCTCATATTTCTCAAGTCCAAAGGTGATCTGAACGGCAGCGGCACTAATGAGAATTGGAATTTCCTTTTTCTCATCCATTCCGATATAACTATAGTGCTTAATGCTGCGAAAATGGATCGTTCGATCCAAAAATCGCTTTTTACCGGCATCGGGCAATTCATTGAAATAGGAAATATGCCGGCTGATAACCGAGCTGTATTCTGATTCGATTGTAATAGCAGATGTATCGGGAGTATTAGGATTCACAGCATAAATATAACACCGCAAACCTGCAAAGCAAAACTGAGAGCCTTAGTCATTATCTTTGCCGCCGTTGAAGTTTTTACGTCACAAGCGAAAAGATTTCTATTGGACTTCTGTTGTGTCACTCACTTCAACGTTCTGTTCTTTAATGAACAGTAATCATAAATCCTCCGAAGGAGTTCCTTCGGAAGAAAATTCAAAATCGTAAATCGTAATGTATCGTTCTCATACCTGTGGTGAATTAAGAATTAAAAATGCCGGAAACACTGTCACCCTTGCCGGCTGGGTTCAAACTGTTCGCAAATTTGGAGCCATCACCTTTGTAGACCTTCGCGACCGCTATGGCATCACTCAATTGCTATTTGGAGAAGAGCTCAACGAGGAGCTTGACAAAAATCCGCTCGGCCGGGAATTCGTTTTGCAGGCCACCGGCAATGTACAGGAAAGAAGCAACAAGAATCTTAATATTCCTACAGGAGAGGTTGAGATCGTTGTAGCCTCTTTCAAAATTTTAAATAAGTCTGCTGTTCCTCCTTTTACAATCCAGGATGATACCGATGGAGGAGATGACCTTCGCATGCGGTTTCGCTATCTCGATCTTCGCCGCGCTGCAGTCAGGAAAAATCTCGAATTACGTTACGCTGTAAACCGCGCAGCACGGAATTATTTGCATCAACAGGGGTTCATGGATATTGAAACCCCATTCCTGATCAAATCAACCCCCGAAGGTGCGAGGGATTTTGTGGTTCCTTCAAGGATGAATCCCGGGCAGTTTTATGCTCTTCCGCAGTCACCCCAAACTTTCAAACAACTTTTGATGGTTAGCGGTTACGACCGTTATTACCAGGTGGTCAAATGTTTTCGGGATGAAGATCTTCGTGCGGATCGCCAGCCGGAATTCACTCAAATAGATTGTGAAATGGCCTTCGTAGAGCAGGAGGATATTCTCAATATGTTTGAAGGGATGATCAAATATATTTTCAAAGAAGTAAAAGGTACTGAATACACCGAGCCCGTTGAAAGAATGAGCTGGGATGACGCGATGTGGAATTATGGGATCGATAAACCGGATACAAGATTTGAAATGAAGGTCACCAATCTCAAATTTCCGGTAATGGCTTTCCCTGCATATAAAGAACATTTGCAAACCTCCCCGTTAGGGGATCGGGGCACCGGTTTCGCTGTGTTTGATAACGCGGAAACGGTTGTGGCTATTTCTGTTCCCAATGCTTCAGATTATTCACGCAAACAAACAGATGAATTGACCGAATGGGTAAAACGTCCCCAGATCGGGATGGGAGGATTAGCATTTGTGAAAGTAAATGCTGACGGAAATTATAAAAGTAGTTTTGATAAATTCTTTAATGCAGACCAGTTAAAAACGCTCGCTGATTTCTGCAAAGCAAAGGCCGGTGACCTTATTTTAATTCTCGCAGGCGCTGAAGAAAGAACAAGAAAAGCTATTAGTGAATTAAGACTCGAAATGGCGCAGCGACTAGGTTTGCGAAAAGCCGACGAATTCAAATTGCTTTGGGTACTTGATTTTCCCTTATTCGAATACGGTGAAGAAGAGAATCGCTGGAATGCACGGCATCATCCCTTTACTTCTCCAAAGCCCGCACATATCGATGTTATGATCGACAATGATCCTGTGATTGAAAATCCCGGAAAATACCTGGAGCATCCATATGCTAATATCAAAGCCAATGCTTATGATATGGTGTTGAATGGAAATGAGATCGGTGGTGGTTCCATCAGGATCTTTCAAAGAGAACTACAGGAAAAAATGTTTGCCGCTCTTGGCATGAGTAAAGAAGAGGCACTCCACAAATTTGGATTTTTGTTGGGAGCTTTTGAATATGGTGCACCTCCTCATGGCGGTATCGCTTTTGGATTTGACCGTCTCTGCGCGATCCTTGGGGGCAGCGAAAGCATCCGGGACTTTATTGCATTCCCAAAAAATAATGCCGGGCGCGATGTAATGCTTGATGCACCATCAACCATCGATCAAAAACAGTTGGATGAATTACAGATAAAGCTGAATGTAAAAATTCAAAAATGATCCTACTTCCTTGGAAGATGTTCAGAATCGCTAATTGGATTCAGCTTTTACACTCATTTGCGCTGTTTTTTATTTATAGTTAGTAACCTCCTCAAACACGGCCTTCCGGAAATTTCTCTTTTTATTCTTTTTCCCATTTAGCATTCGTAAAATCTTAACACCATGTCAGCTAATTAGCAAAACATACTAAAGTTTATAAGTTAGCTTTTTTGATACGAAATGTGAACATGGGAGGGTCGTTGGATCACATGATGAGCAATCCTGATAAATAATTAATATTCCGTTGCCGATAATGCCGAAAATTCTAATTTGCATTGGCCTGTTTGCTCATTGCAGATTGCCGATTGTATTATGACACCATTAGCGGAGAGAATTCGCCCAGCGACATTGGATGAACTGATCGGTCAGCAGCATTTGACCGGCAAGGGCAGCATTTTGCGCACCACTATCGAACATGGAAAAATTCCTTCGATGATACTTTGGGGACCTCCCGGCACGGGAAAAACAACCATTGCACATATCATTGCAAACACATTAGAAGTTCCTTTTTTCCAACTTAGTGCAATTTCAGCGGGAGTAAAAGAAGTAAGAGAAGTTATCGAAGAAGCAAAGAGCAAAACGAATTGTATACTTTTCATTGATGAAATTCATCGTTTTAACAAAGGGCAGCAGGATGCTCTACTGGGAGCCGTTGAAAAAGGGATCATTACTCTGATCGGTGCCACTACAGAAAATCCTTCCTTTGAAGTGAACAGTGCCCTGCTTAGCCGTTGCCAGGTTTATGTATTAAAACCATTAAACGAAAAGGATCTGATCCAGCTTTTGCATCACGCCATAAGAAAAGATGAGTCCCTTCACAAAAAAAGTAATTGAACTAAGAGAGACAGAAGCTCTTATAAACATTTCAGGAGGTGATGCCAGGAAGTTGTTGAATCTTTTGGAATTGGTTGTCGATGCTAAGGGTGGCAAGGTTGAGTATAACAGATGAGATTGTAATGGATGTGGCCCAAAAAAGGATCGCATTATACGATAAAAAAGGCGAGCAGCACTACGATATAATTTCTGCATTTATAAAATCCATGCGCGGTAGCGACCCGAATGCCGCAGTATACTGGCTGGCAAGAATGATTGAAGGTGGTGAAGATGTGAAATTCATTGCGAGGAGAATGCTGATCCTGGCCAGTGAAGATATCGGGAATGCTAATCCTACCGCTTTGGTAATGGCAAACGCCACTTTTGATGCTGTTAATAAAATTGGTTATCCTGAATCGAGTTTGATATTATCCCAATGTGCCATCTATCTTGCCTCGAGCGCAAAAAGTAATTCAGCCACTACTGCGATCGGTGATGCAATGAGTGCAGTTAAAGAACACGGTGACCTTCCTGTTCCTTTGCATATCCGCAATGCGCCGACAAGACTCATGAAAAATCTTGGTTATGGAAAAGATTATCAATACTCACACAGTTACGAGGGTAGTTTTTCAAACCAGGAATATTTGCCACAGGAAATTTCAGGAAGTAAATTTTATGACCCCGGTAAAAATGCCAGGGAAGAAGAATTGAGAAAGTTTCTAAAGAATCTTTGGAATGATAAATACGGATACTAATGTAAAATGCAAAAGTAAAAATGAAAAATTAAGGCGCTAATAAAAGCATGTTTTTGCACTTTTAATTTTTTGTGAAGGGATGCTCCAAAGGAGTCCTTTGCACCTTCGGCATACTTGCTATGGGATCATACAGCAAAGGGAAAAACTGCCCGTCCATCTTCTCTCCTTTCTTTACAGGTGGCACTCCTGCAAGTAAAGCGTCATTGGAATCAGAAACAACTCCATCAGCAAAGACATTGATCACAAACGCCCTTCTTGGTTTATCGCTTTTGTTTTCGCCCGACCCATGAAGTGTAAGTGAATGATGAAAAATAGCCTCTCCTGCCTTCACTTCAGCAAACTGTGGGTTTTCAAATTGTTTCTTTTGTTCCTCATTTAAAAAGTTTTTTATTCCCTGCAATTCACCTGCGATCACAGGCTTTGGCAGCAAGCCCCATTTCTGACTGCCGGCGATATATTGAAGACAGCCGTTTTCTTTTGTTGAGTCATCCAATCCGCACCAACAAGTGAGATGAGCCACAGGCGTGGTTCTCGTCCAGTAAGAATAATCCTGGTGCCAGGCCACAACTCCTCCTTTTTTTGCCGGTTTGGAAAATAACTGATCGTGCCAAAACCGAACAGATTTGTCTCCCAAAAGCTGACTCGCTGCAACAAGAAATCTTGGGTTCCATAATACATCATGAAATCCGGGGGTTATTCGCCATGCGCCCAATGCATGAAAAAGTATTGTAGTTGGATCGCTAGATTCATTAGAATGAAATTCATAAAACAGATTATGACCGGGGAGATTTGCATCAGCCAGTTCCGACAGTTCTGTTCTCAACTGCTCAATTTGTCTACTTTCCAGCATCTTGATCCCGCTTAAGTATCCATTCTCATTAAAGAAATCGGTTTGGTCCCTTGATAACTTATACTGTTCCTACTCTTCCTTTTCAGAAGGCCATTTAAAAATATTACTCACTAATTCATGAACGGTACTGAGATCTTTAACAGGCATAGCAATCATTTCATTAAAATTAACGCTTTTACAATGCAGAATGTCTGATTCCTTTAATTTTATCAGAAAGATAAATAACCACATGATTAATTGGTCATTTAAGAAATTTGATAATCTCACTCCCCATGAACTTTATTCTGTACTGCAATTGAGAAATGAGGTCTTTGTGGTAGAACAGAATTGTGTTTTCCAGGATGCAGACAATAAAGACCAGGATTCGCATCACCTTATGGGCTGGAATAATGAAATGCTTGTCGCTTACTCAAGGATCGTTCCTGCCGGCATTGCGTATGATTCATTTCCCTCGATCGGAAGAGTTGTAACATCCCCGAAATTGAGAAGAACCGGAATTGGAAAAATCCTGATGCGGCAGTCGATTGAAGAACTGCAAAAATTGTTTGGAAAAAGTTCCATAAAACTTGGCGCCCAGCTATACCTTAAAAAATTCTACGAATCATTTGGTTTTGTGCAGTCAAGTGAGGTATACATTGAAGATGATATTCCGCATATAGAGATGATAAGACACGAATAAACACGTAGATCTTCTAAGTAGAAAAACTCAAATCGTTTACACAATAAAAAAAAGGATTGTCCCGATTTGATTTCATTCTTTTCTTTTCTATTTTTCGCCTGTAAATCCAATAAGAGAAACCAGAAAATCTAGTATCTATGAAGCGAATTGTACCAATCGCACGAGCAATTGTGATTATTATTATCACCGTTTCCTCATCATTCAATTCTTTTTCGCAATCCATCACTATACGCAATAAAGTAGAAGTGGGTATAGGTCTTGGACCCCTCTTTTTTTTTAGGTGACCTCGGTGGTGCCGCAGGGATAGGAAAAACATTCATTAAAGACATAGACTATCCATTAACCAAATTGAGCAAAGGAATTTTTGTGGGCGTGGCACCAAGAGAATGGATAGGTTTTCGTGTTGCATTCAACACGGGAGTACTGGAAGGTGACGATAAAGAAGCTCCTAATAAGGGAGGTGATGAAGTAACCCGCCTCCAACGTAATCTCAATTTTAGCACAAGGATATGGGAAGCGTACGGGGCCGTAGAATTTTATCCCAGCGTTTTCCTTGAACAATATGAGGACCTGAAGGGTAAGCTGCGTCCGTATGGAATAGTAGGCGTGGGGGTCTATCATTTCAATCCAAAAACACAGGATAAGAACGGGAATTGGGTAGCATTGCAGCCGCTACATACCGAAGGACAGGGCTTTCCCGAATACCCGGACAGAAAAGTGTACAACCTTACCCAGATGGAAGTGCCCATTGGTTTTGGGTTTAAATACTATTTAAAAGAAAACATGTTCATTGGGCTCGAGGTGTTACACAGAAAACTATTTACTGATTACGTAGATGACGTAAGCACAAATTATATTGACCCGATCTATTTCAACCAATACCTTTCACCAGCCAATGCTGCATTGGCAAGACAGCTCAATTACAGGGGAACCTATTCATGGGCTACAACAAGGCCAAGTTCTATTGTTGGTGAAAAAAGAGGTGATCCAAAACAAAATGATGCATATTTCTCAACAATACTCAGGTTGGGTTGGAGGCTGAACGAGACCAGCAGTGCAGTTCGGCAATTAAGATGTCCACTATATTATTAAGAGTTTTTCTTAAAATAAAAACGTACCCTTTATGAAACGCAGGCAAATAATGCCCACATTATTACCAACAAAAATTATTTTATCGATTGCTGTTATTTGTTTGTCAGGATCAAAATTGCAGGCAACTGACAATACGAATGAGATCTTCATCAGTAAAAAGACTTTTGAAGACGATAAAAAACCAGCGAAAAAAGAAAAATCCTTTAGAAATCAGAATGTAGTAAAAGTGTATCCTGACATCATGAAGAAGGAGATGCACGTCATTGCAAAATCAGGTATTGACAAAGAAATTGAGTTCATGGTCTTTGATATTAATGGCAACATGGTACTGAATTATAAAATGAAACCAGGTGAAAAAAGAACCATCACTGAGTTAAAGAAGGGATCATATATGTATCATGTATTTGCTGAAGATGAATACCTGACCACTGGAAAAATAGTTTTCAGATAAAAAGTTCTTTCTCAAACTCTGTTCCGGTAAAGGCGGGGAGCTTAATAGAATCTAATACCTGGTTGACAAACCTGATCCGTTCTCTATTGGTACCCTCATAGTCTAGTATACGTATTTTATTAAACACTCTCTGCCAAACTTACCGGGCCATATTAAAAGGTAGTTCTTTCTTTTCCATAACTAAGAATCCCGTATTGGCGGGGAAATTGGTAAAATCTGGTATCCGTATGAAACCTTTCAGTTGGCTCTGGAAAATTTCAAAAAAGATTTTTCGCAATCACTCCCCGCCGCCTTTACGGGTAATTCCTTCCCGCGCATTCTGCACTTATTCAACTGCACTGTTCAAATTGGGTTTGGTAAATCTCAAGCCATTTTCTTACATTTAGTATCACTAAAACTAACTACTATGAACATAATTGAACGTGCAAAAAACATTATTACATCCCCCAATAAAGAGTGGGATGTAATTGCCCTGGAACAACCCAATACCGGCCAAATCATTATGGGTTATGTTCTTTTACTTGCAGGTGCAGCGGCAGTAGCAGCTTTTATCGGCTACGGCTTAATAGGCTTTAGCTATGGCCTTTTTCATTATGCCACTACTTCGTGGGGTATTTATTATGCTCTGAAAGTGTTGGTTGCCGCGATCGTAGGGGTATTTATCAGCGCACTGGTGATCGATGCTCTTGCGCCCAGCTTTGGATCCGAAAAAAATATGGGACGCTCTGTCCAATTGGTCGCTTATTCCTATACTCCTGCCTGGATAGGAGGTTTGTTGTCAATTTACCCACCTCTTGCAATAGTCGGGGCATTGGCGGGTATATATGGACTATACCTCCTGTATATAGGGATGCCGAAAATAAAAAAGACCCCCGCTGATAAACAGGCAGGATACTTTATAGTATCGCTGGTCACGATCATCGTTGTTTATTTTGTAATAGGTCTCATCATGAGCAGAATTGTGCTGTCGGCAATGGGACTTTCATATGGTGTTCTTGGATTATGAACAGCATTGAAAAAATTAAACCCCAGCTTTTGTGGGGTTTTTTATTCCAATTAATTTTTTCAATTAATATTATCACTCAGGATAAGTTCGTGTTTTAAAAATTGTGCCGTATAACTTTCCTTGTTATTTATCATTGCTTCGGGTGTACCCTCAAATAAAATTTTTCCTCCCCCGTCTCCCCCTTCGGGTCCAAGATCAATAATATGATCAGCTACTTTTATTACATCCATATGGTGTTCAATGACCAATACTGTATTTCCCCTGTCAACCAATTTATTTAAAACATCCAGCAAATGTTGTATGTCTTCAAAATGTAAGCCAGTGGTAGGTTCATCAAGGATATAAAAAGTTTTGCCCGTATCTCTCTTTGACAATTCGGTTGATAGTTTTACCCGTTGAGCTTCGCCCCCACTTAAAGTAACTGCAGACTGTCCCAGCGTTATATAGCTCAAACCGACTTCATCGAGCACTTTTATTTTGCGATAGATATAAGGTACCTGTTGGAAGAAGTCCACCGCTTCCTCCACGGTCATTTCTAACACATCTGCTATTGATTTGCCCTTATATCGTATTTCAAGTGTTTCCCGGTTATAACGCTTCCCATTACATTTCTCACAATGAACATAAACGTCGGGAAGAAAATTCATTTCTATCACTCTCATGCCTCCGCCCTCACATACGTCACAACGGCCGCTTTTAACGTTGAATGAAAAACGACCGGCATTATATCCCCTGATCTTTGACTCAGGAACCGAAGCAAATAAGGTCCTGATGTCTGTAAAAAATCCGCAGTAAGTAGCCGGGTTACTTCTCGGAGTGCGACCAATGGGTGATTGATCAATTTCAATTACCTTATCAATATTGTCGAGCCCCTTAATGCTTTTATATTCCAGAGGTGTTACTCTTGAACCATAAGCATGTTTTGCAAGAAGGGGATAAAGAGTTTCGTTGACCAGTGTCGATTTACCACTACCGCTAACGCCGGTGACAACAATAAATTTTCCAAGGGGAAATTTCACATCTACATTCTGAAGATTGTTTCCCTTTACACCCATTAATTCAATAAACTTTCCATTTCCTTTCCTTCTTTCTTTCGGTGTCTCAATTTTCTTATGACCGTTCAGATAACTTGATGTGAGCGTATCCAATTTTAAAAATGATGATGGCAAACCCTGTGCTACAACCCTTCCTCCATGGTATCCTGCGCTGGGACCGATATCAATTAAATGATCCGCAGATAACATGATGTCTTTATCATGTTCAACCACCAACACGCTATTCCCGATATCCCTTAAATTCTTTAGCGCTTCTATCAGGCGATGATTATCGCGTTGGTGCAAACCGATCGATGGCTCATCTAAGATATAAGTGATGCCTTGTAGTTGCGAACCGATTTGGGTGGCCAGCCGAATGCGCTGCGACTCACCGCCGCTAAGTGTCCTGGACGGGCGATTCAATGAAAGATAGGAAAGTCCTACATCCAGTAAGAACTGAAGTCTCTCTCTTATTTCTTTCAGTATATCTTTTGCTATTGTTTTCTGTTTATCAGATATTCTTAATTCAATCCCATCAAACCAGGCGGCCAGGTTATCCAGATTCATATTGCTCAGTTCCGAAATATTTCTTCCTACGATCTTAAACCAAAGACTTTCCTTCTTCAGTCTTGCACCGCCACAACTTTCGCAGGGTTTCAATTCCATATAACTTTCCGCCCATTCACGTAATCCTTCGCTGTATCCATTGTTGAACCAACGCTTCAGCATATTTACGATCCCCTCAAAGGGAGATTGTGGATCAAACTGCATGCTCTCAACCCCGATACCTATCGGGGCGATCTCTGCCTCGTTACCTTCTTCGTTGCCATATAATAAAATGTTGAGAGATTTCTTTGGCAGGTCTTTCAAAGGTTTCTGTAACGAAATTATATTCTTTTTGGCGATCTCCTGTACCTGCCTGAACACGTAAGCTTCTCTTTCTTCCCCCAATGGAGCAATACCGCCTTCCGCTAATGCTGAGACCCCAGTCAGGAATCACAACTTCCATATTTACATGAAACATTGTTCCCAATCCTTTACAAACAGGGCATGCACCATAAGGAGAGTTAAATGAAAAAGAGTTTGGAGAAGGTTCTTCATAACTGATGCCTGTGTCCTCACACATCAATTGCTTGCTGTATTGAATAATTTTCGGATCATCACCGATCTGCAAGAACATGAGGTCTTTTCCAAGCTTTAAAGTTTGTTGTACACTTTGGCTCAATCGTGATCTCAGGTCATTCGTTACCTGCAACCTGTCAACGACCAATTCTATATCATGAATTTTATATCGATCTACCTGCATTTTGGGAGAAAGGTCCCTGATCTCACCATCTACCCTCACTTTTAAAAAACCTTTTTTCCTTACATCTTCAAATAATTCGCGATAATGCCCTTTACGACCGCGAACCAGTGGCGCAAGAAGACTTATTTTTTTTTCTTTGAATTTTTTAAAAATATTTTCTACTATTTCTTCTTCACTCCATTTCACCATTTTTTTACCGGTATTGTAACTAAAGGCTTCCCCTACCCTTGCAAAAAGCAAGCGCAAAAAATCGTATACTTCGGTAACGGTACCAACTGTTGACCGTGGATTCTTATTTGTAGTTTTTTGCTCAATTGAAATAACCGGCGAAAGACCAGCGATCTTATCTACATCAGGCCGTTCCATATCACCTATAAATTGTCTCGCATAGGCACCGAAAGTTTCCATATACCGCCGCTGGCCTTCTGCATAAATAGTGTCAAAGGCCAACGATGATTTTCCGCTGCCACTGATTCCGGTAATAACTACAAGCTTATTCTTTGGAATGTTAATGTCAATATTTTTCAAATTATGCACTCTCGCTCCGGATACCTCAATCACATCCTCTGCGGGTACATCAGTTGTACCGTTATTTTTTTCTCTTGCCATATTGAATTTGGGAAGCTGCAAAGATACTGAATCCCACGTGGTGAACTACGAAAAGCAAATTAACATATACTAAATCCTGTTTGCGCAGGCTGGATCTGTAACCGGTGTTCGATTCGCGAAATATTGAAGCTGGTATCAAAGAAAAAATTGATATGGAAAAAGATTTGAAAATATTTTTCTCTAAAAAAGATTTTTGGCACAGTATTTCGAAACAGTTGCGCAGTACCAATTTAATCACAACATATAAGCTAATAGAGTATGAAAAAGACCTTCTTTTTGGCGGGTATAGCAAGTTTGCTGCTGTCCCTGTCTATAAATGCCCAACAGGATTCGACAAAGCAGATGCAGCAAGACACAACAATGCAGATGCAGCAGGATGCAACAAAGCAGACGCAACAGCCAAGTCAAACGCAACCAACGACAACACTCGAACAAACGCAGCCATCTACAACAGTAGAGCAAAAGAAATATGGCAACCCAACGGTTGATTCCATACTTTCAAAATACACATTGGTTCCAATGCCGAATGAGTTGACCACTGAACAGATCTTTCCAGTCATCGGTCAATATCAATCAACGACCAATGCCGACCAAAAAATAACAGTTACACTTGATGATCAAAACAAAGGTGTTGCATGGGTAGATGGATTACCACAGGGGAAAGTAAAGGCTATTTTAAAGGAATCACCTGCTACCTATAAAATTCCTGCTCAAAAAATTGAAAGCGGTACCGATGTTCCTGAAGGGACGCTCATCTATGACAAAGACACAAAAACAATTTCCGTAATGCTGGGACGTGAGTTCAACGACCAGGATCCCCGATCAGTTTTTGCAAATGCAACAGCTTCCACAGAAGATCAATCAATGGCATCAAATGACGAGTCAAAGATGAATGATCAGTCAAAAACCAGCGTAACAAAGACGAAAGGAAGCAAGACAAAAACAAAGGCAAAAGTTGAAAAGAAACCTGAACCCTGGGTTTTCACAGGAACTAAAATCGAGCAGACAACAGCTGCTAACTAACGATAAATTTTTTAGAGCTTTTTTTCTTACAGGGACTAGGGACGTGATGGGCCCCGATTATTCGGGGCTCTTCTTTTTTTATCACGGATTTGCGGATTAAATGATCAAACTGCTATCTTTGCGGAAGCTCTTTATTACTTATCAAGAAAGGCTGAGGGACGTGGCCCGATGAAGCCTTGACAACCTGTTTCGTTAAAAGCGGGACAAGGTGCCAATTCCATCCCGGGATGTCGGGAAAAGATAAGTCAGATCAAAGCTTAAAAAAATCGAATTGACAATATTTAAAGCTCATCTGGTTTACCAGGTGAGCTTTTTTATTATATATAAATAAATCTTAAAAACACTTGTCAGGTTATTTTCTTTTTAGTTATGAAGGAAATTGCACTGTAATTTTTAAAATCTCGAAAAATGGAAGCACATAAAAAACTGGTCATTGGCCTTTTCGGTTTTGGTACCGTAGGTGAAGGATTGTATAAAATACTTCAGCAAACTCCTTCCCTGCAGGCTACAATTAAAAAGATCTGCATAAAACATCCTGAGAAAAAAAGAAATGCCCCGGCTGAATTATTCACGACGAACAAAGATCTTTTGCTGAACGATCCCCAGATCAATGTGATCGTTGAAGTGATCGATGATGCCGATGCCGCGTTCCGCATTATTACAAAGGCATTGCGAAATAATAAAGATGTAGTTAGCTCAAGTAAAAAAATGATCGCTGAGCACCTGCACAAAATTCTGCAGTTACAGCGGGAAACTGAACGGTCATTCTTATATGAAGCCGCTGCCTGTGCATCTATTCCTATCATTCGTAATCTCGAGGAATATTATGATAATGATCTTTTACACTCTATTAAAGGGATCGTAAATGGTTCCACCAACTATATTCTTACGAAAATGTTTGAAGACAGGCTTGAATTCAGACAAGCTTTGCTACAGGCGCAGCAATTAGGTTTTGCTGAAAGCAACCCTGCCCTGGATATTGAAGGTTATGATGCCGTAAATAAATGGGCACTCCTGTTGAATCACGCTTACGGCATTGTCGAAACTATTCAAAATATCTTGTTCAATGGTATCCAGAATATACAATTGAGCGATGCAACGGTGGCTAAAGAAAAAAACTATGAGATCAAATTGGTAGCACAGGCAAAAAAACTGAAGAATGGAAAAGTGGCCGCATTTGTTCTGCCGCAATTTGTAAAGCACGATGACCACCTCGCTTTTGTAAAGAATGAATACAACGGCGTCGTGATCGAAAGTGGGTTTGCCGATCAGCAATTCTTTTATGGAAAAGGTGCAGGAAGTTTTGCTACCGCTTCAGCGGTTTTAAGTGATATTTCTGCACTACGCTATCAGTACCGGTATGAATACAAAAAATTGTATCATCACACGCCGAACCAGTTGGATGATGATATCTTTCTTAAAGTGTATGTGAGTTTTGATGACTGGGATATTGTTCCAAGAGAGCAGTTTGAATGGATCGAAGAATGGCATGCAGAACTGGAGAGGAAATATCTTGTAGGTGTAATTGCTTTTGAAAACCTGAAAAACAATGATTGGTGGAAAGAAAACAATGTTTCACTTATTCTTTCCCCCGACCCGATAATAGAAGATATTGAAATTTTAAAGCTGAAAAAGAAAAGCCTTGAATTGGCAGGTATTTTTTAAATGGATCTAATCGCCCCATAAAAAAATAGTAGAATCTTTGAGCAATGAAAGATGTTGATCAAATTCCTTATTGAAAAGAACACGGAATTGATTTACATTACTAATATTATCATAAAACCCGTTGTAATTTTTTTCCGGAAGATATATGGCATTCAGATTCATAAAAGCATATCTCTGCTCTTCTTTTTTGACTCCTTCCCGAAAGCCATGATCGCCGAGGAGCATAATAACAGGGGAACGATCCGAATTTGCGATAATATTATCAACCAGTTCCAGGATCCGGGAATTGCAATACTGCAGATATTCAATATAATTTTCCTTATTCGTTTCCTGCCCGGGCAGAAGTTTTTGAACTGGTAGCGGCCGATTTTGGCTGTCAAAATAATAAGGATAATGCGGCATCATCAGGTGAGCGTAGACAAATCTTGGGATGTTTGTTTTTTCAGATGCCTTGTCTTTTACAGCCCGGATAACATTTTCATTATTGCTTAAATGTTCGTAAGTCCTCTTCTTAAGACCCCATTTCAATTTCCACTTACCAGTAGAAATGTTATAGCTAATGTCTTTTAAGACACGGGATAAAAATGTTTGGGAAGTGATCAGGCTGGTATTATTGGGTAAAAAATTATCATAGTTAATCGCCGGTCGGTCTTTAAAGTCGAAAATGGAATAATTGGAAAACATGTACCCATTGGCCGTTAAAAATTTTATCACGTCGCTATTTCTTATTTGCTCATAACAGTAATCAATATTTCCCGGAGCCTTCTTCGCCATATTCAAATCAAGGTATTTCATGTTAAGAGTAGAAGCTACCGAAAAAGGAGTGTAATTATAGTTACTACGGCTTTGTTTTATAAGATAAAAACCACGTTGCTCAAGGCGACTTTCAAAAGCACTATTGTCAAAATGAAAAAGCTGTTTAAGCGCTGTGTTACCGGAATATTCATCAAGAATTATAAAAAAAATATCGGGCCTGTTGCAACTGCGACACGCAAATAAATTCGTATCAGAAAAGCTGGTCCCTGATTTTCTGCCCTGGACAAGCATTCGTTCTCCTAACCAAAGAATATCAATACCACACAGTACCAGAAAAAGAATATTAAGATAAAGGGTAAGCTTTAGTAACGATGATTTTGTTTTCTTCATCCAGTTTATCAAAAGAATAAAAAGCAACAGGAACAATGATAAAATGAAACTATACCTCGAAAAAAAACTGCCCGAAAAATGTTTTCGCAAAAGATCCTGTATGCTTCCGAAAAAAAGGAAAATAGCCATCAGGCAAAAAGAAATAACCGATGCCTTAATGAGATTACGGTAAAAAAGCCAACTAACTGATGTAACGATCAGCATACCTGCTATGTAAAAAGTCAATAAAAGAGACGCATCGGTTACAGAAATGAAATTGTAATGTTCCGTAAATCCGTGGAAAACGAAAAAAAGAGGCAAAAGCACAATAAAGACGGGCCTGTTCGTTATGAGCGATCGTACCTGCATAAAGTTATATAACGATAAAGCAATACAACAGGTTGGCTGATTTCCGATTGGATACGAATTTACTGGCTTTATTGTCGGCACGAAATCCAAATCCTCACTTACCTTTACGAATAAATTGTGAAGGAACTTTTTCTTTGATCATATTCTATGAGAGAATTATCAATTGTAATAACCGTAAAGAACGAAGAGGAAAATATAAAACCTCTCCTGGAAAGTATTCGCCCGGCGTTAAACGGAATCGATTATGAAATTATCCTGGTGGATGACGGCTCTACGGACAAAACAAAACAACAGGTACTGAACAACGCCGACGAAAGAACAATTCTTGTTGAATTGAGGAAAAATTACGGGCAAAGTACAGCCATGACAGCAGGGATCGATTACTCAACGGGGAGATATATTGCGCTGCTCGACGGCGATCTTCAAAACGATCCTTCCGATATTCCCGGAATGCTTGACTTACTGAAACGCGAGGATTGGGATGTAGTGGCAGGAAACAGAAAGAGCAGGAAGGATGGAATGTTCCTCCGGAAAATTCCGAGCAAAATTGCAAACGCACTCATTCGCCGTATGACAGGCGTATACATTAAGGATTATGGCTGCACACTAAAAGTTTTTCGCCGTGAGATCGCGGAAGAACTGAATTTATATGGTGAGCTTCACCGTTTCATTCCTGTGATCGCAAAAATGCAGGGCGCCAGGATCACACAAGTTGATGTAAAACATCATCCGCGCAAATTCGGTAAAAGCAAGTATGGGATCGGTCGTACGTTCAGGGTTTTGTCTGACCTCGTCTTAATGCTCTTCTTCCGTCGTTATATCCAGAAACCAATGCATTTGTTTGGAACCATTGGCTTTATTAGCCTTGGCATCGGCATCATTATTAATTTATACTTGCTGGTGCTAAAAATAATGGGTCATGATATTTGGGGTAAACCTTTACTCATCCTTGGTTTGATATTTTTACTCGGCGGTATCCAGCTTATCACGATTGGTATTCTTGCCGAAATAAGTGTTCGTACCTATTTTGAATCCCAGAATAAAAAAACCTATACGGTACGAAAGGTTTATACGTCGAAACAGGAAGTGAAACCTTCATTAGAGATCACAGTGTAATGGTGAATGGTGATCCCGATAGTTATCGGGAGTGAATGGTGAATCAGTTCCGGTTATAAGTGTTGGTGATCGAAGCATGATAATCTAAGCGTATGAACTTTAGGCAGCTTTACTGGAAAATTTCCACTTGATCCCTTTAATCCCGTAAATCGTGGTCCTTATTACTTAAGCAAAATGTCTTTATGTTGGGTGAACCACTGATAAAACTTTTCCAGACCCTCATTCAATCGCGTTCCTGGCGCATATCCCAATAATTTTTTCGCTTTTGAAATATCAGCAAAAGTTTTCGGCACATCTCCCGGTTGGTCGGGAAGTTGTTCGATGATCGCTTTTTTACCCGTAACATTTTCAATTGAATTTATTAATTCTTTTAACGAAACAGAATAATTGTTGCCGAGGTTGAGTATCTCAAAATTGGTATTATCATATTTCGTCGCTCCTATAATTCCCTGGACGGTATCATCAATATACGTATAGTCTCTGCTGGTAGTTCCGTCACCATACATCCCGATAGGCTTATTGCTCACGATTGCCTTTGTAAATTTATGGATAGCAAGATCAGGGCGCTGGCCGGGTCCATAGACCGTAAAAAAACGCAGGGCAATAAACCGAATATCAAACAATCTGCTATAAACATGACCAAGCATCTCGCCGGCGAGCTTGGTCATCGCATAAGGGCTGATCGGCATTAGTTGTTCATCTTCCTTCCAGGGAAAATGATCGTTTATACCATAGACACTGCTGCTGGAGGCAAAAACAAACTGTTTACATTTTGTTTCTTTTGCAAAATCAAGAAGATTTTGCAGCCCGATCACATTCGCCTGCTGATAAGAACGAGGATTTAAAATACTTGGCCTTACTCCTGCCTTCGCTGCCAGGTGAATGATCACGTCAACAGGGGAGGGTATCTCTTTGGTCAGCTCTTCTGGAGAGGCCGTGGCAAGATCAATATTCACTAAACAAAAATTAGGATTGTTCTTAAATCCCGAAATATTCAGCTCTTTGATTTCCTTTGAATAAAATGGGTCGAAATCATCGATACAGGTAACAAGAACCTCTTTGTTTGCCGCAAATAAACGCCGTATAAGATTGCTTCCGATAAAGCCAGCGCCACCAGTAACCAGGTAATGCATGATATCAAGATTTAGCCTGTAATCAGGGTTTGTTACAAAATAAGCGCTAAAATATTTGTTTATCATCAGAATTTTGACTTGTCAGGCATCTTTTCAAAGTCCTCCCCCGTTCTGATAAAGGAAAAATACAACATGAAAATCGGTATCGACGCAAAATGGCTGTTTACCGGGCACATTAGTGGAAAGCTGTTCATTCAAAATATCCTGCCCGAACTATTTGCTTTGCACCCCGAAATAGAATGGCACATTTTTCTCGATAAAAGAAACAAAAACTTTGCGCTTCCCTTTAAGAACGACAATATTAAAATTCATTACATCTGGGCTAAGTTCAATATGGTATCCAATTTATTCATTCTTCCCGGCCATGCGAAGCGACTACAATTGGATGCCGTTTTATTCCAGACCTTTTTTATGAAGAAAGGCAAATTCAAGTCCATCGTTTTTATTCATGATATTTTATTCAAAAACTATCCCCAGTTCTTTACGTGGAAAGAAAGGCTTTATTTTAAACCCCTAAAATGGATCACTTCTTCGGCTGATAGGGTTATAACAACCACTGATTTTGTAAAAAAGGAACTGATCAGGTTTCAATATACCAAACCTCACCAGCCAATTGATCTGGCGCCGTCAGGAGTAACAAATATTTTTAAGCCGTATTACCAGCATGATCCAACTTTTTTACGTTATGTACAAGAGAAATATGGGCTACCTGACTTTTATTTACTTTTTGCCGGCCGCTTAAATGCAAGAAAAAATATCCGGGGGCTGGTAAAATCATTGCGGTTCCTGGATGACAAAAATATTTCGCTGGTAATTGTCGGAGAGGAAAATTGGAAGGCACCTGGAATACATGAGCTTCTATCCCAAAAAGATGTAAAAGAAAGAATAATATTCACAGGTTTTGTAACGGACGATGAACTAGCCGCCATCTATGCCATGGCGAAAGCTTTTTGCTTTCCATCCTTTGCAGAAGGTTTTGGCTTGCCACCATTAGAGGCTATGGCTTCCGGGATACCAGTAATAGTCTCGGATACTACCTCAATGCCAGAGGTATGTAACCATGCAGCTTTGTTTATAGATCCGGGTAATCCAAAAAATATAGCAGAAAAAATAAACAGCCTTTTAAAAAATAAAACTCTTTACGAGGAGAAAAAAAGAGAGGGGCTGGAATGGTCGCGGCAATTTACATGGAAAAGAACAGCAGAGGGAATTATGCAAAGCGTTCTTTCTGCTGTAAAAATGTGATCCAAATGAAAATCGGAATACTTGGAACAAGGGGGATTCCCAATGCCTACGGTGGGTTTGAGCAATTTGCCGAGCACCTTTCCATTGGCTTACTCCAAAGGGGCCACCAAGTATTTGTTTACAACTCAAGCCTGCATCCCTACAAGGGGAAAGAATGGAAAAATGTAAAGATCATTCATTGCCGGGACCTGGAAAATAAAATAGGTACAGCAGGACAATTCGTTTATGATCTTAATTGCATTCGCGATGCAAGAAAGAGAGATTTTGATATTCTTTTACATCTTGGATATACAAGCGATTCCATTTGGCACCCGGTGTGGCCCGAAAAAACGATCAATATTGTAAATATGGATGGGTTGGAATGGAAACGCAGCAAATACAATAAATTCACTCAGCGCTTTTTGAAATGGGCAGAATCCCTGGCTGCAAAAAATGCACACACAATGATCGCTGACTCACCGGATATGCAGGCGTACTTGTTAAATACATACGGCAGAAGACCTACATACATTCCTTATGGCGCAGATATTTTTTCTACACCAAATGTCTCCACACTGGAAAAATATGATCTTCAGCCTTATCAATATTTCCTGATGATCTCCCGGATGGAACCTGAAAATAATATTGAAATGATCATCAAAGGACATCTTGCATCAAAACGTCTTTATCCCCTATTCATTATTGGTAACATTACAAACAAATTTGGACGTCATATTACTACAACCTACAAAGATGCAGCTATAAAATTTTCGGATGCTATCTACGACCAGGCTGAACTGGACAATCTCCGCTACCATTGTTCACTCTATTTTCATGGTCATTCGGTCGGGGGAACAAATCCGTCATTACTTGAAGCCATGGCTTGCGGGTGTCGAATAGCCGCACATGACAATCA
The DNA here is from genome assembly GCA_963737475.1 of uncultured Bacteroidota bacterium. GTDB lineage: Bacteria > Bacteroidota > Bacteroidia > Chitinophagales > Chitinophagaceae > VBAU01. The sequence goes on from CAVTSY010000004.1 coordinate 244,260, forward strand.
ATTTAATAAAGCAGTGTTACAAAATGAAACAGATTATTTTCCCGGTGAAAATGACGTTACAAGCATCATCGATACGCCCAAAGATCCTTCAACGATCAATCAATGGAAAAAAATAAATATAGAAAAGATCAGGACGATTTACAACCAGGAAAAGATCATTGATGAATACGAAAATCTCATGCTCAGTTTATGCGGCCAATCAAAATTGATCATCCAATCGCCGGTAGCGAAGGCGGTGTGACGAACACTTTCTCTTTTTTTACATCAAATTGATCAAACACATTCGTAAATGCCAATATCCAGATCACATATTCGGCAACATTGGTGATAAAGCTCCCGGCAAACTGAAATATGAATATGAATAAGAAAAGCCAAAGCCTGTAGTAATTTGTCCAGACCCTGGTTTGAAAGAAAAAGAAGATCTCTGCGAGCATTCGAAGAGTCACCCCTGTCCAACCAAGAATTGCATATGTTTCAGCTACAGCATTGGGTATGGTGGCCACAAAGTTTTCGCCATACATGTAATAATGGCGTATCACATCTGATCCGATAATCTTTATCTGGCCAAAGCCTATTCCCCAATATTCATCTTTCTTTTCAAGAAGCTTGTTGGCTAAGAAAAACGCATCGGATGTTCTTCCTTTTCCCGAACTATCCCTGCCGGAAAAAATATTAACCAGCCTCAAAACAAAAAAACTATTTCGGAAAAAGAAATAAATTATATTGACGGCAGCGACAGAAAAAACACTAAAAAAAATAAGTCCATTAAAAACCCTTCGCTTTCTCACTAAAGGCCGGAAATAAAAAATAAATGTCAGGAAGCCTGACAGTAAAAGAGCCGCCATTACTCCAAAAGAGAAAGATAAAGCAAATGGCAGGAAGATCATTGGCAGGAGCAACCATCCTTTCAATTCATTCTTCCGAAAAAGGTATTGAAGAAAATAAAAGCAGAATAACGGTACAAAAAGGGTCGCATAATGGGAAGCTTCGTAAGTAAAAAGTTTCAACCGGCGAAAATCGTTTACTCCTTCTGTCAGCTCCTGCTGAATCCAGACAATATGATTCCAGGGAGTGAAATATAGAACAATGGATACCAGGCAAAGGATAAAGTTGATAATGAGCAGTCTTCTGAATACCTTTTCAACATCAAGGCAAACAGTGAAAAAAGTATAAACAGCCTGGCAAAAAATATATACAAAAATCACATTTAATAAGGAATAGAAATAGACTCTTCGGACTACGTCAACATACAGGACCTGCATAATTATGAACGGTGTCAGGATTATAACAAAAGGAAAAACGATCTCCTTTTTTCTCCTCAGTAAAATCCAGAAATAAAAAAAGGGCGCAAGCAGGGCTGTGTAGGTTACTCCGAATGGTAACGCCACTGAGTTGACAAAAAAATAGACAAATGCGAAAGGAAAGTATTTGTTTAACTTCATAGACCTTATTAAATTACTTACAGCGTCAACTTTCCCAACTATAAATCAATCAGAAAGGTTGCCTGTAGCATTTAATATTATAAGCAACTAAAGGTACTCATAAGCCGATAAGAGTTCGGCAATAAATGTTATTCTCTGTAACATATGAGAAACGGAAAAGCACAAGAAATGGCTTCGGACGATATTGATCTCATTAATATAGCAGAAAGAGCTTTTCTCTTTTTCCGCAGATACCGCATAGCGCTTATCACTGCTACGGTGGCAGGGATCGCGTTGGGCTGTCTCAGGTATTATACCTCGGGAAAAATTTACAAGTCAAGACTTATTCTGCACTCTTCATTTCTAACCAACCTCGAAGAAATAGAAATCATCAATTATTGGGATGAGCTCTTAAAAAGAAATGAATACAATGCCCTGGCAAAATCTTTCAACTGCGACGAAAACATGCTTCATGATGTGGTAAGCATTGAAGGATCTGAAATACTAAAAAACTATTCTGCGAGTAATCCAAATGGCTTTTATATCGATGCGAGAATAAAACACAACTCAGTATTACCCGGATTGCAAAAAGCACTCGTATATGGATTAAACAACACGGAATATGTAAAACAAAGATTATCGTTAAGAAAAAAAGATGTTGAAACTCTTATTGATAAGGTAACGGTTGAAATTCAAAAACTCGATTCCGTTAAAAAAAACATAGAAACAGTCATTACCTCCGGAGAAAAAAACGCCACTTCGTTCATGCTTGATATACCGGGGGTGAACAAAGAATTTATAGACATGAATGAAAAGCTTTTGAGTTATCGTGAAGAATTGCAATTTAGCAGTAGCGGAATACAGGTGTTACAAAGTTTTGTTCCATTGAACACACCGGTAAGCATCAGCCTGCGGGTAATGATCCTGCTGGGAATTCTCTTTTGTCTTTTTATTGCTTTCATTTTTACCATAATACATTCCGTATCGGAGCGATTGAAAAAAAGAGCATCTTCAAATGCCTGAACATAATAATACCAGGATAATCAATGATCTTTTGTTTGTGCTCTACCTGGCTTTTTTTGTAAGCCTGGTTTTCGCTTTCAGAGCGGTTAGTAGTATATCTGTTGCTTTACTGCTCGTCACAGGCATTATAAAAAACAGGATCGAACAAAAAAGTTTCTTTAATCAGAACCTTATGAATCCCCTGGTATTCTTCTGCGGCTTGCTTTTTCTTCTCCAGTTTGTTTCCTTACTATATACAAACGACATCGGGCAGGGATGGAAAAATATCCGGTTAAAGTCCGCCCTTGTTGTAATTCCACTGTCCGTTTGCTGCTGTGACTATATAAATGAAACGACCCGGCGAAAGCTTTTAAAATGGTACTGTCTTATTCTTTTCTGCGCCTGTTTGTACGCGATGTACCATGCGGTCAGACGTTACTCTGCCACTCATGATCCCTCCGTACTACTTTATCATCCCCTTGTTTCAATTTATTCAGGTCATGCCGTTCAATTTTCGATACTTGTGTTCATTTCCCTCTTACATTTATTTGAGGCACTCACCAACAGAACAATTGTTTTTAGCAAATATGTTGACCTTTTTTTAATCGCCTTCTTCCTGGTATTCCTTTTCCTCCTGTCCTCTAAACTTGTCATTGCTTTTTTTCTCGCATATTTTCTTTATGCCATGGTCAGATCGTTCTTATATAAATCTATCAAAGCAAAATTTATAATCATTTCCTTTATAAGTCTCGCGGCTTTTTCTTTGTTTGTTTTTTCCACACAAAACCGTATAAGCAACCGGTTCAAAGAAATAATACAAACTGACTTTCGCTTTATCAAAAGAGAAAGGTTCAACCCGGGTGATTATTTTAACGGGCTTCAATTCAGGCTTCTCCAATGGGAATTCGTGCCGGGCATTTTAAACGAAAAAAAAGCATGGCTTGCTGGTGTAAGCCCGGGTGATGCACAGAATTATTTAAATCAAAAATATATTTCCAGGAACATGTACACCGGTACGGCGGCCAGAGGTGACAAAGGTTTCATCGGTTACAACACACATGATCAGTTCCTGGAATCGCTGCTCGAAACAGGTTTGATCGGGAGCCTGTTCTTTTTACTGATTTGCTGGTCGCTGGTGAAAATGATCCGGGAAAGAAAAAAGGCAGAGCTGAGCTTTGTTACCATCCTTCTCCTGGTTTATAGCTTTAGCGAATCCGTTTTTGAAACGCAGTATTCACTTTTTATCTTTTTGTTTTTTCCATCATTTTTTTATCTCTCAAAAAGTAAAGGAAGCGATTGAAAGATATCTTAAAACATACCTGGTCTGTTCTTGACAAAGAAGAAAAGAAACGGTTTATTGTTCTCAGTGTACTTGATATTGTGATCAGCGTGGTCGACATACTTTCGCTGGCCCTGCTTCTCTGGATCATTAAATTCTATATTCAACCGGGGCAAGATAATTTAGCTTTTTTGCCGGGTTGGCTCGCAGACCGGCGCTCTGTTTCCTTCATTGCTGTCTTCTTCTTTCTTTTCGGAATAAAAAATATAGCAGCTTTTTTCATTACGAAAGCGCAGTATAACTTTATCGCCGGTGTCGCTGTAAGGATCTCTGGAATTAACCTGTCAAATTATCAACAAGGTGACTACAATGACTTTGTTAACATAGATTCCTCTGTTCAGATACGCAAAATTTCTTTGCAACCCTTCGAATTTTGCCAGTTCATCCTTTCAGGTATCCAGCAGATCATTACCCAGTCATTTCTCATTATTCTAACTGTTGCAGCTATCATTTTATTCAACGCAAAGCTGTTTCTATTGCTATTATTGATATTACTGCCGCCCGTCATTCTTGTTTTTTATATCATCAAAAAACGGCTGACCCATGCCAAAATGCAAATACGAACAACCAATGAGAGGTCGTTTCAACACTTGCTGGATGCGTTAAAAGGGTACGTTGAAGCGAATATTTACAATCGCAATGGTTTTTTTTTGAACCGCTTTATAAAACATCGACGCACATTCAGCAGGTATTTATTTGATTCCCTTGCCTTGCAAAGCATGCCTAATCGAATTATCGAAATATTTGCAGTTCTTGGCCTCTTCATCCTGATCGCCATTGCAAAATGGTCGGGTAATGGTGACAGTACCGCGTTGATAACCGTTGGAGCATTTATGGCGGCAGCCTACAAGATAATACCGGGTATTGTAAAACTGATAAATGTTGGAGGACAAATAAGAGCCTACGAATACTCGATCACTGATCTTGTCGAAAAAAAGGAAACAAAAAAAAGTACAGAGAAAGATCCACAAGCACCCATTCATTCCATTCAATTAAGGAACATCAGTTTTCAGTACAATGATCTGCCTGTACTTAAAAATTTTTGTCTTTCTCTTGAAAAAGGAGATTTCTTAGGCATTACAGGTGAATCCGGTAAAGGAAAAACAACTGTCCTGAATTTATTGCTTGGGTTCCTGACACCAGACAAGGGGGAAATTTTTATTAATGGCGTGAAAGTTAACTCACCCGATATCAAAAAATACTGGCCCTCCATCTCTTATGTCAGGCAACAGTCGTTTTTTATTCATGATACAGCGCTGCGCAATATTACTTTTGAAGAAGAAGGATATGATAAAAATAATTTTGGTATTGCCTTAGAGGTGTCAGGCGTAAATGGGATGATAGAACAATTTCCGGAAAGACTTGAGAAAATCATTGCTGAAAATGGAAAAAATATAAGTGGAGGGCAGCAACAGCGCTTCGCCCTCGCGAGAGCTGTTTATAAAAATGCTGATCTCATTTTGCTGGACGAGCCTTTCAATGAACTGGATGAAGGTTCATCGATCACCCTGCTAAAACATTTTAAAGATTTAACAGCCAATGGTAAGATGGTCATCCTGATCACTCACGATAAGCAAAGCCTGTCCTATTGCAATAAAATCGTTTCACTCGATGAGCAATAAAGAAATTCTTATTATTCTTAGCCCAGGCTTTCCCGAATCTGAAGCTGACTCTACTTGCCTGCCCATGCAACAACAATTTGTAAAAGCTTTAAAAGAAATGTATCCGGGACTTGATATTGTGGTACTAACCTTTCAATATCCTTATCATCAAAAAGAGTATAAATGGTTTGAAGTGAAAGTGATCCCATTCGGAGGAAGAAATAAGGGCGGCCTGCAAAAATTATTACTCAGAAAAAAGATCAATTCAACTCTAAAGAAATTATTTAGGGAGCGCAAAGTTGCCGGGGTGTTTAGTTTCTGGTATAATGAATGTGCATTCATCGGGAAAAGATTTGCTGACAAATATGGCGTCAAACATTATTGCTGGATATTAGGTCAGGATGCAAGAAAGGGAAATAGGTACCCAAAACTTCTACCGCCCCTTTCGAATGAGCTTGTTGCTTTATCAGACTTTATTCAAAATGAATTTGAAAGAAATCATGGAATAAAACCGCGATTTGTAATACCGCCGGGCATTGACGAAACTCTTTTTGCCCGCATTCCCAAAGAGAAAGACATTGATCTTCTTGGGGTAGGTTCGCTCATACCTTTAAAACAATATGACATTTTTTTAGAGATCGCCGCGGAATTAAAAAAACAAATGCCGGGAATAAAAGTGTTACTTGTTGGCAAAGGACCTGAGAAGGAGAAATTGCAATCACTCATCCGCAAATCGAAACTGGACGGCACCGTAACGATGACAGGTGAGTTGCCATACAGTGAAGTACTGAAACAAATGCAGCGGGCAAAGGTCTTTTTACATCCTTCATCTTATGAGGGTTTTGGCTGTGTTTGTTTAGAAGCCTTGCGTGCAGGCGCTCATGTTATAAGTTTTTGCAAGCCTATGAACATGCAAATCACACATTGGCACATTGTAAAAGACAAAGACGCGGCAATTGCAAAAGCGCAAAAAATTTTATCCAATCAGCACACAGAATATAACCCTGTAAAGGGATTTAGCATAAATAATACCGTGACAGCTATGATGAAGCTTTTGGGGGAGAATTGATCCGTTGTACATTTCTCACCGCAATGGCGTGTGCAAACACCATTTCAGGGTCATATCTTGTCAAACAATGTACATCTCCAAATCTACAAGTCTCCTGCATGCAATTGCCGCAAGGCAGGTCGGATGAGTCGAGAAAAAAACTATGTGCTCCCATTGGTCTTGACCAGTCACTTCTTGTGCTACCAAATAAGACGAGGGTAGGAATTCCCGAGATCCAGGCCATATGCATTAGTCCTGAATCCTCAGACAAAACAAATTTTGCATGCTGCAAGATGGCAAATGCCTGTGAGGGAGTTGTCTGGTCTACTATATCTACAACCTGATCACCTAATTTCTCTTTCAAATAAACTGCGCCGGATGAGATTAACGAGGTTCCTAATAATAGAAATTGTGCACCAGGAAATTCTTTTGACCAAAGATTAGCGAACGAAACATAATTTTTCAATGGCCAGTTTCGTGTAGGAAAGGCACCCCCAGGGTTAAGTACTACCAGCTCACCCGTTCCGTTCCATCCATTTTTCCTCAACATTGCAATTGAATCAAAACCTTCTTTAAAATGGAAATCGGAATTGATCTCATTTTTACCAAGGCCCACAGCTTCGATGGTAAGCCTTGTTCTTTCACCCGCTGAACTCGATGAGAAACGATCAAAAACCGACCATGCGGCGGGATGAATACTTTTCCGTACGAGCTCGCTTATCTCATTATTCTGCAAATCGACTATCACATCATAACGCCGCATTAAAAGCTTTGGCAAAAGGAAATAAGTGTGCAGCAATTGTCTTTTAAAATTTCTGCCTCCCCCGATCGAAATCACTTTGTCAAACAGATAAATATTTCTTGGAATGCCCTCACACTCCCTTCTTGTTAAAAGATCAAGTTCTGTTTTAGCAGGCAGAGCATGGCGCAGGTATTGTAAATAGGGAAGTGTAATTGTAACATCACCCATTGCCTGTAAGCGGATGGCGAGTATTCTTTTTGGCTGAGTACTTTTCGTCCATGGTTTTGCGACAATGTTTGTCGGGTCATTTCCGCCATAGTTTATTAGCGCTTGCAAAACTCCCTTTGCTGTTTTCTTTAAAGGAATAATGTTAAGAGGTCTGTTCTTCCACGCATAAAAAAAGTATTTTATTGACTTTCTTCTTTCCTTGTGCGATAGGCAATCCTCTCCAAAATTTATATATAACTTAAACAGGGCCTCGCGGACAACCGAAGCAGGTAATTTCTTTTTATACAATCTGATCAAAGAAACTCCCTGCTCGTATCCTTTTATCCAATTTGTGCCGCTATCATTTGCATTATGCAGGCGGCGATAAAGCAGCGGCTCGTAAAGAACTACAGCTTTAAAACGACTGGCTAGTTTTGTTATAAAATCAATATCAGAAAAAGGTTTTGTCTCGTCGAACCCCCCAGCCACCAAACATTCTCTGCGAAAGAGTAATGAAGGCGTGGTTGTAGAAATTTCGGATTTAAAAATAGCGGTAAAAATATCACCATACCGTAAGCCCTCTTTTTGCCGATAAAAAAAATCAATTGGCTGGCTGACATTCCGAAAGTTGAAACCACCGGTAAGACAAAATGCCGCCTCAGGGTATTCCTGTAGTGCTGCGATCTGTTTTTCAAGCTTTGACTCTGCCCAAAGATCGTCTGAATCAATAAAAGCGATCAGTTCACCATTTGCTTTTTCAATGCCTATATTTTTAATCTTTCCGTTAATAGCTATGCGACCTGCCTTGTAAAATCTTATTCTTTCATCCTTTACCCGGGATACTGTCTCTGCCGTGTTATCCTCCGAGCCATCATCAACAATGATCAGTTCCCAATTCTTGTACGTTTGATTGCGAACGCTTCCTATTGTTTCGTTAATATAATTCGCCCTGTTATAAGTGGGCATGATAATACTTACTTTATATGATGGAACAGTTTTCATTTAAGGTCCTTGTGATTCTTATTGTGCGGTGCTAAAATCTGTGGTTGTAGTTTTCGGACCAATAAGATGATAAATACAAGATAGAAACCAAAATAAAACCTGTCAGAAAGATCTGGCAATAACAAAAAACGGAAAAATATGGTAAACAATAACAAGAGTAAAAATTCCTGGTCAAATGTGAACTTTCGCCATGAGGAAAAAGGGTTGCCAAGTATCAGCAAACAAAGAAACATAAAGAATGTAAACTGGGTGGATACCATGGCCGTAACCAGTTTTGAATATACAAGTTTCATATAGGATGAGAAAGTGATTGCCTGATTAAAATCTCCTGAAAAATCAATATGCTTTGCATATTGAGGATAATAAAAAATACTCCAGCCAAATTGTGTTACAGGTAAAATGCCAAGAACGTAGGTAATTCCTAAAATCGCAGTCATTAAAAAATACTGCCTCAGATTTATCATTTTCCATTTTTTGTTAAATGCAAGAAATGATACAATAAAAAAACAAGTGATCACATTGTCAACTCTTGTAAAAATGGACAACAAAAAGAAAAGGAACATTAATGGCATATTTCGCTTCTCAAGGAGAAAATAAATCGAGACGAAAAGAAAGAGCGTTGAAAGACAATCCGGAGTCGAATGTCCGGCAATAGCAATCACAAACATCGAGCACATGACCAAAAGAGCAGACAAAAAAGCCACTACAGGCTGCAAATACCTCCTGAACCAGAAAAGAAGAAACAAGCCAATTATAAGATAAGAAATTATTGATGGTATAACTGTTGAAGTAACCAACGAAAAACCACATCTATAACATAACCAGCATAGTCCAATATAGAGCGGTTTGACTGAATAAATCGGAAGGATCTTTTCAAATTGTAGCGGATCGCTTGCCATTTTTTTTCTAAACGGAAGGGCCTCCGTTAATTTTCTATATTCTTCCCCTGGAACATCTTGTCTCGCCTCCTGGTAAGTCATAATATGCACTTTATTTAGATCATGAGTGTCTATCCTGATCACCAGCGCCATATATCCCAGCATATCAAAATTGTAAGCCGGATGTTTAAAAGTGAAAATAGCAGCTGGCAGTAAACAAAGGAAAAAAGCTAGATAACTTAAAAATGAAAAAAGCCTATTTTTAAATTTCATACCGGCATCTTTATCTTTTAGCTGCTTAAATTATGCAACTTCTTCAAAAATTGCTTAGTAAACTTAATGGCCTCCATTACCAGCAAGAGTATTTATGTTTAGCTAGAGAATCTTTTCAAAATCCTATCCATGTTTACTTTGTAAAGGACGGGCAGATCATTAAAGATATTACGAATGAACATTTATTCACAGGTTATAGCCCACTCATTTTTACATTAACCTCGTCTGACCTTAAAGAACCGTTTTCCAATATTGAGATTGTCTTCAGCCAGCGATCTCTTCAACCAAACGATCTTTTTAAGAAAAGAGATGCCCTTGCATGGCTTTCTTTAAGATTGATTCAAGAACAAAAAATTGGCAGTAATGAGATCCGTTATTATGAAGGTATCCAGGGTCAGCATCATTTTCTTTCCTTCTTTCACCAGTATATCATTGGACTGAACAACCAGGTTTACAATAGAAAAAAGGAGAATGTATTTCTCAATAATGCTCTTTATAAGCAGGTACAGATCGCTTATTCAACCCCCCGCATTATTTCGTTAATCACGGTTGGTTCCGGCGGATTGTATAATTTATTTCCGACAGATCTCCATGGACAGGTCAATGAACAATATTATGTCAGTTCTCTTCGACACGGCGGCAATGCATGTAAGCAGGTGGAGAATGCAGGAAGGATCGTTATTTCACAAATACACACCGACGTTTACAAAACGGTTTATGCCCTGGGTAAAAATCATATGCAGGAATTAAAACCAAAAGAAGAATTTTTTTTCAGTGAATCCCTGTCTAACGTCTTTAATCTGCCCTTGCCAAAATCTCTGCTGTCCTATAAAGAATTGGAATTAATAGAATCTTTTGAATATGGTATTCATAAACTATTGCTTTATAAAATTATTTCCAGCCAGATAGTTAATAAAGAACTCTCAACTCTTGCTCACATTCACAATTCTTACGCCACCTGGCGATACAACAAAGGTTTACCGGGCAGCTATTTATTTCGATAGATCGATTAATCATTTCCAACTTTTGGGATTCATATAATCATTTTTTTGTAGCTTTTATTCTTTTTGTAATTACATGCTTAACAATAAAAAGATCGTCATTGTCTTGCCAGCATATAATGCATCATTAACCCTGGAAAAAACATATCGTGAAATTCCATTTGACGTTGTAGATGATATTATACTTGTAGATGACGCCAGTACAGATAATACGATGGAAGTAGGAAAAAGATTAGGCATCCGCCATATAATCAGCCACGATAAAAATAAGGGTTATGGGGGTAACCAAAAAACCTGCTATTCTAAAGCATTAGAGCTTGGCTGTGATATTGTAATTATGCTCCATCCGGACTATCAATATACCCCTAAACTAATCTACGCAATGAGTAGCATTATAGCCGAAGGTATATATCCCGTAGTAATTGGATCGAGAATATTAGGGAATGGCGCTCTCAAAGGAGGAATGCCCTTATATAAGTATATCTCAAACCGTTTTTTAACCCTTTTTCAAAATATTCTGATCGGGCAAAAGCTCAGTGAATACCATTCTGGCTACAGGGCATTTGGATCAGAAGTGTTAAGAAGTATAAATTTCATGGCCAACAGCGACGATTTCATTTTTGATAACCAGGTATTGACACAGGTTTTTATGAAGGGATATGAAATCGCAGAAATTACCTGCCCCACTAAATATTCACGGGAAACTTCAAGCATCAACTTTGGCAGAGGCTTTGTTTATGGTGCAGGAGTTCTATGGGTATCTTTGCTTTATCGCTTGCATAAATGGAAAGTTATTAGAAGAAAGATTTATTAAAATATTGGGGTTATAAGTATCGGATTTCAAGCAACTGGTTGGTAAGATAATGCGATATGAGATTAGACAACCGGCAATAATTCTTATTGATGAGCAAAGTTTTGTTATTTAACCCACGTAGCGCCAATTCGAAACCACGAATTCCGAATTCAATTCTTTCGATAGCAGCTTCTATTGATGGGATATTCGACTATGTGATCGTGGATGGAAATATGGAACCTGATCCCGCAGCAAAAATTTTCAATTATTTGCAGCAGGGCACATTCAATTATTTTGGCCTTACCTGTATGCCCGGGCCACAACTAAAACAAGCTATCCCCATTTCAAAAAAAATCCGGGAGCAGTTTCCGCATATAAAAATTATCTGGGGAGGATACTTTCCTTCGAACCAATCAACAGTAGTTTTGAATTCCGGTTATGTAGACTTGGTTGTAAATGGTCCCGGCGAAAAATGCTTTCCAGATCTTTTGAAGGCCCTGGAAAATGATCGATCTTATGAGCAGATCAACAACCTGGTCTATAAAAAAGGCGATGAAATAATAAGAACAAAAAAAGATGAACTTTACAACCAGGATGAACTGCCTCCCCTTCCTTATGAAAGATTAAATGGCTTTTATCCTATTCAGCGTTATCTCGGCAAAACCTACCTTGGTACAAAAACTATCGCTTATCATTCAAGCTTCGGTTGCCCGTTCACTTGCTCTTTTTGTGCAGTCGTTCCGATATACAACGCGAGATGGAAAGGAAAATCTGCTTCACTCATTTATAAAGATGTTAAATATTTAAAAGAAAGGTTTGGTGGAAACGCTATCGAGTTTCATGATAACAATTTTTTTGTCTCTGAAAAAAGGGTAGTTGAATTTTCCAATCTCATCAAAAATGAAAATATGATCTGGTGGGGCGAAGGGAGGATTGATACGATTGATAAATACAGCGATCGGTCATTGGCATTAATGCGGGAAGCAGGGTGCCGAATGATATTTTTTGGGGCTGAAACAGGCAACGACGCCATCTTAAAAAAAATGGATAAAGGTGGCACTCAATCGGCTGCCCAGATCCGGTCTTTTGCAGCACGTATGGCCAGGTTTGACATCATACCGGAATATTCATTTGTACTGGGAACACCGGCTGATACGGCTGAACAGGCAATGAAACAAATTGAGCAGGATATTGCTTTCATTAAAGAAATAAAGACGATAAATCCAAGAACGGAGATCATTATATATGTATACAGTCCTGTGCCTACTGAAGGTTCAGAGATGTACAATAAAGTTCTGGAATCAGGATTTCGTTTTCCTGAAAAACTGGAAGATTGGATCAGCCCACACTGGGAGTCATTTGATCTGCGCAAAAACCCGTTGACGCCCTGGCTCACTCCCGAGATGATTGATAAAATAAAGGACTTTGAAACAGTATTAAATGGGTATTACCCGACCATATCGGATGTAAGACTAAGTAAATTGAAAAAGAAATTTTTACATGCGCTTTCATCGATAAGATATAAAACAGGCGTATACAAAAAGCCATATGAGTTAAAAGCATTGCAAATTCTCTGGAAGTATCGTCAACCTGAAATTGAAGGATTTTGAGTACTGCTGTCAAATATATCGTAGGATCAACATGGCAACCGCTGTTAAGAAAGTATCTTTCAAAAAGAAGAAGGTACCGCTATAAAAATATACGTATACAGGTTCCCTCATCTGTTTTTCATCCCGGTTTTTTCTTTAGCACACATTTACTATTAGATCAACTCAAAGGGTGGCCATTAAAAAATAAAAAATTATTAGAGCCAGGTGCCGGCAGTGGCCTGATTTCCATATATGCTGCGCAAAGAGGAGCTATAGTCACCGCCACAGACATTAATCCAGCCGCTGTTGAATGTCTGAGAGAGAACAGCCGGGAGAATAATGTACAAATAGATATCCTCAGGTCGGACCTTTTCGATGAAATACCGCCCCGGCTTTTTGATATCATAGTGATCAATCCGCCTTATTATAAAAAAGACCCTGAGTCATATTCGGATTATGCCTGGAGCTGCGGTAGCAACGGAGAATATTTTAAAAAACTATTTACTCAATTGAGAGGGTATATTCACTCCGCAACAAAAATACTGATGGTGTTGTGCGATGGCTGTGACATGGAAATGATAAAAGAAATGGCTTTTGAAAACGGATATTGTATGGACCTGGTTTTTTCAAAAAAGAATATGATCGAAAAAAATTTTATTTACAGTATTGAATTAAGCCAATGATCGCCTCGGAAAATTTTGAAGAAAAGTACATTTTACTGAGAAGGAAAGAAAATCGCCTGTACACAGATGAGCAGCTTAAATGGCTCCCTGAGATTGAAGTATCGCACCCTCACTACAAAGAATGGGAGACCAGGAAAAATTCCTGCGATAAATTAACTCAGCATCTCAGCAATAGAAGAACTGAACTCAATATACTGGACGTGGGCTGCGGAAACGGCTGGCTTTGCCATCATCTTTCAAAAATCCCGGGCAGTAATGTAGCCGGGATCGATATTAACAAAACAGAACTTGACCAGGCCAAAAGAGTTTTTCATCATGTCGAGAATGTTGAATTTTTTTATGGGGGCATTGACAATGAAAGTATCAGGAATGAAAAATTTGATGCAATTATATTTGCCGCTTCTATACAGTATTTTCCTTCTCTTGATCACATCATTCCTTCTGCACTTCGGCTGCTACATCCGGAAGGTGAGATCCATATCCTTGATTCTCATTTTTACAAATCATCTGAACTTGAGATCGCGCGCAAGCGGTCTTTTGATTATTATCATTCATTGCAATTTGGTGAAATGTCAGGATATTATTTTCACCATTGCGTGAACGAGTTGAACCCATATAATCATAAAATATTTTACAACCCCGATGTTCTCCGTAACAGGTTTATGAAAAATAAAAACCCGTTTCCCTGGATCTGCATATATGCTTAAACAGTCACTATATTACAGCTTTCAGCGTTATCGTACTCTGCAAACCGATGTTATCAGGGCATTGCCAATAGTAATTTTGATGCCGCATAGTGCATGCAACTGCAAATGTGTAATGTGTGACATCTGGAAGGACAATAAAAACCTGAAACAGCTCACAGAAAGCGATATTCAAGGGCTGCTCTCTGCGCTAAAGAAGTTCGGGACCCGGGAAGTGGTTATGTCCGGCGGTGAGGCTTTATTAAATCCAAATTTCTTCAGGTTATGCGAAATTCTTCAACAACAGAATATAAAGATCAGCTTATTATCCACTGGCTTGTCACTCAAAAAAAATGTTGAGCAAATACTGACCTGGATCGATAATATCATTGTATCGCTCGACGGAAACGAAGAAGTACACGATCGTATCCGCAATATCCCCAATGCATTTCAAAAATTAAAAGAAGGCGCGCAGCTCATAAAAAGGATTGATCCAAAATTCAGGATCACCGCAAGAACAGTGATCCATAAACTGAATTTCAGGATTTGGGATTCAATTATTGACAGCGCAAAGGAAATAGGATTGGATCAAATAAGTTTTCTACCAGCTGATGTCAGCAGTCATGCATTTAACCGTGAAGTGCTTTGGAATGAAGGTCGCCAGCATGAGATCCTGGTAGAACAAAATGAGTTACCTGAACTTTCAGTCGTACTTGACGTGATCCTCGAAAACTATAAAGAAGATTTTGAATCACGCTTCATTGCTGAATCACCCGGAAAGTTCAGGAAGATCTATAGTTATTACGCGGCCTTTTATGATCTGAATCCTTTTCCTTACAAAAAATGTAATGCCCCGTGGGTATCGACTGTCATCGAAGCGGATGGAACTGTCAGACCTTGTTTCTTCCATGAACCCATAGGGAATATCAGGGATAGTTCCTTAGAAGAAATTTTAAATAACAAAGAAAGCATCCGGTTTAGAAAAGATCTTGACATGGATTCAAACAGCACATGCGTTAAATGTGTTTGTTATTTGAATCTTCCGCCAGGAGCCAGCTTAAGTTGAGTCAATTTATACTTATGAGCAGGATTTTGTTTACGCATTCTTATTTTCTCCGCTTTGATCCTAAGCAGTGGATTACGGGACAACCCTATGCCCCGCTTGGTACCTTATACGCCGCGTCCCTAATGAGGGAAAACGACCACAAAGTCTTCTTTCATGATACCATGTTCGCCGAAACTGCAAACGAAATTATTCCATCCATTGAAAAATACCGCCCTGAGTTTTTTGTGATCTATGATGATGGATTCAACTACCTCACTAAAATGTGTCTGACCAACATGCGTGAGGCTGCTTTTCAAATGATAAAGCTGGCAAAGCAGAGAGGTTGTACTGTAATTGTATCAAGTTCGGATTCCACGGATCATTTTGAACAATACTTGCATCAAGGAGCAGATTTCATTTTAATTGGCGAAGCAGAAGTAACATTGCTGGAGCTAATGAATGCGATCGCACAAAAACAAAATGACCTTTTAACGATCCAGGGCATCGCGTTTAAAAAAGATGATGCGGTTATCAAGACAGCAAGACGTAACGTATTAAAAGACCTCGATAGTTTACCATTCCCCGCCTGGGATCTCATCGATATGGAGCCTTACCGCAAAATGTGGCTAAAACACAAAGGTTATTTTTCAATGAATATGGGAACCACGCGTGGTTGTCCCTTTAAGTGCAATTGGTGCGCCAAGCCGATCTATGGTAACCGTTACAATTCAAGATCGCCGGAAAATGTGCTAAGCGAACTAAAAATATTAAAAGACAAATTCAAATTTGATCACATCTGGTTTTGTGATGACATTTTTGGATTGAAACCAGGCTGGGTTCATGATTTTGCCGATCTCGTTGAAAAGGAAGATCTTCATTTTCGTTTTAAAATACAGGCAAGAGCAGACCTTTTATTACAGGAAGAATACATCAAAGACCTGGCAAGAGCTGGCTGTGAAAATGTATGGATGGGCGCAGAAAGCGGGTCACAAAACGTTTTGGATGCTATGGATAAAGGAACAACTGTAAAACAGATCTATGAGTCAACCCGGTTATTAAAAAAACATGGCATTCATCCATCTTTTTTTATTCAATTCGGTTACCTGGGTGAAACGAAAGAAGATATAAAAAAGACGATCCGCATGATCAATGAACTGCTGCCCTTCGAAATCGGCATCTCAGTTTCCTATCCTTTACCCGGCACTTTATTCTATGAAAAAGTAAAAACTGACCTTAAGCAAAAAGCCAACTGGACTGATTCTGATGAGCTGGCGTTGATGTTCAGAAATACTTACCAGCCTGCTTTTTACAAACAGCTGCACAGGTATGTACATAAGACGTACCGCATGCATATTGCCATTGAAAATATAAAACAGATCTTAAAGAAACCAGTCGCAGTCACTGCTTCAACATTCAGGAAGGCTGCATCACTTGTTTACTATGCTCCCGCCACTTTCCTGGCTAAGCAAAAATTATCATTGCTTGAAAAAAATTCCGCATGAGTAAACACGCTGATACGATCTATGAGCAGCAGGCGGCTACAGCTTTTAATAAACAATCTGTTTTATTCGATGAGATCTATTCAACCAATACAATTGTTCAATACAAAAGAAAAAGAGTAAGAGATCATGTAGAGAAATTTATAAAACCCAAAAGCAAGATCCTTGAGTTGAATGCAGGAACAGGAGAAGACGCTGTTCACTTTGCCCAACGTGGTCACTATGTTCATGCAACAGATATATCCCAGGGTATGCAGAAGGTGCTCTCTCAAAAAATATTATCTGCCTCCCTTACTGACAAAGTGAGTTCTGAGCTTTGCTCATTTACCCAATTGGAAGAATTGAAAGATAAAGGACCTTATGATATTATCTTTTCCAATTTTGCCGGCCTCAACTGCACAAACAAATTGGGAATAGTGTTGCGATCATTTTCAACATTGCTCAATCCTGGAGGCATCATTACTCTTGTTCTATTGCCAAAGTTCTGTCTCTGGGAGACCTCCCTTTTTTTAAAAGGAAAATTTAAGACGGCCTTTCGAAGGTTTTTTAGTACCGGAGGAAGAATGGCACGTGTTGAGGGAGAATATTTCCGTTGCTGGTATCACAACCCTTCTATTATCAAAAAACACCTGGAAAAGGAATTCGATATCCTGGCCCTGGAAGGATTGTGTACGTTCGTGCCACCCTCCTATATCGAAAATTTTGCAGAAAAATATCCAAAAACCTTCAATGCTTTAAAAGATAAGGAGGACAAGTGGAAAGCAAAATGGCCCTGGAGATCTATTGGTGACTATTACATCATCTCGTTCAAGAAGAAGTCCAATCAAAATTTTGGGGATGATAATTAAGATACCATTCAATTTTATCGTCGTACCTGGTAAGAATTTTTTCCTGGAAGGTTTCCGGGTTTGATTTTGAAAAATGTTTTCCTGTTACAAGATTCATTACCCTACCCTTTGAATTTTTGCGCCCTTGTTGTTCCTTTTTCTGCCATCTGCGGGTAGTCCATTTATAAAGGAACCCGTCAAGTTTCTCTCCTGCTCCGTCGTTAAAAAGCCACTCGGTGAATTTTTTAAACCCAGACCCCTTCCCGGAAGTTTTGAAATTTCGTTTACATTCATAACAAGGAAGCCAATTTTTTGTCCATTGATTTTTTTCAAAAAATTTATTTAATGTAAAGGTTCCGGCGACTGGAAGCAGCGTAACAATCTCAACAGCGGTATAAATATTTTTTTCCGGTATCACTAAAGCTTCTTCATCTACAAAATAATTCATGCAAAAGAAATTCTGCTTGCCCACCAAAAAAGTGAACTTTTTAAATAAATGAAGAATAGTTCGGGCTATCCAAAGCCGGTTTGCTTTGGTGATGATAAAAAAATCGATGTCCGCTTTCTTATCTGCATAGTTCTTTGAAAGCGATCCTGAAACGGCCACTGCCCGTACATAAGGAAACTTATATAAAAACGCACCGATCCTGGTCGCCTTCACAATAAGAGATTGTGCGCGCAAATTTCCCTGCATCCTTTCCTCTGCGCGCTGCCGGTTATTTTGAAGAGAATAAAATTGATCTACCCGGAAAATTATTTTATCTAACAACAGTTGGACCAGGGCTGATGCAAATAACTCATCACTAATATAACACCCGAGAAAATTTTTTATATCTCTTTCAGAAAGAGGATAATCAAAGATATCAAAATAGACAAGCGTTCTTAAAATAGCCAGCTCCGCTTTTTTTTGCGCCGGGTCTATATCAAAGGCTGGAATCATGCGGTTAAAATTAAACCATCTTCGGCCGAAAAACTAAAAATCAACGAGCAACCATTTCAAAATTTATACCGATTGTAATGTAACCCGCCATTTATTAATCTCTACCCATTACCTGCCTTGTACGAAATGAACCATCATACGAATATCGCCTCTTCTCCGGTTAATGGATCATCTGCAAAGGAAGAAAAATTAATCAACCGCAGTTACCCTATGCCGCGCCGGAACACTTATCTGTGGCTAAAGAGAAGTTTCGATGTTGTTTTTTCTTCACTTTTTATCGTTTCCGTATTTATTTGGTTGTTTCCGATCATCAGTTTATTGATCATTTTCGACTCAAAAGGGCCGGTCTTTTTTGTGCAGCGACGCATTGGAAAAAAAGGCCGCTCATTTCTTTGTTTGAAATTCCGCAGTATGATCATAAATGACGAAGCTGATGAAAAACAAGCCGACCAAAATGACTATCGTATAACAAAAATTGGCAGGTTCCTGAGGAGGACTAATCTGGATGAGATCCCACAATTCATTAACGTACTTGTCGGTGATATGAGTATCATTGGTCCACGGCCGCACATGTTCTCTGATTGGACCCGTTTTTCTTTCGTAATCCCTGAATACAGATTCAGAAACCTGATGCGGCCTGGCATCACTGGTCTTGCCCAGGTGCAAGGTCATCACGGACCAACTCCTGATTACAGAAGCATTTCCTCCCGTTATTACTGGGATGCAGAATACATCAGGAATGCCTGCTTCCTGCTCGACGTGAAGATCTTTTTTCGCACTTCATTCAAATTCATAAAGAATTTTATTTCCTTTTTCTTCGAGCGTAGTAAGTGACAAAACTATATAGTCAGCCGGAGTAATTCTATTCGCCGCCTGTTGTGTCACCCGATAGCTATCGGGTCACTTCTACGTTCAGAATCTCATTCATCTTTTCTTTGGGAGTTTCGGTCATTCATTCTATTTTTGCTGCCCTTCTAATTCAGCTTGGTGAGGTGGATGAGTGGCTGAAATCAACGGTTTGCTAAACCGTCATACGGTCTTAAAGCCGTATCGAGGGTTCGAATCCCTCCCTCACCGCAGATTAAGTTCTGGTGTCTCGTTTTATGTACTGCGTTTACATTCTTTATAGTGCTACTATTAAAAAATACTATTGTGGGCAGACAAGTAATCTTCAGGTTCGTTTAGATAATCATAATTCAGGTTCTACAATCAGTAATAAATATGGAATCCCATGGATTTTGATAGGGTTTGTAAACTGCGAAACACGCTCGGAAGCAATGATTCTTGAAAAGAAAATCAAGAAAAGGGGAATTGAAAGATGGCTGCAAAACAATCAGCGCTTGCTCATCTCATCACTATGATCCTAAGATTGGCTGAAATCAATCACGCCATACGGCGTGACTAATCCGCCATAAAGCGTGACTTAAAGCCGTATCGAGGGTTCTCCCGCAAAATGCGGGACTCCCTCACCGCAGATTAAGTTCTGGTGTCTCGTTTTATGTACTGCGTTTACATTCTTTATAGTGCTACTATTAAAAAATACTATTGTGGGCAGACAAGTAATCTTCAGGTTCGTTTAGATAATCATAATTCAGGTTCTACAATCAGTAATAAATATGGAATCCCATGGATCTTGATAGGGTTTATAAACTGCGAA
This sequence comes from uncultured Bacteroidota bacterium, assembly GCA_963737475.1. GTDB lineage: Bacteria > Bacteroidota > Bacteroidia > Chitinophagales > Chitinophagaceae > VBAU01. The sequence goes on from CAVTSY010000004.1 coordinate 264,490, forward strand.
ACACGCTCGGAAGCAATGATTCTTGAAAAGAAAATCAAGAAAAGGGGAATTGAAAGATGGCTGCAAAACAATCAGCGCTTGCTCATCTCATCACTATGATCCTAAGACTGGCTGAAATCAATCACGCCATACGGCGTGACTAATCACGCCATAAAGCGTGACTTAAAGCCGTATCGAGGGTTCTCCCGCAAAATGCGGGACTCCCTCACCGCAGATTAAGTTCTGGTGTCTCGTTTTATGTACTGCGTTTACATTCTTTATAGTGCTACTATTAAAAAATACTATTGTGGGCAGACAAGTAATCTTCAGGTTCGTTTAGATAATCATAATTCAGGTTCTACAATCAGTAATAAATATGGAATCCCATGGATCTTGATAGGGTTTATAAACTGCGAAACACGCTCGGAAGCAATGATTCTTGAAAAGAAAATCAAGAAAAGGGGAATTGAAAGATGGCTGCAAAACAATCAGCGCTTGCTCATCTCATCACTATGATCCTAAGATTGGCTGAAATCAATCACGCCATACGGCGTGACTAATCACGCCATAAAGCGTGACTTAAAGCCGTATCGAGGGTTCTCCCGCAAAATGCGGGACTCCCTCACCGCAGATTAAGTTCTGGTGTCTCGTTTTATGTACTGCGTTTACATTCTTTATAGTGCTACTATTAAAAAATACTATTGTGGGCAGACAAGTAATCTTCAGGTTCGTTTAGATAATCATAATTCAGGTTCTACAATCAGTAATAAATATGGAATCCCATGGATCTTGATAGGGTTTATAAACTGCGAAACACGCTCGGAAGCAATGATTCTTGAAAAGAAAATCAAGAAAAGGGGAATTGAAAGATGGCTGCAAAACAATCAGCGCTTGCTCATCTCATCACTATGATCCTAAGACTGGCTGAAATCAATCACGCCATACGGCGTGACTAATCACGCCATAAAGCGTGACTTAAAGCCGTATCGAGGGTTCTCCCGCAAAATGCGGGACTCCCTCACCGCAGATTAAGTTCTGGTGTCTCGTTTTATGTACTGCGTTTACATTCTTTATAGTGCTACTATTAAAAAATACTATTGTGGGCAGACAAGTAATCTTCAGGTTCGTTTAGATAATCATAATTCAGGTTCTACAATCAGTAATAAATATGGAATCCCATGGATCTTGATAGGGTTTATAAACTGCGAAACACGCTCGGAAGCAATGATTCTTGAAAAGAAAATCAAGAAAAGGGGAATTGAAAGATGGCTGCAAAACAATCAGCGCTTGCTCATCTCATCACTATGATCCTAAGACTGGCTGAAATCAATCACGCCATACGGCGTGACTAAACCGTCGTACGACCTTAAAGTTGTACCGAGGGTTCTCCCGCAAAATGCGGGACTCCCTCACCGCAGATTAAGTTCTGGTGTCTCGTTTTATGTACTGCGTTTACATTCTTTATAGTGCCACTATTGAAAAATACTATTGCGGGCAGACAAATAATCTTCAGGTTCGTTTAAGTAATCATAATTCAGGTTCTACGATAAGTAATAAATATGGAATCCCATGGATCTTGATAGGGTTTGTAAACTGCGAAACACGCTCGGAAGCAATGATTCTTGAAAAGAAAATCAAGAAAAGGGGAATTGAAAGATCGCTGCAAAACAATCAGCGCTTGCTCATCTCATCACTATGATCCTAAGACTGGCTGAAATGGAGAGGTGTCTTGTGCGTTAACCGTTGTAAATGTAAATCGTTCATGCATCGATGCGATTTGATAGATATTAAAACAAAAAGACTCGGCGGAAACACCGAGCCCAACCACAGCATCAGATCTGTGAATTCACTTAATTAAATGTCGGCTGTTTTTTCCAGGTAATGAGGAAACATCAAAGATTTACGTTTTTTTCACCACAGATTATTGTCGCATAAGGAAAAAAAGTGTAATTCCAAGAATTGTCAAAATAGCAATGGCATACTTTACTGAGCCTGGTTTTGAATGTTTGTTCATTTATTTTCTAATTTTCCTGATGAGTAAGGAGGTGCCTGAACAAAAGGCTTTTCCTTAATTTTTGCAACCCCCTCAGTTCAATAACGTGTTGTATTATTTCTGACTGAATCAATTGGACATCTTTTCTCATGTCACGTATCACAGCAATATTGGTCTCTTTTCGCCGCATCAGATTCTGCATTTGCGCACTGGTTCTTACCAGGAGATCAATTAAATCAGGGAGAGAGAGGACTTGAACATTTTCCAGAAGCATTAAGTTATTTTCTCAAAGATAGTTTCATCTTTATAGGGGACAGTTACACCTTTCGGGGAAAGACTTGTATAATTTACAGGTTGAAGGAGGGCATAAAAGCAAAACCAGGCGACCATAGCATGACGTCTGTGAACAAGGAATTAATATCAAGCTTTCCAATTAATATTGATACACTAGTGCTCCCAAAAGAGTACTGTGAGAACAATTGAAGATCTGATAAAATTTCCTTTTTCACAGATTAATTGGAATAAGTTCTTTCTTCAATGAAGTTGTTCTTACCAACTTTTGTGCTCTGACCGGGCTGGCTTTTCTTTCGCTACACTAACTGATAAAGCCCTTCCTTCAATTTCTTTATTGTTCATGCCCTTCATCGCTGCCTGGCCTTCGGCTACAACATCCATTTCCACAAAACCAAAACCCCGGCTCTGCCCGGATTCCCTGTCTTTGATCACCTTGGCTGAGGTTACAGTTCCATATGCAGAAAATAAAGTTCTCAAGGTTTCATCATCTGTATGAAAGCTTAAGTTCGAAATGTACAAGTTCATAAATTAATAATTAAAAGTGAAAAAATAGAATTACCCGTGACTAACGTCAGATACAAAGCGTAAAGAAGGATAAACTGTTACTGGAAAGAAGAGTAAAAATTTGGAGCGGTCTAATACTTAGTGTCAGGAGATCTATGATATCTCCCGGTGAAGATAGATCAATTAATGACAATCCGCTTATTTATTTATTTAACCGCGAGTGGTAAAAGAAATATTAGTCAACATGCTGCTCAATAAAGAGCAAGTCTTAAACCACCAGATGCAGACTTTTTTCAGAATGCAGAACTCCTTAAGACTTTTCTGTTGTCCAAAAAGCAGCAGAGCAAAATAATGGATCCCGGAGTGTGTGATCTTCATTCAGCCATATCTATTCATATCCACTTTTAATGACGGTGGAAATCATTTTAAATCGTCCATTTGGTTTTATAAGATTGGATGCATGAGCAGGTATTATAATTCCCTCTCCTGATTGGAGTAAATGAGGTAGTTTATCAATCACAATTTCTGCCTTGCCTTCAATGATCTGAACAAATGTGTCAAATGGCGAAGTCTTTTCTGTTAGTCCTTCACCACTGTCAAAGGACATGACGCTTATATTTCCTGTTGATTTCCTGATGATCGTTTTACTCACTACTGAATTAGCCATATACTCAATAATCTCAACGATGATATGCGCTTTTGATTTTTCGAGTTCGGCATTATCTGGTTTTCCGACCTTATTTTCACTATTCATAATTTAAAACTTTATTGATTCGTATTCATTTCTCTTTTATTCACAAATGCCCTTTCTATCGTAATTATAATCATTATTAAATCAGAATATTCCATATGAACAAAAAGGGCCAGATAGAAATCCCGCCCCTTGTAAAAATCCAATATCCTATGAAAAACCAAGGCAAAGATAGAAGCCTGGTGTGCTGTCAGTGTTACATGATTCTATAATTATCTTATACAATTCACAGATTTTGGGTTTTTATAAGCAAGGTTGATAAAAGAATAAAGAAGAAGGTAGCAAATCCAATTTCATTAAGTTCGTTTAATTCGTCTATAATGCAGCATTAACAATAGTTTGCGCTTCATCAATTATTTTTTTCAAATGATCTTTACTTAAAAAACTTTCTGCATAGATTTTATAAATGTCTTCTGTTCCTGAAGGGCGTGCTGCAAACCATCCATTCTCTGTTATTACTTTCAGGCCACCTATTGGCGCATTATTTCCGGGTGCATTAGTAAGAATGTTTTTAATTTTTTCTCCTGCAAGTTCCTTGTGTTTTATTTGCGAAGCAGAAAGGTTTTTTAATTTTTCTTTTTGTTCAGGAGTAGCCTTTGCTTCAATGCGATCATAAAAAGGTTCACCATATTCTTTGGTGAGGTTGGTATATATTTTACCGGGATCCATTCCCATTTTAGCGGTGATCTCTGCAGATAATAATGCCGGGATAAATCCATCTTTATCTGTTGTCCAAACACTTCCATCCAATCTTGAAAAAGAAGCGCCTGCACTTTCCTCGCCGCCAAAACAAAGTGATGCCGTCAAGTAAGCCATCAACGAACCATTTGAATCCAACAGGAACATCATACATCTTTCTGTTCAATTTTGCAGCTATGCGGTCGATTAGTTGCGTGGTAACAACCGTCTTGCCAACTGCTGATGTTTTTGCCCATTGCGGGCGATTTTGAAGCAGGTAAAAAATGGCAACTGATAAATAATGATTGGGATTTAACAGGCCTGCACTTTTTGTTACAATACCATGCCGGTCATGATCCGTATCGCAGGCAAACGAAATATCAAAATTATCTTTCATCGCTATCAGTCGTTGCATGGCATAGGGAGAAGAAGGATCCATACGAATTTGGCCATCCCAGTCAACCGTCATAAAACTGAAAGTGGGATCAACAATTTTATTTACAACGGTTAAATCCAGGTGATATTTTTCGGCTATGGGTTCCCAATAATGAACCCCTGCGCCGCCGAGCGGATCAACACCCATCTTTATTTTTGCATTGCGAATGATATCCATGTCAATGATATTTCCCAAGATCATTGACATATGTATTCAGATAATCATACCGATGTGTCGTAGACGCTTTAACCGCTTTATCAAAAGAAATTCTTTTTATACTCCTGAAGATTGTTCTGCAGCAATTCATTGGCTTTCTTTTCAATCCAGTTGGTAACATCATTTCCCGCAGGGCCTCCGTTAGGCGGATTGTATTTAAAGCCGCCATCATCCGGTGGATTATGTGATGGAGTAATGACAATACCATCCGCCAATCCTGTTTTGCGGCTTCCTTATTGTATTTTAAAATAGCATGTGAAATTACAGGAGTAGGCGTATATTCATCACCGTTAGCAATCATCACTTCAACATTATTCGCCGCCAATACTTCCATTGTGGTAGCATAAGAAGGCGCTGACAAGGCATGTGTATCAAAACCAAGGTACAGCGGGCCATCTGTTTTTTGTTCTTTGCGATAGAAACAAATGGCCTGTGTGATGGCAAGAATATGATTTTCGTTAAAAGAGTTTTTGAATGAGGAGCCGCGATGACCGGAGGTGCCGAAAGAAACTCGTTCGCCTGGTACTGATGGATCGGGTTTTCCTGTGTAATAGGCGGTAATAAGTTGCGGAATATTGACCAATATGTTTTGTTCTGCCGGTTTTCCTGCTAGGGAGATATTTTCATTTTTTTTATTAAGAGCTTTTTCTGAAATCTCAGGAGGTAGTATCCTGTGCGGCAATACCACCTGCATCAGTTGCCTTTCCTTTAAGAATGAATTCAAAGATGACACCGATAATTGGCCCAATAATATAAATCCATGTCGAACCCAGATTACCTCTGACCAGGTCGGGTGCAAATGAATGGACGGGGATCATTATTTCTGTTTATTTATATATGTCAATCAATTGATTTTCCATTGCTTCGCTGTACAATCCCTGGCGTGCCGCCTGGTCGCATTTGGCCCGGTGAAATAAAGCCTGCTGCGCCGCTTTCATGTTTTCGTCTTTCCCATCCCAAATCTCCATGGCAGGTTGTTGAATGGCACGTGCAAAAGAAAATGTCAATGGCCATGGAAGTTTTGATTGGTACCTTACATGCATGGCATTTAAATGTGCTGAAGCGAGCTCGCCTGATTGTCCGCCGGATAAAAAAGCGATCCCACCAATGGCAGCAGGAACTGATTGCAACAGGCATTGTATGGTGGCATCTGCTACTTCGTCTATACTTGCCTGTTTTGGGCAACTCAATCCCGGAATCACCATGTTGGGTTTTAGAATAATGCCTTCCAGCATTACTCCCTGCAAATAAAGATGTGCAAAAACAGATCTCAATACTTCTTCTGTAACGGTAAAGCATACCTGTAAATCGTGCGTTCCTTCCATGAGAACTTCAGGCTCCACAATCGGCACCAATCCTGCTTCCTGGCAGAGGCTTGCGTAAAGCGCCAGTATATTTGCGTTCGCTTCTATACAACCACGACTGGGAATGCCATCACCAATAGCGATTACCGCACGCCACTTGGCAAACCTGGCACCCATCTGGAAATATTCTTTCAGCCGGTCACGCAATCCATCTAATCCTTCGGTAACTTTCTCGCCGGGATGACCCGCCATTAATTTGGCGCCTTTATCTACCTTAATTCCCGGAATGATCCCTTCATCTATAATTGCTTTAATAATAGGCGTGCCATCTCTTTTATTTTGGCGAATGGTTTCATCATATAATATAGCTCCACTGATGCATTCACTGAGACCAGGTGTGTTCACGATTAATTCTCTCCAGTCACGGCGTGCCTCTTCTGTTTGCGGAATGCCTAATTTGGCAAATCGTTTATTGCAGGTTGGGTTGCTTTCATCCATTGCCAGCAAACCTTTACTATCGGCAAATAAGCGGTTAACCGTATCTATCAAAATTTGTTTTATTCATTGATGTCTTATATTTTAAATGAATACGTCAGCTTAAAATTCCGGCTCAGCTTTTTGAAAAATATTCTCTTACATATGCATACTCCTGGTTTTCGGTCATTTTATCCAGTTTGCCATTGTTTCAATCTTTAATTTTATCGAAAAGCTGATATCTGCTTTCAAAATATTCAACAACTCTACTTTGGCATTGGTAGGGCCGAACAGCAAAACATCATCATAATTTTTGATGGTCTCGCCTAATGTTTTATAATACTCCGATTGCTGTTGCTGTTCTTTATTGTGCATCATGTTTTTCTCCTTTCTGCAAACTTTTTTCTTTTTCTTCATGCGTGGAGCCTGAAACTATGATATGGGTTATAATAGGATCGCTGTACTCCATTACATGTGCACTTGCATGATCCATCCAGATGCCTAATTTTTTTGCTGTTGTCATTTTGTTTAAATTTTATAATTAATTCTCTTTTTATTACCCTCACAATTTTGTAATGAATTTGTATTTCGTTTTTTTAAATCTCACTTACCCGGTTCCGCTAGCTTCCATTTCCAGTTAAGAATTTCCGGCAAATCCTTGCCGTGTTGATGCACATAATGTTTATGTTCAATCAGCTTATCCTGCAATTGTTGTTTCAGGTAAGCGCCTTTGCTTCCTAATTGCGGCAGGCGGTCTATCACATCAATAACCAGGTGAAAACGGTCAATATCATTCTGTACTCTCAGATCAAAAGGTGTTGTGATGGTGCCTTCTTCTTTATAACCTCTTACATGCATATGGCGATTGGTTCTTCTGTAGGTAAGCCTGTGAACCAGCCATGGATAACCATGAAAGTTAAAAATGATGTGCTTGTCTTTCGTGAATAGCGAGTCGTAATCCTGTTCACTCAGCCCATGAGGATGTTCTGTATGTGGCTGTAATTTCATAAGATCAACTACATTGATCACTCTTATTTTAACTTCGGGCAGGTGTTCCCGTAATATGGAAACAGCCGCCAGTAATTCCAGTGTTGGTGTATCTCCACAGCAGGCCATCACTACATCTGGCTCTGATCCCTGGTCATTGCTTGCCCATTGCCAGATGCCGATTCCTTCAGTGCAATGAACGACTGCCTGATCCATGGTAAGCCATTGCGGCAGCGGATGTTTACCTGCCACCACAACATTTACATAATGACGGCTGCGCAGGCAATGATCAAAAACAGATAAAAGGCAATTGGCATCCGGTGGAAGATAGACTCTTACCACATCTGCTTTCTTATTGATCACATGATCCAGAAAACCCGGATCCTGGTGGGTAAACCCATTGTGATCCTGTTGCCAAACATGTGAAGCCAGTAAATAATTCAATGAGGCAATCTTTCTTCGCCATGGCAGTTCCAATGTTACTTTAAGCCATTTGGCATGCTGACTAAACATGGAGTCAACAATGCGGATGAATGCTTCATAACTATTAAACAGCCCATGTCTTCCGGTTAATAAATACCCTTCCAGAAAACCCTCACACTGATGTTCACTCAGCATAGAATCCACCACCTCACCGGATGGTGAAAGAAATTCATCATACTTTTCTGTTCGCTGCATCCCACTGGCGATTGGTTGTTTCAAAAACGGCTCCCAATAAATTTGAAACCGTTTCATCAGGGCCGAATACACGAAAATTATGTTCATCATGATTTAGTTTCGCAACGTCTCTCAGAAACTTTCCGAGTACCATGGTATCTTGTCCATTAACAGCGCCGGGAGCAGGAACATGTACGGCATGATCATGAAAATCAGGCATCCGCAAATCTTTCAAAAGCACACCACCATTAGTATGAAGGTTGGCACCCATTCTGCGATTACCCTTTGGCGCCAGCTCTGCCAGTTCCGCTTTAAGTGTTCCGTTTTCATCAAATAATTCTTCCGGTTTATAGCTCTTCATCCAGTTTTCCAAAAGCTTCACATGGTCAGGATGATCTGCGTCCACAAGAAGCGGTACCTGGTGCGAACGGAAAGTGCCTTCGATATGCAGGCCATCCACCACCTTTGGCCCGGTCCATCCTTTCGGTGATTTTAAAACGATCATTGGCCAGCGTGGGCGGGTATTGTCATTGTTACTTCTTGCATTGCTTTGTATTTGATGAATGTCAGCAATCACTTCTTCCAAGTGTAGTTGCCATGAGTTGATGCATTGTTTCCGGATCATCACCTTCCACAAAATGAGGTGTCCATCCGCAGCCACGGAAAAATTGTTCGAGCTCTTCATCTTCAATTCTTGCCAATACCGTTGGGTTACTGATCTTGTAACCATTGAGATGAAGGATCGGCAGAACAGCACCATCTGTAATTGGATTCAGTAATTTATTCGATTGCCATGAAGTGGCTAACGGCCCGGTTTCTGCTTCTCCGTCACCAACGATGCAGGCAACAATCAAATCCGGGTTGTCGAATGCCGCACCAAATGCATGGCTCAAAGAATAACCCAATTCTCCGCCTTCATGAATAGAACCCGGCGTAGTAGGCGCAACATGACTGGAAATACCTCCGGGAAAAGAGAATTGTTTAAATAATTTTTTTAATCCTGCTTCATCCTGCGTTACGTTAGGATATACTTCACTCCAGGTTCCTTCGAGATATACATTGCCCACCATTGCAGGCCCGCCATGCCCGGGGCCGGCGATATAGAACATATCGAGATCATATTTTTTTATGATTCGGTTTAGATGAACATAGATAAAATTTTGTCCCGGTGTAGTGCCCCAATGCCCCACCACCAACGGTTTTACATGCTACAGTTTCAGTGGTTCTTTCAACAGCGGGTTATCGTAAAGATAAATTTGCCCCACTGAAAGATAATTGGCGGCACGCCAATACGCATTTATTTTTTGCAATAATTCAGGCGATAAAGTTTCCTTTACTTCCGGATGATAATTTCTGTTTCCATAACTATTATTTTGTTTAATTAATTCATTTTTCATTTTACTTTCAGCATACTTGCATTGATGGCAACAACAATGGTACTAACCGCCATCAACGCTGCCCCTGCTGCAGGGCTTAATAATATTCCCCAATGATATAACACACCTGCTGCAAGGGCAGTGCCACTACATTATAGCCTGTTGCCCAGATTAAATTCTGAATCATTTTGCGATGCGTGGCTTTGCCAAATAAAATCAAACTCACAATGTCTTTTGGATTGCTGTTTACCAAAACAATTCCTGCTGTTTCTGCTGCAATATCACTACCGCTGCCAACCGCAATGCCAATATCTGCCTGCGCCAAAGCGGGTGCATCATTTACACCATCGCCGGTCATGGCAACAAATTCACCTTTACTTTGCAGCTCTTTTATTTTTTCTAATTTTTGATCGGGCAATACTTCGGCAATAAAACTATCCATACCCAGCGTTTCACTTACAGCTTTTGCAACTTTGTTGTTATCGCCTGTAAGCAATATTGATTTGATATTATTTTCTTTCAGCGTTTTAATAGCATCTGCTGATTCAGGCCGTATTTCATCAGACAAAGCAATGTATCCTGCCAGTTCATTATTGATAATTACAAACACAACCGTTTCCGTATCATTGGCTTTGAAACTCATCCGGGAATGAATATTATTTTCTTTTAAATAGCCGGGACTAACCACCAATATTTTTTTGCCTTCTACAGTTGCTTCAACACCCTTTACCTGTAATTGCATTAAAATTTTCTGTTGCAGGAATAGTGATAGATAAATCTTTTGCTTTTTGAAGAATGCCTGTTGCAATAGGATGTTCTGATTTTTGTTCCAATGCAGATGCCAGACGAATGATTTCATTTTCGTTTAACTCTTTTTTAAGCGAAACTATTTTTGATACTTCAAATTTTCCAACAGTAAGTGTACCTGTTTTATCAAATACAATGGTGGTGATTTTTCTTGCATTTTCAAATGATGTTCTGTTCTTAATCAGCAATCCGTTTTTTGCTGCCAGAGAAGTTGATCTTGCAACTACCAATGGTACAGCCAACCCTAAAGCATGCGGGCAACAGATAACAATCACCGTAACCATTCTTGCCATGGCAAAGTCTAATGGCTGCCCGGTTAAATACCAATACAAAAATGTACTAATGCCTGCAACAATTGCAATAAGGGTTAACCATTTTGCTGCCGTATCTGCCAGCAACTGGGTTTTGGATTTTGCTTTCTGGGCATCATCAACCAGCTTTACAACCTGTGAAAGAAAAGAATCTTTTGCAGCATGAGATACAGTAACTTTAAATGAACCGTTTCCATTAATAGAACCTGCAATTACTTTATCTCCTTTTATTTTTTTTACCGGCTTTGATTCCCGGTAAGCATAGATTCATTCAGATAACTTTCGCCTTCTAATATTATTCCGTCGGCTGCAACTTTTTCGCCGGGTTTTACAAGAATGATATCCTTCTCTTTAAGTGTATCTGTTTTTACATCATGAACTTATATCACCCATTACCATGTGGGCATCGTCGGCATCAACTGCACCAGTAATTCCAGTTCTTTTGAGGCCCTGCAATGGATTTCATTTCTATCCAATGGCCCAAAACATAATGAGAATAAGCGTTGCCAGTTCCCAATAAAAATCCATTCCTTTTAATCCAAAAACAGTTGCTGTACTATAGATATATGCTACGGAAATAGCAAAGCCTATCAGGGTCATCATGCCTGGATTCTTCTCTTTTAATTCATTCACCAATCCTTTTAAAAAAGGCCATCCGCCATAAATAAATACGACCGATGATAATGCAAATAAAATATAAGATGAACCTGTAAACTGCCAGTCAACTCCAATAAAATGTTGTATCATTGATGACAACACATGATGGGAATAGTAAGTATCAATACAACATAAAATCGCTTTTTAAAATCGGCAATCATCATTGCATGATGATTATGACCGGCCATGCCCATCGGTGGATTATCGCCATGTTGTCATGCCATTGTGGTTCATTTTTGAATGATCCATTGCAGCCATTTTTGCAGGCTTTTCAGTATGATTTCGATGTTCCATTTTATCTTCTTCCATTCAAACCTTTTGTTGCCGGTTTTTAATGAATGACGGTTTAATCAGCGTTCCCAGGATGCGTTTTTAATTTTGCGATCATTGCATTTGTTGCAGCATCCGCAGAAATTCCATAGCCATTTATCAATATTCCTTTCAAGCCAAACTTCGGTGAGGAAATGGCATATAATATTGACTGGTCATCAGGATTGGATTCCCCTTCAAACCGGTAAACCTTATCAATCTCAAAATCATGTGGCGATAAACCTGGATTTGCTGCATTGCAGAACAGACGCTCCTGGCTGATATTAAGATCCTGCGTATAGCCTTCCCTTTTAAACCAGCAATAGTTTCTGATAATGTGCCATAACTTTCTTTCATGCTTTCCTGCTTAGTTTGAAATGGCTCCCTTAATAGTATAATGACCCGCCTTTTTAAGTTGGGCTTGCAATTCTTCTATATCAATGGGTCTGCTCATGGTAAGAACCGTTCTTTGCGGATTCAATTGTACATCCGCTTCTGTGATATCTGGAAATTGTAAGAATATCCTCTTCACACTGTTTACGCAACCACCACAGCCCATTCCTGCTAATTCATATCTTTTTTTCATTTTAAAGTTTATTTGATCCTCTATAATTGTTTTTATGACGCCTATTATTCCTGGAACTCATTATTAATACCTGTGCTGTCACCACCACCACGTGAATAAGCATTACTCCTGACTGCATTTACAGGGCTTCGGTACATGGAAGCAGCCAGCAATGCTGAATTGCCCTTTTTCTTTTTTTTATTTTCTTTTTTTTCGGCTGATTTATCATTGCCAATAATTCCTTTTACGTCTTTTTGCACGGAAGAACTTTTTTGATTGGTTTCTTTCTGCACGCCCTCATTTTTAGATTTCATGATTATGATATTTATTAGTTTAAAAATTAGTTTAGCATTATTACCTTAATCTGTTATCCCTTCAATAGGCATGGGAAAAATAAAATCCGCAAACACGCTGTGGTGTGCTTTCGAAATATGTTCCTTAAATGATTTCATGCTGCGATGCATAGCCGAAGTATAATCTTTTCCCAACTTCAATACTATCTTTTCAAGGTTCAGTAATTCCTTCTTGATAATTGCATCTCTCTGTGCTTTTTCTATTGGTAAATCTTATCTAGTTGCTGTATATTATTTTCAAACACTTTATCAGCCTCTTCATAAAATTCTGTAAGCAGAGGGTCGCAGGAATATGTTTTTATATGTGAAAATTTGATCGCTGATTTTTTCTCGGCTTGATCCAGTTTATCATCGCTATTAGCTGCAAGCAGGGATATGTATGCCGGAAATTTGAGTAGTGCTTCATTTTCCTGTTCTGAAAGATGTTGAAAAGATTCCATTTTAAAGTTAATTTTCCTTGTGAAATATTGTTTCTTATAATGTGGAGTCAAAGAAAATATCTTGACAAAGCCGATCTTTTTCACTTTCTTTTCCGGGACCAGCTAAACCATGCTACTATTGCTATAACAACGACAAGTATCAAAATCCACCAACCTAAATGCATTCCCCAGAAATAGTAATTTCCATTATTGTGCATCATCGCTTTTATTTTTAAAGTCTTTTAGATGTTATTTAATGATTCTATTTATTACCCATTCCTCCCATGTTATTCCCGCCGTTCATCATGTTATTACCGCTCATCTTTTGCATCATCTCCATCATTTGATGGTTTCCCATCATAGTTCTAATCATCCCGGACATCATGCTGGTGTCACCTTTAGCTGTTTCCATCATGGCAGACATCATATTTTGCATCATGCGGGGATTATCTTTCAGCATATTCATCATTGAACTATGATTTCCCATTATCATCATTTGATGTTTCTGCATCGTCATCATACCATTTTTGCTATTCATCATTACCCCTATCATTTCCTGCGACATAATACTATCATTAGCAATTGCGTGCATGATTTCATTTCTTGTTCCCTTGTTTGAAAGGTCTTTCATTTGAGCTGATGTGGACTGGCAGGATGCGAGTAGTGTTAAAAAACCGATTGCCACTGCCAGTGTTTGTAATGTTTTCATTATTTTTTTTTTAGTTTAATATGAATTTTAATTATAATAATAAGATACAAACTTTAATCCCCTCATTTATTACACAATTATTGATATCAGTTACATGATTCACACATTTTTTGATTATTAACTTTTGTTTTTCTTATAACTATTTTTAATTGATTTATTATTCAAAATATCATTAACCAATCTCGCTATCATTAATTCTTCATTTGTTTTAATAACACGAACAGTTACTTTGCTTTTTTCAGTTGAAATAATGGCTTCATTATTCATGTTTTTTATTTCATCTAATTCAATTCCCAAAAACTCAAGACTGTCACATATTTTACTTCTTACTTCCGGTGAATGTTCACCAATGCCACCTGAAAATACCAGTGTGTCTAGACCGCCAAGCACAGCAGCAAACGAGCCAATCCATTTTTTTGTTTGATAACAAAACAATTCAATGGCGTCTTTGGCATAACCGTTAGTATCTTCCACTTCCATTAATTCCCGCATGTCGGAACTCGTTTCGGATACACCGAGCAGACCTGATTCATGATTGATCAAATGATTAAATTCTTTTGGACTAAGCTTTTCAAACTGCATTAAATACCAGGCAACACCAGGATCAAGATCGCCGGTACGTGTACCCATCATGTAAGCCGGATAGCCGGCGTAAAACCCATGTTGTGTCTATGCTTTTTCCATCTTTTACTGCAGCAAGACTGGCGCCACTTCCGAGATGGGCCAATATCACTTTGCCTTTTGCTACTGTCATTTCCTGCCAGGCGATTTCAATTCTTCCATCAGATAGGAATAAGAAAGTCCATGAAATCCATATCGTTGAATGCCTTTTTCATAATACCGGCGGGGAATGGATAACAATTTTGCAACAGTTGGCATAGAAGTATGGAAAGAAGTATCAAAACAGGCTACTTGTTTTAAGGATGGAAAACGCTTGTCTAAATACTTCTATCAATTTTATTTCTTCCGGTAAATGGTCGGGATCATAGGCACTGATCTTTTTTAATTCCTTTAATAATTCGGGAGTTATCAATTCAGGCTCCGTATGATTCATGCCATGAACGATGCGGTGGCCAATTGCTTTTACGGCGTCAAAACCTTGCTGCTTTTCAAGCCAGTCAATGAGGTGATCAGCAGCCTCATTATGATCAGCAGCTTTAATGCTGATACAATTTTTTTGTTCGGTAACGGAATTATTAAAACTAAGTTTTGCTTTTGCAGATCCAATGTTTTCTATTTGTCCATCAAATATTTGCTTCAGGCGGGTCTTCAATTTTGTATAATGAAAATTTAATGCTGGAGGAACCTCCGTTAATGGTTAATATGCATTCATCTTTAGGCATGGACTAATTTATTATTTTCAATCCGCAGGCCCATGCCAGCTAAAGCCTCTGAAGTTGACTGCCAGGTCAATGTGGCGAATACTTTTGATTCCCAAATCTGTTGCGATATCTGTGAACATCTGCACATCATCAATATACACGACTTCTTCCGCAGATACCTGTGCCATATCAAGTGCCATTTTAAAAATGGCTGTATCAGGTTTTCTTACATGAACATAGCAGGATGATATAAAAAAATCAATGAAGCTGTTTAACTTAAACGTATGTATCCGGTATGCAGTTGAGTTCTCTTGCTTCATTGCTTACTGCAACTATTTTTAAGCCAGTACTGCGTTTTTAATTTTTTTATAAATGCTATCATGTCCGGATAAGGTGTGGTCAAAGAGAACATAAAGTCACGGAACTGTCAGGTAAGTAGAAATCACGATGCTTATAGAACACAACCCTGTCAAGATATTCATCCAGGGTTATTTTTCCTTCTTCATAAGTAACAAACATAATTCTGTGCCGCTCTTCCATTTCTGCTTCATCAAGGTGAAATTTTTCAGCAGCGAGTTGCCTGAATTCATGGCCCCATCCATCTGAAAGCAAAACACCTCCAATGTCCAGGAATAAGGTCGTGATGTTGTTTACATTTTGCATTTTATTATTTTGATCAATCTAATAATTATCAGTGCTGCCAAAGGATAAGATTGTCTTCCAAAGGCACAGCTATGTTTTCATAATTTGGAATGATGCAGGGTGTGTAATCACTTACAGGCCTCGAGCTGTCTACTTGCGCATCATATTCTTTCACCCCATTATCTGCAGCGTCAGCAACCGGTTTCATTTTTATTTTAACCGGTGCGGTGCCATTAATTCCATCAGCATATAGTTCAACCAAAACATTTTCAGGGCTCAATCCATTCAGCTTAACCTGCACATGAAAAAGATGTCCGTTGTCTATTTCTTCATTATGCATTTCTCCAAATTGGATATGGTTCCATTGCTGTTGAAGGTCATGATGGACATGCTCTATCTTTTTTCCCGCTGCCCCTTTTTCTGCGGTTCTTTTTTTAAAGTTATCAGCAGCGGGCAGGTAATAATTTTCTGTATATTCCCTGACTGCCCGGTTAGCGGAAAAACGCGGTGTTAACATGGCCATGCTTTTGCGCATCCTTGCTATCCATCGTTCCGGAATTCCTTTTTCATTGCGGTTATAAAATTCAGGAACCACCTGCTTTTCCAGTAGATCATATAAGGCTTCTGCTTCCCTTGCATCCCAGGCCGGTGTCATCTCCATGTTCCTGCCCATCGCCTAATGCCCAACCCACTTCAGGAGAATACGCTTCTGCCCACCAACCGTCCAGTTCAGATAAATTAATTCCGCCATTAACCAGCACTTTCATTCCACTGGTTCCGGAGGCTTCCCAGGGGCGCCTGCGGTGTATTCACCCAAACATCTGCTCCCTGCACCAAGTGTTCGGCGAGCAGCATATCATAATCACTTAAAAAAACAACATGGTTATATAAATTATGCTTCGTTGAATAAATTGAATCCATTGCTTTATCAATGCTTTTCCTGATTCATCGAATGGAGGCGCTTTGCCAGCAATAACCAATTGTACAGGATGTTCGCCGTGTTGGTAAGTATGCGTATAAATCTTTCTTCATCATGCAACAAAAGATTAGGTCTTTTATAAGGCAACAAACCGGCGTGCAAAACCAAGCGTTAATGTATTGGGATTAAATACATGTTTCGCAACCTCAATGATTTCAGTTGACTGACCTGCAACCGTTAATTGGCTTTCAAATCTTTTCCGGGTATAATTAACCAGATTCATTGCGGCAGACATTGCTGCAGTTGCCATAATTTTTCATCGGATAAAGTTGAAATGTTTTGTTCAATTGTCTGAGGTCGCCTTCTCCACCTGTCTTTTCCGCAGGCTTCTGTCCATATTTTATCTGCAAATTCAGAATCCCAGCTTGGCATATGCACACCATTCGTTACATACCCGATTGGAATTTCTTCTTATCGGCCAGCCGTGGGAAATAAAGATTCAAAAAGATGCCGGCTGACTTTCCCATGCAAATTGCTCACCCCATTCACAGCACCACTTCCGCGAATAGCGAGGTAGGCCATATTAAAACTTTCTGAAAGATTATTTGCATCTTGTCTCCCGAGCGCCATCAGTTCATTAAAATCAATTTCCAATTCATCTTTTGCGTAAGCGCCAAAAAACTCCCACATTAAACCAGGGCTGAAATGGTCAAAGCCTGCAGCAACTGCTGTATGCGTAGTAAATAAATTTCCAGCCCGTGTAACAGCTAACGCGGCTTCAAATGAAATTCCATTTTCTTTCATAAAACTGTTAGCACGTTCCAATATCAAAAAGGCTGCATGCCCTTCATTCATGTGACAGACTTCAGGTTTAATGCCAAGTGCCTGAAGTAATTTCCATCCGCCTATACCTAATACAATTTCCTGTTTGATGCGCATATCAGAATCTGCCACCATAAAGTTCACTGGTTATTTCCCGATGTGCAGGAAGATTGACGACATCGTTGCTATCAAGCAGATACAATTTTACTCTCCCGACCTGCACTTGCCAGGTGCGCAACCAAACAATGCGGCCGGCTAAAGACACTTTCAATCTTAACCATTCTCCGTTAGGCAAACGCAATGGAGTAATTGGCAACTGCCCCGGATCATTGTAATGGAAACATTGCTTGCTGATTACCATATTTATCAATCTCCTGCCGAAAATATCCTTGCTGATAAAGAAGACCAATTGCAACAACAGGGACGCCAAGATCGCTTGCAGATTTCAATTGGTCGCCCGCAACATTGCCCAATCCGCCAACATAAATTGGCAGCGCTTCACTCAACATAAATTCCATGCTGAAATAAGCAACACAGGCAAGCGGGCCAGAAGGATATGTTTCCTGAAACCAGGCGGGTTTAGAAATTGCCAGCTCTCTTAACTCCAGTAATTCATTCATTTTTTTTCTGAATGAAGCATCTGCTAATTTTAATTCAATCTGGTTTCGCGAAGTAGTTTGTAAAACAATCCATGGATTGTGTGTAAGCTCCCACAATTCTGCATTAAGCTGCTGCCATAAACTATCTGTTACATGGTTCCATGTCCATCGCAGGTCGAGAGCAAGTTTAGTAAGTGTCTCGATGCCTTCGCTATCAGTTGGCAAAGTCCCATATAACTGGTTGTTATTAATTTTTTCTTCGTTCATGATGGTTCAGTTTAATTATTTACATGCGTTTTATCTTTCTGAACTTCTTGCTCTGCCTGTTCCCAGTTCTGAACGGCATGGCCATCGTGGCGGCCTTCTCTTTCGTATATTTCAAATGCCCGGTTAGAAATTTGTTGTCGTAGGTCCGTTGGTGTTTTAGTTTTTGGCGGATCAAAAACCCGGTAAGCCAATAGTTTTATCCGGTCATTCACTAAAAACCATATCAACGCATATCCCCATACAAATCCTGCCCAACCCCAGCCGAGTGGTGTCATAAACAAACCGTAGACGGCTATCAAAGTTGCCACAATTTGTGTACCGAGCACGGCTATCCATAAAACTTTCGCCGGACGGATGGACCAAAAAGAACCACGTGTACGGGTCAGGAATATCGTAAGATGCCCTTGGCATGAATGTGATAGCCGGTAACGGCATTTGTGCTCCGTAAATGCGGATCAGCATCAGCACGTTCATCAATGCGATCTGGTTCCTGCACCATTTCTTCTGCAATCATTGGATACTCACTCGTCAAATTCCAGAGGCCGCCGCCTGCGTAAAAACCAGTTCCCCAGTAAGGTTGCCAGCGATACTGTCCGTGCAATTCAATTTCCTGCTGGCGGAAGATCGGTTTATTGGTATCGATGTCAGGGCTGTTACGAATTTGTTCTTTGTCAAGTTTTACAGGAAATGTTTTCTTCTTCCATAAAGTCTTTTGAATTACTTCAGGAGAAATAAGCACTTTGCGAACTAAGCCAACTACCTGTTTTTACAATTAGATAACGAATGGTCCACGTTTCATCGTTGAAATAAAATTCTTCCACTTTCCCGATCTCTCCATCCGTGGCTTGCAGGGCATAGTCTATTAATTTGTTTGTATTGATTTGCATAATTTATTTTTTGTTTGATTTGATCTGTTGAATTATTTATTCATCAGACATAATTCACTCATTCGTCAATATCACTTTTAATGCTTTTTCCTTCGCGGCATTACCGAACGTATCATAGGCCTCCATAATCTGGCTCAATTTGAAATGATGCGTAATCAGTTTTTTCGGCTGTAATTTCTTAGATTGAACATTCTTGAACAACATGGGTGTGGTTACGGTATCCACGAGACGGGTAGTGATAGTTATGTTCTTTGACCAAAGCGTTTCCAGGTGCAGCACAACACTTTTTCCATGAACCCCTATATTGGCAATGTGGCCACCTGCGGTCACAATTGCTTGACACAACTCAAATGTGGCGGGCACTCCGACAGCTTCAATAGCTACGTCAACGCCTTTGCCATTTGTAAGCTTCATCAGTTTTTCGGCTGCATTTCCATCACTGCTATTAATGGTTTGAGTGGCGCCAAATGTTTTTGCAATATTTAGACGATTGTCGTCCAGATCAATTACAATAATTTCTGCGGGTGTGTAAAACTGGGATGTTAATAATGTTGCCAGTCCTATAGGCCCTGCACCTACAATAGCTATTGTATCACCGGGTTTCACCTGTCCATTCAAAACACCACATTCAAATCCGGTTGGTAAAATATCGCTCAGCATAACTAATGCTTCTTCATCTGCACCGGCGGGAATAGGGTAAAGACTGTTATCTGCATGGGGTATGCATACATATTCTGCCTGCGTACCGTCAACAAGGTTGCCCAATATCCAACCTCCGTCTATGCAATGCGAATACATGCCTTTCTTACAATATTCGCATTTGCCGCAGGAGGTAATACACGAGATGATGACATGATCGCCTTTTTTGAAATTACTCACTGAGGTTCCCACTTCTTCTATAATGCCTACACCCTCGTGACCAATAATCCGGCCGTTAGTGACAGTCGGAACGTCGCCTTTCATAATATGCAGATCCGTTCCGCAGATGGTGGTTTTTAAAATTTTCACGATGGCATCTGTTGGTTTCAGCAATACCGGCTTTGGTTTGTCTTCCCAGGCTTTTTTCGCGGGGCCATGATATACCAATGCCTTCATTGTTTTATCAGCTTCCTTGCCTTTTAAGGTTTTATCAAAAGCATGATCCGCTTTCTTCGTTTTGATTGGAGTTGTTATCGTTGTCATTTTTTTTTATTGATTTTATTTGTATGAGGTTATTTTTTTCATTCACTGTAAAATATTCGGAAAACATAAGACCACAGGTCTTAAGCTGTGGCCTTAGTAATGATAAAGTCGGAATTAATTCATTATGGTTATCATGGGAAAAATTAAATTACCCTTTCCTCTTTAATATTAAACTTTCAAGCAGTTTCTGCTGATTTTCTATATCCTGCTGTCGATCCTTTTGATTGTTCAGATTATTAGATAAATCATCCTGGTATTTCTTTATTTTTTCTGCCAGATCTTTTTCATCGCTTTGAAGCGTTACTAATTTTTTCTGAGAATCATTCACAGTATTTTCCTGGGCTTTGATGTTCTCCTCAAGGTTATATGCTGTGGTTTTTTCAACAAAGCTGTTGAGAAACACCTGAGAACTGTTCCAGAGGGTCGTATCTATTTGGGGCGAAGCAAAATTTCCGTTGCCCTTGCTTACAAGCATGTAAAGTGTGGTATTATCTTTTTCTTCCTTGTTCTTTTGTACCACTTTAAAATACATGTCCAGTTTCTGAGCGCTTAAAGAAGGCAGCACCACATTGTTAAAAACATAAAAGCCATCTATTGTGTTCGTTTTCCAGAAGAGATGTCCCTGTGTTTCGGGATCATATCCTATTTGCTTTAGCTTTCCTAATATAGTTCCTTCTACATCATTTGTCGTGTTAGGCAATTCAAGCACAAGAGCCGGTTGCATGGTTTTGTTGTATTCAATAGTTGTGACCGAGGATTGCGCTCGTGCCGTAATTATACTTGTAGCAAGTACAATGCTCAGCATATATTGTTTTTTCATTTTAATTTTAATAAACCAAAAAATGGAAGGTGGGAATAAAGAGGAGAAATTAAACCGTGAATTCAAGTTAAGCTTATATAAAACACAAGGCTCATTGTAATGGTTCGATAATTTTATGCAATTCCCCTTTCATTTTACCCCATTTAACCTGGAACACTCCCGACATTTTCTCATTTTTACCCTCTTCAAACGTCAGGTCATTATCTGTCACTGTCGCAAACTTTTGTTTAAGTTTTCTTTCTTGTTCATTCCAGTTCTTTTTTATTTCCGACGTATTCACTTTATTGATTTTATGATGAGATAATCTTCGCTTAGCAAAGATGAGTTCTTTAATTAAAGAAAACATTACACAATCATGGAAAAGAGTTGTATCATTCACAGATTTCACGAAGCGATATCTTATTTACAAATGTTGAAGACTTGTCTATGACTATTTTGCAAGAAAGTTTGTTTTACCCAGCTCCTCCTATTGCATCTCCTCATTATATATCTTAAGGAACAGCCGGATGCTTCACATATCTTCCAGCATAGCGCGTCTTTTATCCCTGAGTTGTTTAAAATGAGAAGGAGTAAGACCGGTTATCTTTTTGAACCGGGCGGAAAGGTGTGCCACGCTGCTATAATGCATGAGATAAGCTATTTCCGTAAGATTGAGTTCATTATATACGAGTAATTCCTTTACGCGCTCAATTTTATGAGCGATAAAAAATTTCTCAATCGTGGTGCCCTGGACCTCTGAAAAGAGATTGGAGAGATAGGTATAATCGTGATGTAATTTCTGGCTTAGGTATTCAGAGAATTTTATTGCCAGGGGTTCTTCTGAATAATGAACGAATTCAATAATAACGTTTTTTATTTTTTCGATCAACACGCTCCTTTTGTCGTCCATTAACTCAAGACCCGATTTCAATAAAGCATCCCTGAACTGATCATGCTGCACGACCGAAATATTTTCCAGGATATCCGCTTCACCTAATTCCACCCTGGTATAATGCAAACCCAGTTTCGCGAGTTCGTCCTTCACTACCATTTCGCAACGAATACAAACCATATTTTTAATATACAATTTCAAAGACTTTTATTAGACCTTCTTACTGAAACCCGGTATGGAGATTTGCCGGGGAAAAAGGGAAAGCCAATCCAAATATAGTTTATAATTCTCTTGTATAGATAGTTTATAATTCTCTTGTCAACTTTTTCGGGCAGCGTTGATTAATTGAAAATTATGTAAGTCCTTCATAAAAGATGTAACATTCGGATCACGAAACGATTGAATAACGTTTCTTCGACGCAGGTGTATGTGAGCGAAGTTATTCCGCTTCTTTTTAACCAATTTTTTATTTTTAGAGTTTGTTTCCTACCCTACCTACCGACGCACTTCAATGGGACAATAAAGATTCATCCCGGACGACGTGCCTGTTAAATGATTCTGTTGTCACGCCATCAAATTCCTCTCCATTCGTTTCCGCTTCTTTTTTGGTTGAATGTATTATTCCATCCTTGTGATGAGCCGGAGAATAAAGGGTATACATTTTTAATCCCGCAATATCGTCAGTATTTATGACATTGTGCTTTGTCCCGGCCGGGATAACGACGGCATCTCCCTCTTTTACTTGGTATTCGTTGCCGTCTATGACACATTTTCCATGTCCGGACTCAAAGCGGAAAAACTGGTCATTATCAGGATGAGTTTCTTCACCGATCTCTTCTTTTGGCTTCAGACTCATGAGCACCAACTGGCTGTGTTTGGAAGTGTACAGTACTTTTCGGTAATTGTCATTCTCTGTTGTTGCTTTATCAATGTCTATTTTAAATCCTTTCATATTTTATGTTTTCTGAGAGTTAAGAAAATAGTTTTTCACGCCAGTCTTTTACCCCGAATAATCCTTACTATGATAACAATAAGTGCAATAACAAGCAGAGCATGGATGAGCCCTCCGGCATGAAACACGAAAAATCCAAGCAACCATCCGACAATAAGGACGATGGCAATAATGTAAAGTAGATTATTCATAAATAAGTATTTTAGAACGTGGTAAGTTACATTACCCTGCCGCGCTTTACAATGACTTGCGTCGGCTTTTTTTCTGACCAAAATCAGTAAAATCGCAACCGGTTCCTTGTGAAATTAAGCGGATAGCTGATGGGACAAAAACGCCTGCAACTAATAAAAAGGGCGTTGCATCTGCATGAATCGGGGTAGCAGAAAGCAACGTTGTTCCGGCGATTGTTATATAATAACTGCATCATTTAAAGATTGCGACTATAAGATGACTAAGCGTAGACTGTTTATCTTTTAAATACCTCATCCAGCAAAGTCGTAAAGCCACTGCAAAAGAAAAAGCATTAAACGTGACATTGACAAATTAGAAATAATTTACTTGAAATAAATGAAATCGTCTTCATTAACTCCTTCCCTGGAAGCATTCTGGAATCTTAAAGAAGATGATGCGTTTCAGAAATTATCCACTGGGGAAAGTGGTTTATCAGGTACCGAAGCGGGTACCCGGTTAAACCAATATGGTTTGAATACGCTCAAGGCCCGTTCACGCTCTTCATCATTTATTCTTTTTCTGCTTCAATTTAAAAGTCCCCTTACTCTGCTTCTTATTGCCGCTGCTTTACTCTCTGCGGGCTTGGTGATTTTACGGATGCTTCGGTCATACTTTTCATCATCCTGGTAAGCAGCATACTTGGATTTTGGCAGGAAAAAGGCGCTGCCAATGCCCTCACGGAGCTGCTAAAAATGGTGCAAACAAAATGTTGTATTGTCAGAAGCGGTAAGGAAAATGAGCTGCCGGTTGAATAGGTTGTTCGGGGTGATATCAGATACGGAAGGATAAAAACAAACACGGTGGTTCTTCAGCAGAATAAAAAATCTTTCCTGAAAATTAGGTCCAAAGCTTGTTTCGTCATATTATTCGTCAATCCTACCACTTGTATTTAACTGCCCCTTATTTGTTCTTATGCCTTTTGGTTATTATGCCCGGTGGATAGCATATGGATCTCGAATTAACATTGAACTGGTTAATTTATAGCATACATTTACATTCATCTCCAAAATGGCTACAATCTTGATCATTGAAGACAATCCTGAAATTCTTGAGAATTTAATTGAATTTATGGAATTGGAGGGCTTTAAAGTCCTTA
This sequence comes from uncultured Bacteroidota bacterium, assembly GCA_963737475.1. Taxonomy (GTDB): domain Bacteria; phylum Bacteroidota; class Bacteroidia; order Chitinophagales; family Chitinophagaceae; genus VBAU01. The sequence continues at coordinate 288,879 of CAVTSY010000004.1, forward strand.
TAGCAACAAATGGAAGAAAAGGAATCGAACTTGCCAGACAATATATACCCGATTTAATCATTTGTGATGTTTTGATGGTTGAAATGGACGGTCATGAAGTTTTACGCTTACTTTTAGATGATGCCAAAACACATGAAATACCATTTATTTTCAGTACTTCTATGTCTGAAAAAATTGATAAATTGAAAGCACTCAAACTTGGCGCTGATGATTATATTATCAAACCTTTTGAGTTGGAGTCCCTGTTAACAATGGCAAAAATGTGGATAAAATCTGGTAGCAAAAGAACCACATTCATTTCATGCCAGCAGCTATGATGGCCTGCAGGTTTCACCATATCTTCAATAGTTATTAAACACAATCAAGTCACTTTACATATAGCGGAAGGAATTAGAACCTTTCTGCGCAAACGTTGTTTCGATCTGCATTTGCCGTTGCTGACGTTCGTCTGTTCTCTTCCCCAACAAATATCTTTAATCCGGCTACTATACACATTCTTAGGTAGTGTCTTCGTCTTCATGATCAAATGATAGCCTCCATGACATAAATCATGTGTCTTTATAACTGTAATTACCCCGGCGCCACAGGCGGACAGCTAGCTTTGTGATACAAAAAATCAATTATCATGACAACTACTGTTATTGTTGGCGGCAATTTTGCTGGAATGACCGCTGCATTGGAGATCAAAAGAAAAGGCAAGGGAGATCACAAAGTCATTGTTATTGATAAGAGCCCCGTATTTCTGTTCATGCCTTCATTGATCTGGGTTCCTTTCAGGAGAAGAGATATAAAGGACATCAGCTTTTCAAAAGCCGAAATATTTGCAAAACACGGGGTCGATTTTGTTGTGGCTGAAGCGCTCGAAGTCAATCCCCGCACCCAAATTGTTGTCACTACTAAGGGTGATTTTCACTATGATCATCTCGTAGTTGCTACAGGACCCAAAGTGAAATACGATGTGGCTCCGGGTGTTGCCGAATATGCTCATTACACAGGTACCCCGAATGGTGCGATGAAAATAAGAAAGACACTTGATGAATTTAAAAAAGATCCGGGGCCCGTTGTAATTGGCGCCACACAAAACGCCGGGTGCATGGGAGCGGGATACGAATTCCTTTTCAATTTTGAAAAATGGTGTCGCGAAAACCACATACGTGATAAGGTGGATATTCATTGGATAACTCCCGAAACATTCTTAGGTCACTTTGGTATTGATGGCATGAGGGGTGCCAAATCAATGTTCAATATATTCTTCAAATTATTTAAGATGCACGTGCACACAGAAGTAGCCGTAGACAAAATGGATGCAGGAAATGTCTACCTCAATAATGGGGAGGTTCTACCCTACAAATTCTGTATGCTTATGCCGCCATTTATAGGTGTCGATTTTGTAACCAGAAGCATCGACCTGCATGCAACGCCGACAGGTTACATGCCCGTGGGAGACGACTATCGTCATGTGGAATATCCCAATATTTGGTCAGCAGGGTTGGCTGTAAATTTCAGTCTTCCATGGAAACCGGGTAAAGTTCCCTTTACCGCGCCCAAAACAGGCTATCCAAGTGATGTAACAGGAAAAATTGTGGCAGAAAATATTATTCGAGTAACAAGGGGACAAAATAAGCTGGTGAAAAAAGCTTGGGGTAAGATTGCTGCGCTCTGCATTATGGACGCCGGTAAAAAAGAAGTGATAATTATCTCAAATCATTTATTTAAACCACGTTCATTTGCACTGATGTTGCCTAACCTGTTCTATGATTTTGGCAAGGTGCTCTTTGAAAAATATTTTCTCTGGAAAACACGAAAAGGATATTCTCGTTTGCCCTGAAGATAGTAAGCTCTCTTCAACGCATCCTTTCTGTCCGGCAATATCACTTGTGCAATCCATGACTACACGTTTGAACAATAATTGGCCGACACAACGAGTGTCACGCACATATCTCAAGAGTTACCCGCTCGTTCAGCATGTGTGTGCAAATACCTCCCCTGTAAAAACAGGGGAGGTTTAACGATTGCTTGCCCTATGAAAAAACTGCTGAAAATTATTTTTAAGGAAGTATACATGGACATTAGTCGCGAGACGGGTTAGAAATGGAAACAGGTAATCAATCTTTTTTGAAGACATCTTCCACTTCGCTGTAAAAAAAGAAGCAAACTCTATTTTGAGTTTGCTTACACAGAAATCTCTCCCAATAAGCATTTCATTAAACCTGACAAAAAATTAATAAAAAATAGTGTCAAGAAGAATCAGATATAGGGTGACCTCGCGATGGGAACTAAATACAACTCATTGAATAAGAAAATTTACGAACACAAAAACCGCAAAGTGTATCAGTTAAGGTATCCAAGAGAAGATCGACGACGCAACAAAAAAGGCAAAAAGTATTCAAAAGGCAAAACAGAAACGAGAGTTTCATCAGACTTAAAAAAAGGGAATCGGGATATTGCGATTAAATACTCAAAATCTTGGCGGCAGACCGCCGAAGTATCAAAGTTGCTTTGATAGGCAGGCTTACTAGGTGCAACAGATAGAGACCTTGCTGATTTCTTTGAAGTTGATGAGCTGACCATCAACCGATAGAAGCACGATCACCCAGAGTTTTGTAAGCCCCTAAAAGGGAAAAAGGCAAGCAGACTCTATTGTTGCTGATAAGGCTATAACCGCACCCCAAAAACCTGAACAGCCTAAAAAGAAAAAGGGACTGTAGAAACAGCCCCTGAACCTAATTAATAAATCATAAAATTTTTCCTAAGTCCATCAAATTACTGCGTTATAATCATTAAACCTGTTATAACTTGATTTTGGCGTAAAATGAAAAAATGGGGCCTTTTGACCCCTTACATGTGTGTAGCAAACCACATTCATGACTGCTTTTCATCGATCAGTTTTCTTTATTCTTTTTCAAGCCGCCTTAATTCGAGACCAAGTTTATTGACTTCTTCAAGGTGCTTATCTTTTTTTAAGGCTTGATAGTATTCTTTCATTTTAAGAAGTAGCTCACTATGCAAATTTTCCTCAAGTAAGAGGTTTTTTTTCTTGCCTAATTAATATGTTCACAATCAGCAGTGTCTGGACCTGTCACTTACAAGCCACTCCTATCGTAGGACACCATGACCTTTACCCCGTTTTCATCATCTGCCCATGACAAAAGAATATCGCTATTAATTGACTCGTAAATTTCAATGTCACTCGGGCCTTTCGGAAATTCCTTAAAAGGAATCAGTATTATATAATATGGTTGTATGTGATCTATACGGTTGTTATGCGTATAACCTTTTATTTGGAAATATTTATACTCTTGTTTTTTTAATTGTTCAAGCATCATTCTCGTAAATGGGACCGCAGGATACAGACTTGTTTTCTTTTTTTCTTTCATGATAGCTATTTTTTGCAAGAAACCCTCGCGAAGGAGGGCTCTTTTCTTTCACACATCGGACGGTTTGAAAATGCCAATTTCTTTAAGGGCACGGACCAGCCTGGCAAAGGCTCTGTGAGATTTCATAAGGAGAATCGCTTATTTATATTGCTCGGGTTGTAAACTACGTCTTATCTTACTGAAAATAATTCTTGCCATTTTAATGTTGGCCCACTGTTGGGCTTCATAATTCATGGTACTAAATTCACTAAGATCTTCAATAACCCGGTCTAAAAATTTTATTATAAAATGACCGTTTATACCAGGTGTGTCAAATTCCTTCAAACCTGTATCAATAAAACGCTTCACCTCAACCTGGCTGTCGGCAAGTAAAATTTTATTAACCAGTTCACGACTGTATTCATTTAAGGTCAATGCCATACTAACCTGATTTTAAATTTAAACCCTGACCGTTGCTGACACTATGTTCTTCATTCTCTTATCCAGAATTTTAACTGCTTTTCCATTTCTGCTGTCACTAAACGGTAGCTATCAGGAATCTCTTGATCCAGTGTTTTATAAGTCACTATTCTTGTTCCAGCAGGCATTTCATCCAACTTCGTTTTCAAACGCAGATTGTAATAATCATATAATCCTCCTGAGTAAGCAATGCTATCATCAATTTTGTTCGTCCCTTCTATGTTTTCAAAAAATGAATTGTAGAAATAAAAACTATCGTACTCCGCAAACTCAATTTGAGTAAAATTCTTATGAACAAAATCAACATTCGATCGGCCCAATTTTTTCCTGGCAGTTCGCGCACATTCAACCAAATCTTCTCGTTGCTCAACGCCAAAAAAAAATGCTAAGGGTTTAAAATAAGCACCAGCCAGGCAAAATTTCCCTGACCCACTACCAATATCAAGAATTTTTGCATTGGGTTTGCTCACCAGGAAGTTAATAGCGCGATTGATTACAGGCAAGGGCGACCAATGCAGTGCATCAAGCCTTTGTATACTCAAGGGGTATAGTTGAAGGAAATGCGAGTCTTCTGTAAAATAGTTTTCAAGATAAGCAGCAGATGGAACAAAGGTCATTGACAAGTGATATTATTTTATCACAAAGATAGATCGGGGGTTGTGCGTCAAATGGTAAACCTTATCACCGGAAAATGTGATTTTTGTCAATTTTTGGAAGCGAAAGTTTAGCTGGATAAATTTTTGTAATTATAATAATTCAATAAATAAAGTTTGCCCCACGAATGCTTTGATCGGAAAACAATAAATCAATTTGATGTGGATCTTTTTCTTAAAACCATTTCTTTTGCATGTGTCACTGCATCCCTAATGCAACGAAATATGTTTTCTACTCCAACAATCGTAAGAATTTCAGTTTCCTTTAGTTGATCACGAACACTTTCATCAACCCCAGAAAAGATGACAGATATATTCGAACTTCTGAGATGGTTAATGGTCCTATTTAGAATGGATAAGTCAGATTGGCCGATATAGGATATTTCTTCAAATTCTATTATCATAATTTCAGGGGGTGCCATGATGCCTCGAACTACATCCGTATACTTGTACAAGATTTCCAGGGATTGTGAGTTGCTAAGATAAAAAATATCGATACCTCTTGGGAGTGCCACCTCCTTTCCATTAATCTTAACATGATGACCTTTTGCAAAACCAGGATTATAGCTAAGGATCATCCTGCGAGTTAACAGAATCACTGTACAAACAAGTGATACAAATGAAGCTAAATGAATATCTATGAAGTATAGTGAGACAAAAACAAGAGTGATAATCAGACAATCTTTTATTACTCCGGCACTATGTACACTATAATTTTTTTTTGGAATCATTTTCTTTTTTTGATGAATTCCAATATCCCATTGATAAATGTAAGCGGGTGAACCGGATTGCCGGGTACATACAGATCAATATGATTTTAGTCAAGAAACTTCTTTCAAGGCAGGGCTTCCTTCAAAGATCCCACCGCTTATTGCATCGGTCCCTGCAAGAATAATTATTTTTGGTGACGGGATGGCATCATAAGTTATTTGTAGCGGTTCTGCCATGTTTTTTGTAATCGGTCCTGTAATAACAATTCCATCAGCATGCCGTGGGTGAAGCGACAAACTCAATTCCATATCGTCCCATATCAAAGTTTACATTTCCGCAGGCATTAAGTTCAAGTTCACAACTGTTATCTCCTCCGGCAGAAACCTGTCTAATTTTAAAGAGCCGCTGAAATAATCTGTGTATTTCTTTTCTTATAAGTTCCGGGTTAATTACTATTGGCTCATGCAATTCCTTCTGAAATAATCAACCTGTTCTCTTTCATTTGTAGATAATTTGTAATCGGTGGTAAATGAATCTTATCAGGGAAAAGTCTGGAACATTCTCCGCAAAAAGTGCATTTACCTAAATCAATACTGACCGGATTTATTGAATAGCATTTGTCGGACAAATCTCAGCAAGTGCTTTTTCATCAACTTTTTCATGAACTGTATTTCAGGGCGGCCTCTGAATATTCCTGGCAACTTTTGCTTTTGTTACATCAGGAATATATTGCTTGCCCTGATGATATAGTATTTTTAAGTGTTTTTAACATATCTTATTCATTTTATTGGTTTAAAGATCATGTCCGCAATAAGAGAGATCAAAACTTTTATTACAAACAGGAAAATCGGAAATTTCATTATTTCTTACTGCTAATGCCAGGGCGAGCCAGTTATGAAATGATGGGTCCTTTATTTTATATCATAGCAATTCACCATTCTCATCCGTAATAGCAGCATGGCAGATCTCACCTCTCCAGCCTTCAGTAAGAGAAATGGCAAACGAGTGAGACCAGGTGTTAGCGTAACGATATTCCCTTGGCTATTCGGTCTGCTCCAGGTAAGATTGTCAAGCATTTTCCTTATATATGCGATTGATTGAATGACTTCCTCCTTTCTAATCTGGACTCTTGAATAAACATCGCCATGATGCTTCATTATAGGCTGATGTTACAATTCAGGATACAAGTCATATGGATGTGAATATCCTGATATCTCTTTTAATCGCGTTCATCCTCGCTGACATTCCAACTGTCCCAATCGATAGCGGCTTGCTCAGTAGGTAATAAGTCCCGTTCTTTCAAACCGCGATAGCGCACTTGGTAAGCTTGAAAGTTCTACTGTTCATTTCAATAAAATCTGTTTCAAATGCATTCAACAGTTTGGTCAATCCGTCAGCAAGACCTCACTGGTAAACGGGTAATGATTTTACCCTGCGCGAATCAATCCTTTTGCCAAACGGTTTCCACACCATTCTTGAAAAAAATTAATTATAGGTGTTCTTAATCTTCCAAATACGGAACTACCAAACTGGTAAGCAACATCTGTGCAAATGGCACTCAGATCTCCGGTATGAATAGCCATCCTTTCTAATTCCTGGGCAAGAGTTCTGGCAAATTGCAAATCTCTGCCCGGATCGATAGTTACTCAAGCTCTCCCAGAATTCAGCAAAGGCAACTGTATGTGCCAACAACACTGTCACCTGCAATGTATTCCGCCAAGGTGATCCGTTGAATAATTTCTTCTTTTCAAGAAATAATTGTTCAATTCCCCTGTGCTGATAACCCAATTGAATTTCAAGATGAAGAATTTGTTCTCCATTACAAATGAAACCTAAAATGTCCGGGCTCAATAATACCCGCATGAACAGGTCCTACACCAACTTCATGCAATTCTTCACTTTCAATTTTGAAAAAGGGATAATTCAGCAATAGTGGTTCATTTATCAGCCCGGTTAAACTGAAACCGGACAGGTTTAAGCCATGGATGATCATTATAAGGCATTCCAAAATTTTCATGAATTTCCCGTTCAAATTTTTCAAATACAAGATTATGTTTCGAAAAAGAAGACAAGGGCTGTATCGCATCCACGATTGATGATGAAATATTATATCCATGCTGATCATCATCGGCAATACAACATATAAGCTTGATTTTATCCGTTGCATAAGGGAATCCAAAATAAATAACACAATGCGTTTCGGGACTCTTCATAAGCGTTGATACATTCTGATCCAAGAAATGCAGTGATAATCCAATTCCGGAATCGAGTTAACCGGAATTGACTGATTATTATTTATTGCTTATAAAATTCATATTAATGAGGTAAAATTTTTACTGCATCCTGAATTAAGTGTAACAAATTGCTGTGGAGGATTTAGTCCCAGGTAAACCACCAGCCCCAGTAAAATAAATTGTGATAAGGATTCCCAGGGCTTTATTGCTCGAGCCCATTTTCTTCAAAATCCACAGCAGGAATAAAAAGAATTTTAAAAATATTTTTTCCAAAAGCCCAGATTACAATTGTCAGCAACACAAAACCACAATCAGAAGCACAATATAATTACCTTCAAAAAGTGAACTGAAAATCAGAAATTCACTAACAAACAATCCTGATGGTGGCATGGCAGTGGCACTGATAAATCCCAGCAATATTACTATTGCTCCTGTAGGATTATATTTAAAATAATTTCCGACATCGTGGATGCTTTTGCTTTGAAAAATTCTGTACAACTGGTTAAACTGGAAGAAGAGACTTGATTTAACAAAGGCATGAAAAATAATATGAAGTATGGCGGCATAATATCCTATTCCTCCCGCTGCAAGCCCAAGCATAACAATACCCATATGCTCGATACTGGAATAAGCAAACATCCTTTTAATATTATTGACCTTTGTCATGTATACTGTTGCCACAAAAATGGAAAGAAGCGCCGCAATAAAGATAACATGATTTGCCCAATGGTGAATGGATGTATTGGCAACAACAATATACGATCGAAAAATACCAACAAACCCAGATTCATCAAAACACTGGAGAGCAAAGCCCCGGCAGGAGCCGGAGCCTTATCCTTTGCATCAATGCCTGCAGTATACATAGGAACCAATCCCAGTTTAGCGGTAAATCCTGTAAAAATGAAAATGAAAGCCAGTTTAAGCCAGAAAGGATTTAATCTAGGATCTTTGTATCAGCAGGTTATCAAAAGAAAGGTCATCTGCGACCTGCGCTGGGTAAAGAAAGACTTAAAAATAGAATTCCGATAAAGACAAAAGTGATACTGATTGCGCAGATAAAAACATATTTCCAGGTACCTTCCAGAGCAAGTTTATTCCTGTGATGATAAATCAGGCAGATGCACTAAGCGTGGTTAATTCCGCAAAAATCCAGGTAACGGCAATATGGTTAGAAAGATAAGCTGCGCTTATTGAAGTCAGCAGTGCAACCACTGCAGCAAAATAGATGGCCGTATGTTTAGGATTGTCCTGCTTAGTTCCCAAATAAATATAGCTGTGATAAAAAGCGGGTACACTGATGATAGTTAGGGTTATCAGTAGAAGTAAGCCCAGAGAATCCGGTGTGAAATAAGTCAACTCGGTTGTGTTTATGTGCAGGCATTCGTAAATGGTAAATCCAATTTGTAAAAGCAAAAAAGCTATTATGAGCAGGTATTTTGCCACACGATTCCTGTTGAAAAATAATAATCCGCTATAGAAAAAGCTCCTGCTAAATAAATTCCAACCATCTTGCGTTATTAAGTTTTAATCTTTTAAATTCTTTAGTTTGTCAACGTCAACATCCTTCAACACATCACCAATCCGATTCACGAAAATTCCCAAAATAAAAACACTGGCGAAGATATCAAGAAGAATACCCAGGTTTACCAGCATGGGCATTTCATTACCCACCGCCAGTGAAAGAATAAATACACCATTTTCAATAACTAAATATCCAATGACATGAGTGATGATTTTACTCCTTGTTACGATGAAATACAATCCTGTAAACAAAGTAGACAAGGCAACGACAAAATATATTTTACTGATTCGTGTGTCTTGATTGCATTGGACAAAATAAAGGTTATAATAATAATGAGAGTGATAATGATCAGTGAAATAAAATTAGGCAGAAAAGGCTCTGCGTCACGCGTTATCCTGTTTCGCTTCATCAGGTAATTCACGAACAGGGGGATAGCAATCGCTTTAAAAACGATAGTTTCCAGGAGTACGAAAGTCAGATTGACCGCATTGATTTGAATAAGCTCAATAAAAGCGACCCCAAAGAGTAACACTCCCTGGAATGCCAGGATCTTTATATAGGTAGCAGGCGGTTTGCAATGCCCAGGTAAAGGAGTGAAATGGTAAACGTTATTAATAATACATTTGTCATTTTTTATTCTTGAGTTTTAAGATTAACTAAATTTCCCCAACATCAGCAACACTCCTAAAAAAATCAGCAATGAAACCGATGAGAATGCCAATATAAATTGTGCATTATGGTTCATTCGGAATCTTGCCATAAATGATTCAAGTAATCCGACGACAATGGCAAAAAATATCTGAATCCCAAAGAATATAGGTATAGTCAGGTACAAAGGAAAACTGCCCATAAAGAAATTTGCAATCAATGCCCCGTACATTGCAAATTTCAGATTCGTGGCGTGACAGGATCAGTCCCAGATCAAAACCGCTGTTATCCAGAATCATAACTTCATGAATCATGGTTAGTTCAAGATGAGTCTTTGGATCATCAATCGGCATCCGGCTGTTTTCAATCATTGCAATCATGATCAGTACAAATGTGGCCAGCACACCAAGTGTATAGGAAATAGAGGAGCCGAAATGCAGCGAAGCAAAAATTTCATGGAAAGAAGTATGTCCTGTAAGAAGTGCAAATGATCCCATCAAAATAAAAAAAGCGGGTTCGGCAAACATGGAGTACAGGGCTTCGCGGCTTGCGCCCATTCCTTCAAAACTGCTGCCTGTATCCAATGCGGAAATGATACTGAAAAATTTTCCGACGCCCAGCACATAGGCAAAAAATACAAAATCCCCATCAAAAGATATGATTCCTTTGTATTGACCCAAAGGGAATAACCATGATGGCCATAATAACTGAGGCAAAATAAATGCTAGGGGCAATCTGAAAAATAAAACTGGTTGTTTCGCTGTAAACAGCTCCCTTTTTGAACAAGCGGATCACATCCTTTACCGGTTGAAATATACCGGGCCCTTTGCTGCCGGATGCGATACTTTTGGTCCGGATAATGATTCCGGTAAAGAAAAAGCTTGTCAGGATAATTAAAACAAAACTGATCATTCTTTATAACTTATTTAAAAACCCCATCAATGATTTTATATACTCGGCGAGAAAGGGAACTCCTAATACAAGGCTTATAAAAACGACTCCGTACAGTATATAAAACTGTAAATTCCCATTCTGCAAAAAAGCAAACCTGTTGAAAAATCCTTTTAGCAGTTGCAAAGGGTAATCTATCAACCATTGTTCAACCTTGTCGTAAGGATGCGTTTCCTGTATACCACCCTTTGGAAACACTTCTTTTATTTCCTTTTTCTTTTTTTGTATCGAAAGAAGAGGTTCTGCAAGTTTCCGGTATGCCCGCACAAATGAACTCGCCGTGTATTGCATTTTTTCCATGGAACCATTGTATCCGCATCCCCAGGTAATATTAAATTCCACCGGTTTATCCAGGGTTAGTTTTTTCCTGATAAAATAGATCAATCCGGCCAGCAAAAGGAACACTGCAGCACATAACCCGATCATTGATAATGCCTCTCCCGCAGGTATATTGGCCGGTGAAAATTTGTTATCAGTGTTATGAATAAATAAAGCAACGGGTTTTGAAAGCGCGGTAATAAAAATCTTAGGAAATAAACCAATTGATATTATTAAGAGAACTATTGCATACATGGGGATCAGCTTTCCAATGCCAGCTTCTTTTGGAGCATCATGAAAATGATGGCGTGGAGTTCCAAGAAAAACAAGGCCAAATGCCTTTGTGAAACAGAACATAGCCAACCCACCAATAAGAGCTAAGCCAAATAAGCCGCAAACCAGCCATGAAAGCAATGATTTGTCGAAACTATGCAGGCCGGTAAACATGCCATTGTAAACAAGAAATTCAGAAACAAATCCATTGAAAGGAGGCAATCCGCAAATAGCAAGTGATGCAATCAAAAATAAAAAGGCCGTATGTGACATTCGTTTGACAATACCTCCCAATTTTTCTATATCCATGGTGTGAGTAGCCTGGTAAACATTGCCCGCTCCATAAAACAACAAGGATTTGAATAAAGAATGATTCAGTGTATGCAACATGGCACCAGCAAAGCCGAGGAAGGTTAAGACATTATTTTCCCTTCCTATTCCTATACAGCCAAGACCGATACCCATGCCTATAATTCCGATGTTTTCAATGCTATGATAAGCAAGAAGCCTTTTCAGGTTGTGCTGAATGATGGCAAGCATTACCCCGTAGATCCCGGTGAGTATAGAAATAAAAAGGATGACATAGCCGGTCACGAGATAATCGGTTTTTATCAGTAACAACATTCTCAATATGCCGTAGATTCCGATTTTGATAATCACTCCGGACATCACACCTGATACATGCGAGGGAGCTGCGGGGTGTGCATAAGGTAACCATGTATGAAAGGGTACAAAGCCTGCTTTAATCGCGAATCCTATAAAGAAACAAAAGAATAGAGCAAAGCCGGTCAGTAGTGAATTAGAAGAAGAATAAACCGCGATCGCTTTAAAATCATAGGAATTCGTTTTGAGAGCTATCCAGATAAAGCCCAGCATCAGGAACATAATGCAAATATGGGACTGAATCAAAAAATTTATTCCTGCATTTAGTACATCTCTTCTCGCATGCTCAAAGATGATCAGTATGAATGATGACAATGCCATTACTTCCCATGCAATAAGAAATACAATGGAATTTTGTAACGCGCAAATGCTAACCAGGCTTAAGTGGAGAAGTATAAAGCTGGTGCAGTGAATAGATAAGTTTGCATTCTGATTCCGGTAAGCTTTCATATACTGCAAACCGTACAGAGCGCAGGTGAGGAAGGTAAAATTGATGACCAGAATAAATAAGCCGGATAAAGCATCCATCCTCAGGACTATTTTGCCTGTAATTAATGAACCCTTATAGATATATTCGAAATCCGTTCCTGTCAGCGGTCCAATCGCTAAAATGCTGCTCAGACATGCAATGGCCGTAACAGTTAATACAGTGATTATTCCTTTCCATTTCACATTTGATAATGAAACCAGGACAATGGCTATAGCGACAATGAATAATATTCCTGTGATCATTCCCATTATATCAGGTTAAACATCGTTCCCAAAAACACCACGACAATAAAGAAAATCCCATATAAAATATACAGTTGAATTTTACCATTTTGTATAAACTGGAAATAATTCAGCGAATAGAGCAGCCGCCCAACAATGCCGTCAAAAATCTTCGTAATAAAAAAATCATTGTAATGCGATGAATATCTTCGCTGGGCAGGAAATATTTCGTCAGGCGGGATCTCCTTATATTTCTTTTTTTCAAGTATAATAAAAATAAGCAGCTTGCCTAATGATTTTGAAAACGATTTACCAGTGTACTGCATCTTTGATGAAGGGTTGCCATATCCGCAAGCCCAGGTTGGATCTTCTGCCATCGGCCTTCTATAACTTAAGCCTTTTCTGATAAAGTAAATTAAGATCGCCAACAGGATAAAGAGAAAAGAAAATTTTCCAATGGCAGATATGCTATGACCTGATAAAGGAGGAATTGACAAACTTTCCGGGGAGTTTGTAAAAATCATTTTGGACACAACCCTGCTTACCACTGAAAAATAAAATGGCGCGAACAGGCCAATTGAAAGCATGATGATCAAAATAAAATATTGTGGCAGGCGCATGCTCCATGCAACTTCCCGGGGTTGGTGCTGCAAATGATTTCGCTGGTTGCCCAGGAATATCGTTCCAAAGGCTTTTGTAAAACTAAGCATGGAAATTCCACCGATAAGAACCAACCCCGTCAATGAAAAAATCATCAGGGATATGTAAGTTATCCCGATGGATTTAATGCCAATTAAAATACCGCTGTATAAAAGAAATTCTGATACAAACCCGTTGAATGGCGGCAATCCTCCAATGGCCATTCCGCCTAACAGGAAGAGTACTGCTGTCTGTGGCATTCGGTTCACTAACCCACCCAGCTTTTCCATATCACGCGTATGCGTTTGCTGATATACAGAACCGGCTGAAAAGAAAAGAAGACATTTAAAGAGAGAATGATTTAAAGTGTGCAGTAAAGCACCGGCAAACCCAAAAACAATTAGCAGGTTATTTCCATTTCCTATGCCCAATAAGCCAAGCCCGATGCCCATGCCTATAATACCTATGTTTTCAATGGTGCAGTAAGCGAGCATTTTCTTATAATCCCTGTGTACAGCCGCATTAAGGATGCCATAAAGGCCCGTAAGCACCGAAAGAATAATTACAATTTCTCCAATAACCGTATAGTCCTGTCTCAGTAAAAAAGCAACCCGGAATATTCCGTAGATACCCAGCTTAACAATGACCCCGGACATAACTGCGGATATATGCGAAGGGGCCGCCGGATGAGCTTGTGGGAGCCAGGAATGCAAAGGAATAAATCCTGCTTTGATGCCAAACCCGGTAAAAAATAAAAGAAACAGCCATAGGTTAGGATTTTCCGAGAAGAATTTTTCAATTGCTGTGAACTCAAATGAACCTTCCGAAAAGTACAACCAGATAAATGCGGCAGTAAGAAAGAGCACTCCAATATGCATTTGTATGAAGTAATTTATTCCTGCCTGGAGTGTTGTCTTGTTCTTATAGTCAAAGATGACAAGCAGAAAGGAGGAAATAGACATCAGCTCCCATACAAGCAGAAAAGCGAATCCATTTTGCAATACACAAACCCACAGCATGGTAGATTGAAAAAGTAAAAATAATCTCCAATGCAGAGAAAGATTTGTCTTTTGCTCATGATATTGACGCATGTACCCAACGCCGTAAAAGGCCCCGTTGATGCAAGTTAAATTGATAATGAGAATAAACCACGATGACAAGCTGTCGATATGAATTGAGATATTACCAAAGACGGTTGTATTGTTTATTAAAATTTCAATGGAATTTCCGGTTAGAGCTTTGATCGCGGGAACAGAGGTTACTACGGCTGTAAGAAATACAAAAACAAAATTGGCCTTTGCGCGGATGAAATGGGGAATAAATGAAATAGACATAATGCCTGCTACCGGTAACAGCAAGGCTGAAAAGAATAACAAAGATTCTGTCATAGATATGGTATATCCTTTATGTGTCCAACTCTTTTTGCCTTCCTGGCGATCTTCAAAGGATACCTTAATTAAAGTTTTTCAATCTCTCAAAGTTTCTCTTCTTTGATTAGTCTGGCATTTGAGGTTTTTGAGAAGCCCAATTTGAATTATAGCGAACAAAAAAAGACAACCATATTGCCCTCGACAAACGCATCAAATAGGGCTGCAAAGCGACTAATAAAACTGCATTAAACCCCATCCACCAAAAAAAACGGTTATCATTTAAAAAAACTTCGATGGTGGCCCACCATGCAATAAGTGAAGCAACCGAGAGACCAACAGCAAGTACATAACTTACGTAACCTGTCCCATAATAAAACCCTACTTCAATTTCCATAGGCTGTTCACAAACGGGGCATGTTTCATTCATTTTCATAAAACTCTTTAACTTGTAAGAGCTTTTGTCCTGAAACATATAACCAGTTCGGCAACGGGGACATTTGTGATTAAATACACTCTTCAAGTATCCATGTTCTCTTTTAACTCTTAACTTACTCATCTTAATATTCCTTATTTTCTCATTTTTTCAAATACCGAATGGTATAACAAACTCCTTAAACTCTTGAATATTCATGTCAAACTCTGTCGCTTCCGGAGCAAAGTCAATTTTCATAATCTTTCGTTTATACCTTTATCCAGAATTTCAATAGTTTGTCAAATTCCGAGACCTCTCCACGGTAACAAGGAGGTATCTCATCCTCGAGACTATGAAAAGTCGCAATTTTTGTTCCTTTAGGCTTTTGTTCTAATTGTTTATACAAATAACGGTTGTAGTAATTGTACAATTCGTTCGAATATAAAATGCTATTATCGATTTTGTCGGTGCCAATCAAATTTTCATAAAAAGAATTATAGAAATAGAAGTGGTCAAAATTCCTGAGATCCAGCATGGTAAAGTTTCCATGAAAAAAAGACACGTTTTCAAGAAGCAATGTTTTTCTTGCAGTTTCTGCATAACTCACTAAGCCTTTCCTCTGTTCAACTCCATAAAAGAAAGATTTTGGTTTGAAGTAAGCAGCAGCCAGGCAAAATTTGCCTACACCACTACCAATATCTAATATCCTTACACTGTTGTCGACAGCTAAGAAATCGGCAACCTTTCTCGTAACTTTTAACGGGGACCAGTGCTCGGAGGTCAGGGACTTGACAGACACGGGATAGAGATCATCAAATTGTTCGTCAGAACTAAACCATTTCTCTCTGTAACTTCTTTCTTCAAGTAGGGACATGCCGCGATTACTTAAGTATTTACTGATTTCTATTTTGCGTATTTGCCCTTGCCATTCATCTGGTACTGTTTCGGCGGTAGCAAATCTGTTCTTTCGTGCGGCATTGATGGTGCAATTAAGACTATCCATGCACTGCTTTCAGCGCAATCCAGCAGGATATTGGGATTCCCGTTTATTAATTTTTCATTGACCTCCAGTACTTTTCCGTCAACCGGCATGTGGGCTGAAACCTGGAGTTCTTTGCATTGCACTACCGCGATTATGTCACCTTTTCTTTTGAAGCCCGATGATTTAAATGTTATTTTCTTTATCTGCCTAATCCCTGCAAGCTTTGCATTGCAAACACCTGCATAGGCTACTGTGCCATGGAAGTCGATCCATTCATCGTCTTTTGTATAATACAACTCTTTCCTTACTGATTTTGATGCTTTCATGCTGCAAAATTATTTATATCGATATTATCCAGCGGTAAACCTTATCACATCAAAAAGTGAGTTTTATCAATTTTTAAAACGGTAATTTTGTCTGTTATGAGCCTCAAGGATATTTTTCCGATAGATAAATGGGATTTTAAAACTGAATCAATCCTCGCAGAATTGCCATCCGATGAATACGAATTATTAACAAGGAACAAAACTGAGCAGTCCTTCAAAAAGGGTGAAATTGTTTTTAGAGAAGGGTTTTACCCAACCGGAATTTTTTATATTATTAATGGTAAAGTCAAAAAGTATAAGGTCGATAAAGATGGGAGAGAGCAAATTATTTATGTCGCAAATAGCGGAGAGCTTGTTGGCTACCATGCAATACTCGCGGAAGATAGATATCCTGACTCTGCATCGACTTTGGAGCATAGTACTATTACATTTATTCCAAAAGAGGATTTTTTAATGGTATTGCAACAATCATCCGTTTTGAATAACCGTCTTTTAAAAACGTTGAGCCACGAATTTTCCGTGCTTGCAAACAGCGTGACTTTATTCGCTCAGAAATCCGTTCGGGAGAGATTAGCCCTTCAATTGATTGTAATGCGGGAAAAGTACAAAGCGAATTTTGAACCAGGAATACCCATTGAAATAAATTTAAGTCGTGATGATTTGGCCAGCCTTGTCGGTACGGCAAGGGAGAATGTGGTAAGAGTTCTGACCGAATTTAAAGAGGGACAAATTTTAGAAACGAAAGGTCGAAAGATCATTGTGCTTGACATCAGGAAATTAATAGCAATCGCAAATTATAAATGACGCAGCGTCCCTATACTGCGTCCTTTATGAAATTATTCGCTTGTTGACTGTGGCGTCGTAATCATAGGAACATGACTTTGATTTCAGCTCAATCGTAGTTGCCTTGATCAGCTTTCCCTTGAATCGTTCCAAGTCAGGGTTGATAACCCATCTTGCGCTGCGACGATAAACCATGACGGTTTGGTTTTCCAGGAGGGGCTGGACTTTCTCTTGGCCGTCCCGCGGCGAATAATTTTCCTTAAGGCGGTAATTACCTCATTCCTTAACTTACTTTCTGCTATAGAAAGTAACATTCACTAATACTCAAAAAGAAAAGTAGGATGAGGTACAACTAAGGTACAGTTTTATAGGGTGGGCTTCCCTATTTGTTTTAGTTGAATTGTTTTGAGCATCAACTCACATGTGACTTCTCAAACTTTCGATGACGGTACTGTTACCTCACGCAAAACATCGTTTCCGACTATTGATTTTCACCTTCTCTGTTTTATGAACGAAGCAACGGTTGGAAGATTCAGCTCGATAAGGCCGCAAATGGTTTGGCTTGATTGCAGTAATCACTAAAAGTTTTTATCTTGAGTCTGAACCGAGGTACGAGGAGTTAGAGGTTACAATTCTTAACTGAAAAACGTATTAAATGATTTTCTCAAAATTTTTCAGACTTAACTCTCGAATTAACTCGTGCTGCTAACTTTGTCATTGAAAAAATCAGAATTTATCTTTCACCCAAATATCGAGAAGAGTCAGGAAAGTTCTTAGTCACTTCAGGCCCAGATTTTGAATTTGCCTTCCACACAGTCAAAGTTGAATATTCAAGTGAGGAAAGAAAAGACAAACACCCCTATCATGGGCTGAAAGAATTTATGAGTGATAACATTGCATTGCGAAAATGCCGTTCACTCGAAAGTAGGAAAAGGTTAATTTTTCTTTCCGCGTAACCAGCCACGCCTGAGACGTAAACGTGGGAAGGATAAAAAATCGATACACAATTTGATACACCATCATCTATAAAATAATAGAACCCACTACCATAGCGGATTCTATTAAACCTAAAGTCGGGAGGACAGGATTCGAACCTGCGACCCCGTGGTCCCAAACCACGTATTCTACCGGGCTGAACTACCTCCCGAAATTCCATTACTTTAAAATCCGGGCTGAACTACCTCCCGAGTTTTAAGGGACGGCAAAGATAGAAGCATTCGGTTAATAATCCGAATCAATTACAAGAAATAAAACATTCAATGAGGAAGATCAATAAGCCATAAGAAACCCCGCTTAAAAGCGGGGCTATATTAATAATCTGATTGCTTAATCTTTTACATAGCTGCCAGCTGCACTTTCTGCTGCAGTTCCAGTACATTTTCGCGAAACACAGTATCCGTATCCATCAGGTCTTTCACAGTTTGGCAGGAGTGAATGACGGTGGTATGATCCCGGCCACCAAAATGCTCCCCGATCGTCTTGAGAGAATTTTTTGTGAAAGCTTTTGCCAGGTACATTGTGATCTGCCTGGCTTGTACAATTTCCCTCTTGCGGGTTTTTTGGAGAAGCTTGTCGTATGGCACATCAAAAAAATCACATACCATCCGCTGAATGGTTTCGATAGTAATTTCTTTACTTGAGGATTTTACAAAATTGCGCAACACTTTCTTCGCTAGGTCTAAATCGATTTCTCTCCTGTTTAGCGAAGATTGTGCCAACAAAGAAATTAAAGCACCCTCGAGTTCACGTACATTGCTGTTTATATTGTAGGCAATATATTTGACAACTTCCTTTGGCATTTCCAGCCCGTCATTCTTCATTTTTCTTTCAAGTATCTCAATCCTCGTTTCATAGTCGGGGATCTGAAGATCAGCACTCAAACCCCAGCGGAAACGGCTTAGTAAGCGTTCCTGTACACCTTCAAGATCCTTGGGAGATTTATCGGAAGTAAGTACCAGTTGCTTTCCTGATTGGTGGAGATGATTAAAAATAGCAAACAATGCATCCTGCGATTTTTCAGCTTTATTGAAAAACTGGACATCATCAATGATCAACACATCGATCAATTGATAAAAATGAATAAAGTCATTGATAGCATTGTTGCGGCTGTGATCCATGAACTGGTTGATGAACTTTTCAGAACTCACATAAAGAACAACTCTATTGGAATGATTTCTTTTTACGTCGTTACCAATGGCCTGTGCGAGATGGGTTTTGCCCAAGCCTACACCACCATAGATGACAAGAGGATTAAACGAGTTGGCACCTGGTTTTTCAGCCACGGTTTTACCGGCTCTGCGGGCAACACGGTTACAGTCACCTTCGATAAATGCGTCAAATGTGTAAATAGGATTTAATTGCGGGTCAATCTGCATTTTTTTCAGACCCGGAATCACAAAAGGATTCTTTACAGGATTATTAATGACCAAAGGAAAGTCCATCTCGTTGTTTGAAAAACTTTTATACCCCTGCCCCGGAACATCCATTGTTACAGGTTTATTTCCACTATTGCCACTATCCACCATGATCCGGTATTCAAGGCGTGCCTCTTTACCCATCTCACGTTTCAGGGTCTTTGCTAATAAATTTACGTAATGTTCCTCCAAATACTCAAAGAAGAATTGACTCGGAACCTGGATAACTAAAACACTATTTTTGAGTGATACAGGCCTGTATAGGCTCGAACCATGTTTTGTAGTGTTGCCATTCAACGATATCCTTGATGATCTTTAAGCAATTTGTCCAGACTTTTTCGGCAGTTTTCTCCATCAGTAAGAAAGCAGTTTTATATCCAGTAAACAATGTTCTCAGGCAGTTTTTCTAGCGACATAGTGTACAAAAAAATTTTCACAGGGCAACGAATATCTATAAATCTTTTCTAAAAAAAAATTTTTCCGCATTTGTTTTTTTCAAAAAAAAAATACTGCTGTTTTGTGCCAATTTTCCACAAAAAAAAACCCGACTCTATCTTCTTTTCTGTAACTTATAGAATCCGGGAAAATCTGCACTGTCCGGAGGCCAATTCAATAAGTTCAATAAATACTCCTGATAAAAATTTCTAACACCACATTGATTTTCGGAATGGACAGGATCTGGTAAATACAGGGAAAAGGATTTGTGAGTCAGTTGAAGATAATAAAATTTTTACATCGCCGCAATGAATCTTTCAAAAAAATAATTGTACGAAGAAATTTTTTCGTACGGATTTCAATTGGAGTGCACCAGGTTTAATAAAGTTTTGTTTGCTCTAAATGAGTTCTTTGGACATCTTTGTAGCAATTTCAGGATAAAAACCTGGCCTATGCAAAAGACCTTCAGTTTTAAATTGCTTCCTTCCGAAGCATCAAACGATACCATTCTGAAAAAATATATTGCGCAAGCCGCCGCAGTACAACCAATATCCGTTATTGGGTATAATTTTCAGAAAAGATCAATTGATGCAAGGCGAAAACAGCCATGGATCAATCTTTCAGTCCGTGCATTCATAAATGAACCCTGGCAAAAACGAATACTCACGCCTGTTCAATATCCCGAAGTCCACCGCGCCGCTTCCAAAGTGACCATTATCGGCGCAGGCCCTGCTGGCTTGTTTGCAGCACTTCGTCTGATCGAAGAAGGTATAAAACCTATCGTCCTGGAACGAGGAAAGGACGTGAGAGCAAGAAGGCGTGATCTCGCTTTACTTAACAAAGAGGGCATCATTAACCCGGAAAGCAATTATTGTTTTGGTGAGGGAGGGGCAGGCACTTACAGCGATGGTAAATTATATACCCGGAGCACTAAAAGAGGCGACGTGGATCGCATTTTGAATTTGTTCGTTCGTTTCGGCGCGGAAGAAAATATACTTTACGAGTCACATCCACATATAGGGACCAATAAACTGCCACACATCATTACCGCTATCAGGAAACAGATCGTTGAAGCAGGAGGTGAATTCTGGTTCGAAAAAAAAGTGATTGATCTAACGATTAAAAATGAAAAGATCATTTGCACGAAAACCTCCGATGGAAATATTTTTGAAGGCGATGCTGTTATTCTTGCAACGGGTCATTCTGCACGAGATATATTTCATCTTTTACACAATAAAAAGATCAAAATTGAATCAAAGCCTTTCGCCCTGGGTGTACGTGCCGAGCATCCCCAGGAACTAATTAATAATATCCAATATCATTGTGATAAGGGGTCATGCGACCCTTATTTACCACCTGCCTCATACAGCCTGGTTCAACAAATAGGAAAGACAGGCGTATTTTCATTTTGTATGTGCCCGGGTGGTATCATTGCACCCGCTTCCACTGATACCGGAGAATTAGTCGTGAATGGTTGGTCTCCTTCAAAAAGAAATAACCCTTATGCCAATAGCGGAATAGTTGTTCAAATACAGAACCACGATTTGAAGGATTAAGATTTGAAGGATTTGAAGGATTTTGATGAGATAAACAAACCGTCTCAAAAGGCTTTGAACTCCGAGCTCGCCATGATGTATTTTCAACAGTCCGTCGAGAGAAAAGCATACAATGCAGGCGGCGGGAAATTTGTAGCACCGGCTCAGCGACTAGTTGATTTTTGTGAAAACAAAGTTTCTTCATCCCTGCCCTCCTGTTCCTATTTGCCTGGTATTTTTAGCACTTCTTTGAAAGAAGCATTGCCTCCATTCATTCATAAAAATCTTCAGCAGGCATTCAGAGAGTTTGGAAAGAAGATGAAGGGATATTTTACAAATGAAGCCATAATAGTGGCTACGGAATCGAGAACCTCTTCACCTGTCCGTATTCCACGAGACCCGGAAACTTTGCAACATGTACGGATAAAAAATTTATACCCCTGTGGTGAGGGCGCGGGTTATGCCGGTGGTATTGTCAGCGCAGCAATGGATGGCGAGCGGGTCGCCAATAAAATTTCTGTACTTCTGAAAAAGCCGTCAACCAAATAAGTCATTTAACAGACCTGCCAAACGAACTCCCGCTTTCAGTAATCGCTCATTAACAATTTGGATGTTATCATAATTATAGCGGTAACCTAATTTTTGATCCGGCGTTATTTTGCTGTACAAGCGTTCGGCAATTTGATGAGATTCAATGATCCAATCACTGATGGGTTGTTTTTGCCAGGCAAGTCGTTGTTTTGCGGTGGTATGATTAATGGCTGCAGTATATTCCGTATAGCTCAGTTGCTGGAAATTGATCAATTGCTCATCCCAAACCGCATGTAAATTGGTAGAAGTAGTGAACCATGTTAGTTTTATTTTGTTTCCTCCCTGGTCTGAATGATATCCCACATGAAATGGCTGATGAATGTCTCCAACGAAATGGATCAATAGCTTCAAATACATGCGCTTCTTATCCATTGACAGGTGTTTATTTTTTAATTCCTTGATAAGGAAATTTGTTCTTGTATAGAGATCAGTTGCGGTATCCTTTTGCAGATAATTCTGCAATTGAGCTTTTGTTAACCCCGAATCCATATCAATAAAGTGCCAGTTATAGATATATTGATAGGCAGAATCTGATTTTATAAAATCGGCCCAATTACTAACCATGGCGATTGATTCATTTCCGAGGATCTTTTGAATTTCTATCCTGGCCTTTGGTGTTAAATAGCTTTCAGCAATTTGCCCCACGATGCGGTGACCCAATACGCCCCAGCTAAAACAAAAAAATGGTAAAAGGGAAAAAAAACCGATCAGGATGATTGTTTTTGCAGTTCTCATGTTCCCTGAATGATTAAATGAATGCGTCAAAAATAACGAGATAAGTTTAAGTCTATATTAATTTATTAGCATTTGAATCGGTGTAAAGCAGGTGATCCCGGAATTTAGCAGTTGACAAAATACATTTATTTTTTTTGGATCACTTTTAATTTGGTGACCTATCGAAACCTATTCCTGTTGAATGTCTTTATATTTGACTTCAATAAAATTGCTTTATGGCCATTTCAGAGCTAAGAAATCTCAAAAAATATTTTGCTACACAAAAGGCAGTGGATGATATCAGTTTTACTATAGAAAAAGGCAGCATTTTCGGATTGTTAGGGCCCAATGGCGCGGGAAAAACCACGCTGATCAGGATGATCACAGGGATCTTTTTCCCCGATGAGGGTGAGATCATTTTCGATGGAAAAAAATTTGACCCTATAAATGACATCATCAATATCGGTTATATGCCCGAGGAAAGAGGTCTTTATAAAAAAATGAAAATCGGTGAGCAAGCTTTATACCTGGCGCAACTCAAGGGATTGAACCGGCGTGAAGCGATGGCAAAAATTAAAGAATGGTTTGTAAAGCTTGAAATGCAAAGCTGGTGGAATAAAAAAGTAGAAGATCTTTCTAAAGGAATGTCTCAAAAACTACAATTCGTAATTACGGTTTTGCATCAGCCCAAACTGATCATCCTCGATGAACCTTTCAGTGGTCTCGACCCGGTAAATTCCAATATCATAAAAAAAGAGATTTATGAGCTCTCCCAAAAGGGCTGCACAATTATTTTCAGTACTCACAGGATGGAGCAGGTTGAAGAGATCTGTGATCATATAGTCCTGATCAATAAGGGCCAAAAAATTCTTGATGGGTCTGTGAAAAAAGTAAAGCAGGATTTTAAGGAAAATCTTTTTAGTATCGGGCTTGATCACGCACCTCCTTTAAATGGAAATACCATATTTGATGTGATCGGTAAGAAAGATCAGTCTTATATTGTAAAGATCAAAGAAGGCAATAAACCAACCGATGTGTTGAAATATTTCATTCAACAAAATGCGGATGTTTATTCTTTCAATGAAATCCTTCCATCACTAAATGATATTTTTATTAAGCTGGTCGAAGGCACGTCCGTTTCGAGACAATTTCTACGCGGTGAATCCTAAGTTCAACGAGATAATCTTTTAATCATGAATAAGACCTTGATCATTATAAGAAGAGAATACCTGACAAGGGTAAGAAGAAGAGCCTTTATCCTTTCGACTTTTCTTTTTCCTATTATCATGATACTGTTTATTGTCGGCTCCGTATACCTGGCAGTTAAATCAAAAGAAATAGTAAAGATTGCTGTTCCCAATGATAGTTTTCTCAAATCATCACTGAAAAGTGATACCTCCTCAGTCCTCTTTGTATTTGATCCTGCTGTCGATCAGTCCAATTTTAGTGAAAAAGGGTACAATGGCTTCTTACGACCCAACGTTGATTCTTCTTCCGAAAAGAATTATACAATTGTTTCCCGCAAACAAATTGCCATTGAATCAAAGGATGCTATCGAACATCAACTGAACAAAGCTTTGGAGGACAAACTGCTCCAGGAAAAGGGTATTGATAAATCAATCCTTGACTCGGTAAGTTCAATGTCAACCAATGCTATCAGCGTTTCGAATATTACGGTTGATGAAAGTGGAAAGGAAAAAGAGGCCAACGCAGGTTTGGCTTATGGGATCGGTTTTGGAAGCGGCTTGCTTATTTACATAACAATGTTCATATTTGGTGCGATGGTGATGCGGGGTGTCATGGAGGAGAAGATGAACCGGATTGCTGAAGTGATCGTATCATCTGTAAAACCTTTTCAATTAATGATGGGAAAGATCATTGGTATTGCCGCTGTCGGCTTAACACAGTTCCTGATGTGGATCATTTTGCTCTTTATTCTTTTCAGTGCTTTGCCACTATTTCTACCCGGAGACGCTGTTCATCATATGCAGGACCTCCAAAACAATCCTGCTATGGGGCAGAACGCAACAATGGCTTCAGGTATTATGTCAAAGATCTCAGGCGGTGCTAACTGGCCATTGATTATTGCATGTTTCCTTTTTTATTTTCTTGGTGGTTACTTATTTTATGCTGCGCTATTTGCCGCAGTAGGCAGCGTTGTAAACGAAGATCCGCAGGAGGCGCAATCGTTGATGCTACCCATTACTATGCCTATTATCCTTTCATTTGTTATTCTAAGCTCCACTGTTGGCCATCCTAATACACCGATCGCATTTTGGTCAAGTATGATACCTTTTACCTCTCCCATTGTTATGATGGGACGCATTGCAAATGGAGTTCCGGAAGCCGTTCCCTGGTGGCAATTATTTTTATCAATGGCACTTCTGATCGCCGGTTTTATTTTTACAACCTGGTTTGCCGGAAAAATTTACCGCACCGGAATTTTGCTTTACGGCAAAAGAGTTACCTGGAAGGAAATGATCAGGTGGCTGCGGCGTTCTTCCTGACCAAGAATCTCGTTTGTTAAAATTATCCCTATTTGAACAATGATGCAATAAAATACGAAATTGATCGTATATTTGGTACGAAGTACTTCGTTAATCACTGAGACTCGTAAATTTTTAAACTTATAACAGTATGAACTCAAAACCCGTTGCACTCAAATATTTTTTACCGATTGCCGTTCTAGCCGGCTTGTCCATAATACTTCTCTCCTGGGGCGGACAAAAACAAACACACCAACAAAAGTCAGAACAAAATATTACCGACACAGTTCCAAAGAATAAGGCTGATAAAAAGATCCGTGACCTTGACGACGTTCTTGATGAATTGGATCGGGCCGAGATCAAAGTCAATATGGAAAAGGTAAATGCAGAATTAAAAGAAGCAATGAAACAAATTGATGGGGCTAAAATACAAATGGAAATAAACAAAGCAATGAAGGAAGTAGATATGGAAAAGATACGGGCAGAAGTGGATAAAGTTACCAACGAGATTGATGCGGCCAAAATTGAAAAAGGACTAAAGGAATCACTTGCCAGCGTAGACTGGGAAAGGATGAATAAGCAAATGGAAGAATTGAAAAAAATTGACATGAGCAAACTTGATGCTGACATGAAAAAAATGGAAATTGAAATGAAAGGATTAGGGCCGAAAATTGAAAAAGAAATGGAAAACGCAAAAGCAAGCATTGAGAAGGCGAAAGTTGAAATGAGAGAATATAAAAGCTTTGTGGATGGATTGGAGAAAGATGGCTTGATCAATAAGAAAGAAGGTTACAGTATCCAGCACAAAAATGGTGAGCTGATCATCAACGGTAAAAAGCAACCTGCAGATGTTTACAATAAATACAGAGCCTTCCTCAAAAACCACGAAAAATTTACTATAAAGAAGTCGGACGATGATTTTAATATCTATAATGACGACGATGAATAACCTCGCCTGCCTGCCGGTAGGCAAGCTTGCCTCTAAGCCATGAAAAGCAAAGCCGTCCCGATAAATCGGGGCGGCTTAATTTTATACCATGGCCAAAATGTATTTCATCGCTTTAGTTTTACCAGCGGAGATCAATGATGAGATATTAAAATGGAAACTGTTCATGAAAGACCATTTCAATTGTTTGGTCGCCCTGCGTTCGCCGGCACACATCACTCTTGTGCCTCCTTTTTGGATGAACGATGACCTCGAAAATAAATTAGAAGATGCAATCAGTCAATTCTCCCGGCACCAGGTCCCGTTTGAAATAAACCTGAAGAATTTTGCTGCTTTTAAACCCAGGGTTATCTATGCAGATGTATTATCGGCTCCGTACTTGCAAACTTTGCACGATCAATTGCATGAATATTTAATTGCCAGTGATCTCTTTCCTATAAAAAAGGAGGACCATCCTTTTCACCCTCATGTAACCATTGCTGCCAGGGACTTACATAAAAAGGCCTTTTACGCGGCGTGGGTAACCTTTAGAAAGGAAAGCTATAACGCGTCGTGCAGGATCATTGGAATTTCTCTGCTAAAGCACAATCAAAAAAATTGGGATGTAGTATTTACATCCCAATTCCCAAACTAGTTAAGGCAATCGTTAGTTGTACAAAAAATGCGAAGGCGATGGCATTACATCAGTTGCGTTATCCTGCAGCATTTCTATATCCAACTGAAAACCTTCATCAACCTTTACAGTAACTTTTTCCTTTACCACTTTTTTATATCCTTCTTTCTCAAAAACAAATTTATAAACACCGGGTTTCAGATCATCAAAAGAATAAGCGCCGGTTCCGTCTGTAATTACAACTTTCTCCTTTTTTGAACAAAGGTAGGCTGTGATACAAACATCCTTCAATGGCTTTTTACCCTCAGCACCTATCACGCTACCCAGAATATCATCTTTCTTACCGGGATGCGTGTTAGCTTTGGCAATTAAAGATCCAAGGACAAAAAAAGAAATCAGCAATAAGAATTTCGGTTTCATGCGAATTAATTTGTGATCAGAGAATTCTCACTTATCACTCCCCATGTGCAAACAAAGCTAAGTTTTTTTTATTGGACAACTCAGGGCTCCTTCAAATTCTTGCCAAACATTTTTTACGATTTCCGCTGCCGGTAAAATATCACGTAGTAATGCGCTTCCCTGGCCTATTTCCAGCTCACCTTCCTGAAGATCTCCTTCAAACATCCCTTTCTTAGCCCTTGCTCTTCCTAATATCGCTTTCAATTCATCAACCGTTGCTCCCCTCAACTCAGCCTGCGATATTTCTTCAAAAAATTTATTTTTCATCATCCTTACAGGCGTTAGTTGTTTCATGGTTAAGATTGTATCGCCTTCCTGCGAATGAATGACCGCCTTTTTAAATTCCATGTGAGACGATGCTTCTTCACTCGCCACAAAGCGACTGCCCATTTGCGCACCTTCAGCTCCCATGATCATTGCGGCCAGCATTTGCCTGCCATTTACAATCCCTCCCGCGGCCAGTACCGGCAACTTCACCGCACCTACTACAGAAGGTATGAGCACCATCGTTGTTGTTTCCTCCCTCCCGTTATGCCCACCAGCTTCAAATCCCTCGGCCACAATTGCGTCACAACCTGCTTCCTCGGCCTTTTTTGCAAACCTGCTGCTACTTACCACATGAACTACCGTGATACCCCTTTCTTTTAAAACGCCTGTCCAGGTCTTGGGGTTACCAGCCGAAGTAAAAATAATTTTTACTCCTTCTTCAATACAAATCTGGATGTGCTTATCGATGTCGGGGTATAACAAGGGTACGTTTACTCCAAAGGAACGGTCAGTCGCGGATTGACACTTTTGAATATGTTCTTTTAAGACATCAGGATACATTGATCCGCTGCCTATTAATCCCAATCCTCCGGCGTTGCTAACAGCACTGGCCAGCCGCCAGCCGCTAGCCCAGACCATTCCGGCCTGGACAATGGGATAGTCAATGCCAAAGAGTTTAGTGATGCGGTTGGAAAAGGTCATTGGGAAATAATCATCAGGCGTTAAAGATACGGGATGAAGTTATGAGTCTTGGGTTACGGGTGCTTGTCCCGATATTGAAAGACAGGAGCTGATAGAATTGATACAATGGATTATTGGCCCATTTGCTTTAAAAAAGCTACGTGAGAAGCTATGGCAAATCGCACATTTTTAAATTCAATGTAATGTAAACCCCGTTCCTCGCAGATCGTTTTAATGATGGCATGAAGAGCGGGATAATGAACATGGGATATTTTGGGAAATAAATGATGCTCGATCTGAAAATTCAACCCCCCGATAAGCCACGTGACGAGTTTATTTTTCGTGGCAAAATTTGCGGTAGTTTTTATCTGGTGAACAGCCCATTCATCTTCCATTTTGCCGCTGTCCAAATCAGCCACAGGAAAGGAAGTATGTTCAACTGTATGTGCAAGCTGGAAAACAAGGCTCAATACGAAACCTGCCACCAGCGTGAAAATAGAAAACTAATAAGCCATGATTCAAACCCAACCATGTAAACAGGCAGGCCAATAAACAAAAAAAGATGGACAAATTTGAAACCCCAGAAAATAAAATGATCGCTCAACTTCATTTTTTTAACCGGCATACTTCCAATTCTCCCTTTAAAATATTTTTGATAATCCAACAGAAATACCCAAAAGATGTAGAGCATGGAATAAAGGATCCAGAAATACATGTGCTGGTACTTATGTAACCTGTATTTTTTTTGAGTACGACTCATGCGTAGCCAGGGCTGAATATCAATATCATCATCTACACCATCTATGTTTGTGTATGCATGATGAATGACATTGTGCTTCACATTCCACATAAAACTATTGCCTCCAAGAATGTTCAGTGAAAAAGCAGCAACCCGATTCACCCATTTGTACTTACTAAAACTGCCATGTGCTCCATCATGCATTACATTAAAACCAATTGCTGCCACAAGGCCTCCTAATAGTATGCTCTCAAACACTTGCCATAATACAGCCGGGGTGAAGAATACGAGATGAATATAAATAAATACAAAACTCACCATTAATACGACGGCTTTTATAAAGAGTTGAAAATTGCCGGTTGTGGAGCGACCGACTTCGAGAAAGTACTCACTGATTTTTGCTTTCAATTCTGCATGGAAAGAATGATGGATATTGGAAAACTTCGGAAGATTCATGAAAATATTTTATAAAGGAACAATCTGCAAATTTAGCTTAATAAACTCAATACGCGTGAAATTTGTTGACACGAGACAAAAATAAAAAAGCATCATCCGGTTTTAAAAAGTTACCTTTGCGCATATTTGAGTTCTGCAGCATTTGTTACAGGCTCCACGTCTGTTTTTATTTTGACCTTTTATTCTGCAAGCTTCTCAGATCGTTTCAATTTTTAACGTAAAATCATCGATATGACAAATGAAGCAATTATTAAACATGTAGAAGCAGTAAGTAATACCGATAAACCACTGAATATTCATTTCAGGCAACGTGATACTATCAAAGGATTGTTTATTAAGAGCGAAGATTATAATGATCTGAAGTCAAAAAATTTATGGCGGATAGTAACTAATGCCAATATAGAGCGATGGGAAAAAACAAAAGATGTAAATCTTGCCCGCATTTTCAATGGCGTTGAGTTTACAAGATTATCAGAAGTGGTTTAACATTTTCTTTCATTAAAAAACAATTCATTATGTTCCTGCAGACATGGAACAAGTACTTGCCTGTTATCAAGATCCTTCTCAAACGTTCTGTGAATGCTGAGCAAACGCTGGATATGAACAGCAGTGATTTTCAGCGGGCCTCGGGTGGAAAGAAAGTAAAATTTACTTTTTCGATCCAATTGGTAAAAGGCCGCGGCCAGGCGGGAGAAAATTTACCTCCCATTGCCAAAGACCTCGTTTCCGTATTGCAACAGGATAATACAACGAATAAGTTCATACAGCAGCGCGAACTCGAATTTACGATGAACAGCAATTTTCAATTATACATCAAAAATAATACGCTTGTCGAAAAACCGGTCGAACAAACCAACGAAGAAATGACCGAAACAGAAAAAGAAGATTCCGATGACTCTGTCATAACTGAATAACAAATAAGACTACACTTCCCAACCTCCGGCTGTTTTTTAAATTCAAAAGAAAAGAATATTTAGCGGACTGCATTTTAAAGACGTTTTCTTCTTTACGCCGCTTGATGTTTCGAATAGAGTTACGGAATTGATTAAGAAACCAGGAATAGATCTTCGCTGCGTAGTTAGTGAACTCAACAACGGCGTTTTCAACATCTTCTTTCAATATATCTTATTATGCAAACGACCCTGTGGACAGTTTAAAGGGCAGGAGGGTCCGGTTATTTTGTGGTCTTCGGTATTCGTTCCCTATGCAAAACGTAGTCAGATCAATTTTACATTTATTGCACTGGCTCCCTTAGGGCCCCATTCAACTTCAAAACTTACATTATCGTGATGTTGTATCTGTTGCGAACAATTATTCACATGCACAAAAAGACTTTCGCCGGATTGTTGGTCCCTGATAAATCCATAACCTTTTGCTTCGTTCAGAAAAGTCACTTTCCCCTTTCTTATGAGATCTTCAGGATCGACAGGTTTCTGTTCAGGTACACCAATTACAATATCCTCTGCCTTTATAATTTTCTTCCTCGCAGGATCTGGTGGAGTTGAAGTTATAACTCCGTTCTCATCCACATAGGCCATCATATTTTCAAGATCACCAGCCTTTGCCGTTTCTTTTCTGTGTTTTTTTCTCTCCTCTTTTTCTTTTTTTGCCTTTTGTTTTTGCTTTTCTCTCTCTTTTTTGTTCCATGTTTCCCGCGATTTACCCATAATTAATTCTTTTGATTTTAAATTTCTGAACAATCACGAAAGATACGTCAATTTTCTTTGAGGTCGCAGTTAAACTTTCACTTGCCAAGCTTAGAAAGCCAGGTCAATAATAAATCGGGGCATCCGGATATTAAGCTTATCTTCACAACGTGATTAACTCTTCAAAATTTAGTATGACTTAACTCCATTCTTGCTTTTTAGTAATAGTTCAGTTCACTCAGCTTTTTTCTGCAGACTTACATCACACTGACTTTTCTATCGTTAACTTTTTAATTTATTGGTCCATGAACAT
The DNA here is from genome assembly GCA_963737475.1 of uncultured Bacteroidota bacterium. Lineage (GTDB taxonomy): Bacteria > Bacteroidota > Bacteroidia > Chitinophagales > Chitinophagaceae > VBAU01. The sequence continues at coordinate 320,206 of CAVTSY010000004.1, forward strand.
GTACGTTTCGAATCTAAGTTTTCATACTACTGATGAAGACCTGAGAAAATTATTCATGCAGTACGGTACTGTATCTTCCGCAAAAGTAATTACAGACCGTGAGACCGGTCGAAGCCGGGGTTTTGGGTTTGTTGAAATGGAATCTACCAAGGAAGCAAATGAGGCCATGAAGAACCTGGACAACAAAGAAATTGAAGGCAGACCCATATCGGTGACCGTTGCCAGGGAAAGGGAAAATAAGGGAAGTGGTAATTCCGGTAGCAGAAAAAAATGGTAGTGATAAATTCAGAAGTCATTCTCCCTCCTTCTGCAAATGACTCTGAGGTATGACCGCACCTGGATCAATAAATACCTCAAGCTAACCGAGGTCAATGTCTGTATTGTCGCCAATATTCAGTGTTCTCGTTTCGCCTTTTATTTCTGTATCGCTTCCTATCAGTGAGGCGTCAAGCACAATATCATAAAGGTTGGAGTAAGCGCCAATAATAGAATTTTTTATGATGGAATAATCGATCGTAGTGTTATCTCCGACGGCCACATTCGGGCCAATAATAGAGTTTTTTATGTTACATCCTGCAGCTATACTCACTGGCTGAATGATCACTGTGTTTTCAAAATGAAGTCCTTCCTCGATCTTACCTCCAAATTTCTTCAGCAGGGTAGCATTAGATTCGAGCAAAGTTTCCTTTCTGCCACAGTCAAACCAGTTTTCCACCCTGAATGCCTTAAATTTTGCACCTGCCTTTATCATGCAATCCAGGGCATCGGTTATGCTGTACTCCCCGTGAGTTCGCAAGCCTTGCTTAATATTTGTTTCAAGACATTGAAACATCTGGTCGCTTTCCTTTATTTTATAAAGGCCAACGAGCGCCATGTTACTTTTGGGAATGTGAGGTTTCTCTACCACATGCTCGATCATTCCTTCCTCATTGATCTCGGCCACACCAAAATCCCGTGGGTCATCAACTTTTTTTACTCCCAACATCGAATAGGGACTGTTGATCACCTCGTGTACATCGTACTCACAGATCGTATCTCCGAGAGAAACGAATACTTCTTCACCATTCACTATACTGCGGGTAAGTCTTACCGCATGACCAATGCCCTGGCGATCGGTTTGATGAACAAAATGCGCCGTAAGCTGAGGATATTTTTCGCGGATATAATCTTGTATTTTATCACCGAGATAACCTACAATAAAAATAAATTCCTTTATGCCGGCCTCATAAAGCTGATCAACAATGATACTCAGGACCGTTTTGCCGGCCAGCGGGATCAAAGCCTTGGGTTGAGTGTAAGTATGAGGTCTCAGTTTGGTTCCTGCACCTGCTACGGGAATGATTGCCTTCATTCTTGCTTTTTTGTATTCTAATCAGCCCATGAAAGTAATGAAATTTATATTTTGAATTGCCAGACAATTTTAAAGCACTTATATTTATTTGACCCATTATGATCCTTCGATCAAACATAGTTTTTTTATTACTATTCGTTTTCACAAGGGGTGCCGCACAACCCGCCAATGCCGGCAAAGAGCAATTACAAATTGATTCCCTTCTTAAAACCATTTATAAAAGTGATGCACCGGGGATCTCAATTTCTATCATCCAGAAAGGGAAATTGATCTTCAAAAACAACTATGGAGTTGCTGATCTTGAAACAAAAACAAATCTCAATTCAAAAACCAATTTTAACATCGGTTCGCTCACGAAGCAATTCACCGCCCTTGCCATTTTGCAGCTTGCCGACAGCAAAAAGTTTTCCCTTGATGATCACCTGAATAAATTTTTTCCGGCGCTGGATAAAAAAGTTGCCGAAACTGTTACTGTAAAGGAGTTGTTGACGCATAGCTCCGGCATTATTGATCATTATGACCTGAGTGATACAAAAGACCTCAAACATGCCCATATCAATGATGTGCTGAATGCAATTCAAAATACTGACTCAACTTATTTTGTTCCTGGCAGTCATTTCCGCTACAGCAATACTTCTTATTGTTTACTGTCGTTGATCGTTGAGAAGGTCAGCGGAGTAAGCTATGCTCAATACTTAAAGAAAAACATCTTCAAACCATCAGGGATGAAGAAAACCGTAGTTTGGAGTGAAAAGGAGAAAATTGAAAATGAGGCATCAGGTTATGAATTTGATTCCGCAACGAACAGTTTCAAAGAGTCTGGCGCCAATGAAAATATCTTCTTTTCCACCGAGGGTGATGGCGGTATCTACACCTCTGTCGATGATTACCTGAAATGGTTCGCTGCTTTGCAGTCGGGTAAAATATTCCCGAAGGAAATGGCCGCCAGGCCCGTTCTTCACAATTTCACATTGACAAAGCAAATTATTTGAGTTATGGCTATGGATGGTTTATTGATGAAAGTTCAGTGCCTGCTAAAGTATATCATAGCGGATCGAATGGCGGCTTCCGGTCTTATAGTTTTTCTATCCCTGAAAAAAATTTTCTTATTGTCATTTTTTCAAACCGTGACGATGTCGATCTTGAAAAACTTGTAAAAGAGATTTGCGCAATTGTCAGCATCTAAAAGCGGTTGGCCCAATAACTGAAACATTTGTTTCATTTAAGATTGTTCATTTACTTTTGCCCCATGCAAAAAGACACCCAGGTTTTTGATCTCATTAATAAAGAATTGGAACGCCAGCGTAATGGCATTGAATTGATCGCTTCGGAAAATTTTGTTTCGTTGCAAACGCTCCAGGCAATGGGCAACGTAATGACCAACAAATATGCTGAGGGTTATCCCGGCCGCCGCTATTATGGCGGTTGTGAAATTGTAGATGAAACGGAACAGATCGCCATTGATCGTATAAAAAAAGTTTTCAATTGTGAATATGCCAACGTACAGCCTCACAGTGGTGCACAGGCTAATGCGGCAATGATGATGGCAATATTAAAACCCGGAGACAAGATCCTGGGTCTTGACCTCAGCATGGGTGGTCATCTCACACATGGTTCGCCGGTAAACTTCAGCGGAAAATTATACCAGGCATTTTTTTATGGAGTGACAAAAGAGAGCGGGACAATAGATTATGGCCAAATGGAAGAAATTGCCTTGAAAGAGCAACCCAAATTAATTATATGCGGAGCTTCTGCCTATAGCCGCGATTGGGATTACGCAAAGATCAGGGCTATTGCCGGTGATATCGGTGCTTTTGTAATGGCCGATATTGCTCATCCCGCCGGGTTGATCGCAAAGGGTTTATTAAAATCACCATTTGATGATTGTCACTTTATTACTTCCACTACGCATAAAACTTTACGCGGGCCGAGAGGCGGAATTATTTTAATGGGACAGGATTTTGAAAATCCTTTTGGTGTGAAGGATCCAAAGGGCAATATCCGCATGATGAGTCACCTGCTTGATATGGCAGTATTTCCAGGTACCCAGGGCGGGCCATTAGAGCACATCATTGCATCAAAGGCCGTTGCCTTTGGAGAATTATTGACAGATGAATTTACAGAGTATGCAAAACAAGTCCAGCGTAATGCACTAGCCATGGCAAAAGCATTTGTCAATCGTGGTTACAATATTATCAGCGGCGGTACCGACAACCATTTAATGCTGATCGATCTTCGTAATAAAAACCTCACGGGCAAAAAAGCGCAGGAAACTTTAGACAAGGCTCACATTACCCTAAATAAAAATGCAGTGCCTTTTGACGATAAAAGCCCCTTTGTCACCTCAGGTATTCGTGTGGGTGTGCCGGCTATTACAACAAGAGGGTTAAAAGAAAGGGATATGGAAACGGTAGTTGAACTGGTTGATCGTGTGTTAATGAAAATAGACGATGAAAAAACGATCAAGTCAGTCAGTGAAGAAGTAAAGCAGTGGATGAAGCAATTTCCTTTATATCCCGAGTTGGGTTGAAATAATTGTTTATCCGTGTCAAAACCTCGAAGTTCTCTTTCCGTGAATTATTTTACAACAAACCGTTTAATAAGCCTTTGCCCATTCCCTGTTAGGGAAAGCGTGTAAATTCCTGGTGGCGTTCCAGAAGGCAATTGAATCGACTGGTTGATAATACCGCCGCTATGATCCAGGGTTTGATCATAGATTTTCTTACCATCCAAATCAGACACCATAATACTATATCGACCTTGTTCTATATTGGCCTGGACTGAGACTTTTTTGTTAACGACAGGATTCGGAAATAAATTCAATTTAGAATTATCATGGTCAATATCAATCCTCACCACTGAGCTATATTTTGACGCTCCGTCGATATCAATCTCTTTTATCCGGTAGAAAGAAGTGCCCGATAGTGGTGAAGGATCAATCCACCTATAGTCTGTCTTACCGCTATTACCATTACCCCTCGCGTTCATTGTACCTGCAATTGAAAATTGCCGTCCGCTTTGTGATCGCTCAATTTCAAAATGGTCCACATTCATTTCATCATATGTAGACCAGTCAGCGTGCAAATCACTATTTTCTTTATAAATTTTAAGATCGCCAAATTTTAACGGCAACGGGATGCCAACCTTTCCAATACCAAACGGCGAAAAACTTACGATACCACTTCTTGTAACTGTCTTCTGCACCTGGTCACCTGACCCAAGCGGCGATTCCCAATACGTACCATAGTGAGCGATACCAATATCACTATTTGTCAGGGTTGGAAAAGCCGAGCCTTCTAAAGCTGAGGGCCACAATAATTTCATTGTCACTGATCCCGATCCGCTATTTCTATTTACGATCCATACAGCATCCACTGCTTTTGATTTTTGCTGGGTTGTAAAGGCTATTCCATTAGGAGTGCCATTCTTTGTAATTCCCTGGAAAACACACAGGCTGAAATCAAATGCTGATGGAGTGGTCAGTGTAACAGGCATATAATACGTTCCGTTTCCAATAGGAAATGTGGCCATGCCTGTAAGACTGCTTACGCGCAATGTACTGGTCGAACCTGTGCTTGTGTTTACCTGTGTTACAATATGCTTGGAAACACCAAACCCTGAACCTGTAATTGTGCTTCCGGATGCTACTGTTAATAGTCTCCCCGCAGGAATCGTGAGGTTACCGGTCGTTAGATTCAACGTGTTCGTAACAGAAACATCTTTGTTAAGCGTGACATCCGCATCTACCACTACAATTGCTGCACTAACTGTGCTGAGTGATGCCGGGAAAGGTGTTGTTGTTGCTGCGTGAAACTCATATGAACTTCCACTGGTATAAGTGGCAGTTCCCGACACCTGTATGGAACCGTCGACACCTGAGGTATTTGCGATACTTATTGTTCCCGTAGAAGCCAGGGAGAATGCGCCTGCTCCTGTTACCTGCCTGGCATTGCAGTCCAATGTCCCATTTACTGTAAATGTTCTTGATGCGGCGATTGAAAAATTATTATTTAATGTGAGTTTTTTGGAAGCATTCACTGTCCAGTTCATGTAAGTATTGGTCAGCGTCCCTCCAGTGTTAGTAAACGTACTGTTAGCTCCATTAAACTCGACTTGTAATACATTGGCATTATTGTTTGAACGGACAAAACTTCCTCCTGATTGATTATAAGATCCATTTATAATGATCTTTTGATTATAATTTCCATTGCTTTGTCCTGCTTCTAAAACTCCATCTTCAATTATCAGATCACCGCCAATGGTTAATGTGTAACTCTGGGTTGTGGCCAGGCGTAATTCATTTCCGGGGTTACCTGTATTTCGAAGAATGAGATTACCTGCAACATCGGTAAGGGTGCCCGCCTGGTTCAAATTGCCGCCGTTAGGAACATTCATGATGAGGGTGCCCCAGGTAGTTGGGCTGGGTAACGCAGCAGTCCCGCTCCAATCGTCTAATTCAACTGTGCTTGTCGCTGCAAAAGTTCGGGTAGTAGTCCCGGGAAATGCATTTGTATTCTTATTATGGATATAGCTCCCCGTTCCGTCTATCTGAAAAGTTGGAACTGTGATTTTATCGTCGCCCTGAAGCGTGGCCCCCGTTTCAATAAGCAGTTTTGAATTTGTGCCACTGATTGTCCAGTTGGCAGTAGTCGTCAAATAATGGCCTGCCTGGATGACGAACATATCTCCACTTGTAAAATTCGTTGGCGACGCGCCTGTGCCGTTACGGTTTATGTGCCAGGTCGTAGTTAAGTTTGGTGCGAGGTTGTTTGTAGAGTAATATGTATTTGCTTTTAGGAAAAAGAAATAAAATAACATTACGAAGAACAGTACGGTTTTCTTCATTGAATTGGATTTCGAACGCCTAAAATATCTAAGTAGATTCACTTATGCAAGCCCGAGTGGGTGTTTTTCTGGAAAAAATACTTATCAGGCTTCTTTTTGATAAATGTCAAGCCCAAGAAATGAATCAGGAAGAGCAATATGGTCTTCTAAGCTAGCTTGAGTCGCCGCATGATTTTTAATGCACCCAGCACAACGAGCAGGATAAGAAAAATCGCAAGCGACCACACCCAGGGAAAAGTTTTTCGAATCAGTATTGAGTCCGTTTGCCCACCAAGATGGATGCCGCCCGGTAATAGGGCAATTATTTTCACGACCCGATGACTGGTTGAATTCCTTTTTTGCTGATTGCAGGGCGACAGCCATTGGCAAAGCCTTCGCCAAGTATTTATAAAAGGGTGCCGTGATGGATAGATTGATTCTCGGTTGCCATAACAACTACACCAAGTTTGTTGACACACATCAATTCAATTTACCTTACGACGGTACTAAATATGTTAGTGTAGATTGATCTAACCCGGTCGTTTTTTATCTAAGTCAGTTTCACTAAAGTGTTTGCCGTTAAGATTAACGTAATAAATTTCATCGCCGGCGCTCACCCGCCAAAATGGATAAAACGGAGAATACGAAATCTTACATGGTTTCCATATCAACTCAACGATCGCTCCGCCCCTTTCAGCCGCAGTTACCGCTTCGGGTTTTTCTAGAGTCAGCAGTTGGTGCACGTCTGCGAATTGAGTTACTTCGAAGTTTGAGTTAACAATGACCACCTTAGTTCTTTTGTTCCTCTCATCAGAAAAAGAAGCCAGATAGTAATATACGTTTGAATCAATCCGTAATATTCTGTAGGCGCTAAAAGCGTTTGCCGTTGTTATGCCAAAATATCGCCGTAAGGTTTCAAGTATTTTATGTTCTTCGTTTGACATAAGCACAATGTTAGAAGTCCGGTGCTGAAGGTATTACATCCCAGGTAGGTTCGGTTCCAGGGTCGTGAAGATTTTACCATCCACTCTAACGTACAACTGGTGATTTCCTATTATAACCATATGAAATGGCAAGAACGGAGACATAGATTGCTTGCAAGGCTTCCAAACTAATGCTGGATAAATACACATTGCTTCAGGGTGTAGCATTAAGATTCTTTTCTCTCCTTTTAACTCGATTCTTTTCAGTTTTGATAAGCGGGCCTTTATTTGCGCCGCCGTCAATGGCTTGAATGAAAGTGGTTTTGCAGCTTCCCCTGCAAACACAGCCTCACGAAAATTTCCAAACCTGGCGTCGACCGATGCCAGGCATCGAACGTCGTCTTTTCCTCCTCTTCCCAGAACTGGAACTATATGATAGTGGCCATTAAACTTGTCGAGGCGTTGGACCAGCATCGGGTCGCCGGAACTAACGTTTTGCCAAATTTCTTTGAGAAACTTTTCGTTTGCCAGGTTATAAGAGTTTAAGCCCTCCAGCGCGTGTTTTGCCGCCGATTCCTTTTCGATTATTCTCTCACCATCAAAAGGTTTTTTCATGGTGACCCTCTTTCCGTGAGTTCTGGGCGGAGGCTCAGGATCGCAAACGGCTAGGTACTTTCCAGCCCAGTTACCCCTAGGCACCCCCGTCATATAATCCGACTGCCAGGTTTCATAGGTGATGAATTGATTTGCAATACCACGATCTCCTCCGACGCCACACAAATCGCCACTACTGTGTGGAGGAGGAACAATGCCGACGGGGGTTGGTGGTAAGGGATCACTTACAAAAAAGCCACTAATTGCATACGAAACGTCGTCCTTTGAAGTTGGGGCCGCCGTTGCATCATATCCTGTGACCACGATCCAGTGGTCCCAACCCCACACAAGGGCGATTGCCGCCACCTGGTAGTGGTGAATTGTCCAAATTATTTTTCGAGAGATATTTTCTTCCGCTGTTTCGCTATTGATTTCGAAAGTACGGCTAAAGGTGTCCGGTTTACGATTAATCATTGTCCAATTTATACCCGCAGGCCCGGAATACCAGCTATCGGCTTGTTCGTCCGAGCTATTGTGAGAATTATTATCATTATACAAGTCGTCCTGGGAAAGGAGACCGGCCCCAATTTGATTTAGTACCATTTGAGCGCAAGCTGCACCGCAATAGAAGTCGGTGTCCTGCTGATGATATTCGACGTTTAAAATATCTTGCATAACCTGGAATTTTGTGATTGAATAATATTGTACTGTCCTAATATTGAAAAGAAAATGTCGGGCATTCAAACATCATCCTGAAACTCGTCTCCTCCTCTTTAAAAAACCTTTCATCATATTCGCATGAGGTGGTCCTGAAGATTAAGGTGGATCTTTTCTTAGACACACTCTTTCGTTTATTTCATCTTTTGATTTTACCCATTGCATAAATATAAAATTATTGGTGAAAGGATTGTTTAACGTTTGATGGCAAGTCACGGGCAAACAGAGTTGTTCACTTTCCCAGGGCTCCGCACAATAAATGCAGCAATTACTTTGCTTGCTGTTTGTCCTGATCCCGCAATCTTCTGCGCATAACAATAACGATAACTGTGGCCGCTACCAGAGCAGCAATTAAAAGCAAGGTATTGGCCCCCTCACTTTTTCCTGAACCAAATGACTCATCAATACCTACAAGTATCGGAGCAGCCCAATAGTAGGGTATTTGCTTTTCCTTGTCACCTGAAATAAAATCGAGTTTGGCCTTTTGCAAGGCGACATCACTCGGTATTCCATCTTGCAGATATTTGTAAAACATTTCGGTTATCCTGTAAGTCGATACATTATCTACGGACCACAAATTACTGACAGAAGATGGTATACCGAGAGCAGCAAAGCCACGGTTAAAACTAAAAATCCCCTCACCCCTGTATAGTTTTCCTTTTCCCGTTTCACAAGCGGAAAGAACAATCAACCTCGTCGCTGGCTTGTGCTCTGAAATAAGATCAGAGAGGGTGAGAATGGAGTCCGCAAACCAAATAACCGGCTCACCGTTATAACCGCTATCTGTGGCGTGAGTGTAAAGTTGAATCAGCTGGTACAAATGAAATCTCTGAAGGAAATTGTCTTTCGATGCTTCATTGTCCAGCAAACACTTCGATCCATTGAAGTAGGATACAATTTTCTTAAGCGAGATGTCACTGCCAGGTAAGCCTGCGAGGTTCGATCCTGTAAATTCGACCGGAGCAAAGCCAATAATTTTCTTAGACTCATCAATATTTTCCCGCGCAAAAGAATTCGTCAGATAGCGGGCTGAATATACATAAGTCACAGCAAAATCATGCACAAGGTACCTGGGCACTCCTTTTTCGAAAGAAGTGATCAGGGCCTCGAATGGGAAATAGTACCCATTAGGTGAAACGATGATCCGGCCATTTCGTATATCGAGGCCATCAAAAAGAAGACGATACAATTTCTGAGAAATCTTCGCGAATTCATTGAAATGGGTATTTCCCGCAGCTGCGTCAGAAAGGTAGCTTAGATACTGCGCGGACAAGTCATCAAAATCATCTTTGTTGATTGTGCGAAGAAAATTTTTCTGCCTGGATACAACCAGTTCGTAGACCGCGCTGTCGCCCGCGTAGATTTCGATCAGGGCCGCATGATCCTTCAATATGTGGCTTCGTACGGCCGCTAATTTGATTATGCCAGAATCGATAAAGTTCTGGTAATACAAAGGGTTCTTGATCTTAATTGCTTGTATCAATCCATCCAGTTCCTGCCTCGTGGTGAACAGTTCCCTCTGCAATTCGTCCAATCGCCCGGCGCTGATATCGTTCTGGTCAATTTCCTTTTGCAAGAAGTTCATTCGCGAGCGTAACTGAGTTTGTCTTAGAATATCTTTTTCACCAGCCCAGCGTTGCTCACTTAATTGATCATTTAATATCACTGCGCGACTCTTCTCAAAAAAATAAAAAGCATTGTTAACATCATTAATTGAAAAACTCGCTTGAATGGCTTGTTCATAGAGACGGCGGGCGTCGTCACGCCAGAATAATTTCGAGTCGTTATCAAATTGGTCGGCTTTTATTCTGTCGAGAAGCTGGTCTGACAATTTATAGACACGCAGCGCTTCACGGATCGCGGCAATATCCCCTGTGTGTTTATATTTCTCGTGATATGCTGTTCCTTTTGATATGAAAAGACCAGCGATGTATCTTTTCTTTTGCAATTTGCGCATCTCGTCCGGGGACCATTTCATGATCTTTTCCTCATTTATACCCGGTTCGATCTGGTCAAAAGCAAGCTGGATATACTTATATGCCGAGTCAAAACTACCCTTCCGCACAAAGGCATCCGCCATGCTGCTTAGTACGTTTAGCGTTTCAGAGGCGTCGAATTCATGAATTTTCTCAGGGGGATAAAACCTGCGCAAAGAGGCCGAATCAATTTTAACCTGCAACGACCTGCGGTAATAGACCAACGCGCTGTCGATGTTCCTGTCCTCGGGGTAGTAGACACTGTAGCCAATGTTATTTAATATGGTTTTACACACGAGTGAGTTGCCCCGTGCATGTTCCCAGTCGTATGCTTTGCGGTAGTAAAACAGGGCACTATCATACGTTTTGCTGTGTACGAAAACTTCCGCCAGTTGCTCATAAAGTACGCCGAGGAATTCTTTATCAGATGTGTTCCTATATTCTCGCACCCTGGTTAATAACAATGTCTTAGCATCATCAAATCTTCTTAACGCGATAAGCGCATTCAAATTCCAGAGCCGGCTCATGGTACAATAGATCATGCCCCCCGGTACAGTTTTTTCTGCCGCGCTACTGGCATATTGCTTTCCAAATTTTTCACAGGTGGTTGCATATTCACTGCAGCGACGATAATCACCGACATCATAGTAGTAAACCACCTTGGCATATATGCACCAGAGGAACAGGCGGCTGATTGGTGGCGACCTCATACCTATGGCGATCGCACTGTCCAGAGAGGTCATTCTTTCTGCCACTCTGTTCAAAGACTCATATGCGTCCGCAAGGTTAGAATAATAGACAAACAGATCTTTTGCCGGAACCGCTTCACCGCTTGTCCGACCAGACGCAAGGGCAATTGCCTCCCTGTAATAGTAAATTGCTTTTACATCGTCGGACTGGTTGTGATAGAGGAGGGCAATGGCTGATAACAATGAGCAGTGAGACGAATCATCGCGGTATGTGCATGCTTTTACCCGGTTTTCATAGTCAAGTAATAGTGTCAGCTTTTGCACATCTGAAACTGTGGTAGCTTTTCGCAGATAATTCAATTTTTTCTTGAGCGTATCCTTCTCAATGCACTGCGGCCAGGCAGTACTTGCACCTAAGATTAGCACGAGTCCAATGATAAATATTTTGCCGCTCATAGGTAACTATTATCAGGCCTATGGTCTGAATGGATTAAGCTTCCACTAACTAAGATCACTTTGGGGGATAACCTGGGTTGACTGTTCCTTGGCCACCTCCGGGGCCGCCTTGACCCCTTTTCGCGGGAGGAGACAGAAACGCACTTGCGCGAGACATGACACCTCCGGCTACTGGGACAAAATCGAATCTTACAATCGTGTAACCCTTCAAGGTTGAGCTGTCAATCTCTTGCTGAAACGCTAATTTTTGGACTTCTTTGAAGTCATCGATTTGTGCTGGCGAATAAGTCGACAAGTCATATTGCAAATTCGCGTCTGCCAACCAGTCGACCTCGATCAGCTCATCGATCAAGTTTATCAAGATCGAACAATCGTGTTGCAAACTCACTAGTGTACTCCGATTAAGGGGAGTGGTAGGAGTTGCAGCAGCGGCAGCAAATTTACTCTGGAGCCTGGCTATGGCGTCGTTTCCTATCTTAATGTCCGGCATATAGTATGATTTTTTATTGGTGAAGAAATGGATGTTTTTTTATTGTTACACAAATTCGCTTGTAATGATCAATCAGTGTTTCGCAACCAAAAGAATGTCTTGCCTCTTTTTGAGCTGATACCCTGAAAGAATCAAAGAGTTTTTGACTTGTAGAAATCGGAAAGTAATCTTTACCACTTCTTCTTAAGCCATCATCAGCGGTTTCCTTCCCACGAAAATCTTTGCGCACGACCTGGTTCAACAACTTCCGCACTTCTCCTTGTGACCGGATTGATTACGTTTTAATAGAGTGAGGTCTAGAAATGATATGGGTAGTAATCAAGCAAACATCTTTCCGAAAGGATTTGTCGTAATTGATCAACTAAGGTAAACAATTCCTATAAAAGAATTATTAAGGCTCATGCCTACCGACTTCTCATTCTGTGGAATTCCTTTCTTCCTCTTTTGCCTTCCACCGGTATTTATTGGTGAAAGAATTGGTTTACCATTTCTTCAGCCATTGCTGTGCAGGTTCTTTTCCCTCAAGATCATCACCCACTACCTGTTGCAACAAATCTTTGGCTTTTTGTTTATCACCGGGCAGGTTGCGCTTTAATAGAGTGAGGGCCTGGTAAAATAAAGATGGGTTAGCGTAGAGGGTTTCATTTTCGAATTGCTTGAAATATTGAAGGGCTTTCTCGTAATTACCTAACTGAAGATAAACAATCCCCGCGTATTTTCTGGGTACATAATTTCCGGTGTCTCTTCTGGCAATCGTCTCGAATATGATCAGTGCCGAATCATATTGTCCATTATTGTATAATCGTAGTCCACTTTGAAGACTGTCCGTTTCAGCACTCATTTTAACGGGCAGGGTTTTTAAATCCTTGTTTAAGTAGTTATCCGCCATTTGGTGTGGCGTGGCGGAATTATTTGAAAAAAAGAAATACCAGGCGAAAAATACGCAGATTAAAACTGCTGCAGCTGCCGATACTCTGTATATCCAAATCCTTTTTATACTTCTATGCCGGTTAATATCAATAACCGGGCTTTGTTGTGCCAGTAATTCCCTGAACCGTTCCTTTTTTTCCTTTTCCGCTTCCTCTTTCAAACTCTGCTTTGCAGATAGATAAAACGCCACTTCATCTGCAAAGTCTTTGTCGTCTCTAATTTTTTGTTCAAATCGTTTAGTTTCTTCAGGATCAAGCATTCGTTGAAAATAGGCATCTATATATTCAAGATAATTTTGCATTTTTCAAATTAAGTTTTGCGATACAATTGTTTCAATTTTTCAAGACACCTCAGTCGACTTGTTTTTACTACGTCAGATGTTTTGTACTCCATTAATCCGGCGATATCCTTATCGCTGTATCCATCGGCCCAGAGCAGCAACATTTGACGGCAATTCTCCCCAACCTGGACCAACCTTTCTCTCAGAATTTCCCAATCTGTCTTATCAACCAGTCTCTGGACAATGGTTTTTGAATGATCGGAAATCTCTAATAGCAGATCAGAAATCGACAATGTTTGATGGATGCTGTTCTTATTTGTCGTCTTTTTTCGGAGAAGGTCAACATATTTATTATGGAAAATGCTGTAAATCCATGTTTTTAGCAAAGAACGGCCCTGGAACGAACCACTGGCTATTTTTTCAATGGCAGATATAATTGTATCGCTGTAAAGGTCAAAGGCATCTTCTTCAGGCAAGGAATATTTGTAGACAGCTTCCTTTATAAAGTAAGCGTAGCGGTTAAAAAGATGCTCCTCACCTTTCTTTCTCCCCATTCCGTTTTGAGCGATGCTGTCAATTATTTCCCGCTCATCAGACGAAACAGTTGGTTTATTAAAAAGGTTCACAAGAGATTGTTCATTCTAAGGTAACAAAACAAAAGGTAAAATAGCGGCCTTTCTTTCCATCATTGCGCTATGCTTCCTTCCCCTGGAAGATTATTAGTAATAATTGAATCAGCCAAAAAATTAAAATAGTCGGGAGTTGTTTCCTTTTTATCTGTCCCTGCGACTACTTAGTAAACGATTTAGATTTTTGATTGCGGCGCCAAATAAATCTTTCGATCTGTCCCTTAGAACTGAATGAATTTAAATTTTAAAGTATCCTGAAGACTAACAACAATTTTAAAAACTATTAAATCTTAAAAAAAATGAAAAAGATTTTATTCTCCAGCTCAGTACTTATTTACTGTCTACTGGTCGCTATTAGCAGCAATGCGCAAATGACAGACGTTCCTTCTGATGTACAAAAAGCATTTGACGAACATTTCAAAAATGCGTCAGTTGCAAGATGGGTGCCCATCCAGGATTCTTATGTTGCATCTTTTACCCAGGGACAGGGTTACAGGGACGCCTATTTTACAAATGAAGGCGAATTCAAAGGAGTAGGTCGCTATATAAGCATTGATCTTTTACCCATTAGCGCACAGGAAAAAATAAATAGTACCTACAGCAATTACGACGTAACACAATTGTACCAGTTTGAAAGTGTAGAAAGCGGGATCAGCTTTTATGCTGTTCTGAAAAATGCAAAGAATGAGCTCACCCTGAGAATAGACGCCGTTGGCGATGTATCATACAGCAAGAGGAATAAGATCAAAGACGGAGCGAAAATGAGTGAACCATTGGCTGCAAATAACAAGCATTAATACCTTACCTCCCTTGTCACGGAGCCTCTATCAACCATTAACCATTCCTTTCTAAGCAAATCCCCGGTATCCGGGGATTTTGATTTTTCAAACATAAGTATAAAAAAATCGTCGTTCAATCCGGTAATTCATTAATAAATTTGTCGTGAAATTTCTGTATGATACAACGTTTCCAGAGTCTTTGGTTATTGCTCGCTGCCATTTTTGCGTTCTTTACTTTTAAATTACCATTCTACAGCGGAAGTAAGATCATTAAGGACACCCGGCAGCCTGATGTGAGACTGGATGCTGTTTCCCGGGTACCGATACTGATATTGACGGTAACTGTGATCTTACTTTGCATCGTAGCTATATTTTTATTTAAGAACAGGAAAAGGCAATTAACCCTTACAGTAATAAACTGTATTCTTTCTGCTATACTGATCGTACTGTACTTTTTGGAAATACAAAAATTTGAAACCGGCATCATATCCCTATCCTGCCTTTTTACCCTCGCTATACCCATCTTTCTTTTTCTTGCGGCAAGGGGCATTTGGAGAGACGAAAAACTCGTAAAAAGTCTTGACAGGTTAAGATAATCCTGCTATACCAGGATTCGAAATGCAATCTCCAAACAACGCGTCATGATCTTCGTCTTTAGAAATAATTTGTTCTGAATGCTTGCATAATTAAAAACCCGCTATTACATTTGTGCGCTCCCCTTATCTGCTGAAAGCCCCAGTTTCCGAAGAACCATAGTTGATGCTATCATTTACCGGGATTTATTTCCTGGCGGGGATAAATATTACCTGTTTGAAATTGAAAAATGGACGGTCGACAAATAAAAAAACGCAACTGAAAATTTGCCGTATCACAGTTGCATATCTTTTTTCATAGGGTACGGATTATTAAAAAGGCCGTCTTTTCTAAGATGGCCTTATTTTTTGTCAAAGAAATTTCCCGGTCCAGCTTTCTTTCACCTTTCTTATTCCTTCAGGCTTTCCTGCATAAATAACTTCACCGCCGCTATCACCGGCCCCGGGACCAAGGTCGATGACCCAGTCAGCACTCCGTATCACTTCTATATTATGCTCAATAACTATAATGGAATGTCCCTGTTCTATCAATGCATTGAACGAGTTGAGTAATTTTTTTATGTCGTGAAAATGCAGGCCGGTTGTTGGTTCATCAAAAATGAAGAGTATTTTCCCACTGCTTTTGCCCTTGCCAAGGAAGGAAGCAAGTTTTACCCTTTGTGCTTCACCACCCGAAAGCGTATCAGATGACTGTCCCAGCTTGATGTAGCCGAGCCCGACGTCACTTAGTGGCTGTATGGCTTTCACCAGGCTTTTTTCCTGATGAAAAAAATCAATGGCCTCATCCACGCTCATTTCCAAAACGTCAAAAACGTTTTTGTTTTTATAAGTCACTTCAAGAACTTCTTCCTTGAATCTTTTACCTCCGCATACTTCACAGGTAAGGTGCACATCCGCTAAAAATTGCATCTCTACAATTTGTTCGCCCTCGCCCTTACACGAATCACATCGCCCTCCATCGACATTGAATGAAAAATGCTTCGGCAAAAAGCCTCTCATTTTACTCAAGGGCTGTTTTGAGAACAGGTCACGGATCTCATCATAAGCTTTGATATATGTTACAGGATTACTTCTCGATGATTTGCCAATTGGATTTTGATCTACCATTTCAATTTGTGAAATATTCCCGATATCACCACTTATAGCTTTGTGGAAACCCACTTTATCAGCAAACTCACCTTTTATTTTTTGCAATGCCGGGTAAAGAATTTGTTTTACGAGGGTGGTCTTTCCACTTCCACTGACCCCGGTGATCACACATAAAACATTTAGTGGAAATTCAACGGTGATATCTTTTAAATTATGCTGACGGGCACCTTCCACTGTAATACTGGAATTCCATTTACGGATATTTTTCGGTGGTTCAATTTTCAATTCCCTGCTTAAATATTTTCCGGTGAGACTTTGCGGGTTTGAGATAATTTCATCGAAATCTCCTTCAGCAATTACTTCGCCGCCAAGGTGTGAAGCAAGCGGACCCATATCAATAATATGATCAGCTTCCCGCATCATCATTTCATCATGCTCTACTACTACAACAGTGTTACCAAGATCACGAAGTTCCTTCAACACACGGATGAGATTTTGTGTATCTCTCGAATGTAACCCAATAGAAGGCTCATCCAAAATATATAATGAACTGGTAAGATTACTCCCGAGACTTCTTGTAAGTTGTATCCTCTGGCTTTCGCCCCCGCTTAATGAATTCGCCAAACGATTCAGGGTTAAATAACCGAGCCCAACGCTTAATAATGTATTTATCCTTGAATTGATCTCAATTAAAATTCTTTTGGCAACCTGTTTATCAAAATCAGATAATTTCTTTTCGAGTTCATCAAACCATTGTTTCAAATATTTAACAGGCATCTCACTCAACTCGCCAACGTGTTTTCCACCAATTTTTACATACAAAGCTTCATTACGCAGGCGATAGCCTTTGCAATCCGGACATTGTGTTCTTCCACGATACCGGCTTAACAATACCCGGTATTGAACCTTATAGAGATTTTGTTCAACTTCTTTAAAAAAATCATTGATGCCATTTACATTGCCCGCTCCCTCCCACAGAGTCTGGTATTGTTCCCCGGTAAGATCAGCGATCGGTTTATGAACCGGAAAATTTATTCTTCTTGCGCCTTTCACAAATTGATCTCTCCACCAGCCAAGCTTTTCTCCTTTCCAGGGCGCAACAGCCCCTTCATACACACTCAGCCGTTTGTCCGGAATTACAAGATCGCTATCAATTCCAAGTACCTGCGAAAAGCCTTCACAAGTTGGACAAGCACCAAAAGGATTATTGAAATTGAAAAGATTGGGAACCGGTTCTTCAAATGTCATCCCATCCAGTTCGAATCTGTTATTAAAATGAATGAGTTTGTCACTGTTTATTTCCACATACACATCTCCCTCTCCTTCATAGAACGCCGTTCCAATTGAATCTGCCAGGCGATGTTTATCATCTTCTTCAAAATCTTTTGCGACAATACGGTCTATTAAAATATAGATCGCGAATCGTCGATCGTCAATCGCCAATTTTTGTTTGAGTTCTTTATCAGGTAATTCTAAAAGCTCTTCGATTCGAAGAGTTTCACTGGCTTCACGATGGAGGTTTGATAATTCACGAATATAGACTCTTGAGAATCCTTTTTGCACTAGAATGTTCAACTCTTCCTTCGCATCGCGGTTTTTGTGCTGTTTGAAAGGGGTCAGAATAAAGACCTTGTCGCCATTTTTTAATTCAGTAATGGCTTTTACAACATCGGTCACATCATCCTTTTTGACCTCACGGCCAGAAACAGGAGAAATGGTTTTTCCAATTCTTGCATATAATAGCCTCAGGTAATCATAAATTTCAGTCATGCTTCCCACCGTACTCCGTGGCGTTCTCGCAATTACTCTTTGTTCGATCGCAATGGCAGGGCAAAGACCCTTGATATAGTCTACGTCAGGTTTATTCATCCTGTTCAAAAACTGGCGCGCATAAGCACTCAGGCTCTCAGCATATCGTCGCTGGCCTTCGGCATACAAGGTATCAATTGTCAACGACGATTTCCCGGAACCTGAAACACCTGTTACCACCACTAATTTGCCGCGTGGAATTTCTACAGTTACATTTTTTAAATTATGAACTCTTGCACCTTTAATAAGGATGTTTCCTGCGGAATTTACGATTGCTCTTTCCGGGTGTTTTTTCTCTTTTATAAGTTTATCCATTTTTGAGTCTGCAAATGTAAACCCTTATAGAATCAAAATCTTAAAGCGTATGTTAACAGTTTTTTGGCGGGAAAATTTATTGTTCCGTCGATAAAATATTTGGTATTTTAAAAAATAATTCTACTTTTAGCTCACAATATCCAAATTATGATAACCAAAAAATCAATCTCGCCTATCGTATACTTTCTACTCAGACTTTAGTTTCAAAAATTTTTTCCCGTTAACTGTTTATAGAGTAAACCAATATCCAAAAACCTAAAACAACCTGTAGGAGTTTTATGAAAGCTTTAATGAAAAAAACTGACCACGAGCTTATCAACCTTTTTGTTGATGGAAATCTCGAAGCTCTTGAGATCCTTGTGCTGCGTCATAAGGATAAGCTTTACACTTCCATTTTATTCCTGGTAAAAGACAAATATCTTGCTGAGGATATTTTCCAGGATGTCTTTATTCGCATTATTGATACCATGCGCAGCGGCCGCTACACAGAAGAAGGCAAATTCTTACCCTGGGCTATGAGAATTGCTCACAATCTTTGCGTTGATTATTTTCGCAAAGTAAAACGTACTCCCACTATCAAAAATGGCGACGACAAAGACATCTTTGAGGTGTTGAGCTTTGCGGATGATAGTGCCGAAACTAAAATGATGAAACGCCAAAGCCATGACCGTGTTCGTGCCATGCTTGACCAGCTCCCGGAAGATCAACGCGAAGTGATCATCCTCCGTCACTATGCAGATATGAGTTTTAAGGAAATTGCATCCATGACCAACTGCAGTATCAACACGGCACTGGGACGTATGCGTTATGGACTCATTAACCTTCGCAAAATGATGATGCAAAAACAAATTGCATTATAAAGCTCTTGTCATTCTGTATTTCCAACCTGCAATTGGAAATATTCATAAGGAATTCTTCCCCGTTCGCCCTGAGGTAGGCTAATACAGAATGACGACCAATTGAAAACCCGAATACTTAGTGCAAACTGAGTTTCGGGTTTTTGTTTTTATGCTGCATTTGTACCCCGGCACCGGTAAATCAGTAACCCTCTTTCCGCTATCTTTGTCGACTCTGCAAACATTAGATTACTCAAGGAACATGAAAATTTCTTACAAATGGCTGAGTGAATACCTGCCTGCCGGACAGGCAGGTTTACCGATTGCTCTTGAACCTGAGCGGTTGAACCGGATCCTTACATCCATTGGGCTGGAAGTGGAGGATTATTATATATACGAAGAGGTAAAGGGCGGATTAAAAGGATTAGTAATTGGCGAAGTACTGACCGTTGAAAAACATCCCAACGCCGATAAGCTCACGTTAACAACAGTCGATATCGATGCCACAACTCCTCTCCAAATTGTATGCGGTGCACCTAATGTAGCTGTAGGACAAAAAGTAATTGTAGCAAAAGAGGGCATTACCATTTATCCCGTAAATAGTGATCCGGTAACTATGAGACTGGCAAAGATCCGCGGTGTGGAAAGCCAGGGGATGATCTGTGCCGAAGATGAGATCGGACTGGGTAAGTCACATGCAGGTATTATAGTATTGAATGGCAATGCAAAAATTGGAATGCCCGCAACTGACTATTTTCAGTTATATGAGGACCGGGTTTACGAGATCGGCTTAACTCCGAATCGAATGGATGCAATGAGCCATTGGGGTGTAGCCAGGGATGTCTGTGCCTATCTTAGTCATCATGATAAAAAAGCTTTCAAGCCGAGGCTGCCTGATAACAATAATTTTAAAATTGACAACAACTCATTTCCCATCGCTGTAACTATTGAAAACACAAAAGCCTGCCAACGCTATTCAGGAATAAGTATTACAAACATTGTTATTGGAGATTCGCCACGATGGATGCAGCAGCGGCTAAAATCAATTGGAGTAAGGCCCGTTAATAATATAGTTGATATTACAAATTATATTCAGCATGAAACCGGGCAACCATTACATGCCTTCGATGCGGATGAACTCAAGGGGCATAAGATCGTTGTAAAAAATTTACCTGAAGGCACCGAGTTCATTGCGCTTGATGAAAAGAAAAGAAAGCTAAGTGCCGACGACCTGATGATCTGTGATGCAAAAGGAGGGGTGTGTATTGCAGGTGTATTTGGAGGACTTCATAGCGGCGTAACAGGTAAAACAAAAAATATTTTTTTAGAAAGTGCGTGGTTCAACCCTGTTAATATCCGCAAAACATCTTTTTACCATGGTCTCCGAACAGATGCTGCGAGCCGGTTTGAAAAAGGAATTGATATTAGCAACACAGTAAACGTATTGAAACGTGCCGCCATGATGATCAAAGAAATCTGCGGAGGCGAAATTGCGTCTGACGTTGTGGATGTGTATCCTGAACCGAAGGAAAAGGTGAAAATAACGCTGAAATATCACTACCTGAAAAAACTCGCCGGAAAAAATTATCACCCCGATACGGTGAAGGGCATTCTTGGCAGCTTAGGCTTTGAGATAATGAAAGAGGGCCTTGACGAATTATCTGTGGCAGCACCTTTTCATAAACCTGATATTTCATTACCTGCAGATGTGGTGGAAGAAATCATTCGTATCGACGGGTTGGATAACATCGAAATCCCCTCTTCCGTTACAATGACTCCTTCCGTCGAGGAAGATTACGCAGCAGGCATTTTTCGGGAAAAAGTCTCCGGCTATCTTACAGGACTTGGGTTTAATGAGATCATGACCAATTCCATTACTAATGAAGCCTATTTTGACGAAATAGAACTTACACGTTCCGTAAAAATGCTGAATAGCCTGAGCGCTGAATTAAATATCATGAGGCCTTCCATGCTTGAAACGGGATTGGAGTCAATCGCCCACAACCTGAACAGGAAAAACAATGATTTGAAATTCTTCGATTTTGGAAAAACTTATACAACGTCAGGAGCCGGTAAATTTCATGAAACCGAACATCTCTGTCTTTATATTACCGGTAATGTGAATGAGACCGGCTGGCGTAACAAGGCCATCAAATCAGATCTCTATTTTTTAAAAGGCGTTGTCACATCCCTGTTAAAATTGCTTGGGATGCAACCGGAAAATTTTGAGAATTTCACTAATAAAAAATTGCACTCAGCCCTGGAAATAAGAATCAACGGTTCAGTGGTATTGCAGTTTGGTGAAGTGGATCAATCTGTGCTGAGCGGATTTGACATCAGGCAACCTGTTTTCTATGCGGACATTGACTGGGATACAACCCTGGCAAAAGCAAAGTACACAGCGATCAAAGTTGAAGACATCCCGAAATTTCCGGCGGTACATCGCGACCTCGCGGTCGTTGTACCTTCTCATTTAAAATATGAAGAAGCTAAAGGATCGGTGGAGAAATTAAAAATAGACCAATTACAGGATATGCGTTTGTTTGATGTGTTTGAAAGTGAGAAACTGGGCAGGGGCAGAAGGTCAATGGCTATTAGTTTTACATTTTTGGATAAAGAAAAAACTTTGACGGATAAAGAGATCGATGGAATGATGAATAAGATCATGATGGCACTGGAAAAAGACCTGAACGCAGAAATAAGAAAATAATGTGCAAATAAAATCTGTTGAGCATGTCAGAAGTAGATGTTCACATAAAACGAATCCAGGAAAAACTTCAGCAGTTGATAAAACAACATCATGAACTGCAAAAAGAAAATAGCCAATTAAAAAAAGAATTGGAACGATCAGCTAAACAATCTTCAAATCACCAGCAAACGATCGAAACCTTGAGGCAGCAGGTGGAGGTATTAAAGATAAGTTCAGGAAGTTGGGATGAACAAGATAAGAAAGAGTTTGAAAAAAGGATCAACCACTATATAAAAGAGATTGACAAGTGCATCGCCCTGTTCAGTGAGTAGATCAAACTCTCTTCACCAGCCGCATTTTCATTTCATCATTTCCCTGTGTAAGCTCAAGCGTATAAACACCATAGGGCAGGTTATTTAATCCCCTCCATACAAGTTCATTATTCTTTACCGGCATTGGAGATTCTAAAGTGCTGCATACACATCCCTTATCATCCCTTAAAATTGCTTTGAATGGAGTTTCTCCCTGAGCCATCAACTCAAATTTGAGCGAGTCAATAAAGACCATTGGCTTAACTTTGGCAAACATGGATATAGTTTTAGTTGACGCTTCTTCAAGGATAAGAATGGGTGGAAATGATCTTCAAAGTTTAGCTTGAGTTTGCAAAGGGGGAATGAAATTAGACAAACAAATTGTAAAATGCAAGTCATGAATGAATTAATTCCTGTAACTATCCTGATCGCTGATCGAACTTACCGGCTCAAAATCCATCCGAAAGATGAAGAGATGTTACGAAAAACAGTAAAAACCATAAACGAAAAGATCATCGAATACAAGACCCAATTTGCCGGAAAGGATATGCAGGATTATGTTTCCATGGTACTGATCTGGTTTGCCACCGAGCAGAATACAACCACTTCACCGCAAATGGAAAAGGATAACATAACTGACCAGTTGGATTCGATAGAGCGAATGCTGGAGAATCAACTAAAAAAAGGATAATTGCGACTATTTGAGCGGCTATTATCCTTCTTGTCATTTCTTTCAATACATCACCTTTTGTATCTTCGCCAGATACCTGTTTACTGAAAAGGAATAAGACCTGATTCAATATGAAAGGAGTTAACGAAAATATCATTTTGGAACAAACTAAAAAACTGATTCATGGACCCAAACATCATATACATTATTATTGGTGTATCCGCACTGATCATTGGAATCGTGGCGGGTAAATTCATTTTTGCAAAAGACACCCGCAAACAAATCGAAGAAGCTGAAATCCAATCGCAATCAATAGTAAAAGAGGCTGGCATCAGAGCTGAAACCATCCGTAAGGAAAAAGAGTTGGAGGCAAAGGAGAAATTTGTGCAAATGAAGGCAGAGCACGACAAGGAAGTGCTTGACAGAAATCGTAAGATGAGCGACGTCGAGAACCGCGTCCGGCAGAAAGAACAAAGCATCAATCAAAAAGAAAACAATCTCGACAGGCAGATAAAGGAAAACGAGGCCATTAAGGAACACCTGAACCGGCAGATAGAATTAGTGAATATCAAACGTACTGAGCTTGAAAAGCATCAGGAAGAGCACATTCGCCGGCTGGAAAAAATCGCTGGCCTCACTGCCGAAGAAGCTAAAACCCAATTGGTGGAAAGTTTGAAGCAAGAAGCTCAGACCCAGGCGCTCGGTTTGCAGCAGGACATAATTGATGATGCCAAGCAAAAAGCCAATAAAGAAGCCCGCAAGATCATTATCCAGACTATTCAGCGTACAGCGGCAGAGCAGGCTATTGAAAATGCAATAACCGTTTTTAACCTGGAAAGTGATGAAATCAAAGGACAGATCATTGGCCGGGAAGGTCGTAACATTCGCGCCATCGAAGCTGCAACAGGCGTTGACCTCATAGTGGATGACACACCTGAAGCTATCATTCTCTCCTCATTTGACCCATTGCGTCGCGAAATTGCCCGTCTCAGTTTGCAGAGGCTCGTTGCAGATGGCCGTATTCACCCGGCAAGGATCGAGGAAATAGTTGAAAAGACCCGCAAGCAGTTAGAAGAGCAAATTGCTGAGATCGGAGAACGTACGGTCATCGAACTGGGAATTCATGGGTTGCACAAAGACCTGGTTCGAATAGTTGGCAAAATGCGTTTCCGTTCGTCTTATGGACAAAATCTTTTAATGCATAGCCGGGAAGTAGCAAATCTTTGCGGTGTAATGGCGGGTGAGTTAGGTTTAAACCCAAAACTGGCAAAACGAGCAGGTTTGTTACATGATATCGGAAAGGTTCCCGATGAGGAAACAGAGCTGAGTCATGCCCTCCTGGGAGCTAAACTGGCCGAAAAGTATGGGGAGAATCCTGCAGTTGTAAACGCAATTGGTGCTCACCATGATGAAATGGAAATGCAATATGTGATCTCTCCCATCGTCCAGGCATGTGATGCCATCAGTGGCGCAAGGCCGGGTGCCCGCAGGGAGATCATGCAACAATATCTCCAGCGAATCAGGGACCTGGAAAATCTGGCTCTCGCCTACCCCGGAGTTGAAAAAGCTTACGCTATCCAGGCCGGCCGCGAATTAAGGGTTATTGTTGAAGCCGAAAAGGTAACAGATGCGGATTCGGATCGCTTGTCGTTTGAAATTGCGCAGAAAATTCAAAATGAAATGACCTTTCCAGGCCAGATCAAAGTAACGGTGATAAGGGAAAAGAGAGCCGTAAACGTCGCCAGGTAATTTTCGGAAAAGATTTCCGAATTATGACCTTAATAAGACATCTGGCTCTCATTAAAAATCTTAAATCTGTAATCTAAAATCTAAACTTTTAGACCTATCTTTGCCCGCCCGTTTCAAAACTAATTTAAGATAAATTCAAACAGCGGGAACATTCAGGCAGACGAACCGTTAAAATTTAAGATTATGAACGCCATAGCATATGTTCACGAGCAATTAACTGGTAAAAAGGATATCCCTGATTTTAAACCGGGAGATAATATCACCGTGAACTATAAGATCATTGAAGGAAATAAAGAGAGAATTCAATCTTTTAAAGGCGATGTTATCAAACGCCAGGGAACAGGTGCTACGGCCACGTTTACTGTTCGTAAAATAAGTGACGGGATCGGCGTTGAAAGACTTTTTCCTTTTTTCTCTCCCAATATTGAGTCAATAGTTTTGAATAAGACAGGCCGCGTACGTCGCTCCAAGCTCTACTATCAGCGTGCCCGTAGCGGAAAGAGTGCGAGAATTAAGGAAAAACGCATGAGCGTTGAAGAAGCAGCCGCGGAATAATACCTGAGATCTTTCAGCTCCGGCAATATATTTTCGTTGTAATTTGGTTAATAACCGATTATTAGTAAATTGTCCGGGATAGCTTAGTATCTTTGATGTCTAATTTATAAAATTATGATCCAAGCTAATTTATTAGGTGTGCTGGGAACACAGGAAATCATCATAATTCTTGTGATTGTTCTCTTGCTGTTTGGCGGTCGCAAAATACCCGAACTGATGAGAGGTTTGGGACGTGGTGTGCGTGAATTCAATGACGCAAAAAATAATGTTCGTAAAGAAATTGAGGACAACGTCAATAACGTAAATAGTGTGAACGAAACAAAGACTCCCTCCTGATTCACTCACCAATTACAGGTTCTCTTATTTTCATAATCAATAAAGGCAATAGCTTTTGTTTGAGTTCTCTTCCATTGAACGATATCATGCCCAACTTGAACGAGGAGATGCCAGCTGCAAGCAAGCGGTCGAACATTTTATTCAGCAAATAAGTACTCTAAAGCATTTAAACGCTTTTATTGAAGTTTATGCTGAGGAGGCCTTACAAAAAGCTGCGGACCTGGATGACAAAAGAAACTCAGGTAAGCCGATGGGTTCATTACATGGAGTAGTTATCGGCCTGAAAGATATTATCGCTTATAAACATCATCGCCTCACTGCTTCTTCAAAAATCCTTGACGGATTTGAATCCGTTTATTCCGCAACTGCAACTGAGAGATTATTACAGGAAGAGGCAATCATCATTGGCCGTTGCAATTGCGATGAGTTTGCAATGGGTTCCACCAATGAAAACTCTGCCTACGGGAAGGTACTGAACGCAAAAGACAATTCAAGGGTTCCCGGTGGCTCATCGGGCGGTTCGGCAGTGGCCGTACAAGCTGGGTTGTGCATGATCTCCCTGGGCAGCGATACCGGGGGTTCTGTTCGCCAACCAGCAGACTTTTGTGGTGTTGTTGGATTAAAACCCACCTACGGAAGAATATCACGATATGGTCTGGTTGCGTATGCTTCCTCTTTTGACCAGATAGGAATTTTTGGAAACAGTATTAATGATATAGCTAAGATATTAAAGGTAATTGCAGGTAATGACGAATATGATGCAACGGTTTCCCGGGAAAAAGTCGGGGACTATTCTTCGGGGCTATCGAAAGATGAAAATAAAAAATATCATTTCGCTTATTTTAATGAAGTCCTCGACCATCCCAGCCTTGATAAAGAGATATCAGCTTCAATAAAAAGAACTATTGACGAATTGAAAACAGATGGTCACGTAGTTGAACCGGTCCGGTTCGAATATCTCGACTACATTGTACCTGCTTATTATGTTTTGACAACCGCTGAAGCCTCATCCAATCTCTCCCGTTATGATGGAGTCAGGTATGGATACCGGACTAAGAAGACCGTTCCTGATCTTCCAGAATTCTATAAACTTACCCGTTCGGAAGGATTTGGAAAAGAAGTTAAACGTCGCATTATGCTGGGGACTTTTGTTTTAAGCACTGGTTATTATGATGCGTATTTTACTAAAGCACAGCAGGTAAGGCAGCTCCTGGTACAAAAAACGAAAGGAATTTTTAGTGACTACGATTTTATTTTGATGCCTGACTCGCCCGCTCCCGCATTTAAGATAGGGGAAAAAATGGATGACCCCATTGCCATGTATCTTGCGGATATTTTTACGGTCATGGCTAATCTTGTCGGATGTCCTGCCATTTCTCTCCCTCTTTACAAACACACTATTGGCATGCCTTTTGGCTTGCAGGTGATGTCCAAAAATTTTAATGAATTATCTTTGCTCCAGGTATCTCAATATTTAATGAAGGCCAACAGGAAGGGTTAATTTGACTGTATCGGAGTGCCGGGTAGCAAAAGAGCAAAGCAAGGAAATTGAATTTGCTAAAAAAACCTTGATGAGGGTCAAGAAAACACCACTGTTATTTTCTGTTGTTTGTTCATTTACCTTTTTTTTAAGGGCCGCCGATGAGCATCAAGTCTCCGCACCAATATTAATTTCTTCTGATACGGCGATCGTTAATGATTCGCTGCAGGCTAATATAACTGCAAATGATCCGAGACAAGCCTTCAAAGACCTGTTCATTACTTCTACAGAAAAAACAGAAGATTATTCAGTCAGGTTAAATCCAAGAGCAGTCAGCTTTGTACAGGATTATATGGGTCACCATACGAAACGCCTGGAGGAAATGAAGGGTTGGGGTAAGCCTTATTTTGACATGATGAATGGGATCCTTGTTTCTCAGGGCCTTCCCGGCGAGTTAAAATACCTTGCAGTAGTCGAATCGAACTTAAAATCTTCCGCTTTTTCATGGGCGGGTGCTGTTGGACCCTGGCAATTTATGCCTGGCACAGCGAAGAAGATGGGCTTAAAAGTGAATGAATACAGGGACGAAAGAACAGACTATTACAAAAGCACGACGGCGGCCGCAAAGTACCTGAAGGAACTATTTTCAATTTATGGCGATTGGCTACTCGTAATCGCGGCATATAATGGAGGTGTTGGCAACGTAAATTCTGCTATCCGGAAGAGTCACAGTCGCAATTTCTGGGACCTTCAATATTATTTGCCGACAGAGAGTCGCAATCATGTAAAAAAATTTATTGCCACACATTACATCATGGAGGGTAATGGTGGAATTACAACAGTAACGAAGGACGAAGCAGACAATGTTATGCTCTCTTCTGCTGCAGGAAAAAACAATTTGAGCCAGGAAGAACTTACAAATTCAAAAATGCAGTCCATTAGCGGCAAATACAATTCAGTGATCATTTCAAAAAATATACTGATGGATATTACAACCTTCAATCGCTATAATCCTGGTTTCGATAAACAGATCGCAGTCAGGGGAAGTTTTGATCTTCGCCTCCCGGGTGATAAGATGGATGTCTTCAATGCAAAAAAATTCCAGATACTTGAAGAATCAATAAAATTATTGCTGGCTCCCGTAAATGGCACCGGTAAGTAACTCATTAGAGATCTTCCCTGCCGACACTTTCATAAATTGAACTGACAAAAAAAGTGCTGAACCAAATGAATTTGATCAGCACTTTCCTGCTTGTGTAAAATTTGTAAAGGAAAAAAATGCAGTTGGTATCGGTTGCCTGATTTTACTTTTTTATAAAATAAATTTAAAAATCATCCTCTTCATCATCATAGTTGTTTTCATTAAAAAGATCCATGTCTTTAAACTCATCATCCATTTTAAAATCATCATCCTCCTCGACACCCTTTTTACCAGGACCTTTTTTAGCTTTTGATTTTGGAACATCGAACTCTTCAAAATCAGGATCCCAGTTCTCTTCTTCCTCTACCTTATCCCACTCATCCACTTCTTCATCTACATCATCGTCGTCGTCGTCATCATCTGCCGCTTTCTTTTTTGAAGAAGTTGCCGCCTTGCTTTTTGTGGCAGGGGTCTCTGTTTCATCATCTTCATCAAAATCGTCATCATCTTCTTCCATTTGTTTTTTTGATTTAGAAGAAGTTTTTTTAGTTGCCTCGTCAGGTTCAATCTTAGCTTTACCGGAGGATTTTTTGTCCTTACCAGATTTACTCGCCATAGTAGAAAAGGATTAATAGGTGTAAAATTTCAGCGAAGTTTTTAAATCGCCAAATTTTTTAAAATTATTTTTTATGAATTTTACTTATCAAATAAAGCAATTATCTGTTCCCTCCCGGGACCGTTGGAAATATATTGAATTCCTACACCAAGTTCTTGATTAATAAAGTCCACATATCCTTTCATCGCTTGAGGCAATTCTCCAGGCGATTTCGCTGCACTGGTGGAAATGTTCCAGCCAGTAAATTCTTTATATACTGGCTCAATATTGATCCTTGTCATTTGAAAAGGAATCTCTGAGCTTTCCTTGCCGTTTATTTTATAACCCGTACAAACGGACAGTTGTTTAAATGCATCCAAAACATCGGCTTTGGTCATTACAAGTTTTGTAACACCATTGATCATACATGCATAACGAAGCGCTACCAGATCAATCCAGCCACAGCGCCTCGGCCGACCTGTGGTAGCGCCAAATTCATTTCCTGCTTGTCGCAATCTTTCGCCGGTTTCATCATTTAGTTCCGTCGGGAATGGCCCTCCTCCTACCCGGGTACAATATGCCTTCGTGACACCGATCACTTCCCGGATCTTTTGCGGGGCAACTCCCAGTCCACTGCAAACGCCGGCC
Organism: uncultured Bacteroidota bacterium; assembly: GCA_963737475.1. Lineage (GTDB taxonomy): Bacteria > Bacteroidota > Bacteroidia > Chitinophagales > Chitinophagaceae > VBAU01. The sequence goes on from CAVTSY010000004.1 coordinate 349,660, forward strand.
GTGATCGTGCTTGATGAGGTAACAAACGGAAAAGTTCCAAAGTCAATATCAAGCATGCTTCCCTGGGCGCCTTCTGCCAAAACCTTTTTTTGCCCTGCTGAGTTTATTGTTGATAAAATACTCGCCCGTTTACAATATTCAACTGCTTCAAAAACTCAAGAGCCTCAAAAAATTCTTCTTCCCAATCAGAAATATCCTCGTTGAATGAATAATTGTCCAGTAGTTTCTGATGCTTAAGCCTGAGTTTAATATATGACGTAGTAAAATTTTTGTCGAGAAGATCGCCCACCCGTAAACCGTTTCTGCCGGTTTTATCCATATACGCCGGGCTGATGCCTTTTAGAGTTGATCCGATCTTATCATTCCCCTTCGAAAGTTCGGCGGCTTTATCTAATGCCCGATGTGTGGGAAGGATGAGATGAGCTCGCTCGGAAATAAACAAGTTCTTTTTCAGATCAATGCCAAAGGACGCAACTGTATCGCATTCTCTTTTTAGGGTTACGGCATCCAGAACAACTCCATTGCCAATGAGATTTGTCACTCCTTCATGAAAAACACCTGAAGGTATCTGGTGCAGGACAATTTTTTTGTCGTTCACATACAACGTGTGGCCGGCATTAGGCCCTCCCTGGAACCTGGCGATTACGTCATAATCTTTGGCAAAAAAGTCAACGATTTTTCCTTTTCCTTCATCACCCCATTGCAGACCCAGAATTACATCTACCATAATAGTCATTTAAGTTATTCAAGTCAGGTAAGTCATCATGTGTGCTGACTATTTGGCTCACTGGCTTAGCTGACTTTAAAACGCCGGCAAAAATAATTATTGAATGATAGCTTTTGTGAAATATTCTTAAATGTGAATAAGATATTCTCAGCTAGATCTTATACTGTTTCGGTGTCAAACCTGTCAACCGAATGAATACCCTGGAGAGCCTTTAACCTGTTCACAAGTTCATCCAGTTCTTCTTTGTCATGAACATATACTTTCATATTTCCCTCAAACAAACCTTCTTTTGCTTCAATGGTAATGGCCGCAATATTGATCTTTAGCTCTCCTGAAATAAGATTGGTGATCTTATTTACAACTCCCACATCATCAAGGCCAATAATCCTCAACCCGGTCAGAAATGAAATTTCTTTGTTCTTGGCCCATTTCGTTTTTACTACCCTGTGGCCATAGTTAGCCAGCAGTTTGGCCGCGTTAGGACAGTTAGTACGATGAATGGTGAGACCCTTTCCTGTAGTCACAAAACCAAATACATCATCGCCGGGAATCGGCTTACAGCAATTTGCCAGATTATAAACGATCTTATCACTGCTTTCGCCGAAAATGATCAGTTCTGTATCTTTTTTTGGTATGCTCGGAACGATCTCCGGTTTTAATTCCTGGACCTGTTTTGGCTTTGGTGATTCCAGTTTGTCACCGTGAACAACCTTAAATTCTTTGAGGTCCTTTAGGTCAATGTTCTTTATGGCGATTTGGTAAAAAAGATCCAGAGGTGAGCTGAATTTATACCAGTTCATCAGCTCTTCAATATTATGCTGCGCAAAAGCAGCTCCCATTCCTTCCAATTTTTTTTGCAATGCATACTTGCCATCCTCTGCAATTTTTCTTTTTTCTTCCTTCAGCGCATCTTTTATTTTGCTTTTTGCCTTAGCCGTTACTACAAATGTGAGCCAATCCTCGGATGGTTTTTGTTTGTTACTGCTAATGATCTCAACCTGGTCACCACTACGTAATTTGTGACTGATAGGGACTAATTTGTGATTTACTTTGGCCCCGATACATTTTCCACCGATCTCACTGTGAATAGCGAAAGCAAAATCCAATGCTGTTGATCCAACTGGCAACATCTTCACATCACCTTTGGGCGTATACACATAAATCTCCTCTGCGAGAAAACTGGTTTTGAAATCCTGGAGAAAATCGATGCTGTCTGTTCCCTCGGATGAGATGACCTCGCGTATCTGCTGAAACCATTTATCAAACCGGCTTTCATCTGCTCCTCCTTCTTTATATTTCCAATGAGCTGCCAGCCCCTTCTCCGCAATTTCATTCATCCGTTTTGTTCTTATCTGGACTTCCACCCAACGACCCTCGGACCCATCACAGTGGTATGCAAGGCTTCATAACCATTACTTTTCGGATTGCTTAACCAGTCCCTCAATCGTTCGGGCGATGGAATATATTCATCTGTGATCAATGAATAAACTTTCCAGCAATCCTCTTTTTCCCTTTCCGGCGGAGAATTTAAAATAACCCTGATGGCAAACAGATCATACACTTCTTCAAATGCAACTCCTTTTTTCTTCATTTTGGTCCAAATCGAGTGGATACTCTTGGGGCGACCATATATCTCAAAATCAAACCCTGCCTTTTCAAGTTTTTCATTCAGTGGTTTAATAAATTCATTGATATACTTTGTGCGTTCTCTTTTTGTCTCTGCAAGCTTTTGAGCGATCTCCCTATAAGTCTCAGGTTCCAGGTATTTCATCGCCAGGTCTTCCATTTCGGTCTTGATGGTATATAAACCCATGCGATGTGCCAGCGGTCCATATACATACACCGTTTCCGAGGCAATTTTTAGTTGCTTTTCTCTCTTCATGCTGTCAAGCGTACGCATATTATGCAAGCGGTCGGCCAGCTTGATCAGTATTACCCGGGGATCGTCGGTAAGAGTTAAGAGTATTTTTTTAAAATTCTCGGCTTGTTTGGAAGCATTTACATCAATAACATTTGAAATTTTTGTAAGCCCGTCCACAATTCTTGCGATCTCACTCCCAAAATCTCTTTCAATATCTTCCAGCGTTATATCAGTATCTTCCACGGTATCGTGAAGGAGCGAACAAATCGTGGAGCGAACACCCAGGCCTATTTCTTCTACACAGATCCGGGCTACTGCTAATGGATGAAGTATATAAGGCTCCCCACTTTTACGGCGCATGGTTTTATGGGCATCGGCGGCAATTTCAAAAGCGAGTCGGATGGTCTTTCGATCACCCGGTTTCAACTTTATTTTCAGACTACGCAGTAAGGCGCGATATTCACGCAGTATGAGCTTTTTTTCCTGCTCATCAGTAAGACTATATTTAGGTATCTGCGCAACGGTTTCCATAGTTAACAAATTTAAGCAAAAGCGGCCTCTTTCTTTAGGCGAATTGACATACATTTGCAGCCCTTTAGGGTTTAAAGACATATGATGTGATGCCGATAACTATCGGGACGGCAGACAAATTCCGACTGCAAACGTCGGAACGCCGCAAGGCAACTATGTGATTTATGAAGTTCTTTTTATTGCGAGTTCAGATCTAGCGCAAAGATCAAACCCGGAACTTTTGAACTCGTCAAACTCTGAAACTTTTCAGCGGGTGTGTGATCCCGATAACTATCGGGATGGCAGACATATCCCGACTGCAAACCTCGGAACGCCGCGAGGCAACTATGTGATTTATGAAGTTCTTTTTATTGCGAGTTCAGATCTAACGCAAAGATCAAACCCGGAACTTTTGAACTCGTCAAACTCGGAAACTTTTCAGCGGGTGTGTGATCCCGATAACTATCGGGATGGCAGACATATCCCGACTGCAAACCTCGGAACGCCGCGAGGCAACTGTGTGATTTATGAAGTTCTTTTTATTGCGAGTTCAGATCTAGCGCAAAGATCAAGCCCGGAACTTTTGAACTCGTCAAACTCTGAAACTTTTCAGCGGGTGTGGTGAAATTGGTAGACATACCAGACTTAGGATCTGGCGCCGCAAGGCATGGGGGTTCGAGTCCCTCCACCCGCACGCCCCTAACCCCTGAAGGGATTAGGTAGATTCCAATTCGATCAAACAGTTCTTTTTGGGATGGTTGATAATTGTGTTGCCAGCAATAGTAATTCTATTTAGCTTCTGTTGCGTCGCACTCTTCGACCTCCTGATTTCTAATGAACGATTTTTTAACATCACTCGAAAATCAGAGTGTATAAAAACTCTCCGCCTAACGCGGAGTTGGGGGTATTATGGCAACAGTTACTAAAGAAAATGTGGGATTGCTTCATGACAAATTAACTCTCACACTCGGCAAAGAAGATTACCTGCCTGCTTTCGAAAAGACGTTAAAGGACTACGGCAAAAAAGCAAACATACCGGGTTTTCGTAAAGGCATGGTACCAGCCGGATTGATAAAGAAAATGTACGGCAACTCTTTATTTACCGATGAGGTGCTTCGTTCCATAGATCGTGAGCTTGTAAAATATCTTGAAACAGAAAAGATCAACATTTTTGCCCAGCCTCTTCCTGATGAAATAAACCTCCGCCAGCTCGATGTGAACAGTCCTGCTGATTATCATTTTTCATTTGAGATAGGCTTAAAGCCAGGATTTGAGTTACCCGTACTTCCTTCTTTGCACACAACCCGTTACAAGGTGCAGGTAACAGATGAAATGATCAACAATGAAATTGCCCGCCTGCAAAACAGGTATGGGAATATGAAAGATGAGGAAACTGTTACCACCGAGGAAAATGTCTTGAATGTAATTTTTACCGAAACTGATGAAAACGGAAATGATGTGCCGGAAGGAATTAAAAAAGACAATTCATTACTTGTCAAATATTTTGCCGAGGGTATTCGCAAAGACCTGACGGGAAAGTCAAAAAATGATTTTATTATCATTAAACTAAAAACTGCTTTTGAGGATAAGGAAAGAGAATGGATCATGGGAGATCTTGGCTTGAATAAAGATGATGAAACTGCAGTCGACAAAAATTTTAAAGTTCATATAACCAAGATCGGTTTACTCGAGAAAAGAGAATTGAATGAAGATTTTTTTAATCAGCTTTATCCGGCAGGAGATGTAAAATCGGAAGCGGATTTTAGAAACAAGATCAGGGATGAGATACAGGCGTACTGGGACGGACAGGCAAAGAGCCAATTGCAGCACCAGGCATACCATCAACTACTTGACAATACAGAGATAAAATTTCCGGAAGGCTTTCTGAAAAAATGGATGAAAACGCAGGGTGAAAATCCAAAAACAGATGAGGAAATTGAAAAAGAATTTCCAGCGTTCATCAACCAGCTAAAATGGACGCTTATTTCAGACAAAATAGTTTCAGACAATAACATCCAGGTAACACCCGATGAGATAAGAAATTTTGCAAAGCAGCAGCTTTTTGGATATATGGGTATGGGTGCATTGGATGAGGAACAGCCATGGATAAAAGACTATGTAGAAAAAATGATGAAGGATCGCAAGTATGTTGAAGATGCTTATAATCGCATTCAAAGTCAAAAAATCCTTGATTGGGTAGAAACGCAATTGCGGCCCGAGGAGAAAGAGATCAGTTCTGAGGATTTTGCAAAAATGGTTGAAACGCATCAACACCATCATTAAGACAATTGTTTCAAGGGGATTGATTAAAAGATCTTTCTATTGTGTCAATTCGTCTCAATTCCTGCAATCCCTGTCATCAATTTTGTGATTTTACCAATTGGACGGATATTTGATGAGTTCATACGTTCAAAATTAAAAGTTTAAGAATTTCGCTATTGCTCCGAGACTCTTAAAACGTCCAATCCTGAAACTTTAAATATGTTTTAATTATGAGTTTCAATTCAGAATTTGAGAAGTATGCTGTTAAACACAAAGGTATTTCCAGCAACTTGTTACATGGATATGCCACGCATATGGCTGCGCTTACTCCAAAAATGGTAACTGCGCTTACTCCAAACATCATAGAGGAACGACCCATGAATGTGGCGGTAATGGACGTATATAGCCGGCTGATGATGGATCGTATCATTTTTCTTGGTTATCCTATTAATGATGAAGTTGCAAATATTGTAACTGCGCAATTACTGTTTCTTGATTCAACGGACCGGGTGAGAGACATCAATATGTACATCAACAGCCCGGGTGGAAGTGTTTATTCAGGTCTGGGAGTTTACGATACATTACAATATGTTTCTCCGGATGTGGCTACAATTTGTATCGGCATGGCGGCATCCATGGCTTGTGTGCTTTTGGGAGCAGGTACAAAAGGTAAACGAGCTGCCTTGAAACACGCCAGAATTATGATGCACCAACCGAGCGGCGCCATTGGCGGACAGGCCAGCGACATAGAGATCACAGTGAAAGAAATCAGGAAGTTGAAAAATGAATTATACGAAATTGTAGGTTCTCATACGGGCAAACCGGTTGACCAGATCGAGGTGGACTTTGATCGTGATAAATGGATGACAGCAATAGAGGCAAAAGAATATGGTCTTGTTGATGAAGTGTTGCTCATCAATCCGAAAAAGGAAAAGAAGGAAAAATAAGTCTGAGATTAGTTAAGTAGAATTGCCGAACGTACAAGTCCCGATAACTATCGGGAGCGACGCAACGGCGGCTCAGCAGAATTACAATTGTTGACCACATAAAATAATTCAACAGAGAAACAAGAACAAATAAGATAAAAGGTAAGCTTTATGTCCCGCAAAAATTATTTATACAACGCCTGGAGGGCAGATGATGAAGAAGAAGTGCCGGAAGAAAGACCGAAATCGGATCTCATGATCTTCAGCAAAAAACTGGAGAAGTTATTTTTTGACAATCGAAGTGTACAACTCTGGGGAGTAGTAGACGATAAAAGTGCGAAGGATGTAGTAAGCAAATTGTTATTGCTTGATGCAGATAAACCCGGCGAAGAAATTAAATTTTATATAAACAGTCCGGGTGGTGTCGTCACCAGTGGCATGGTTATATACGATACCATGCGAATGATGAAAAGCCCCGTAAGTACCATTTGCATGGGTCTTGCCGCTTCAATGGGCAGCATCTTGTTAAGTGGAGGTGTTAAAGGAAGACGTTTAATCTATCCTCATGGTGAAGTAATGATCCACCAGCCGTCATTAGGCGGTCATATACAAGGTGTAAGTGCTGATCTTGAGATCCAGGCAAAGCAAACACAGAGGGTGAAAGAAATTGGTGCGAAAATACTTGGCTCAGAATTGTGGCAAACCAATTGAAAGAATTATGAAGGATTTCGACAGGGATTACTGGATGGATGCCAAAGAATCCGTTGAATATGGGATTGTTGACAAGGTGATCGATAAGATATAAAGCCTTCTTAGCGAGTTTTTTAACTGTTTCGACTAAATAAAACCACGCTTGTGCTATGGTTTTATAATTTTGCTGTTTAGTATTTAACCTATAGAAACATAAATAGCATGGCAAAAAATACTCTACATTGTTCATTTTGTGGCCGTAGCCGCGATGAAGTGAAAATACTTATCGCTGGCCAGGAAGGGCATATTTGTGAAAATTGCGTAGAGCATGCCCATGAGATCATTGAACAGGAATTGATGGTACGTGATGAAAAAACAACTTCTTCTTTTAAGCTCACTGTAAAAAAACCGGTAGAGATAAAAAAATTTCTTGATGAATATGTGATAGGCCAGGATGAAGCAAAAAAAGTGCTGGCAGTGGCCGTATATAATCATTATAAAAGATTGCAGCAAAAAACTTCAGACAACACAAATGATGTTGAAATTGAAAAAAGCAACATCATTATGGTGGGTGAAACCGGAACGGGAAAAACCTTGTTGGCAAAAACTATTGCCCGCATGCTGAACGTTCCATTCACAATCGTGGATGCAACTGTATTTACGGAAGCAGGTTATGTGGGTGAAGACGTGGAAAGTATTCTGACAAGATTATTGCAGGTTTGTAATTATGATGTCGATAGTGCTGAGAGCGGAATTGTTTATATCGATGAAATAGATAAGATCGCCCGCAAAGGAGATAATCCTTCCATTACCCGCGATGTAAGTGGTGAAGGTGTGCAGCAGGGAATGTTGAAATTGCTTGAAGGAACGGATGTTCTGGTACCACCACAAGGCGGTCGAAAACATCCGGAACAGAAGCTAATAAAAATCAATACCCAAAATATTTTATTCATTTGTGGTGGAGCTTTTGATGGTATTGATAAGATCATTGCCCGCCGCATGAATACAAATGCAATAGGCTTCAATGTGGACAAGGATCAACAGGAAACCATGAAGAAAAACCTGTTGCAGCTACGTTAATGCGCAGGATCTGAAATCATTTGGATTGATCCCTGAGTTGCTTGGCCGGTTACCCGTAGTGACACATCTTGACCCGTTGGACGCTTCCACTCTACGTTCCATTCTTACTGAACCCAAGAATGCGTTGATGAAACAATACAAAAGATTATTTGAACTGGAAGGAATACGATTATCAGTAGAAGAAGAAGTATTAGACTTCATGGTAGAAAAAGCTGTCGAATATAAATTGGGAGCAAGGGGTCTACGTAGTATTTGTGAGGGTATATTAACCGATGCAATGTTCGAATTACCTTCATCAAAAGAAACTGTTTTTAGTCTTGACCTGGATTATGCAAGACGCAAATTTGATAAGAGCAAACTCAGCCTGTTGAAAGTGGCATAATATACAGCAAATCATTTATCAAAAACGCTGGAAATAATTTCCAGCGTTTTTATTTGTCCTAACTTTAAACCCCAAACAATTTTTATGCAAGAGTTGATTGATAAATTAAAGTCAGAAGCAGGGCTTACCGAGGAGCAAGCCAAACAAGCGATAGAAACCATCAAGACATTTGTTGTTGAAAAATTTCCCATGCTTGAAGGTGCAATAGGCAGCCTGTTTGGCAGTAATTAAAAGTTATTTCACTGGCCTGCAATGATGGTAGCTACCGCTTGCAGCCTGTGCAGGCGTTACTGCTCTGGCGCAACCAGCTAATAAAAATATAAGACCAAGGATAAACAGGATATTTCTTGTTTTCATAAAAAGAATTTTGAATTGGCAAAATAGGCTTTCTGTTTTTAAAAAACATTAGAGAAATCCCTCACTTATTATTGAGTTTTTTTTAGAAATTTTACGAACAAGTTGGATTATTCCAATTCAAAGCCCTCAGTGCCAGGGAGAAAGATTGACCGTATGTTTGACCCTGAGATTGTTCTCTTTTCTTTCCCATAGCGACTAACGTTTGTTACCTCCAATTCCATTGAAGAAGCCATTGGAAAATTGTTTGACAGATTGCAATAATAATAGCAAGCATAGGGTTCTTAAATAAAAAGTCCCGACAATGTCGGGACGGTTTTTAATGGGTACTTTCTTTATCTGGTTTTTCACCATTCAGGGACAGGGTAAAAAGTTAACTGCAGCCCAGGCTGTTTCCACAATTCAAACATTTATAACAAGTGCCGCTGCGCACAGTAATGTGTCCGCAAACATTGCAAGCCGGCGCATCGCTTTGCATTGATTTGGCGGCTGCATTCATCGCATCAAGCCCCGCTTCTGCCCTGGCTGGTGTGGCCTGTTTTGTTTTTACCGGATGTACGCCATTGGATGATGCACTAACAACCCGCACGCTTGATAATTCGGGCGAATTAGCATACTCCAAACCGGAGGGTACATCATCCCAATCATCAGTGCCCGTATTCAATACCTCAGGTTTATCCAATACATGCACAAGATCTGTGCGGCCGAGATATTCATAACCCAGTACACGGAAAATAAAATCTACTATTGAAGTTGTCGATTTGATATTTGGATGTTCCACAAAACCCGCGGGGTCAAAGCGTGTGAAAGCAAATTTGTCAACAAATTCTTCCAGCGGCACCCCATATTGCAAACCAATAGAAATAGCGATGGCAAAGCAGTTTAACATGCTGCGCATTGTAGCTCCTTCTTTTGCCATATCAATGAAGATTTCACCCAATGTGCCATCGCTATATTCACCCGTCCGTAAGAAGATGGCTTGTCCGTTAATTTTTGCTTTTTGTGTAAAGCCGCGACGCTTCGCAGGTAACGAACGGCGTTCAACGATACTTGCCAGTTTGCGTTTTAATTTTGTATCCGGTGATGATTGCACTCTTTTCTGCACTTCGTCAAGCAACTCATCAATGGTTAATTTTCCGAGATCAACAATGTGGGATTCGAATTGGCTACTGGTTGCTCCGAAGGAGTCCTTGTGGACTGGTTGCTGGTTAGTTGTTGGCTGCTGGTTCTCTTGTACCCTGTCGCTTGTGCCTTGATCCCTTTTTTTCTTGTCGCTCTTATTGCTTAAAGGTTGTGACAATTTCGATCCATCACGATACAAAGCACAGGCTTTTAAACCAAGTTCCCAGCTTAGCATATAGGCATCAGCAATTTCTTCTACGGTAGCCTCATTGGGCAGATTAATTGTTTTCGAAATGGCGCCGCTGATAAAAGGTTGTGCGGCTGCCATCATACGGATGTGACCATGAGCATGAATATAACGCTGGCCTTTTTTTCCGCATTTGTTGGCACAGTCAAAAACGGGCAAATGTTCTTCTTTCAGGTAAGGAGCGCCTTCCAGCATCATGGTGCCGCATACATAATCATTGGCGGCTTCAATTTCCTCGTCAGTAAATCCAAGAGCTTCGAGCAGGCTCCATTCAAAATTGTTGTATTGTGTTGGCGTAAATCCTAGTCGCTGCAGGCATTCTTCACCTAACGTATATTTATTGAATACAAAAGCAATGTCAAATGCAGATGAAACAGCGACATCTAATTTTTTTATTTCATCAGCAATAAATCCTCTCTCACTTAACGATTGGTGATTAATGAAAGGAGCACCGGCAAATGTAGCAGCGCCTACGGCATACTTAATGATGGCCTCTGTTTCTTTTTCGCTGTAACCTAAATTCTTTAAAGCAACAGGCACCGATTGGTTGATAATTTTAAAATAACCGCCCCCACTCAATTTTTTAAATTTCACCAGGGCGAAGTCAGGCTCAACACCAGTGGTATCGCAGTCCATCACCAACCCAATTGTCCCTGTTGGTGCAATCACTGTCGATTGCGCATTCCTGTATCCGAATTTCTCGCCTAACTCAACTGCATCATCCCAGGCCTTGCAGGCCGCTTTCAATAAATAATCCGGACAATATTTTGCTTTGATGCCTTGCGGTTTTAGACTCAGTCCCTCATATTCATCCGCATCATAAGCTGCGAGCCGATGATTGCGCATCACACGAAGCATATTCTCTTTATTCTCCGCATAACGGGGAAATGCTCCCAATACTTCAGCCATCTCTGCTGAAGTTTTGTAGGAGGTGCCGGTCATGATGGCTGTAAGTGCACCTGCAATGGCTCTTGCCTCTTCACTGTCATAAGGAATACCGCTAACCATTAAAAGCGTGCCCAGGTTTGCATAGCCCAGTCCAAGTGTTCTGTATTCATAACTCAACTTAGCTACTTCTTTGGAAGGGAACTGCGCCATCAATACAGAGATCTCAAGCACCGCTGTCCATAGGCGACAATTGTATTCATAGCCGTCTACATCAAAAATATTTTTCTCAGCATCATAAAACTTCATCAGGTTAGCTGAAGCAAGGTTGCATGCAGTGTTGTCAAGGAACATATATTCACTGCATGGGTTTGATGCTCTTATTTCTCCCCCTGCCGGGCAGGTGTGCCACTCATTGATGGTGGTATTGTATTGGGTCCCCGGATCAGCACAGCGCCAGGCAGCATAAGAAATTTGATTCCATAGTTCCCTCGCCGGAACTTTTTTCATCACTTTTCCGTCCATTCTTCCTTTTAATTCCCAGTCTTCATCCGCTTTCAATTTTTCAAAAAAAGAATTAGGAATACGAACCGAGTTATTTGAGTTCTGACCTGAAACTGTTTTGTATGCTTCGCCTTCATAGTCGCTGGCATAACCCGCCGCAATCAACGCTCCTACTTTCTTTTCTTCTTCCATTTTCCAATTGATAAACTGAACGATCTCCGGATGATCAAGGTCGAGACAAACCATTTTGGCAGCCCTGCGTGTTGTACCACCACTTTTAATGGCACCAGCCGCACGATCACCAATTTTCAAAAAACTCATCAACCCGCTCGATGTACCACCACCACTTAATTTTTCGCCTTCGCCACGGAGATTGGAAAAATTCGTTCCTACGCCCGAACCATATTTAAAAATCCTTGCCTCACGAACCCAGAGGTCCATGATACCGCCATCATTTACCAGGTCATCATCCACACTTAAAATAAAACAGGCATGAGGCTGAGGGCGTTCATATGCTGAAGTGGATTTTTTCAATTGCTCATCAAGAGGATCAACATAATAATGCCCCTGGGGTTTCCCCTTAATACCATAGCTTTCATACAAGCCCGTATTGAACCATTGCGGAGAATTAGGAACACACATCTGGTTCAAAATTGAATATACCAGTTCTTCATAAAAGATCTGTGCGTCTTTTTCTGAATCAAAGTATCCATAACGTTCGCCCCAGGCTCTCCAGCAATTTGCAAGACGATGGGCCACTTGCTTAGCACTGGTTTCCCTTCCAAGACTTCCATCGGGTTGCGGTACCCCGGCTTTACGAAAATATTTTTGGGCAAGTATATCGGTTGCAATCTGGCTCCATTGTTTAGGTACTTCCACATTATTCATTTCAAACACCACTTCTCCACTGGGATTACGAATAACACTGGTACGGTAATCATATTCAAATTGATCGAAGACATTTACGTCGTCCTTTGTAAAGCGACGACGAAACTGCAATCCCGCTTTGCGGGAACTTTGTTTTCTGGTAGTCATAATTAAAAAGAATTTAGTTGGGTCTCTGGTTGACTGTCTCCGGGAGGAGAGGTGTAAACGAAAGTATTTTTATCATTAATCATTTCAAACCTTCAAATATTAACACAATGTGGATAAGCGATTGAAAGGCTTGCTCGTATTGCCTTTCCTTTTTTTTCAACATTTTTAAACAAAAAAAGTTTTGGAAAATTCAAAGTGTATATGTAAAAAATGAAATTGAATCCTGGTTTACTCTGAAAATCAAAACCAGCAAGCATTTTGAAAGACCAGTCTCCTGAAATAATTGAAGTTGCTGGCTTCCGGCAAATTGATCGCATGAAATGCTTGCTACTAAGTAACTTTACGGTTACAAAAAATTAAAAAACTGGTAACACCAAAAATTTCGTTGTTTAAAATTTTTTATAAAATGTTTTTGTAGTTATTTGCGGCACGTTTTTCTTAAGATCAAAGATTTTATATCCAATTTATCCTTCCGTCGCCACATAATATAACCTGACTAATACTCATTATAAAGACATTTTTTTGCAATTTTGTATACCTAACCGGAATTGGATGAAGATAAAAATTTACAAATCGCTGGAAGAAAGAAAAAAGACCGGACATAAATCATTCGCAGTTCTGATCGACCCCGACAAAGTGAACCATTCCCTGCTGGATGAACTCATGGATCTTTCGACATCCGCACAAGTTGATTATTTCTTAGTAGGCGGAAGTCTTGTTATCAGCAATCATCTTGACGATGTCGTAAAGCATATTAAGGACAACTGTACCATCCCTGTGATTTTATTTCCGGGCAGTCCCACACAATTAAGCAAGTATGCTGATGCATTGTTATACCTTTCCCTGATTTCCGGCCGTAATCCGGAACTGCTCATTGGTCAGCATGTTGTTTCTGCTCCAACAGTGAGACAAAGTGGTTTGGAGATTTTGTCAACAGGTTATATGGTCATCGATGGCGGCGCGCCTACTACGGTTTCCTATATCAGTAATGCTTCCCCAATCCCTCATGATAAAAATGAAATTGCCATGTGCACAGCCATGGCGGGCGAAATGCTGGGCATGAAATTAATTTACATGGATGCAGGAAGCGGCGCCAAAAGGCCTGTCGCTGAATCAATGATCGAATCGGTTGCGCAAAAAATTGAAATGCCATTGATCATTGGCGGCGGCATTATCGAACCTGAAAAAGCATACCGCAATTGCAAGGCAGGTGCCGACGTAATCGTTGTAGGCAATGCGATTGAAAAAGATTCTTCACTGATCAAAGAAATGAGTGCTGCTGTGCATTCGGTGCCGGTAAAGATTTGATCTCGTCGTCTAAATGAATTGTTATCAACGTTTGAATTTCTATTAAGAGTTAATAAATCTCCATCCTTATTTCAATTCTCCAGTTCTTACTCTCGTCGGTGTGTCCACCCCACTTACAATAGTTTTCGAACTAAGCGCAATAGATCGAATGATCATCGTCATATTATCCAGGTCAAGCATTTCAATTTGGTCACTCACTTTATGATAGTTAGGTTCGCTGTCCATTTTAGATGTGGAGATGGTATGAGCGGGCACGCCGAGATTAGCCAGCGTGGCATTATCTGAACGATAGAATAGATTTTCCGAAGTATAAGGATCAGGATAAAACGTAAAACCAGTTCCCTCCAAATTTTTCTGCAGAATCGAACCCATGTCTGTTTTTTCATAGCCGGTAATATAAGCCGAGTTCTTTCCCCATTTGCTTTCTGTTCCGATCATTTCAATGTTGAACATCGCAACTATTTTATTTGGATCAAACTGTTTTGAAAAATATTGTGAACCATAACCACCCACCTCTTCCGCTGTAAAAGCAGCAAACACGATCGTTCTTTCATTGTTACCAAGAGCTTTAAAATATTTTGCCAGCATAATGACAGCGGTCGTGCCCGCCGCATCGTCATTGGCTCCATTGTATATGGAATCGCCATTGACAGGTTTGCCAACTCCGAGATGATCATAGTGACCCGAAAAGATCACATATTCATCTTTTTTGCCTGCCTGTCCGGCACCTGGTAAAATACCCACCACATTTGCTAAAAGCTGTTCTGTAATTTCATGCTTCGCTTCAATGATAAATTTTGAAGGCTTCGCATCTGCCAATACAAAAACAACACTGTTATTCGTTTTAAAAATGGAGCGTTTAAAATAGGTGAGCCGGGAAAAGTCAGTTGCAAAACTATTATTAACCAATACGACCAGGTTCCTATTTGATTTTATAAATTCGGCGGCAGTTGAGAAAAGACTTTCTCCTTCTTTAATATTTGCAAATGAATAACCCGATGATTCGTCAATATGCAGATCGGGCTTGCAGGTAACAACAATAATATTCTTCGTATCAAGAGCATTTCCGTCGAATGTAGCGGAAGCACTGATAAATTTTGGACGAACCATGGCAAACTCCTGCCTGTATGTTTTGCTTTCTCCCAAAGCCTGCAATCCGATCTTCTTAAATTCATCGGCAATAAAACCAGCGGCCTTATTTATGTCGGGGGTAAATGCCCTGCGCCCCCGCATATCATCCGAAGACAAGGTCTTTTCAATTCTTTCAACCTCTTTCAAATTGATGACATCATCAATTTTCGTTTGCGCCAATAAAAAAGAGGTTGTTAGTAAAAACAACCCCATTAAAATAATTTTAAGCATTACTCTTGTTTATACCATTATCAGCTTTGTAAGCCCCTTTAGGGGATGGGGGCTTACAGACTCATCATCTCTTTAAACTTCACCGTCTGCCTCCTGCTCACTTCGATTTTCTCCCCGCCTTTCAATTCAAGTAATAAACCACCATTAAAATAAGGTTCAATTTTTTCGATCATGCGCAGGTTAACAATGTGTTTGCGGTTAGCCCGGAAAAACATTTTTTCATCAAGCCTTTCTTCAAGAGCATTCAATGATTTTAAGATAAGTGGTTTATTGTTAGCAAAGAAAACCTTTGCATAGTTGCCGACACTCTCAAACAACCTGATATCGCTTAATTTCACAAACCAACAGCGTTCCCCGTCTTTCACAAATACCTGGTCATTCTCTGTAAGCAAACTTTTGTTTACATTTTCACCATTGCCCACAGGCTCCTTTGTTTCGATAAAATGCAATTTCTGAATGGCATCCGCAAGTCGTTTCGGCTCTACCGGTTTGAGCAGATAATCCAATGCATTTACTTCAAATGCCTTGAGGGCATATTCATCATAGGCAGTTGTGAAAATTACATTCGGGGATTTTTCAAGACTGGACAACATATCAAAACCTGTTCTTCCTGGCATCTGGATATCGAGAAAGATCAGGTCAGGATTTTGCGCTTCAATTTTCGTAATGCCTTCTTCCGCATTGGCTGCCTCGTCTATTACTTCTACTTCCGGAAAATCCTGCAAAAGTTTACGCAGCTCGGCTCTTGCCAGCCGTTCGTCATCAATGATAATTGCTCTCATGTGCCCCCACCCCCTAAAGGGGAGTTTTTGAAATACTCCCAAAATGGAAGTGTTTAGTTAAAAAATTTATTAAATAATGAACTAACATGGGAAGATAAAATCTCTATTCATCAGTAACTATATTTACAAAAGCGATAATTTCATAAAAATACTTTATCAAAATTCCCCTTTAGGGGACAGGGGCACGGGAATAAGCACCCTTGCTTCAACGATCGATGGCGCAACCTGTTTGATCTCAAAACTTGCTTTATCGCCATATAACAAGCCAAGACGGTTTTGAGTGCTTGATAATCCAAAACCTTCCGCGTTCAGCCCTCCGTTTAAACTGCCGGTATTCTGCACGGCCAGTTCATGATAATGATCTTTGAAATCGGAGATGATCTTTATCGTTCCTCCTCTTATATGTTTGCTGATGCCATGCTTGATCGCATTCTCTACCAGCGTTTGCAGCATCATGGGCGGCACCTGCTGATCCAACGTATCTTCATCAATTTCATATTCCACTTGTAACCGGTCTTCAAACCGCATATTTTCAAGGGCAAGATAATCTTTTACAATGTTCAATTCCTTTTCAAAGCTCACTGTTTCTGCTTTATCAACCTGCATGCTGCTTCTCAAAATATTGCTTAGTTCAGTGATCGCCGTTCTTGCACGGGAAGGGTTTTCATCGATCAACGCCCGGATGCTGTTGAGTGAATTGAAAATAAAATGGGGATTTATGTGTGCTTTTATTGTTTTTAACTCAAGTTCCTTGATCAATGCTTCCAACTGCAATGTGTCCATTTCCTGTTTCCGGTTCTTCTCGATAAAATGATAAAAATAATAAAATACGACCCATGGAAAGATCAATAAAGTATTATCGAACACAGAGCCAAGCAGTTTGAAGAGAAAGGTTACTTTGGTCCCCTGCGGCCCCTGCAAACTTAACAACTCGAAAGCAACCAGGACAATCAAAGAAAAAAGTACAGACGTAACGATCACAGCGGCGAGTAATTTTGGAACAACTTTCTCAATAGACTGAAACATCCATCCCCGCCATTTAAGAAATGAACGAAGTAAATGTGTAATTAAGATTCCTGCGATGAAAACAACCACCACTCTTCCCAGGATCACATCCGTCGATAAAGGAGATTTATAAGCATGTGCGAAATAAAGAATGGCTAATGCAACCACACCCCACCCTGCAACCTGGCATAGCCAATATCTGGAGTTCGCTTTTGTCATAAGCAGGCAAATTAACCAATGATTTCTTCGTCCGGCCCTGTAAATATACCAGTGGAAGATAAGTCTTACAAATGGAGCAAAAAAATCCTTAAAGCCGCGGGGAAATGGACTTCTGTAACAATTATCACAGCCCTCATAAAATACCTGCACTAAAAATGTATTTTTGCACGTTAATCAATGTACATGGAAATTACAGCCGGAGAATTGTTGAGGCAGATCAACTGTCCAGAAGATCTAAAAAAGCTTCCCCGCGAAAAGCTTCACCAGGTTTGTGATGAATTGCGCCAATACATAATCGATGTGGTCAGTGTCCACGGCGGTCATTTTGGTGCTAGCCTTGGCGTGGTTGAATTAACAGTTGCACTCCATTATATTTTTAATACGCCCTACGATCAACTGGTTTGGGATGTGGGTCACCAGGCCTACGGACATAAAATTCTCACGGGCCGCCGGGATAGTTTTATTACAAACAGGAAGTATAAGGGTCTCAGCGGTTTTCCAAAAAGAGCCGAAAGTGAATATGATACGTTTGGTGTAGGTCATTCATCCACTTCCATTTCTGCTGCCCTTGGTATGGCAATGGCTGCAAAATACAAGGGCGAGAAGGACAGGAAATCGATCGCAGTGATCGGTGATGGCGCAATGACCGCTGGCATCGCATTTGAAGCGCTCAATCACGCCGGCGTAGCGGATACGGATATACTCATTATTCTGAATGATAACTGCATGAGTATTGATCCGAATGTTGGAGCCCTGAAAGAATACCTTACCGATATCACCACTTCCCCCACATATAACAAGGTAAAAGATGACGTTTGGAAACTGCTAGGGAAATTACCTGTCGGTAAAAATTTTACCCGGGCAATGGCCCATAAATTAACTGAAGGGTTAAAGGGAATGGTAAGCAGCAGTGCCAATCTGTTTGAAGCATTGAAGCTGCGCTACTTTGGACCCATTGATGGACACAATGTAACAAAGCTGACCGATACGCTGAAAGACCTGAAAGAAATTCCCGGACCAAAACTATTACATGTTCTTACAGTCAAAGGGAAAGGATACGAGCAGGCAGAAAAAGAACAAACTAAATGGCATGCCCCGGGGTTGTTTGATAAAATTACCGGCGAGATCTACAAAAAGAAATTCGATATTCCTCAGCCACCAAAATACCAGGATGTTTTTGGACATACTATAATTGAGCTGGCAGAAAAGAATGAAAAGATATTTGGAATCACCCCCGCAATGCCTTCCGGCTCTTCACTGAGATTTATGATGGAAAAGATGCCGGATCGTGCATTCGATGTGGGCATTGCTGAGCAACACGCGGTGACCCTTAGCGCCGGAATGGCCACGCAGGGCATGAAAGTGTTCTGCAATATTTATTCTTCATTCATGCAGCGTGCATATGACCAGGTAATACACGATGTGGCGATTCAAAACCTTCCCGTAATATTCTGTCTTGACAGAGCAGGATTGGTGGGAGAAGATGGACCCACACACCACGGTGCTTATGATATCGCCTACATGCGGTGTGTTCCGAACATGATCATAAGTGCACCGATGAATGAAGGTGAATTACGCAACCTGATGTTCACCGCGCAACTTGATTCGACAAAAAATCCTTTTGTTATTCGCTATCCACGCGGCGAGGGTGTAATGCCTGAATGGAAAACGGAAATGAAGGAAATTGAAATTGGCAGGGGAAGAAGATTGAGAGAAGGTGAGGAGATTGCGATCCTTTCCCTGGGTCATCCCGGAAATTTTGCAGCTTCTGCCATTCGTGATCTGAAAAATGAAGGTTTGAATATTGGTCATTACGATATGCGTTTTGCTAAGCCAACTGACGAAGAATTGTTGCATGAAGTGCTGAGCAAATACTCAAAGATCATTACTGTAGAAGATGGAACAGTAACAGGAGGGTTTGGATGCGCTGTCATTGAATTTGCCAATGAACAAGGTTATAAAAATGAGATAAAGATCCTCGGCATTCCTGATAAAATTATTGAACATGGCCCTTTAAAGGAATTGCATCGTGAATGCGGTTATGATGCACAGGCTATAAAACAAGCCGTGCTGGAAATGATGAAGGGAAAGATCAAAGTTACCCTCCTTGGATAGTATGCTCAATTTAGAATGTAAAATAAAATGGTACATGCGTTAAAAAGATCTCACGCAAAGACGCCAGGTTCCGCAACGGCGCAATGTAATTTCTTATAATCATTGATACTTATCCTTTGCGTCTCTTTGCGCCTTGGCGTGAAAAAAATTAAACCATTTTTGGTGTAAGATATTTCCCAATAACTGGCAGTCGTTGAATTTCCTTTCTCTCAACTTTTGAAATAAATATGGCAAACGAAGCCATTAAAACGGTGGCGGTACCAATATTGAATATCCAGTTGTGAGAGATCATTAATAGGCCCCGGTGTAACAAATAAATCAATGAGACCATGACCAGGTAAGCGATCAATTTCTTTTTTGCATACGGAACAGGATAATATTTCTGCCCCAGTATATAACTAGTGATCATCATAAACGTGTAACAACAGAATGTGGCAAGTGCAGCGCCGAGATAGTGGAGTTTTGGAATTAAAAAAATATTCAGGAGGATGGTGATCACAGCGCCGCTAAAAGTTATGACAGCGCCATACATATTCTTGTTGGTGAGTTTATACCAAATGCTGAGATTATAGTAAATACCAAGAAAAATGTTTCCCATAGCAAGAATAGGAACAATATACATTCCGTCGCCCCAGTCCTTTGATTTGCGTGTGATGATCCATTGCAATACGTCGCGGTACAAGGCGATAAACAAAAACATAAAACAACAAGCGATCACAAAAAACTTCATCACTCTTGCATAGATCTTCTGCGCATTTTCCTCTTTGGAGCGGTTAAAGAAAAAAGGTTCCGCAGCCATACGGAAAGCCTGGATCATTACCGTAACCATTACTGCCAGGCGATACAGGTTCCCAAAGATCCCAAGTTCTTTATCCGCGGCTGCCCTGGGCAGATCAACAACATGACGGTAAACGAGCCGGCTTAGCATATCATTCACCATTCCTCCTAAGCCAACTACGATCAACGGATAACTGTATTTCATGACACGTTTCCACAAGGTTGTATCAAATTCAAACCGCAGGTCTTTAAATTCTTTCCACAATAACAAAAAAGTAAAAATGCTGCCACAGACATTCCCCAGCAAATAAAAACTTATGGGGTCTGTATCATTGTAAATAAGTTTTATAAAACTGTCCGGATGATGTTGGAGATATCGCGGTATGATACCAAGAAAAAGAATAACAACAAGGATCGTCATTATTATTCCTGCCACCCGGACAAATGCATATTTCCTTGGCCGGCCTTCCTGCCTCAATCTTGCAAAAGGAAGCGTGGCGAGCGTATCGAAAAAAAGTATCCAGCACATCCACATTACATATTGAGGATGCTGATCAAGTCCTGCCCAGTTGGAGATATCGGAGCGAAAAGAATAAAGACAGATCGAAAAAAGGATAGTTGAAAAAAATATCGAAAGAGAAAGTGTACTGTACAGGTGTTTGCGTTCTTCTTCCTGTGAAAAACGGAAATAGGCCGTTTCCATTCCATAAGTAAAAAGAACATTCAGGAAAGGAATAATGGCGTATACCTGTGTAAGGTCGGCGGTAGTGCCCGGCTGCTTAAAAATAAACGGCAGCGACAAATTCATTAAATACCCCAGGAAACGATTGGCAATAGTTGGGATACCGTACCACAGGGTTTGGCTCGCAAGTTTTTTTACACTCAAGAATAAAAGATTTCAAAGCAAAAATAGCTTTTGAAAACCGATTTGCTAAGTCCTTATAGTTTTTTAATGTTATTACAACGTTTTATAGCCTGTCTGAGAGAAAGCGGCTATTGAGGTTTTGCAAACCTGGGATCAGTAAGCATCGCTGAATCGCTCAGTGTTTTCAGAAAATTGTAAAGGTCAGTTTTCTCATTATCCGCTAATGGAATTTTGTTGACCAACAGGGGGTCAAGTGTTGGGCTATTTTGTATTCCTGTTGAGTAGTGATTAAGCACCTGGAGTAAAGTATTGAACCTGCCGTCGTGCATATAATTCGCGGTCAAATACACATTACGCAGGGATGGCACTTTAAATTTCAATGAATCTTCACTTTTTCCTGTGACCCTCATTCTTCCGTAATCATTTAAAAGCGAATCTACCGGCAAGCCGTTGTTGCGATAACTATAGTCGGTAAACATCGGTTCGGGGTGGCAAGTGGAGCAATTGGCCTGGTACAATTGATATCCATTTTGCTCCGAAGGCGTAAAGCTCACTTCTCCTTTTTTGTACCGGTCATATTTGGAATTGGAAGAAGTAATATAACCTGTAAACTGTGCCAATGCTCTTAATATCCTGTCTTCGGTGACGACCGGGGTTCCGAATGCAGCTTTGAACATACGCCGGTATCCTGAATCGCTGCCAAGCCGGAAAATGATCGTAAAGAAATTCTCTGCCATCTCATTATGCGTTAATATAGGTTGAGAGGCTTCTGCATATAAAGACTTGAATTGTCCGTCCCAATGAAGTTCCTTCTGCCAGGCAAGATTGAAAAGCGGGGGAGCGTTTCTGAGAGTGTGTGAGAAATTATAACCATGACTTCTGTCGTGTTCATAAGTACCGAAAACAGCGATCTCCTGATGACAGGACGAACAGGGGAAACCTGTGTCACGGGAGAGACGACCATCATAAAATAATTTTCTTCCCAATTCAAATCCTTCTTCGGTCAATGGGTTGTCTTCAAATCGATAAACCGGCTGCGGGAAGCCGTCGGGAATTACCTGATGAAGTGAGGTTGTGATATGAACGATATCATGTTTTTTACAGGAACCAACAAGGTATGAAACGATGAACACTGATGCAAGCAGGATAAGTATGGTGAGCCATTGTCGTTTCATAAAATACAGGATGAAATTACAACTTTTTTATCGGCCCTAATACTCACCGGGTCTCAGTTTCCTTCGATGAGACTTGGTTTCCGCATTTCTTTTTTTCCATTCCAGTCTTTTTTCTTTTACCTGTTTGCCAGGTTTTGTCGCTATCCTGGCCTTTTTCTTTTTTAAACTATCGTGTACCAGTTGATTTATCTTTTCGATCACCTCTTCTTTATTGGCCAGTTGTGTACGATGTGTTTGTGATCTTACCAGCAAAAAGCCTTCGGCATTGATACGGTTAGAGAGTTTTTGAATGAGGGCCTGCTTCTGTTCATCAGTTAATAAAGAAGAAGATTGAATGTGAAACAAGCCGATAACAGCCGTTTCCACTTTATTTACATTTTGCCCGCCTTTGCCGCCACTGCGGGTGGTTTGAAATTTTATTTCGTTGGTTATGTTTGTCATGCCTGTTGCTTGTCTCTTGTTACTAGTGTTAAGTTAATTGTATTTTGTCGCCACTGAATACACAGAAACACTAAATTATTTATTGATTTCTCTCTGTGTTTCTGTGTTTTCTGTGGCAAAATTATGCGCACTATTACGGTTAACATAACACCAGTTTCTTGTTGGTGGTCACTGGTTGAACTTTGCAAAATTATATCTTCACCACAGAAATGTAACCAGCAACCAGTAACCAGCAACCAGTAACCAGCAACCAGCATGCGGGCAGTCATACAACGTGTAACAAAAGCCAGTGTAACGATTGAAGGAAAAATAAATGGCCAAATTGAAAATGGCCTTCTTGTATTATTGGGTATTGAAGATGCTGACACCGATGAAGACATTGAATGGCTGAGTAGCAAGATCATCAACCTTCGCATTTTTAATGATGAAAGAGGGGTCATGAATATTTCAGTAAAGGACATTGCGGGGGATATTCTTTTGATCAGCCAGTTTACCTTACATGCTTCCACTAAAAAAGGGAATCGCCCCTCTTACATCAAAGCAAGCAAGCCTAAAATTGCGATACCGATCTATGAAAAAATGATAAACCAATTGTCAACTGATCTTGGTAAGGAAATTCAAACCGGGATCTTTGGTGCAGATATGAAAGTAGAGTTGCTCAATGATGGACCGGTGACCATAGTGATGGACACGAAGAACAAGGAGTAATTTAAACGCGAATTTTTGACGAATTACCCGAAAATGGCTCATACTAAACCACGAATTTTAGGCGAATTGCACGAAGCATGGCTGACATTATTTTAAAAGAAGAGTCCTATAAAATAGTGGGAGTTTGTATGGAAGTCCATCGGGAATTAGGTATGGGTTTCAAAGAGGCGGTTTATAAAGATGCTTTGGAATTGGAATTCGACAACCGTAAAATCCCATTCAGACGTGAGAAACCATATATCATTCGATACAAAGGGAAGATCTTACCAAGAAAATACTTTGCGGACTTCGTAGTCTTTAATTCGATAATATTAGAAGTAAAGGCGACGCCGGTTATTATCAATCCTTTCGTGTATCAAACGGTCAATTATTTAAAAGCATCCGGAATTAAGTTGGGCATAATAGTCAACTTCGGCAGTAAATCACTCGCCTATAAACGAGTAGTCTTTTAATTCGTGTAATTCGGAATAATTTGTGTTATTACTGAACTCCGATCTTTTCGGTAAATCTCTTTCCTCCCTCTAACTCCAGCATCATAAAAACAAATTTCTCTTTAGCCGGAATAGTAAAATTGTAAGAGGAGGCTTCTATATTCGATTGTTCCACAAACCTGTTTCCGCTGGACGTCCAGACAATGATCTTGCTGATATTCTTATTGCTTTGAATAGTGATCTGCTTACCATTGGTCAGAACACGAAAAGGCTTGCTTTCTGTTCTTTCCGCAGAAGGTAATTTGCTCTGCGGTCCACCCGGGTCCTGCGCCATGGACGAACCAACCAGACAAGTAAAGAATGTTATCACCACGATTTTGCGGATAACCGGATACATCATAGAATACCAAATTCAGGTCAGTAAAGATTTTTAGTAGTTTCCAGAAAGGGCGGGGAACGTCTCAAACGGCAATAATCATGCTATATTGCACCAATCAATAAAAAATTTTGTTATGACTTTGCAGGAAGCACAGCAAAACATAGATCAGTGGATCAAAACAACAGGTGTCCGTTATTTCAGTGAGCTCACCAATATGGCAATACTTACCGAGGAAGTAGGTGAAGTTGCGAGACTAATGAGCCGCATGTATGGCGATCAATCTTTCAAGGAAACTGACAAAGAAAAAAATCTTTCGGATGAGCTGGCTGATGTTCTTTGGGTGCTGATCTGTATTGCCAATCAAACCGGGGTTGACCTTACTCAAGCCATGCAAAGAAATTTCGAAAAGAAAAATACCAGGGATGGGCAAAGACATCAGGAAAATGAAAAATTGAAGTAGCATTCTGTCTCACCGTATAAGTAACCTCTTTTGGCACTATGTATGATTAATTATCTGCATGACCATATTTCCCTTTATGTCGCCAAAAAGAACATGGAAAGTCATTAAATGCTCCTTTGCAGATTTTTTTGCCAACAATGTTTTGAAGTTGAGCGCATCACTGGCTTTTTCAACTATCTTTTCATTACCGGGTCTGCTCATTATCATTATCTGGATAAGTGATCTCTTTTACCGCCGGGACGTGGTGGAAGGCTCATTGTATGGACAAATAGCAAAGTTCATAGGAAAGGATGCGGCTCAAAGTATCCAGCATACGATGGAGAATTCTTTGACGGGTACCAGTAATCATTTCGCAACGATCGTTGGATTAGCTTCGCTGATCATTGGCGCTACCGGTGTATTTGGCGAAATACAGGACTCAATTAACAGGCTGTGGCGGTTAAAAGCAAAGCCAAGAAAGGGAAGGGGGCTATTCAGGTTTATTATTAATCGCCTCCTTTCTTTTTCTATGATCATAAGTCTCGGTTTTATCCTGCTTGTATCGCTTGTTGTAAACGGAGCCATGGATATCCTAATCAATACCCTGCTTAAAAATTTTCCCAGCGTCACCGTCATTCTCGCTTACATTATCAATATCATTTTCACTTTTCTGGTCACGGCTTTTGTTTTCGGTCTCATTTTTAAAGTACTGCCGGACGCACGCATTCAATGGAAACATGTAAGAGTAGGAGCTTTCACGACAGCCTTTTTCTTCATGGCTGGAAAATTCCTGATCAGTTATTATCTTGGACATAGTACAATGTCAACCGCCTATGGTGCCGCCGGCTCGGTCATCATCCTTTTGTTGTGGGTATATTACTCCTCTGCGATCCTTTATTTTGGCGCCTCGTTTACCAGGGAATATGCGCTGGAAACGGGTTCACGGATCTACCCTAACAATTATGCTGTTTGGGTTGAGCAGGTTGAAGTTCACTCCAAAAAATCGCTGGCAGAAAACGCCGGATGAAGATTTCTTTTAGGAACCGTCAAACGTGCATCGGCAATCGTAAGTTGTATTTTTTCACGACCCATTAGCTATCGGGTCACGTCTCACGATTGACGATTATCTTTGCGCCCATGGCAACAGACAGTAACGGTTCCAGGCAATTATTTCGCATTGCAAAGAGTATGGATTTATTTTTCCCAGCAGTGAAATTTATGATGGTTTCAAGTCGTCTATGATTACGGCCAGTAGGGAAGCGAATTGAAAAAAAATATCAGGGATTATTGGTGGAAGAGCATGACCCAATTGCATGAAAACATCGTCGGTATTGATGCCGCCATTTTCATGCATCCAACCACCTGGAAAGCCAGCGGGCATGTTGATAATTTCAACGACCCGATGATCGACAATAAAGACAGCAAAAAACGATACCGCGTTGATCATTTGATCGAGGCAAAAGCTGAAGAGATGAGGGATGAGGGAAGGGAAGATGAAGCCGAAGGCCTGTTGACGATATGGATGCGCTGCTCGCAAAAGACGACTTTGATGGGTTGAGACAACTTATCATTGAAGCCAAAGAATAAAATGTGCTATCAGTGACACAGCAACTGGACAGAAGTACGCCAGTTTAATTTAATGTTCAGCACTCAAATCGGGAGCGTGAGTGATGAAACCAATGAGATCTATTTGCGACCCGAAACAGCCCAGGGGATCTTTGTAAATTTTTTGAATGTACAGAAAACAGGACGCCTGAAAATTCCTTTTGGTATTGCACAAATCGGAAAAGCATTCAGAAATGAAATTGTAGCAAGACAATTTATTTTCCGCATGCGAGAATTTGAACAAATGGAGATGCAATTCTTCATTCGTCCCGGTACACAAAAAGAATGGTATGAGACACTGGAAGGAAAACGAATGAAATGGCACCTGAGCCTGGGGATTCCGAAAGAAAATTATCGATTTCATGATCATGTAAAACTTGCGCATTATGCAGATGCGGCCTGCGATATAGAATATGAATTTCCGTTTGGTTTTAAAGAAGTGGAAGGAATCCACTCGCGAACTGATTTCGATCTGAAGAATCACCAGGAATACAGTAAGAAGAAAATGCAGTATTTCGATAGTGAAATCAACCAGCATTATATTCCTTATGTCATCGAAACTTCCATTGGATTGGACAGAACCATTTTAATGACGTTGAGTGAAGCTTACACAGAAGAAGATCATGAGCACAGCAGAGAAACAAGATAGCCGTGTGGTATTGAGATTCCCGCAAAAATTGCTCCTATAAAATTGGCTGTGCTGCCGTTAGTTAAAAAAGATGGGCTGCCTGAAATTGCAAGGACCATTATGGATGATTGCAAATCCCATTTTCGCTGTTTCTATGAAGAAAAGGATACGATCGGTAAGCGATACAGAAGGATGGACGCTATCGGTACTCCATTCTGTGTAACAGTCGATCAGCAAACAAAACAGGATAATACCGTTACTATTCGTTATCGTGATACAATGCAGCAGGAAAGGATCCCGGCAGATAAAGTGAAGGAAATTGTTTTGAAAGAAATTCAATAAAATCCCATCCATTATTTCACGCAAAGGCACAAAGATTAGTACATAAGTCGCAAAGTTTCTTTGCGACCCTTGGCGACTTTGCGTGGAAATAAGAGTCGAGCAGAATTGGTGCAGTACAAAGGTGCGACGCAACGCATGCTACATCGAGATTGTGCAGCTGGTAACATAAAAATAAAAACTCACCTCAGGCAATATTCCTGTTAAGATTGAAATCCATTAATTTTCTTTCAAGCAAAGTTGCCAGTTCAACAACCGCACGATTGTCTTTTTTCATGGCATCGCGGGTGCGTGAAGGGAAAATAGAAACACCAGTGTAAATGCTGTAATGCAAAGTGAGAGAATGACCGTGAAAACTGAATTCCCAGTCAATAGTATCAAAATCGTCTTCTTTGTTTGTGAACCTGATACGTAAATCGCCACTTAAAATATCAGCAACCTGGTAGAAGCACTTCAATCCGCCATCATCGTCAATAACGGCTTCTGTACAGCCCAAAGTAGTTCGTAGGGTGAGACTCATAGTAAACGGTTTAAGATTTATAATAGGACTTGCATTTACGATGAAAAGCTGCACCAGGATACTCTATCCTCTAAATTTTGCCTTCCTGGCTTTCTTCTCTTCTTTCTTGCTCATTTCGCCGGAGAGTAGCTTTTCGGCTCCCACATTTCTGCCATCACTGGGGCAACCATACTTAGGCGGAAATACTTTGTTCCATACACTGCATGATGATAAAATAAGACTCACGGTTACGAATAATAGTATGGAGCGGAGGTTTCTCATATTTCTGTGTCGAAACATTAACGAAACTAGTCATAATAAATTGCGCTTGAAATAGGAAAACTACGAAAATGAGTAACGAATGAGTGTTAAGAATTTAGACTTTGCATTAAATTATAAGTCATCGAAACCAGTCCGCATATTTTATATAATTATTGGCAATGCGGTCGATCTCCCCACTGATCATTTCCTGTGAAATATCCTTAACCTTTTTAGCAGGAACCCCGGCATAAATACTTCCTGGCTGACAAACGGTATCTTCCAAAACAACCGCTCCTGCAGCAATGATGGTATTGCCGTGAACAATGGCATTGTCCATTACAATCGCACCCATCCCTATCAGTACATTGTCATGCAATACACAACCATGCACAACCGCATTGTGACCGATAGAAACATTATTTCCGACGGTTGTACCGGTTCTTTTGAATGTGCAATGTATGCAGGCGCCATCCTGGATATTTACCTTATTACCCATGCGAATAAAATTTACATCGCCACGAACTACTGCATTGAACCAGATACTGCAATCGTCACCCATGATCACATCGCCAACCACGGTAGCGTTGGGAGCAATGAAACAATTTTTTCCAAACTGCGGATGTTTGTCTTCAACAGGAAGTATGACAGGCATATAAAAAATATTACTGCAAATATGAGAAAACATATGCAGGCTCGTAATTTATTACTTTATTTGTTTTTAATAATTACGTAAACCTGCCTGACTACTACTATGAAAAGAGATACGATCTGCCTGCTGTGCTTTTTTTTGCTATTTTCCTGCGTTAGCGTTTTTCCGCAAACACAAAGTAATAATTCCCTTCTGTGGCGTATAACAGGGAATGGACTTAACAAACCCTCTTACTTGTTTGGAACAATGCATGTGTATGACAAGAGGGCCTTCAATTTTAAAGACTCACTTTATGCCTTTTTGGAGCAGGCGGAAGGATTTGCCTTAGAGTTTAATCCGGATAGCGCCAATATGGTTATTGAAGCTTACATGAATGGCTCTATCAAAACACACCAGGATGAAAAGCAAAATTTTGATATTTCTTCGTCTGATCTGAAACTAATGCAGAAAAAGATAACAGGCGAAAAATCAAATTTACTGAAGGATGATAAAAAAAGCGTCGTTGATTATTTTATTGCGCGATTGTTGGCGAGTGATAAAAAACAAAAAGATGCCATGAATACTTTCATGGACGCATTTCTTTATCAAATTGCAAAACAGTACGACAAGCACATGTATGGACTTGAGACGCTGAACTCACAAATAGATGCATTGAATTCCCTGTCAAAGGGGTTGAAGATCAAAAAATTCGTAAACCTGCTTGATAAATGGGATCCTGAAGAAGGATCTCCGATCACAGAACTGTATTATCGCGAGAACATCGATAGCATTAATATTTTTTATACCAACTATTTCACAGAAGCGACATTGAATGATTTTCTTTATGAGCGCAATAAAGTGATGGCGACAAAGATGGACAGCCTGATGCAATTTCAGAGCCTGTTCACAGCAGTAGGTGCGGCTCACCTGCCGGGCGACAAAGGAATCATCGCCTTATTGAAACAAAAGGGATACACGGTTGAGCCTGTTTTTTCTTCACAGAAAATCTCAGCCATAAACTATAAAATTAAGAATGTAGATCGGCCGGGCTTTCTCGTCAAAAGTGATGAACTAGGCCTGGAATATGAAATGCCAGGAAAACCCAATACCCAGGATGGAGAGGCTGGCAAGTCAGTGACATATTATTACGATCTTGGAGGCGGATTATTGTACATGACAATTTGCGGCAAGACAAACAAAGACAGGAAAACAAAATCGGATGAAATAATGACTCCTGAGATCGATGAAATAGTCTCGCGAATGGATGGGAAAATCCTGTCAAGCAAAGTTGTCACCATCCAGGGTTTGAAGGGATTGGAGATTCTTTGCCTGGCTACGGGCAATACTTATTGCCGCATGTATGAAATAGTGTCAAAAAATATGTTTTATATCTTCTACCTGGCTGCCGCGAAAAAGGACAATCTCTATTCAGAAAGCGCGGAAAAATATCTTGCTTCTTTTAAGCAGATCCCTATTCCTGCAACTCAGTGGGCGGTTCATGAATTTCCTGAGGAAGGTTTTAAAATACTACTTCCCGGCAACCCGAAAGTCGAACCCTTGAAAAGGGATCCAAATAGTGGCCCGGTTAACTCATATTCATATTTCGACGCAAATAGCGGAGTCAATTATACCATCACTTCCGGAAAGACAAAAGCGTATAGTGAGTTTTTTAACAACCATGCATTTTTCGAGAATTACCTGGCGCATGTACGTACCGGCGCTGTTAAAGGAGCGGCCGTAATTACAGATACGGTTGTAAATGGCTTTCCCGGAAAAAAATTTATGAGACCATCAGAAACGAATGTCTGGAAAGGATTTGTGCTCAAAAGAGACCATACCAGTTTTTTTGTAGTAGCTGAATTCGAGCCCGGAGCAGGCGAAGAGCAGGCGGAAAAATTTCTGCAGTCTTTCTCATTTATAAACTATCAAAAAGCTGACTGGCAATTAAAAAATTCACCAGCGGCTGCGTTCTCTGCATGGGTGCCTTCGGAAATTCACGAAAAAGAATATGACAGTTCAGAAATTTACGACCAGGCGAAGCTTGCGAGGCGATATTATGCGTATGATCCTTATTCAGCGCTCACTTACTATATAGATGCTGAACCTATCAGCAAATATTACTGGGCATCGAACGAAGATTCAATTTATAGTCACTGGAAAAATAAAGTTGTGGGTTGGAATGATTCACTGTTAAGCTACACAACCGTCAAAAATGGAGGCCTAACAGGAAGAGAATTGGCCTATTTCAATAAATTCGACAGCTCTACAGAAAAACAAAGACTCGTCCTGGACGGACAGACAATGTATTCAGTTCATATAAAGATACCGGGAGCTTTTGCTGATGAAACGAACATTAAGTTATTCTTTCAGAACTTTAAAATCACTGAGGAAAAAAATTCCGCTGAAATTCTCAACAACTCTCCTGATGAGCTTTTTACCGATCTTAAATCCCGCGACAGTATTACCTTTCAGAAGGCCTATGACGCTTTGAGCGAGGTAAATTTTGAACGGAATGAACTTATGCTCCTAATGGAAAAATCCCTGATTGAATACCCGGCCAATGAAAATTATCAAACTGTAAATCATAAATTGCTATCCATAGCAGGCGACCTGTTTCAAAATGCTGAACTTCCCGCAAAAAGGGAAGTCATCGCTTTCATCGAAAACAATTATCCCAGGCCCAATAAAATGATCGAAGAAATAAGATTTCCACTTTTGGAAATAATTGCAAAAGACAAAACTTCTGAGAATTTTGAGTTGATCAAGAAATTGCTGGCCGAAAAATTGCCATCAAAAGGAGCGGACTATCTGCTGTTCAAACAGCTAAAGGATTCGCTTAGCTTATCCAAAATATTTTATCCTGAGCTTCTGCGATATATTTCCGACACCATAATGGGAATGCCGGTGGCTGATCTTACGAAACAGATGCTTGACAGTGCAATGATATCCGTTGATGTGGTCCAGGCAGCGAAAAATGATATATTAAAGCTTGCCCATAAGCAATTAAAATATGCCCTGAAAACAGACGCGGACGATTATAGTTACGATTACAGGATCACTGAGCTTATTTCTTTGATGGGAATGATCAAACAAAGGGAAACAGACGAATTAGTGATGGAGTTTTTAAAAGCAAAGCCTGTTTCAATAAAGAAAGAAGCGGCACTTGCCCTTATAAAAAATAATAAACCAGTCAGTCCATTTGCCCTGAAACAAATAGCCAGCGATAAGTATGAAAGGGCAAATTTTTATAACGACCTGAGCGGGATAAATAAGAATAATCTTTTCCCTTCTGACTTCCGCTCGCAACAAAAACTGGCAGAGAGTTATATTTATCAATCTTTAGTTGACGATGATGACGGCGAGCCAAGTGATGTGGAGCTGATCTACATCAAAAAGATAGAAGATGAATACAAGGGTGAAAAGAAACGATTTTATTTTTTTAGAGTAAATTTTCCACAGGAAGAGGATAGCAGTGAAATGGAAATGACAGAAGCAGGATCCAATTCATACCTCGCTATTGCCGGTCCTTTTGAAACAGACAGCAATAAGTTAAATATCGGGGAAGGAAAAAACATAACGGGACTATACTATGATGAGAAATTTGACGGCCTGATGATGGACGATTATTTTAAAAAATTTATTGAACAGAGATCGAAATGGGTGCAATAATTATACGCTATGACCCAACGGGAATTGTTTTTACGTCATATTGCCCAAACTTCGTCAGCCCCTCTCGGTTTAGAAATTAAAAAAGCCGAAGGCGCGCTATTATATGATACAAAAGGAAAAGAATACACGGACCTTATTGGTGGAATCAGTGTGGCAAATGTCGGGCATCGCCATCCAGACGTCATCCAGGCGATCAAAGACCAGTCAGATGCTTATTTGCATGTAATGGTATATGGAGAATTTATTGAGACACCGCAAGTGCAATATGCAAACCTGCTGACCGATCATCTACCTTCTTCACTCAATTCAGTTTATTTTACCAACTCTGGTGCTGAGGCAACCGAGGGCGCCATGAAACTTGCCAAGCGTTTTACTGATCGCAGAGAAGTAATTGCCTTCAACAACTCTTATCATGGCTCGACGCAGGGTGCATTGAGCATAATGGGAAGTGAGTACTGGCGAAATGCCTTTCGTCCTCTCCTACCCGGAATTCTTCATTTTGACTATAATTCCCCGGGCGCAATAAATGCGATCACCGGAGAAACTTCCTGCGTGATCATGGAAACTGTACAAGGCGAAGCCGGAATTATTACTCCCTCCAAAGATTGGATTCAAGCATTGAGAAAAAAATGTACCGAAACAGGAACCTTGCTAATTCTCGATGAAATCCAGACCGGTTTTGGAAGAACGGGAAAACTCTGGGGATTCGACCATTTTAATATTGTTCCCGATATTTTATTATTGGGCAAAGCCCTTGGCGGAGGCATGCCTCTCGGTGCTTTTATTGCTGACCGGAAATTAATGTCAGTACTCACTGACAATCCTGTATTGGGCCATATCACAACATTTGGTGGTCACCCGGTTTGTTGTGCAGCCGGCTTAGCGGCACTAAAAGCATTACTCCATGAACAGATGATAAATGAAGTGAAAGAGAAAGAAGAATTGTTCCAATCATTATTAGTTCATAAAAAAATAATATCTGTTCGTTCATTTGGTTTATGGCTTGCAGTAGAATTTGATTCATTTGAAACGAATAAAAAGATCATTGATCACTGCATTGCCAACGGAGTATTGACGGATTGGTTCTTATTTGCTTCCAACTGTCTTCGCATTTCTCCCCCGTTGATAATTTCAGAAGAACAAATAAAAAAGGCCTGCGAAATTTTATTGAGGGGTATTGAATCAAATTGACTTTGTCATCCCCTGTGCGGAAAGAGACCAACCTGCAATGACGAGGCTAACGATCACAGGCGTGTAAAAAAGATACAGGTAGGTTACATCCAGGAAATTGTAAAAGAAGGTGAGACTTAACTGAAGACCCGCTAAAAGAACATTCGGTTGAGCAGAAATTTTCTTTCTTAAAACGAGTAAAAAAACAAGAGGTACCAAAAAGGTTCCGCCCTCCAAAATAAAATGAAGCAGTTTGATACGAGAGGGTCCGAAAAATTTCGCCATGCCAAGATCTTCGTAATAAAATTCGGGGTTATCATGCCATACTCTTGCCGCGTGTGAAATATAATCATCATGAAGATGCAGGTGATACAACAATGGACCTACTCCAAAAGGCAGGATCAAAATAAACAGAGTAACCATGGCCGCTGATAAAACCGTCTTCCATAAAAAAGTATATTGTCTTTTGACCAGCAAGGCCAGGACTGCAAAGGGTATCCATCCGATAAACGAATAACGGCTCAGCAGGCACAAGGCAACAGATATGCCCAAAAGCCATGGATTGTCCAGGATAATTGCCACTGCCAGGAGAGCATAATAAAAAAATACTACACCTTCTTCCGTTAGTTCTATTACGCTATTATTCTCGTCAACATGAAACCAGGCCAACAAGATCAATATTGCTGCAATAAAAAGAATTGTGTGCCAGCTTCGTTTCCAGCAAGCCAATACACAAAGTATTATGCTCAACCAGATCCCACAAACGGTTATCCATCGAATGTCAAAATCAAAGATGAGAGACAAACTAAATGGCATCCACATCGCAGGTAAATAGATCAGCTTTATACCATTCCATATTTCAGGAATGGGCTGGTACACTTGTCCCCATTCACCTTTCCAGAATCTTTGTCCCATAATCTTCATGATCGGCAACATATCCGCATTCTCAAATCGTAAAGGGTTTTCATCCATGATATGTCTTGCAAGCTGATAACTTACCGGCAACAACAGAACAATAACCAAAATTTTAAAAAGCAACTGCTTGTTTACGATCGAGGTTTTATGAATTTCAATGTGAGGGATCTCAAGAAGACAGAAGGTGATCCCGATGCCGCTCAACAAAAACAAAAAACTATTGACACTATAAAAACCCGGAATGTCTAAAAAATAGGTAGAAGATAGAACCTGCAAAGCTGCAAGAACGACGATGGTTGTAGTAGGATCTTTAAAGCGAAACATTGTTGTTCACACTTGCTATCATAACAAAGTAAAAACCCAGGCCGCCAATAAGCCACCAATCACCGGGCCAATCACGGGTATCCACGAATAGCTCCAATCACTGTTTCGTTTATTGGGCACCGGCAATATGAAATGGGCAATCCGCGGACCAAGATCTCTTGCAGGGTTGATGGCATAACCGGTA
The DNA here is from genome assembly GCA_963737475.1 of uncultured Bacteroidota bacterium. GTDB lineage: Bacteria > Bacteroidota > Bacteroidia > Chitinophagales > Chitinophagaceae > VBAU01. The sequence continues at coordinate 384,473 of CAVTSY010000004.1, forward strand.
GGGCCACCAAGTGACAAACCAATCGCTAAAACTAACAGACCAACTGGTAAAGCCTCCAATGTTCCCATCTTTATTTCAGGCTTCGACATCAATGATGCTCCCATCACTAAAATAAATGTTCCGATAATTTCTGTGATCAAATTGTAACCGACACTACGAATCGCCGGACCAGTACAAAAAACAGCAAGCTTTGCATCGGCATCTGCCGTTTCATCAAAATGTTTTTTATAGGCTACCCAAACGATCACGGCACCTGTAAATGCCCCGGCAAACTGTGCCCCTATGTAAGGAAGAACATTATTCCAGTCAAAATCTGCAAACCAGGCTACCGCTAGTGTTACAGCAGGATTTAAATGGCCACTACCGCCGAGATGAGTGGACGCAAACACCCCTGTGAAAACAGCCATTCCCCATCCGAAGGTGATGACGATCCACCCGCTGTTATTTCCTTTTGTCTTGCTGAGCACAACATTGGCAACAACACCGTCGCCGAGAATAATGAGCAAAGCGGTTCCAATAAATTCACCGAGAAAAGGGGACATAGCAGTTAGTTTGTAATTAGTAGTTTATTGTTTGAAGTTGGAAGATAGTTTTTTGCTATCGAATTAAAACTATCAATTTCGTTTTTGATCCAGTCCTCATTCCTGTTTGTTTCCTTTGCCATAAGTTCGGCTACCAAAGAAGCGGATTCAATGGCTGCTTTGGCATCCAACAATAAAGCCCGGGTTCTTCTTGATAAAAAATCTTCCACTTTCATACACATCTCATTTCTCACGGCCCAAAGAATCTCTGCCTTGATATATGGAAGCGTCGGGTGAATCTGTTCACCTAACGTTTTTTCCGATTCAATAATGGAACGAACTCCTTCTTCATCTGCACCATAATAATAAAGTGGTTTATTAAAATCCGTTTCTTTTTTATATCCGTGAATGTGCAGATCTTTTGTCAGGCATTCTGCATCCGCTAGTCCCGCTTTTGGAATAGCAATCTCCAAAACATCCTCTGCCATCTTACGGTATGTCGTCCATTTTCCCCCCGTAATTGTGATCAATTCCGAATCAGAAACAGCAATATGATGATCTCTTGATAAAGCAGCCGTTGTCTTTGAATAAGCTTTTACCAATGGTCTCAAACCAGCAAAGACGCTTCGAATATCAGAGCGATCCGGATCCTTTGTTAAATACCTTTGAATGTGATGCAGAACGAATTCAATTTCACTTTCAAAAGCAATTGGTTCGTTTTCCCGTTGAGACAGGGCATGCCTCGGTTCCTGTTGAGAGAGGGCATGCCCTGTCTTAACAGCATACCCTGTCTCAACGGTAATCGGCGTGTCTGTTGTTCCAACGATAATTTTATTATGCCAGGGAACCGCAAACAAAACCCGCTTATCATCAGTTCTTGGTATCATGATCGCAGTATCCGACGGAAGAAACTCTCTGTCTAAAACAATATGGATCCCCTGGCTCATTGTGATGAGGTTCTCTGCTTTTGCGTCATCCATTTTTAAAATAGAATCAGTAAATACTCCCGTTGCATTAATGATCGCTTTTGCCTTTACTTCATATGACAGGGAAGATGAGACACTATTCAATCTGTCTTTCAGGAAGACGCCGCAAACTTTGTTGTTTGCTTTCATCAGTCCCTCAACACTCATATAGTTGATGACCGTGGCTCCATGATCGGCCGCAGTCATTGCAAGATGTATCGCCAGCCTTGCATCATCAAATTGTCCGTCGTGATATAATACACCTCCACGCAAACCATCGGCATCAAGGGTTGGAGCAAGGTTCAGCGTTTCCTCCCTTGACAAAAATTGTGAAGGACCAAAACCCAGGCTTCCCGCCATCCAATCATAAACCTTCAAACCGATCCCATAAAAAGGTCCCTCCCACCATTTATAGTTTGGAACAATGAAAGCCTGGTTTTTTACAAGATGCGGGGCGTTCTTAATCAGAATTCCCCGTTCCTTCAAAGCTTCCATCACCAGTTTGATATTGCCCTGCTGCAGATAACGAACACCGCCATGCACTAACTTGGTGCTGCGTGATGAAGTGCCTTTTGCAAAATCAAACTTTTCAACCAGCAGGGTTTTAAGTCCTCTTGAGGCTGCATCTACCGCAATCCCTAAGCCTGTAGCACCCCCACCAATGATGCAAATATCCCAGGTGGAAGTGGCCTGCAATTGTTGTATCATTTTAGCCCGCTGCAAGTATTCTTATTTAAAGGAAGGTAAAGCATCTCAGAATTATTTTTCTATAAAAATTGCAAACGATTTTTTATTTTGGTCGCTTAAACATCTACAATAAATAAACCGCCATGATGAAAACTCTTAAACCTTTCACGATCCTGCTATTTTCTCTTTTCGTCGCCCTAACTGTTTTGTCGCAAACCAATTCAGCTCTGAATTATTTACCCAAAGATGCCAACGCGATCATCAAAATAAACCCAGCCAGCCTGGGCCAAAAAATGAAATGGGAAGAACTGATCAAATATAAAATGTTTGAGGATCTGTTTAAGGATGTGCCTGAAGAGGGAAAAGGTTTTTTGAACGACCCCGCCCAAACGGGTATTGATCTAAAACACGGATTGTTCCTGGTTATACCCGGATCCAGGAATAATCAAAAATTAGACCCTGTCTTTTATTCTACTCCAAAGGACACATTGCTTATTGCATCCATGATAAAGAAAATATTTCCCGGGAAAAAACCGGTGAAAACTGCCTATGGCAGTATAATCGTTGATAAGCATACTGCCTTTGCCTGGAATAGTGATATAGTTATACTGACCGGTGACGATGCCAAAAAGGGATCAATAAAGAATACAAAGACGACCGCCTCAACGGAATTGACAAGATTAAAACAATTAACAGACAGGTGCAAAATGCTACTAAGGCAACATCAAAGCATTCTTACCAACGAATATTTCACCTCGCTTCTAAAAGAGGAAGCGGACGTGTATTTGTGGATGAACAATAATGCCCAGTCACAGGAACAAAAGAAAGGCAAGACCCCTCAATTTCTTGGAATGCTTAATAAAAACTTTATGCGAAGCGGTAATTATTCATCCGCCTTGATCCGTTTCGAAAATGGTAAAGTCCTTGCTCAAACGAAACGTTATGTTTCAGCCTCTCTTGATTCCATCTATAAAAAATATCCGGCAAAAAATTTTAATACAGAGTTACTTAAAAAACTGCCTGCAGGTCATCCAATCCTTCTCGGGTCATTCAGCTTCTCGCCCGAAATGCTAAACGAGATCTTTGTCAAAGCGGGCGCGGATAAGTATATTGATAGTGTCTCCAAGCAACAGATAAAAATGACAGATATTGTTTCTGCGGTAAAAGGAGACGTCACTCTCGCGGGGATGAAGGTGTATGAATTTACTGAAGAGGATTCAGTAACCCAGGCCTTGAATGGTATGCAGGTATTTTTGACAGGCCATATCAGTGATAAAGAAAGATTTAAAACTTTGGTGGCTTTATTGCAAAAGAAAAATGAGGATTCAGCGAATAAACTAACCCCTAAAATGAAACCCATAATTCTTTCCAATGACTCCGTTTTTGTTGTTTCCATTTCCCAGATAGCTGGTCAAAAATTTTTGGAATCTTCGGGAAAAAATGAAGAGATAGAAAGGTTGATCTCTCCATATCAAGCCCATCCAAGTGTATTCTTACTTGATCTGAAAACAATTTTTGGTTTTGCTATGCAGACATTAGCGAAAGGGAAATCAGAAGAGGAGGCCAAGCAGGCTTCTGAAGTGCTGGGGATGTTTGATAAGTTGGTGAGCTATGGTGGCGAATACAACAACAATTCAACATCAAGCACGGTTGAATTAACACTGACAAACAAAGATGAAAATAGTTTGACCCAATTTATGAGACTATTGGACCTGTTTTATTCCATGAAGCCGAAGGGATCGACGGCATCTGGCAATTGAAAAGTCAGGTTCATCACGTTCAATAGATTGACCATCTCGCAATGACGAGAGTCATGTTACTATGAATCAGCCCATGCAATAGAAGCTTTTACCGCACGCCTCCATCCATTCAGTAATTCATTTGCCTTTGAGTTCTCCATTTGCGGGGAAAATGTTTTATCCACCTGCCATTGTTGTTGTATCTCGTCAATGTTTTTCCAGTAGCCAACGGCAAGACCCGCAAGATAGGCGGCACCAAGAGCCGTTGTCTCTGTGATGCGCGGCCGTACAACTTTACAGTGAAGTATGTCAGATTGAAATTGCATCAGTCCGCTGTTTACTGTTGCCCCACCATCTACACGCAGTTCCGTGATATTGATGCCCGCATCGGCTTCCATGGCTTTCAGCACATCGTAGGTTTGATAAGCAATGCTGTCGAGAGCGGCTTTTGCTATATGTGCATTGCTGCTGCCACGAGTGAGTCCAAACAAAGTGCCTCTTGCATGTTGGTTCCAATGTGGGGCGCCCAAACCTGCAAAAGCCGGAACAAGATATACGCCGGCTGAATCAGCCACACTTTCTGACAGTTCTTCTACCTCGTTTGAAGTGCGGATAATTTTTAAACCGTCACGAAGCCACTGTACCACGGCGCCGGCTATGAAAACGGATCCTTCCAGTGCGTATTCAACTTTATCGTCAATTTTCCAGGCAATGGTAGTAATCAAATTATTTTTTGAGGCAATAGCCTTTGTTCCCGTATTCATCAGCATAAAACAACCGGTGCCATAAGTATTCTTTACCATGCCGGGTTGTGTGCACAGTTGACCGAACAATGCTGCCTGCTGATCACCCGCAATGCCGGCAATAGGTACATGTGAATCAGGAATGATGTTGCCCGTAACTCCAAAGATTTTACTGGATGCTTTTACCTCCGGGAGTATTGACCCTGGAACAGAAAAGATCCTTAGCAACTCATCATCCCACTCGCCTGTGTGAATATTCAGCAGCATGGTGCGCGATGCATTGGACACATCGGTAGCATGAACCTCTCCTTCCGTTAATTTCCACACCAACCATGAATCAATGGTTCCAAATGCGAGTTCGCCATTCTCTGCTTTCTGTCTTGCACCTGGAACATGATCAAGTAGCCATTTTAATTTGCTGGCAGAGAAATAGGCATCGATCACCAATCCCGTTTTTTCTTTGATGAGCCCACCCAGGTTGGCCGCTTTCAGCTCATCACAAAATGCAGCGGTTCTCCTGTCCTGCCATACGATGGCATTGCAAATTGGCTTGCCTGTACTGCGCTCCCACACAACCGTTGTCTCGCGCTGATTCGTGATGCCAATAGCTGCAATTTGTTTCATCTTAACATCAGCCTTGGCAATAGCTTCAGCCATTGTACCAAATTGTGTGCTCCAGATCTCTTCAGCATCATGTTCTACCCAGCCGGGTTGCGGAAAAATTTGTTTGAATTCCTTTTGTGCCACGCTGATGATGTTTCCCTTCTTGTCGAACACCATGCTGCGACTGCTGGTAGTACCCTGGTCCAGTGCCAGAATATAATGTGAAGGCATGCTTTGAAAGTTTAAGAGTTCACACGTTCAAAAGTTCAATAGTTGTGAGAAAGGTAAAATTAATTTATGAAAATGATTTTGAGTGGATATGATTTATGTACTTAGCGACAACATTGCTATTGGGCTTTCGTTGCGTCGCACACTTGTATGTTCTTTTCATTATTCAGCTTTGATTTCACGCCAAGACACTAAGAAAAATACAAAAGACGCTAAGTATTTCTTTACTACTTTGCGTTTCTTTGTCCCGCCATGGCGGGATGAAATATCTTCTATGAATCCTTTCATCATTTATATTATGGGAGTTTCCGGTTCCGGAAAAACAACGATCGGAAAAAAATTGGCAGCAAAAATTGGATTGCCATTTTTTGACGGAGATGATTTTCATCCACCATCAAATAAAGAAAAAATGACACGAGGTATTCCATTAACTGATGAAGACAGGAAAGACTGGTTGGTAAAAATGAACCAGGCTGCAAAGGATCAAACAAAGCTAAAGGGAGCTGTTATTGCATGTTCGGCACTGAAAGAAAAATACAGGGCCATTTTATCATCCGGAATTACAAGTCCATTATATTGGGTATTTCTCCAGGGAAGTTTTGAGCTGATCAAAAAAAGAATGGATGACAGAAAAGACCATTTTATGCCAGCCGGTTTGTTGTCTTCACAATTTGATGCTTTGGAAATCCCCGATAATTGCATAACGATTGATATTTCAGACAGCCCGGATGAGATCATTGAAGTGATCATTTCGCAAATAGAAACTAAAAGCTCAACCTGAAACTTCCAAAAATGCCAAAGGGATGATCTCCTTTTTTATTAAGTGTAGCCGGTAATACCCGCCACACAAAATCAACTCTAAGAACGTGAAGAATATTATCAATACCGGTTCCCAGCTCCATATAGGTGCGTCCATTTAGCGTTTGAAAGCCGTACCCTTGCTTAAAGTTGAGCTCATAATTAGCGTCACTCAAGCTTCCCCACAATACTTTAGCAGTCCATAATTGCCGCCATTTAAGCTTTGGTATTAACCGGAATATCCCGTTACCAACATTATGCTCGGCACTTAAACCAAGGTACCTGTCGGTAAGAAATTCATACCTGTTCATCGTGTTAAAAGCATACTTATTGTAATAGTATAATTCATTACCCGGAGCAATATTCACGAGTGTATAAGGAAGTGTGCCGAATGTTTTTCCTGCAAAGAGAAACAAAAATAATCTACCGTAAGGTGGGATTTTAAAGTAATCAGAAATACTGCCCGAAAGCTTCCAATAATCGTAGGCGCTTCCGGCCAAACCGGAAAATCCTTTCGCAATAGTTATCTCACCGATCGGGTATGGGCTTCCAAGACTGGCGCGAAAAAAACTTCCATCGACAAATTTTTCGAGGTAAGCGATCCTGACACGTAACGCTATTTCAAAACTTGTGAGCGGATCTCCCTGACCATATGTGGGAAAAGAATCGGCAGGCGGGAGATTTTGTAACGGAAGGGAAGTTTTATGTGTGAATGTAACCGTGTTGGACATCCATGGTGTTACTTCTTTAAAAAAAGCAAGTTTAAATTCCTTGTTTTTGATGTATTTAATAGGCACATAATTTTTTCTTATTGCCGGCGCGAATATGTTATCAGAGGTAACTTCTCCGTAATAGTTTTGTCCATGATCAAGATCGTTGAGAAATGAGGCGTTGATGTAAGACCGGGGATATGTTTTTTTGGGTAAATAAAATATCTCTCCTAATCCTTTTAGCTTCTTGTCACCAAAACCATAAGCCAGGTAGGTGTGAAGCCAGATCTTTTTATTGAAATACTTGTTAGTGCCCAGGTCAAATCTCACTCTGAATCCTTCCCATCCATTTGCAGTGACCCAGTTGTACCAGGGACCTATCTCAAAATTGCCAACGTTCTTGTAACCGGCCCCGATAAAGTAGGCGGTATTGGTCAATCGCTTGAACTCAGGTGCCCTCATCAGCGTATCGATCGTCCTGATAATGGCCTTTTCATTTTTGGTGAGTGTATCATGCCTTGAAGCAGACCAGAAAGATGTATCCTTTGTATTCGCGCCGGGAAGAGTAATGATTTCTTCAAGCGATTTATTTTTTGACAATTCACTGGAAACAGAAGTATCATTCACCACAACATTGCGATAAGTTGTTGTTTTTCGGCCCACGAATGAAGCCGATTCTTTTCCAAAAGGCGCCAGGTCGGCTACAAACTTGTCTTTTGACAAGAACCAGGTACTGTCATTGATCAACTTGTATTCCTGGATAAGACTTAATTTCTCTAAGAAATTCACATTGGCATCCTTGCCTAAACGCAGATTCATTTTCTGGATAGCGAATGTTGTATCATTCACCCAGCAATCGCCTTCAAAAGTATTTTCTCCGTGATGTTTTGGAGTGAATACAAGATGATAAAATTTGTGGCGGGCAATAAATTGTGTGTCTGTTACGCGGTAATTGTAATAAGCATCCCCGTTATCACTCGCAGGACTTACAAATTGCCGGTCAAATACAGGAATAAAATTGTCATAGATGTTTATGTTTTGATCCATGCCGCCTAAAAATTTTAAAATACTTTCATTCTTTACTCCATTCGTATTGGCTGCCTTGATGATCTCTCTTCTTCGCAAAGGTTTTTTTTGGTAATAATAATCAGAAATGGCTTCCGTGAGATAGGTCGGCAGTATCGGCGGCAACTCCGTTGAATCAATATTACTATTAATCAGATTGGTCACCGGGCGCAGTGGTCTTAGTTTCGCCAGTCCTTTGAAATTGAAATTTTTCAGATCGACTTCAAGCTTGTTGTATAGCTCATAAGAAAAATTATCAAACCTATATCGATCATTCTTGTCTTTATTTTTCACGATCCTTCGCCACACCAACAATCCCTTATTTACTCTTACCCTCACTTTTACTCCTTCATTGAACGTCCCCCGTTCCATCCAGATGACGGTAGTAATGGAATCTTTTGCCGGATCTAAATAAAATTTATAAGGTTGGTAACCTACGCAGGTGATCTCCAAAGTATCGGAAGGCCATTTATTGAAGGAAAAAAGAAAAGCACCGGAAGAATCAGAAAGCATCCCGGTTGTCGTTCCCTTAAAATAAACTGACGCAAAAGGGATCGTTTCATCGCTGTGAAAGTCTTTGATCCTGCCGAAAATGATCTTTTTCTGCGCATGGGTACCAAATGCCAGGATAATAAAACCCAGGATAAAAAATACTTCCAATCTTCTCATACTCACGTACAAAGGTAAAGAACGGTGAGTGGAGTCATTTATTTTCCCTAACCCCTGCCAAATAAACGGAAAAAAATTTTGAAGTATAAAAATTTGACAATTACTTTGTATTACAAAGTGCTTTTTATGAGCAGACAAAATCAAATCGAAACCTTGCAGGAGATCAGCGATATAAAACGTATCATGGAGCGATCTTCGCGGTTTATTTCACTCAGTGGTCTGAGCGGTATCGCCGCCGGTCTTTGCGCCCTGGTGGGTGCTTATCTTGCAAACACGGTACTTGGCGATTACTATTTTGATTACAGCCATGGCAGCGGCTATACTGATAAAAATTTTGAATCGCTAAAGATCAAACTGCTGGCACTGGCAGGCGTTGTCCTGGTTGTCGCATTGATCCTCTCTTTTATTTTTACCTGGAGAAGAGCAAAACAAAACCATTTACCCATCTGGGATCTCGCTGCAAGAAAATTAATGTGGAATATTTTGATCCCTTTGATCTCCGGTGGGCTTTTTATACTTGCCATGTTACAGCATAGTGAGTGGCGATTTGTGGCTCCAGCTTGTTTAATTTTCTATGGTCTTGCGTTGGTGAATGGAAGCAAATATACACTGACCGATATCCGGTACCTGGGTTACATGGAAATTGTGCTTGGGCTGGTAAACACGCAGCTTACAGGCTATGGTTTGTATTTCTGGGCAGGCGGTTTTGGAATATTGCATATTATTTACGGTGTGCTGATGTGGTGGAAATATGAGAGGCAAAGCCCTCTGTCTCCCTAAAGGGAGGACTTAGGACGATTAGTTCTTATCTGATGAATAGTTTTTAGAAGAAGAAAATTGGTGTTGCGTTTCCAGCTATAGTACTACTGTCAACTGTTGTTGCGTCGCACACTTCAACTTTCTGTTCTTTGTTCAATAAATTCTTAATCTTCATCCGCTAAATCGCAGTGTTTATAAACACCCCTTTAGGGGATGGGGGCAAACACCCCTTCAGGGGATGGGGGCATGAGTTGGGTATGAAGAATCCGATAAATGGCTTAAATAAAGTTTTTGATAATCGCATCCGCCTTGGCGTCATGAGTGTGCTGATGGTGAATGAGGAAGTGAACTTTAATGACCTGAAACAGATGCTTGAAGTAACGGACGGGAACCTTGCTACGCATTTAGTGAATCTTGAAGACAATGGGTATATCAAAGTGCACAAAGGATTTATCGGCAGAAAAACAAACACAACCTACGCAATTACCAAGCCAGGTGAAAAAGCGTTCTCCGATCATATTGCCGCATTGGAAAACATGATAAAAGGAGTAAAATAATTTTTTTGCCTAACTACTTTGAAATGCAAAGCACTTTTAAAATACAAAAAAACAAGCGGGTCGTAAAACGATGGCTGATCTTCTTTATGATCATACTTGCCCTGAGCGGCATTACGGCCATGCCTGCCGAATGGGAATTATCAATTGCCGTTAAATTCTTTGATGATAATTTATCTATTGGCTCCTGGCTGAATGAGATCTCTGTGGCTGTACGAGAAACAGGTAAAAAATATCCTTACTTATTCTACGGTTATGACTGGCTGGGTTTTGCTCATATTATTATAGCCATTGCATTTATCGGTCCATACAAAGATCCTGTAAAGAATAAATGGGTGATCGAATTCGGAACTATCGCGTGTTTTCTCATTATCCCCTTTGCTCTCGTTATCGGCTATTTCAGAGAAATACCCTTTTGGTGGCGGCTTATTGATTGTTCATTTGGGATCTTTGGTTTGATCCCTTTAGGTATTTGTTATAACAAAATAAATGAGCTGGAAAAGTTACAGAAGGCGGAGGAACAATTCATCTATTCATTTTAAATAATTCTAAACTCAAAAATGAGGAACGCCATAAAAATTAAAATGATCTTACCTGCATTGACAGAGGCCAGGAGCCCTTATTGGAGACCAATAAAGTATTCTTTGTTTCCCCCGCTTGGCCTTGCAACGCTGGCTGCTTACTGTGCACCTGGTGATAATATTGACTTGCAGGATGAACATGTTGAAGAGATAAATATTAATGATAGCCCTGAATTGGTGATCATCCAGGTGTACATCACCAACGCATATCGTGCTTATACTTTGGCAGACCACTACAGAAAAAAAGGTGCTTATGTTTGCCTGGGTGGACTTCATGTAAGTTCGCTGCCTGAAGAAGCAATGCCTCATGCTGACAGCATTTTTATCGGTCCCGGTGAAGATGTATTCCCACAATTTCTTAATGACTTCAGGAAAAAAAATACCAAAAAAATTTATATAAATGAAAGAAGAGAAATTGAAAGTATTCCTCCAATAAGAAGAGATCTGATCAAACGACACCTTTACCTGGTTCCCAACTCGATAGTCGTTTCAAGAGGTTGTCCGCATCATTGTGACTTCTGTTACAAGGATGCCTTTTTTGAAGGTGGCAAGTCGTTTTACACGCAAAGAGTAGATGCTGCATTAAAAGAAATCGATCGCTTACCGGGAAACATCTTTATTTTTTGGATGACCACCTGTTGGGTAATTACAAATTTGCTTCTGCACTTTTTGAAGGCATGAAAGGAATGAACAGGGTATTCCAGGGTGCTTCCACCATCGATGCTATCCTAAGAGGAGATTTAATTGAAAAGGCTGCTGACGCAGGTTTGCGAAGTGTCTTCGTCGGATTTGAAACACTGAGTTCATCTAATTTGTCACAAAGCAACAAGAGGCAAAACCTTGGAAAGAACTATGAGGAAGCCATTCAACGATTACACTCCCTTGGAATAATGATCAACGGAAGTTTTGTATTTGGGCTGGATGATGATGATACGGACGTGTTTAGAAAGACGGTTGACTGGGGTGTAAAAAACGCCCTTACTACCGCCACCTATCATATCCTCACTCCTTACCCGGGAACAAGGTTATTTCAAAACATGGAAAACGAAAACCGAATCCTGCATTATAAATGGGATCTGTATGATACGCGTCATGTTGTATACAAAACAAAAGCCCTTTCCGCTGCCGAATTAAAAGAAGGGTATGATTGGGCTTATCGTTCTTTTTACAGCTGGACAAATATTTGGAGAGCGAGCTGGCAACACGACCAACTGAAACACGTTATCAAACATTTTACATACGCCGGTGGTTGGAAAAAATTTGAGCCTCTCTGGAATTTTATGATAAAGACCAGGGGTCTCAACAAAATGTTGCCCCTGCTGGAGGCCATCCTGTCAAAGGTCAATAACAAAAATATAAAAACTATTAAAACTTCACCTTTTCCGGCCATTGCTTAACACATGATGTTTAAAAAAGATCAATTATGAAAGAGACAAACTTCATCGCCCACTTTGCAACTTTAATGATCGTAACTGTCTTGTGCGGTTTAATCTATGTCACTGTTCAGCAATCGCATCGTACAGGCGCCAATGATCCTCAACTTCAAATTGCATTGGATCTGAAAAATGCGATCGAAACCGATCATTCAATAGTAAAATGGATGCCTGATGATACTATTGAAATATCAAAAAGCCTTTCAGTTTTTAAAACGTTTTACAGTAAGAAGGGTGAACCTGTACAGTCAACCGGTTTTTTGGACGGACAATTACCCAGGATCCCCAAAACCGTTCTTGATTATACTGAAAGAAACCAGGAAAATGTTATTACCTGGCAACCACAACGCAGTATCCGGCTGGCAATGGTGATTGAATCCGTTAAATCTCCATCAATAGGATTTGTTGCAGTTGGTCGTTCATTAAAAGAAGTGGAAAAAAGGGAATCCGCTCTTGTAACAATGGTTGTCGTTGCATGGTTAGTTTGTGTGGGTGTCATCCTTCTTCACTTTCTACTGTATTATTTCACCAATATCAATAAAAAATAGATGGACGATTGTCCAAAACACCTGGCAAAAAAGTTCAGGAAGAGCGCAATGGTAACAATTAAAATGTACTTAAAATGAAAAATAAATTAACAATAAAGAAAGCTCCGCAAAATTTCTTTTCAATAAAAGCCCGGTTAAAAAGTTTTCAATACGCTTTTGAAGGGTTAAATAGCTTTTTTAGCACGCAGCATAATGCCATCATTCATTTAATAATGACATTGCTTGTATTTAGTGCTGCTGCATTTTATAATGTCACCAAAGTCGAGGCCATTGCGATTGCGCTGGCAGTAGGTTTTGTCTGGACAGCGGAATTATTTAATACAGCCGTCGAGAAGCTGGCGGACCTTGTTTCAAAGGATCATCATCCGGGAGTAAAATTTATCAAAGACGTTTCTGCTGCAGCAGTTTTATTGTCTGCTGCAACGGCATTCATTACCGGGGCGATTATTTTCCTTCCAAAACTTTTAGCATGAAGAATGTATTAAACAAGATCGAAGAAAGAATCCCTTCGGGGTTCAGTTTGTCGCAGTGGCTATGGATCGCCTCCTTGTTTAGTTTATTATTACTCGCAATAAGGATCATTAACACTGGTCGCTTATCTTATGGATTTCTTGCCTGGAATCTTTTCCTCGCATACGTACCCTATTTTATTTCTGAATGGCTTGGCAGGCATCCTCACCTGTTAGCAAACAGAATAAAATTGCTTTTCCTTGTTTTTACCTGGCTACTTTTTATGCCGAATTCATTTTATATTCTTACGGATCTCTTTCATTTAAATAATATGGGCAAGGGAGATTCATGGTATGATCTTACCCTCATTCTTTCATTTGCATGGAATGGAATCTTATTTGGTATCCTGTCTATTTATAAGATGGAGATGCTTTTGAAAAATGCAAAAGGAAAATTTATTGCAGGTTTTATCATTTGTGTCGTTATGTGGCTGAACGCTTTTGGAGTTTATATCGGCAGATTTTTGCGCTTTAACAGCTGGGATATTTTTGTAAATCCATTTTCACTGATCTCTGAGACCATCGATATTATTTTTGATCCCTTTGACTACCGGTACGTATGGGCCATGAGTTTTTGCTTTGCATTTTTTATGGCCATTCTTTATTACACAACAAAAAGACTAAGTGACGTTTTTAAAAATAATTGAGGCGGTTTGATGAAGGAAGGCCTCTCAGAGATGAGGGGCCTTTTTTGACCCACCCCGGTCGTTTCGATTTGTATCCTCATGAATTTCGCCCCTCCGCAGGAGGGGATGAGTTCTCAGTTGAAAACAACTTCAATGGAGAGGTTTGAAATTATCAGTGGAATCAGTGGTTCGATCAGGTGTAATCAGTGGTTCGATCAGTGCAATCAGTGATTCAATCTGTGCAATCAGCGGTTCAATCAGTGGTTCGATCAGTGCAATCAGTGATTCAATCTGTGTAATCAGCGGTTAGAAGTCCATGCCCATAGCGAAATATACCTCGGGTTTGCCTTTGAATATGCCATTCATTTCCCAGGCAACATCAAAGCGTAAAAAATATCCAAGCAAAGTGCTGCGTGCACCAAAACCATAACCACCTACAAAAGGACCAATACCACCTGCCTTTATTCTCACTGCTAAAGGTGGCAGATTATAAATTACCGAAGGCCTTTCAATTTTATCAAACTGGCCATTCCACGCTGTGCCAAGATCAATGAATTGAACTAATTGGAAGTTCCGGACAAAAGCATTATTGATCGGTTTATTCATGAACGTAGAAAACACGGGCATCCTGACCTCGCTATTAATGACAACAGCATTGTTTCCATTGGCTACATTTTGTGGAAATCCCCTGAGATTAAGTGCCAATGACTGGTATGTGTAATTAGCGTCAGGATCAGGCGCAAGAGCATTATTGAATTTCGGAGAGATCCATCCATCTACCCCACCGAGATAATAAATTACTTTTTGACTGCCCCAGGAAAAGTCGCCGGCACCGCGAACCGCCCAAATAACATTTCTATAAATTGGCAAATAATGACGAATATCAAAACCGGCATTCATTAAAAATTTCCCTTCTGTACTTGATACATCAGTCAGCTGTGTGTACCAGTCAAAATAAGCTTTGTACCTGAGTCCCTTCCAGATATTCAGGGTAGGATTTATAGTGTTGTCATAAACATACTCAATGTCAAACTGGCCATATGTCTTCTTCACATCAGGTTGTTCCAGGCTATTTACATCTACTCCCTTTAATATTGCACGATCAAACCGCGGACCGATCTTAGCACGAATACTGCGAACCCTGTCAAGGGGGTATTGAAGGTTGATCATATAAAGTGTCGATCTCATGAGGCCGGGATAAGCCGGGCCTGATGGATTTAAAATAAATCCCACCTCCTGGTTCGTTCTATATACTGACGCGCCCCAATCCAGTCGCTTGCGGTAATTCATAAAAGAGAGTAACAGATCATAATCACTCAGATTGCTTGTAGCTAAGCGAAATCCTCCCATAAATTTTACATCCTCAAAAAGATCAGATGTTCCCATGCGCACGATGCCGTTGAAATCATCACCATTGGACAGCTGTACGGGTCCCTGTCCTCCCGCATACGGTTGATAACGGGTCCCAAATACTGTATTATTAAATCCCGTGACCGCATAATCAACAAAATATTTAGGAGGGCGATATTCAAAGATCTTTGCCTTTTTGAGAATAGGCTCAGGCTTTGAAATTTCTTCACTGGTAACGACCTTACCTAATTGCGACGAATCCTTTTGTTCATTTTCAAATTCATTCTGAAAAAAGTCCTCATTCTTTTTTGTACTGTCAGTTTGAGTCTGCTGCTGAACCTCAGCTCTTTCCGTTATCAAGCGTTGTTGCTCCGTTAGCCGTTTCACATACTCCGTCGGTTTTGCTGTAATATTCCGGCGTCGCAATGTATTTTCATCAACCCGGAGCCTGTATAAAAATTTGAAATTGCCTTGTTTTACTACTTCACTTACCTGGCTGTTATCACCGGCGGTTCTTGTTTCCAGCAAACCACTCTGATAATTTGTCAGGGGAAAAACATAAGATGAATCATTGGTAACAGAAACAAAACCGACAGAATCTATATCATTCTTGTTCCATTCTTTCAGTACGCTGTCTACTTCGTTCAGGGATGGGATTACGCAGAACTTCATCGCCGATAAATACCAAGGTGTCAAGACCCGCTCTTTCTGTCTTAAAGAATCCGGCGTACCGGTTATTGATCCCATTTTCGTCACTTACAAATGTGAAGTGCGAGGTATTGTATTGGGAGGGAAAACGTGCATTTCCAAATTTCAGGTCGGTGAGTTGTGAGATCTGTTTGAACTCAGATTGATTCCAGTTATCAACCATAAAAATATTGAAGTGTTTTGCGGGCAAAGAATCACTGCTGCTGGCCGCTGCGCCATTGGGCCTGTTGCTCGAATAAATAATTCCTGTTTTATTGGGAAACGCTACGAACGAAGCATCAAGATCATCATATACATCATTGGTGACCTGCTGGGAAGTTCCTTTATCAATCTTATAAACATAAATATCAGATTGCCCTGCTTTTACTGCAGACAAAAGCAGTGTATTGGCATCGAGCATATACTTCATGTCCTGCACCTGGTCAAACTGGTGCAGTTCCTGGTCTTTTATAGTTTTTATCCTGTTTATCACATCATATACAAACAATCTTAACTTTCCTTCTTTCCAGTATAATACATGCGAGGCGTGTTCCCTTTCCATCCCATGCAAGGATCGGGTAGTTGGGATTTTGTTCATTTTCACTTGAGCGAACACCGTATTTCAACAATACTTTTCTGTTCAAAAAATTTTCCATCAGCACTACTCTGTATCGACCCTGTTTGAATTCCACCATCGCATAGGTAAAGCTGCGTGGTTGTGGATTTGCATTGAAACGGATATAATCTTTTTTCCCGATATTTTCCGTTACTGAAAGCTGGCCCTTCGGGACATTGCGCCGTCCACGGATATCCTTATAATACTTTTGCGATTCCTCGGTCATAAAATCGCTCAAGCAATACTTTGAATTTCTTCTTCGTGACCTTTTGGAAGCACTGTTCAGGTTGCGATAGATACGGCTCAGGTATAACAGGTAGGTTGTTTTGCTTTGTCCATATTTATCACCGATATAATGCCAGAAAGCATGACCGGCCAGCAAAGGCTTTTCATAAGCAAACTGGTAAAAATTATTATAGTCTCCCGCATAAAAGCGCCGATTTCAGGTCATCATCCCATTTGGGGCTCCATCGTTCGGCGGCATACTCAATGTAGCCATCGGTCAGCCATTTTGGAAGATCCAGCAAGGCCTGGTTAGCGGCAAACTCGCCCAGATCATCACCAAACAAAATATTTTCTACCAGCACTCTCGCAATGCCCTCGCGGACCCGCAGACGCAAACTGTCATGATTGCCATCAAAATAAACGATCATCTTGTTGTTCACCAGTTTGGTAACGCCGCCGGTCGTTTGCCAGTCGATACCCAGGCCTATATTTGATTGCTGGTATTCATCAAAATTGTTATACACCACTATATTGGCGCGGCGTTGCAGACCATATTCCACAAATTCTTCAATGGATGGCAATTCTGTTTCGGCAACCTGGGCCACAAATTTGCCCAGCTCAAGACCATCCTGGTTAAAGTAGGTATTAAAATTTTCCGACTGGTAATATTTCCATTTAAATTTCTGGTATTGCACACGGTTCTTCCCGAATTCAACCGCATTTACCTGGGCCTGTGTAGTAAGGAAAATCGCAAGACCAACAACAGAACTGATAATTTTCTTCATACTATCTTCTTGTTTCGTATAATCTAATCGTTCTTTCTTTGTCCACCGTAGCTTCATCAAGGGTAGAATTTATTGTTTAATTTTTGTCGTCAACAACATTTATCCTGTTCAATAGGTGTTTAAGCTTGTCTAAAAAAGCTCGATCGCCCAGTCTTACTTTTTGTTCTCTATTCAGCTTTTCTGAGACATGAATCATGAGGTAAAGTTTACTCACAACAGGCATTCCGGTAAAGCCTAAACCATGCAGTGGCAAAGGTTGTAAATTGCACGTAAAATACGAAAAACCGAAATGTTAACCGTCAAGGCTTTCAGTTTTAATCCCGTTGAAGAGAATACCTATATCCTTTATAACGAAAAAAGGGAGTGCTGCATTATTGACCCCGGTTGTTATTTTCCGGAAGAAAAAGAAGAATTTAAAAGATTTATTGAAGAAAATAACCTTCGCCCCATTTTGCTGCTGAATACCCACTGTCATTTGGACCATGTGTTTGGAAATAAATTTGTTCATGATACATGGGGTCTGTTGCTTCATATTCACGAAAAAGAAAAACCAATGCTGGAACTTGCACCTGCCAGTGGCCAAATCTGGCAATTGCCATTTGAAAATTATGAGGGTGAATTGATTTTTATCAAGGAAAACTCCAGGATCGAAATTGGACATGACGAAGTCGAGGTCCGGTTTACACCCGGTCATTCACCGGGCCATGTTTGCTTTTATGACGAAGCAGATGGTTTTGCCATCAGTGGTGACGTATTATTTAATGGAAGCATTGGCAGAACAGACTTGCCCGGTGGAGATTTCCATACATTAATAAATAGCATTCAAACCCAACTTTTCACCCTTCCGGATGACACAAAGATATATTGCGGTCACGGACCAATGACTACAATTGGTTTTGAAAAAATGAACAATCCCTTCGTAAAACTCTATTAACAGAATGATCGCCGCCCTCTCCATTGTGGAGAGGGTCGGGGTAAGGCTGGTTTAACAGAATAGTCGCCTCCCACTCCATTATGGAAAGGGGGCTGGGGTGAGGCTGAGTAATAAACGCCTGTAAAAAATATTCTGAGTAAATTTAAGTATGCAACGAAAACTCATTTTTCTTGCATGCTTTTTTGTCCCGATAGCTATCGGGATCGGGAGTGCTAACTGCCTGGCACAACCCGCAGAGTCCCGCGGACAGTATCCATTTGTTTTTTACACTCCAAGAGACGGCTTAATTAACAGCAGGGTGCGAAGAATTAAGCAGGACAGCAGGGGCCGAATGCTTTTTATAACCTTTGGTGGATTGAGCGTCTATGATGGAACAAGATTTATGAATTACAACAGGCAGGATGGCTTAGCCGATGATCTCATAAATGACATTGTCGAAGTCGGCCCCGATTCATTACTGGTAGCCGCTAATGCGGCGAAATTAAATACACTTGTAAGGGGCAAAATAGGCGTCTATCAAACTGCCGATAATTTTTATCCGGTCGTCAATCGATTTTTAAAAAGTAACGATGGTTCATGGTATGTTACGGCCGATGACGGACTGTTTATATTCAGAGAGCGTCGATTCAGCCGAATTTCTTTATTAAATAAGGATGGGACCGACATCGGGTTTTATCTTGATAATATCATAGAGTGGAAAAATTATTTCCTGGTAATCCCCTGGAGCGACAACCTTGGTGAAAAACTCATCGTGTATGATAAAGCAACCAAAAGGGTAACAGACATTGACATGAAAAATACCGTGATGTGCCTTGCAAAAGATGCAGAAGGACGTATATGGGCGGGGACGGGAAACGGACCCAGGCTGATCGACACGATCGCTCTTGCAAAGGGAACGATAAATTTTTTGTCCGCTCCACAGAAATTCAGGCATATCGCAAATAATAAACAATCCTTCATTTATTTTGACAAAGAAAACAATGCGTGGCTCTATGATAAGGATATCTTAAAAATAACCCCGAACCTTCAGCACGAATATATCACTGCTGAACAAGGTTTGGAGGCTGCCAGTTTAACTGATCTGTTCATGGATAGGGAAGGAACTGTATGGATCGCTACTGATGGAAACGGTGCAATAAAGATCAGAAATACCAATACAGAATTACTGCATAGCCTCGATCAAAAGCCAGTTTCCATTTCAACGATCCTCAATCAAAATGATACGATCTGGCTTTTTAATGTGATCGATAGAACGATTTATCGCCTTACAGACAATAAATTCAAATTATTTCCATTGCATGAAAAAAATTACAAGGCAATAAATTTTTTTGTTCACGGTCAAAAACTCTATTTGAATACAGGTACACGATTTATTTGCGTTGAGAACAAGGATGAACCCGACTCTTATGATCATCTTCGTAACATTGATGCCATTAATGCTCCTAACGGTGTTGGGACGGGAATAATTGACAGGAACGGAGCTATTATTCAATACGTGAGAGAATCAAGTAGCATTTTCTATCTGTATGTTTTAAAAGACGACAAGCTATTAATGAAACAAAAGGTCAGCAATTTCATTGACCAAATGGTTCTTGACAGGCAGGGAGGATTATGGATGACCACACGAGATAACCAGGTTCTGAGATTCACTCTTCATCCCGACCAGCCTTCACGCTATCTTCAAATGGACAGCAACTATCCAAAAAATTTACGGGATCTGAATCCAAGAGCGATCACCATAGATGTTAACGACAATATCTGGATCGGTACGCGTTATAATGGAGTATACAGGTTTCAGTGCAAAGACAGTGAATTTAAACCGGTGGCTCAATACACAACACGTACCGGGTTAACTGACAATTTTATTTATACTCTTACCTGTGACAGCAATAACACTATATGGGTTGGAACTCAAACGGGACTTGATAAAATCTTTAAAAAAAATGACCACTACATTATCGGTAATGTAAGCAAGAACAATAATTTCTTTCAAACCGTTGGTAAAATTGTTACGACAAAGAATAATACGGTGTGGGCACTTACCAATGGCGGCATTATCCTCAGAACATCTGAAAGTCTATCAGCTGCAAAAACATCTTCGGCGCCGGCTCTTTTATTCACTTCCCTGCAAGTGAATAACAAACCTTACAACGATTCCTCAAAAAAATTTTCTTACCGGCAAAACAATTTTTCATTCACGGCAGCGGCAACCTCCTTTATTGATGAAAGATCAATTAAATACAGTTACCTCCTTGAAGGAAGTGGCAATAAAACCTGGAGTGAACCTTCGAATAATTCCACATTTAATTTCCTTAATCTCTCACCGGGCAACTACACTTTAAAAATGCGGTCGGAATTTCCCGAAGCCATGTATCCTTCGCAAACGATCAACTATTCATTTACCATTTTACCGCCGTGGTGGCATACCTGGTGGTTTTTAATTGGGGTCAGCCTGGCAATACTGGGAATACTGTTTCTTGGCCTTCGGTTTTATTATCGCAGAAAATTAGAAAGGGAGAAGATCATTTCAGAAAGGCAGCAGGCAGTCGAAAAAGAAAGAACAAGAATTGCCACGGACATGCATGATGATCTTGGCGCTGGTCTTTCAAGAATAAAATTTTTAAGCGAAACCATTGGCATAAAAAAACAAAGACACCTTCCTTTTGAAGAAGATATTAGCAAGATCAGGGAATACTCCCACGAAATGATCGATAAAATGGGTGAAATAGTTTGGGCGCTGAATGAAAAAAATGATTCTCTCAGCGACTTGCTTTCATATACAAGATCGTATACCGTGGAATATCTTTCACAAAGCGGGATCCGGTGCTCTATCGATTCTCCTGAGGTTTTCCCCGCTACTTTTGTTACCGGCGAGTTTCGCCGGAATATTTTTCTTTCGGTCAAAGAGATCCTGCACAACATCGTAAAACACGCCCAGGCTAACCATGTGAATATTACCGTACAAATAAACCCCGGTCTGTGTATAAGTATCAGGGACGATGGAATCGGTTTCGACCAGGGCAAAACAAGACCCTATAGTAATGGATTGGTCAATATCAAAAAAAGGATGACTGATATAGATGGTATAATGGAAGTAGAAACCAAAAATGGAACAATGATAAAATTAAAAGCTCCATTACCCTAGATCAAAAATGTCCTTAAGAATATTGTAAGTAAATTTAAAAATGCAACGGAAACTGGCGGTTCTTGCATACCTTTTTGCGTGGAATGTTGTTGTGGGTCAACAATATTCCTTCGTCCGTTTTACCATCGAAAATGGACTTTCTAACAATGTTGTTTATTCTGTTCACCAGGATAGTAAAGGTTTTTTGTGGATCGCAACGCACGACGGCCTGAATCGTTATGATGGTTATGAATTTAAAAAGTTCCTGCACTTTCCATTTGATAAAAAAAGTCTCGCCAGCAATATGACCATCGATATGGCCGAAGATGTTGACGGCAGACTTTGGATATTGACCAACACTCACCTTCACCTGTACGATGAAAAGAATGAGTCTTTTGAGCGTTATGTCCTGCCTGCAGGAACCGTCAATCACAGCAACCAGAGCGTTTCAAAATTGATTGATGGCGATAAGCGTTTTTTATTATTGAATCTGTTCAACGGTTTGTTTGTTTTTGATAAGATAAACAAACGTTTTAGTCCATTAGAAGTGGATACCGGCACGAATGAAAAACCAGATCTGTTCAATTTTCCTTTCTTTAAGGATAAAGAAGGGAATATCCTCATTGGAGCCGGAACCGCAAAGGGCGTCCTTGCATTTGATCCCGGAACGTTATCGCTTCAACGAAAATTACCTGGCTTCTATCAGCAGGCAAAATGGCAGAATGAGATAGTGACCTCCGTCTACAGGAATAAAAAAAACGATCTTATTTATTGTACTCAGCAGGGCAATCAATTTTCACTGGTCACTAAAACAGGAAGAAAACATTTGTTATTAAACAGATCCATCGCGGGTGTCACGGTTTTTATTGAGTCAGTAAAGGAAGATGAACAGGGCGACATATGGATAGGCTATGGCAATAGCTTATTTGAATACCAGTTAAATGCTGATTCAATAATCGATCTCTCACAAAACTTATACAATACCTCCATTGGTGATAATTTTATAATCAAAAACATTTGCATTGATAATTTTAGCAACCTCTGGGTGGGTTTGTATGAAGCAGGACTATTGAAAGCCAGCATACGCAAGTCCCTCTTCCTGAATTTTGCCATCAATCAACCCCAAAATTCCAGGCTTCCTTATTCGTCCATCTATGGCCTGATCAAAAACCCTGATGAAACGGTGATCGTGCGTTATTTCGGTACTCAAATGGCCTCGATCATTGATGTGGTCAATAAAAAAATTATAACAGAAAAGTTCAAATTCAATCCGCTTGACAGAGTCACGATGAAAAAATTGTTCCCGCAGTTCACGCAAGTAACATCATCGCGGCCATTTTATGAATTCTTTGATGCAACCACCCGCTTTACTTTTAATAATGGACAATTTGGTCTTCACAAAGACAAGGAACAGGATTTTTGGACTGTAAATTTTAATGAGTTTAAACGGCTCAAAGATGAGCTAACCATAAATATTGGCGACCACGTGAATTGCTTTTATGAGGGAGATAATAATACTTTCTGGATAGGCACCGATGGAAGCGGGTTATTAGAATTAAATTATAAAACGGGTATGTTGAAAAAATTCTTGCCCAGTGAATCAAATCCACGAAGTATCAGTAGCGAATACGTGGTCGGTATTATCCCTGATGAAAAAAAAGGTCTCTGGCTGGCTACCCGTTATGGATTGAATCATTTTGATCTCCGGACCCATCAGTTCAGATTGTTTTCAGAACAAAATGGACTATGCAATAATACGATCTATGCGATGGAAAAAGATGAAGATGGTAAATTATGGTTAGGAACCAGCAACGGCTTAAGCTGCTTTGATCCGCAGACAAATGAATTCACTAATTATTCAAAAAATAATGGCCTGGTAAATTCAGAGTACAACAGGAATGGGACTATCGCTTTATCCAATGGGTGGATACTGATGGGAGGAACCGAAGGAGTAGACGTGATAATACCCGACAGTATCCAGTACCGGAAAATGATCGAAAGAAAGTTCCCTCCTTTAATGATAACTTCTTTCAGATCTCCTGACAGTTCTTTTTATTCAGTTTCTCATCCTATAAAGTTGACCCATCAGCAAAATAATGTGGTGATCTCCTTCGCTGCACTGGATTTTACACAGCCCTACAATAATAAATATCTCTGGAAACTGGAGCCGCTGGAAAAAAAATGGACATATGTTCTTGGAAAACATGACGTAAATTATGCGGGCTTGCCCCCGGGACATTATACTTTTAAAATAAAAGCTGCGGGAGCCGACGGAATATGGAGTGATAAAGAAACTTCGTTCTCTTTTGTCATTACCACCCCATGGTGGCAAAGCTGGTGGGCTATAGCCGCGGCGATTGTTTTCAGTATTGGGGTAATGGCAGGAATTCTGCGTCTCTACTATCACGGAAAATTTAAAAGACGACTGGAGAAGCAGAAAGCATTGTTGGAGAAACAACAGGCAGTTGAAAAAGAAAGAACAAGAATTGCCACGGATATGCATGACGATCTCGGAGCCGGATTATCACGCATAAAATTTTTAAGTGAAACCATCGGCATAAAAAAACATCAGCTGCAACCCATTGAAGAGGACATCAATAAGATCCGGGAATACTGCGCATGAAATGATCGATAAAATGGGTGAAATTGTCTGGGCACTGAATGAAAAAAATGATTCCCTTAGCTGACCTCCTTTCTATACACAAGATCGTACGCGGTGGAATATCTTTCACAAAATGGCATTCACTGTACCGTTGAATTCACCGGAATCTTTACCAGCAGTTTTTGTTAGCGGTGAGATCCGCCGGAATATCTTTCTAACCGTTAAGGAAGCTCTTCATAACATCGTAAAACATTCACAGGCTGACAATGTGTGGATCGATATAAAACCGGGGAAGGATATTAATTATCACAATTAAAGACGATGGGATCGGTTTTGAAGATAAAAATATCAGGGCATTCAGCAATGGGCTTCATAATATGAAAAAAAGAATGAAAGATATCGGAGGAATTCTGGAAATTACAAATGAAAAGGGAACCATTGTGAAATTGACCGTTCCTTTGTCACTATAACTTTTGTTCTATTGTTACCACAACAATTGAGAGTTACTTTAGAAAACACATGAGCATTTCATTATCCATAGTTGAAGACCTCGATGAAGTAAGAGAAGGCCTGAAACAATTTATCTCGCTGAATCCTGAGTTTAAAGTATTAGATACATTCAAAACTGCCGAAGAGGCTTTGTATGATCTGCCACGTTTACAACCTGACATTGTGATCATGGATATCAATTTGCCGGGCATGAATGGCATTGAATGCATCCGGGAAATAAAAACAAAAGTTCCCCGAACGCAATTCATGATGTTTACCGTTTACGAAAACGATGAAAAAGTCTTTGAAGCATTAAAAGCGGGGGCATCGGGCTATCTTTTAAAAAATACCGGTCTTATGCAGCTGATCGAAGCTTTGCAGGAGTTGCACAATGGCGGTTCCCCCATGAGTGCTAACATTGCCCGCAAGCTTGTTACTGTTTTTCGTGAAAAAGAAAATAGCGAAATTCCTGTTGAAGCACTCAGCAAAAGAGAAACAGAAATTCTTCAATTATTATCAAAAGGTTTATTGTATAAAGAAATTGCCGACCAGCTTTCTATTTCCGTCAGCACGGTGCGGCAGCATATCCATAAGATCTATGAAAAGCTGCATGTTCAAAATCGCACTGAAGCCATCAACAAGGCATTTGGAAAAAATTAAAAAATTCAATTTTTAGATTGACTGAGGCTGGTTATCAGAATGAGCATGCGGGAAGCCAGCAAACGAAAATATTTATGGTCAATAGGTCTGGAGACCATTATTAATTCAGATTATTTGTTGCTGAGTAGCCAACCGCACAAGTGAAGCTGTATTTCTAACATTGAATTTTTCAAGAAGGTTTTTCCGGTGGGTATCAATCGTGCTTACGCTGACAAATAAACGTTCGGCAATTTCTGCATTGGTGCATCCCGTCGCAATCAATTCCAATACTTCTTTTTCTCTTCGGGTAATTACCGGCATATCTGGTTTATCTGCTGCCGATCGTAATGACTGGGCGGCATCCATACTTAGAAAAAGTCTCCCTTTCATTACTGTTTCTATGGCTTCTAATAATTCCTCTTTGGTGGCATTTTTCAAGACATACCCGGAAGCGCCATTGTCCATCATCTTGCTGATGAAACTTTCCTGGCTAAATGTGCTGAGACCAAGAATAAACACAGAGGGATATTTTTCTTTCACTTCTTTGCAAAGATCAATCCCGTTTTTATCTGGCAGACTGATATCCATTAATATTACATCGGGTCGCTGTTGGCGCAAATAAGCCAGGCAGGAAGCCGCGTTGGAAGCATGTCCCGTCCATTCAAGTCCCGCTTCATGCTGTAATAAGGAACGAATGCCCTCTATCACCATATAGTGGTCATCGACTATAAAAAGTTTTGTATTCTTCATAATGGTAGTTCAATATGAACAGATGTTCCGTCGTGGGGTTGTGAACGCACATCAATTTTCCCTTTCAGATATTCGACCCTTGACCGGATGTTAACCCAACCGATTCCCTTCACGTCATTTAGTTTTTGAGTTTCAAACCCTTTACCATTGTCTTCAATAGTTACGGTTACCAGGTTTGTTTCTGCGGTTAATTGAACAATTGCCTGTGCAGCATGCGCGTGCTTCAGAATGTTATTCACCAGCTCCTGCACGATTCGATAGATAGTAATAGTCATTGGTTGTTCAATGCTTTTATTTTCCACGCCGATAGACTGGTAAGTTATCTTTATTGCACCGCTATTGTTGATATCATTGCAAAAATCTTTCAAAGCCGCGTCCAGTCCAAACTTCATTAGTGACTCAGGCATCAGGTTATGGGCTACTCGTCGCATTTCCCGGATAGAAGTATCCAGCATGTCAATGCTGCGTTCAAAGGACTGAGCATTATTTTCAGTCATTATCATATTCCCTTTCATAGTACTTAATGAATATTTGATTCCTGATAACATACCGCCTAGTCCATCGTGCAAGTCCCTTGCAAGGCGGGCTCTTTCATCCTCCTGTCCTTTCAGTACAGCTTCTGTCGCCAATAATTGTTTTTCATTTTCAAGTTCCTGTATTTTGTTTTGCTGCAGCAATTGTTTTTGACTGTAAGTACGATAGACCAGCAAACTGATGATAAGAATGATCGCTGCTACTCCTATGAGCAGATAGTTAAGTGTTTTTTTCTGTTTGATCGAAAGCGTTTGTATTTGTTTATCTTTTTCTAATTCCCTGATCTGGCTATTCTTTTTTTCTGTTTCATATTTAGCATCCAGGTCTTGTGTATTGCGGGTTATCTGGCGATTCAATAATAAAGCATCAATAGAATCCTGTTGTCGGCGGTAATTATTGAAATCATTAACCTCGTGAAGACCCAATGAAATATCCGATAATAATAGAAGGGCCTTTTTTTCATTTGCCGGTTGCTTTGATTCCCGGGCAACCCGTAATGAGAGCAAGGCATTTTCTTTTGCTTTCTCTAATTGTAATTTATTCAGATAATAGGAAGATAATAATCCATAGGCAACTGCAATACCATCTTTGTCTTCCAGTTCTTTGGCTAACTGCAATGCCTCGGTAGCATTGGCTAAGTGTTTTTCAGATTGTCCCGTCATCTTATAAACTGTGCCCAGGCTTATCAGGCAGGCTTCGCGTAAATATATATTATTTATAAGGCGGCATACCTCCAATGACTCCTGCAGGTAAGGCACGGCTTTAGCAGGAAGATTGCTGTTGATCAGGGGAAGGGATATTGTATTTAATGAAATGCTGAGATTGGTACTGTCATTTAATGACCGGGAAATAGCGATTGCCTTTTCGGAATATTGTATGGCTTTATTGTACTGCATCATTTTATCGTATAAAATGGCAAGGTTATTATACAATACACCCAGGTATTGTTTTAATCCCAATTCTTCCAGAATTCTTATAGCCTGCAAAAAATAATTCACTGCATTTTCATATTGCTCCATATAGAGATAAGAGGCTCCTACGTTAGACAAGCCAAATGCCAGCCGTTTCCTGTCATGGAGTTTTTGGGCCAGTTCAACTGAATATAGATTTAAGCGGAGAGATGAGTCAAGTTTGCCCTGCAGATTCAGCACATAGGTAATATTGCTGATGTATTTTATGATGCCTAATGTAAAGTTCAACTTTTCGCTGAGCAGTTTTGCCTGCGTATAATAATAAGCGGCAGAATCAGGTAAATTATTTTCATACTGTTGACCAATGCTGATGTATAATAAAACTTTATCGGTATCCTCTTTTGCAGCTTTTACAACTCGTAACAAACTGTCTTTGTTCAGTAATTCCTGCTCCCTGGAAATTATTGAAACAACTAAAAGAAATGAGCAGATACCATATCGGGCAAAAAATTTCATGCGGGGAGGTCTTCCTCATTGGAATATACCAAAAATAACATTCCCAGTTCCAGGGTTCCTCCCCTTTTTCGATGATTTTTTCTTTTTTCAAGAGTCTCCGGTTTTTAGGGGATTGTTTTCGCTTCCGAGTAGCTCTATGTTTGTCTTGTAATCTTAAAATACTAAATGATGAAACAAATGGAAAAGCAAAGGACTCTGTTGAGAACGGGAATGATTTTTTCTATCCTAACTTTTGTTCTATTGCCGTGAAATTTTTCATTTAATAGTTTTAGTCAAATACAAGTGGAATGAAAACCGGATTGCTGGCTATTGTGGGTTTACTCTCCTGCTTTTGCATGTATTCACAGCAAAAAGCTCCACCGACCCAGGAAGAGCTTCAGGCTATGATCAAAAAACTCCAGAAGCAGTCAGACTCAATCCAGAATATCTTAAAAGAAAAAACAGGCACAGCCACCACAGTTCAAAAAAAAATACCACCCGAAACAACGAACAAGAACCTGTCAGGGGCAGGTGGTGATGATATTGAAAAATTAAAATTACCATCACCGGATTCAGCAAGAATCAAATCGATACCCAAAAAAACTTTTACAAGAAAGGAGCTTAGTACTTATTTAACCGATCTCTACGCGTTGCTTACAAAAAAATTGCCGCCCGATGCAGTAACTTCTGCCAATGCAATGGGTGTAAAACTGGACAATGACCCTCTTAAATTAGAAGCGGCGGCGATGCAAGGCTGGGAAAAAGGCGCCATTGAAGAATCAGTATTATTGATCACAAAGGCAGCAGCCCGGTCAACTGATGACGGACTGTTGCTGACCAATGCCGGAGCGATCCTTGACATGAGTGGATTGAGTGAAAGAGCCATACCTGTCTTAAGAACCATTGTCCGTTATGATCCTGGAAATGCCATTG
The DNA here is from genome assembly GCA_963737475.1 of uncultured Bacteroidota bacterium. Classification (GTDB taxonomy): domain Bacteria; phylum Bacteroidota; class Bacteroidia; order Chitinophagales; family Chitinophagaceae; genus VBAU01. The sequence continues at coordinate 413,285 of CAVTSY010000004.1, forward strand.
CCTTCAACAATCTCGGTCAGGCATTTACAGCATTGGGTATGCAGGATTCAGCCATGTTCTGTTTCAGCCGGTGTCTTAGTCTTTCACCACAACATCCCGAAGCAAATAATACAGCAGGCTTTATTGAATTAAAACAAGGAAATAAAGACAGGGCACGAGGCTATTTTGAAAACTCCATACGCGGTGGCTTTAATACATCTGCCTACAACGGATTGAAAGCGATCCTCAAGGACAAATGCAGAATAGCGGAGCTCATTAAACCAAAGGTCAAGCTGCCTGAATATTTCAACCAGTTCAAGTATAAACTTCCACCACAATGCATGAATGTAAGTGAAGCGGCTACAAGAGAAAAAGAATACGATGCTTTTAAAAAGATGCTCAATGTGGTGATGCAAGTATTTCGAAAAGCAGGTAAAGAAGCTGAGCAAAAAATGGCAGCGAAAATTCCTGAAATGAATAAAAAACTAATGGATAAAGCAAGACGGGGCGAACCTGTTTTGAGACCTTACCAGACCCTGGGTAGCATTATGGAAGCGGAAACAATACTTGACTACCGCAAGGATAAAATGGATCTTGAAAAATTCAACACGGAAAACAGGAAACAGTATAAAGACCTGGAGCAGGAATATAAAGATGCCTATGAACAATTAATGAAAAGCGGTGGGGATGGCAGTTGTAGAAGGGAGATCGAGCTAAAGAATAGATACCTGCCACGTTTTGCACAATTAAATGAGGAGTGGCAAAGCCGCAACATGCTGGTCGAAAATAAATACATTGATGACCTTCTTTTCTGGTGTTATTTCAGTGCCAGTGATACGGATGATTACCGCGGCCGTTTTTATAACTGGGCCTACAATTATGTCTATTCAGTTAACAGATTGGCCCAGGCAAAGATCCTGGAACCCTGCGAAGATCCCGAAACAGAAGAAATTGAAAAACCAGAGCCAACTGAATTAAAAGAATTTGATTGTCCTGCTGAGATACAAATACCATTTCTTGTCGGAAAATTCGAACTGGATTGCGAAAAAGTTTCATTCGCAGCAGGCGAAGGCATCAAGTTCAAATATGAAAGAAAATTCACCGGGTTAAGACAAACTACTATAAGCATTGGCGTTGGTGCTGAATTGTACAAGCTGAAAAAAGAGATAAAAGGATTGGGAAAAGCCAGCATCGAAGCAGGTATAGGTGGATCTGTATTTGTCACTATGGATAAAGTGGGTAATGTTAATGATTTTGGAACGCAAATCGGCGCCAAAGCTACCGCGGGAATTGAATTTGAAACCGGTGAAAAACTAAAAGCAAAGAAAGACGTTCTGAAGTTAGAAGCCGGTGTGGGTGTGAGGCTGGCTCAGAGTTCCGGCCTTACAATGGGTGATGGACCTCTGAAAAGAATAATTGATGAAAACCTTGGTCCGAAAAAAGAAATGCAGGTAAACAAAAATGTAAAACCCTATAAACCCAACTGAGAATGAAAAAACTGCTGTTATATTTTGGTTGGGTGCTCATTCCGTTTGCTGCTTCGGCACAAGTTTCTAAAAAAGATCCTACTGAATTTTATATCAATATCTCAAAACTCTGCGGTGGCATGGATTCCATTTGGAGCAGGAGAGGAACCTGGAAAAAGCACGAAGATGCAGTCATATTTCCAGACAAAACATTTCCCAAAAATCAATACGGCCAACTGAGTTCACGGATCGATAAAATTGTGCCTTTGATGAAGGATGCCCTTCCTGATCTCAGTGGTTTTGAACCGAGGTGGTATCGTGTTATTGATGGGACCTCTTATGTACCTGAGGGTCCCATGCCCTATGAATTTTCGAGTCTGTACTTTACTTATTACTGCAATGACAACATGAAAAAAATTTTGCTGGGAGATGAAACCGGTAATTGGATCTATGTTTATTTTAATCACCTTGCCTGGTTCTGCAATGAAAAACTAGACGACTGGAACATAAATGATGATGGGAAAATGATACGTATTTACACCCTGCCACCTAAAGTCGGGGAATGGAAAGGAATGACATTGTATGCACCGCATACAAATGAATTTGACCGGGCAGTTGTGATAGCGCATGACGGAAAATTACCCTGGCACTCTCTTACGCAAAAACAATATTTAACCGGGTTGAAGGACAAACTGCAAACTCAATTGCAAAAAACAATGAATGGCTATGATGAATATGAAAAAAAAATAAAAACCAATATTGATAACAACTCAAAAAGCACTTCACCGGAGGCACCAAAAATAAAACAGGCGCTGGCACAGCAGTTAAGCGACTTCCAGTCAAGAAAAGAGGGATACAAATCTTCGTCAAAAAAATTTTACGGTGAAAAGCTAAAATACATTGATGATTATATTGCGAACGCTTCGGCAGAAACACTCCAACAGGTCGCCATCATTGATCCGAAATACGGCGCCCTTGAATTCAGAGGCACGTTTGGTGACAAAAACAATGGAGGGACAAGACTCATCGCCGTTGGTTCGAAATATTTTAACAAGGATCTGCCACGCTATGTTCCCCAATTCATGATTCTTTATTGGCAATGGACACAAGATCCTGTATCCTTACGTTTCAAAGAACAATTTGAAGAAAATTTCCCTCTTGAAAAATTAAAGGCCATGATAGATAAATAGATTTTCCCCAAAAGTTTTTCCGTTAATACCTTATTATGCTGAAACATTCTTTATTTCTTATTCTACTGATCTCCGCTTGTTGGGCTTTTTCACAACCCTCCGATCATGACGGAGAGATCATGCAGATAAAAGGAAAATGGACAAAACATGATAATATCATAGGCCTTAATGATCCTGACTTTCCAAAGAGCCAATATCCATTCGTCTATAAAAAAACCGATTCTCTTGCCACTTTTTTAAAACGATCTTACCCCAACCCAACCGGCCTGGAAGCTATTTATTATACATCAGTCGGTGAATGGCCGGTATGCAAAGGAGCGCCCGCCTCCTATACGCTACGCTCGTTGTACAAATCCTATTACTTCAATACTAACCTGAACAAAATATTGCTTGCAGACGAAACTGCAACCGTCGTTCGAATTTACGTCAACAGCTTTGGTCCTCTATTTTTACAACAACGCGGCGAGGACTGGATGATCGACGGACAACCTCTTAAAGTTTTTGAAATGCTTGAGCGTGACGAAGGAGAATGGAACGGCTTTCCCTTGTATAAAAGTGAAGAATGGCGTATAGACAATCGAAGTAAAAGCAAGACGAATGTTGTATTGATCACCAGGAATGGCAAACTTCCCTTCATGCCTCTTACTCAAAAGCAATACCTGGTGGCGCTGAAATATCAATGGAATGAAGAGAAAAAAAAGATCTATGCGAGTTATGGCAACAGTGACAAAGAATATCAAAAAACGATCGATGGTATAAGAAACAACAATGCCATGGCAGCAGATGCTAAAGAAAAATTAATTGCGGCATTGGAAAAGGATCATGAAAAATTCGCAAAGCAGCATTCAGGAGATGCGCAAAAATTAACCGGCGAATTTGAGAAAAAAATAAAGATCATTGACGATTACCTTTCTTCTCACGCGGACCAGGACATGCAACAGCCCGTTGTTACATCTTCACTCGGTGATTTCCCGGGTTATTTCGGCGCGGACAAGAATAAAAGAGTATCTACGCCTGTTATAGTCGACCCCTCTTATTTCAAAAGTAGCTTACCAAAGTATGTTCCGCAATTCATGGTCATAGAATGGAATTCGGAACCAGATGCACCGGGATCGGAATTCAGGAAACAGTTTGAGAATAATTTTGCGGTGGGTAGTCTCACGGCAATGATCGATGCACAAAAAAAAGGTGAAAACATTTCAGATGCAGTTGTTGTACAATGGCCAGACCTCGCAGCCATCCGGAAAAGAGCAGAACGGTATGCTGATTCAGTTTTGAAAAAGAAACAAGCTGACTTTAATATTCCCATCGCTTCGACCGCGATCGTTCCGAAAGACTCTTCGACTGGCTATACGATCCCTCCGCGTAACGGGGCAATGCTTGGTGCTATTCCTTCAAAATCTTTGACGCCACCGGAATTGAAAACATATATTGAAACCATTGAAAAAAAATATACTTCACTGTTACTAAGCGGGGGAAGCAAATTACCTGATGTTTCATCATTGAGCGCGACTAGTATTGTTTATGCGTCCACGTTATACTTATTAGATGGATCCAATTTCCAGGCTGCCTGGTGCGCATTGAAGGCTGTAGAAAAAGCTCCGGATGATATCGTTATTCTCAACAACGCGGGTGGTGTACTCAATGCATGCGGCTTTCAACCCGTAGCAATACCTGTATTGCAAACTGCATTGGATAAGTCTCCCGGCAACAGCACTCTGCAAAATAATATCGGCCAGTCTTACATGGGACTTGGGGATATCACCAAGGCTGCTCAGTACTTGCAGCAAGCTCTCAGCACTTCTCCGTACCATCCTCATGCAAATTTCTCTATGGCTTGCATTGAATACAAAAAGGGAAACAATTCCAGTGCACTGAATTATGTTCAAAAGTCATTGCGTAGCTCTTTCACTGATGGTGCCATGCACTTGTTTTACAAATTAAAGCCTAATGGAAGATTATGGGATATTCTCAAAAACAACTACAAGCCGCCGGATTATTTTAATGAGGACAAATATCACCTTCCTCCTCAATGCGAGAATATAGGCGATGTAGAGATAATGGAGGCTGAATATAAGGCTTACAATGAAATGCTCGAAAGAGTGCAAAATCAATTTGATAAGATCAAGAATGAAGAAAACGAGCTGGGAACTAAAGCGATGATGGAAAAAATAAAAAACTACAAAACGTCGGGGATCCGCACTGCTCCTTTCTCAGAACTGGGCGCCGTGATGGTGCTGGAAATTGGTCTTCGGCTTACCGATGAAACGGAAAAGTTACACAGGGCGCAAACGATCTACAATAAAGAGATCGGAGATCTGACTCAGGAATATAAAGACGCCGTTGCGCACGCAGGATCCTGCGGAGAACAGTTAGCCCTTGGCCAAAAATACATGGAAACTGCTGCCGTTGTAACGAGAGAGTATCAAAAAATATGGCTTCCTGTTTTCAGGGAGTATTTTACTGATTATGCTTTCTGGGGCAGAGTACAATTCGCGGACAAACATCTGCAACGTGCTGCGTATGCAGCTGCTGTCAGTGGCTATCTCTCGGAGCTGCACCGAATAGCGGTCACACATTTCGCAGAGTTATGCGATCCAAAAGCTGATCTCAAAAAAGAAGAGGAGGACTATACATTTAAAGAACCTGATTGTGGCATTGATATCGGATTGAATTTGGGGATCGGATCGTTCAGCATTGATTGCGAGAAAATGGAATATCATTTTGGCGGATTGCTTGTAGCGGATGTCGTACATAGTTACAAAAGCCATTCTACCACAATTGCCATTGGTGCAGGATTAGATTTAAAATTTGGGGGTGAAAAATTAAAGGCGGGCCCTATCCAGGGAGGTTTTGGTGCAACGGGTAAAATGCAATACTTCCTTACGTTCGATGGCACGCGCCCCGCGGACCAGGGTTTTATATGGGAAGGTGCTATTAAATATGGACAAAAATTGAAGACAGGATTGGAATCGGGAATTGACGAAATTGATGAAATCAGTACCAATAGTACCAATATCTCTGCAAAAACAGTGCTCAGCATTCAAAATGGTTTCAATTCATCGGGTTCCTTATATGAGCAACTGGATAAAATTTTTGAAGTAAAGCCCGAAAAACAAGTGAACAAAAATGTTAAAATATTCAATTCTCAAAAATGAAAAAGCTTTTAATGATGGCTACAGTTCTTTCAACTACTTTGCTCCAGGCACAAAAGGAAACTTTTGATATCGCCTCATTTACTCGTCCCAAAGGATGGGAAAGACTTGATACAAATGGAGTGACATTGCTGTATCATAGCACAACAAGTAATGGACTCACCAGCTTTTGCCAGATCTTTTTGTTTCCCAGCCGTGATGCAAATGATGACGCCGCAAAAAATTTCCAGGATGAGTGGACCAATCATATCATGCGGGCCACTGGCATAACAACAATTCCACAAACCCAAACTAACAAAACACCCGACGGATGGACGGCGATTTCAGGTCGTGCAGATGTCTCACAAAATGGAATGAAATATACATGTATGCTCACTGCCGTAACGGGTTATAAAAAAGAGATGAGTTTTGTGGTCAATGTAGACGGGGAGGAGTACGTGGATGACGTGACGGTCTTTTTTGAGAGTCTTGACCTGCATGAGCCTGTAGTGTTAGGACAAGTTTGGAACGGAAATGATACGCCCCCGGAAAAAGGGGCTACGACGCAGGGAAATTATGTTTATGTTGTTCCGCCGGGATGGACCCCGAAGCAATATCCCGATGGAGGAGTTGTAATTACCTCTCCTGTTTATAACACAGGCGAAAGATGTACTATATCTGTCTTGGCTATGCGACCTGCAACAAGTGATCTGCAGACAGCGGCGAATGCAATATTTTCCGAATTGTTCAGTAAAGATTATCGTCTTGTCACTACGTACACTTCACCTTCAATGATTCGCGGCGTTTCGCCGCAGGGATGGGAATACCTGATCATTAAACAAGGTATCACGCCCCTTGCCGGTAATTTCTCAGACGTGTTTGCGTTCGTCTTTGTTGCCAAATTAGGAAATCAAATCGCTCCCATTGTAGGAATATCAAAAGACCCCCTGGTGAGTAATTGTTTCGGATTAAATCTTAAAGATGTATGGCCGAAATTCTTTTACAGTCTACAATTCAAAAATTGGAGCCCGCAGAAGCAGGAAAAAGAGATCATGAAACGAATGACAGGAGTATGGATGAGTGCCACGGCAACAGCAGGTGATCGTTTTGTGTTTGCGCCCAATGGACGGTTTGCAGGTGCATCAGCTTCACAAAAATATTATGCAACATCAAGTAATGAATTGTTAACTGTAACCGATGCCTATTTTGGAGACGGTGCCTATTCAATTAAAGGGAATCAGATAATTCTCATACATGACAGTGATAAAAGCAAACCGGAGCAGGGTTTTATGCGGCTTGCGCAGGAAAGCCAGGATGGTGGAAGAACATGGAAGGATAAGTTATACCTCCTGAGAAAAAGTGCTGTTGATGGCAGTGAATACGAAGTGAATTATGACAAACAATAAAAAGAGACCTTCATTTGCATGAATCTCTACACTGACAAAAATGAAGCTTATGAAGAAGAAATTTTTGCTAATAGCCAACTTCTTACTGTTTAGTTTTTTTGCAATTGCACAAACCGAAAATTTCGACATTGCCAGTTTTGTTGCGCCAAAGGGATGGCAGCGAATTGATACCAATGGAGTACTGGCATTTATTGATTCGAAAACAAGCAATGGGTTTACCAGTTTCTGCCAGATCTATTTATTTCCAAGCTATCAAAGCAACAACACCCCTGAAAAAAATTTTGAAGCAGAGTGGAACAATAAGGTTGTCAAAACCACAAACAGTAATGCAACACCGGTGAAAGAATCTACCGTATCAGACAGCGGGTGGACTGTAGTAACAGGACATGCCAATATCACTAAGCAGGGTCTTACTTATACATGCATGCTCGTTAATGCTTCAGGGTTTGGAAAAACAATGAGCATCATGATAAATCTTGCCGGCCAGGATTACGTGGCGTCGATAGAAAGTTTTCTAAACAATTTTGAGCTTAACAAAAATTCAATTGCGATGAACAAGTCAAACAACAAGGGAAACGGGGCGTTGAGCGACTACAGTTATTTGACTCCTGAAGGATGGCAGACTTACAAAACAAATAATAGCATTGTGCTATCGCAATATCAAACGTTGGAATATGGTTGCCTGGTAACCATTTATCCCCCTCAACCTTTTTCAGGGGACCTGGAAACCGGAACGAAAAATATTTTTTCGCAAATGTATCCCGGCTGGGAATATCGGTCAACAGGCGAGAATCATGATCACCTTTCGAAAGGATATACACCACAGGGCCTGGAATATTGCATGATGGAAGCCGATATGAAAAAAGTGCGGCCCGATGGCTATTATTATGATTATGAAGATGGGGCTGTTTGGGTGATCAAATACGGTAACCAGATCGCCGTGGTAACAGGGCAGCACAACAGGAACATGGCCTGTTTTTGTAAACAGAAGTATGAGTACTGGAGAAGGTTTTTCAACAGCTTTACGATAAAAAATTTTGAAGCACCCAAAAACTCAGCGTCCGAAGTTCCTAAACGAATCATTGGCGACTGGATGTCAATGGGAGGCAGCGCATTGAATGAATACCTTTTTGCTGCGAATGGCAATTACCAGTATATAGGTGCGTATGCTACAACCACAAAAACAACAGATGCCTATTATGAATATACACACATCAACACGTCATCATTCAAAGGAGATGGAAGCTATTCAGTAAAGGGCAATCAGCTCACTTTCACAAAGCATGGACAGAAAGATGGTGAACAGTATCAATTCAGATTTGAAAAAGTGAATCACGGAGGAACGGGCTGGAAGGACCGGTTATATATGCTGAAAACAGATAACATAGGTACGTACGAAGTATGTTATGAAAAAAAAGATAAGTGAAATAATGCAAACGAAGAGCTTCTCCTTGTTTCAACCGAAAGATTCACCGTTTTAAGGGATTGACTTTAGGGCATGTACACTGGTATTTTCGGATATTCTTTTTTGTTAAAAGCCTTACTCTTTTTTATAAAGAGTTCATTTGTGATGGTTCTTAAACCGGAATGTTATGAAAAAGATACTAATACTATCAACATTGTTTTTTTCATTGAGCGTCCAAGCCCAAATTGATACTACAACGACAGAGGACGATTTAACCGGAGTAGCCGCAGATTCAGTGGAAATGCGAACGATTGGGCTGCCCGATTCAACAGCCATTGGTAAAGCGGATGGAAAACTGGTAAGTAAAGAAATTGGTCCTGCAGGGGGTACGATTATTTCAGATGACGGAAGAGTTGAATTGATCTTCCCTGCAGGCACATTAACAAAAGAAACTAACATCAGTATTCAGCCTATTATCAATTTACTTCCAAATGGAAATGGCAAAGGCTATCAATTTGAGCCCTCGGGTACGCGGTTCATAAAACCAGTTGAAATCATTTTTCATTATTCTCAAGGGGAAGATGAGGTTTGCACTGCGCCTTTGCATTTTATGGCAATTCAGGATAAAAATGGGAAATGGGAATATGCAGATTATGAGGATTGGGATAGTACAACAAGATCGCTAAAAGGTCATATTTCACACTTTTCGGCCATGGTCGATGGAAATTTGGTCGAGTTGGAACCTCAAGAAGTAATTGTTAGAGTAGGCAGTAAAAGACCCTTTCGTTTGCAAAAAGTTGCCCCCCCCGAAAAGGCTCCGGAAGAGGCCAGTACCGGTGGAGACAGTGACGAGCTACCAGCCCTTCCCACTGCTGACGTAACTTCAACCAGCAAGTGGGCAATCTGGTCGGCAAGGTATGGAAGGATAGTTCAGAAACCGGCAAGTAAAGTACAGGCGATATATATTGCACCGAAATTTCTGCCTCGTGACGATTCGGACCAGGTGAAATTGATATTGAAAACCGTTGAAGTTTTTGATGAGGTAGAACGTACCGCGCCAAAGGGAAAAATACATGGAACACTAACGACTAAAAAAACTATTGTCAAAAGCGTGGTAACATTTGCGGCCAAAGTTCATCTTTATGATGAATACAAGGTATCAATTAAATATAAAGGGGAGGCCCGGACCGGTGGGCAATTTGAAAATGACAAAGGAAGCTTTGTGGTTAAAATAACAAATGGCGCCATCATCATAGACGATCATGATATAGAAAATTTTCCGCCCGAAATATCCGGAAGAGCTCAAAGAAAAGGTCCCTTTAAACAAACAATGTCCGCGGGACCATCCTGCGTAGGCTCGGTAGATATTTCACAACCTGTAGGCAAGGAAAGCTACCTTTATTCAGCCACCAATGCTCCCCGGGAAATAACATTGAAATTTGATCAACACGAGGTGCTCGCTTATCAATTTATTACAAGTGACAAAAAGAACTCGGTCGGAGCCGTAGATTTGAAAAAGCAATCTATACCAGGGGACATTCACTTTATTGCTAATGGCAAGTCGCAACAAATTGAAAAACCCAACGCTGCGGGGTTGGGTACGACGATAGACATTATTCCTATCAGGGACTAGTCGTAAGTCAGACGCTAATGCGACCGTTGTTCGGCAAAGTGGTCATTTATCAGGCTAACCCAAACCCGCTGGAGAAAAATTAAATCAATTTGTTTCAACCCAAAACGAACCAACATACATCGTCTAACTTTTGTTCTATTGCCTTCATTCCATATTCGAAATAAATTTAGAATTAGAAAGAATTATTGGTTAGACTATCACTGAAACTTTCTAATATGAAAAAAATACTGGTTGCTGCAATGCTGCCTTTTTCATTGTTTGCAAATGCACAAACAGATTCACCAAGGGCACTAACAGATACTTCGCAAATAAAATTCATTGAACCACCCGACTCCACAGGATTTGGAACACCAGATGGACATTTAGTAAGTAAAGAAATAGGACCTGCGGGTGGAACGATTGTTTCTGATGACGGGCGAGTTGAATTAATATTTCCAGCAGATGCATTAACTGCAAATACAACCATCAGCATTCAACCCATCACCAACCTGGCGCCCAATGGTGCAGGCAAGGCGTACAAGTGTGAACCGTCAGGTATCCAGTTCAAAAAACCAGTACAATTTATTTTTCATTATACAAAGCAAGAAGCTGAAGCCTGCCCGGCGGATTTAATGAATCTTGCTTCGCAGGACGATACAGGTAAATGGACTTTTTCTAAATATGAGAATTGGGACAGCACCGAAAGAATTCTAAAAGGTTCGATCCATCATTTCTCTTCTATGGGTAGTTCTAATGGTGCCAGGATCCGTCCAGATAAGAAAATGATCGTGGCTGAAGGTAGGGTAAACATAAATTTTTATGATAGATACGGAACCATTTCGGGCCCGTTTTTAGGGAATCGAGACCCGCATCCAATGGGAAGCAGGTATTGGGTAGTTAACGGAGTTCGGGATGGTAATCAAATTGTAGGCTTTGCGGGACCAGGCACATCAACTTCATTGGGTGTTTACACAGCACCGAAAATAATGCTTCCAGACTCTATAACCATCAGCCTTTTTTTTGAATACTATTCGGAAATATTAGAGAAAGATATTTGGGGAGTCGTCAGTTGCAAAATTCTTGTTTATGATGAATATAAAGTCGAGATCACAAGTAAGTATACCGGCAGAGCCGAAATGCACTCTGAATTATTTGATAAGGCATGGTTTGTCGTGAGGATCTTTCCCAACTCCAAAATCGGAGAGTCGAGGTTCGAGTTTAGAGAGAAACAAAATTACCCCCCGGGAGTGATCAAAGAGGGTAAAAATGGGCCTTTCAAAGAAAAGATCATTTCGATGAACTCGCAAGGCCATATAGATATTACTTCTCACAAAAACGACAAATTAAGCAACAATTATCCGCCAAAAGTCTCTTTTGATCTTAACTCAGAAGAAGTGTTATTATGTGAAGTTCGATATAGTTCCCGCGGTTTGAAAGGCCCCATTCAGCCTCTTCGGATCCAACCCATACCAGAACAAATCAGCTTTATTGCCAATGGAGAGTCCCAGGTCTATAGACAATCTTGCCGTGAGATAGGATATGAACTAAATGTAACACCACACAGGGAAGAAGGGAGAAAGTAAATCCTATCCTATAACTTCTTATATCCGCAACAATAAAAAAACCTAGATCAATTTGTTCTCCACCGCAAAACGGATCAGCATCGCTGTATTCTTTACATTTAGTTTGGCAATAAGATTTTTCCGGTGGCTGTCTACCGTGAAAGGGCTTACAAATAATTTTTCAGCAATTTGCGGATTGGTAAAGCCTTCAGCTATCAGTTCCAGGACTTCTTTCTCTCTGCGGCTTAACGCAGGTATGTCTGTAACGGAAGATCTCTGGTATTGTTTTAACGCCTCTCCCACTTCGCCGCTGAAATAGATACAACCCTCACACACCGCATGAATGGCCTTCAGCAATTCTTCCCTTGATGAATTTTTCAGAATATAACCGGAGGCTCCGTTCTCCATCATCTTTTTTATATACAATCCCTGGTTAAAAGTGCTAAGCCCTAAAATAAAAATGCCGGGATATTTTTCTTTCATGATAGCACAAAGATCAACGCCGCTTGTGTCTGGCAGGTTTATATCCATGAGAATGATATCCGCAGTATTGTTCACAAAAAATCCAAGACATGACTGCGCATTCATAGCCTGTCCTGCCCATTCAATATCTTTTTCATTACGTAATAAGGAATGGATGCCTTCAATAACTACCGGGTGATCGTCAACTATAAAAACCCTGATCATAATTACAAATTGAATTCGATTGACACCGACGTGCCTTTATCTTTTTCCGAATGAATATCCAGCTGTCCTTTCAGGTAATCGACCCTTGAGCGAATATTGTTCCATCCGGCTCCTTTGTCATATTCCAATAGCGTCGTATCAAATCCTTTCCCGTTATCTTCCACCAACACATTCAACCGATGGTCCTCCCTGATGAGCTGAACAAGCACCTCCGAAGCAGATGCATGCTTTAAAACATTATTCAACAATTCCTGCACGATGCGGTAGATAATGATCTCTGAAGAATTTTCTATTCGTTCCTGCATTCCAAAAGACTGATATCTCACAGCCAGCAATTTCGTAGCGGCAATGGAGTTGGTATATTCTTTCAAGGCTTCGTCCAATCCAAATTTCACCAGCATCGCCGGCATCATATTATGTGCCACACGACGTAATTCTTTAATGGAAGCATCGATCATGTCTAATGATCGCTCAAACACCGCCATATTATCGGGAGTGACAATTAAATTATCTTTCATATTGTTCAGTGAATATTTTACACCTGATAACATTCCGCCCAGGCCATCATGCAGTTCTTTCGCCAGTCGGCTGCGTTCTTCTTCCTGTCCTTTCAGCATAGCATCAACAACCGTGAGCTGTTTGTCTTTTTCCAATTCGATGATCTTTTGTTGCTGCAGTTTTTGTTTTTGACGATAATTCCTGTATAACAAGAAACTCACGAGTAACACTGTAGCCAGTGAACCAATCAGGATATAATTAAGCGATGATTTCTGACGAATAGAAAGCGACTGTATCTGTTTATCTTTTTCAAGTTGAACGATCTCGTTTTGTTTTTTTTCGCTTTGATACCTTGTTTCAGTCTCATGCATCTGGCGCTCCACCTTTTCTTTATTCAGGCTGTCATTCAGAGACACATACTGAGTTTGATATTGATAGGCTTTTGCAATATTGCCTGATCGTTCTTCAATTTTCATGAGCAGTTGCAAAGCCTGTATTTTGATAAAAGCGATCTTTAAACGACCCGATTCATGCAGGGCAAATGTGGCCATGGTTTTTGCTTTGTCAAGATCACCCAATTCGAGGTAACTCGCCGCTATGCCTTCTGCGCTGTTCAGTATTTGAAAATCATCTCCATTGATCTTAGCGGACAGGTTGGCTTGTTGAAAATTATCCAGGGCTTCTCTCCATTGTTTTCTTTTCCGGTAAATGCCGCCCAGTATATAATGAAACCTCACATTGAGATTTGGTTTATTGAGTTGCATTACGATGGGCCTGGCCTCATCAAGATAAAAAAATGAAGAATCGAATTGGGATAACGAACTGTAATCATCAGCAACAAAAAGATGACCTACCACGAACAGGTCTACATCTTTATTTTGGTCAAGATATTGGAGCGCTTGTTTATCGTATTCCAAAGCAAGTTCGTATTGCTCAAGTTCATAATAATTACTGGAAATAGAAGTATAAATATGGGCAACAGACATGTTATTCTTACTGTCATTGATCTTCTCAAACATCTTTATGCTTTCCACATAACATTTTACCGATTCATTGTATTCATATTGCTTGGAGTAAACAAGCCCTTTCGTTATCAGTGTCTGGGCAATATCAAATTGACATTTGTTCACAATATATTTGTCGTTATGTTTCTTTTGCGATAACTCTTTTGACAATGCGATTGCAGAATCACAAACTATCAAAGCTTCAGAGTATTTTGCCAGGTTGGTAAGCAATGAAGCTTTGATGTGATAATACTTTGAAATTAAATAGGAAGACTTTATTGCTGTTGCGAGCCTGAAGCCGTTCTCAAGATAAGAGGATGCCCTTTGCAGATCGTAGTCTACTAATGCAGCTTCAAGTTCATAATTCAATGCTATCTTACCGGTATCCGTTTTTGCTACATGTAATAATTTGAGGAGACTGTCAATGGTGATTGACTGCGCTGATGCATGTTGAACTGGCGGAAGCATTGCATACAGAACCAGGACAATTCTAAAACATCTCATAGAATGAATGAACAGTTATTGCTTTCCAAAGTTTGAGATTCTATCCAAGATTAACAAGCGGTATCGAAAGATTCACTCTTTCCGGTGATTTTGACGTCACCAATAAAATTCACCGTTTCCGGCGATTGACTCCGGCAGGTCGATCAGCTATTTTTGAAGATTATAAATGTGGAGTTAATGAGATATATTTTTGTATTGCCGCTTTTTGCAGTTCCGTTCTATGCCCTTTGCCAGGGAGATTCGGTGGAAATAAAATATGCCCCTACGCTTACAGAAATTGGAAAACCTGCCGGCGAAAAAGTAAGCGAAAAAATTGACAGAGAGGGAGGAGAACTCAGTTCTTCGGACGGGAGGGTGGACCTGGTCATACCACCAGATGCTGTATCAAAAAAAACCGATATCGACATTCAACCTGTCGCTAATACCTTGTCGCCCGGAAAAGCGAATGCCTATCAACTGGAACCCTCTGGTATTAGTTTTCAAAAACCATTGCGAATAGTTTTTCATTATTCAGCAAAAGAAGATGCAGCTTTGCCGGAACTAAGAAATATTGCATGGCAGGATGATAAAGGACAATGGTATGGCCTTGACAGTTGTAGTGTGGATACGGTGAGCAAGAACCGTTACCGGAAGCATTAGCCATTTCAGCACCTGGGTATTCTTTGATTACTTTAATCTTACCCCTGCAACAGCCAGGGTAAAAGTGGGCAACAAGCTAAGGCTTGAAGTTGTCTGCACCTACCCGGGAGGATTGTCAGATAATTTCAAGACAGAGATGTTGCAAAAAATTAAATTCTCGAGCTACGTGAATGGAATACGTGCTGGTAATGCTGTGGTTGGAACTGCTTCATCCGTTCTGGGCAGTAATGATCACCGCTTCCTGGATTATACCGCACCGGGCACCGTGCCTGATGATAACCCGGTTGCCCTCTCTGTGGAAGCTTCAAATATTACGTTCAATAGAAAAAACTTTTCCAAACTGAAATTAGTCAGCAATATCACGGTCTTTGATAAGTCCTACCTTGTTACTATAATTGGCTATAATAAACAACATACTGATAAGTGCGTGGTATCCAGCATTGACTCGTCCTCCTTTATTTTACAATTAAACGGGGAGAAGAGCAAGCTTGTCGAGATACAGAACATGAATGTCAAGGTTACTTCAAGCGGATGTATCTGCAAAGTCACCGAGATAAATGCAGGAAATAATTCGGGTCCTGTAAACATTGCAGGGGCAAGTAAAATAGATGTAGTACCAGCTGAGCCTCCCCGAAAACCTTATGTATTTATAAGAATTTACTTTATAAGAACTGCGGGAGTCATACCTGGTTGGCATGCTCCGCCATGTGGGCACACCAACGACGTTGTCACTCCACCAATGTCTCTTCCCGCCTTACCGTTCGTATTGGTTTTTGAAGCAAAAGATGAAGAATATACCGTAGTGAAAGAAGGGACAGATAATGGTTTTGAAATAAAAGTAAAACCCATGAAAGAAGATCAATGAGTTTGGAAAATAACCTTCATTCTATTGCCTTCGTTTAGTCTTGGCAATAAATTTTATCAATCCGGTGATGATAATGTTGGATGTAGAATTTTTCGAGAATCGTTTCTCATATCAATTTATTTTCTACCGCGAATTTTATGAGGCTGGCCGTGTTCTTTACATTCAACTTCGCAAGTAAATTCTTGCGATGGCTATCCACCGTAAACTGGCTCAGGAATATTTTTTCTGCTATTTGCGGGTTAGTATAACCTTCTGCGATCAACTCCAGGACCTCTTTTTCCCGGGAAGTTAAAAGCGGCAATTCAGATTTTGAAGATTTTTGATATTCAGCTAAAACCTGCCCCACCTCGCCGCTAAAGAAAATGTCTCCTCCATACACGGCATGAATGGCTTTGATCAATTCCTCTTTAGATGAATTTTTCAGTATATAACCGGACGCGCCATTCTCAATCATTTTTTTTATATACAGACCCTGGTTAAAAGTGCTTAACCCTAAAATAAAAATACCCGGATATTTCTCTTTCATAACTGCACATAATTCGACCCCATCCATTCCAGGCATACTGATATCCATTAACACAACATCTGCTGTGTTGTTTACAAAAAAGCCTATGCACGATTGTGCATTCATTGCCTGCCCGACCCAGGCAATATCTTTTTCATTTTTCAGCAATGAATGAATGCCCTCAATAACAACCGGGTGATCATCTACAATAAATACGCGGATCATAATTATATATTGAATTCAATATTCACAAGTGTTCCTTTTCCTGCTTCAGAGTGAATATCCAGTTGTCCTTTTAAATAGTCTACCCGGGAACGTATATTCATCCAGCCGGCGCCCTTGTTTTTTTCCAGGATCGCTGTATCAAAACTCTTCCCATTATCCTCTACAACAATATTCAGCCGGTTAGTTTCCCTGACCAACTGCACAAAGGCCTCCGATGCAGAAGCGTGTTTTAATACATTATTCAATAATTCCTGTATTATTCTATATACAATTATCTCTAATGACTTATCCGGCCTTGCCTCCATTCCCAGGGACTGGTATTTCACTTTAAGTAATCCTGTGCCATTGAGAATATTGCAATATTCCTTCAATGCTTCGTCAAGGCCAAATTTTGTTAGCATCTCCGGCATCATGTTATGCGCCACCCGTCGCAGTTCTCTGATTGAGGCATCTATCATATCCAACGACCGTTCAAAAACAGCCATGTTATCGGGGGTTATAATTAAATTGTCTTTCATATTGCTTAGAGAGAATTTTACACCGGATAACAAGCCACCCAATCCGTCATGCAGGTCTTTCGCCAGGCGTGTACGTTCTTGCTCTTCACCTTTTAACACTGCTTCAGTAGCGGTTAGCTGTTTTTCTGTTTCCAATTCATTGATGCGGAGTTGTTGTAATTTTTGTTTCTGTCTGTAGTTGCGGTAAGAGAGCAGGGAAATGATCAGCAAAGTAGTAGCGCCGGCAATTAAAATATAGTTGAAATTGCTTTTTTGTTTCAACCGCAATTGCTGCAATTCTTTCTCCTGTTCCAATACTGTAATTTTTCTTTCCTGATTTTCTGACTCAAACACCGCGTCCATTATTATGCGACGGTTATTATTTTGTACAAGGGCAAGACTATCTGAAATAGTCAATAATTCGTTTGTTACTGTAACAGCCCTCTGAAGTTGATTGCTTTCTTTATATAATAAAAATAATTGTTTCAGGGTTTTCTTGCGCTGAGCCATATAGTTATACTTTCTTGCTATTCCGTTACTCAGCGTCAAATAAAAGTCCGCTTCATCATATTTTCCCAATGCCCGGTATGTTCTTCCCAGGTTTTCAAATGCTGCTGCTACAAATGACGAATCACCCCACTGCCGGGCATAATATAATGAGTTGAAAGAAGTAATAAGAGCTTCCTGGTAACTCTTTATACTTAAATTGTTTTCACTTTTTGCAATAAAATAAAATGTTTTTCCCCGGGGATCAGGAAATAAATGAATTATCGAATCGGCTTTTTTTAAATAGAGTCTTGCTTCATTCAATTTATTAAGCCTGCTATCCACTTCGGCAAGAGTTGCATAACTAGCAATCGAAAATTCCGGCCTTGTTGTTGTAATCAGGTAATTTGTACACTTTTTAAGGCTGATACTTGCATTATTCCAATCATTAACATCGTAAAAAATATAGGATATATCCAGGTAAGCTCTCGCGATACCGGAAGAGTCATTGGTTTTTTCAAATTCTTTAATTGCCTTTTGATAATTTAATTGCGCATTTTCCCAATCATTGATCAGGGAATAACTAAGGCCTAATGAAACATACAGGTGACCTATCGAATAATCATAAGTATCTACTTCTGCAGCAGTCTGAGATGCTTTCAAACTATGCTCAAAAGAAATAATGCTTTGCAGATAATCTTCCTGATCATACTTCAATCCACCTTCATAAAAAAACAATACAGGCAACAGCGAGGCAACCGGATGTTGTTCCAATTCTTTTTTGGCCAATGCTATTTCTGCTTCAGCTTCTTTCTGCCGTCCTGCATTCTTAAGTAAAGAAATATAGTTAAGATGATATTTTATTCTTAACGAATCATTTTTCTCACTCACATATTTATTATGAATACTGTCTATGCCGGGAACCCGGGCAAGAGAAAATAGAGGAAATAAAAAAAGTAAAATAAAAATATAGGAGTTAAATCTGGGCATACCTTAACTAAGTGAGTTTTATAAAGGTTGATATTCTCTCTCACAAAATCAAACAATAGGTTGAAAATACCAGTTTCAGGTGATTTTATATCAATCAATGCGAATCACTGTTTCGGGGGGCTCGCTATAGGAAAGGCAGGACTATTTTTGAAATCAACATCAGAAAAGTATACTTATAACTTTTGTTCCATTGTTAACTGTACGACTATCCAATAAGTTTGACGGTTTTAATCCCAATGATCAGTACCGCAGCTGATCATGCTGTACTGACAATGGGATAATAGTGCAGCAGCACAAAATTATAAGAAGCAGGTAGAAGAAAATTTTCCGGTAGGTAAGTTAAAAGCGATGATTGATAAATAATGTAACAATGCAGACAACTTTATTAAAATAAAAAATGTACTACAAAAACACTTTCATAAAAAGGATGCCGGTTCTTTTATCATTACTTTTTTTATCCATGCAATGTGTTTTGGCACAACCCACCCAGGCAGAAATAGATAAAGCGATGAAGCAGGCACAGGAACTCATGAAAAAATATGGCAATGACAGTAATGTAAACAAGGCGATGAAGCCTGTTCAGGCCAGGCCCCAAAAAACAAGCGACACAAAAAATAACATCATTTCTGGAGGAGATACGTCCTTCTCGCTTCCTTCAAAAAACAACAAATTGCTGGGATCACTTCCCATCAGAACTTTTAACCGGGCCGAACTGGTGTCATACTTGCACAATCTTAATACAAAACTTACAGCTTATCTCCGCAATATTTATGGTACTAATGTCGGTGATATTCCGGTAACAGCTGTTAAACTGTCGGGCACATCTATTGGCTTTTGGCTGAAAGGGATGGTGAATGAATCAACTCTTGTTGCTCTTAGTGGAGCGGAATCAAACCCCGATAAAAATGTATTACTGAACAATACCGGCGGAATACTTACAAGTTGCGGCCTCGGCTATTATGCCATACCTGTCCTGCAATATGCACTGGAAAAACAACCCGGCAATAATGTAATATTAAACAACCTTGGGCAAGCTTACCTTGATCTCGGAGATGATAAATCAGCGGAGCAATATTTATTACAATGTATCAGCTCTTACAAATATTATCCTGATGCCAATCTTGCCCTCGCCTATATTTATTATAACCGAGGAAATAAGAATGCTGCCATCAATTATGCAGAAAATTCATTGAGGGGAGCCTGGTCGTCAAAAGCAGATAATTTATTATCAAAATTAAAACCAAATGCGAACCGCCTTGATTATATAAAACACCGATATATACAACCTGAGTTTTTTGATATCCGCAAGTTTGCTCTTCTTCCCCAATGCAGGAATGTGAGCCAGGTGGCTGAGCTGGAGCCGCAATACGAAGGCTATGAACAAATGATTGATCAGACTGCGGAAAAATATACAAGGCTGCTGGCCCCTGCAGCTATAGCCATGCAAAGCTCTGTTTTTAATAAACTTTCGGGATCAAAACAGAACCCATTAAGGCCTTTTGGAGAACTTGGCGCCCACATGCTGCAATCTTTTCGGGAAGAATACAATGAAAAACTCAAACACATTGATTCCGTTCGCAAGAATTATTATCGTGAAAGGGATTCCCTCAATGCCAGATATGAAGCTGCATTTCAAAGTATCAATGCAAAATATGATAAGATGGTATATGGTGATCAGGATGCACAATGTAAAGAGATCACTGCACTCAATAATTCTTATCTCCCCCTATTTGCCGATCAAACAGAATATTTCCAGGCAAATATGCTGTCTTACTATAAAGATTATTTTAATGATCTGTCTTATTGGTCTTATCTGGGCTCTGTTAATGAAGATGATTTTCATGTTAAGTTTTATACCCTCGTCCTTGAATTGCTTGCCCATCTTAAAGAGATCAACACAACCCGGTTCATGGAGTCAAAATATGGGAACCATCGTTTCTATCCCTGTGAATACTCAGAAACAGATGCAATGAAAGCCGATACGCTGGCCATTGAAACACCTGATTGTTATTTAACCTCAAAACTTCAGGTTAAACTTGGGGTATTTAATCTTGAGATAAGTTGCGAGGCTTATAAACTGGAAGCCGGTGAAGAAATCGTTGGTAAGATTGAGTATTCCCGCACAAGCGGTGATCTGACATTAGCATTAGGGTTTGGCGCTTCTACTCCAAGGGCCTTGTTACATGCGCCAGGTATTAAAGGCGAACTGGAAGCAGAAGCAAAATCTCAGTTATACATAACCTTTGATAAGACCGGGAAGCCAACTGATCTGGGTGTATTGTGGGAAGCAGAATTAAAAGGTGTAATTGATATTGGTGAAGGAGCCGTAAAAACAAGCCTAGGCCTTGAAGAGGGATTAACCGCAGGCTTCGGTAGCGGCGTTCAAATGAAAGAGAACAGCCAGTTAAAGCAGGCTATTGATAAAATGTATCCTGTTCAGCCGGACGATAAACAAATAAATAAAAATGTGCCCCTGTATAAAAAATAAGTTGGCTATGAAAAATATATTTCTTTTTTTTTGGCTCCTCTCAGCAAATAAATTTTTTGCCCAGGATTGTAATCAGGCTACTATAAATGCAAAGGGAAAATGGACGATGCTTGCCAACAATGTTGTTAATCCTGAAAAGACATTTCCTTCCAACCAGTACAGCCAATTGTACACAAGACTTGATAAAATAGCTAACCTGTTTCAGCAGGCTTACCCGCAGCCTACAGGAATAGAAGCAAAATGGTATCGTTCCATAAGGGGTGCTGCGATAGTAAAGAATGGTCCTGTGCCTTACCAGTTCAACTCATTATATCTTGGCTGGTACTGTAATCAGAACCTGCACAAATTAATGTTGGCCGATGAAACAGGTGCATGGGCCTATGTTTTTGTGAATGATCTGCATTGGTTTTTAAATGATCAATACGACCAGCTTTGGATGAAAATAAATAATACTACTGTTTATTTTCTTCCACCAACAAAAGAACAATGGAAAGGAATGACGGTGTATGCGGTTTCAGCGAATCGTGATATATCCAAAGCCGTTTTAATAATGCAGAATGATCAATTGCCTTACAAACCGACAAGCCGTTTATCATTCCTGCAGGCTCTTAAAGAAAAAGTGGAAACTGATAAAAAAAATCAATTGGAGGCCATGAATAAAACACCTCTTAAGACTGATGCTGAGGAAGAAAAGATCAGGCAAAATGAATTGGCTTACATCGAAAAAAATTATCCGGCTGCCAGCCAGGCGAAAGCAAAGGAACGTTACCTGAAAAACTATAAATCAGACAAGCAACGCAGAGAAGAAGATCTGCAACGATCAGCAAAATATTATGATGACAGGTTAAAAATAATTGACGACGTATGGAAAAACGAAACTAATGAAGAGCTGCAACAACCGGCTATTATCGAGAGCACCATTAACTTTAAAGGTTTTACTACTCTTGAAAAGGGCAGAATGCTTGTTGTAATTGACTCTTCCTATTTTAATATGCAATTGCCAAAATATGTACCGCAGATCATCATGCTGTACTGGCAATGGGATAATAGTGCACCGGCGCAGAATTTTAAGAAGCAGATAGAAGAAAATTTTCCGATAGATAAATTAAGGGCAATGATTGGCAAATAAATTTCTGTTTATGAAAAAAATAATACTCCTGTTATCGCTGCATCTTATTTACGCAAATACATTTTCGCAAAATATAATTTTCCAGGACAACTTTGAAAAAGGAAAATTAAATGCAGCCTGGAAAATTCCAGCTGGCCAATGCTCTGTTATCAACTTAGAAAGTAAAGGAATTAACCCTTCAACTGGTGGTAATAATTTTGCATTGGCAAGCATTGGCAATGCGGACATCTTGATAGATATACCGGTTGAAAATAATAGTCTTTCAGTTACCACGCAATTCAGTTTTAATTATTGGATCACTAACAAAAATGCAAAAGCAACAGTAAGCATTTTATTCCTGAAAGAGAACGGAGACTTCATTAGCTCGGTCAATTTTGCAGACCTATCGGAAAAAGTAGGCTGGGATTTATTTAATCAGCAATTCAAAATACCAGGAGGAACTTCTGTGATGCGGCTGAAATTAGTTGCAAGAGCTCCCAGCGTTGCCGGCAATACCGTTTATTTTCAAAGTATTTGTTTTGGATGCAGCCGGAGCAGATGATCCCGAAACCACTACCGATGATCAAAACAAATAATAAAACGTTTTTTATGTCAAAAAAAAACCTGTGTATTGTAAAATTATTACTGTTGTTAATCATCAGCAATAATTGTTTTTCACAAAAAGAAACCTTTGACATTGCCACCTACACTCCACCCAAAGAATGGAAAAAAGTTATAGCCAATGGAGTTGTTTCTTATACAAATATCAATACAACTACAGGAAGTTTCTGCGTATTGACTATGTATACTTCTTCTGCAAGTCTTGGTGATGCACAAAAGGATTTTAAAGCAGAATGGAAGAACCTCGTAGTTACTCCCCACCAGGCAGAAGCCAATCCAAAAACAGAATTACAAACAAGTCCGGATGGATGGAAAGCGGTTTCCGCTGCTGCTCCAATTAAGATAGATAGTATCAATGCTTATGCAATACTCACCGTAATCAGTGGTTTTGGAAAAAAATTCAGTATCATGACTACATTGAATGATCAAACGTATGTAGCAGGTGTAGATTTATTTTTGAAAAATATACAACTGGATAAGTCTGCAAAAATTGCTGCCCCTGCAGCAGCAAATACAAATTTGTCTATTATTGGAACATGGTCAGATTATTCTGGTTCATTGGCCAATTATGTAAGTTCTTCCGGTGTATTTATTCATAGTGCCGATACACATGAAATGCATCAATACATATTTAATACTGATAAAACCTTTGCCTATAAAGAACTGATAAATTCTAATAACATGGCACTTTATACTGAAAGCAGCGGAACCTACAGCATCGCTGGCGATAATTTAACTCTCAATATAAAAATGTACAAAAGCGGATTTGGTACAATCAAAGAAGATAAAACCAGAGAAACAACAGATCAGTATAAGTTTTACATAGGCCCTAACAAATGGGAAGCAGGTCCATTTTTAAATATGCATAAGGACGGGAATTATTATGCCTGGAGCGATTATCCTTATGACTACTATAGAAAGATCGGTGATGGTAACAAAAACGAAACACAGGATCCTGCTGACAAAAACAAAATTTCCAACAACGAAACGGCAGGTTTGCAACCCGATCAATCTTCCGGTGCTACCGGTAAATTCGGCTCCCTGGCTTACAGCATTCCAAAAGGATGGAATGTAACAAAATACCCGGATGGCGATATCTTAATCCCGGTTGACTTACCAAAAGGTGAAGTGCTTCAAATATGGGTACAGCAATCAATGAATTTTTCAGGAACGATGGAACAGGCTCTGCAAAAAGCCTTTGATGAAACAGTTGGACAAATTCAAGCTGCTAAGATGAATGATGTCAATGGAGGAAATTATAGTAAGCAAACTGCAAAAATATCTTTCAGGGGCTGGGAATATATCCGCTGCAGTGGTGGTATACATATGGGCGGCGGTGATTATCCTCCCGAATATGGCCTTGATCTATTTGTGATAAAAGTGAACGGACGGTTTGAAAAGATATCCATTTTAAAATCAAGAAAGAATTGCAGCTATTCTACTTATTATGCTTCAGATCGTTTAAAATATAATAATGACATCGAGAATTTTTTATTCTCCCTGCAATTCCCCGACTGGAAGGAACCAGTCGTAAAAACAGGTATTACAAAAGGTGATGGGATTACCGGTGATTGGCAAGGTATTTCTATGTCGGTAGGCCTGTCAAAACCGGGAGCTGAATTGGGGGCTGAATATAAAGGAAAACATCTTATTTTCTTTTCGAATGGACAGGCATATTTCGGAACAAATTTTCCTGTTGAAGGATTGGATGAATTAAATACATGGATAAAAGCAGAAAACAACCGCAGGGATTGGGGAACCTATACATTCAGTAATGGCCAGGGAGTTTTGAAACTCCCTTATGCCGACATTCCTCTTCGAATGGAAAACGGTAAACTCATTATTACGACCAACAAAACAGATCATGGGTTTATAAAAACAGATTTTTTTGATGGCGCAAGATTTAATGGAGTGTATGCTTTAAGCAGTAAGGATTTCAGTGGACAAGAAACAGGGAAAACACCGGTTATTAGTTTCACCGCAGATGGAAAATTTACTGACAATGGAGCTTTAAAAATTTTGAATCATGCATATGTTGATTGTATAAACAGTGCGAATGAACCTGGTTCCGGAACGTATGAAGTAAAAAATTATTCAGTGGTATTTAATTATAACGATGGAAGAAAAATAAAAATTGCTTTCACCGGTGCAGATTATGATAAAAACAATCCTTCTCCTCCGACATTGCGAATGAGTTTCAATGAAGATCCGATGAAACGGCAATAATCAAAATCAAAATTATTGTATGAAAAAAATATTTGTTTCCTTTTTTTCCCTTCTCACAATGCTGGCTCATGCCCAGGATAATCGCAATGTCAAAGAGTCTTTTTTATTTGAACCTACTGCAATTGGAAAGGCCGATGGTGAAAAGAACAGCATCATCATTGATAAAGAAGGGGGTAGGCTTATGTCTTCAGACAAAAAAATAGAATTGGTATTTCCTGAAGGGGCTATAACAACTAAAACAACTATCAGTATACAACCTGTAACCAACACTTCTATTGATGGCATTGGCAAAGGTTATGATTTTGAACCGGCAGGAACACAATTCCAAATACCGGTTCAATTGATTTTTCACTATATGGATAAGGATATGGAAGATGGCAGCCCGCAATTGATGGGCATTGCAACGCAAGATGAAAAAGGAGTTTGGTATGAATTAAAAGATATAAAGCTTGATACGGTTTTAAAAACGATCACCGGCAATATCAAACATTTTTCCAGTTGGGCTTTAAATTGGAGTTTCTCGTTAAAGCCTGAAAAAAAGAGAGTAAAGGTTTCTAAAACGGTAGATATTCTTGCCATGCCAATACCAATTGATAACCGTGACATTGGAGAGAAGCTTGAAGTACATCAGGGACTGTTTGGGCCTGCAGCAAATCTAAATCCAACAGGTTGGTATGCTAATGTTGTATTGAACGGAGATGCTGAAAACGGTATTTTTCCGGCTAGTGATAGCTATCCATTATTGACCTGGAGAGTAACTTATCAGGCACCGGCAAAAGTGCCTTCGAGAAATCCTGTTGAAATTATGCTGGCGATTGTAGGTGCCGAAAATGGGATTGACGGAACAAAAAGCACCTTATTCAGGCGGTGCTATGTTGAGGTTTATGATGATGACTACGAAGTAATAATGCAGTCTGTCATGATATCAGGAGACAAAAAAGCCTGGGGAGGTATTAGAACTGCCACAGATAAAGGTAGTTTTATTGTATCACTGGAAAATAATAAACCCGCCCTTATAAACATTATAAACAACCTTGAGGTAATGACTAATGACTGCAAAAACAAAATTTTTAACCCAACCACCTGTACAGGGCTATTACATGTGGCGGGCATAAAAGACTTTAAGGTAACGCCGGCCAATCCACCCGTCCAACCCTATTCCACTGTGGAGATATGGTTTGTGCCATTTCCAATAGAATTTACAAAATCTCAGTTTCTCTGTCCGCCACCCCCCGGGTATACTCAGGGCGGGGTTTCTGGGAATGACATTGCAGGGTTATCGATGAATTTTGGTAGCGCTCTTCCGTGGAATATTAAATTTCTTGCCAAAGACGGAGAACAAATTATTGTAAATAGCAAAGACGAAGAAGGCTCATTAAAAATCGTGGTAAGAAAAATAAAGGATGATTAATTACCGTAAGGGCTATCATCTCACCCTTTCCGGTGATTTCCTAAAATGCCGATTGAATCACCGTTTCGGGTGATATACCCCGTCATTCATTCCCGTATTTTTAATTTTCAAAACCCGGAAAAACTAACTTTTGTTCTATTGAAAACGGGGTCTGATTCAGGTAGCTTTAATTGATTAAAATGATGATGAAACGAACTGCGATAAAATTTGTGCTGCTGGCATTAACGGCCATGTCCTTTTATAACTTATCTGCTCAAACAACTCCCAATCCAGGTTCTACCGTAGTAAAGAAAGGCCCGAAGTATGATACCATTATCCGTAAACACGTAGACAAACCGGTAGTAAAGGCGAAACCGGCACAAAAGCCGGCCGTCCAGGAAGTTGTCCCGCCGGTACCTGAATTTGTGAATCAACCTTGTTATTATGATAAGGCAGGAAACAAATTGGTAAAACTTGAAACCACCACGGCACAGTTGATCACAAAAAAGAAAACACTTGGATTAAAGGGGGCCAAACAATTTTTTAGCATGGATGGAATGTCTTCAAAGGTCCGGTTCATAACCAAAGACAGTATTGCTTTTTTTATTAAGACAAGCGGCGATGTCATTGATCTGACTTCCTATATCAAGTTGTACAAATTCATTCCTGAAGATCAAAAAAGGGAAGTAACCGTTACAAACAAAGAGGGTTTACTGAATGATAAAGAGGAGGAAAAAGGGAAACTGGTGACTATGAGTGTAAAACCAATATCAAAAGATAACTACAGAATTGAGTTTAATGAACCACTTGAAGCCGGGGAGTATGGATTCATTTGGGTAAAAAATATGGATTTGAAAGAGTTCAGCGTGTTCGCCTTTGGCATCGATTGGAAAAACAGTAATTGATCCTGCTCTAACTTTTGTTCTATTGTTCTGTTTATAAAAACAATTTAAGTTTTATAAAATTCTAAGTTTATGAGAAAGATATTTTTAACTGCGGTGATCATTGTCCCTCTTTTTTCCCTTGCGCAATTTGGAATCAAGGCAGGCGTCAACTTTGCAAATGTTTCCAATGCTTCTGATATTAACAGCAGCGGCGAAAGCGGTTTTATGGCCGGGGTATTTTTAGCACCCCCGTCCAACGGGGTAATGGGTTTTCGCACGGAACTGATCTTTTCCCGGCAGGGTTATAACTACAAGACCAATACAAATACGGGCGTTGTAAATCTCGACTATATCTTACTTCCCCAGTTGATGCAGATTAACATCACCAAATTTTTTGCCATACAGGTAGGAGCCCAGATGGCTTTCCTGATCAATGCCAAGGCAGATAGCAGCACCGACGGCAGCAGCAGTAGCGGAAGCAATCCCTACGGGGCAATCATGGACTACTACAATAAGTTTGACTACGGTTTCGCAGGCGGAATAGAAATACATCCTTTCAAAGGATTGATGATCGGGGCCAGATGTAATATCAGTCTTGGAAATTTATACAAAGATCCAAGCTCATTTCCTCCCGGTACCCCTCCCAATTTTGTTCCGCAGGTAGACGTGAAAAATAATGTCGTGCAAATTTTTGCCGGGTGGATCTTCGGTAATAATTCATCAAAAAAGAAACAACAAACACAACCACAGCAATGAAAACAAATAACAGAATGTTGCGAATGTTTTTTCTTTTCGCAACTCTACTACTTAATGCATATTGGATATATGCACAAACTTATCCTGAGCCTGAATTCACTAATGAACCATATTACATTAATAAAAGCGCGGGAAGCACACTGGTTCGCCTGGAAAAGAACTCTTCCAAAATGGACACGAAAACAAATGCAATTAGCGGATCGGAATCAGGTTATTCGATCGACGGCAGCAAATCCCCGGTAAGACTTAGCAGCGGAAATAATGTTTCGTTCATTTTTTCTTCCGGAACCTCGGGCTCATCATCCGCAAAATCTGACTCAGCTATGAGGGCGAACGGAGTAGATCCTTCCATGCTTAGCGGGATGAGTATGTCGGACCCTTCTCAAAAACTTACATTATATAAAATGGAATCCGGAAAAGGCGTGAGAAAAGTATTGTTGCAAAAAGCCCCGGGAATGAATCCCTTCGGCAGCCATAAATTGCAATCAAGTGATAAATACACCTTCAGTGCAAGAAAGATAAGAGATGGATATTGGGAACTGGTTGTTGATAAACCCCTGCCCAAAGGTGAGTATGCATTTACAATGATGGGTATGGGAATGGATGCTATGGGCGGCACTACACTTTTTGCCTTTGGAGTGGATTAACCTTATTTCAGGTTCAGAACATGCAGGTAAATGCCACGGGCAAGCCGTGGCATCTTTTTTATCTTCTCTCAGGCACTCACTTTTTGAGCCAGCCTGGCTTCCATGGTGATATTTGCTTTGTATAGTTTGCTGACGGGGCAATTGGCCTTCGCGTCTTCTGCGCACTCATTAAACTTCTCTTCAGAAATGTTGGGAACAGACGCTGTCACTTCAAGATGACTCTCGGTGATGGTGCCGTTTTCCAACGTGATCGTGCATTTTGTATCAATATTATCAGGAGTAAATCCTGCAGCATTCAGTACAAAACTTAATTTCATTGAGAAGCAGCCTGCATGCGCGGCCGCTATCAATTCTTCCGGGCTGGTGCCCTTCACTTCCTCAAACCGTGTATGGTATGATATCGGCGTGTTTGAAAAAATCCCGCTTTGAGCGGTAACAGTTCCTTTGCCTTCCTTGCCGGAACCCTTCCAGTTTGCAGTTGCTGAGCGTTTCATGATTACGATATTTAGTTATTATTGAATTTCTTCTTCTAATTCTGCAAGTCGATTTTCCGGTTCGTTATATTCGATGATGAAATTATTTCTTCCTTCTCCGGTAATTATCTTCAAAAATTTTTGTTGCACCAACTCGAGCAGTGAAAGAAAAAGGAAAATAGCATGCACCCTGTTCTCACAATCCTCAAAAATTCTTTCGAAAGAAACGTGTCTTTTCCCTCTGCGCAAGACTTAACATGGCGTCCCGGCTGATCTCCATTGTATAGTCATATCGTACTACGGTATGAATAGGTTTATTAACCCTGTCATGGAGCTTCAGCATTACCTTTTCAAAGGCCTTCATGAGTTTGAAAAGAGTAATAGTTTGTATCTCTGTTCCCTCGCCACCCTCTTCACCTATTTGGGACAATTCTTTTTGAATATTTCCCCGCTTCACCATCAGCATTCTTGTAGCTTCCATTTCTGCCATTTGCGCAGAGGCTTCCTTGAATCTTTTGTACTCAAGAATTTTATCGACCAGTTCCTGTCTCGGGTCTATTTCATTTCCCTGCGCATCAAGCTCCTTACGCGGCAGCAACATTTTTGCCTTGATACGCATAAGAGTTGAAATAAAAAGAATGAATTCACTAGACAACTCGATGTTCAGTGAATCCTGCTTGTGTACGAAATCAAGAAAATCGTTAATGATCTTTGTGATCGGAATATTATAGATGTCCAGCTCGTCTCTTTCAATAAAGAAAAGCAAGAGATCAAAGGGACCTTCAAATTGTGGAAGCTTTATCTGGTACGAAGGGTTATTCACATTAAACCTTTATTAAAAATAAATCCCGTTATTGAAGTTTATATAACGGGATTCAAAAATAACGAAATATTTCTTCAGAATTTTTTGTTTATAAGGTCCGCGTATACTATTTCTTCAACGCATCCCTGATTTCCATCAGTAGTTTATCAGTAGAGGACGGTCCCGGCGGTGGTGGTGGCACTTCCTTCCTTTTGAAACTATTCATTGCCCGAATAATTAAGAAAAGAATAAATGCAATGACAACGAACTTAATGATAGCAGCTAGAAATTTTCCGTATTTAACCGTACCCCACACCAACCGGTCAAGATCCTCGGCATTTATCGCTTTTAATGCCGGTGTTAATAATAATGGAGTGATGACATCATCTACAAGAGATGAAATAATGGCCGCAAAAGCAGCGCCTATGACCACGGCAACGGCAAGGTCAACTACGTTGCCTTTCATGGCAAAGTCTCTAAATTCTTTTAGCATTCCCATATTTTAAGTTTTAGTTGAAACACATGATGAACCCTTAAGGTAGATTATTTTTTAAAACCCGGGTATTTCATGTCAAAGTTTTTTAACGCTTTCTGAATTGCGGAGGCAATGATATATTCCTTGTACCAGTTCTGGTCGGCGGGAACAATCGTCCAGGGCACATGATCACAATGCTCGAAACAGTCTTCGTACATTTCCATATAAACATCCCAAAGCCTGGATTCATCGAAATCTTTTTCATTATACTTCCATTGCTTGCGGGGGTTGCGAATTCTTTCATTTAATCTTTGTAATTGCTCTTCATGAGAAACGTGCAGGTAAAATTTCAATATAGTTGTATTATTATGTTCCTGTAACAATTCTTCAAAATCATTAATGGCCTTCATCCTCTTTTTGGCCGTTTGATCATCGATCCATTTGTGTACTCTCGTAACAACAATATCTTCGTATTGTGACCGGTTAAAGATCTGGATCATGCCTTTTAGCGGAGTATGCTGATGTATCCGCCACAAAAAATCATGTGCCGCTTCCTCGGCTGTAGGAACTTTAAATGATTTTACTTCAACTCCCTGTGGGTTTAACTTTCCAAATACATTTCTGATCACGCCATCCTTTCCCCCGGCATCCATCGCCTGGATGATGATCAGCAAAGAGTGTTTGGATTCTGCATATAAAAGATTTTGCAGTTCATCCAGTTCTTCCAATATCTCCCCTATTTCCTTTTTTATTTTTTCCTTATCAAACTGTTTGGGCGCCCTGGTATCGACATCTTTTAAACTGATCCTGCTCATAGTATCAATAAAATTACGATTTAAAAAAATTGATTGTTGTACATCCGATCAGGACATTTGCAGGAAGTTTTTTAAGATGCAGGTAAATAAACTGATAAACTGGCTTCTTTTTCTTGTTCTCAGCGTTATCTGGGGCAGTTCATTTATTTTAATGAAGCTCAGTAGGGAGGAATTGTCTGCCCCGCAAATCGCAGCCCTGAGAATTTTTTCTGCCGGCATTGTCTTCCTTCCATTGGCTCTTTTTCACATAACAAAAATTCCTTCGAAAAAAGTTTTTATCATCATCCTTTCCGGCATTGCCGGCAATCTATTGCCGGCGTTTCTCTTCGCATCCGCAATTACAAGAAATATCGATAGTTCATTAGCTGCCATACTTAATTCCTTCACTCCCCTTTTTGTTGCTCTTATCGCAATTGTCATTTTCCGGGATAAAATCAAGATCCAAAAGATCATTGGCATTGTCATTGGCTTTGTCGGTCTCACCCTATTGTTCCTGCTATGGAAGGGGATCAGTTTTGAAAACTTCAAATATGCCTTGCTTATCCTGCTTGCTACAGTTTTGTATGGTGTAAATGTAAATATGGTGGGCCATTTTTTGAAAGAGATACCCCCTCTGTACATCGCCACTATTTCACTTGCCTCTATGATAATTCCTACTGCGTGGGTTTTATGGCAACAAGATTTTTTGCAACTAGCCTTTCATGAAACTACTGTGCAATGGGCAATTGTTGAGGCTGCGATATTGGGAATCGTCGGCAGTGCCATTGCTACAGCTATATTTTATGTTTTGATAAAAAGGGCCGGGGGGATCTTTGCTTCGCTGGTTACTTATGGAGTTCCATTTATTGGAATACTTTGGGGTATTTTAGATGGTGAAAAAATAACGATAAAGCAAGTCGCCTGTCTCGGTGTGATCCTTCTTGGTGTTTATTTAGCCAATCTCCCCGATAAAAAAGAAAGCAAAACAGGCGTTTTGCTTTCTGAAGAATTAGTTAAGGGCACTTAATCTATACCGACATTATTTCTTTTTCTTTCGAGCTAAGGTGCTTATCGACGGTTGTGATAAATTTATCGGTGATATTTTGAATATTTGTTTCTGCATCTTTGGCAATATCCTCGCTTAAGCCATTTTTCTGAAGTCTTTTGATGTTTTCGATCGCATCCCGCCTGATATTACGGATCGCAACTCTTGAATGCTCCCCCTCAACTTGGCATTTTTTTACCAATTCCCTGCGTCGCTCCTCAGTAAGCGGAGGAAGGAAAAGCCGGATCTGGCTGCCATCATTTTGCGGGTTGATCCCAATATTCGCAGCTATAATGGCTCTCTCGATGGGCTGAAGCATATTCTTTTCCCAGGGTTGAATGCTCAGCGTCCGGGCGTCCATTACATTAATATTGCCGACCTGGCTGATCGGAGTGGGTGAACCATAGTAATCAACAACAATACCATCCAATATCTGGGGAGTGGCTTTACCAGCCCGTATTTTTACCAACTCCGTTTCCAAATGTGTAATAGCTTTTTTCATATGATCGTCTGTGGTTGCAACTATATTAGAAATATCTTCTGCCATATCAGTTTTAATTTTTAGGGCTTCAAAGCTAATGAAAACAAGGGACAAGAAACATGGAGCAAGGAAACAAGGGACGGAAATAAGGACGATGAGCAAGGAACAACGAATAAAAGAATAAGAACGAGGCACGCAATACAAACTTGCGTCTTTGTTTTCGCGTTGTGCCTTGCACCTTGAATCTTGAATCTTTATTGCTGTTCCACGATCGCTGTTTCTTTTGTAAGGGTCACAACCTTGGGAGCTGCAGCGTTAACAAACTCTTGTTCTTCGTCCAGATGTTTGGCAACGAACATGCGCGGTTTTGGTCTTTTATAATAAAATAAAACAGCCAGACCCGAAAATGAGATAGAAAGGATTATCAAAAATAAATAGGTAGGTCCCAGTGATCTGCCAAAATAGGCCACCCCTACAAACAAAAGATTAAGAGCTGTACAGAAAAAAGTAATGTGAGGGTGTTTAAAACCCCGTTCCAATAATAAATGATGGACATGATTCCTGTCGGGAGTAAAAGGTGAATTTCCCCTGAATATCCTGATACTAAACACTCGAAGCGTATCTATCAGTGGAATGATCAATATTGCAATCCCCACCACTACGGAAGATTCAATAGGTATGGTGATAGCAGGCGAATCGGCGACGGTAATAAACTTGATCACTAATATGGCATTCACCAGCCCTATCATTAACGATCCGGAATCTCCCATAAAAATCTTTGCAGGGTGATGATTAAAGATCAAAAATGCCAAGAGGCTGCCTGCCATGGCAAATGCCAGTAATGCATAGGCGGGCATTTCTATAGCAAAAAAATAGGTCCCGAAAAGAAGCGTTGTCAATAAGCCCAATGTGCCTGCAAGACCATCCACCCCATCAATCAGATTAAACGAATTGATAACAACAATAATGGTAAGATATGATAAGGCAATACCAAATCCTTCGGACACCTCATTAAAACCAAATAATCCATGCATGCTGGTAATTCGAATACCGCCAAGATGGATAAGAATGGAAGCAGTGATCACCTGGCCTATGAATTTCTTCGAAGCAGACAGGACGATCAGGTCGTCCTTAAGCCCGATAAAAAATATAACGATGGAAGCCGCAAAGAAATATTGAAATTCAGGATTTTGGAAAGCGGAAATAGAAAGAAGTGACGCTAATAAAAAGCCACCGAAAATTCCCACTCCTCCAAGAGATGGCACCGGGACTTTATGAATTTTTCTTTCATCAGGAACATCAAACAACTTCTTTTCCTCAGCGATCTGTAAGACAATCGGTATGGCTAAAAAGGTGATGATGAACGAAACTGAGCCTGTCAGAAGTACATCCAGCATTCAGGAAATTTTGGCGTTACAAAAATAGTCTTATTATATTAAGTTTATCTTAACTCGTCTTTATTTTTTAAAGAACTGTTTTACGAATTTACAGGTCATAAGGAAATTGGAACAGAAGTAATTTCTCTTACGTGGACTTATTGAAAAAGATTGCACTTTTGCAAGGGTAATCAGGGCTTTGAAATTTTAAGGTACGAAAAGTTTAAACAACTAATAAAAATTTATGCCGGAATTAAAAGATATCGCTGCTCAAATAAGAAGGGACATTGTAAGAATGGTACATGGTGCTAATAGTGGACACCCGGGCGGATCGCTTGGATGCACGGATTTTTTGACGGCACTCTATTTTAAAATAATGAAACACGATCCCCGGTTCAATATGGATGCGCCCGGTGAAGATGTATTTATTTTATCGAACGGTCATATTTCACCCGTTTTTTATTCCACCCTGGCACGTACAGGATATTTTGATATAAAAGAATTAGCAACATTTCGAAAGATAGATTCACGGTTACAAGGTCACCCTGCTACAGCCGAACATCTCCCGGGTGTACGAGTTGCTACCGGGTCCCTGGGCCAGGGAATGAGTGTAGCCATCGGTGCCGCTCTTACAAAAAGATTGAATAAAGACAGTTCTGTGGTGTTTTCTCTACATGGGGATGGTGAGTTGGATGAAGGCCAAAACTGGGAAGCGATCATGTTTGCTGCACACCATAAAATTGATAATCTTATTTCAACAGTCGACTGGAATCATCAGCAAATTGATGGAACCATCGAAAAAGTAATGGACCATGGTGATCTGCGCAGAAAGTTTGAAGCATTTGGATGGATAACCTTAGAAATGAACGGCAATGACATGGATGAGGTTGTTGCAACACTTAAAAGTGGAAAATCATTATTGGGACAGGGAAAACCGATCGTGATCATGATGCACACAATCATGGGAAAAGGAGTTGACTTTATGGAAAACGATCACAACTGGCATGGAGTGGCTCCTAATGATGAACAACTGGCAAAAGCACTGGCCCAATTACCGGAAACACTCGGAGACTACTAAGTTTGTGACAATGCTCGACTTCTTCCGAAAAAGAACTCCAAAGTTTGATTATCTCCAAAGATCATTCGGTCAAAAAAAATTCTCGCTCCTTGACGTTGGTGCAGGAAATCATTCTGCCAGTAAAACAAAAAAGCTATTTCCGCATTGCGAATATTGTGGTATTGACCTGGACCGCCATTTTAATAATGACGAAAATGATTTTAGGGTAATGAAAGCTTTTTATGAAATGGATCTCACCCGGTTGCAATTCGACATTATTCCTGATGATCATTTTGATTTTATAAGAATGACCCATATCATCGAACATTTATTCAATGGTGATGAGGTCATTAAGAATCTCTTACCCAAATTAAAAAAGGAAGGGTTTATCTACATCGAATACCCCGGGCAAAAAAGTACAAACCTGCCTTCAATGAATGGAACTCTGAATTTTTATGACGACCCGACACATGTCCGCATTTATTCGGTGAAAGAATTAGCCGGGCTCCTGGAAAACCATAATTGCTCGATATTATCTTCCGGCACAAGACGAAGCTGGGTCTTTCTAATAGCCATGCCTTTCCGGATTATTGGAAACCTGCTAAAAGGAAAAAAACCACAAGCCAATATGTTCTGGGATCTTCTCGGTTTTGCAGAATTTGTTTATGCTAAGAAAACGGGGGAATAAAGGTTATTCACTTCGTAATGAAAATTCATTCAAAGCAGCTTTCCTGGAAGGTATCCACGAAGCCAATAAAGCAATTACGATGACGGTAACCGCAACAAGCAAAAGGTCGCCGATCTTCAGTGTCACGGGGTAGTAATCGATTAAAAATGATTCTCCACTCAGGGGTATCAATTTATAGTTGATCTGCAACCACGCAATTAACAAAGCAAGCAGGATACCACAACCGGCTCCAATAAAAGTGAGCAATAAACCAGCATTTAAAAAAATTCTTTGAATAAAATTCCTGTTCCCGCCCAGGGCATGCAGCACGCTGATATCCTTTTCCTTTTCGATAACAAGCATGGTAAGGGAACTAACAAGGGTAAAGGAAAAAATCACCATGATGAGAACTAATACAGCATAGATCACCCATTTTTCGGCCCGCATTATTGAGTACAAACTTTGATTTTGCTCATACCTTGTCTGAACTTTGTAATCGCTGCCGAAGATCTTTTGCAGATCTCTTTTCATATCATCGGCAGCAGATGGATCCTTTAAAGAAATTTCAATTCCCCCGTACTGGTCGGGCTGAAGTGCCAGCATTCTTTTTACAAATTCGAGATTGGTAATTGCATATTTGTTATCAAAATCCTGCTGAATGACAAACGTACCTGATGTGTTAACAGAGTCCTCGCTGATGTTTTGCAAAGGATCGATAAGCTCTGATGAATTCTTTTTTGGCAAATAGATCATCAATGCCAGCAAATTTCTGTCTGTCTGCACGCCCACTGCATTTTCCACTCCTGCCCCCAATATCAACTGGGGACCATCCGCCGTTCCCAAATTGTAACTCCCTCTTATGATATGATCGGCCACACCGGTTACGTACTTGTAATTTTCATCGACGCCTTTCAAAAGAACTACGGATGTATAGTTCCCATTTTGCAGAAGGCCTTTCTCCTCTGCCACCAACGAAAAATTTTTTATCCCGTTAAGTCCTTTTAATTTTTGCAATTGATCATTTGTAACAGTTATAGTTTTTCCACGAGCTGCCGAAATATTCATTTCGGAATAAAAACTTGAGTACAGTGATTTCACGAGTCCCTCCAGTCCATTGAATACCCCCAGCATAAGTATTAATGCCGCTGTGCCAATAATAATAGCTCCAATGCTGATCCAGGAAATTATGTTGATCGCATTAGTAGATTTCTTTGCTTTAAAATATCGCCAGGCAAAAAGAAAAGGCAGATTCAAGTTTGAGATTTGAAATTTAAAGGTTCCAGAAGAATGTTACTCGTCATTATCCGGTTTTTTTTCCCCACTTATTTTTTTAAAAATTTCCTCCATCCTGAATACATGATCCAGCGTGTCATCCCTGAAATATTTTATTTCCGGAATGCGGCGCAGCTGTTGCCTTACCCGGTTCCCTAATTCCCTTTTGATCTCACCGGCTTTTTCCTGGATCTTTTTCAGCGCTTCCTTTGCATCGGCCACCTGGAAAAAACTTAAGTACACCCGTGCTTCCAGCAGGTCAGGAGTGATCTTTACCGATGAGATGGACACCATTCCTCCATCGATCATATTCAATCCAAAGCGCTGAAATATTTTGTTAAGCTCTTCCTGGATAAGGCCCCCAATCTGCTTTTGCCGTTTTCCTTCCTGCATAAATATTAAATAATGTGGTTAAGTACAATTTAAAATGACAATAAACGTCATATCATTCGTGTTAATCTTCATTCATCGATCCATAACAGTGGTGTAAA
Source organism: uncultured Bacteroidota bacterium (assembly GCA_963737475.1). Classification (GTDB taxonomy): domain Bacteria; phylum Bacteroidota; class Bacteroidia; order Chitinophagales; family Chitinophagaceae; genus VBAU01. Next base: position 450,992 of record CAVTSY010000004.1, read on the forward strand.
ATTAGTTACTTTGCGCCTTTATGAGAAGTTTAGCGGTAATCTTCCAGTACATTAAACGTTATCCTGCTTTAGTTAGTCTGTATTTTTTCTTCAATATTCTATCGGCAGTATTTTCGATTGTTTCGTTGGTCATGCTGGCGCCGTTTCTCCAGGTGATCTTTAATGTTACCGACACGGTTAACAACCAAATTACAAGCCGTTTTGCTGTTGGGCCTATCGGTACGTTTTATGACTGGCTCACTCAATTGGTCAATACACAGGATGGAAAAGTAAAAGCCCTGGCGGCGATCTGTATCGTTGTCATAATTGCGATCGCCTTAAAAAATCTTTTCGCATACCTGGCATTATATGTTCTAAATCCGATCCGAAACAATATTATCAATGACATGCGGTCGGATATGTTCCATAAAATTCTCAACCTGCCCATCGGGTATTTTAGTGAGCAGCGAAAAGGTGACCTGATGAGCCGCCTTACCAATGATCTCAGCGCCATCGAATATTCAACGATAAGTTTTTTGGAAGTCATCTTCCGGGAGCCAATTACCGTGATCATACTTATCGCATCGATGATCACATTAAGTCCCGAGTTATCACTCTTTCTTCTTCTCTTTTTACCCGTCATTGGGTTTGTTATCGGTCGCGTGGGAAGATCATTGAAAAAAATTTCAGGACGGGTGCAGGAAAAACTGGGTTCCATTCTGTCGATCATCGAAGAGACCATTGGCGGTATTCGTGTGTTAAAAGCATTCAATGCCGAAACGCACCAGTCTCAGAAATTTTATGATGAGAATGAAAAACTTTTTCATGTAAAAAATAAATCAAACCGTAGAAGAGATCTTGCTTCTCCTGTTTCAGAAACGATGGCCATAGCCGCTGTTTGTTTTGTATTGTGGTATGGTGGCCGGATGGTATTGCGCAAAAATGGCTTTAATTTAAGCGGGGGCGATTTTTTAACTTTCATAGCCATATTCACGCAGATCATTCCTTCCCTGAAAATGTTCTCCCAGGCATTTTATAATATTCGCAACGGCGCCGCCAGTATTGACAGGATAAAGTTTTTGCTGAACGAACAAGAAACGATCAAAGAGAGTGCCCATCCAAAAATTCTTTCCGCATTCGATCATTCTATTGAATTCAATCATGTAGGGTTTGCATATGCTGATACACCGATACTTTGTGATATCAATTTGAAAATTGAAAAAGGTAAAACGATAGCATTGGTAGGCTCATCAGGAGCAGGAAAATCTACACTGGCGGATCTCGTTCCCCGCTTTCATGATGTAACAAGAGGAGAGCTATTGATCGATGGAATAAACATCAAAGAATACTCATTGAAATCTTTGCGCAGCCAGATGAGTATTGTAACGCAGGAACCCATTTTGTTCAATGATACGATCACCAATAATATAAAACTTGGGCATCCCAATGCAACCGATGATGAAGTGATACAAGCGGCGAAGGTGGCTAATGCCCACAACTTCATTATGCAAAAAGAAAATGGTTATGAAACCAATATCGGTGACCGCGGCAGTAAATTAAGCGGAGGCGAAAGACAGAGACTTACCATCGCGAGAGCGGTGTTAAAAAACCCACCGATATTAATTCTTGATGAAGCCACTTCTTCTCTTGATACAGAAAGTGAAAGATTGGTGCAGGATGCTATCAACAATATGATGCAAAACAGGACAAGTATTGTTATTGCACACCGTCTATCAACTATTCGTCACGCCAATGAAATTATCGTACTCCAAAAGGGAAAAATTGTTGAACGGGGAACCCATGATTTCCTCATGCGCCAAAATGGTTTTTACAGACGCCTGGTAGAAATGCAGGAAGTGAAATAGTATTGAGCTTTAGGTTATCCAGGTCATGATCATTATACATTTCAACTGGCGACTTTAACACTTACACACTCTTAAGACGCTTTATAATTCCGATTATGACCGGGATCGTTACCACCACGATGATACCTATTACAATATATTTCAAATATTGCTTCAAAAAGGGCATGATGCCCACCACGTAACCTGCTACCACAAAACATATTATCCAAAGCACAGAACCTAAGAACGTAAAAAGCACAAAACGGCGGAAATCCAGGTTTATCACTCCTGCTACAATCGGAGAAAAAGTGCGAATGACAGGAAAAAACAATCCCGCAGCGAGGGCAATGTTTCCATATTTTTTGTAAAACGACTCCGCGGTTTCAAGATGTTTTCGCTTAAAGAATCTTGATTCCTTTCGCTTGTACATCATGGGTCCGCCTTTCCAACCAAACCAATAGCCGGTAATGTTCCCTAAAACCGAAGCGATGATCAGCAGGCTGCACACAGTGAAGGCATTTTCATGCAGATCCCCTGTTGCAACAAAAACGCCTGCCGTAAATAATAATCCGCCACTGGGAATAAAAAAACAGAAAAATAATCCTGTTTGACAAAATACCGAAAGAAATAGTAACAGTAATCCGCCATACCGGATCAACGATTCTGAGTCAAACATGGTTTAAAAGATTCTTCAAATGTAGAATTTTATCACTGCTCCTGAAATCCGCTGCCATGAACGTCAACAACAAATCGTTAATTTTAGCTCCCCGAAAAAATACCGCTAACGGTTTGGCAACATCCGAAAATGAAGCAAGAACAATCGATTTGTGTTGAGACAGGGCATGCCTGTCTCAACACAAATCTTTACTAATCCTGAATATATGTTTGAATCGGCCATTGAAAATGTTTTAAAATTCACAAGACCTTTGCACAGCATCTCACGCACCTATGCAGGCCTTATTTCCCCGGGCACGTCGACATTCTTTTTTGTGAACGACAAGGGTGTTGCGATCACCTGCAAGCATGTTTTGAACTCAATAGCGGCAGCCGATGCTATTAACCAGGGATTCATAAAATTTAAGGCGGAACGTAACAAATTACCAAAAGACAATAAGTTCAAACGAAATTTACAAGGGTTAGAGGTAAAGTACAAATACAATAGAGAAACAACTGTACAGTTGAAGAACAACTTTCTGAATTGCTTTGATAAGATTGACCGGGTTGACTGCCATGCTCATCCAATTTTGGATTTAGCAATTTTAGAATTCAAAGGATTTACCAGGATATTTTACAGTTCTCATGCCACATTCATAAAAAACAGCAGTGATCTTAAACAGGGAAAATACCTGTGCAGGATTGGGTTTCCGTTCCCCGAGTTTAATAATTTCAGGCATAATCCTGACTCAGACGATATTGAATGGACCAACACCGGTAACCCTAATTCACCATCATTCCCACTTGATGGAATCATCACGAGATTCGTGGCGGGGCAATCTCCAGCAGACATTATTGGAATTGAGATGAGCTCACCGGGGCTAAGAGGACAAAGCGGAGGACCATTGTTCGACACTGATGGAAAAATATATGGAATGCAATCCGCCACCAACCATCTTCACCTGGGGTTTGACATAAAAGACAAAGAAATTATTCACGATGGGAAAAAAAGTAAAGTATCAAATTATCCTTTTTTACACGTAGGGATATGTGTTCATGTAGAAAAGATAAAAGACTTCCTTGCTGAACATAAGGTCGAATTCACAGAATCGGAATGAACTATCAGATCGCTAACGCGGGGTAACAGGTCCCACTAAACCTGGCGCCCTTGATTTATCACAATGCAAAATTACAACACAAAAATTCCGCTCAAAGCGGGAACCACCATCATCTGTCAATTATCATCCCTGCCTACCGCCAGGCAGGTATCATCTATCCCTTCAGCACTTCTCTTGAAATAACGATCTTCTGTATTTCTGAAGTTCCCTCCCCTATCGTACAAAGCTTGGAGTCACGATAATATTTTTCGACAGGAAAATCCTTTGTGTAGCCATATCCTGCAAATATCTGTACTGCATCATTGGCGACTTTCACAGCTATTTCCGCCGCGTAGTATTTTGCCATAGCCGCTGCTTTAGTAACATTTTCATTGCGGTTTTTCAGGTCGCAAGCTTGCAATACCAATAGTTCTGCTGCCTCTATCTCAGTTGCCATATCAGCCAGTTTAAAAGAAATGGCCTGGAAGCTTGAAATAGGTTTGTCAAACTGGTGACGTTCTTTCGAATATTGTAACGACGCCTTGTAAGCTCCTTTGGCAATACCGAGTGCAAGACATGCAATAGAAATTCTTCCACCATCGAGTACTTTTAATGCCTGCCGGAAACCATCTCCCACTTCACCCATTCTCTGCGAATCAGGGACCCTGCAATTATCAAAGATCATTTCTGCAGTCTCACTGGCCCTCATTCCTAATTTATTTTCTTTTTTACCACCGCTAAAACCAGGCGTTCCTCTTTCCACTATAAATGCAGTGGCATTACCGCTTTTTCTTGGTTCTCCTGTCCGGCATATTACAACCGCCACATCTCCGCTCTTTCCGTGGGTGATCCAATTCTTGGTTCCGTTCAGTACCCAATCACTTCCATCTCTTACCGCGGTACACTTCATGTTTCCCGCATCGCTGCCTGTATTGGGCTCCGTCAATCCCCAGGCCCCAATCCATTCTGCCGTCGCCAGCTTGGGCAAATATTTTCTTTTCTGCTCTTCGTTGGCAAACGTCAGGATATGGCCTGTGCATAATGAATTGTGTGCGGCCACACTTAAACCAATGGAACCGCAAACTTTTGATATTTCTTCAATGACGACCTTGTATTCGTAGTAACTCATTCCCGCGCCGCCATATTCCTCGGGAACCAAGACTCCCATCATTCCAAGCTTTCCCAATTCTTTAAAGACATGAACAGGAAATTCCTGGCTCTCATCCCATTGCATCACATGAGGCCTGATGTGTTGTTGTGAAAAATCCCTCGCGGCATTAGCGATCTGTAGCGTTATCTCTGAAACCTGAAAATTCATAAAATAAACTTAATGAAATTACGATGCCATCTCATCCAATCATAACCGGTAGAGATGGCATCATTATAATTCATGTTAGCAAGCAATCGTGCTGTAATTATTCAGCAATATGGCAATCGTTAAAGGCTATGCAATGTAAGGCAATTTTTTTCATGCAACCAAGCGGAGTAAACTTTTTTTTCACATTCTAATATCCAGGGACAGGCCGTCATAGGCAAGATGAATGTTTTCCGGCAACTCAGTTTCAATAGTTTGATGTAATCCCAACTGGTGCGAAATGTGAGTAAAATAAACGGTCGGAATATTCAAACCAGTCACCAGTTCAATGGCTTCTCCCAGGCTAAAATGAGATACGTGAGCCTGTTTCCTGAGAACATTCAACACAAATACTTCGCTGCCCCTTATCTTTTCTTTTTCCTCATCATCGATACGGTTGGCATCCGTGACGTACGTAAACTTTCCGAAACGAAATCCAAGTACCGGCATTTTCATATGCCATACCTGTATCGGGATGATATCAATATCACCGATTGAAAAAGGATCCAGGGCAAGGGTATTAAGGTTGAGATCAGGCACACCGGGGTATTTTTTATCGGCAAAGGCATATGCAAATTCCCTTTTCAATGCTTCCTCTGTAAGCGAATTAGCATATATCTCCATTTTCTTTCCGCTAAAAAAATTGAAAGCCCTTACATCATCCAGGCCGGCAATGTGATCTTTATGGGGATGAGTAAAGAGAATTGCATCCACATTCTTCACTTTTTCCCGCAACATCTGGTAACGGAAGTCGGGGGTAGTATCAACAACGATCGTTGTTGCTCCGGATTCGACCATAATGCTTGGCCGCAAACGCTTATCTTTTGTATCCTTTGAAGTACATACTTCGCAAGTGCAGGCGATCATGGGAACGCCGGTACTTGTACCCGTACCAAGAAAAGTTATTTTGAGAGCAGGATATGACACTATTAAAAATACAAAATCAAACTAACAAGGCTAAGACACCGGTATAAGAATTAAATACCGTTCTCCTTTGACTCCAGTTTAGCATTGATCGCTAAACATAATTTTTTTGACTCTTCGGAAAGTGCGCCGGGAGAAATATCGAGTTGAGGAATAAGATCAATGAGCGTATTGATGCGGCCTTCCGTTTGCAGAAATTTGTTCAGCACTACCACTTTTTTCTGTTCAAGTATGCAATAACCGCTTTGAAAAGTTCCCCTTTCGTAGCGAATGACATAACCTGCTTCTTCTACAATTTTTTCAAGTTTGTCAAGAGTGGATTGTGTGTACTTCATTGTCGCCCCCATCCCCTAAAGGGGGGTTATAGGGACAAACAAAATTATGTGATTGGCTATTGATGGGAACAATTCTTCAAAATGTTTTTCCACAATACTCCCCTTTAGGGGATGGGGGCACGGACAGGGGGCTTTATTTACTCTGCATTTTTATCACCGGGACGATCATTTCTTCGAGACTTACGCCTCCATGCTGAAAAGTATTGCGGTAGTAGTTCACATAGTAATTATAATTATTGGGGTAACAGAGATAACCGTCCTCCCTTGCAAAAATGAACGAAGAATTGACAGTAGGTACCGGCAGACCCGCTTCCCTTGGGTCACGAAAAGCCAAAACTTCCTTGGGCTCATATGCCAGGTTGCGCCCATGTTTATAACGAAGATTGGTAGTAGTTTGCTTATCACCAACGACCTTATAGGGCGTTTTCACTCTTATGCTTCCGTGGTCGGTTGCTAAAACGATCTTGATATTTTTATCAGCAATTTTCTTCAACGCCTGGTGCAATGGCGAATGCTCGAACCATGAAGCGGTGATGCTCCGGTAACTCATCTCATCCCCCGCCAGCTCTTTCAATACTTCCATTTCTGTACGAGCGTGACTGAGCATATCCACAAAATTGTAGACTATGACATTAATATCGTTGTTCAACAAATTATGAATATTATTTACGAGGTCAAGGCCCGCCTGGTTATTCAAAACCTTTGTGTAAGAATATCGAAGATTTTCCTTTGCTAATCTCTTCAATTGAGTTTTAAAAAATAATTCTTCATTCAGGTTTTTGCCCCCCTGCTCGTCATCGTTTTTCCATTCAGCCGGGAATTTTTTTTCGATATCGATCGGCAGCATTCCCGAAAAAATTGCGTTCCTTGCATATTGCGTTGCGGTAGGAAGTATACTATAGAAAGTATCTTCTTCCAGTATCCTGAAACTTTCTGAAAATATCGGTTGAATGGCTTTCCACTGGTCAAAACGAAGATTGTCAATTAACACAAAAAAAAGAGGTGTTCCTTTTTCAACATGAGGCAGGACTTTGAATTGAAACAGCGAATGGCTCATGACCGGGCCTTCTTTACTTTTCGGGCTTACCCATGACGCGTAATTCCTTGAGACAAATTTGAAAAATTCCGTATTTGCCTCGCTCTTTTGTTGCTGTAATACTTCCTGCATTTCCGGGCTATCACTTTTCTGCATCTCAAGTTCCCAATACACCAGTTTTTTATAAATATCCATCCACTCATTATAATCAGGGTTACTGTTCAGCGCCATAAATAAATTACGAAACTGCTGCTGGTAAGCTGTAGTTGTTTTTTCTGCGACGAGCCTGCGGTTATCAATGATCTTCTTGAGGCTCAACCAAACCTGGTTTGGGTTCACGGGCTTTATCAGGTAATCACTGATCTGGCTACCGATCGCCTCGTCCATCAAATTCTCCGTTTCATTCTTTGTAATGAGCACTACGGGCAAAGAGGCATTTACTTCTTTTATTTTCGCCAGCGTTTCAAGGCCAGTAATTCCCGGCATTGTCTCATCGATCAATACCACATCCACCATATTCTCTTTTACAAAATCTATCGCATCAAATCCATTCGTAAGAGTCTGCACCTCGTAACCTTTCCCTTCTAAAAATAGTTTTTGAGATTGCAAGCTTTCGATTTCATCATCGACCCAAAGAATTTTCGGAACTGCCATTCGATTTCAGATTTTATGGTTTCATTCCAAAGGAGCTCCTCCGGAGGTTTTTAGATTTAATTATCGCATGCTGTCGCTTCTATCGTTTCCTGGTTTGACGCCTGCATTTGTCAGCGTAATCGCCAAGCAATCCAGTGCAATCAGCGGTTTCAAATTTAGTTTATTAAACCCAGCTATTGTAGTTTTGCCAGCTGCCTTCACAAGGGCTTTAACAAAAACACAACAGCATGGCGTTCGTTCGTAAAATAATTAATGATCCTGTGTATGGTTTTATTACTATAGATCACCCCCTTTTACTTAGTATCATTGCTCATCCTTATTACCAGCGTCTTCGCCGCATTCAACAAATGGCTTTTGCCCATCTCGTTTATCCCGGTGCAATACACTCAAGACTTCATCACTCACTCGGAGCCTATCATCTCATGAGTTGCGCACTTGGTGAATTAAAAAATAAAGGCACAATTATCACACCGGAAGAAGAACTGGGAGCAAAAATTGCCATTCTTCTGCATGATGTCGGACATGGCCCTTATTCTCATGCGCTGGAAAACGAACTGATTCATGGCATCAATCATGAGGCGATCTCTTTATTGATCATGCAAACCCTGAATGAAGAATATGATCAGCAATTGCAAACAGCTATTGACATTTTCACAAATAATTACCCCAAACATTTCTTACACCAGCTCGTATCGGGCCAGCTTGATGTCGATCGCATGGACTATTTGTCAAGAGACAGTTTTTTTACCGGGGTATCAGAAGGCGTGATCAGTTATGATCGTATTTTGAAGATGCTCGTTGTAAAAAATGATGAGCTGATGATCGAAGAGAAGGGAATTTATTCTATTGAAAAATTTTTGGTAGCCAGAAGGCTAATGTACTGGCAGGTGTATTTGCACAAGGCGGTGATGGGTGCAGAAATGCTGCTGGTAAAAATTATTCAGCGTGCAAAAGATCTTATCAAAAAAAATATACCCGCGGTTGCTGCCACCGATGCACTGAATTTTTTCCTCAACAATTCCGGGCACCATCAATTCATAAAACAGCATCTTGATAAATTTTGCAACCTTGATGATTATGATGTAATGTGCACGATTAAAAATTGGAGCACTCATCCTGATAAAATACTCTGCATGCTTTGCCGGTCTTTAGTTGACAGAAGATTATTAAAAATAAAACTGCAAACAGAGCCTTTTAATGAGAAAATAATTCAGGAAAAAAGGTGCGAGGTAGCAAAATCTTTACAGATAACTGAAAAAGAAGCCGAATATTTTGTGTTTACCGGCGAAGCGATCAACACAACTTATGACACCAGTGATGAAAGAATAAATATTTTGTTTAAAGATGGAAGCGTAAAAGATATTTCGCAAATTGATAATGCGCTCATTCATCAGCAACTGTCCGGCCCTGTTAAAAAATATTACATTTGCTACTATCGCTGCTAGTTGCCGGTTCAAGCAATAGAAGAAATTACCAGCAACATGCAACTAATAACCAGCAACATGAATTTCACGGCTTCACAAATAGCACTACTGATAAATGGTAAAATAGAAGGAGACGTGAATGCTTCGGTCAATTCATTTGGAAAAATTGAAGAAGCAAAACCGGGGCAACTTGCATTTCTCGCAAATCCCAAATACGAAGATCACTTATATTCCACACGGGCTTCAGTGATCATAGTAAATGAATCATTGCAATTAAGACAAGACGTTGGTGCAACACTCATACGAGTACCTGACGCCTACACTGCATTCGCCACACTGCTTTCCAGATACCAGGAAATGGTGACCCAGCAAATGAACGGGATACAACAACCCAGTTATATTGCAAAGACGGCCAGCTATGGTGAAAATGTATTTATTGGTGCGTTCGCTTATCTGAGTGAAAATGTAAAGATTGGTAACCATTCAAAAATTTTTCCCGGCGTTTTTCTTGGAGATAACGTAAAAATTGGCAGTGCGACCGTCATTCATCCAGGTGTAAAAATTTATAAAGACTGTTTGATCGGTGATCGTGTCACCATCCATGCAGGTACGGTGATAGGTAGTGATGGTTTTGGATTTGCACCGCAGGCAGACGGAACTTTCAAAAAGGTTCCTCAAATTGGAAATGTTATTATCGAAGATGATGTTGAGATCGGTGCTAATACAACTATCGACAGGGCAACGATCGGTTCAACGATCATAAAGGCTGGTGCCAAACTCGATAACCTCATCCAAGTAGCGCATAATGTTGAAATAGGTAACAGCGCTGTTATTGCCGCCCAGGCAGGTATCAGTGGCAGCACGAAAATTGGCAAGGGTGCGATGATCGGTGGCCAGGCCGGAGTAGTGGGTCATCTGCAAATAGGAGACGGTGCTAAAATAAATGCCCAAAGTGGAGTAAGCAAATCCATCGAAGCCGGCAAAGCGGTCACAGGCTCACCTGCACACGATTATACTGCTGCACTTCGAAGCCAGGCTGTCATCCGTCATCTCCCGGAACTGGAAAAAAGAGTAAAGGAGTTAGAAGCGCTGGTAAAAGAGCTGCTCAATGAAAAAGCCTGATCCACAAATTTGCATCGTAAAACAGGCTATCACACTGCAAATATTCAAACTTATGCAGCATAACTATCTCTCTATTTTGCGAACTGCTTCATGTTTGTGGCTAGTCACTTCTCCCTATCTTTGTTTGCATGATAACAGAAACAAACAAGAAACCATATATTAGTGAGAAAATGGCTGCAGATTTCAATCCTGACCGGCAGCATACTCTCCAATCGGAGGCGAGTATTTCCGGTACCGGCATTCACACAGGTGTGCAGGTAAATATGATAATAAAACCGGCTGCTCCGAATTTTGGTATACAGTTTCAACGAACCGACTTGCCGGGTCAGCCTGTTATTAAGGCAGATTGTGACCTGGTAACCGATACAAGCCGCGGCACCACGTTAGAGAGCAATGGAATGAAAATAAATACGGTTGAGCATGTGTTGGCAGCTTTGATGGGAATGGGTATTGACAATGTTCTTATTTCTTTGAATGGCCAGGAAGTACCGATCATGGACGGGAGTTCAGAACCATTTATTGAACTGATCGAAAAGGCAGGAGTAGAAGAACAGGATGCTGAAAAAATCTGGTATACTCTTGATCAGAATATTGTTTATGGGGACGATAAAAAAAATGTGGAATTGATCGCTGTACCAGCTAACGAGTATTCCATTACAACACTGATCGATTTTAATTCACCTGTATTAGGCACTCAGCATGCTGGATTAAAACATATTCGCGATTTTAAAAATGAGATCGCTCCCTGCCGCACGTTTTGCTTTTTACATGAACTGGAAATGCTATTGGACAACAATCTCATAAAAGGCGGAGATTTTGATAATGCAATTGTGGTCGTTGATAAGCCAGTCGGCAGCAAAGAAATGGCAAGGCTGGCAAAGGTCTTTGGCAAGGAAAAAATTGAAGTGAAGAGCGAAGGATATTTAAATAATATCGAATTGCGTTTTCCCAATGAACCTGCACGGCATAAATTACTCGATATAGTAGGTGATCTTGCCTTAATAGGATATCCCGTCAAGGCTCATATAATTGCCAATCGTCCTGGCCACAGCAGTAATGTCGAATTTGCAAAAAAGATAAAACAATATATTAAAAAGCACAGGAGCAACCCGGGTGTCCCCTGTTATGATTTTACCAAACCGCCGGTCCATGATATTAAGTACATAGAGAGTAAGTTACCACATCGCTTTCCTTTCCTGCTGGTAGATAAGATCATCGAAATAAGTGACAAGCATATTGTAGGGGTAAAAAACGTAACGTTCAATGAGTGGTTTTTCCAGGGTCATTTTCCCGGCAATCCTGTAATGCCAGGTGTTTTACAGGTAGAGGCTTTGGCACAAACCGGGGGTATATTGGCCATCAATCTTTCCGGGGAGGGCCAGTATGACACATACTTTTTGAAGATCGATAACTGCAAGTTCAAGAATATGGTCAAACCCGGAGATACATTACTGCTGAAAATGGAATTGATAGCACCTATTCGTCGCGGCCTCGTTGAAATGAAGGGAACAGTATATTGCGGGGGCAAAATTTGTACTGAAGCGGTTATGGTAGCGCAAATCGTAAAAAAGTAGTTTACTACTACCGTCTCGTCCAATAAAATTTGATGGTTGAAATTGATGATTTCAACCATTTTTTTGTTAGCAAAAATTTGATAAAAAACATTAATAATTCTTCTCTTAAAAACCATTTAACCCCTCTCGGTTTCGTACATTTGCAGGTCTTAATTTCTCTTCCGAAGAGGTTCCTTCGGAAGGATCAAAAACGATAGATCTTTCCCCTTTTATGAACGTAGATACAAACGAAAAAAAAATACAGGCTACCAACGGTTATGGTGCAGAAAGTATCCAGGTATTAGAAGGTTTAGAAGCGGTTCGTAAACGACCTGCCATGTATATTGGCGATACCAGTGAAAAAGGCTTACATCACCTGGTGTATGAAGTGCTGGATAATTCGATCGATGAAGCATTGGCCGGCTACTGCAAAAATATCATCGTCACTATTCATGAAGATAATTCCATTTCGGTACAGGATGATGGCCGTGGTATTCCGACAGGAATTATGGCTAAAGAAAAGCGAAGTGCTTTGGAGGTGGTGATGACAGTGTTGCATGCAGGAGGCAAGTTTGACAAAGACTCTTACAAAGTTTCAGGCGGTCTTCATGGTGTAGGTGTGAGCTGCGTAAATGCATTGAGTAAACGACTCCATGCTTTGGTTTATAGAGAGGGAGAAATTTTTGAGCAGGAATACAAAACCGGTATTCCGCAATATGCTGTACGTTCTATAGGCAACAGCGATTTAACAGGGACTACCATTCATTTTTGGCCCGATGACACGATCTTTACTACTACGGTTTTCAAAAAAGATATCCTGGAAGGTCGCTTACGTGAACTTGCCTTCTTAAATAAAGGTGTGCGTATTACTCTGAATGATCTCCGGGAAAAAGAAGATGAGAATATCGTCTACTCAAAAACGTTTTATAGTGAAGGTGGCATTGTTGAATTTGTGGAAATGCTGGATGCAAATGCGGGTCGCAATCCATTGATCCCAAAGATCATTTTCGTTGAAGGAAAGGATGAAACTACAAATGTTACTGTTGAAGTTGCGCTGATGTATAATGATAGTTACAGCGAACATATTTATTCGTATGTAAATAATATCAATACCATTGAAGGTGGCACCCATGTTTCAGGTTTTCGCCGGGCATTGACAAGAGTTTTCAAAAGCTATGGTGACAGGGAAGGCATGTTTGACAAAGCAAAGGTTGAGATCGAGGGTGATGATTTTCGTGAAGGGCTGAGCGCGATCATATCTGTAAAAGTTCCCGAACCCCAGTTTGAAGGCCAGACAAAAACGAAGCTGGGGAACAATGAGGTAATGGGGGTTGTTGACTCGACGGTTTCGAAAGTGCTGGAGGCGCATCTCGAAGAGAATCCGAGAGAGGCAAAAAATATTATCAATAAAGTAATTCTCGCTGCCCAGGCGAGAGCGGCGGCCAGGAAGGCCAGGGAACTTGTGCAAAGGAAGTCTGTATTGAGTGGTGGAGGTTTGCCGGGTAAACTGGCAGACTGTTCTGATCGTGACCCTGAGCGCTGCGAATTATTTTTAGTTGAGGGTGACAGTGCAGGAGGTACTGCCAAACAAGGTCGTGACAGAAGTTTCCAGGCTATTCTTCCATTGCGTGGAAAAATTTTGAATGTTGAAAAAGCGATGGAACATAAGATATATGAAAACGAAGAGATCAGAAATATGTTCACGGCTTTGGGAGTGACCATTGGAACGCCCGAAGATCCAAAAGCTCTGAATCTGAATAAGCTTCGTTATCATAAGTTGATTATTATGACCGATGCTGATGTGGACGGCAGTCATATCGCCACGTTAATACTCACTTTCATCTATCGTTATATGAAAGAGTTGGTGGAACAAGGTTATGTTTATATAGCCCAACCCCCTCTATATCTTGTAAAAAAGGGAAGAGAACAGGCTTATGCCTGGAACGAAGAACAACGCAAAGCGCTGGTTGAAAAAATTGGTGGAGGTAAGGATGATTCTGTGGGAGTACAACGATATAAAGGTTTGGGGGAAATGAACGCAGATCAACTATGGGACACAACAATGAATCCTGGTACAAGGACTTTGAAACAGGTAACTATTGAAAGCGCAGCGGAAGCTGACCGGGTGTTCAGCATGCTTATGGGTGATGAGGTGGCGCCTCGTCGTGACTTCATAGAAAGCCATGCCCGATACGCAAAACTTGACGTATAAAGAAGAAAAATAAAATAACAAAGAATAGCTCAATATCCGGGCTTTTCATTGCTGTTAAAAACTTTCTCCCGTTTAAACCCTCCGAAATCAGTAATTTGAGCCATTATCCCAAAGATCCGAAGGGTTCCTTCGAAAAGATTCTTTGGGAACTAACCCCAAAAAAATCTTTATCATGGCAGATGTTCAACTTACGGCTTACAACGTAAAAACGAAAGAAAAAGGTGTTCCTATCCAGGATGCAGTGATCACGAAAACCGCTAAAGGCGCTTACATGGTGCAAGGGCATGATGGAAAGGGCAACAAACTTACTACGCTCGTAAACGAGGAAAAAGCAATGGCCGCCATAAGCGCGGGTATTGCCAAGCAAGGTTGGTAATAATTATTTCGACTTCCGGGGTTTCAAGAAACCCCTTCTGTATAAATGCTGCGAACTATTGTTTTACAACCTTAAATGTTTTCGTAACCGTACCCTCAGCCACTACCATATACATTCCCCGGGTAAAGCTGCTTTGTTGCATGTCGATGATTAGTTTTTGAACAAAGCCGGTGGCAATTGTTTTCACCTGGTGTACAACCTGCCCCTTCATATTATAGACTTTAATGTTTATTGTCTCACCGCTGTTTTGCCTGAATACCAAATAAAAAGTCCCCCGGGAAGGATTAGGATAGACCTGCCAAAGTACATCGTCATCAAAAATAACGGGCCTGATGTCTGAATAACGGAAGCTCCCATCCTCTGCTATAATTTTTAAGCGATAATACCTTACACCTGTTTTGTTATTCTCAGCATCGATAAAATTATAATCCTGCTTGGACGCAGAATTGCCCCGGCTTTTTACACTTCCTATTTTTTCAAAATGATTTGATTGATATTCGACAGTGGTTCTTGCCACTTCAATTTCATAGTGATCAATGTTTGACTCCTCAGCAGTTTTCCATTCGAGCAATACATCATTATTGGCCTGCTTATTCGCCGTAAATGAAATAAGTTTTACAGGCAATGGGATCGTTCCAAAAATACCCCCGTTATTCAGCCAAAACTCAGAAAAATCTCTCACTTTGAACTCCGCATAATAACCCTTATCAAATGGAATTTTTGCTGCCCTGGATGAATTAATAAATGTCCAGATGCCCAAGGCATCATTTGAGATCGTACCATCTTCATTCGTCCGGTTTGTCGGATCACTGTACTTCGAAACCCCTAATTCATAGGCACTCGAAGGTTTACTGCATAGAGAGCAGCCTGTAGCATTTAACAATGATTCCGTTTCACTATCGAGAAAATAAAAACGAACCGCTACAGAATCAGTTAAACTATTTGCAGGTAGCACAGTTATGTTCCTGTCATGATAGTATTGAGTGGATGTATGCCGTACTGCACCCGAATTAATAAAAGCTTGTACAGAAGTAACGCCCATATTCTGCCCTCCAGGTTGAATAGAAGCAATCAACTTACCGGCTGACGTAAAATCGACCCACGCAGTACCGCCCGAAATTGTTTGGTTAACCGGAGAACCCATGGTAACACCGTCATAAATCCCCATCGTGTTATCATAGATATGAATATCATCAACTGCAACGCCTTCATGGTTTACGGCTGGATCGGAATTCAGCACAAACCGCAACCGTAACCTTGACAGTCCTGTTGGCAAAGTTGTAGTAGCCACATGCCACCTCGTATAACTTTGAATGCTCCACAGTTGATCTCCTGCATAATTTTTATTATACCAATTTGTCCCGCTTCCGAAGGCACCTAATTTATTCCAGGTAACTCCATCAGTTGAGTATTCCACCCAGGCACCATCGCATAAACTGGCTCCACAATCTTCAAGATCAAGTGCCAAACTGAAACTTAGCGTTGGATTCGTCATGCCACTGATATCGAAACAAGGAGAATACAAGTAAGAATACTCAAGGTCATTATAATTACCAGCAAGTCTTGTTTTCCATGCTTTACTTCCGCTGGCAGCCGAATTTATTCTATTTGATGCTGGTGTGCCATATTCCCATGAAGTTTTTGTGCCGCCGGTATACCATGAGCCGTTACCGGCTTCAAAGTTTTCAAGGTAAGGAAATGAGCTTATGATGGCAGAATTAACTATCTGGATGACTGTGGTATCATTATGCCTGTAATTGTCAGTTGGATAATCGACCCAGGCCTCAACAGTGTGCACGCCGGGAGAAGCCAGGTTTGCTGTTGAAGTAAATGTATATTGCATGGTTGCATTGCCATTGATCGATGAGATTGTTTCCGCTGTCACGGGGCCCCCGTCGACACGAAACTCAACCGGGATATTTGTGATGGCAGTATTAACACTATTTCGAACCGAGATTCTTATTGGTGTTGTGCCATTCAAACCACAACTGCTCACACTTGGCGTGTCAATGCTGAGCATTTGAATATCATCTATCGCTTTGTACAAATGAATATCATCAAATGTGTAGCCTCCGGCATTTGCCCTGTCGGCAGCAGGCAAAAAGCCGATCTGTCCCCAGCGTATTTGACACGACGGAGTAAAGTTTTGCCCTGCATTCGCGAGCAGATCAGATAATTCAATACTTGATGTTTGTTTGTAAATACCGGGATCGTTTTGGTTTGCAAAAAGATCATAAGCTGACACCCATGGCGATGTTTCGCTTCCCCTTATCCAAACCTGGTTATTGCTGCTTGCAGGCTGACCGTGATTATTGTAGTAAAAATCCAAGCGTATATCATCGGAATTTGCATTATAATTTGAAAGGTTAAATGTTCCGTACAAAAGATTAGTATTGACAGAAGGATAGATATACCTGTCTACATCCAGCGTAATAGCTTTATCACCCGAGTTTGCAATACCAGTATTAATGAAACTGCGCAAACGGCCATTAACACTTGTATTAGTAAAATCAAAGCGATCGAGCGTCGTTAACCCTGTTTGCGCCGTTAAAAATTCCTGTTGCGGAGCTGCGTCAAAATTCTCAACAAATGGTGTGGTAAGATCAATGGGCTGGTTGTCGAGTTGTTTCACAACGGCTGTCAACGTATCATTAGCCCGCACAGGATCAGATGCAAAGTCTACCACTGCTTTTATTGTATAAGTTCCAACTGCAGAAAAATCATACGTGGTGGCAAATGTGTGGGTAATTGTAGCTCCTGCGCTTAAGGGTCCGGGGATATTTTCGCTAACCCATGCCCCGCCGTTCACTGAATATTTAATATCAAAATTGCTGATGGCAGCATTATCCAGGTTTTTTACACGGGCTTTTATTTGTACAGAGCTCCCAAGTTCAGAGTTTGTAAACTTGCGACCTGTAATTGGTTGAACCAATGAATCAAGTTTCAGATCGTTGTCTGAAATATTTCCTGAGCACGTACCAGTCGCTGGTTTGCGGGAAATAGCTACAGATCGTCGGCCAGGATTTCCATTTAATCTTGCTCTTACAGCTACCCAGTAGGTAGAGTCTTTTGATAATCCGCTGAAAGTATAATTTAAAGCTGTTGTTGTTGCCATTGATTGCATGTCATCGCCTCTTAACATAAACACTTCGTAATCGGTGGCATTGGGAATGCTTGTCCATTTAACTTTAATATATCCTTCGCACTGAACAGGATCAAGGCTTATAACAGGCAGCCCTAAAAGGGTAAATGCGTTACCGGTACTTATAGCTCCCGTTGTATTATTGATCAGCTGAATCTTTGCTTTCTCGGTTGCAATATTTGGAACCTTCCATTTTTTCTGGCGCTGGTTCCCCGCGATATTATTATCGATAGTTGTCCAGTTCACACCATCATCCGTTGAATAATTCAAAGTAAAAGTCGAGCTGTTGCCATAAGCATCCCACTGTATCAATACGGAATCTGATGTTGAAAAGCTTTCACCTCCAATAGGAAAACTCAGCTTTGTGCTGTCCGGAACAATGTCATAGGCAATAAAATATTCCTGCGGCGAATTTTGAGTTACAGAATTTCCGTTCACCTTAATAGTGTAGGCCCCTGCCAGCGGATTATTAATAATGACCTGTTCAATATTGTTGATATGATCAGGACCCTCTGTTGAATTGTTTGTAACGTGAGAGGGAATAGTGTCAAGAATTTTTGGAAGCACCGTTACGGAAGCAGGAGTTTGTACAGTGAGATCAAGATCATTTACCAGCGTTTGACTTGATAGTAATGATGCAGGAGGATCGTGCCAGTAAAGCATCACCTTGAGTTGCGCAGCATTCGCAGGTATAGTGATCGAATGCGTATTTTGTATCCCG
The DNA here is from genome assembly GCA_963737475.1 of uncultured Bacteroidota bacterium. Lineage (GTDB taxonomy): Bacteria > Bacteroidota > Bacteroidia > Chitinophagales > Chitinophagaceae > VBAU01. Next base: position 469,419 of record CAVTSY010000004.1, read on the forward strand.
TTTGCAATGGTTGAAGTAAAATACCTGTTGTTCTCTATCGTCAAAGCGGCCCTTTGGAGATCCAGCCAACCGAAACCATAGGAAAAGTCGGGCCCGGCATTTCCCATATCACGGCTGCTGTTACAAACTATTGCTTTCATCAATCCGCTTTTTGGATTGCTGCCGCCATTTATTTGTTTATATAATTGGTACAAGAGGGTCAGTCCTCCGGTTACTCCGGGGCTGGCCATGCTTGTTCCGCTATTATACCAATACGATCCAAGACCTGCGGAAACAACCCGCTTACCCATCGCAGAAATTTCCGGCTTTATTCTTCCGTCTTTCACGGGTCCTTTACTGGAAAAATCTGCGATCACTCCCGCTGAATCTGTAGCTCCTACAGATAAAACATTTTTTGCTGATTGATAACTTCCCAATACCGTTTTAAATCCTGAGGGATAAGGCGGACAACTAAGAAGACCATCATTACCGGATGCAAAAACATTTTGGAGATAGGGAAAATCAAATGCCTGCTGATCCAGGATAGCCGAATACAGATCATAAAGTCCGCTATAGGAGCAATCGCTGGTGACGGCGCCGTAAGAATTATTCGTGATCACCATCCCATAATCCTGTATATAACTCGCAGCATTTAGCCAGATACCTGAAAAATATTGCGTAATAATAGTAGCCTTCGGAGCATAGCCCTTATATAGTTCATTTAAGATACCCGCGCCAGCGGCAGTCCCGGCAACATGTTTGCCATGCTCACCACTGGGAGGAGCATAGGTTCTGTTAATGATCCTGTTTGTGAAATCAACATGTGTAGAAGGATTTGCATCATCACCTATTCCAATTACAATTCCTTCACCCTTCAGATTTCTTCCTCCTAATGCAACAGCTGCATTTAAAAGATTTGCTCGTGCATCAGCGCGGTCCACATTATTCAACGGCTGATCTTCATGCGGTACTGGTTGTACATATTCAATGAATGGTAACGAAGCAAGTTCCTTCAGCCTTTGTAATGGAACGCGTAAAGAGATGATGCGATAATCGTTGTAATCACTCGAAAGAATGTCAAAGTTCCTTTGGTGCAATTCTTCCAGTACAGATCCGGAAGAAAGGCTTTTTAAATACCTTATCCAGACGTCAACGGTGCCAGGCACTTTAACCGACCATGGTGGAGGAACACCCCAGACCAGGGGCTCAGCCATTTTTTGCTCAGGTTTTAATTCAACCACTGATCTTGCTCCCGCTTGCGTCAGAGTTTTATCATTGATAGAGCCCCTTATACTTACTGTGTAACTGTTGTTCGGAATATAGTCCAGCAAACTTATCCCGGCATTTAATAATTGTTGTCGTTCCTCTGTTGTAGGGATATGTTCAAATTGTATAATGGCGAAAGATCGTCCTTCGATCCGCAAGGCCGCGCGGTTAAACTGCCGGGTAAAATCAGGAGTGATATTACGCTGCGGAATAAATGATCCGCTTTTGAGAAATACATGATGGGCCGAATCCTGTTGGGACAAAGCAGAGAGGGAGAGTACCGCAAAAGCGGCAATCAAAAGAACCGGACGGATTTTCATAGTATGAATTGGAGAATAAAAATATATATAAAAAACGGGAAATACTAATGCCATTAAACATTAGCAGGCAAGGCTTTATGTACATATTCTGTCATCCTCTTCAGAAACGAATAAATATCCTTCATGGTATTTATATCATCCACGATCAGTAAAAATAATTTTCCAACCTGTTTCAGACGTGCCTTGTTGGTTTGGGTCTGGATAAAAGACAGAATACGTTTGAATGTATCGGATTCAAAATAAGGCGAGTCAGGTTTATTGATGAAATAACATTTCAATGAATCATTCTTCAGCAGCATTTTTTCAAAGCCAAGATCCACTCCCAATTTTCTGCAACGTACAGTGATGAAGAGATCCTCCACCTGGGGAGGAATGGGACCAAAACGATCGATCATCTCTTCTCTCATTTGCTGAAGCTCCTGCTCTGTTTCGGAATTATCCAGTCTTGTATATAGTGATAAACGCTCAGTAATGCTTTCAACATACTCATCGGGAATCAAAATTTCCAGATCAGTATCAATGGTGCAGTCCTGCACGAAGTCATCCTGTTTTGCAATTTCTTCCTTAAACAGTTCTTTGAACTGAGTACGTTTTAATTCTTTGATCGCCTCATCGAGGATCTTCTGGTACATTTCGAATCCTATCTCGGCCATAAAACCACTTTGTTCTCCGCCTAATAAGTTTCCAGCTCCCCGGATGTCAAGGTCACGCATCGCAATTTGAAAACCACTTCCCAAATCACTATGTTGTTCTAAAGTTTGCAAACGTTTTCTTGAATCCGCCGGCAAGGTGCTCATGGACGGAGCCAACAAATAACAGAATGCTTTTTTATTGCTGCGGCCTACTCTTCCGCGTAATTGATGCAGATCACTCAACCCAAACTGATGCGCATTGTTTACAATAATCGTATTTACATTGGCTATATCAACGCCGCTCTCTACGATATTGGTACAAACAAGCACATCATATTTCCTGTCGATAAAATCAAGGATTCTTTTTTCAAGATCATGTCCTTCCATTTGGCCATGAGCATAGCCAATGCTGAGATCAGGGCAAAGACCCTGGATGATATTTGCCATCTCTGCCAGGCTGCTGATACGATTGAATATAAAGAAGACCTGGCCACCTCTTTCTGCTTCAAAATAGATGGCATCACGAATAACGTCTTCATTATATACCTGCACTTCAGTTTGTATTGGCTGGCGATTGGGTGGCGGCGTGTTAATGATGCTCAGATCTCTTGCACCCATTAAAGAAAATTGAAGTGTCCTGGGTATTGGCGTGGCAGTTAATGTTAAACAGTCAATTGTTGTCCGAAGTGTTTTAATTTTTTCTTTATGTCCAACTCCAAATTTTTGCTCCTCGTCTACCACTAACAAACCAAGGTCCTTGAATTTTACATCTTTGCCCAGCAGGGCATGCGTACCAATGATAATGTCTATTTTTCCTTCTTCCAGTTTTTTGAGTGTTTCCTTTTTTTCTTTTGACGACTTAAAACGATTTACATAATCGATAGTAACGGGAAAATCTTTTAGTCGCTCGCTGAAGGTTTGATAATGCTGAAAAGCAAGAATGGTGGTAGGCACGAGTATAGCGGCCTGTTTTCCATCCACGCAAGTCTTAAAAGCGGCCCTGATAGCAATTTCTGTTTTTCCGAAGCCCACATCACCGCAGACCAGCCGGTCCATGGGTGATAGTGATTCCATATCTTTTTTAACATCTGCTGTTGCCTTGCTCTGATCCGGTGTGTCCTCATAAATAAAACTGGCTTCCAGCTCTGTTTGCAGGTAAGTGTCGGGCAAATGTTTAAAACCCTGCTGTGCCTTGCGCTGAGCATATAGTTTAATAAGGTCAAACGCAATTTCTTTGACTTTGGATTTTGTCTTTTCTTTTAACCGGTTCCAAACATCGCTTCCCAGTTTATTTATTTTAGGAACACTTCCTTCCTTCCCCGTGTATTTTGCGATCTTATGCAGGGAATTTATATTGACATAAAGAATGTCATTGTCTTTATAAATGATGCGAACCGCTTCCTGCCATTTACCGTGGTTCTCTATTTTTTGCAACCCGCTGTACACACCAACTCCATGATCTATATGCGTCACATAATCGCCGGGTTGTAATTCACGAAGGGTGCGAAGCGTTATTGCTTTGCTTTTATTATATGCCTGCCGGACATTATACTTATGGTAGCGTTGAAATATTTCATGATCGGTATAGCAAACTATCTTCAGATCCTCATCAATAAATCCTTCATGAATAGCCGTGGCGATGGGACTAAAATTTATTTCGGCTTTCAGCTCGGTAAAAATGCTGTAAAGTCTTTCTAATTGTTTTGGATTTTCTGCAAAAAGAAAAAGTTGAAACTTGTTTTTTTCCCAATGCTTGAGGTCACGGATCAACATATCAAACTGCCTGTTGAATGCAGGTTGCTGCTTCGTGTTAAATTCGATCTCATAGTAGTGACCAATGGACGATGGTTGATAACTAAATTCAACAAAATGACGATGCAAAATTTTTTCTTCGAATTCTTTGACCGAAATAAAATCATTTGCAGTCACATTTTTCTTTACCAACCTGTCATCGTTATTATCTTGTGTCTTTTCACTATTACCTTCCCTCTGCAGGAAAAGATCCAGATCTTCTTCACAATCCGTTAGTCGTTCTTTACACCAATCATGATCCTGTAACCAGACAACAGTATTTTGAGGAAGAAAATCAAGAAGAGATACTCTTTCTTCATTTTCAAACTGCGTATCCACATTGGGAATGATGCTTACCTGTAGCAATTTTCTCTCACTTAATTGAGTTTCGGGATCAACCATGCGAATGGAATCCACATCATTTCCAAATAGTTCAATTCTGTAGGGTTTGTCATTGCCAAACGAATAAATATCAAGAATACCTCCGCGAATAGCAAACTGGCCGGGTTCATAGACAAAATCTGTTCTCTCAAAACCGTAATCGGAAAGCTTTAAAAGGAGTTCTTCGGTATTTAATGCATCCCCAACTTTTATATGAATGATGTTGGAAGAAAGTTTACCAGGAACGATCACTTTTTCAAACAGGCCCTCAGGATAAGTAACAAAAATTTTTCGCCTCACCCCCAGCCCCTCTCCTGAAGGAGAGGGGAGTGAAGAAGCTACTTTTGTCAATGCTTCGGTGCGGAGCATGACGTGGCTGCTATTGAGAATACTATAGTTCTTTTTGTTTTTGAATGAAGATGGGAAATAAAAAATATCGAGTGCCCGGGTAAGGCTTTCCAATGTATTGTGAAAGTAGGCAGCCTGCTCAGCATCATTCAATATGATCAGGTGATTTAGCTGCGAACACGATGGGTGAGTAAAAACAGAAGCAACAACAAACTGAGATGAGCTTCCCTGCAAATTTTTAAGATAAATTTTTTGAGGTTGGGGAAAAGAGAGCCTGTCCGCCAATTGAAAAAGGCGGGGAGTGTTTTGATATTGCAGCAACAAATCCTGTACACTCATGGGGGCTGCAAAGATAAGAAATGGCAGGAAAGGCACAAGGCTCAAGATTCAAGATTCAAGACATTTTCACTTACATTGTGCATTGTGCCTTGTGTCTTGTGCCTCATCCTTAATTATCGCTTTACAAATTGTTGAACAAAGTTTTCCTTATTATTTCCCTGTATTCTGATAATATAACTTCCCCTGCTCAATGTAGAAATGGGGATCGAGAGGTTTTGATAAGGATGCTCTTTATTGTACATCAATTTTCCTGTAGCATCAAAGATCTGAACCTGCATGTCCAACGTATTCAAATCACCTTTGACCACCAGTAATTGAGCTGCATCCGGCGAAATGTATTTAATAAAATCCTTTGTGATCACATTATTTGAAACACCGGTAACCACGCCCGTTAATGTAGTTGTAAATAAGCCCCTTCCATGCGTGGCCGCTACCAGGGAAGTATTCGCCGGCCGGTATTTTATCATGTACACAGGTACATTTGCCAGTCCGTTATTATTGGATATCCATTGAGTGGATGTTCCATTGACTGAAGATGTTGTCCAGACACCAAGATCCGTCCCCAAAATAATTCCACCGCCTGTTGTGCCGCTTAGTTGTGCTCCGGGCGGAGCAAATAATCCCCAGAAGACGGGCATATCCGGCAAGTTCCCTTCAATATTCGTAAACGTTGTACCGCCATTTGTGCTTTCCCAAACACTTGTCACTCCGAAATTTGAAATGGTAACAAGTATATTATTCGTATCAGAAGGATCAACATCAATGGAAGATATATATGCGCCATTACCCGCTGGAATTGTAGTGGTAAATGATACCGCAGGAGTTGCTGCGCTTGCACTGGTAACTTTTATAACCAGCGGTTGAAGTGCGCTTGCAGAGCCATCAACAGTGGAAGCGCCAATCCAGATTGTATTGGCCGCCGTCGGATCAATTTTAACTGCTGTCATTCCCCGGTCTCCCATCTGGCTGATCGTTTTGACCGACCCGGAAGGAGTGCCATTTAATCCTGTAATGCAAAAATATTTTCCAATATCATCCCCTGCATATAAAATGTTTTGGTTGTCGTCAAGGTCGCTTGGATTGACAAATTGTCCCCTGCCATTATTTATGGAACCACCTAACGAAGTAAATGTATTACCCCCATTCGTCGAACGATAATAAGTATTATTGGTAGAGGCCGCTATTTGCAATTGTCCATCTGTTTGCCGGATATGCGGTATGGCTCCATCTCCTCCGACTACGGGTGTAGTTGAATTGAGTCCTGGTGCAGTGAATTTTTGTGTATTATTATCCTGCGCACCGGCTAGAAAATAATTCTCATCGGTAGGATGAAAATCACATCCATAAAACTGCGTGGCATTAAATCCATTATTTTTTTGGGAGAAGGTTGGATTCGCATTCGTGAAGTTTGATGCATGGTATATCCCCCCGTCATTTCCGACTAAAAGATTTGAGGAATTTAAAAATACCAGGGCATGTTGATCTACATGAACCGATGTTGACGTTGAAATAGTTGTCCAGGTAGTTCCGCCATTGGTAGATTTTGCCAGTTCAATTCCCCCTGCGACGACAATATTAGGGTCAGTAGAATCAACAGCTGAAATAAGATCATACCATGTTTGTGAACTGGTGCCATTGTTTAGCGCATCGTCTAATGGCGACCCCCCCGCGATTGCTGTGGGAGTCCAGCTGGTACCCCCATTACTTGATGTGTAGAAAGTTAAAACTTTATCAGTGGCACTATCCTGCATCATAAGGTAAAGTTTCTGTGGATTAGAAGGAGCCACCACGATCTCACCACGAAAGGTAATATCGGAATGAGTAGGTGTAATATCCGTCCAGGTTCCGGCTGCTCCCGTGTTGGCGCCATGAGCAGCAAAATCTGATTTTAATACCATTGTCCTGGTAAAAATTCCCAGGGTAGCATAGATATCTCCATTGGATGCTACTTCAAGATCGGCCGCACGACCTGTCGTATATGGAAGATCAGTTAAGGGCATTCCAAGAACCTGTGTCCATGACGTCCCTCCGTTTACTGAACGCATGACGCCACGGTTGGTAGAAGTGAGATTTCGCAATGACGCATATATATTACCATTATTGTCAATGACCACGTCCTGCACATATTCAAATTGTGCGGTAGATGCAAGTTGATTCCATGTGATGCCACCATCAGTACTTTTAAATATACCCGCACCTCTTACGGCATCTACATTGAACCAGCCTTCTCCTGTTCCGGCGTACATGGTGCTCAGATTATTTTTATCCTGTACCAGCACTGTAACCGCCAGGTTTGCCATGTGGTCATCCACTACTGTCCAGTTTGCTGAAGCGGAATTAAAATTTGTTGTTTTAAAAATGCCTCCACTCACTGAGGCTGCAAAAACAGTATTCCCTGTCGGATCTCTTTTATCGATCAAAATAGCTCGCGATCTTCCCCCAATATTATTGGGTCCTCTTTCAGTCCAGGTAAGATCAGTAATTTGAGTTGTGCGTGCAGCACTCATAAATTTCATCGCTGCCAGCAAACGTTCTTTGGGAACAATATTCAATGCGGGATCCCGGGTCATAAAAAATTCCTGGCGCATTGCTTTCTGCATGCCGTCCATTTCCAGTTTCTCCTCATCTTCTTCATTCAAAGAATCTTTACAACCCACCATTAGCATGTTTAAGAGAAGTATGACAGGGAACAAGAAAAGGGAAAACGAAAAAGAAAATTTCACTGGTACTGCATGTTGCCTCTCCGGAAACATAAGCATTTCTTTAAGATTATATTTGTAAACTACAAAATACTGGCTAATTCTAATGGCTAAACTAATAATGAAAAAATATCTCTTATTTTTCTCACTAATTATCATCGGATCGGGTATACATAGCCAGCCATCAATAAAAGTCTTTGGTTTTGAGCAGGAAAGCTCACCGGGAAATGTGGCCGCCAACGTAAAAGATGAAAACGGAAATCCTGTAAAAAAGGCAGCCATGCAAAAAAACTATTTTATCTATTTGGCCTTAAAACAAAAATATAGTATTACGCCGCAACAGGCATTTATCAATAGCGAGGCTTTCTCCATTGAAACCAGCATGGTTGAAACAACTCCCATAGAACATGTCAATAATAACATACCCGGCAAGCCAGAAAAAACAACCTTAGTTCCCAAAACATCCGACAAAGTGATCGAACTAAAAATTGTTGACCCGATCCAGGTAAAAAAAACATCAACGCTTCAAAAATTGACGAAGAAAAATGATGTTGTGATTTCCTATACCTGGAAGAAGAAAAAATATTTTGCTGTTTTAAAGAAATTAGAAAAGCTTGACCCCGTTCTTAATGAATGATCATTTCTGCAACATTATCTCTCCTACATCGACTGTTTGTCCTTCTTTTACGCTGACATTTTCAAGGATCGCATCCTTATAAGGCTCAACCGCATCGATAACCACTTTATAGATGCCTTGCTTTGCTTCCAGGCTAAATGCTCCATTCACAATACTTGATGTGGTTGAGTCACGGCCGCTAACGGCCCATACTACGTTGGCACTGCCCAGCGGATTTACTCGTCCGACAATAGAAGTTTGATAATTATTCCGGAAAGAATAAAGGACCAGCATTCCAGACAAGATTATGATAACAACTATAAGAGACCGTCTCATAGAAAGAGTTTTAATGAACAAATTCACCAATATAAAAATTTCAATGACCATGCCATATTGAATTTGGAGATTATCCTTCCCTGGTTTACTTTACCAAAAATTTACAGGAATGGCGGTACAACCCTGGAGAAAAGGCATAATTACACGAATTCAGGATGAAACATATAATACAAAGAGATTCTGGGTAGCAGTTCCGGAACTAAAAACTTTCGATTTTAAAGCGGGCCAATTTGTAACGCTGGACCTCCCCATTCATGAAAAATCAAATAAACGCTGGCGTAGTTATTCCATTTCTTCATGGCCAAATGGCACCAATGAATTTGAATTAGTCATTGTTCTAATGGAAGGGGGACTTGGCACAAAATACCTGTTTGATGAGATAAAAGTGGGAAGTGAATTAACGATTCGTGGACCACAGGGAGTTTTTGTTTTGCCTGATCCTATTGAAAAGGATCTTTTTTTTATTTGCACCGGAACAGGCATAGCGCCGTTCAGAAGCATGTTGCATTATATTACTGAGCACAATGTGCCACACAAAAACATTTATCTGATTTTCGGAACCAGGACAAAGGCAAATTTGTTATATCATGATGAAATGCGGAAGCTGGCTACTGTTATTGAAAATTTTCATTATGTACCAACTTTATCCAGGGAAGAATGGGAAGGAAAGAAAGGTTATGTACACGAGATATATGAAGAATTCGCCAAAGACAGGCAACCGGCAGATTTTATGCTTTGTGGCTGGAAAAACATGATCGATGAAGCCAAAAAAAGAATTGCAGAACTGGGATACGATCGAAAATGCATTCACCAGGAGCTGTATGGATGATCGTGGCCGCTGGCATCTTGTAGCTTTATCTTAAATTCGTAAAATCAATTTCTCTATGGGCGCCTCTTCACTCATTGTTTTAGCGATCGCAGCCGTGGCTTTTTCAGGGATTGCCATTCTTATATCAAAATTTGTCCTAAAAGCTACGACCAATAAACAAAAAGGCGAGCCATATGAATGCGGCATTCCCACACAAGGTCCAAGCTGGGTACAGTTCAATGTAGGCTATTATCTATTTGCTCTCATCTTTTTAATTTTTGACGTAGAACTCATCTTTTTATTTCCCTGGGCCGTTGTCGTTAAACAAGTAGGCTGGCTGGCATTGGTTGAAATTGTCATTTTCTTTTTCATACTCTTTATGGGATTTTTATACGCCCATAAAAAAGGAGCCCTTAAATGGATGTAAAGCCCGAAGCCCCCTCTAACTCCCCCGCCGGGGGAGAATCAACTACACAGCCCTCGCTTTCACAGGACGCTGTGGATAATAAGAACATGTCTAAAAGCGAGGTAAGTGCGGAGGTGGCCTCCCACATCGGGGGAGGTCTGGAGGGGGCTGCCTTTCCCGGTGAAGTACATCCCAATCCTTCCGGCGGCATATTGGTCACTGCAATTGATGATGTTATTAATTGGGCACGGTCGAATTCTTTATGGCCCCTTGTTTTTGGAACAAGTTGTTGTGCTATCGAAATGATGAGTACAGCTTCCGCAAAATATGACTGGTCACGATTTGGATTTGAAGTTGCCAGGGCTACCCCCAGGCAGGCCGATGTAATTATTATTGCAGGAACGATCGTAAACAAAATGGCCCCTGTTCTAAAAAGATTGTATGACCAAATGGCTGACCCGAAATATGTGATTGCCATGGGAGCTTGCGCCACGAGTGGCGGACCTTTTTTTTACAATACTTATTCTGTGGTGAAAGGTGCTGATCATGTGATACCGGTTGATGTTTATATTGCAGGTTGCCCGCCAAGACCAGAAGCACTGTTGCACGCACTGATCACATTACAGCGAAAAATAAAAATGGGTTTGACGAGAGAACAGATGCCCCCAACCCCTAAAGGGGAGTAAGAGGGTTCATTAAAACTGATGACGTTGAATGACTAATGAAGACCTGAAAATAAAACTATCAGAATTATTGCCTTCCGGTACATATGAAGAAGGACAATGGCTGAATGTAAGTATTGATCATAAAGACTGGCTCTATTTTGCAAATTCATTGCGCAATCATGCCGAACTGAATTTTGACTATTTGTTTTCCTTAACATGTATTGATTGGAAAACACATCTCACGATGGTGTATCATCTTGAATCCACACAATACCGGCATACTATCGTTGTAAAATCAAAATTGGAAAGAACTCTACCGAAAATAGAATCAGTTGCGCATATTTGGAGAACAGCAGAATTTCACGAAAGAGAAGTGTATGAATTGTTTGGTGTGAATTTTTTAAATCACCCTGACCTGCGGCTGTTGATATTGCCGGACGGCTGGGAGGGGAGAAATCCTTTGAGAAAAGATTATGAAGATCCTGTGAACATGATCAAGCTATAATGCCTCCTGTCCCCCTAAAGGGGTGATTTAGATCGAAATGTTTTTTTGTTGTTGAATAGAGATTAATAGTTGAAATGCTTAATTACAAAAATTAAATTATAAACCAAAGCCCGGGCTCCCTCTCCCTGCGGAGAGGGAACGAGGGTGAGGCCTATGTACAGGGAAACTCAAATAATAGAAAACTATTCGCAAGTGGGAGATTTAGAGGGGGCCGATCTTGTCATTAATATAGGTCCGCAACACCCGGCTACACATGGTGTGCTGCATTTGGTCATCACGTTGAATGGCGAAACGATCAAAAAAGTGGATCCGCACCTCGGATACATTCATCGCTCCATTGAAAAAATGTGCGAGAGCCTGAGCTATCGCCAGTTTATTTATGTGACTAGCCGTATGGATTATTTATCGTCGCATATAAATAATCATGGTTGTGCGATGTGCGTGGAAAAAGGTTTACAGATCGAAGTGCCTCCACGTGCACAGGTAATACGAGTGCTGATGGACGAATTGACAAGACTTGCCTCGCACCAACTTTGGTGGGGAGCGATGGCAATGGATGTTGGTGCGCTCACTCCTTTCTTTCTTGCATTTCGTGAAAGAGAAATGATCAATGACATTATGGAAGAAACCTGTGGTGCAAGATTAACGATGAATTACATGGTGCCCGGCGGAGTGATGGTTGACATTCATCCGAATTTTCAGCGAAGAGTGAAAGAGTTCATTGTTCATTTCAAAAACAAAATTGATGAATACGATGAGTTATTAACCGGAAATGTCATTTTCCAAAACCGAATGAAAGATGTTGGATATATTTCAAAGGAAGACGCAATTTCCTATGGGATGACAGGCCCCCCGGCAAGGGGAAGCGGCGTTCAATGTGATATCCGGAAATTATATCCTTACGAAGTCTACGGCAAAGTTCAGTTTGATGAGATCATTGAAACCGATGGCGACAGCTTTGCGAGATACATGGTACGCATGAAAGAAATGCGTCAATCATTATCTATCGTTGAGCAATTGATCGATAATATTCCCGGAGGAGATTTCCAGGCAAAAACAAAAGCAGTACTGAAATTACCGAAGGGTGAATTTTACTCAAGAATTGAAACAGCACGTGGTGAATTTGGAGTTTACATAGTAAGCGAAGGGGGAACAACGCCGTACAGGATCAAGTTCCGGTCACCGGGATTTTCAAACTTAAGTGCCCTGGATCATATGGCAAGAGGAGGCAAGATCGGTGACCTGGTTGCAATAATGGGAACGCTGGACCTCGTGATACCGGATATTGACAGATAGAGAGCCCGCTGTCCTCCGCCTAAGGCGGAGAACTTAGGTTGGGAGTGATTATCTTAAGTTGGAAGTTCTTAATACGAAATTATTTGACAAGGGTTGCAACAATTAATGTTATTATGAATATTGCTGAATAGAATTACCGAACGATGAAGTGAGTGACACAACAGGCGATGATAGTAGTAATACCGCTGAAAAGATGAGAAAAACAAACCTTATTATAAAAAACGACTTTACTCCTTCCCTTCGGGAAGGCAATTAAAGAAAGTTTCAAATTAAAAGTTTGGGATGGGCTTTAGTTTCGAAAACATATCACATTCAATTGATCGCTGGTTGTACGATACGTTCAGCCCTACCACTGCTATGCTGATAGAGTTTTTGATAATTGCCGTTTGCATAATTGGGTTGTTTGCCGTTCTCGGTTTGGTTCTGATCATGATGGAAAGAAAAGTTTCGGCATGGATGCAGGTACGCCTGGGCCCTAATCGCGTAGGTCCGGGGGGAATGTTTCAAACTGTTGCGGACACATTGAAACTGATCGTAAAAGAAGGAATGACTCCGAACAACGTCGACAGGTTTCTTTTTAACCTGGCTCCCTTTATTGTGATGATCGTTTCAATGGTAGTACTTGCACCGATAATGTTTGCAAAAAACTTCCAGATATGGGATATAAATATTGGTATATTATTTCTCACAGCTGTGTCTTCTGTTTCTGTAATTGGTATTTTAATGGCCGGCTGGGCCAGTAATAACAAATATTCATTGCTGGGTGCCATGCGGAGTGGTGCACAAATTGTAAGCTATGAATTATCAGCAGGGCTTTCGGTTCTTTCGATCGTTGTCCTTACCGGTAGTTTAAAAATTTCAGATATCATCAATTCCCAGGAAAATGGATGGTGGATATTTAAGGGTCACATTCCTGTCATCATTGCGTTTGTTATTTTTATCATCGCGGTAACTGCGGAAACAAACAGGGCACCCTTTGACCTTGCTGAGGCAGAATCAGAATTAACGGCGGGTTTTCATACTGAGTATTCCGGGATGAAGTTCGCTTTGTTCTTTTTATCTGAATATGTAAATGTGTTCATCGTTTGCGCTATCGGCGCGACCTTGTTTTTGGGAGGATGGATGCCACTCCATTTTGGAACGGCCAATAAGTTCAATGAAGTGATGGATTATATTCCATCATCGATATGGTTTTTCGGAAAAACATTTTTCCTGATTTTCGTCATTATGTGGTTCCGGTGGACATTTCCAAGATTGAGAATTGACCAGCTCTTGAATCTTGAATGGAAATATTTGTTACCCATTAGTATGTTTAATTTATTATTGGTGACAGTCATTGCAATTTTAAAATGGCATTTTTAGCCCCCTGTCCCCAAAGGCGGGACTTAGGATGAACATTATTTTGGCAATTGAATCAGTTCTTACAAAAGTTAGTTGATTATTATTGTGTAACCGGCAGCAGTTCACTGTTCAACTTCTGTTGCGTCGCACACTTCTGGTGTAGCAGTTCTACTCTGCTGAGTAGGATTAAAATGTTCAGAAGCTTAATTATAAAACAATTCCTGGTCTTTCTTTTTCTTAAGAGAAGAGCCAGAGTTGACATTTATGTTTCTAAAAGATTATATAAAAGATGTGTTTGGAGCCGTTCGTTCTTCACTGAAAGGAATGAAGCTGACAGGTTATTATGCGTTGCATCATAAAAAAGAAAAGATCACACAACAATATCCGGATAACCGCGATGAACTGGTATTACCTGAGCGTTTCCGTGGTGAAGTTGTAATGCTGCATGATGAAAATAATGAGCACGCCTGCACGGGTTGCACGGCTTGTGAACTCGCCTGCCCTAACGGAACGATCAAGATCATCACTAAGTTTGACATTACACCGGAAGGAAAAAAGAAAAAAGCATTGGACACATTTGTTTATCATTTGGAATTATGCACGATGTGCAATTTGTGTATTGTGGCCTGTCCAACCGATGCTATTAAAATGGCGCAAACATTTGAACACAGTGTGTTTGACAGAAATAAACTGACGAAGGTTTTAAATAAGCCCGGGTCGAAGATCAGGGAAGGGGTCGAGTGAATTTTTGATTTTGGATCTAGGATTTCTGATTTATAAAGTCCATTGGAATTTATTAGTTGAAATGCTTAATTACAAAAGTTAAATTATAAACGAAAGCCCGGCCTCCCTCTTCATTGGAGAGGGAATGAGGGTAAGGCCTATGAGTGCATCTGCCATCATATTTTACATCATCTCCGCTTTTATTTTAGGAGCCGGACTTCTTGCGATGACAACAAGAAAGATCTTTCGTTCCGCTATCTGGCTGCTGTTCTCGCTTATCGGCATTGCCGCATTATATTTCTGGTTACAGGTCGAGTTCATTGCGGCTGTCCAAATAATTGTATATGTCGGTGGGATCGTGGTACTTATTATTTTCTCCATTTTTCTAACACAGCAATCAGGAAATGAAATGCCAAAACAACCATTGCAACGAACTATCGCTTCTGCTCTGGCTGTGCTATTTGGCTTTGGACTGACCTTTCTGCAGATATGGAAGTATAATTTTCAACCATCAACAAAAAACTTTGACTGGTCCGTTTCAAAAATTGGTTCACAGATGCTTGGCACAAAAGCTGGTGGTTATGCCCTGCCTTTTGAGGTTGTAAGTATGTTATTATTGGCTGCTATGATCGGCTGTATTGTCATTGCCATGAAGGCCCCATCCCATCCTTCCCCTAAGGGGAAGGGACTGCAAGACTCTAAAAAAAATCTGGTAACAACATTTGAACTCTCAGATACAGAAAATCAAAACGTCCTCCCCTTAGGGGAGG
Source organism: uncultured Bacteroidota bacterium (assembly GCA_963737475.1). Lineage (GTDB taxonomy): Bacteria > Bacteroidota > Bacteroidia > Chitinophagales > Chitinophagaceae > VBAU01. Next base: position 484,640 of record CAVTSY010000004.1, read on the forward strand.
ATATAGGAGGGGCTTCTACATGACTGATGTACCTATCTCACATATTTTATTTGTAAGTACGGCCTTATTCTTTATTGGCATGTACGGATTGTTTACACGTCGCAACATGATCACAATGCTGATGGCAATTGAGCTTATCCTCAATAGCGTAAATATCAATTTTGTAGTGTTCAATAAGTACCTGTATCCTGAAAAGCTGGATGGGATCTTCTTTACCATTTTTATCATCACGATTGCCGCAGCTGAGGCGGCAGTAGCAATAGCTATCATCATCAATCTGTACAGGAGTCATCGCTCGATTGATGTTGAAAATGCCAGTGAAATGAAATGGTAAATAGTGAGTGGTGACCCGATAGCTATCGGGTGGTGAATTACGAGTGGCTAGTGTAATTAATGCCTGATTTCAAATGTTGATTAAAAAATTAAATGCTCCTCCTCCGAGAGGAGATCGATAGGTAAGGCTTATGAGTTATTCATCATACATAGCATTGATCCCCTTACTACCACTGGCAAGCTTTGTTGTGCTTGGTTTGTTTGGAAAAAAATATTTTAATCCCGCCAAAGGCGGGGCCGGCATTATTGGCTGTCTTGTTCTATTGGCTTCTACCCTCTTGTCTCTATATGCGGCCTGGCATTATTTTTTTGTTGATGGTAAAGCAAATGATGCTTATCAAACATTGATCCCGCTAAAATATACCTGGCTTAGCTTCTCCGACTCATTGTCGATTGACATGGGAATTATCCTTGATCCCATTTCTGTGATGATGCTGGTGGTTGTAACTTTTGTTTCGTTAATGGTGCATATTTTTAGTCTGGGATACATGAAAGGAGAAGAGAGATTTGGCACTTACTACTCATTTCTTTCACTGTTTACGTTTTCAATGCTGGGGTTAGTAGTGGCATCAAACATTTTCCAGATCTATATTTTCTGGGAACTGGTTGGTGTATCGTCTTATTTATTGATCGGTTTTTACTACGACCGGCCATCGGCAGTCGCCGCTTCAAAAAAAGCATTCATTGTCACGCGTTTTGCCGACCTGGGTTTCCTGATTGGAATTTTGATCCTGGGCTTTCAATCCGAAACGCTTGATTTCAATACGCTGATTCAGCGATTGACAGATATACATTCACCACAACTGCTTGCAATTACATCAACATCATTTCTTGGAATATCGTTATTAACATGGGCGCTCACACTGGTATTCATTGGTGGGGCAGGAAAAAGCGCAATGTTTCCATTGCATATCTGGCTGCCGGATGCAATGGAAGGACCTACCCCGGTGTCCGCATTGATCCATGCGGCTACTATGGTTGTTGCAGGAGTTTACCTGGTAGCGCGATTGTTCCCGGTATTTCATATCAATGAAGCGTCTTTGCATGTGGTTACATGGGTTGGGGCAGTATCTGCATTTCTTGCCGCTGTTATCGCCTGCACTCAAACCGACATCAAACGGGTACTGGCGTATTCCACAATGTCGCAGATCGGTTATATGATGTTTGCTCTTGGAGTTTCAGGTTATGGCGGAGAAAATAGTTTAGGCTATACTGCATCCATGTTCCATTTATTTACTCATGCATTTTTCAAATCCCTGCTATTCTTATGCGCAGGTGCTGTCATTCATATTGTGCACAGCAATGACATGAAAGATATGGGTGGATTAAGAAAATTTATGCCCATCACAAATATTGCCTTCCTCATTGCATGCCTTGCCATTGCCGGAATACCTCCATTTGCCGGGTTTTTCAGCAAAGAAGAAATTCTAATGGCGGCCTGGCGAAGTCATCCCGTGATTTATTACATCGGTTTATTTACCTCAGGCATTACTGCATTTTATATGTTCCGTTTATATTTTTCAATCTTCTGGAATAACACTCGTCACCCGGTAGCTACCGGCTCATCAACGATTACTCCTTCGGCCGCCGAAGGCTTGCCGAAGACGCGGCACCATTCAGAGGGAACAATGAGCATGAAACTACCCCTGGTTATCCTGGCTATCGGAACAGTACTGGTCGGGTTCATTCCTTTCTCTAATTTCATCTCACCCGATCGAAAGCCCTTTATAAGTGAAATGCATCTTACATTCTCCATCGTGCCGGTAGCAATAGCAATTATTGGAATTTTTATAGGCTACAGTCTTTATTTCAGGCAATCAGACCGGCCTCAGAAATTTGCCGCTGCCCTGGGTGGATTATACAAAACTGCCTACAGGAAATTCTATATTGATGAGATATATCTATTCATTACAAAGAAGATCATTTTTAACCTGGTTGGCGGACCCGCTGCGTGGATCGATAGAAATATTGTTGACGGCGCAATGAATGGCATTGCATGGACAACAGGAAGAATATCTGTTTTAATAAAAGGAGTGCAATCAGGAAGAGTGCAAAGTTATGCATTGTATTTCTTTGGAGGAATCGTGATATTGGTAATTGTGTTTTTGTATCTATGGAAATAAATAGCACAAATTATTCGATGCTACGGATATTTCATGCCTACGGCATTGATCACAGCTCCCGAGGAGCCCAATGATAGTAGCAGCAGAACAAATCAAGAATAAGGAAGCTCCGATAGGAGCGATATATAAAAAAGAAAAGAAAAGAAAATGGCAAATGCATATTCCCAGGTCTCTATCCTGAATCAACCAGAGCGTAACCGTAAGAAGACGTTTCGGGAAGAATATCTTGATTTTCTAAATCAATTTGAAATCGAATACAATGAAAGATATTTATTTGAATTCTATGATTAACATAGAATATATCGCTCCTGCGGAGCTCAGCGCTTCTCACTCTATACCTTTTACTAATATTTCGTGCCTTTGGCACTTTATTAATATCACGCCTTCAGCACAAATCAACTAATCAATGAATCTCTCTTTATTGATCATATTACCGCTTCTTACCGCAATCGCTATTATCCCATTAAAAGGACCGAAATCAGCAAGAGTTGTCTCTTTGGTTGGATCTTCTTTGCAACTGGTACTCGCATTTGCATTGTTATATTTCTATTGGGACGAACGGTCTGCCGGTAATACGGCTACGATGTTGTTTGAAAGCAACAGGGCCTGGTACGCTCCGCTGCACATCAATTATCATGTTGGTGTCGACGGAATTTCAATTGCCATGATCCTGCTTACGGCATTTGTTGTACTGGCTGGAGTGTTGGTTTCTTGGAACGTTGAAAAACTTAGTAAAGAATTTTTCTTTCTTCTTTTATTTCTTAGTGTGGGTGCTTATGGCTTTTTCATTTCCCTTGATCTTTTTACCTTATTTTTTTTCCTTGAAGTAGCTGTTATCCCAAAGTTCCTGCTGATCGGTATTTGGGGCAGCGGTAAAAAAGAATACAGTGCCATGAAACTGGCCTTAATGCTCATGACCGGCTCCGCATTGGTTTTTGTTGGGTTGATCGGCTTATACCTGAATACAAATGCCGGCAACGGCCAGCATACATTTGACATTTTGCAGATCGCAAAAATGAATATTCCTCTATCTGCTCAGAAATTTTTCTTCCCGTTTGCTTTTGTGGGCTTTGGAATTTTTAGTGCATTGTTTCCATTTCATACCTGGGTGCCTGATGGACACTCGTCTGCGCCCACAGCAGCGTCAATGTTTCTTGCCGGCATTTCAATGAAACTTGGTGGCTATGGTTGCCTGCGTGTTGCCACTTTTTTAATGCCCGAAGCGGCACATCAATATTCATGGATCATCATTGTACTTGCCTCTATCGCTATTTTATACGGGGCCTTCGCTACCATGATGCAGACCGATCTGAAATATATCAATGCATATTCCTCGGTGAGTCACTGCGGATTTGTTTTGCTTGGTATCGGCATGCTGACAAAAATAGCAATCACGGGGGCTGTGATGCAAATGGTGTCGCACGGGTTAATGACAGCTCTTTTCTTCGCCGGCATTGGAATGATCTATGACCGGACACATACAAGACAACTCTCCCAATTGGGTGGATTGTTGAAGATAATGCCATTCATCTCCACTGTTTTTGTCATTGCAGGTCTGTGTTCTTTAGGGTTACCCGGCTTCAGCGGTTTTGTGGCAGAAGTAACGGTGTTTATGGGTGGGTGGTCTCATGGCGGGGCCGATAATTTTTATCGAATAACGACGATCATCGCCTGTGCTTCAATTGTGGTAACAGCGGTGTATATTCTACGAGCGGTTGGAAAGGCCATTATGGGTCCTCTACCGATGACAGGCGATGGCTCCCCTCTCCTTTGGAGAGGGGCAGGGGGTGAGGCCGATGCAAAGTGGAATGAGAGATGGGCTGCAGCCTTGTTGATCATCGGGATCGTAGCAATTGGCATTGCCCCATTTTGGCTGAATGATCTGATAACACCGGCAACCGAAACGATCTCAAATAAAATAACTGCCATAACAAAATAAAAATTAATCCTCTCCTTTGCGCCGGCGCTGAAGCCCTGACGCAAGCGTTAGGGGAGACCAAGGAGAGACTTTATGTTGAATGATTTTTTATACCTGATGAATGCCGAGTTGCTGATCACCATTATCATCTTTATTCTTCTTTTTCTGAAATTAACAAATGAAGAATGGAAAAATGAAAGCCTGCTTAATTTCATCAACTTTCTTTTATTCATCAATCTCGCAGCAGGTTTTTTTTATATCCCGAATGGAAATTTATTCGGCGACATGTTTCGCACCAATGAACTATTGACCTTCGAAAAGAATCTTCTGAATCTCGGCACGCTTATTATTTCGCTACAATCCTACGACTGGCTAAAAAATCATAAGCACGTTCCCGAATTTTACATGTTGTTGCTGTCAACACTTTTGGGAATGTTCTTCATGATCTCCAGCAACAATTTATTGATGTTCTACCTGGGGCTTGAACTTTCAACCATCCCTCTTGCGGCTCTTTCCAATTTTGATCTTGACAAACGCCGGTCTTCTGAAGCTGCTTTCAAAATGATCATGTCTTCTGCATTTTCTTCGGGTCTTTTGTTGTTTGGTATTTCCATGTTATATGGTGCCACGGGCACATTAAACTTTGTCGGGCTCAAAGCTCATCTCAACGGAAACTCTTTCCAGGTTTTTTCTTTCATCCTGCTGCTTGCAGGTTTCGGATTTAAGATATCCGCAGTTCCTTTTCATTTATGGACAGCCGATGTGTATGAAGGCTCCCCGGTTGCTGTTACTTCTTATTTGTCCGTGATCTCAAAAGGAGCAATATTGTTTGTAATGCTTTCCGTTTTTTATAATGTTTTTACCCCGATTGCTAACAGCTGGTACAATATGATCTTTCTCATCTCTGTTGCCACAATGATCACCGGGAATTTATTCGCACTGCGACAACAGAATATGAAACGATTTCTTGCTTTTTCTTCTATTGCCCAAATTGGTTTTATCCTGGTGGGTCTGAGCTCACAATCGATAGCGGGAAGTTCTTCGGTCATCTTTTTCATCTTAATTTATATTTTCTCCAACCTCGGCGCTTTTGGTGTGATCTCTTTGGTAAGTGCGGTCACAGGAAAAGAAAACTTGGATGACTACAAGGGATTTTATAAAACCAATCCTGTGTTGAGCTGGGTATTGGCGATATCTTTATTTTCGTTAGCAGGCATTCCCCCCCTGGCAGGTTTTTTTGGGAAATTCTTTTTGCTCTTTGCCGGTGCCGGCAAAGGGAACTACTCACTGATCGTGATCGCTGCCTTGAATATGGTAGTTTCATTGTACTATTATCTCAAAGTGATAAAGATCATGTTCATGGATGCAAATGAACATCCCATTGAAAAAATCAAAGCTCGCTGGCAACCGAAAATCGCCATGGCCATCTGTGTGGGAGGGATCATAATTACAGGTATTGCCAGTGGTGCCTATAATTATATTCATTCGTTGCTTAAGTAAACAAAAAAGTCAAAAGTAAAAAATGAAAAAAATCGTTTTCATTGCCGGTCTTCTTTTGTCAACCATTCTTTTTGGACAGCAGCCACAGGAAAATTACCCGGAAGATTCAGCCAGCATGTTGCAGCCCGGCGTGCCACGGGGAGAAATCTTAAAATTTAGTTTCGATCAATCAAAAATTTTCCCGGGAACATCAAGGGATTGTTGGGTGTATGTACCTGCGCAATATGATCCCGCAAGACCGGCCTGCGTATATGTTAACCAGGATGGCATTCAATGGAAAGCGCCAAATGTATTTGATAACCTGATCGACAAAAAAGAAATGCCAGTAACAATCGGAGTATTTATCACGCCGGGAAAAGTTTTGGCTGATAGTGGATCCGGTGCCGTGGATCGATACAACAGGAGTTTCGAATACGACGGGTTAGGGGATGCTTATTGCCGTTTTATTCTAACTGAAATTTTGCCGGAGGTTGAAAGACAAAAAACAAGCGACGGGCGCGAGATACATTTATCAAAGAGCGGCAATGACCGCGCCATCGGAGGGTCAAGCAGTGGAGCGATCTGCGCTTTTACTGCTGCATGGGAACACCCGGAAGAATTTTCAAGAGTGTTCAGTGCTATCGGTACTTATGTTGGGTTGCGCGGTGGCGATCGTTATTACACACTCATTCGCAAATATGAGCCGAAACCCATTCGTATTTTTTTACAGGATGGCAGCAACGATCTGAATATTTATGCCGGTGATTGGTGGAAAGCAAATGAAACAATGGAGCGTTCATTGGCCTTTGCAGGTTATGAAGTGGATCATGTTTGGGGTGAAGGTGGCCATAATGGAAGTCATGGAAGTGCTATTTTTCCCAAGGCGATGCGCTGGCTTTGGAAAGACTGGCCAACGCCCGTAGCGAAGGGGAATTCCAAAAATGATTTCCTAAGCAATCTTTTAATTCCTGGTGAAGATTGGGAATTGGTTGGCCAGGGTTACCAGTTTACAGAAGGAACAACAGCAAATAAAAATGGTGAAGTATTTTACCAGGACATTCCCACCTCCAAAACTTATAAGGTTGATAGGGATAAAAAATTGATCACACTGAATGTGGATGCAAAAAGGGCAAGTGGCACTTATTTCGGACCCGATGGAAAAAGGTATACAGTTGCAGGAGGGACAAAGCAAATTTTAAGTTACGATTCGAAAGAAAAGGAAACTGTGATCGCGGATAGTATTTCCGGTAATGATCTTGTTATCGCCAGTAATGGAAATATTTATGTAACATCACCCGATGGAGCGACAAAGCCAGGGAAAGTTTATCTCATTCGTCCAAATGGTGAGAAACTCGTAGTGGACGACGGATTGAAATTTCCCAATGGCGTTACAGTTTCGCCTGATCAAACTCAATTATATGTCACCGAATCTGCCACACATTGGGTCTGGATCTATAAAATACAAAAGGACGGAACACTTGCCTATAAACAACGGTACGGCTGGCTTCATTCTCCCGATACAGAGGACAATGCATGGCCTGATGGTATAAGATGTGATACAGCGGGAAGAATGTTTGTAGCTTCACGTTTGGGGATTCAAATACTTGACCAATTGGGCAGAGTGGAAGCCATACTTCCAATACCCCGATCAAATGGACAAGCTTCGAATGTTTGCTTTGGCGGTGCTGATTTTAATATATTGTATGTTTCTGCAGGCGACAAAGTATTTCGCCGGAAATTAAAAACCCGTGGTGTCAATTCTTTCGAGAAACCAATTAGGCCTGCTAATCCAAGATTGTAATAATTAGAACCTGCCTGCTGTGCCTTCGCATAGCTATGGCGAAGCAGGGCCGGCAGGCAGGAGTCAAAATGAAAAATGCAAAAACTACAATTGTCTACGACTTTACTTTTTACTTTTAAATTTTAAAATTCTCATTTGCAATGGCGATCAATAAAAATCATGAATTTGAAGAATTGAACGGAGTGAAGTGTGCTATTGTAGAGAAAAATACTTCAGCAGAGAGAGTTGCATTTCTAAAACAATTACTCCAATTCAACAAATATTCAGTTGTAGTAGTTGCCTCTCCCCCACCGAAACCTTCTCCGGCTGTGACTCCTAAGCCCCCAGGACCTGCGGAAGCAAATACCCAACCAACTATTGAAACTCAATTGCCGCCATCCCCGGAAACATTTACTATTGGCGTCACCGATGTAACCTTTAATCCCACCAATGCCATTTTTGGAAGATTGCTCCACACAAAAGATGGTCATGTTGTCACTCTTGCTTACTGGAATCAACAGGAATCAACATCACATGATGAAGTACCTTATTATGAAAATAAATGACGACTTGATTAAACAATCGGCAGGTCAAATCCAAATTCGCTTCCTTCTCCCTGCGTACTCTTTACCCAGATCTTTCCGCCTTCCGCTTCGATAAATTCTTTTGAAATGGCGAGGCCTAATCCTGTACCTGTCTTGCCCGAACCTGGTACTTTAAAAAAGCGTTCAAATATTTTTGGCAAATATTCCCCCGGAATACCCGGACCCTGATCTTTCACGGAGAATTGCAGCGAGCTATCAACAAGTTTTATACTCACCGTGATCTTGCTTCCGGAAGAAGAATATTTTATCGCATTCGACAAGAAATTATTCAGCACCCATCCTGTTTTTTCAGCATCCGCCCGGACGGAGGGTAGTTCTTCATTATAATTTCTTTCAAAATGAATATCTTTTTCCTTGGCGGCACCATTTACGGCATTGATCGCGTTATTAACAATAGATAAGGGTTTGACAGATGTTATTTCCAATTGAATTTTTCCCGCTTCAACCTGCGACATATTTAGCAATTCACTTAAAATTTTCAACATGCGTTGATTATCCTGTTTTAATATGTTCTACCAGTTCTTTTTGATCCTTTGATAACTGCGCCATTGTGCTGCATCTTCCAATAATTTCAAACTAAAATCTGAAGAGGCCAGCGGCGTTTTTAATTCGTGTGAGACAGTAGCAATAAAATTTGTTTTTGCAACATCAAGTTCTTTGAAAGAAGTAATATTTTTCAAAACAATCACTTTATATTTTGCTTCGTTTTGCTCTACTTCAATAATTTCTTTTGAAAAATAATTTTCCTGATTATCTACTACAATTTTAAATGGAGAGGTTGTTTCGTTTTCATCATTAAGAATTTAAACAAATCATTTTTACCGGTTAATTCGTTTACAGGTTTGCCGATTATATCTTTTGATTTCAGATTCAATAATTGTAAAGCCTGTTGATTGGCGAAAAGAACAATATTGTTTTTATCAATACCAATGCTTGCATCTTTCAAACTATTAATTCGGCTTCTGCCCGTGCTTTTTCAAACATTAATTTATTAAGATTACTGCTCTCAAAATATTGAAGCCGCTCTGCCATTTCGTTGAAAGCGTCGGCGAGTTTTCCAAATTCATCCTTGTTATTAATATGAATTCGATACTTATAGTTTTTGTTCGGCATATTTCTTTAATGGCTTCTTTAAGATTGTTAATTGGATCAGTGATTATTGAAGGAAAATTTAAAAGAAATGTAAACGCAATTAAAAAAACCAAACTTCCTAATGCAGCAGATAACAGTAAAGCATCCTGCGCAGTTTTATCTGCCGTTCTTTAGCTTTTTCTTTAATTGCCTGCATGTTTAGCGAAAGAATAAATTGCAATTCTCTTATCTACTGCTTATAATGGTTTGTTTACTTGTATCGCCGGTTTTTAGTTTATTAAAGTCAGTTCTTAAATCAGAAGTTGCTTCATTTTCGCCTTGTTCTGTAATATTATTCTTCCTGTTTATTAAGGCTTTTTCAAAATTGTTTGAGCGTGTATCATCGGCTTCATATTGAATATCCAATTGCTGCTGCATGATGTGGCAATAAGACAAACATTCATAATTGTCTTTAAGTACATTTTGAGTTTCGCTTTTTAACCTTGCCATAAAAAAAATTCCCAATCCTGCTGATATCAGCAATAACAAAAAAAGAAACAAAGTTCCCAGCCATATTTTATTTTTTACACTAAGTGCCATTACGAAAGAATAACAATATCAATATCATTTTTTGAAAGTGTTTTAAGCAACTGATTGAAAACATTCGTTTTTAAAATAATCTGGAATAAGATTCAAATGCGGTTTACCCAGGCAAATGGTTGTAATATCATTTTCCTCAGCTGTTTCGATAATAGATGTGGCAACATTTTTATTTTTTCTGGATAATTTCTGCGCCCAATTCTGTTGCGTTTTTAAAATTGTTGATTAAATGCCGTTGTGCTGCAAGTTGAATTTTATCTGCAGATTCTTTTGCTGTTTGAACATATAACACATACCATTTACTGTTATAATAAGAAGCAAGCCTCGCCGTTTTGCGAATAATGCGTTGCGCAATTTCATGATTGGAAGATATGCAGGCAAGAAAATGTTCATGGCGAAAGGGTGTTTGTTTTCGGTGATTTGGTAATCCACTTTTCTTTCAACCTGCCCTGCAACTTCTTTCAATGCAAGCTCACGTAATTGCAAGTATTTTTTCCGGTTGAAAAAAATTTGTAAGCGCCTGCTGTACTTTTGTGGGATCATAAATTTTCCCTTCTTTTAATCGTGTAATCAGTTCGTCTGCAGTAAGATCAATATTCACCACTTCATCGGCAATCTGCAAGCATTTTATCCGGAATTCTTTCTTTTACTTCAACGCCGGTAATCTGTTTTACTTCTTCATTGATACTTTCAATATGCTGAATATTTACTGCAGTGATTACATCTATGCCTGCCTCCAGAATATCCAGCACATCCTGCCAGCGTTTTTCATTTTTACTCCCGGGAATATTTGTATGAGCCAGCTCATCAACAATCACAACTTCAGGATGCAATAATAATATTGCCTGCACATCCAGTTCTTCAAGTTTTTTGCCTTTGTAAAAAACTTCCCTCGGGGTATCACGGGTAAGCCTTCAATTAATGCCTGTGTTTCTTTTCTTCCATGTGTTTCAATATAACCGACTTTGACATTGACGCCATTTCTGTAAAAGATCATGTGCTTCCTGCAAGCATGCGATAAGTCTTGCCAACACCGGCACTCATACCAATATAAATCTTCAGTTTACCACGGCTATCAATGCGGTTTAATTTCAAAAATTGCTCAACCCGTTTTTCCTTATCGTTTAGCTCGCTCAAAATGTTAGGGGCGATATCTATTTGTTTTTAAATATATTTTTAAAGTTCAAAAATGATAAGTTGCTGCCAAAATAAATGTCCCTGTGCTTTTTGCCGATGGAGTATCCGATGGATCATTTTCCTTAAAGAAAAGCGGATCTTTTGCTGCATCTAACCGAAATTCAGGAATGATCGTCAGGTTGCTGATACGAATATTACCTGATAATGTAACGTCGAAAATATCAGTGCCAAATCCGGCCACGCCTTTATCATCACCGAAATATTCTCCTCTTGCCGTTAGCCCAAATGCAGGCCTGGGATCATAATTAAGATAGATCGCAGAGCCCCACCACGAATCACTGCTGCCCCCATTTGGTTTTACCATCTTTACAGTCCCATTGTATCCCACGCTGAATTTACCGGAAATGGTGCCTGTAGCAACCAAATCAAATTGATTAACGGTTGCATCAGACATATCCTTGCCTCCCACGTAATTGATATAGGCATTCACTTTACCATTTGTAGTTGCTAAATGAACTTGTCCGATAAAATTTTCTTTGCAAAACTGGCGCTGGAAAAATCCGTTGGATTGGCAACGCCTATCATAAAACCAAAATTACTGTTTAGGGTCACATCCATTTTTATTCCTGTGTGAAAGAAAGGCCCGTAAGAAAACATATAATCCATGCTATAGTTGCGATTTAAATAAGCGTCGGGTACTTCATAGCCAACATGCGTAAACCATTTGCCCATTGTAAATTTTACTTTAGAAGAAACCGAATAGGAAATATAAGCCTGTTTAATCGCAGCTAATGTACCCGCATCATTGTAAGAAAATTCTTCGGCTCTTCTCCCAAAGCCAAGATCGATTACCCCATCTACTTTCCCGATACTGTAATCGGCTTTAATGGAAGCCATTCCCAATTCAAAAGAATTTTGTGAGTTGGTGAAACTTGTATAGTTATTCGTGTAGCCCGAATCCTTTGCATTGTTAAAGTTGAACCGGTAATAGGTATCCGCAGATCCGTGAAATAGTAAGGTTGCCTTTCTTTTTGTGTTGAATCCTGGGCATGCATAACACCGCCTGTCAATATGATGGCTGATGCGAATAAAATTTTTCTACTTTTCACTATTCTTATTTTTAAAATTTTAAACAAGTGATAATAGCCTCGCCTTAAACAAGGAGGAGCTTAACCCTTAAGATCAACTGAAGATTAATTCAGTTTATTTCAAATTATCTAAATCAATATTCAGTTGCAGAACATTAACTCTCTCTGTTCCAAATAAACCAAGCAATGGTTTATCAATGTGCTGCTTCACCAATCCTTTTAATTTTTCTTCGGGAATATTTCTTACTACTGCAATTCTTTTTGCCTGAACGTATGCCGCTTCCGGTGAAACATCAGGATCCTGCCCGCTTCCCGATGCAGTTACCAGTTCAGAGGGAATTTCTTCTTTTTTTATTCCGGGATTATGAACAAGAAATGAATCAATTCTATCCTGTACAGTTTTTAAGATAATCAGGGTTGGTCGGTCCTTTATTGCTTCCGCCAGAACCTGCAGCATTATAATCCACAGCTGAAGGGCGGCCCCAGAAATATTTATCATCAGTAAATTTCTGACCAATTAATTTATATCCTGCTACTTTGCCATTCACTATTACAGTTTGTCCATTGCCTTTACCAGGAGCCGCCTGTGCAATTCCCATCACGAACACCGTATAGACTCCACAAAAGAAAAGAATACAAACTATAGTAAGCCGTATGGCTGGTAAAATATTTTGTTTCATTTTTTAACTTTTAAATTTTAAAACCAAACGGATACAATCAAATCAATCAATTTTATTCCGATAAAGGGTACAATCACTCCTCCAAGACCGTAGATCAATAAATTTCTTCTCAGCAAGGCACTGGCACCAATTGGTTTATACGCCACACCTCTTAATGCCAATGGAATTAATAATGGAATAATGATGGCGTTAAAAATGACTGCCGAAAGAATGGCACTTTCCGGACTATGAAGATTCATGATATTCATAGCCTGCAAGCCTGGAATAGAAACAATAAAAAAGCCGGAACAATTGCAAAATATTTTGCTACATCATTGGCAATGGAAAATGTGGTCAATGTTCCTCTTGTCATCAATAATTGTTTCCCGATTTCAACAATTTCAATCAGTTTGGTGGGATCATTTTCCAAATCAACCATATTACCGGCTTCTTTGGCAGCCTGTGTTCCACTGTTCATGGCTACTCCCACGTCAGCTTGTGCTAATGCAGGTGCATCATTCGTTCCATCTCCCATCATGGCAACCAGCTTTCCTCCCTGTTGTTCCTGTTTTATATAATTCATTTTATCTTCAGGCTTTGCTTCCGCAATAAAATCATCCACACCTGCTTTTTCAGCAATATATTTTGCTGTCAAAGGATTGTCACCTGTTACCATCACTGTTTTTACTCCCATTTTTCTTAACCGTTCAAATCGTCTCCTGTATGCCGGGCTTAATGATATCCTGCAATTCAATTACACCTTTTGCCTGGTTATTTACTGCAACCACCAGTGGTGTTCCGCCATTTGAAGAAATCTTTTTTACTCTTTCTTCTGTTTCTTTGGGAATAGAATTGCCAGCTCTTGTTCACCCTGTCACGAATGGCATCAAAAGCTCCTTTGCGAATTTTTGTTCCATTTGCAAGATCAACGCCACTGCTTCTTGTTTCTGCAGTAAAATTGATAAAATGCATTCCCTGGTCAGTAACCAGTTTAACTCCTTTTGTACCTGCTAATTCAACAATTGATTTACCTTCCGGTGTTTCATCAGCCAATGAACTCAGTACAACCATTTCAACAAAATCTTTTTCATTTACACCATCCGCGGGGTAAAAATTTGTAGCCTTGCGATTACCGATGGTGATGGTTCCTGTTTTATCAAGTAAAATAGTATCAAGATCACCGGCAGTTTCCACAGCTTTCCCGCTTTTTGTAATTACATTGGCACGCAATGCCCTGTCCATACCTGCAATACCAATAGCACTTAATAATCCACCAATCGTTGTTGGTATCAGGCAAACAAATAAAGAAATAAATGCTGCAATAGTGATAGAAGTATTGGCATAATCACCAAATGGCTTCAGTGTAACACAAACAATAATAAATACAAGTGTAAATGCCGCCAGTAAGATCGTCAATGCAATTTCATTGGGAGTTTTTTGTCTTGTTGCACCTTCCACCAATGCGATCATTTTATCCAAAAAACTTTCACCAGGCTCTGTAGTTACTTTTACTTTTATTCTATCGGATAAAACCTTTGTTCCGCCGGTAACAGAAGATTTATCACCCCCGGCTTCACGAATTACCGGAGCAGATTCACCTGTAATAGCCGATTCATCAATGGTGGCAATCCCTTCAATAATTTCTCCGTCCATAGGGATAATATCACCGGCTTCACAAACAAACACATCGCCCTTGCGTAATTGAGAAGAAGGAATCACTTTTATTTCATCCACATACATTTCTCCGACAGGAAAAATCTTTTTCGCAGGTGTTTCTTCTCTTGTTTTGCGCAGGCTATCTGCCTGTGCCTTTCCCCTTGCTTCTGCAATGGCTTCGGCAAAATTGGCAAACAGCAAGGTGATAAAAAGAATGGCAGTAATAAGAATATTGTACACCAAACTTCCCTGGGAAGATTCACCCGTCCCGATCCACACACAAACCCCTGCCATTATCAGCGTCCCAATCCACACAGTGAACATTACCGGGTTGCGAAACTGGATGCGCGGATTTAATTTGGCGAATGATTGCCCAAAGGCTTCACTCACCAGTGCCGGTTCAAATAATCTTTGTTTTCTTCTATGTATTGACATTAAATCTTTTATTTTTAACTTTTCCAGTTAATTATTTCATTCCAAAGAATTCTGCAATAGGCCCCAATGCCAATGCGGGGAAGAAACTCAATGCAGCTACAATGAAAATTACCAGGAACACCATAATGCCAAATGTTCCTGTATCTGTTTTTAATGTGCCTGCACTTTCAGGTATATATTTTTTCTTTGCTAAAATACCTGCAATAGCCACCGGTCCAATAATAGGCAAAAATCTTGCGATCAACATTACAGTACCGCAGGCGATATTCCAGAACGGGGTGTTATCACCCAAGCCTTCAAACCCACTTCCATTATTGGCAGAGGAAGAAGTAAATTCATATAACATTTCACTAAAACCATGATTGCCCGGATTGTTCAGCCAGCCAGCGTATGCTTCTGAATGATGAGCATAGATATATGATGACAATGCTGTGCCTGCAAGGATCAGTAATGGATGCAGCAGTGCGATGATGGAAGCAATCTTCATTTCTTTTGCTTCAACTTTCTTTCCTAAAAATTCAGGTGTTCTGCCCACCATTAAGCCACCTATAAAAACAGCTATAATGATGAAGATGTAAAAATTGAGATAGCCAACTCCAACTCCTCCATAAAATGAATTGATCATCATTCCCAGCAAACAACTCATGCCGCTGAGCGGTGTAAAACTGTCGTGCATGGAATTCACCGAGCCATTTGACGTAACCGTTGTAGTAACAGCCCAATAGCAGAAGCAGCAGGCCCGAAACGAACTTCTTTTCCTTCCATGCTGCCGAGTGGTTGGGTAATACCCATTTTAGCAATTTCATGGATTGCCATGCATTTCATTATACACTGCATTAAAAAGCAGTAATAAAAATCCAACCGTCATTACCCCAAAAACCATCCAGGCAAATTTTCTTCTTTTAATTACATACCCCAATGCAAATACCATTGCGATTGGAATAAGAAGTATGGAAAGGTTTTCAACAATGTTGGTGAAATAATTTGGATTTTCTAACGGCACCGAGGAATTAGCGCCAAAATAACCACCACCATTAGTTCCTAATTGTTTTATGGCTACCATGCCGGCAACCGGGCCACGGCTCACATTCACAGTGTCACCCTGCATGGAAATAAATTGATCTTTTCCCTGAAAAGTCATCGGTGATCCGTTGAACATGAGTATCACTGCCACAACTATAGCCAGCGGCAATAATATCCTGGTACATGATTTAATAAAGAGATTATAAAAATTCCCAAGTTTATCAGTTGTTCTTTCTTTCATGGCAATGAATACAACTGCACAGGCAGCAATCCCAGCACCTGCACTTATAAATTGCCAGAGTTGAAGAGTAAGCTGACCCAGGTAAGAAACCCCCGATTCTCCTGAATAGTGTTGCAGATTCGTGTTTGATACAAAACTAACAGCTGTATTAAATGCAAGATCTGCACTCATAGATGGATTACCATCCGGATTGAGAGGCAGCCAGCTCATGTTCATCAATACAAACATGGAATATAGAAACCAGACAAGATTGATAGTGAGTAAGGCAATAAGATGTTGCTTCCAATTCATTTCTTTCCCCGGTTTGATACCGCCCAGCCTGAAGAATAATTTGTCTATCGGGCCCATTACAGGGTCCAGCCATGTTTTTTCACCGGAAAAAACTTTTCCGATATACCTGCCCAATGGAATGGCAAGCAGCACAGTGACGAGATACATGGCAACAATGCCTAAAATTTCTGTAATCATATTTGTGAATTGTTAGTGGTGACCCGATAGCTATCGGGTGGTGAATGATGAATGATAGTAATGAATGAGCCTCTATGCGCTCATTATTGACTTACCACTCATCTCTAAAATTTTTCCGGTTTTACCAGTACATAACACAAGTAGATAAAAACCAGGATCGAGATAACAAATAATAATGTCATAGTTATATTTTTTCAAACCAATCAATGAACTTGAAGAATAGTGCAAATCCAACTATTCCGGCTAAACAAAGAATCAATGTGAGCATAGCTTTATAATTTATCAGTGAAACAAAATTTTAAATTTTACCATCACGAGAAACACTAAGGCCAATGCTATCAACCACATGAACAGCACAAAGGCCTTATCAAGAAAATCCTTTTTAGCATCCATGTTCTAAATTATTTTTACTACAACCAGATGGGAATGACTGCGGTTAGGCATTTTTCTGATTGCTATCATGAGTGAATATAGAAGCACTTCCCCTTGATTTAATATTGTCATTTCAACATCCATCAGCTGTTCTACTTACCATGCTTAATGATGTATATGGTAATAAGAGCAACCGCATAGATACAAGGCATGATAACGTGTAATTTTAGCTTTTTACCTAATCCTTTCAGGGGATTTTCCAAGCCTTCAGGGCGTTCCGGATCGTGATAAGTTTTCATAAAATCTTTTTCTGTTTATTCTTGCTATGATAATCTTATACCAATCTCCCCTTCACTTCTGCCATGATCCTGAAATGCGTGACTGTTAGTCACTTACCGCTATTCCGTAAAAGATAAAATGATCTTTGTCATTCAAAAACCTGTTCAAAATGAAAAACAAATTTTCAAAACGGGAGGGTTACTCACTTGCAGAAATTTTATATTCATCGAGCTTTCTATAAAGTGTAGTTAAACCAATACCCAGTAGCTCGGCGGCTTTTGCTTTATTCCCCTTTGTATGCTGAAGCACTTTTTGAATATGTGAACGTTCTATATTGGCAAGATGAAAAGAAGAGGAGCCGTCAGAAGATGACTGTTGTATTTCAAGAGGAAGATATTCTGGCTTTAATTCGGAATCATCAGCCAGAATAACAGCCCGTTCAATTACATTTTTCAATTCACGGATGTTCCCCTTCCATTCCTGCTGCTGCAGCCGATTGATAAATTCTTTGCTCATCCCGGTAATACGCTTGTTTGTTTTTTCTGCAAACAGTTTTAGAAAGTTTTCTGCAAGAACCGGTATATCTTCCTTCCTTTCCCTCAGGGATGGCAATTTTATAGCAAAAACATTCAACCGGTAATAAAGGTCCTCACGGAATTTACCCTCTTTAATTTCATCTTTCAGATCACGATTGGTAGCAGCAATTATGCGGACATTTACCTTTGTTGGTTTTGTATCGCCAACTTTTATAAATTCACTTGTTTCCAGCACACGCAGCAACTTTGACTGCAGGTCAATGTGCATTTCACCGATCTCATCTAAAAACAAGGTCCCTCCGTTTGCTTCTTCTATCAAACCTCGTTTGTCTCTTGTTGCGCCGGTAAACGCTCCGGCTTTGTGCCCGAATATCTCGCTCTCTAATAATTCTTTTGTAAAAGCACTGCAATTAAGAGCCATGAATAATTTGCCTGACCGTTTGCTTCCCTGGTGAATGGCCTGCGCAAAGATCTCCTTGCCTGTCCCCGTCTCACCCAATAATAAAACGGTGGTATCCGTGGGAGCCACTTTTTTTGCCAATTCAACCGACTCTTTTATGACGCGCGATCCGCCCAAAATATTTTCAAACCCATATCGCTTATCGATCTGTTGCTCCAAATGCTGTATTCTTTTTTGTAATTGTATTTTTTCAATTGCCTTGTATAGCAATGGGATGACCTTATCATTATCATCTCCTTTCAGGATATAGTCAAAAGCACCATTCTTCATGGCCTGCACCCCATCATGAATAGTGGCATAGGCAGTGAGTAAAATAATTTCAAGAAGAGGAAATTTTATTTTTGTCTGTTTTACAAAATCCACCCCGCTACCATCAGGAAGCTTGACATCACAAAGCATTACATCTACCTGCTCCTTTTCCAAAAATTTTAGTGCTGTTTTCAAATCACCTGCTTCGCTCACAGCAAATCCTTCAAGGGCAATGATGCGCGACAGCAATGAACGCAATTGCTCTTCATCATCAACAATTAATATTTTTCCTTTATCCATTTTAAAATAGTTATCAAAACTACTTAAATGAAAACTATTTGTATAGGAATGAATAATGAGTAATGGGTAATGAGTAATGAGTGAAATAAAAATTCTAACTTCTATATTCTAACTTCTATCTTCTTTTTCCATCTCTTCGTAACTTGTGAGGTGGAAGAACCGCAAATAATAAAAACCAGTCGTCTTAAACGGGTAAGAAAAAATCTTGGTCATGCAATGACGCTCGCATGGGCTGCTTCTCCGCGTTTACTTATTCGTTATTCATTACTCGGGATGTTCAACGCCATCATGCCTCCCGTTTCCGTTTATCTTGGTTCTGTTCTTGTCAATAAAATTGCTGAAGCGCATTTCCGCCAAATGCAATTCAACGATGTTCTATATATCGTGATCGGTTTGTGGCTCACCTTTGTGATACAGCGTTCAGTAGGCGCTTATATGGGGTTTGGACGAAACTTGTATGTTCGCCGCGTGGAACTGGAAGCCGAGCGACGCTTACTTGAAAAAGCTTCCCAGGTCGATCTTGGACATTTTGACAATTCTGACTGGCATGACCGCCTTGCAAGAGCCAAACGCGATGTGAACTGGCGACCGGGTGATTTGACCTGGTCAATACTTGGGCTTTCAGGAAACATTGTGTCAATCATATTGATGTCGGGTTTGCTTGCGAGCCTGCATTATATCCTGGTGATACTTGCATTGGGCGCTGCCTTTCTCTCACTGGCATTGGAGAGTCGCACGACTACAAAACTGTATAAATATTTTTATAAGGAAACCCCCGAAGAAAGAGAGCGGCAATATTTGGGCGATCTGCTGGTTCAGCCAAAAAACACAAAGGAGGTAAGGGCTTATGTTGTTGCTGAGTATTTACTGGACCGGTATAAAAAATTATCGGAAGATCTCTTCAGCCAGAGAGAGAAAATGTTTCGAATGGGAAGCCGCATATCCCTGCTAAGCGGATTTGTAACGGGAACCATCCTCGCTCTTGCCTACGTTTTTGTTGCGATCAAAGGAATACATGGAACCATCAATCCGGGTGCGGTGGTATTAGTGATCGGTGCGTTTACTTCCGTAGCCGGAACGTTGGGAAATATTTCAAGCACTTTTGTTGCCGTTGATCAGCACACCACTTTCCTCGATGATTATTTTTCGTTTCTCAATGTTGAACAATTGGTACCTGTACCCACGAAGCCCCAGGTAATTCCTGGTGTGGCAGTCGACGGAATTGAATTTGATAACGTCACATTTACCTATCCCGGTGGAACCGAGCCTGCTCTCGTAGGATTGAATCTTAAAATACGGAAGGGCGAACTGGTGGCCCTGGTAGGTGAAAATGGTGCGGGCAAATCAACGCTTATTAAATTGTTGCTCCGGTTTTATGATGTGCATGAAGGCGCTATAAAAGTAGGTGGTATTGACGTAAAAGATATGGATCCTAAAGATCTGCGCAACCGTATAGGCGTATTGTTCCAGGATTATGCTACATATGAATTAACCGTAAGGGAAAACGTGGTGATGGGAAGACCGAATGGGATGACAAACGATGAACGGGTGATCAAAGCACTCCAGGACAGCCGCAGTGAATGGCTGGTGAGCAAAATGCCAAATGGCCTCGATTCAAAAGTGGGAAGATTGTTTGAAGGCGGGCATGACCTTTCCGGCGGCGAGTGGCAGCGTCTTGCTCTTGCACGCATCATGTATCGCAATGCAGATATCTGGATTCTGGATGAACCAACCTCCTCTCTCGATCCCGAAGCTGAAGCCGCCATCTTTGCGGAGCTGAAAGAAAATCTGAAAGGACGTATTGGGATTGTTATCTCGCATCGCTTCTCCACAGTTCGCATTGCCGACCGCATTGCAGTAATTGATGATGGAAGAGTTACTGAATTGGGGTCTCATGAAGAATTATTGGTTGCAGGCAATCGTTATGCGCGGTTATTCGAACTGCAGGCGAGTGGGTATAGATGAATCCACTCAATTCTTTTTATTATTAATAACTCATTATTTTTTTTCATCACTATATTTGTATTCCACTTCAACCAGTCATTTACTCACTTCAACCTCTGTTAAAAAAAATTGAATTGGCATTAGCTTGTTTCAATTCATTTATTCATTTATAAACAATCACAATGAAAAAGCAAATCTTTTTATTTTATGTGCTGATGTTTGCTGGTCTCACTTCATGCAGATGGCATGGCAATGGCAATACGGATATAAGCTACAGCGAAGGGAGTCGTTATTATTCCATGAAAGCGCACTTCAATAAAAATCAAACGAGAAAAGTTGAAAGCTACATGGATGAAACGATCGGCGATCGCAATATGTCATTTATTAATACAAGGATCACGGGGCAACTCGCTCTTGATGATCACACCACATTTTACTTAAAGGAATACCCTGGCTTTCTTGAAATAAAATTAGACAAACGTGAAAACAGTCATGAGTCGTATCAAAGAATAAGAGCAATGTGCGAAGGAATAAAAGAAGTGGTAAAGTAAGTAAGATAGAAGCGGTGGAGATTATTCTCTGCAAAGATGATCGTGGAATCCTAATCGCTCATCTTTGAATTATCCCGATTTGTGACCTTCAATATTTTTAGCGCTTTTCCTATCATCCAGTCATAACCCCGCAGTGCGGAGTTTTTTGTTGACATGTATCTCTGAATAAATTTCCTTCTTTGTACAAATAAAGACTACCTTTCGTATCAGAGCCCCATCGAGTTCATTCCCCTGTTGATAACTACCATCTTTTATTTAACCTAAAACAATTTGTTATGAAAAGAATTTCTTTATGTCTTTGCTTCGCCATTTTTTTATTCTCATGTAACAACAGCAAAACTGAATCGACATCGACCAGTACTGATACTAGTGCCAAAAGCACAATGACTGATATGCCCTACACAGCTTCTTACTCCAGCAATTTTACCGACGATGTATCAGATGCTGATCTGAAAATGGTATTAATGACCTATAAGGACTGGGCAGATCGCAATATGAATAATTTGGAAAATTCTTTGAGTGACAGTGTCTATGTAGACTTCAGTTCCGGTGACCATTTTAGTGGTACAAAGGCCGACCTGATGAAGATATGGAACAAAAACCGTGACAGTTTGAGTTCTGTTACCATCGACATGCAGGTGTGGAAAAAGCTATATGAACCAAATAAAAAAGATGCTGCCATTCTTACCTGGTATAAAGAAATTGACACGTATAAGACCGGAAAGGTCGATTCAGCCTACTACCATGATATAAACGGGATAAAAGACGGAAAAATAAATTTCTACAGCCAGTACAAGCGACCTGCTAAATAAAAATTATTTGATAGCCCCTGCTCCGGCAGGGGTTTTCATATAAATTCCCAGGCGGTTGAGTTTATTGCTAACTAACAATCCATTTCGTTTAAAACTTGTAGCTTCATTCAAATTATTTCCGATGAAGAAGCTTATTTATTTCTTCTGCTTGTCATTTTGTCCATTGTTATTTTCTGCCACAAAACATCAACCCAATTGGGTTTCGTTATTTGACGGAAAGAGTTTGGCCAACTGGAAAGTGGGCGAAAATGCAAACACATTTAGTGTTGAGAACGGGACAATTGTGGCGCATGGACCTACAGCGCATTTATTTTATGAAGGCGATGTGCATCAGCATAATTTTAAAAATTTTGAATTCAAAGCCGATGTAATGACCACACCCGGTTCCAACTCTGGTATTTATTTTCATACCGAATACCAGGAGAGCAGTTGGCCACAAAAAGGTTATGAAGTACAGGTCAATAATTCTCATACCGACTGGCGTCGTACCGGCAGTCTCTATGCTGTACAAGACGTAAAAGAAGTTTACGTAAAGGACAATGAATGGTTCACTGAGTACTTTAAGGTCGAAGGCAAGCACGTTATTGTAAAGATCAATGATAAAACCGTGGTAGATTATACAGAGCCCGACAATGTGAAAAGAGATGCAGGCAGTGAAGGTCGTATACTGTCGAGCGGTACGTTTGCGTTGCAAGGTCATGATCCAAATAGTAAGGTGTATTTTAAAAATATTATGGTCAAAGCGCTGCCGGATTAAGAATCGTGAGTGGTGAGTTGTGTCCCGATAGCTGTCGGGAGGTGAGTGGGAAGTCGGATCAATTAATGAATCTCCCTCATTTCGAGATTGCAATATGAATGACCACGGAGGTATTGAGGGCACAGAGGAGCACGAAGGCTCTGTCGTTACTTTTTAGCCTGGCCATCTCTCACAGTCGCTGTGGAAGAACAGAATGCCCGGTATTGGCATGCTGCACTGCTCCCTCTCCAAAAGGAGAAGGAATCAGAAGATGAGGCTAATTATTCCACCAATAAGTAAACTTCAATACAAAGGCGCGGTTACGAACAAAAACCGGGTAAGAGTAATAATTATCAGTGTACACAAGGAAGAGATCTGATGCAGGATGATAGCGCCACTGCAACCTTGCGTTAAGATTGATATTTTTTTGCTGGTTGTTGTATTGCACAAAGGTGGTTAAGAAAAATCGGTTGGTAAATGTGACATCGATACGGGGCCCGATGAGCCAGAAGTCAACCGTGTTCCAGGGCTGCGGCAGGACGATATGATTATAGCTGGTACTTAGAGTGATACTGGCATACGGCTGAAAACGGTAGCCCAAATTGGTGTTAAAAGTCAGCAGTTTTCCATCAGCATAATAACCTCCATAGCGTAAGGAAAAATCATAGGTAAATAAATGCTGCGGTCTTGCAGTGAAAGCTACGCTTATGGCGTTGGCATGATGTTCAGAACCCGTAGCCAGCGTGTCTTTGCCGCTGTTGGTGGGATCAAAAGGCTGCAACAATTTTACATAATCATGGGTAAGAAGTATGTCAAAATAACTTTGATCACGCAGGTTAAAAAGATAATCCAGGTAAATTTGATTGTCCGTACGGTGAAATTTTTTATCCAGAAAATCTACCATACCTACTACCGGTCCATGACTCAATACAGTGCCACCCTTTGGAAAAAACAACCTTGCTATTTTTGGATTTATTTTGATGTAATCTTTGCGTGGCACGTAACCCACCTCTGCATTATAATTCTTTCCGGCTATTTCATGCTGCCATGAAAATGTCCATTTACGACTTTTGTACTGAACGTTGGCAGCATGTATAAATTGGTCGTCCTTTATACCGGGGCTTGCGGATTTTACAAGCATGACTTTTCCCGTCCACAAATTATTTGCAGGAGCGAGATTGTATTCGAATCCGAAATTGCGGTTATATAAAGAATATTTTGGTTTGCTGGTGTCATTTGACCAGTCATAGTTCAGGGATTGTTTGTTTATAAAAATGAGACGAATGTTGGATTTGGTAAATATTCTTCGCTGCAGGGCAATCACCGCGAAATTTTGCTGAGGTAATCCGGTTGAATCAACAGATTTTGTTTGCATATCCATCACCCCGATGCGCCAGTTTTTGTTGAGGCTGCCACTTAATCGTCCACCAAAACTGATCGGCACCCCAAGGCCGATACGTCTTGAAAAGAATGGCCTGATATTGTCGTATCCGAAATTGGCAAAGAGGTCGTTATTCTCCAGGAAGAACTGTCTTTTTTCAGGAAAGAATAACTCATACCTGTCCAGGTTGGTCACCTGCTTATCTACCTCCACCTGCGAAAAATCGGGGTTAACAGTGAGATCGAGATTGAGAGAAGAAGACAAGGCGATTTTTGCATCCGCACCAATATCTCTTCTGTAATTGTTGGGTTTTTTATTTTCATAATCTCTTGTCACTCCTGCCAGGGCATAGGGGATGACAGAAAGATTGAAACCGGGTTCAGGTGGTGATTGATCCCAAATAAGATCGCCGGTGTATGCGAGGGACGCTGTTGGAAATTGTCTTGGAACAGGAGCCCAAGCAGATTTTTCGGCAGCGGTAATATCAAGCCTGCTGAAATTTATTCCCCATTTTGTGATGCCCTTTTTATATCGAATGGTTTTAAAAGGAATAGCCGCTTCAAATATCCATTTGTCACCATAATTTTTTACTGAGGATACCCATTTATTGTCCCAGTTAAGGTCAGCTGACCCGCCATCATATAGCATACCATCCCATTGTGCACCTGCCGCATTGGCCCCGAACGTGTACCCGTTCGTAAGATCATTGTAAGTATCTAAAAAGAAAATGAAGTTGTCGTTCCTCCCAAAATTGAAATCGCGCCGCAAGGATTCCACCATGTAAGGCTGTCCTCTTTTTGGTAGCCAGCAAATGGCAATGATATAAATATTCCGGTTGTCATAGGTCATCTTGATATCAGTCTTCACAGAAGCCCTGCTTGTGTCCATGGGGAGGACCATAAAAAAACCGCTGGCTGTTTCGGCCTGCTGCCAGGCGGAATCACTATCCGAGCCGTCGACAACAATTGGCCCGGTTGTTTTTTGAATATGGAATTGAAACTGGCTGTTCTTTTTCTGAGCGGCGGCAAAAATACTCAGAGCACAGATCAATAAGCAAAACAGGTGTCTCAAGTCGCAATCGGTTTTATTGCATCAAGGCTACAAGATAATATGAATATCTATTTCGCCAACGATTTAAATGATTGGCAAACCACACACAGGCAAAATAATATGGTGGTATGTTATTTGCATTTTATTTCCTAAAAAAATAATGAACCGCAAAAGAATAATAGCCGGAATTAGCTTGCTTGCCCTCGCTGGAATCATTCTTTATGTCAGGCGCCGGCATCGCGCAAACATCGTGGATGAACTAAAGGCGGAACAAGTGTCAGAGCATGGGTACGAGACAGCTCATGATATTTTATTTCCCAAAAAGAACAGGCGTATAAAACGGCACAGGTCCAACCAGCGATGGAGATGATATTTAGAAAAGGAGTTAATACTTATGCTCGCGGGGTCCTGGAACCCCGCTTTGCATTTGAATATCCATTCAATTGATATCGTGAAACGTGAATCGTCACCCGATAGCCATCGGGTCGTGAGTTTTCTCAAGATTCACGTCTCTCCAACGGAGTCCTTCGGACACGTTTGACGTCTCACGTCTAATATCCCCATTTCTTCATGATGTCAAGATCCTGCTTCACCGAATCAAGCGGAGATTTGCCCTGGTAGCTCTCCTGCTCAATAATAAAGTGCGTATCCGGGTTTTGCTTCCTGGCAGTGTCCAGAACTTCTTTCACTTGTATGACTCCCGTTCCCAACACGGTGCTTTCATAGCCGTTCATATCCCCCTTTTCACTTTTTATTTCATCCTTTACGTGCAAGGATAAAAATCTGCCGGGATATTTCGTGAGCAATTCCAGTGGCCTGCCGCCCGCTCCATACATGTTGCCCATATCCATCTGCTGGATCACAAGGTTAGGATCGGTTTCCTGCATTATAATATCATACAGCACCATTCCACCCACATTCGTGTCAAATTCAAAATTGTGATTGTGATAGCCGAATTTCATTCCTGATTTTTTACATAGCTCACCGCTTTTATTGAACACAGCCAGGAATCGTTTCAATCCATCAATATCCTTACGGTAGCTTTCGTCCAGCCAGGGGCTAATGACATATTGTTGTCCCACGGTCGCGGCATCCTCTACGGTATATTTCCACAGATCGGTAAAATCGTTTTTGCTTTCATCCCAGGCTTTTTGCCCCATCACCGTATGGCCACTTTTCATTTTCAGTCCTAAACCATCCAGCAATTTTTTAAACTCAGTGGATGAATAGCCATAAAATTTCCTGTCCACATAATTGGCATGCTCGACGTATTTATAACCCATATCAGACAATTGTTTTAATGTGCCTGAAGGATCCTTTCCCATCTCCTCACGTACACTGTATAATTGTACGCCGGTAATGGTTTTATTTTTTCCGGCGGCAAAAAGATTCTTTTGAGAATAGCGTCGCACCGGCGATCGCTAGTGTGCTGTTTTTTACAAATGTTCTTCGGGTGAGCATAGATATTAATTTAATGAACACTCAATTTACCAATTTTTGTTTTTTTGTACGGAATGATTTTTTTGTGATGATTACGTACCTTCCTGTTTCTATTTAATAAATCCAGCCTTTTCTTAAACTTAAAACGAATTGCATGTCAAACGATACTCACGCTTCGCGTAGAAAATTCCTTCAGCAGATCGGCAGCATTGGCTTATTAACAGCCGCCAGTCCACTGGCAAGTTTAGCAGCCAAAGAAAAAGCAGAAGAAAGAATATTGAGATATTCAAAAAAGATCTCTTCTAATGATAAGATAAGGCTTGCTGTAATTGGCTTCGGCATCCAGGGCCATGGTGACCTGGCCACAGCATTAAAAGTGCCCGGTGTTGAATTGGCCGGAGTATGCGACCTCTATACGGGGAGGCTGGTGAACGCGAAAGAAATGTATGGCGACCAGATCTTTACCACAAAAAATTATCAAGAGGTCCTGGACCGCAGTGATGTTGATGCCATCATCATTGCTACCAGCGATCACTGGCATGCGAGGATAACAAAAGAAGCATTAAAAAAAGGAAAAGCCATTTATTGTGAAAAGCCGATGGTACATAAAATAAGTGAGGGGCTTGACGTGGTAGAAGCGCATCGGGCTTCCGGGAAAGTGATGCAGGTAGGTAGCCAGCGTGTTAGCAGTATTGGTTATGCAAAAGCAAGGGAATTATACCAGTCAGGTGAGATCGGGAAATTGAATATGGTGAATGCGGTGTACGACAGGCAGAGCGCCATTGGCGCCTGGGAGTATACGATGCCCAATGATGCCTCCCCTGAAACCGTGGACTGGAACAGGTATATTGAAGCGATGAACAAAATTCCTTTCGATGCAAAGAAATTTTTTTGGTGGCGCAACTATCGTGATTTTGGGACCGGTGTAGCCGGGGATCTTTTTGTTCACCTTCTTTCAGGCACACATGTGATCACCGGTTCGAAAGGCCCTGTAAAAATATTCTCAGCGGGCCAACTTTCTTATTGGAAAGATGGACGTGATGTACCGGATGTAATGACTGGAATTTTGCAATACCCTGAAACTCCCGAACACCCGGCTTTCGAGCTTACGCTACAAGTAAATTTTGTAAGCGGAACGGGTGGACAGGAAAGTATAAAACTGGTTGGTGAAGAAGGTGTGATGGAAATGAAAGGAAGCAATGTTTCGGTTCATCACAGCATTATGCCTAAGGCTCCCGGCTTTGGCGGGTATGACGCAGTATTCACTTATCCGAAAGCTATGCAGGAAGCGTTGGCGCAGGCATACAATCAGAAATATTCCGATGACGACAAAAAAAGACCTACCAAACCTGATGTAGATTTCAAAGCACCGGCGGGATACAGCGATCATCTCGATCATTTCACCAATTTCTTTGATGCGATCAGATCCGGCAAACCCATAGTGGAGGACGCAGCATTTGGTTTCAGGGCCGCAGCACCATGCCTGGCTTGCAACGACAGTTATTTCGAGAAAAAGATCATTAACTGGGATCCTGTGAATATGAAGCTGGTAAAAGGATAATGTAGTCGCTAAATTCTGCTTACTATTAATTCAACTTTCATGAATTCAAACAAATTTGTTCTGCTATCAATAATGATGTTTCTTCAGTATTTTATCTGGGGCGCCTGGTATGTAACCATGGGAACGTATATGGTTACACATTTACAGTCAAGCGGTGTGCAGGTAGGTTCAGCCTATGGTGGCCTGGCTATCGCTACCATGATCTCTCCTTTTTTTGTGGGCATGATCGCAGACAGGTTTTTTGCAGCACAACGAATCATGGGAGTGCTACACTTATTGGGCGCTGCGTTATTATTCTTAGCGACAACGATCACTAACAGTGCTGCTTTTTATTGGGTGATATTATTTTACTCTTTGCTGTATATGCCTACCATTGCTTTGTCAAACAGCATAGCCTTTTTTCAAATGAGTGATCCCGGTAAACAATTTCCGTGGATCCGTGTATTTGGAACTCTTGGTTGGATCGTTGCAGGGTTGATTATCGGGGGCTTAAAAATTGAGCCTACGACGTACACGTTCATGATCGCCGCAGGAGTATCTGTCTTGTTGGGCCTGCTGAGCTTTGCCCTTCCAAATACTCCACCAAAAGGCAAAGTCGCGACATCGGCATCACAGGCATTGGGTGCAGACGCATTTGTATTATTTAAAAGCAAACCATATCTCATATTTTTCATTGCAGCCATTTTGGTTTGTATTCCTTTGTCATTTTACTATGGATGGGCCAATCCATTTTTAAATGAACTAAAAGTAAGCAACGCAGCTGGGAAGATGACCCTGGGACAGTTCTCAGAAGCTCTTTTTATTCTTGCTATTCCTTTCTTATTCAACCGTATTGGCGTAAAAAATATGTTGCTGATGGGAATGACGGCATGGTTACTTCGATATATCTGCTTTGCCTATGGAAATACTGATTCGAATATGTGGATGCTGTATGCGGGAATTATTTTACATGGTATATGTTACGATTTCTTTTTTGTGACAGGTTATATGTACACTGAAAAAAAGGCTGGTGAAAAAATAAAAAGTGCGGCGCAGGGTCTGTTCACTTTTGCAACTTATGGACTGGGAATGTTTATCGGTACACAGATATCGGGCAGGGTGGTTGATCATTATGCGTTGGCGGAAGGGCATAACTGGAAAGGAGTTTGGTTCATACCCGCCTACATTGCTCTCGGAGTTCTTGTATATTTTCTTCTCTTCTTCAGAGAAAAAAGACAAATACGGGTGGCTGGTTTGACAGAAGAAGTGACTGCCCCGGAGGTCGCGTGACAATGCCGTTACCGGTTTCCAGTTACCGGTAACCGGAAACTTGCAACTGGAAACTAACAACAAACTAAATAAAATGAAAAAGATTGCTATGCTTGGCTCGGGATTCATTGGCCGGTTCTATGCTGATTCATTACAGGGAAACAGAAGCCAGGATAAAATTGTAAGTGTCTATTCACGTAAAGAAGAAAGCGCCAAAAAATTTGCAAATGATTATCGTGTTCAGCACTGGACGACCAATATGGAAGAATCCATAACACAACCTGATATAGATGTGGTTTGCATTGCACTCCCGAACAATCTGCATGAGCCAGCAGTGATGTTATGCTGCAAACATAAGAAGGCGGTTATCATCACCAAACCACTTGGAAGAAATAGTGATGAAGCGAAACGAATGCTGGAAGCAGTGGAGAAGGCCGGCATCTTTAATGGCTACCTGGAAGACCTGGTATACGCACCGAAATTTTTAAAAGCAGTAGAAACTGTAAAGAACGGTGCTTTGGGAAGAATACTCTGGGCCAAATCAAGAGAAACCCATCCGGGCCCGCACAGTGAATGGTTTTGGAACCTTGAGCAGGCTGGTGGTGGTTGTATTCTTGATCTTGGCTGTCATTGTGTGGAGATCACGCGCAGTTATATTGGA
Organism: uncultured Bacteroidota bacterium; assembly: GCA_963737475.1. Taxonomy (GTDB): domain Bacteria; phylum Bacteroidota; class Bacteroidia; order Chitinophagales; family Chitinophagaceae; genus VBAU01. The sequence continues at coordinate 514,836 of CAVTSY010000004.1, forward strand.
AAAGATATACTACCTGTCGAAGTGATGTGCTGGGCCGATACACAAGTGAAACCTATAGAGGCGGAGGACCATGCCATTGCGCTGATAAAATATGAGAACGGTTCCATCGCTCAATTTGAAGTAAGCTGGACCTTCCGTGGCGGCCTTGATCTTCGTGATGAAGTGATGGGAACGGAAGGAACAATTTGGATCAACAGTTTTTTACGCACCGGTTTTGAGATGTTCACGACTGGTAAAGCGGCGAATTACGTAGCAGAGAAAGCAGAAAGCAATAGCGGCTGGTTATTCCCTATTGGCGACGAGTTAAATGAATTGGGTTACAATCATATGTTCATGGATATGTTTAGCGCTATGGAGCAAAACAGGGAACCAAAGGAAAATTTTTATGATGGTTATGTCGTGAATTGCATTTTGGATGCAGCATATCGTTCCGCGAAAAGCAAACTGTGGGAGCCGGTAAAACTGGATGTATGGCGCGGGAGAACCGGCGTAACAAAAGACAGTCATTTGACAGAATATGATAAGGACAATTACCTTGTGAAAGAAGAAGTAACACACTATGGCGCCAGGAAGCTCATCTTAAAAAATAAGCATACCAATAAGATCATTGAGAAAGTGGTGGAGTAAGATATTCGATATTGGGATATTGGGATATCGGGATATTGACATATCGAGACATTCAATCATCAAATATTGATTTCAAATATCTTAATATCTAAATATCAAATTACACTCATCCACCTACTGTTTCCTCATCACCTTACTAAAATCATTTGGAATATCAGCTTTCATAATGCCGGTTGTGTCCAGTTTCACTGCGCTGGCTTTTACATTTACATGAAATTCGCAGAGGTATAATTTCTTTTGTTTGTCTGCATAAAATGTAACATCTTCCACCTTATAGACCGCGCCCGGTTTACCAGTTTCATCCAGGTAATCCTGCATGGTTTTTATCAGTTTATTCTCCAATTCAACTCCCGATATAACTTTTTGCTTGCATGCGGTAAGAGCAGCCAGTAAAATAATAAAAGTGAAAAAATATCTCATAGCAGTGATTTTTGCATAAAAATAACCAGGGAACATCAGAATAAAATAATATTCTCAATTCAGCGCGGCTCATTTTACTTTTCATACTCATAAACAGCCCCATCACTGAATTGCTTCACCAGCTTCATTTTTTTTACGCGGGTGATGAAGTTAAGATCGACAAGGTCAGAGTTTGCACCATCATTGAACCAGACCATATAGCAATGAGGATCATCCAGGAATTCCTTCACTCCGGGTTTATATTCCCTGGCTGGTAAAAATTTTCCGGATCTGCCCGTAAACCAATAAATGGCGTCGTAAGCATCCGAGTAAATGGTATAATTCTTTTTAAAAGGCAGGGCGTTTTTTTCAATGAACTGAACAGTTTCTGATTTTGTCCATTGATCTTCCGTATAACCGGGAATACCCGCATCCTTTACTCCGTCCCAGGTTTCTGCGTCGGCAGCAATCTGGTTATATTGGAAGCTGCTTAATATAAAAATGCCCAACCCTGCCAGCGAGAGCTTCTTTACAAATGTTTTGCCCTGTTTTGCCAAGGGAACCAGCCAGTAACTACCACTCCACAGCAAAGGAATAAATGCAGGAGTCATGAAACGACTATTTAATTCTTCGAACCGTGAAATAGTAGCGGTAACGATCATAAATAAAATATAGAATAATGCATAAGCTGCAGCAATACTCTCATAGCGTGATACGCGGTGATCTTTTACAAATTGCCTGATACAAAGAATGACAAGGCCTGCAATGATGGCAATGACAACAATAATAGCGGACGTGTTATTCCCATGTACAAAGGGAAGCCAGTTTGAAAATACAATTCCCGTATCGTGCATGTTTGTGATCAGTGGAGTAATAGATTGCTCACGATGGCCCGTAAGTGTACCGCTTACCATGTAGTTGCGCCAGAAATTAATGATCAATAGCAGCGGACTGATGGCTCCGAATATTAACCCGTCCGTAAATCTTTTCTGCAACGATAATTTATTATTGAGCAAAATGATGATCCCGCCCGCAGCAATAATAGTTATGCCTGCATACCGTGTGATACATGCAACAGAAGTAATAATGGCAGCGGCTATCAATGCTTTCCCGGAACCGGATCGCAGGTAACGATACATAGCGATCATGAAAAGCAGGAGAAATAAAATGAAAAGTGTTTCCGACCACATCATCGAATAATCTTCAAGCAAACCCGGGCTTAATACAATACAGCTTAATATAGCAGCTTTGTACCATCTTGACCTGTATTCAAATTGCTCCATGATAATTCCTGCGAGATAAATGATCACTGCAAACAAGAAAGCGTTTAAAAAAGGAGCAAAGGCTAATGGGTTTAAGCCTGTGAGCCACATTATTCCGCTGAGGAAAACTGAATAAAATGCGGGGAAATCTATAACGGGTCCATGAGTAAAGTCGATATATTTTCCTGTTGCTCTCAGGTTTTCAGCAGCGGTTGTATAAACCACACCATCAGGGCATACACCAATACCGCTATGCCGCGTGAATAAAAAAATAATAAAGAAACCTGCGGCAGCTGCAATTAAACTATCGATATTTTTTTTAAAGAATGAGAGGCGGATCATCGCACCGGGTATTACAAAAAGAAATCCAAGTTAAAAAAAATTGGCTCACCATATTGTTAAACTATTTCACCAGAAACAAAAAGAGGTTGTCTCAAAAGTCTTTGATTTCTCGCAAAGGTGCAATCCCGATAGCTATCGGGACAAAGAATATTATATTGGTTTTCAAACGTTGTATTCGTAGCGCCGTAGCGTGAAATCTACTTTTTTGATGTTTTGAGACAACTTCTTCATCAAGCCCGCCAAAAAATAAATCGTTATTGAGGAGTTGCCATTAACTGTCCGCGAACTTCACCATTGGGATTGGCCGCAGTAGCTAATGAATAATACAAATTGCCGCTCTTTAATTCTGTTGCCTGCTCAGAAGTAAGGGTCGTTGTATCTGAAAATGTACCCGTAGCTGTTAACCCCGTTCCAAGCGACCAGAGATCTCCTATGAGAGCTCCATTTACTCCCGCTGCACCCATATAAAAGCCCCCTGTTATCGGTGCACCGCTAAGATTTGTCCAATTAGTACTAGTAATCATCTGCCCGTTGTCGGAATTATAAGTTCCGGTAATTGTTGCAGTACCGCTGCCTGTTACTGCCGGAACAACCTGGCTGGTACTTGCGTTCCCACTAATGGAATACATCGTTTTGTTGTTATTCTTATCATCATCTTTTTTGTCACATGAAGTGAAGGCAAATGCGCTGAGAATGACAAGAGAACAGACAAATAATACGCTGCCCGCTAAGTTTTTTCTTGTTTTCATAAGTCCTAATTTTTGTTTTACATAAAGGTTACATAATTCATTCGTTTGAATGAGTGTCCGGACAATCAAACAAACTATATGCCTTTATTAAAATAAAGGAAGAGAAATATTTGTTATTGCAATCAATTCCCTGATCTGAGAAAGAAAAAAATTGTTGAGATTAAATATCTGCGTAATAACTAATGGCAGAAATTAAGTATTTATTGCATATAGAAATAAAAAAACCGTCACTCACCTTTTCCCAGTGTTCATTGGCCGACTCTTTTTCGAAACATGCCTATTTTTTATTGTGAGCAGATAAATTTATTTTCATCTTTGAAACGAATCAAATAATAATAATGAATACGAACGATCATATTCTGCAGGTGCAGGGATTAAATATTTATTACGGAAATTTTCATGCTGTCCGGGATGTTTCTTTCGATGTTCTTCCGGGCGAAATATTTGGGTTATTAGGCCCAAATGGCGCGGGCAAAACGAGCACATTGAGTGCCATTGAAGGCCTTTTGAAACCGCAGTCGGGATCCATAACAGTGGCAGGAAATGATATACATAAAAAACCATTGCAAGCAAAGGCCGCAATAGGGGTTCAATTACAGGCAACAAGTTTTCAATCCGAACTTACTGTGATTGAGATCCTGCAACTATATGCGGGTATCTATGGTGTGCCAATGGGTAGAGAGAAATTGTTTTATATTTTAAAAAACATAAAACTGGAAGAAGCTGCAGGGAGAAAATTCGGACAGCTATCGGGAGGACAGCAGCAACGCCTTTCGTTAGCCATTGCCGTTCTGCATGAACCCAGGCTGGTATTACTTGATGAGCCTACCTCCGGCCTGGATCCGCAAAGTCGGAGACAGTTGTGGGAACGAATGGAAGGCATGCGTGAAAAAGAACATTCGGTACTTCTTACTACGCATTCAATGGAAGAGGCCGAGGCGGTTTGTGACCGGATCGCCATTATCGATCATGGAAGATTGATCGCTATTGATACTCCTCAAACGCTGATGGATACCAATAAAACAAATCCTGAAGTGATAGCGGCGTCGAGAAGAGGCAAGATAACATTAGAAGATGTATTCATAGGGCTTACAGGAAAAGCAATACGTTCTTGATTTTCATTCATTATTTTTTAAACTATATCATGCAAACGATCCCAAAGACATCTACGGCTTTAAACTCCCTCCTTCGTGCGGATCTTGTTACGCAATGGCGCAACAGGCGTTCATTCATCCTGCTGTTGCTGGTTCCTGTTATCATCCTTATTTCATGGAAGGGTATTGTAGAAAAGTTCGGGGGTCCATTTGCCCTTTCTTCCTGTATCACCATTGGCCTTGTAGCAATAGGTCTAATGGGATATTCCAATAGTGTTGCCCGCGATCGTGATAAAGGAATATTTCAAAGATTACGCGTAGCCCCGATGCCGGCCTGGTGTATCATGGTAAGCAGGTTGTTGATCCAGCTTATTATGATCATCTTGTTAACTACTATCATATTCATTGCTGGAAATAATATTGACCACATCACGCTTTCACCTTCAGGATACATCATTAGCTTTTTGACCGCGATCGTCGGCGGTGCTGTTTACCTTGGCCTCGGCCAACTGATCGTTGGTCTTATTCAAAATCCCGAAACAGTTAATTCCACCAGCAGGCTTACTTACTTTTTGTTCATCATGGTTGGCATGTTTGGAGAGTTGGGCGTATTGGGTGATCAAATGAAGGAAATTGTTTTGTGGTCGCCTTATGGAACGGTAAAAAGGATCATTGCCGCAGGAATGCAGCCGGGAGCCTGGAACCAGGAGTCAACCATTGCATTATTCGTCACCATCGGCTATGCAGCATTGTTTTCAATTGTCGGCATAAAGAAATTTAAATGGAATAACAAGTGAATATTATCATGAAAAAAAGGGATCCCGGGGGATTCCTTTATGTTGCTCTTCACCTGGAGAACTAAAGAGCTCTGAGCGCTTCGATCCTATCCCAATGTTGCTGAATACCTTCATTCGCCATCACCAAAAATTCTTCAGCTCTTTCGGGGGAATTATTTTTGATCGTTGCAAACCTGTTTTCATGATACAGGAACTCATTCAATTGCACGGAAGGAGGTTTGCAATCAATAGTAAATCGTTGTCCTTTTTCCTTCACCGGGTTGTACCGGAACAATGGCCAATAACCGGTATTCACAGCCAGTTTTTGCTGGTCAAGGCCATGACACATATCGTATCCATGGGCAATGCAATGGCTGTAGGCAATAATGAGTGAAGGCCCGGGATAGGCTTCAGCTTCCAAGATTGTTTTAAGTGCATGCACATCATTGGCACCCATCGCTATTTGGGCTACATAAGCACTGCCATGTGCTATGGCCTGCATAGCAAGATCTTTTTTACCAGTTGTTTTTCCTTTGATAGAAAATTTTGCGCTTGCCCCAATTGGCGACGCCTTTGATTTTTGTCCACCCGTATTACTATACACTTCGGTATCAAGTACAAGAATATTTACATTTTCACCGGTGCTCAGCACATGATCCAAACCGCCATACCCTATATCATAAGCCCATCCATCTCCACCAATGATCCAAAGGGATTTTCTTTCCAAAAATTCAGCGAGGCGATAAAGTCTCCATGATTCTTCGGTATCTATCTCCTTCAGTCTTCTTCTTAATTCATTTACATATTTGCGTTGTTGTGTCACTTCAGTTTCTGTATTTTCTGTATTCTGTAAAATGACATCAGTAAGGTTATATCCTACTTGTTCTTTCATTTCTCTCAACATCCGCAATGCGATATCTCGTTTTTTATCGGTTGCCAGTTTTAGACCAAGACCAAATTCTGCATTGTCTTCAAACAATGAGTTCGCCCAGGCCGGTCCATAGCCTTCATGATTACTTGCCCATGGTGTTGTCGGAAGATTTCCTCCATAAATAGAAGAACAACCTGTGGCGTTTGCAACGATCATTCTGTCACCAAATAATTGCGTGAGTAATTTAAGATAGGGGGTTTCGCCACAACCACTGCAGGCCCCGGAGAATTCAAATAGAGGTTGCAATAATTGGGAACCCTTCACTGTTCCCTTGTTGACCCTTGTACGATCAATATCCGGCAGAGACAAGAAATAATCCCAATTTGCTTTTTCAGTTTCTTTTAATGGTAGTATGTCCTGCATGTCGATTGCCTTGTGTCCTGGTTGTGTTTTACTTTCAATGGGACAAACTTCTGTGCAGAGCTTACAGCCGGTGCAATCTTCCACCGATACCTGTAAGGTATATGCTTCCTTTTCCTTGAAAAATTCTTTACCTATTGGTTCAGTGTGCTTAAAAAATGAGGGAGCATTGTTGAGCATTTCACGATCATACACCTTTACGCGGATAGCAGCATGGGGACAAACAAAATAGCATTTACCGCATTGAGAGCAAAGCTCAGGATCCCAAACCGGCACTTGCTCAGCAATATTTCTTTTTTCCCATTTTGTGGTACCTGTTGGATATGTGCCATCAACAGGAAAAGCGCTTACAGGAAGTTCATCACCTTCACCCGCAATGATCTTTCCTAATACATTCTGGACAAAATCAGGAGCATTTTCATTGATGGATGATTCGATCGTCCTTTTCCCAATCTTATATACCGAATAATCGATAGGAAATAAATTTTCAATCGTCATATCAACTGCTCTGAAATTTTTCTCAACTACATCTTCGCCTTTGCGACCATATGTTTTCCTGATTGCATTCTTGATGTATTGAATGGCTTTTTCCTTTGGCATTACATTGGAAATAGCAAAGAAGCAGGTTTGTAAAACAGAATTGATGCGTGAACCCATGCCGGTTTCTTTCGCCACTTTGGAAGCATTGATCACATAAAATTTCAATTTTTTCTGAATGATCTCCTGCTGTATTTTTCCTGGCAGGTGATCCCAAACTTCCTCTGCAGAATATGGAGCATTTAATAAGAATGTAGCTTCTTGCTCGGCATCTTTGAGAACATCATACTTCTTGAGGTAATTAAAATGATGACAGGCAATAAAATTGGCAGAGTTAATAAGGTAAGTGGAATAAATAGGATTCTCACTAAAGCGCAGGTGAGACACTGTGAGAGATCCGGATTTCTTAGAATCATACACAAAATAACCCTGGACATACTCATCAGTAACTTCGCCAATTATTTTGATCGTGTTTTTATTCGCACTTACAGTTCCATCAGCACCAAGCCCAAAAAACAGTCCACGAAAAAGGTGCTGTTTTTCTAACGAGAAATTTTTGTCCCACGGAAGACTGGTGAATGTTACATCGTCTTCAATACCGATAGTAAAATTATTTTTTGGCTCTGCTTTTCTCAATTCTTCAAACACTGCCTTAGCCATGCCGGCATTAAATTCCTTAGAAGCCAATCCGTAACGGCCTCCAATGACGACAGGCATTTGATGTTTCCGTCCACTGAAAAGTGCATTGACAACATCCATGTATAGTGGTTCGCCAATAGCTCCTGGTTCTTTACAGCGGTCAAGAACGGCAATACTTTTTACCGTGGATGGTATGGCCTGGATAAAATGTTTTACGGAGAAGGGGCGATAAAGATGAACCTGGATATATCCAACTCTTTGGCCTGCATGATTGAGATAATCAGTTACCTCATGTACAGGACCGGAGCCTGATCCCATAATAACGATGATATGTTCTGCATGGGGGTGACCGTAATATTCAAAAAGTCTATAAGAGCGACCGGTGAGATGCCCAAATTTCTGCATCATTCCCTCGACGATTTCCGGGGTGTTAGTGTAGAATTGGTTAGCAGCCTCACGACTTTGAAAAAAAACATCTGGATTTTGTGCAGTACCGCGAACAATGGGATGTTCCGGATTGAGTGAACGCTGACGGTGTTTATTGACATCTTTCTCATCGATCATTTGCCTGATGATGTCATCGGGAATTACCTGTACCTTGTTCAGTTCATGTGAAGTGCGAAAGCCATCAAAAATATTTAAGAATGGAACTCGTGCTTTCAGAGATGAAGCAGTAGCGATCATGGCCATATCCATCGCCTGTTGAGGACTGCTTCCAAATAATTGTGCAAAACCAGTTGACCGCGTCGCCATTACATCGCTATGATCACCAAAGATGGAAAGTGCATGAGTAGCTATTGCCCGCGCTGCAATATGAAAAACGGCCGGCGTTAGCTCGCCTGCTATTTTATACATATTGGGTATCATGAGAAGCAGGCCCTGGGAACAGGTAAAGGTGGATGCCAATGCGCCGCCCTGTAAAGCGCCGTGAATAGCGCCTGCAGCGCCTGCCTCACTTTGCATTTCGATGATCTTCGGCACCTCGCCATAAATATTTTTTATTTCGTTGCTGCTCCATTCATCGGCCCACTCACCCATTGCAGATGAGGGAGTAATAGGATAAATAGCGCAAACCTCACTTGTTTTATACGCGATGTAGGAAGCAGCCTCGTTTCCATCCATGATGGCGGAAACAGGTAACCCGGTTTTCATTTCTTGTGAGGAAATTTTTTCTTTAGTGATCGTTTCCATAAATAGACATTCTTGTGGTGAAGGATGCACTAAAAGTACTTTGATCCAAAAACTTAGGAAATGAGGAAAGTCAGGCAAGGACATGACTTACCGGAGTGAGATAAAACAGCCGCGGTTGCAGCCCGGATTTAGAGCGGGATCAAATGATTTGCCTAATAATTCTTCTCTTCTATGGAGTCAAGGATATTTACATAACTCACGTACCGGTCCTCATTTATTTCTCCATCAGCCACAGCTTGCTTTATTGCACAACCCGGCTCATTAACATGCAGGCAGTTATTGAACTGGCAATTCACCAACCGCTCTCTCATTTCGGGGAAATAATGAGATAGCTCTTGTTTTGTCACATCTATCAAACCAAATTCCCTCATGCCCGGCGTATCGATGATGCTTCCGCCGGAAGGAAGATCAAACATCTCGGCAAAAGTGGTCGTATGCAATCCTTTTCCACTCCATCCACTTATGCCCTGTGTTTTTAATCGCAGTTCCGGAAAGATTAGGTTCAATAATGACGATTTTCCAACACCACTATGCCCGCTGATAAGGGTGATCTTGTCTTTTAATTCCTTTGTTAACTCGTCAATCCCCATATTGCTAATTACACTGATCAAAAAAACTTTGTAACCGATCTGCTCATACATTGCTTTTAATTGTTGGAATTTCTCATCTTCCTTTCTTTTGTGGAGGTCTGCTTTATTAAAGACAATAATAGAAGGAACATGATACATTTCTGAAGCCACAAGAAAACGATCAATGAAGCCCTGCGACGTCCGGGGTTCTTTCAAGGTGGCTAAGAGCAAGGAAAGATCAATATTAGCTGCCACAATATGCTGCTGATGCTTTGCCCTGGGCGATTGCCTGTTGATATAATTTGTACGGTCGCAAATTTTTGTAATGAGAGCGGTATACTCAGTTTCATTCTCCTTCTCTATTTCCACCTTATCTCCAACGGATACAGGATTGGTAGAGGTGATCTCGTCAATTTTAAAAACACCTTTCATGCGTGCACTCCAAAACCTGCCCTTTTCATCTTTTACTGTGTACCAACTTCCGGTTGATTTATAAACCACTCCCTTTAGAATCATATTTGCAATATTGTGAGGATTAAAAGGAAAGATAGGAACAATCTGAATTATGGAAACTTTCTGAGGATCGTAAATCGCAGTATCAATTCTATAAATAACAGACCGAGAGCTGTTAACAACAAGGGAACAAATTCATCATGATAGTGGCGGAGAGATTGGATGTCTATTTTAGATTTTTCCATTTTGTCAATTTGTGAGTAAATACTTTGAAGGCTAAGTTTATCCCTGGCGCGAAAATATTCCCCGCCCGTTTCACTTGCTATGCGGCGTAATAATTCTTCATCAAGAAAATTATTTGTTGCGGGAGATCTTTTCCCTTTCACATTTTCTTCAACGGGAATTGCATTTTGTGCACTCATCCCGATCGTATATACTTTTACACCTTTCGCTTTCGTAATTTCCAAAGCAGTTAAAGGATCGATAAGTCTTGTTTCGGGTGCTTCTTCTTTTCCGTCGGTCAACAGGATCACCACTTTACTTTTAGCGTCACTTTTGGTTAAACGATCAACTGAAGTTGCCAGCCCTTCTCCTATCAGTGTTCCATCCTGGAGCATTCCACTTCGCAAACCGCTCACCTGTGTGATCAAAGTATTCTTGTCAGTCGTAATGGGACATAGCGTATAGCTTTCCCCGGAGAAAATGACAAGCCCGATCCTGTCAATAGGCCTGCTGCGAATAAATTCTTCTGCAACTTCTTTTGCAACTTCCAAACGATTAGGAGCAAAATCCTGGGACAGCATACTTCCACTTACATCTATGCAAAGAACTATGTCAATGCCCTCGCCTCTTCTTAATTGCTCATCACTATGCTGCTGTGGTCTCGCTAAGGCAAGGATGATACAGCTCAACGCAAGCAACCGCAAGACAAATGGCAAATGCCTTAAAGTATTTTTGAAGGACGAAACTGTAAAAGAGTAGGTGGTTGACATCTTTAACGCTCCCTGGCTCCTGTCATACTTTTTGACATACCACCATATCAACACGGGCAGAATTATAAAAAGGCTAAGCAATTTTGGGTAAGCAAACTCAATATGTCGAAGCCAGTCGTAAAGCATCCCTGTTTAAGATTGATTTTGTTTTTCTTTTTGAATTTCTATTTTTTCTATATTCTCAATAAAGTCTTTTATCGTCTTAAATGAATCGCTCTTATCGCTTTCGGCTGGTTCAAATTTTGCAAACTTTACAAAATCACTCATTCGCAATGACTGCGCAAGCCGGTTAAAGTCTTCGGCGGGTAGTTTCAGAGACTGCAATTGTATGACAAGATCATCGGTTGTTTTTTGTAAAGAAGCGATCCCCCTTCTTCTTGAAATGTAAAGCCTGAAAATATCGACCAGCCTTGTATAAAATGGTTTTGAAGACAAATTTTCCTTTCGCAGTCTTTCCAATTCCTGTTTCGCCTCCGAGTAAGGATCAACAACCGGGATCTTAGTAACAGATTTCTTCTTTTTTCTTACTAAAAAATAAATGATCGCGGCGATCAATAAAGCACTTGCCGCGGCATACCAATACCAGGTTTCTTCCTTCTTTTCCTTTACCTGTACATCAATCACATCTTTTATATCATGATAATCCTTGTTAGGATCGAACGGTGAAAAACCAACGTCAACCGCAATGCTGTCCGTATACATTGGCTTATCTGCCGGCAGTTCAAACGAGGGTATTGCCCAATGCCCGGAATCAAAACTGGTAAGTGTCATGCTTTGTGATAATTTGATCCCTTCCCTGTCATCAACGGTATCAATTTTTTTTCTTTCCAGTATTTCAAAATGCGGTATGGAATCAATAGAGAAAAAGCGCATTGGTTCCTCCACGGGAAAATCGGCCTCAAGCGTAAGATGAATTTGCTCGCCAATTACAATTTTGTTTTTATCAACACCAGACTTGATGGTCACTTTATTCTGTGCATTAGAAACCAGGGACGGAAAGAAGAGGAAAAAAAGGGAAAAAACTTTATGTGGTTGGGCAAAAAACATTCATTGATTTGATCTGATTAATCAGCGGTTCCTGCTGACAAAAAAACGCTGTAAAATTTTTACGTAATCATCGCCTGTGCGAACATGCAACAGATCGCAGCCGGCTTTTTTAAATACGTTGGTGCTATATTCGGTCACACGAAAAAATTCCTGCTGGTATTGTTGGCGCACAAAAGCACTATTGGTATCCACCCACTTTGTATTACCTGACTCAGCATCGCGAACCATCACCATGCCTATTTTGGGTAATTCCATATCCATTTTATCATACACTTTAATTCCGACCACATCATGTTTTTTGGCGGTTACTTTTAAGGCATCTTCATAGTTTGCATCAAGGAAGTCGCTTAAGATAAATGCTATGCTCTGCTGTCGCGTGGAGTTTCTGAAAAATTTCAGTGCCTTACTTACCTGGGTTCCTTTGTGATTCGACTGTTCCGTCAAAAGTTTGCGGACAATATACAAAGCATGCTGCTCTACCTTTTTTCGGAGGGATATATGTCTCCACTTCATCACTGTAAAAGATCACACCAATTTTATCACCATTATTCACGGCAGAAAAACTCAGCACTGCAGCTATTTCAGTAATAATATCTTTTTTTGTTCCAAATGAAGTTCCAAATAGGGAACTGGCGCTGATATCAACAAGTAACATGACGGTCAACTCCCTTTCTTCTTCAAAAACCTTGCTGTAAGGGTGGCCCAACCTTGCCGATACGTTCCAATCGATAAAACGGATATCATCACCATGCGTATATTCTCTCACTTCTTTGAACGACATGCCCTTTCCTTTAAAGGCACTGTGATATTCGCCGGTAAAAAGATCGCTGGTCAATTTCTTACTTTTTATTTCCAGCTCTCTTACTTTTTTTATTAGATCCCCAACTCCCCTGGTGGAATTTGAATCTTTAGGTGGTATTTTTTTTTCTCTTTTCAAGTTCTTACTTAAGTGCTCCGTTTTTGCGAAATTTAAAAGGCGTTAGGGGACATTGGTTTGGGTCAGCACATCGTCGATCACATTCTCTACGTTTATGCTTTCAGCTTCTGCCTCATAGGTCAACCCAATGCGATGTCTCAAAACATCTTTACAAATGCTCCTGACATCTTCAGGAATTACAAAACCACGCTTATTCAGGAAAGCCTGTGCTTTTGCCGCCAATGCCAAATTGATGCTTCCCCTGGGCGAAGCACCATAAGAGATCAATGGCTTTAATTTTTCAAGTTTGTATTTTTCAGGCTGGCGTGTGGCAAAAACTATATCGAGAATATACTGTTCAATTTTTTCATCCATATAAATTTGCCGCACTAATTCCCTGGCATTTCCAATTTCCATGACTGATACCGTTTGCTTTACAGGAGCCAGCATAAGTCCCTGTACATTTTGCCTGATGATCATTTGTTCTTCATGCATCTTTGGATAATCTACAATGACCTTCATAATAAACCGGTCCACCTGCGCCTCTGGCAATGGGTAAGTGCCTTCCTGCTCCAGGGGGTTTTGTGTAGCCAGTACCAAAAATGGTTCATCTAATTTAAATGTGGTCTCACCAATCGTGACCTGCCGTTCCTGCATGGCTTCCAGCAAAGCACTTTGCACTTTAGCAGGAGCACGGTTTATTTCATCGGCTAAAATAAAATTGGCAAAGATGGGACCCTTGCGGACAACAAATTCATTGCGCTGCTGATTATAGATCATGGTCCCGATCACATCAGCAGGCAAAAGATCAGGGGTAAACTGTATGCGGCTGAATTTAGCATGTATCGCCAGTGCCAGCGATTTTATTGTCAGAGTTTTTGCAAGTCCGGGTACCCCCTCCAGCAATACATGACCATTGCTCAGGAGCCCGATCAGCAACCGGTCAAGCATATGACTTTGCCCCACGATCACGTGGCCTATCTCGTCTCTCAACCTGTCTATAAATTGCCCCGCATGCGAAATGCGTTCATTCAATTGTCGAATGTCATCGGCGGTTTTCAGCATAATTGATATTTATTTTATGTTTCCAGCCCCGGTATTTTGTACTGACAGCTAAAATCTTACAAAAACGTGGTTCCACATGAGCAAATTGTTTGCCGATAAACCTTAATTGTCTTTGACCCGCGCCTGTCCACCACTTTGCATCACTGCGGGCAGGAAAGGGAATTTTTACGAAGTTAATACCCTTATCGGGTCACGTTTGAATACTTTTCCCACAAATAAAACGTTAACTAATTTAGGAGCAAATTCAACTTTATGAAATCCTGTAAATTCATTCTTGCTTTTTTGTCAACAATCATCCTTTTTACGGCCTGCAAAAAGAATTCTGATAATAATACGCCAAAAACAAATACAGACCTTATTACCCAGGCTTCATGGAAATTCAGCAGCGCTTCTGCATCCGGCTTTGGAGATGTTTCATCGCAGATACCAGATTGCTACAAAGACAATACATACGCTTTTGTTTCTGATGGGTCGGGCAACATCAATGAATCAACAAATATTTGCTCTCCTTCTCCGGCGGGAGCCTTTACCTGGAATTTTACAAATAATGAGGCCGGGCTTCATATTTCAACAACTCTTTTCCCAAGTGGTGCGTCAGATTTTACAGTCATCTCTCTTACGGAAACAAATCTTATAGTTTCTCAAACAATGACAATTGCACCCCTGCCACCTACAACCGTTCAAATTACGTTTGTACATCCCTAACTTAAATATTTTCCCACAATCGGCACTCTTCTGCCCATGCCAAAAGCCTTGCAGCTGACCCGGATGATGGGGCAGAACTGGTTGCGTTTATATTCATTGGTATTTACCAGTTTTAAAATCCTGTCCACCAACTGCGCCTCATAACCCAGGATTCGATGATCTCCTTTGGTCCTTTCCTCCTTTCTATATACTGATATAAAATTTGATCGAGCATTTCATATTCCGGCAGGCTGTCGGTATCTTTTTGATCCGGGTCGCAATTCGGCGATGGAGCTTTTTCTAATAATATTTTCCGGGATGATCTTCTTTCTTTCGGTTGATATAATCTGGCCAGGGCATATACCTGCGTTTTATAACAATCCCCAATCACGCTCAGTCCGCCGGCCATATCACCATACAAAGTCCCATAGCCTGTGGCGAGTTCGCTTTTATTGGAAGTGTTCAAGAAAATATATCCGAATTTATTGGCCATGGCCATCAGCAAATTACCCCGGGTGCGGCTTTGAATATTTTCTTCTGCGACACAAAAAGGCTGATCTTTAAAATAGGTTTTAAGTCGTCGAGAAAACTTCATAGATATTATCAATGGGAATAATATCATAAGGATTGCCAAGATTTTTACTCAACTGCTCGCATCTGTTACGGAATGACCACTGGAATACTGGGAGGGCATTGATCACGCCCTGCACATTTTCTTTACCCAATGCCTCGCAGGCCAGGCCTGTGTCAACAGCACTGTCAATCCCCCCGAAGATCCCAGTATGGCTTTATTGAAACCCATCTTTCCGAAATAATCACGAATGCCAAGAACAATGGCGTGATAGATCTCATCAATATTTTTTTCGCCTGAAAGGTATTCAATAGTGTCGGTGTCATTGCCGACTTCAAAAGCAGAATAATAATATGTTTCTCTTTTACCCCCATCCGATGTTTGGATTGAATTCCTCATTGCGTTCTAAGAGTTCATCCAATTCAAAAACCTGGTAAGTCTTCTTCAAAATATTTCATCTCTTTCACCTTGCATCCATTGATATCATAAACAAGACTGCCTCCGTCAAAAACAATTTCCGTTTGTGATCCCACCGCATTGCAGTACAACATCGGCAATTTGTATTTTAGTACATGAGCTTTTACAATGCTGTTCCTGACAATATCCTGTGCATAGTTATAAGGCGAGGCGGAAAGATTGATCATTACATCCGGATGAAATGGCATCAGCTGTTCCATAGGTGTAACACGGTAAAGGGGGTTATCGCCCATATTCCAGACATCTTCGCAAATAGTAACCGCTAATTTCTTTCCCCTGAACTCTATTACCTGCCAATCATAAGCGGGTTCAAAATAGCGATACTCATCAAAGACGTCATAGTTAGGTAAAAGAGTTTTATATATCTCTGCTTTTACTTCTTTTTCATACAATAAGGAAAACAGCATTAAAAAGATCCTTACCCTCGGCCTCGGATTCCGGGCAGGGGCGCCCACTAAAACACCGATTGTATCTGCGTATTTCCTGATGATATCAAGAGATTCATAACATTTATTAATGAAATCATCGAATTCAAGAAAATCCCGGGCAGGATACCCACAAATACATTATTCAGAAAAAACAACAAGATCGGCGTTTTGTTGCTTTGCCCACGTGATGCCATCAATGATCTTTTGCCTGTTCTTTTCAAAATTTCCGATATGGTAGTTCTGTTGCGCTAATGCGATCTTCATACGGCAAATTTACAAAACCCCCATCCCCTAAAGGGGAGTACAAGAGAAATTTTTAATACAGTCCTTTACCTTCGCAACATTTATAACCCCGCTGCGTTTATCTCACTATGAAAAAAATCACTGGCATTTTATTGATTACAGTTGTTTTTTCCGCATGCAATAACAAAAACAGCGGTCCTGATGTCTCAGGGGTCAAAGTGGATATAAAACTGGAACGGTTTGAAAAGAGTTTTTTTGCCATTGATACAAACAATATTGAGCAAGGATTGACAAAAACGCATGGAGATTTCCCTGATTTTTATCCTGATTTCATGCAAAATATCCTTGGCGTCAGCGGAGATCCTGCAGATACTACCACTTTATCAGTAACAAAAAATATCCTTCGCAGCTACACTTCGTTTGCTGCTGAACTTGAAAAAAAGTTCAACAATACAACCCCTCTTGAGAATGAGTTAAAACATGACTTTCAAGTTGTGAAATATTATTTTCCGGATTATAGAATACCTGTACTCGTCACTTATGTTGGTCCACTGGATGCACCAGGCGTCGCGCTGACAAGAAATCGCATTGCCATCGGGTTGCAGCAGTATGCCGGAAAGGATTTTCCCGGCTACCAGGCAAATGAAGTGCAGCAAATGTATCCTGCATATATTTCACGCCGGTTTGATGCTGCATATATTCCGGTCAATTGTATAAAGGCTGTCATAGATGATATTTTTCCAGACAAAAGCACAGGCAAACCCATGGTAGAACAAATGATCGAGAAAGGAAAGCAATGGTGGCTGCTTGATAAACTCATGCCCGCTACGGCTGATTCTCTGAAAACGGGGTACACACAAAAGCAGTTGAAATGGTGCAAGGAAAATGAAGGATTGATCTGGAATTATTTTGTAACGAATGAAAATCTTGAAGCTATCGAACCGGATGTGGTACAAAATTATATTGGCGAATCTCCCACTACACAGGGAATGCCGCAAACTTCACCGGGAAACATCGGGCAGTGGGTGGGATGGCAGATCGTAAAAAAATTTGCCGCAGACAATTCATCGCAGAACCCAACAGAAATCATGAATACGCCGGCGAGAAAGATCCTTACCGAAGCAAAATATAAACCCAAGTAAGGTCAACTAATCTGCCAACATTAATCGGGGCTTTCTTCCTAATTGCCTCATAAATCTGAAATGAGAGGCTATGGCCGATGACATCGTCGGGAATTGATGATAAGGCATTCCATGTAACTCGCAAACCTTTTTCACAATTTTGCTTAAAGCAGGATAGTGAACATGACTAACGCGGGGAAAAAGATGGTGCTCGATTTGAAAGTTCAATCCCCCGACAAACCAGGAAATAATTTTATTATGTGTGGCGAAATTTGCTGTCGTTTTCACCTGGTGAACGGCCCATTCTGTTTCTATTAACTTGATATCGCCAGATACCACGTCAAATTCAGTATGCTCGACCACATGCGCCAGTTGAAAAACGATGGCAAGTGTAAATCCAAACACACAATGCAGGGTGACGAAGCCGATAGCCCATGCTTTCCATCCAACTATAAACGCCGGAAGCAGAATGTAAAAAACCACGTATAAAATCTTACTCAGCCAAAAAATGAAGTGATCTTTCCGGTCCATATTCTGAACAGAGGTTCTTACAATCTTCTGAGAGAAATATTTTACAAAATCCATGATGAATGTCCATGCAATAGATGTAATGGCATATACGAGGGGAAGATAGATATGCTGCACACGATGAGCTGCAAACCATTTTTGAGTTTCGCATTGACGGATCAGCGGGCTTTTGGCAATATCATCATCCATTCCGTCAATATTGGGGTAGGTATGGTGAATGATATTATGCTTCTGCCGCCAGAAAAATTCATTTCCACCGAGTGCATTTAGTGTATACCCAAAAAGATGATTTACCCATTTACGACTGCTGAAACTCCCATGACATGCATCGTGCATTATATTAAAGCCAATACTCGCTAATATAAAGCCCAACAAAGCACATAAAAAGATGGCCAATACTGCCGGCATAGGCAGAAACAAAGAGCAACGTACAAGACAACGGCTGATGGAATGAGCACCCCCGGCTTTATATATAATTTCCAATTACCCGTCCTTTTTATTTGTTTCTGACGGAAATATTCTTCCACTTCTGTTTTAAGAGCAGTAAAGAAAACACTGTTCTTGTTATTGAATATTACTTTAGGCATGGTGGATTCTTTTCAACTGATATTGATCGTTGTTTAAATGGTTAGTTGATCTTAGAAATGTTGAGTGATCTTACAAAACCGTTCCATGGAAAAACCGGAGAAGGGAGTTGTTACCCCTTAAAACTACGAAACAATAGTGGAAATTGCCTTTGAAAGCAATAAAATTGGGCAAAATTCTGCATTGCCTCGTTAGTTTCCCTTGAATGGAACGACCATTTCAAACTCAGGAATATTGATCTCGAGTAATTTTTTGTTATTAAGATTCTCCATCTGGTAGGTGCCGCGCATCTTTCCCATTTCAGTCCGCAAATTGCAGCCGCTAACATATTGGTATCTTTCACCTGGTTGTAATGTTGGCTGAACTCCCACTACTCCTTCGCCTTCTACTTCACGATAACTGCCATTACTATCAAAAATATTCCAATGGCGCCGGTGTAGTTTTACAGGAAAGGAGTTATGGTTTTCAATCGTGATCCTGTACGCAAACATAAACTCCGACTGCAGGGGATTGCTGTAATCTGATTGGTAAAATGTTTCAACGCTTACCTGTACACCTTCCGAGATCATGCTGGTCATAAGGGAGGTTTTGTGTAAAAGTAGCCAAACAATTTGAAAATGCGAACATTTCAAAATCTGAAAAAATGATTATTGTCAATTTCACAGTTAACCTCTTTGCTTCACTTTTTTATATTTCACTATTTTCACGGCCTGAAATTTTTTAAATTGATATTATGAAAATAGCAGTTGCCAAAGGCGATGGAATTGGACCAGAAATAATGGAAGCTGTTTTGAAAATCTTTGAGGCTGACAAGGTACCACTGGAGTATGTGTTTGTCGATATGGGTAAATGGGTTTTTGACAAAGGCTATAGCAATGGAATGACGCCGGAAGCAAAGCAAACTATCGAGACATTGGGACTGCTTTTTAAGGGACCGATGGAGACACCAAAGGGTAAGGGAGTAAAAAGTATAAACGTCACTGCAAGAAAAACCTGGAATACATATGCAAACAAAAGAACTTTTCAAACCCTGCATGGCGTAGATACAGTTTTCAGCAAAGCAGGCATATTGATCGATATAACGGTAGTAAGAGAAAATATTGAAGACACTTATGGCGGCATTGAGCACATGCTGACCTATGACGTAGCCCTAAGCAGAAGATTTATCACGAGGCCCGGCAGTCTGCAGCTTATCCATTATGCTTTTGAAATGGCAAAGCAAAAAAATGCAAAGCGAATCACCTGCGGGCACAAGGCCAACATCATGAAGATCACCGACGGCTTATTTTTAGAATGCTTTTATGAAGTGGCAAAAAAATATCCTGAATTAAAGGCTGATGATGTAATTGTGGATGATCTCTGCATGAAACTGGTGACAAGACCTGACACCTTTGATGTGGTAGTACTTACCAATCTGCAGGGTGATATTGTCAGCGATCTGTGCGCCGGCTTAGTGGGCGGTCTTGGTTTCGCACCTTCAGCAAACATTGGTGATCATATTTCGATTTTTGAAGCCGTACATGGAACTGCTCCGGATATTGCCGGAAAAAATATTGCCAATCCAACCGCTTTATTATTGAGTGGTCTTTCTATGTTACAACATGTAGGCTTAACAGAAAATTCAGCGGTCATTGAGAACGCCTTACTTTATACCCTGGAAAGCGGGGTCCATACCGGGGATTTTGGAGATAAAACCAAACCTTCTGTAAATACTACACAATTTGCCGAGGCCATCATTGGCAATTTTGGCAAACAACCAAAGACTAATGCAAGAGAAGTAATTCCCAACATGCCAGGCACACCCACTCCATTCAAGCTGGAAAAAAATCCAATGATGGTGTCAAAAGAACCAGTCAATGAAAAAATTGTTGGCGTTGATCTCTTTATTGAAAGTGAAGAACAACCTAATGCGATTGCTCAAAAATGCCAGCGACATGCAGGAGTAAAATTTAAACTGATCAATATCAGCAACCGTGGCACACAGGTATGGCCCACGGGTTCTGTGTATACCAATCTCGTCAATCAGTACAACGTTCGCTTTGAAAGTTTAGATGATGAAGAACTTTACCAACAAGATGTCATTGGCCTGTACGTAAGCATGAGCGGTAATTTTAAGATCTGCTCTTTTGAACTATTGAATATGTGGGGAGATAAAAAAGGTTTTAGTCTTGCACAGGGCCAATAATCATTTAATTTTTCTTTTTTGTTTACTCGGCGTGATCGTTTGAAGCTGTTCTTGAGGATAGGTACGCTTGTTACTTAATTTTTTTGGGGATGATTATTTGAACAATCAATTAGAAAATGACACTTCATATTCCGGAGATAATTGACCAAGGTCTGTTTTAAAAAAACTATACTGCCTGTTTGCCAAGTTTTTTGATCTTAAATATTTGGAACACTAAATATATCAGTGTTCCCCAAACAATGCCGATTATAAAATAAGCCATGAAAAGTAACCAAATGGGAACCTTATCTCTTGTGGCAAATAATGAGCGTTCATTAAATGTGCTGTAGTACGTAAAAGGTGCGCCCCATTTTACAGTTTTTTCAACGGAAAGATTGCCGTAGTTATCATTGTCTTCGACTGTTGCTATAAGAACTATGTCACCATTCGCATCGCCGGGAATACTGTCTCTTTTAAATTCAGCTGTTACTGTGCCGCTGCTATCGGTAGTATAGGTGGGTTCATCACCAACAGTAAGATTGCCACCTAAACGTTTGATCATAATTTTCATGTCTGCATCTTTAACAGGAGTCCATTTCCCGTTTTCCAAAGCAACGAGAGTCACCGTGATGTTTTTTGTTTCACTGCCGGCAGCTGTGTCCATCAGCAACCTTGCTTTTGTTATCTCTGTTTCTGCCTTTTCCCCTTCAAATTCTTTTACCCCCGAAGCTTCAGCGATGAATTTGTGCTTAGCAGAAGCATTCCATTCCTTTTGTAATGATGGCGGCAGAGCAGCATCAGTCTTGCCGGTTTCATCTGTTACGGCTTTGTCAGTCATCAGCAACGAAGAAGAAATAGAATCCAGATATACTTTAAGGATTACTCCTTTTACGGGGTCAAATTTTCTGCCTTGTTTCAGCCTTGCCATCACTTGGACATACTGGATATTATTATTGTAAGAAAAATAATTTACGTCCAAAAGCGGTTGTTTAGTAATAGAATCCTGCGCGTGTGCTGCAGAGAAAATTATAAATGCCGTTAGTAAAAAGGAGATCCTATAATTGTTCGGCCTTTTCATTTTGTTCGTTTATTGTTTCTTGAATTGGAATGACCGGGTATACTCGTGCAAAAAAAGTTATGATCAATAAGGCGCCGGCGAGCGAACCCATAGCAATAGCCCACTCTTCCCAGCTCGGAAAATAGTGTTTATAAGATTCGGGTACATCATGCATGGGTAAAAACGGGTGCAGCAAGGTAGGTGTAACAATCAGATATCTTTTGAACCAGGCACCAACCACGATCAAATGCACCAGCAATAAACATAGGTAATGGCTTCCTTCCTCTTTTGAATAACAAGAATGAAAATCGGAATAAACATGCCGATAAGAATAGCAAACCAGAAAACCGGGGCAAATTCCCGGTAAATAATTCCGATAAGATGATCTGCTTCTGTTTTTTTCATTTTGAAAGCCGGAACCAGGAATTCATTTACATTAAAATAAAATATAGCAGCGCAAGCATAACCACAATTTTACCCATTCTGTCAAAATGCTATATAGTAATATATTTTTCAAGCTTATATGATTTCCGAAATATATACATGGCGACCAGCACCGCACCTGCTCCGACCAAAAATGCGCCGGAGATAAAATAAGCCCCGAAATTGGTGCTGTCCCAGCCCGGCCTATAGGTCGTGGCAAACAAGCCATGAAGTGACCGTATGAATAGCAAAATGCGACAGGAATGATGGTAATGGAAAGAATTGTAATAGCGCGGTTACTGACCCTGATTTTCTTTGCTGTTCCTTTCCAGAATGACCCCCAAGGTGATAAAATTTATTGAGGAAGCGGGATTTTTTTTGGGACCCCGATTTACATGATCGTGAAGTCGGGCATAAAAGGAAGGTAAAACAATAAGAGGCTGATAAAAAAATAAGTGGTAATAACAATCACATCCCACATAATCGGGGATTGAATTCGTCCATGAAGAAACAGATTAAAAATCTCTCAGGACGCCCCATATCCACAACGATAATAATAGAAGCAAAAGTAATGGCAGAAACAGCAATGATCTCGGCGATTCTCGTTAGCGGCGTACTCCAATGTACATTCGACAAGTCGGAGACACAGCTGTAATCAGAGAACCCACCAGACTTATAGCGACAAAAAAAACAAAATTGGAAATATAAATTCCCCAGGATAGCATAATCCCGCATGGACGTTAACAATCAGGCCCTTTGGATCAACTGGACGTAATAGGCGATAATCCCCAATAAGCAAATAATCAATAATGCTGAAACCCAGATTTTTCCTTGTCCTGCCAAATCGCTGGGGTAGCAGGTCGTCTATGATTTTCTGTCTGGCTAAGTATAGTATGTCCACGGCAAATATTTAGATTTATTTTTTCGTTTTTTCATTTTCTGTTGATCATCTTCACTTCAAACGGGAAGTTCCTGTTCACCGGAGGTAAATAATATACACTGGGTTTAGTTCCGAGATCTTCCATCAGACGATAACCTGCTTTATCCCTGATCAGTTCACTGAACCGAAATGTTTCTGCTCCGTTTGTGACGGAATCTTCATCATATCTCCAAAAAAGAATACACCATTAGGACAAGCAGATACACAGTGAGGCAATTCACCTTTCCTGGTCATATCCGCGCAAAAATCACATTTACCAACTGTTCCTTTTTTCTGCGGAACACTGGTTTCGCAGGAATAGGGTTTATCAGCGATCTCTTTGGGGAATCTCGGCTCTCCCCAGTTGAATACTCTTGTAGAATAAGGACAGGCGGCCATACAAAAACGACAACCAATACACCGGTCACTATCAATCAGAACGATTCCATCTTCCCGTTTAAATGTTGCATCAACAGGACAAACTTTCACGCAAGGGCGGTTCGTCGCAATGCATACAGGTGGTCGGCTCCCAATAAGGTGCGGTATGATCTGCATCCTTCATCGGGTAAACCTTAATCCAGTTTTGTTCAGCAGGTGATGCATGTGATTGCAGGCCGACTGGCAGGCTTTTACATTTTTGCAACGGGACAGATCAATGACCATTACAAATTTTTTACCGGCGATCCCTTTTCTTTCTTCGCTGTTGGTAAGGTGAGGTGTTTCGGGAACCGGTTTCAAAAATGCTTTGTCAACTTCTATCACATCTCCGTCTACTGAGAGCAGTTTTACCTTTTCGCCTGAAGCGACTACGTTTTGACCTTCGCCAGGATTAAAAGGATTTGTATTAGAGCCACATCCCGCCGCGAGACCGGCCAAAAGACCTGCTGCAATGAATTCTCTTCTGGATCTAGAGGCTGCATTAACTTGGTTATCGGTTAACATTTCTGGTTAATTGTATGTTGTTGGTTTTTGTTTGTTTTTCACCCATGTATGAATTTCTTTGTTATCAACTTTTTTTCCTGTTGATTTTATAAGAGCCTCATCCACTTCTACAAGATGACCATCCTGAGTCAGCATTTTTACGATCTTCTTTTTTTTCTTTTGAGAAAAAAACAATCCAATTGAAGAAAATGCGGCTAAGGCACCCATTCCCCATCCAATGAATTTGCGGCGTGAAGAATATTCTTTGTTGGCTGTCATAGTAATGATTGATTTGAATGTTATTGTATGCAAGGAGAAAGCTACCACCTAAAAAACTTGCAGCTGATTATTTTCATCAGGTAGGGATATGATTATAGTCAGAAACGCAATGTCTTCAACAAAAAACCGGTTGTGAAAAACCGGTTCTTTAGATGTATATCGTCTAAGAATTATTTTTTCATTGTGCGGATGTAATTCACCACGCTCCAAATGTCGTCCTGGTCGGGAATTTTCTTCTTAAAGCTCGGCATATCCTTGCGACCTTCTGCTATTTTATAGAACAGGGCACCGTCTGGCTCAGTTTGAAATTCTGCTGTGGAAAAATCTCCAGGCTCTGTTTTTAGAGATGCTGCTTTGGTCCCATCCCCCAACCCTTTTTTCCCATGGCATGACTGGCAATGTTGCGCATATAGTTCTTTTCCTGCGTTGAGAGATTCGCCATTCGATTTAACAGGATTAGCCATTTTTAAATATTTATCGGGGACGGGCCATGGATCCTTTTGCTGTGTTTTAATCGTAAAAGCGGCAAAAATAATTCCTATGGCTATCAGCAAAAATTTTGCAAGTGTTTTCATTTTGTTTTATTTTTTTATACTAATAATTACTAAAGTAAGAAAATATCACTATCTAAGATAATTTTGAACACTGTTTTTCAATGATGGTCGCGCATTAGTTATGAATTTTAACCTGATTTAAAATAAAAACCAAGAGCCGTGTCGATATTCATCATATCTATCAACTCTGGTTCTTTCTTCCTGTCAAACAATAGAATCCCACACATATCTTCCTTTGTATCCAAATCGATACAAGTCCGGCTACTATCAGCCTTGATGAAAAGAAGATACCTGTATTCAGAAGTTTCAATAATATGTATGTGTGGCCAGTATTTTTTTATCACCATGCGTGCATTTCGCATGAGGTAAAAGCAATTGTGCACATTCGTTTCGTATAATTCCTTTTTTGTGATGGCCTGTATTTTATTAAGCTGTAAACTATCCGGATTATAAAACACGGCGGAGATCCTATTAATGACCAGCGTATCACTAAAGCTTGATGAAGGTTTTTTGTATTGAACAGCATGTGAAGTTGCAGGTATTTCAGTATTATTTTTTTTGGATGATTCTGTGTTTGTGCAACTATATGAATAAATGAAGACCCATATTAAGATGAAAACGCGGAAGAGAGTTGCCTTTGATAGATTTTCGTTCATGCTAAAAAATGCAAAGGAAGTTACAATTTAAAAATAATATTTAAAAGCCATTGCGCTCATAAATCAATTGGCTTATCATGAACAATGTAATTGATAAATTTGCTTAGTAATTCCACAGCCGGGTAATATTAAAGCCGATAAGAAATCTTCCTCCACTTACTTTTGTACTTTCATCCGCTGGAGTATTAGGATCATCCGTTGAATGATCGGTATAGCCAAACGGATTGTTTCGATTATACAAATTGTTGACCGCCGGATTCAAATAATAGAAATTAGTAAAGAATATCTGGAATGAGTGACTGCTGGTATTAAGTTCGAGTCCAAAGGAAAGGCTTGGATTGGGGTTGTTCGTGGCGTGTGTTGTTATCGGCTGATCGTAATTAATCATCAGGGAAGTTACTGTAGTCAATTTATACCTCGCAGAGAAAGCAATGGCGAAATGATCGAACTTCATTGAAGGATTTACTTTCAATGTAGAATCATCCAGCTTTGTGTAATAGCCGTTCACTACGTTATGATGGGAAAGGCTTGGTGCCACCTGGACAGTTAACTTATCTGTTATTTTCCTCGCAATCAGTATTTGGTGAAAAAAAGTCCACCTATCACTGTTATGCCTGTAGATCTCGATATCGGCATCTTTTAGAGTATTGTAAGCAGCATTGCCATAATAGCTTAAGCTGACCGGATATTTGTCTTTTGTTTGTGTGAAAAAAGCATACTTCAGACTTCCATCCCATAAAGGACCATTCACAGAGGAGATACCTGCATTAGGAATAACAGCAGCAGTTGTTTTGGTAAAACCAATTCCAACATTTAATTTATCTATGGGCGAATAGTTAACTCCAATTCTTATATTGGATGCAGCAAAAAGTCCCCAAAAATCTTCGTACCCGTTGTTCCAGGTTCCAAAACGGTGCATGATATCCATTTCAAATGTCCCTTTTACTGGTACCAATGTAGTTTGGTTATCGATAAGCCAAATACTTTGGAAAGTATTCTTAACAGGTTTTGCCTTGACAGGTGCTCCTGGTTCTTCTGCATTCGTGCTGTCCTGTGCCTGTACATTGTTATTGGGGAGCATCATGAAGCAAATAAACAAAGCGGGCATTGCAAACAAAACTTCTTTTATTCGATTCACTATGAGCTTCATTTGATTTTAATTTTAAAGTCGATTAATTATTGGGGGCGCCATTTCTTATCCAATCATACACTTTTTCCCTATCCGATAATGACGGAATATGCACTCCCATATCACCATAAATTTGTTGGTACAGGATACTTTGTTTAGGGAAGGTCGTATTTACAAAACCACCATTTACAATTTCCTGGTAGGATACATCTAGCGTCATGTAAGGATGATGTCCTCCTGACACATGACATCCGATATCTGTACAACTTGCGTTAAATAAAGGAGCCAGTTCATTTTTAAAACTTACCTGTTGCGGGGGTGCATTCGGATCCTTGGGTAATTCTGGTTTAATAATATCCTTGTAACAACTTGCAAACCCAATTCCTGCCAATATTATCAAACCCATATATAATGATATTTTTTTCATACTAGTTATTTTAATCTGGTCATTTATTGTTGAAGTTCATGTTACATTCTATAGAAATATTATCACCAATGCTCGTGCTTGTAATTCCAAAATCAGATTTATCAAATTGAAAAGTCAATTGAAGTCCAAATACACCATAGGTTGCTCCTGTCGGGGTAGCCTGGGGAACGTATGTTAATTTACCAAGCACCTCTTCAGTGTGCGTAGCCGTTAATTTACCCCGCCAGGTCAGGTTTAAATGAACGATATACCCATTACTTTCCGGGTCGAGTTCAACTTTGGTTGATTTAATTTGAGCCAGGTTGGTATCAGTAAGATTTTGAGTACCTGGAACAATAGGAACAGTTCCCAGGTTCCCGATATTACAACCTGCGTCTCTTCCGGGTTCACCCGTATTAGACGTGTTGATCTGTACGTAACCATTAATATAGGTTTTGGACGGATCACTTTCATAAAATGCCCAGGAAGTATCGGGCAGAGGTTGACCCGTTGTAACATAATTCTGCATTTTGGCAGGCGTGACATCATGCATTCCAAACTGGTTAAAACGCCCGGTCAGTAAGCCGGCCGCCCCGATGTATGCACCGGACCATAATACACTTGAATGTACTTTGTCAAGTTTCCATTGCGTTGTATCTCCTGTTGTCAATGTTCCGGGAAGATGAACATGATTACCCCTGCTTGGAACGAATGGTTGTGTTATTTCTATAGGAACAATTGATTCATTGTCCCTGGTACAACTGATAACGTACCCCAATGCACTGAAAAGAACCAACATTATGAGGAGCATTTTACTGTTAAGCAGTTTCATATAAAATATTTAAGTGTTTAATCCTTTTTTGCTGACACGAAAATATTTTTGATAACATGAACAAAGCATGACCATAATCAAAACTTGAAATGAGATTAATCATTTATTGCAAAATGAAAATCGGCCTGAGATGCTGCATTACCGCCGAAAACATCGTGTGACCATACGGAAACAACAGCCTGAGAATTATGAACTACGAAGAGATTTTTGCTTTATTTTTTATGAGGATAATGGGTAAATAAAACATTGAAATTATTATCAGGGCAAATAGATTCAGAAGTAAACTATCTGTATAAACTTTCATTTCATTTCTCAAAGTGAGAACATCCTGGTCATGAAATAACAGCTGTGAGAATATATCGTGGAGCAACAAAAAAAGAAAAACAAACTGTGAAGGACGCTAAGAAAAGGCCGTTTAAAAAAGAATGGTATCCAGAAAATAATGGCAAGCAATGCCCATATTTTAGAATAGATGTAATGAGTATTGTTAACAATATTTTTGATTTGATAATCCGGATACCAGTTTCTTAATTGAAGACCCCAATATAAAGTGCCGATCAGTGCATAAGCCAATGGGAAAAGATAAATTGCCTTGTTCTTAAAGGCAGGTCGCTGTAACGCTTTTCTTGCAAAAAAATATATGACATAAAAAACCAGGGGATATCCTGCAAAAAAAGCGAGCATCTCAAGGCGTTCAGCTAATGAAATTAGTTCATTCATATTAACGTGAATTCATAGAATATAGTTGCGGAAAAAACCCTGGCGCCCGAAGCGTCAGGGTTATTATTCAATTTAAATTTTTTTTACCTGTGAATATCCATTCTTCTTTAACCATTGTAATACCTTCTCTCTTTGATCACCCTGGATAATAATTTCACCATCTTTTGCAGAACCCCCGGTGCCACAAAATGTTTTTAATCTTTTTCCCAATTCTTCGAGGTCCACCTCTTTTCCAATAAAGCCTTCAATTAACGTAACGGCCTTTCCAGCTCTGCGTTTTGTGTCTATCCTGATCCTTAATTTTTGATGCGGAGGAGGGAACGTCTCAATATCATTTTGTTCCTGTTCAAAGCGAAAACTGGGATCAGTACTGTAAACAAAACCATGTTGATCGCTTTTATTTTTTTTACTCATGGTAAATTCAAAAGTTAAAAGGAAAAAAAGAACTTATTTTTTTGCGTTTTAAATTTTACTTATCAATAACCGCTTTTAAACTCAGGTCCAAACTCTTTGCCTGGTGTATTAATCCGCCAACGCTTACATAATCGACCCCTGCCCTTGCATATTTTTCTATATTATTCAAATTAATTCCGCCACTCGCTTCCGTTTCAAATTGTCCATTGATTATTTTTAATGCTTCTTCAATTTGTGCCGGAGTAAAATTATCAAGCATTATCCTGAATACTTTTTTCTTTCCCACTTCCATTACTTTTTTTATATCATCCAGGTTTCTTGTCTCCACTTCAATCCTTAATTCCGGTTTCACTGATCGTACATACCGATATGCTCGTTCAATTGCTTTTTCTAAACCACCGCAGTAATCAATATGATTGTCCTTTAAAAGTATCATGTCATAGAGGCCAAAGCGATGGTTGATGCCTCCGCCAATTCTTACAGCTTCCTTTTCGAGCAATCTGAAATTCGGAGTTGTTTTTCTCGTATCCAAAACTTTTGTTTTAAATCCCTTCAATTTAGCAGTATATTGTTTTGTCAGGGTTGCAATGCCGCTCATGCGCTGCATGCAATTCAATACTAAACGTTCACACTTCAAAATAGTATGTACCGAAGCTGCTATTTCAAAAGCTGTTTCTCCATTTCTCATTTCTTCACCATCTTTTTTGAAGGCTATAAAAATTGAGGAAGGTTCTCTATAAGAAAATATCTCGCGGGCAGCATCCAACCCAGCCAGTACACCATCCTGTTTTATTTTCAAGACCGCTTTGCCTCGCGCATCTGCAGAAATGCATGATAAGGTCGAATGATCACCATCGCCCACATCTTCTTTTAATGCGTTATCTATTAATGTACGCAAACACTCTTTAAAATTTTTCATAGCGCAAAAGTAAAAAGTCCCGCCGATGGCGGGACTTTTATTCATTTATACTAAACTTGTCAGACGGATTGGAAGCGGAGTGTCTTGATGTAATCTTTGCCGGCCATCGTTTTCATAAAAATCGTAGTACGGTAATTTCCGGACTTTGTCTGAAGTGTCCCTACACAAAATTGACCGCCATTCTGATCGCCTTTGTGTTTCACTTCAAAAGTCTTTACTTCATTATTGTCAAAAAAATCTTTAAGAATAAGAATGGCTTGTGCCTTGCTGTAATTATTACTTTTATCAGGCAAAGTGATCTCAACGTTCTCATCCAAATACTTGCCTATTTCGCTGGCCTTACCGTCTTTCAAAGCGTCGATCACATTATCCAGGTTTGAGGCCTGGTTAGTGAACGAAACCATTGCCAGGCTTAGAAAAATTGTAAGGGTAGAAATAAAACTTTTCATATGAATTTGTTTTTCACGGTGATTGGGAACGAAAAATGTGCCACAGTCAACCGTCTTCAAATGGAATACTAAAATAATAAAAACAATATGCTTTTCATAGAGAACAGGTTAATTCATTAAATAAAGTAGTTTTACACAGTTTGGCGGATAATTACTATCTCGAATTAAAAAACAAATAAATTAATAATATCTAACGGAAATGAACAATAAAAGAGCGATTTTGATAATCATGGACGGCTGGGGATTAGGAAAAGTTGCGTCAGCAGATGCTATTCAACACGCAAAAACGCCATTTGTCAGCTCCCTCTACAAAAAATATCCTAACACTATTTTAACTACCTGCGGAGAGGCAGTTGGCCTGCCGGAAGGTCAGATGGGTAATTCCGAAGTAGGTCATTTAAACCTCGGTGCGGGAAGAATTGTTTACCAGGAACTACAAAGGATCAATGTCGCCGTCCGCGATGGATCTTTTGCGAGAAATGAAGTTCTTCTTAACTCGATCAGGCTGGCAAAAAAAAATCAAAAACCGTTACACCTTATCGGCCTCGTAAGTGATGGCGGTGTGCATTCACATATCAACCATCTGAAAGCTATCATTGACGTCTGTAAAAATGAAAAGCTTGACGATGTTTTTATCCATGCCTTTACCGATGGAAGAGACACGGACCCAAAAAGCGGCCTGGGTTTTATAAAAGATCTTCAATCATATTTAAAAAAAAACGTTGGAAAAATTGCTTCAGTTAGTGGAAGGTATTATGCCATGGATAGGGATAAACGATGGGAAAGAGTTAAGCTGGCTTATGATGCACTGGTGAATGGCGAAGGTGAAAAAGCTACGGATGGTGCAGAGGCAATCGAAAATTCCTACAAAAAAAATATCACTGATGAATTTATCAAGCCATGCGTTGTCGTGGATGAAACTCAGCGACCACTTGCCAGGATCAAAGATGGTGATGTAGTGATCTGCTTTAACTTCAGAACCGACAGATGTCGTGAAATAACACAGGTACTTACCCAGATCGATCTACCGGATTTTGGAATGAAAAAACTTTCACTCGATTATACGACGATGACCGAATATGATCATTCATTTAAGAACATTCACATCGTTTTCAGCAATGACAATTTAAATAATACCCTGGGCGAAGTTTTGGAGCAACATAATCTTAAACAGATCAGGATCGCAGAAACAGAAAAATACCCTCATGTCACCTTCTTTTTTAGTGGAGGCAGAGAAATTCCTTTTGAAGGAGAAAAGAGAATTCTTATTCCTTCACCCAAAGTAGCGACGTACGATCTGAAACCAGAGATGAGTGCTTATGAAGTAACCAATGCTTTACTTCCTGAAATAGAAAATAAGACTGCTGATTTTATTTGTTTAAATTACGCCAACGCCGATATGGTAGGGCATACGGGGGTTTGGGAGGCGGCTGTCAAAGCTGTTGAAACGGTTGATCGCTGTGTTGAAAAAGTAGTGACTGCCGGTTTGGAAAATGGCTACATTAGTTTTGTTACGGCCGATCATGGGAACGCTGATTATATGATCAATGAAGATGGCACACCAAATACGGCGCATACATTAAACCCGGTTCCACTTTTTATTATAGACAATAGCTGGAGCGGCAGGATCAGGCCGGGTAAATTAGGAGATATTGCTCCAACTATTTTAACAATGATGGACATTGCACTTCCGAAAGAAATGACCGGAGAAATTCTAATTGATAAACAACCACACAATGTTTAAAAAGATCCTGCTCGTATTGTTAGTGCTCTTGATCATTATCCAATTCATTCATCCATCGAGAAATATCTCGAAAGGCGAACAACCTAATAACATTGCGCACGCATTTAACGTACCAGCCGACGTAAAAACAATTTTAGACAAAGCCTGTATGGATTGCCACAGTAACAACACACAATACCGCTGGTATTTTAAAATTCAGCCCGTTGACTGGTGGCTAACCCATCACATCAATGAAGGAAAACAGGAGTTGAATCTCGACGAATACACCAACAAGCCTCTGCGATATCAGTATCATAAAATGGAATCCACTGTTGACCAGGTAAAAAAGGGTGAAATGCCTTTGGACTCATATCTCTGGGTACATAAGGATGCGATATTGACCGAGGAGGAAAAAAATACCCTGATCAATTGGGCGCAGGGAATAACAAATGAAATGAAAGCAAAATATCCCGCTGACAGCCTTGTAAGAAAGAAAAGATGATTTCAACGAGGTTAAATGACAAAAAGGGTTGAACGGTGCCCAGGATATTCACTCCATAATCCGGGTCCTTTCCCCAAAGAAAACTCAATTTTTTACATTTCAGTGCAGCATTATAAATCAAAAATTGTCTAAATTACAGGCAACCAAAGGGAAGATATGACCGAGGAAGCCATTTTAAAGGGCTGTTTGCAAAATGATCCCACCGCTCAGAGAGAGCTATACAATCGGTATAGTCCTAAAATGTTGTCGGTTTGCTATCGTTTCGCACATAATCGTGAGGATGCAGAGGATATGTTGCAGGAGGGTTTTATCAAGATCTTTTCTCAAATGCACACATTCGGTAACAGGGGTGCTTTCGAAGGTTGGATACGAAGAATTATTGTCCACACTTGTATTAATATCCTGAAGAAAAATAAAAAGTTCAATGAGAGTGTAGACATAATTCATGCTACAGGGGCGATGGTTCGCGAGGAAAGTGTTCCTTCAATTGTCCAGGCCAAGCAGATTGTAGAATGTATAAGAATGTTACCGATAGGTTATCGAACGGTATTAAACCTATACGCAATTGAAGGCTATAGCCACCGGGAAATAGGGATGATGCTCGATATCGAGGAGAGTACGAGCCGAAGTCAATATACAAGAGCCAAAGCTATGCTGGAGGAAATACTGGTGAGAAAAAAGATTATTCAAAAGCCAAAAGAAGATATAGAATGGCTGGCCACTATGAAACGGTAAAACAATCCTGTCCCTAAATCGCTGACTGATTATGGAGAGAAATTTTAATAACGAGTTTGAAAGGTTCTTAAAAGAAAATGCGGATCAATACCGGATGTACCCTTCTGCAAAAGTGTGGAGTGGTATTTACAATGCTCTGCACACGCGCCGGAAATGGTTTGGCCTGGGGATCGTATTATTGTTAGTTACCGGTAGTTTGGTTACGGTGCTTGTCACCCGATCTCCGAAAGAAACTGGTCTTTCAGGTAACCGGCCTGTCTCCAATGAAAAACGTTTGGCCCCTCATTCGCAAATTGCCACGCCAGATAAACGTATTGTCGAAAATAAATTCCCAATCAATCCATCATTGGCGGCTGCAACCGAAAATAGACAAGTTATTTCGAATAATATTTTTTATGGTAATCCCGGCAATGCGCTGACAGTTGACGAAAATAATTTAAATTTCAATGAACCCACAACTAATCCGGAACCACTTGCAATCAATATAACTGACGAATTAACGGATCAGGATATCATCGACAATGCCCGTTCACAAAAAATATCGACATACCCCAGAAAATTTACCGCTTCCAATCCATCTGACTGGACAATAGAAAGTGTATTGAATAGTTTCCGTCCGCCAAAACATAAGAGATTTGTTCTTCAATTTAATTTTACTCCTACTATCAGTTATAGGAAATTATCAGCAAATGAGGCCTTTTTGAGTTCTGCAAGCCAACAGGCAAATGCGCCCTTTTCCTTTGCGGCACTATATGATGTAAATAGCGCGGTAACTCACAAACCGGACATTGGGCTTGAGATAGGATTCACAGAAAAATATTCTTTAGCCAGTAACTTTAGGGTGAAAGCGGGTCTTCAATTCAACGTAAATCGTTATGACATCAAAGCTTTCAATTATCAGAACGAATTAACAACAATTGCGTTGAAAACAAATGCGGGTGTAGATTCAGTGTATGCCAGAAGTTCACACAGGAATTTCAGCGGTTATAAATCTGATTGGTTGCAAAATTTTTACTTTGAAATATCAGCCCCGGTTGGAATAGAAATAGATATCGCGGGTGATGATAGGGTACAATTTGGCGTGGCTGGTACCATTCAACCCACATATATATTAGGTGACAGGGCTTACCTGCTTTCAACGGATTATAAAAATTACGCAGAAGTTCCTTGGCTGATTCGTCGATGGAATGTAAGTACAGGTTTGGAAACATTTGTGTCTTATTCAACCGGTAAAATGAAGTGGCAGGTCGGTCCCCAGGTACGTTACCAGTTACTTTCCAGTTTTGTTAAACAATACCCCGTAAAAGAAAATCTTTTCGATTTCGGTTTAAAAGTCGGCGTTTCTCTTAACAAATAGCCGTTACTAACTGCTGCCTTTAAAAGAAGCCCTGTTATGATGTTAACAGGGTTTCTCTTTAGAGAGTCGTTTTCCTTTAATTTTATGGATCATTAAAATTTCAAACAGAATGAAGAAACATTCCGTGTCGGCAGCTTTTTGGTTCATAATTCTTTGTCATTACAGTTGTAAACAAAAGAAAAACGACGTTTTCCCTGCAATCGATTTTATAAAAGGGCAAATTGCAAATGTCGACACTTCTGTTTATCGAATTCTAAAGCTCGTGCCGGTGACAGATAGTACAGACGACACTGCCTACGTTACGCGAGCGGATTTCAAAAAGCTGGCAAAAGATTTTCTCGAAACACCCGATATCTCAAAAAAATTCGACGGTAAGTATACAGAAGAAAGAATGATGAACAACGAACTGGGTTTGGCTGTTTTTATTGCGACTACCAAAGACGAAGATCTTGAAGTTCGCAGGCAGGAAGTGAGAATTCTACCAGATCCACCAAATGACAAAGTAAAAAGCATCTATATAGAAAGGTTAAATGGCAACAAAGATAGTTCTGTGTTAAAAAGGATGACCTGGTACGCAGATCGAAAGTTCCAGATAATAACGATCACGCAGAAAAAAAATGAAGAAGAAAAAACTTCGGTAATGCAAGTAGTTTGGAATGACCAGGGAGATGATTAATTATTTTTGAATGACCCCTGAAGAATATAAAAAGATTTCATCTACTATCCCCAATAGCCCGGGTATTTATAAGTATTTTGATGTAGACAATAATCTGGTCTATGTTGGAAAAGCAAAAAATCTGCGCAAACGGGTTACCTCTTATTTTATTAAGACCTTCGCAAGCTACAAGACCTATGAGTTGGTTCAGCGCATCACGAGAATCGAGTTCACAATAGTAAACTCGGAGCAAGATGCTTTCCTGCTTGAAAATTCCCTGATCAAGCAATTTCAACCTCGATTTAATATCAATCTTAAGGATGATAAAAGCTATCCTTACATAGTTATAAAAAATGAACCCTTTCCCCGGGTATTTTTAACAAGGAAAAAAATTGAAGATGGCTCGGAATATTTAGGTCCTTACACGTCTGTTGGAAGGGTTCGTGAACTGCTGAATTTTATTAAACAGACAATTCAACTAAGAACCTGCTCCTTAAATCTTACAGAAAGAAATATAGCCGGGGGAAAATTTAAGGTTTGTCTTGAATATCACCTGGGTAATTGTAAAGGCCCGTGTGAAG
The DNA here is from genome assembly GCA_963737475.1 of uncultured Bacteroidota bacterium. Classification (GTDB taxonomy): domain Bacteria; phylum Bacteroidota; class Bacteroidia; order Chitinophagales; family Chitinophagaceae; genus VBAU01. The sequence goes on from CAVTSY010000004.1 coordinate 550,817, forward strand.
CACTCCAGGCAAAAGAAGATTACAACGAAGGATTGAAACAGTTAAAAAATTTCTTAAAAGGCCGACTAGGGCCTGTTATTCAACATTTCAAAAATGAAATGAATATCTACGTTGACCGAATGGAATTTGAAAAAGCGGAAATAGTAAGAAAGAAGATTGAATTCATTGAAAATTATCAATCGAAATCGGTTGTCGTTACGCCAAAACTTGGAGATGTTGACGTTTTTTCTGTGGTCAAAGAAAATGATTCGGCATATGTCAACTATTTAATAGTGCAAAACGGAACAATTATTCAGACCAAGACATTAAAGGTGGAAACTCATTTGGATGAAACAGCCGAAGAAATTCTTTCATTTTCGATAGCACAACTGCGAACAACCTTCAGCAGCCAGGCCAAAGAAATCATTCTTCCATTTATTATTGACTATGATGAATCGAATGTAATAATAACGGTGCCTAAAAGTGGTGACAAAAAAAAGTTGCTTGAATTGTCAGAAAGCAATGTCAACTATTTTATCCAGGATATAAAGCAAAAAGAACGACTGAAGCTGCAAGAGAGGAATAAGGATAAAATAAAATTGCTCGAACAACTTCAAAAAGATCTGCAACTTCCCCAGATACCGATGCAGATAGAATGTTTTGACAACTCTAATTTCCATGGAAGTTTTCCGGTATCGGCAATGGTTTCTTTTCACAATGGCGAACCGAACAAAAAAGAGTACAGGCACTTCAATATAAAGACAGTGGAAGGCATAAACGACTTTGCATCAATGAAGGAAACTGTTTTCAGAAGATATAAGCGACTGCTCGCAGAAGAAAAAGCTTTTCCGCAACTGGTGATCATAGATGGCGGCAAGGGCCAGCTAAACGCCGCAGTAGAAGCATTGGAAGACTTAAATGTAAAGGGCAAGACAGTAATGATCGGACTTGCAAAGAATGAAGAGGAAATTTTTTTTCCAGGTGACAAAGAGCCGGTAAAGCTTCCTTACAATAGTGATAGCCTCAAATTAATTCGCCGTATCCGCGACGAGGTACATCGCTTTGGCATCAGTTTTCATCGCCAGAAAAGAAGCAAGGGAACGTTTAAAAATGAACTGGAAGGGATCAAAGGAATTGGAAAAAGTACAACCGATCTGCTATTAAAGAAATTCAGATCGATCAATAATATCCGGCAAAAAAATGAGGAAGAGTTGTCTGAAGTAATCGGGAAAGCCAAAGCGAGGATACTGCATGATTATTTTACCCATAGATCCGGGTCTTGAAAATAAAAAAAAGGGGCCCGGATAGAAATCCAGCCCCGTTTTTAAAATCCAATATCCTATGAAAAACCGTAACGAAAATACAACAATTCCCCATATTTCCTATACCACTATCAGGTATTTTTTAAAAAAATAAGTTATTAACAATTAAAAGGTTCTAAACAAAAAGTCCCATGCGTTAAGCATGGGACTTTTACTATAGTGAGCTTTTTTAAACCTTTAATAAGACCAAAGATCTTGCTCGTAATTAAATATTCTATCCTTGATATTATCTCCTTCAAGTAAAGCTAAAATCGGATCCTTGACATAAGACCTGATATTCTTGTTTCCGGGGTTATCCAGCGTAGACTTAACAATATAACTGCTAAACATACGGCTTTCAAAAAGTTCCTCCCAGGTCATTCGTCCCATTCCCATGTTTTTAGGGTTGTAAACTTCATACTTTGCTAGCATTGGGCGAAGATCAGGATAGTATACCCAGAACATTGCTGTTGTACCTCTTTCTTGCCCGTTGGGCAAAAATAAGGTCTTTAAAGGAGCAATGCCGAGTATTCTAACAAACATACGGCTTGCCTCACGATCAAATACCCATTCTTCTTTAATTCTGATCTTTACAACACTTTTAGGGTCAAAACTCGCCTTTGTTACAACATAATGTCAATTACCTTACTTGGGTCATTTATAGTCAGACTTGTGCGACAGTATCAGCGTCCAACCGTTAGTCATCTGAAATTTCATTTAGCGACATAGGGGTTGTAAAACGATCATCGGAGAAAGCAGTGATCTCACCTGAATTAATTGCCTTAAGTAACATATCAACAAATATCTGGCTTCCATTATCATCCTGCGCTTCAAAACGAAAAACCTGGTTTATCTTTTCGCGGAGGTCTATTTCACGCCATACCTTTTCCGCGAACAATGCGTCATCCCAGCGTAAATGTTCATAAGGTAATGGTGTACGTTCCATTAATCCGGTTTTATCAAAAGCGTTATCATTACGCAATGATTTTTTTACAGTATTGTCAGCAGTACCAGAAGAATCAACCCTATAGGAATATTTCCATAAGGGTTATATCCCGAAGGCTGCGTATTATTGTTAGTGCTTTGCTGCTGAGTTCTGATTTTGAGGATTATTTTGCTGATTTCTTTTTTTTCCTGACCTTGGGATCATGCATTCATCGCAACAAGAGCAACCTGCAAACCAACAATCTGCTTTTCACCAATAATCTTTTCATTTCCTGTATTTATTGAATATAATATACAAATGAAGGTAGTTTTTGACTACGACCATCCTCACCTACGCCCGAATATTATCGACTCGTCACAGTTCTACCTGCAGCTAAGTTCTTAATATATTTTGAGCCTTTAGGACTCCATATATTACCCGTACAAGGAGCTTCTTCGATGTCCCCTTCGTCATTGTCAGCTGTAAGCGTAAAGCTAACAACCGAATATTTTAACTGAAAGGAAAATCCTTGATATATGCACCAACGCCGATTTGTGCACGGAATTGGCCTAGCGTTCATATTATCACCACTTTCAGACCCACCAACTGTTGCAACAGGTCTTGGAATCGTACGGGTGCGGAATTGAGATTTACCAGCTACCTTGCCATCAACAGATACGGTGACGTAACATTCGTCCGTTACACTGTTAACACGGGCAATATAGTGTCCACCACCTGAAGAAGTGATGCTTCCACCGCCACCTGTAATTGAAACCTGCATTTTTTCTGACCCGCCACCGCTTGCTGAAATTGACAGGGGATTATCAACACCTACATAAAGAACATTCATTTTATCCAATGCTATTGAAGCAGCAGATTGACCAACTGTGTATTCAATCGGTTTTGTTATTGTTTGATCTTTTCCTTCCTGGTCCTTAAATTTTACTGTTACATTGATTATATGTTTTCCAAGCGTTGTAGCAGCATTCATCTTACGGTGTGCGGCACCATCGACCTCTAACGGAACATTTTGACCTTCGATAGTAACAACCGGAGCAGCAGCTCTACTAAATGCGCCCACACCAGCAGTTATTTCCATGTCATCGCCAGGCATTACATAACTTGAGTTAGTTTCTGCAAACGCTGCATAAGTATCATATCTCACTGTCACTTCACCTACTTTGTTATGACAGAACTGAACTACCCTATTTTCAGATGTCTTTACATCCATCTGGAATTTACTTAAGATAGTAAGAGCAGCTACTGTAGGTACCATGTGGAAATAGGCTCCTTCCCAGGTTTTTCCTGCTCTGGTCCTGCTCTCTGGTTTATCAAGATTGATAGGAAGTGAGGTTTTAAATTCTTCTCCTATTGAAGGGTCAACCTTGGTAAGTAAATCATTCTTATAATCACCAAGTAATTTCAACAGATTTTTTCCTTCTCCTTTTTCAATCATGATGCGTGTTGCAACATCCAGGTTATCTTCCTTAAATTTCTTGGTTGGATCTTTTGGATCGCCACCTGACTCTATCAGAATTCTATCTTTAAGTTTTTGAATATAATCATAGACAGGTTTAGAAAAACCCTGAACTTGTTGTGCTTTCGGATACCATATCTGCGCTTTTGCGGCAGTAGTTGGGTCAGCTAACTTATCAACAAGAGATTTCATAATAGTCTCAGTAGACTTATTAACTGTTGTATTGGTATTCTCAAGACTTTTATTAACTGTTTTGAAGGCATTCAAAATTTCAGATGATACATTCAGCGCTAACAGGGCTGTTAACACCAGGTACATCATATTGATCATTTTCTGCCGGGGCTCACGAGGTAAAGCCATGACGTTTGGTTTTTTTGATTAGAAATGGTGACTATTCATTTTAAAAATCAGGATACGGATTCTATTATATAAAACGAACCCAATTAGACCTTAGTATAATTTACGCACGACCTTGCATAGCACTGAGCATGTTACCGTAGATCTGGTTCAAGCGACCCAGGTTATTTGCCAGCACTGCTATTTGATCATGTGCTCTCTTTGCGTCTCCAACACTACCTTCCATAGCCTCTGAAGCCTGAACCAAATTGCTATAGAACTGGTTCATTGCCTTGAGGTGGTTGTTAGTATCCTGCAGTTCCAACTCATAAATTGTATTCAGCGAAGACAGATTTTTCGTTAACACCTGTACCTGCTCATGGAATTGCTTTGTTCCTTCAGCGGCGGTATTCAGATGATGAATGCTTCCCGCTGCACCAATATATGCTTCTTTCATTTGAGTAAGCGCATAAGAGGCTTCTTTGGTTTTCTGAGTATAGTCACCGGTAGCAGCCACTACGTCGGAAATATCGCTCATTTGGTCTACAGTTGTTCCAAGCTTTTTAAAGTTTTCACTCAAGCGACCAAGATTAGCCGGTGTAATATCTGCTTCTTTCAGCATATCTTCCAGCTTGGTCAACGCCGGGTTTCCTGAAGCACCTGGTAAAGTAAGGGGAGTTACTTCAAATTTTCCTGTACGGGCTCTTTCCACATCGGGATGTTCATTGATGTTAGGAAAGTATCTCTGCCAATGTGGTTCCTCGGGAGGAGGCACAAGAAATGCCATCAGCATGAATACGGTTGTCTCGGATAATAGTCCAACCATTATCGCGATATCAGCTCCCTGCCAGTGCAGGATTTTCATCATCGCAGCAAAGATTACAACTGCCGCAAAGAAGCTGAAGAGAAAGTTTAAGGTAACCTGGCCTTTGTGGGTTTTAAAGAACAGCATAGTAGGGTCGATTTATAGATTAATAAAAAAATTACGAGCTTAAATAAGAAACACTCTCAATAAATATGTCGCAAATAAAACGCTTGTAGTACACCCGTTATTATTTGCGACATCCATTTATTTGCGGCGTCCCTTTGCCGGAGCGGCTGGTAAATCAATTACACAACGGAATCCGATATACGACTTAGCAGTGTCCTGGTACTCATAAGCACGGGTACCTGTCTGAAGATAATAGCCTACGTCTTTCCAGCTTCCACCACGAATCACTTTACGCTTCATACGAGGAGGATCATCGTCTTTAGCATTCCAACGCACATCAGGGTTCATATCATGCTGAAAATTGTAAGAACCTTCGTAATAGATAGAAGAGGTCCATTCAGCCACGTTACCTGCCATACAATACAATCCAAAATCATTAGGCCAGTAAGCATCGGCACGCACGGTATAAAATCCACCATCTTCAGGATAGTTACCGCGGCCAGGTTTAAAGTTCGCTAACAGACATCCCTTCTTATTTCTCAAGTAATAGTTACCCCATGGGAACATTGATTCAGATCTGCCACCACGTGCCGCATATTCCCATTGTGCTTCGGTAGGAAGACGGAAATCGGATTCCTGGGCCCTTTTCTTTGATTCAAGAAAAGCATTCAGATAATGTGTTCTCCAGTTACAAAATGCATCAGCTTGTTTCCAGGTCACTCCTACTACGGGATAATTGCCATAAGCGGGGTGCGAGAAATAACGTTGAGTCATCGGCTCATTGTAAGAATATGAGAAATCTCTTATCCAAACCAAAGTATCAGGATAAGCACGGACAGGAAATCTCTCTATAAAGCTTGACCGGGGTTTATTTGCATTTTCTCTTTTGGCGGCTTCCTTCAGATTAAATCTTTCAACCTGGTAGACAATTTTCGAAGGATCTATTTCTTTTTTTCCAAATATCCTGTCATCGGGTGCAAGAAGAATGTCCGACTGTCCTAGCAGTTCAATAGTCTTTGGATCATCCCATTTTAATGTCTTCATTTTTGCCTGGTCAACAAATTCATTGCCTTCTTTATCTGACTTTACATAGCCGATCTTCTTAGCTACAACTGAATCACGAACCCAGAATACGAACTGGCGATATTCATTGTTGGTGATCTCAGTAGCATCCATCCAGAAACCACTGATAGAAACAGATTTGTTGCGGGCACTGAAAGCATACGCTATATCCTCATCGCTGGGACCCATATGAAACGTTCCCTGCGGAACGTAGACCATGCCCGGAGGCTTCGGCAATACGTACTTATTGCCGGGAGAAACACCGTGCACCTGCCCATCATTAGGAAGGGAGCTTCCGCCCTTGTTCTTTTTTCCCAGGATTCCGCAGCTTGACACTGTTAACACTAGAACAGCTAATACAGCGGTTACATAGTAATGGTTTTTAATTTTCATATTTCGGGGTATTGGACAAATATTAAATTTTGACTCTTTCGGGAACACAAGGTTATAATTTATTTTTTTAAAATAAAAGCTTTTTTACGAGGTAAAATTTCTAACGTTTTATTATGATTTCTTATTGTATTATCTATCAATTTTTATTCCTTTCATTAATAAGTGCAAGCAATTGGTTTACTTCAGTTACAGGTTTTAAACAGGAATATTCATGGCAGAGATAGATCAGGGGTTTATCGATAGGAGTTTTCCCATTCACTAAAGGTAATTGTTCTTTCCCAGTTTTTGAAGCCAGAAATATTTTATGCGGAATATATTCTGCCAGTACCTGTTTTGCCAGTGTGGACTCCCTTCCAATTACTACTATTTCGTTAATGCCGTCAATTATTTCCATTAATAGCATTGCCCACATTCCAAACGACGTTGGGTATTGGACAATTAAACTGGTCAAAGAACTTATCATCTTCTCGGTTTTCCCCTTCCATTCAGGAATGTTCAACAGGATGGACAGCCGGTAAATATTATTAGCCATCGTTGCATTCCCCGAGGGGGTTGCTCCGTCATAAACTTCTTTTTTTCGAAAAATCACATCCTGCTGCCTGGAATCCGTAAAGAAGAAAAAATCTGTTTCATCTTCGTTGAAGTTTTTTATCACATATTCAGTGATGCCCTTTGCTTTGAATATCCAATCGACGTCGCCGGTAATCTCCTGCAAGCTCAAAAGAGCCTGGATTAGAAATGCATAGTCGTCCAGGAAGGCGAAATTTTTGGCCTCATCATTTTTCCACGTATGGTGGAAATAATCGTCGCTTTTATTGTTAAAATATGTGATCAGAAATTCCATGTTGGCGATCGATAAATCCCGGTACTCATCCGTTCCTGTTGCCGCAAAAGCTTTGCTCAGCGCAATATTCATCAGGGCATTCCAACTTAAAATAATTTTGTCATCCAGCGCCGGTCTTACCCGTTTATGCCGTTCTGAAAATAAAACAGCCCTTCCATTTTGAATGATGGCCTTTAATTCATCAATTGAAATATTTTTCAGACGGGCAAAATCTTCCACTGATCTCTTAACCCGAAGGATATTTTCTCCCTCCCAATTTCCATTTTGAGTGATATCAAAAAACTGGCAGAAGATTTCGCTATTAGCCACCCGCCCTTTGACCTCATCAAATTTCCATACATAGAATTTCCCTTCCTCGGATTCACTATCCGCGTCAAGTGCAGAATAAAAACCTCCTGAAGGATGCATCAATTCCCTTTTGACAAATCCTATAGTTTCATCAATCACTTCCCTGTATCGTTCCTTTTTTGTCACCTGATAAGCTTCGGCAAGTACTGTTAACAAAAGTGCGTTGTCATATAGCATTTTTTCAAAATGAGGAACTAACCATTCATTATCCGTTGAATAACGGGCAAAGCCGCCTCCCAGTTGGTCATAAATACCCCCTTCGATCATTTTATCAAGGCTGAGACAAGCGTGACCCAGGGCATCTTTGTTTTTTGTTACATGATAATAACGGAGCAAAAACTGAATGGAAAAAGTTTGAGGGAATTTAGGTGCCCTCCCAAAACCACCCCATTCCTTGTCGGCCAATTTCATCAGATTCTGAAATAATTCATCAATATTCTCCTTGGAAATGTCAGTGACACTACCCGATGGTTGATGACCAAAAGAATTTGACTGTAATAAATGTGCAGTGAGATTCTCTGCCTGTTTATCTATTTCATCTCTTTTTTGCCTGAAAGCATCTGAAACAGCAACTAAGACTTCGCGCCAGGATGAGCGATTAAATGCTCTTCGGGGCGGGAAATATGTGCCTCCAAAAAAAGGTTTTTTATCGGGAGTGAGAAAAACATTTAAAGGCCATCCTCCGCTACCCGTCATTGTCTGAACAGCATCCATATAAATTTGGTCAAGGTCGGGTCTTTCTTCACGGTCAATTTTGATGTTGATGAAATTCTCGTTCATGATGGAGGCTATTTCTTCATTCTCAAAGCTCTCTTTCTCCATCACATGACACCAGTGACAGGCAGCATAACCAATGCTAATAAGAATAGGCTTATTCTCTTTTTTTGCTTTTTGCAAAGCTTCATCACCCCAGGGGAACCAATCAACAGGATTCCGGGAATGCTGCAGAAGATAGGGACTTGTTTCGTATTCAAGCCGATTAGACATACAATAAGTTGGTCAAACGAATTTCGGAAAGAATATGGATACAACCCTCAATAACCAGCTCACCTGTTCCATGTCAATTGAATTCCTGACTGTCAATGGTTGCGCTACTGTTTGGGATGAGCTGCAGCAAAAACATAATGGCATCCGATCAGATGCCATTAAAAATCATTTTTGAAAAATTTACTTCTTTTTTACAAAAGCGAGATACCGCTCAAGCGCAGAAACCATAGAGGGAGCTTGCGGCTCAGGGGCTTTTATTTCCAGTTTAAGGCCTGCTTCTTCGATTGCCTTTGATGTATTATTTCCAAAAGCGCCAATGACAGTACCGTTCTGTTTGAACTTTGGAAAATTGTCAAACAAACTCTTTACACCACTTGGTGTAAAGAAGCAAATAACATCATATTCAGTCTTCAAAAGCAATTCTTTTACATCGTTGCTTTGCGTACGGTACATAAATGCAAGGGAAAATTCACAGCTGTTCGTTTTGAGCCAGTTTACTATCTCATTGTCCTGCTGATTTTCGGAGCAGACATACAGAAACTTCTCATTTCCCTTATGCTTGTTAATAGCATCAAAAAGGCTTTTGTTTGTGCCATCGGCACCATAAAAGACTTTACGCTTGCGGTATAAAATGAATTTCTGCAAATACAGGGCGACGGCCTCCGTTATACAGAAGTATTTTGTGTCCTGGGAAACATTTACTTTCATTTCTTCGCACATTCGAAAGAAATGGTCAATCGCATTTCGGCTGGTGAAAATAACGCCAGTGTAATTCTGAATTTCGATTTTTTGTTTGCGAAATTCCCTTGCCGGAATTGGCTCGAGGCGAATAAAGGGATGAAAAGCCAATTCTACATCATACCTTTTTGACAATTCAAAATAAGGCGATTTGTCGCTTTCGGGCCGCGGTTGGGTAATCAGAATCTTTTTCACATTTTTGGCCGGATAATCGGCTTTAACCCCGTTTTTTACCATGTGGTTCGTCTTCAAAAGTTTGGCGAAGTTAAGAAAATCATTTTAAAACCAGAGCAATAAAGCTTTGTAGATCAGTAAAAGTGGAACGATTTCGAAGGCACAAAGATATAAAAAGAAATGAAAAGGATTTAGCCTTATTTCATTTTGTACCAGCCCATAAGATAAAATAAAGCGGTAGGCCAGCAATGCAAAAACTCCGATATAAGAGAAAATAAAAGCCACTTCGTATATATTATTGTCTGTAAATGCAAGTAATACCAAAAAAGGTAGAATATAAATTCCAATGATCTTATTGATCATAAAAACAATAAAAATATAACCATCAGCAGTCGTTGTAATATTGAAGAGCCAGCCGAAAAACTTAAGACTTAAGAATTTTATTAAGTAAATGACTGCCAAAGCAACAAAACAATAAAGATAGAGCAGCCAAAAATTGTAATTTATTGCCCTGTGATAATGCTGCAGCACAAAAGTTACATACAGGCCAATTGTAAGTAAGAAAAAGCAATTCAGTAAAAGCGACGGAAGTGGAGCTTGGACTAATTGTTCGCTGATCTGGCGTTGTTTAAGAGTGGTTCTAAAAGCCACCCGAAAAAGATCTAAAAGATATTTAGGAAAACTCGTCCTGATAAAAGCAAAGAAAAGAAGCAGCCCAATTAATGTATAAAATAAAAGTTCCTTTCCATGGAACTCTTTTTTATCTGATCGTATTGCTAATGGAGGTGACGAAAAATCAAAAAATCTCTTTTGCGCAAACACCTGGTACGTAAAGTTATTACAGCTGAGGGCGATGGAAACCCAGGCAGTATCTTTGAAAATTTGAGTTGCAGAAGAATCCCTTAGAGCAGACTCATTTTTTGTTAGCGAGTCGATTACAAATTTTTTTGTTTGATGGCGCGTCGAATCAGGATGCGTTGCTGGTAACGTATCACTTGTTTGCGCAAGAATAAAAACACTGAATGCAAATTGAAATAAAACCAAAAAAAATGATCTGATCACAGAAGCTTAGGTTGTAGTGCAAAATTATTTAAGCCCGATCGCTGGCAAAGCAAAACCGCCGGTTTCTTAAAAATAATTGACAAATCCGAAATGTATTTTAGATTGACGAAGATTAAATGGAATATCATCTCTTCTGCCTATCGCCCAGCTTAAGTTAAAAACTCCCACTTTTGTCTCAAAAGCCATTCCCAGGCCGGTGCTTAAGTACGTGTGGTTGATATCCACATTCTGACTATTATCCCGTCCCCACCCCCCATCCAAAAAAGTATAGAAATAGGAGTTTAAAGAAATCAGATAATGATACTCCAAAGTTCCAATTGCATACTGCGACAGATACTGACTTCCCTCGTCAAAACCGCGAAGCAGTTTAAAACCTCCGATTTGAAACAATTCGTTTCTAAAAATATTTGCACTTTGAAAAATACCGGCATTCACCTCTGTCTTTAAAGTTGACTGTTTACCCAAAGGGAAAAATTTCGCAGCTGTTGTAGTTATCCTGAATTGATAAGCTTTAAGTTTTACGGTATCATATAGTGTTTCAAAATCAAATGAAGGATCATTGGGATCCTCAAGCTCAAGTATCTGGTCATTTTTCTTTACTTTTTTTGTCCCTACCACGGTTGAAATAAAAAACACATTTCCTTTTCGTGGATTACGTACGTAATCTGTTGTATTAATAAAATAATCAACTCCCAAACCAAAAGAACTCACATCGGCTTCAGGTGGCAAGCGATGATATTCCACTACATAATTTGTATTAATTCCGTTTGCAATGGTCTGAAAGTGCTGAAAATATATTTTTGCTGACTGGGTTGAAGAAATAACGTAACTGGCGCCTAACTGAAGATTTACATTCACATAGATGCTGTCACGACGATACATATCAAAAGCAAAATCCAGCCCCAGCGGCGAGTTAAAAAGATAAGGATGCTGATACATAAGATTTAACCGTTGCGATCTTACCTGCAATTTTTGATAGCTTAGACCAATTGTTTCGCCAGCTCCTAACGCATTTTTTAAAAGCAGGTTTCCTTCTCCCGTTATCAAAAGTTTTTTGTTGCTTAATTGATCGCTGTTAGGCAGGAACCCGAATAAAAAGTTTACCTGGCTACTTCGCTTTTGCTTCAGATACAAATTCAAAACCGAGCCCGTAGGAAGCATTGAAATATCCAGTGGTTTTTCTTCTTCAACGTAAGGCAGCTCCATCATCTTTTTTGAGACTTGTTCAAGTTTTTGCTTATTGTATATACTGCCATTGGAAATATCCAGGTAGTGTTGAAAAAAATTATTGGAGACTTTTACATTTCCAAAAACCCGCACGCTATCAACTTTGTATAGGGGTCCCTCTTCGACTTTTAAAATGGCGGAAACCCTGTTATCATCTAAAATTTGCAGGCTATCAAGAAAAACTTTTGCAAAAGGATGACCATTATTTTCGAGATAACCTATTATTTTTTCCTGCCAGCCCTGTAGTTGACCAAAATCAATCGGCTTCCCCGGAAAATTTTTTTGCCTCCAGCCAACAGCATTTAATAAAGAAGGGTTTATTCTGTCTGTATTGATCTCAGTCCAATGGTAAGCTTCACCCAGAAAAATGACCGCATATGCAACTAATGAATCATAAGTCAAGCTATCAATTGCTGCAGTGACATATCCTTTTGATTGAAGAAAGGACGGAAGTTTGTTCACATAATCAGTACAGGCCGCCTTTGAATCAAAACTATTTTGGAGACCAATGGTATTCAAAACTGCGGAATCGCTGTCAACAACCCGGATACTTAGTTCATATTTGTCCTGCGCCGCAGATAAATTCACCAGGGCTGAAATGAAAAGAAGAGCAAAAAGCAATATTAGCTGGTTTATTTTTGTCATCTGGTGACGGTAAAATTATCAATAACTCATAAACTTTTCAGTTGGCCGGCATTTATATCCATATTCCCTTTTGCAAACAAGCCTGTTCTTACTGCAATTTCCATTTTGCTACTTCTCTACGACGTAAAAACGAACTGGTGGCGGCTTTATTGAGTGAAATGGACCTGAGAAAGGATTATTTGAAGGGTGAGCCTGTAGAAACTATCTATTTTGGAGGGGGTACGCCGAGTTTGTTGCCACCCGAAGACCACAGGGTATTGATCGAAAAAATATCCTCCACATTCAAAATATCTCCAAATGCAGAAATAACTCTTGAAACTAATCCTGACGATATCTCGGAGAAAAAATTGCAGGATTGGAAAGAAGCCGGGGTTAACCGTCTTAGCATTGGCATTCAATCTTTTTTTGAAGAAGATCTGAAATGGATGAACAGGGCACATACTACGCAACAGGCAGCGGATAGTTTACAGTCAGCAACTAAACACTTTGACAATATAACAGTTGATCTTATCTATGGCACTTCTCTATTAACGAATGAAAAATGGAAAAAAAATATTGACAGAGTGATTATTGAGGGCATCGTCCATCTATCTTGTTATGCATTAACAGTTGAGCCAAAAACTCCTTTATATAAGCTGATCAAAGAACAAAAGACCGCTGATATCGATGCCGATAAGCAATCGGAACAATTTCTACTACTAATGCAATGGATGGAAGAAGCCGGATATGAGCACTATGAAATTTCCAATTTTGCCAGGCCAGGATTTCTAAGCAAACATAATTCATCATATTGGCGGGGAAAAAAATATTCAGGTATAGGGCCTTCCGCACATTCTTTCGATGGAGCAAGCCGACAATGGAATATCTCTAATAATAATATCTATATTGATTCAATTAAAAAAGGAATAATTCCTTATGAAAAAGAGATCTTGACCCCCACTCAACAATTGAATGAATACATTATGACCTCCTTGCGAACAATGGAAGGCCTGGATTTGAGCCAGGTCGAAGATGCCATAGGTCATCAGCTGCGGACTGGAAGCAGAAAATTTATTGAACGAGGGCTTATTGCTGAACAGAAAGATCATTTAAAACTGACAACAGAGGGAAAATTATTGGCTGATGGCATTGCTGCGGAATTGTTCTTTGAAGAGATAAACAAAAATGTTCAATAGTGATATGACGCGATGGAAGCCTTACAGTGTGCGATACAGGCATAATTACTTTGCTTCCTTCTTATGAATAACCCTCTTTGATTTGTGTTTGTAATATTTGAATGCCTGTGTTATTAACAAACAAAGCAACATGAGCAAGATCGCCGTAGGTCCAAAGCCGTTATATGAGATAGGCATCATTGTTTTCAGTTTCTAAAATTCAGACGAGTACTTCTTCGATCTGTTTAAAGCCATCGCCAGGTTTAACATTTTCCCAGAGGATCCTATATACGGTTTCAGCTATAGGCATTTCAGCCACTATTTCTTTGTTAAGATCATAAATACATTTCGCTGCATTATATCCTTCCGCGACCATATTCAATTCCAATTGTGCCGACCTCACCGAATAACCTTTACCGATCATGTTTCCAAATGTGCGGTTGCGGCTATATAAAGAATAACAGGTAACAAGTAAATCGCCGAGATAAACTGAAGCCGCGTAATTCGGGGCCTTCCGGTGAGTTACCGGATCCTCTTCACCGTGCTCACCTACCACGATATGCTCAATACCAACCTTACGCAGAAACCCTGCCATTTCATCAGCACTGTTGGCAATGTATACGCTTAAAAAATTATCCCCATACTCAAGGCCATGCGCAATGCCTGCGCCTAAGGCATAAATATTTTTCAAAACAGCAGCATATTGAACGCCTAAAATATCATGATTGACAATGGTGTTGATATAATCTGTTTTAAAATTAGATGCGATCTCCTGTGCCATGGTTACATCAATACCGGAAAATGTGAGATAGGAAAGTTTTTCGGCAGCTACTTCTTCAGCATGACAAGGGCCAAGGACCGCGAAATAATCTTCAAGTAAAACATCAAATTGCTTTAGCAAATACGCATTTAACAAAACGTTCTGACCGGGGATAATTCCCTTTATGGCAGAAATAATTTTTTTATTTTCAAAACAGCTGGTGTCTAAGCTGCTTAAAGTCGCTTCAATAAAGGCGGAAGGTACCGCGATAAGGACAATGTCAGAGCCGGCAATTACTTTTCTCAAGTCATTTTCCAGGGAAAGAAGGGAAGTATCAAAATAAACAGAACTAAGGTAATGAGGGTTGTGTCTTCTTTGTTGTATTTGGCCTATTGTTTGAGCATTCCGCACCCACCAGTTTATACGTTGCTTGCCGGCGGTCAGGATCTTTGCCAATGCTGTTGCCCAACTGCCACTGCCAATGACGCCAAACATAGAACTAAGATTTATCTGATTTGAAAGGATTGTGAGGAATAAAATTAAGAAGAAGCATGATTTCTATTTTAAGAAGATTAATAGAAACATTGTTAGTCTTTAAAAAATAAAGAGCCTTGAGCAGGCTCTTCCATCTCTCCTTAGAATCTTTTTAATCCTGCAAATCGTGGTTCTATTTCTCAAACAGCTTATCCTTCGGCACTACCTTCACCTTATTTCCATCTTTTAAGGTTTTACTCACTGCATTGTACGGACCCGTTACGATCTCGTCGCCCACGTTTAAGCCACTGAGGATTTCAATATAGTTTATATCCTGTATCCCTGTCTTTACAATTGTCTTCTTTACCTTGCCGTCTTTTTGTAAAACAAAAACTACTTCTTCCAGTTCATCACTGTTTAGAGTTGCATCGTTATCCTGGTTGTCCTGGTCATCATTGGGCTTGTTTTTCTTATCTTCTTTCTTTTTGTCTTCAATGCTTTTATCACTGCCTTTTACTCTTGCGGACACTGAATTGATGGGCACCGAAAGCACATTGTCATGTCGCTTCGTTTTAATATCAGCGCTGGCATTCATACCAGGGCGAAAAACAAATTTTTTGGAATTTCTCGGATCGATCAGATCACTGTATGAACTTGAGTCAAGACGGATGCGAACTTCATAATTTGTCACGTCATTCGATGTAGAAGACGCAAGCCCTGATGCTGATGTGGCCGTACTCGCCGCAATTTGCGTTACAATTCCTTTAAATTTCCTGTTATTGTAAGCATCTACTTCTACATCGGCACTGTCACCAATATTTACTTTCACAATATCGTTTTCTCCTACATTCACTCTTACTTCCATCACTTTCATGTCGGCCACTCTCATCATCTCTGTTCCCAGCGCGAAACTATTGCCCGCAACACGTTCCCCTTTTTTTACAGACAATGAAGAAATGACTCCATTCATAGGCGCTATTAGTGTAGTTCTGCTTAAATCTTTATTGGCCCTTGCAAGATTTGCCTGTGCACTTACAATACTGGCCTGGTTACCCTTTATTGATTCAATAGCCGCATTATAATTTGCTTTGGCAGATAGGTATGCACTTTCAGCCTGTTCAAACTCCGCTTTTGAGATCACTTTATCATCCAATAATTGTTTTTGCCTGTTGTAGGTACGTTCTGCCTGGTCCATGATGGCCTTTAATGCATCCATTTGAGATTGGCTGTTTGCAGTCATTGCCTGTTGTTGATTTACGGCTGCTGCAGCCTGGTCACGTTGCGTAGCATATATATCTGCATAAATGCGGGCCAGCACCTGTCCTTTCTTTACGCTATCACCCTCCTGAACATTGAGCTCTGTGATCTCACCGGATATATCCGGACTTATCTTTACTTCCACTTCCGGATAGACTTTTCCTGTGGCGTTTACTGTTTCAATGATCATCCGTTTAGCCGTCTTTTCTGTAGATACTTTGATTCCCACATCGCCTTTACCAGCAACCAATTTACCAACAATGAGAACTACAATCAGTATCCCAAGTATGATCAAAATCCATTTTACCGTTTTATTCATGATTCGTGAGCTTTATAGTTGTGATGCTTTTTATCGCCGCGTTATAATTTTATCCCTTGTCCTTTAAAAAATTCCAGCAATTTTATTTTAAAAACATAATCATATTGCGATGATGTCAAATTGATCTTTGCCCGGAACAGGTTATTTTGAGTCGTGATCAAATCAATAGCATTCAATAATCCCACTTCAAATCTTTTTCTTGCAAAATCATAGGCCTTTTGTGCTGTCTCTACTCCTTTTTTAGAAGCATTGAATTTTTGCAGAGCCGCCACTGCATTCGCGTGAGCCTGGTAAATATCCTGTTTTAACGTTTGTGCATCTGCCGCGTTTTGCAATTGTACATTCTGTGCATTCAGCTGCGCTTTTTTCCAATTAGTTCTCGCTATGCCTGCATTGAAAATCGGGATACTCAATCCTATTCCAATGGACTGGTTGAAGTGATTATTCATTTGCTTGAAATAAGTATTCTTAACTGAGCTGGTGGGAAAAGGTTGCTGTTCGAGAGTGGTCACGGTATAGGGAGTACCAGCCACTGTAACCTGGCCGATCGGTAAATACATGTTTACAGGATCTGTAGGAAGCACCTTTTGCGCGTTCGAATAAAAGCTATTTAAACCGCCAAACAAGGTAAAAGCAGGATAAAGCAGTCCCTTTGTTGCTGAAACATTTTTCATGGCGGCTTGTAAATTCAGATCATTGATCTTTTGCTGCGGCATGTTCTTTAGAGCTAAAGAATAAACATAGGCCGGGTCAAGTTCTGCCAGGGATTCCACCGGTATCGTCTCAACTGCCGGAATTGCAACATCAAAAGGCTGATCGGCCGGTATATTCAGCAAAGCTTTTAGTTGCAACAGAGATAACGTAATGTTAGAAGTAGCAGTAATCAGCGTTGAACTATCATTGGCCAATTGTGATTCAAGCTCAGCGAGGTTCAATTCAGGAACAGCTCCTGCAGCTACTTGTTTTTTTACAACCGATACCTGCTCGATACTTTGCTTTATCTGCACATCACTGATATCTGCCTGTTCAACGGCTAACAATATTTGCAAGTAAGCATTGGCCACATTCAGTGCAATATCATTTCTCGCCTTTTCTGCACCTGCAACATACGCCTCGGCCTGGTATTGATTGGCAGCAATGGTATTTTTTTTGCTAAACCAGTTGAACAGATCGAGATTGAGATTTAAAGAATGATCGGTGGTCAATATTTCCTGGTTGGTATATAAGTTCGTAGAAGGATCAATAGAGCGACCAAACTGGTAGCCGCCCCTGTTTTGAAAGCTAATAGATGGGTATTGAGATAATTTACTTTGTTCATAGGTAAGAGCTACAATTCTGGCCTGCACATCTGCCTGCTGAACGGAGATGTTATTTTTCAGCGCATAGTCCACACACATGCGCAGATCCCATTTTTCCTGTCCAAAAGAAAAAAAAGTAATACCCGATAAGACCAGTAGAATAATTAAACGGTTCATAATTCCGGCAAAAATAATCGAAATGTGTTGCCGAAAACCAACAGTTAAGAAAAGAAACTTTTTTTTAAATTATTTATCAAGCGCCCGGGCCAGATCCTCTATCAAATAATCGCTGTCTTCTAAGCCTACATACATGCGTACATAACGATGTTCGCTGTTGTTAAGGTCAAATTCAGTAGCCCTTATCCCGGCACATTTTGGAATTACCAGGCTTTCATGCCCGCCCCAGCTTACAGCCATCATAATATGTTCAAGCGATTCACAAAATTTGACGATTTCCTCCCTCCGTTTTACCTTTAAAATCATTGTGAACAAACCACAGGCTCCTTTCATTTGTTTTTTTGCCAACTCATACTGTGGAAAAGATTCATCGAACGGGAAGATCACTGACTCCACTTTTTGATGCTGTTTTAAAAAGTTTATGACTTCACTAGTAGTCCTTGTAATTCGTTCCAGTCTTGCCGGAAGTGTTCTCAAACCACGTATCAGTAACCATGCATTAAAAGGTTGAATGCCGCTTCCCGTATTCAAGTATTCACTGTCGAAGATCTTTTTTATCATCGCGTGTGTACCGCTGAGTACACCCCCCAAAACATCACTATGACCGCCAATATATTTGGTTGCCGTTTGCAAAGACAGATCAATTCCCATTTTGATTGGATCCTGATAAAGCGGAGTGCAATAGCTATTATCAATTATCGTGGTGATATTTTTTGATCCTGCTAACGAAGCAACAGCCCGGATGTCCTGTAAGGCAAAGTCCCAGCTATTGGGCGATTCGAGATAATATAACGTGGTATTGGAACGGGTCGCTTGTTCCCAATTTTCAGTTCGTGTTCCATCAATATATGTGGTCGTCACATTAAATCTTGGCAATATCACATCAAACATTCTTTGCGCCCAGGTGTATGGCGCCTTTACCGAAACAACATGATCGCCGGATCTTACATTGGCCAATATACTTGCAAAAATGGCCGAAGCCCCGCTATTAAAGACAAGGCAATCTTCGGCGCCATCAAGTGCAGCCATTTTTTTTCTCAGAATTTCAACGGTCGGGTTCAATCCACGACTGTATAAATAGCTGCTCATCTCATCATCGAGGGCGTTGGCAAGGTCACTTACCTTTTTAAAAGCAAAATTGCTGGTTTGAATAATGGGTGGTGAAATAGCGTTGAAATAATTTTCCCTTTCTTCTCCCAGTTCATTTAATATATGCGACAGATCCATTTTATTGAACAGATATTTTATTTCTTCCTGCAGTTAAAAAATATAAGATCATAAATCCGGCTAAAACAGCGGTCCCTGTTAATGCGATCATAGGGGTATTGAAAATAATACTACCGCAAACGAAAATATAAGCAGCTATAAATATGACAGGCAAAAGTGGAAATAATTTCATTTTAAAAATGCCAGTGCCATCGAGATGTTTTGTTCTCTTACGTAAAATAAAAATAGTAGCGGCAGAAGTACACATTCCAAAAGAATCGAGAAAAATTGAAAAGCTCAGAATCTTTTCAAATGTATCAGCAAAAAACAAAACGATGATACAAAGAGCTGCAAATACTGTAAGCGAAGTGACCAGCACTTCTTTTCTTTCCGTTTTTCTCCTTAAGAGTGCAGGCAACACTTTATCCTCACTCATTGCATACATTACCCTTGGATTGCTCATCATGGAACCATTTACATAGGCCAGCACCGAAAGAAAGAGTAACAGGGAAAAGGCATTAGAACCATTTGCACCAAACATCTTTCCAACAACAACAGAAGCAATTTCTCCTGTGGTTTTCATATTGCCGAAACCAATGATCTTATAATAAGCAATGTTGGCGCTGAGATAAAGTAATATGATGACCGCGATGCCAATAAAAATGGCCCGTGGGATGTTTTTGCTGGCGTTGGTCACATCATTGCCAAAATTTATTGTTTGCTGATAACCACCATAAGTAAATGATACGGCAATTAAGCAAACACCAAACGACATGATCCATTCTTTCCAACCAACGTCTTTTACTGCACCTGCTGTACTTTGATCATAGATAGCCGGATTAAAAAGTGCAACGATCACGAGCAATAACATGCCTATCTTTATCAACATCAAAACTGATTGTGTCCTGGCGCTCATGACAAGGCCCAGCATATTCACTCCATAAAAAATAAAAATAGCTGCCATGGCAATAGAGACTTTTATCCAATTGTCAGCCTCAGGTCCAATTAAAACCTTGCTCATGTATCCGGCGCCAATAAGCGCAACGCCTGATATGGAAGCAGCGTTCGAAAGAAGAATACTACAGTTGAGCGCAAATGCTATGGAAGGATGATAAGCGTAGGAAAATACTTTATAATACCCGCCCGTAACCGGGTAACGGCTTCCGATCTCCGCATAAGTGAGTGAACCGCAAAAAGCAACCAAACCTCCAATGATCCAGGCTGAAAAAAAAATCGAAGGAGTCAATGCCGCACTGGCGGCGTCCTTTGAAGTTCTGAAAATTCCCATACCAATCACAAGTCCAATAACGATCATCGTGAGAGGAAACAAGCCGAGTTTATTCTTTTCACTCATAGCAGTTGAAGGTAGGAAAAAAACATTCTAGCTAAAGCCACAAGCCCACCGGCTACCCAGGCAGAAAAAAAATCATCGGCGTGGATGATGCGGCGGCTACATTCACACGTGTGCGAAAAATTCCCATGCCAATTACAAGGCTGACCACTATCATTGTGAAATCAAAAAGTCCCGATTTGTTTTTCAGCCTCATACTTTGAAGATAGGAAAAACGTTCTAAGTTAGTTATTGAAACCAATGCTATGAATAAAGCTCCCCTCTGCTTACTGACTTTCTTCATTTATTTTAATGCATTCTCACAGCAGGAAAACCCCGACTCCTCAAAAAATCTTAGTGAAGTTGTTGTCAAAGGATATGAACAGAATAAACAGTTGAAACAATCTTCTGCGGCTATTAATTATATAGGGCCGCCTCAGCTCGAACGCTTTAATAATACAAGTATTTTGCCTGCATTAAACAGTACTCCTGGAGTAAAAATGGAAGAACGTTCTCCCGGCAGTTACAGGATGAATATTCGCGGCAGTACATTGAGATCTCCATTTGGTGTTCGAAACGTAAAAGTTTATTTGGATGATATACCTTTCACTGACGCCGGGGGAAATACCTATCTGAATCAACTGAGCTATTACAATTTTAATTCTATTGAAGTGATCAAAGGCCCGGGTGGAAGTTTATATGGTGCCGGCACCGGTGGCGTACTTTTAATTCACAGTCAGCCTCCCGTATGGCAGCGTGGTTTCGATGCCAACGCAGTCGCCGGCAGCTATGGTTTATTTAATGCCGATCTCCAACTGAGAGTCGGAAAAGATAATTTTCAGAATACCTTGAGTTACTCACATCAAAACAGTCAGGGCTATCGTCATCATACTTCCATGAACCGGGAAGTAGTAAACTGGCAAATGCAAATTGCAAAAGGAAAAAAAGAACAAATAAGATTCTCCCTTTTATACGGTGATCTTTATTATCAAACACCGGGTGCATTAAACAAGACTGAATATCTTGCTGATCCCCGTGCTGCAAGACCGAAGGCCGGGGCTTTTCAAAGTGCAGACAGTATCAAAGCGGCCATTTTCCAAAAGACAGTGTTGGGAGCCGTCACAAACAAATACAGATTCTCAGATCAATTTGACAATACCACTACTGTTTATGGCGATTATACAAACCTGACGAATCCCACTTTTCGTAATTATGAAAAAAGGACAGAGCCACAATGGGGCGCAAGAACTGTCTTCAAATGGGATCATCAGCGGAAGCAGTCGCTGTTGCAGGTAACTTTTGGAAGCGAATTTCAACAGGGATATTTCAATACAAAAGACTACGTGAACAATTATGGTAAACCGGGTGATCTTATGACCAATGATGATGTCCGGCCAACAATTTTTTTCATATTTGCCCAGGCTGATCTGCAACTACCAAAAGATTGGGACATTACGTTAGGAGCCAGTACAAACTTCACGTCAATCAGAATTAACAGGCTGTCTGTTTCCAATTTCGAGCCTGTCGAAAGGAATTTTAATAATGAATTAGCGCCAAGAGTTGCTGTTTCAAAAAAATTAATCGACAACCTTTGGATTTACGGCAGTGTATCAAGAGGCTTTTCGCCTCCAACAGTGGCCGAAGTGTTGCCATCAACAACAGTTATCAGCACTGATCTGCAGGCAGAGCATGGGATAGACTATGAAGCCGGGATAAAAAGCAGTTGGCTCCAAAACAGGTTGTATGTAGAAATAAACGGTTTTTATTATCGCCTGGAAAATGCGATCGTTTCGAGAAAAGATTCAAGTAATGCTGACTATTTTATAAATGCCGGTTCCACCAGACAAAGAGGGATCGAATCCCAGGCCTCTTACCAGTTTATCACCAAATCCAACTCATGCATTAATTCTGCAAAATTGTGGATCAGCTACACATGGGATAAATTTAATTATGACGAGTTCAAGCAATCTACTACGGATTTCTCAGGAAAGCAGTTGCCAAGCGTAGCACCCAACACAGTAGCAGCCGGTTTCGACATAGCTACAAACCATGGCCTCTATTCAAACCTCACATATTTCTATAGCGATCCTATTGCGTTGAATGATGCCAATTCCGACTATGCAGCGCCCTATAATTTATTGGGAGTACGCCTGGGATGGAAAAAACAACTGAACCGAAAAAAGTTGCTTGACATTTTTATTGGAGGCGAAAACCTTTTTAACGTTACTTACAGTTTGGGCAACGACATCAATGCTGCAGGAGGAAGGTATTATAATGTTGCTCCCGGCAGAAATTTCTTCGGCGGTGCTGCTATTCATTTTAATTAAAGTACTACAATAAGAATTATTAATTATTGATCCTTGTGTTAATAATTAATAGTAAAATAATCAGTGGTCTTTTACTTCACTCCATTACATTTGTTGCTGATTTGGTTCTTTCATTGAATTATTGGGCTGCTTAGCAATGTTGCATAGCGCTCAATAACCAAACAGATTAAAAGGGAAGTCCGGTGACCTGTCTGCCGACAGGCAGGAATTCCGGCGCTATCCCCGTAGCTGTAAGGTTAGTGAATGGTCAATGGTGAGTGGTGAATTTATTATTTAATCGTTTATTCACCATTCACTCCGATAGAACGGGATCACCATTCGCAATGCTGAATCTTCATGCCACTGTTGCTAGAATTATTAATTCATCAATGGGAAGGTGTTCAGTGATAACCGAGCCAGAAGACCTGCCAGATCTCCCCGGTAACTATCGGGACAAACAGCATTCAGCTTTCGGGTGAAAGGCGAACGATGTAAAAGCGCAAGCATTTATATCTCTCATTTTTCCGGAAGCAGTCACAAAAAATTTTTTAAATGAAAAAGAAAATTTTTGTTGTGGCTGCAGTATTGATCGGCAGCCATCTACTTGCACAGGAGGACACAACCTCAAAAACAATGGACGAAGTAGTGATCACGGCGAATAAGTTTCCGCAAAAGGAAAGCGGTACGGGAAAGGTGGTCAGCATTATCACAAAAGAACAAATTGAAAAGAGTGGTGGAAAAGATCTTTCTCAATTGCTCAATGAACAAACAGGAATAATAATCAATGGTGCAACAAGTAACCAGGGAACATACAAATCATTATATGTGCTGGGTGCTACCAGTGGGTATACCTTGATATTACTTGATGGCGTGCCCCTTAACGATCCGACTGGTGTAGGCGGTACATTTGATATCCGCCTGCTTTCGCTTGACAATATTGAACGCATTGAAATTTTAAAAGGCAGTCAAAGTACACTGTATGGCTCCAACGCCGTTGCCGGTGTCGTAAATATCATTTCAAAAAAACCGATCGGTAATAGACCGTCCCTTAACGGTTTGCTGACCTATGGAAGTTATAATAGTTTTAAGGGCAGTGCCAATGTTAACCAGAAAACAAAATTCTTTGAATACGACCTAAATTATGCATACAACAACACTGATGGAATTTCAGAAGCAAAGGATACAACCGGCAAAGCTGGTTTTGACAAAGACGGCTTTAAACAGCAAGCAATACAAACTGTATTAGGTTTCAATATAACCGACAACTTCAAACTCTCACCTTATTATCGTTTTACAGAATTCAAAGGAGATTACGATGCGGATGCATTCATCGATGCACCCAATCACTATACGGCCTCACTTGTCAATGCAGGATTGACGGGGCATTATTTTTATAAAACTGGTACGATACATTTTAATTACGGATATGATCTTACAAAAAGGGGTTATTTCAGCCAATTCGGAGATTTCAACACAAAAGGCAAATTCCACCAGGCTGAGGCTTATACTGATCATCGATTCAATGAAAATATGCGTTTAGTAGCAGGATTAAATTATCAAAGCTATCGCATTGATGTGCCTGATACAACAAACAGCATCATCAGTCCATATGCGTCACTGGTCTTAAAGACCAATAAAGGGTTGAATGCCGAAATCGGAGGAAGATTCAATCACCACAATCAATACGGAAATAATTTTACCTATAGCTTCAATCCCTCCTATTTGATACATGGCTATGTGAAATTGTTTGCAAATATCTCCAGCGGCTTCCGGGCTCCTTCTGTCCTTGAATTGTTCGGCCCATTTGGTGCGAATCCAAACCTGAAACCGGAAAAATCAACTACACAGGAAGCGGGGTTACAGGCAATGCTCCTGAATAAAAAACTTGAGTTCACTATTACTGGTTTTAACCGCAACATTGAAGATGTGATCATTTATGATGCGAATGGTTACGAGAACCGCGATAAGCAGCATGATTACGGTGTTGAACTGGAAGCAGGCTATTCATTCAATGAACGGCTCAGTATTAAGATCAATTATGCATATGTTGATGGCAGGATCACACAAAAATTTTCAGGCAAAGACACAACTTATTACAACCTGATCCGGCGGCCTAAAAACAATGCGCATTTATTTATAAACTACCAGGTAAGTAAAAACTTCTTTATCAGCAGCTCGCTACAAATCACTGGTAAACGAACCGACACTTATTATGATCCAATAAGCTTCCTTCCTTCGGAGGTTGACCTTAAAGCTTATACACTATGGAATCTTTATGCAGAATACGGTTTCAGAAAAAAGAAACTCAACGTTTTCGTTGATGCAAAAAACCTTACAAACAAGAAAAATTATTCCGAAATATACGGATTCAGTGTGCAGGGATTCACGGTAACCGGTGGTATTCGTTTTAAAATATGATCTATGAAAATTTAAGACTGGTTGCGGGAGCATTGCTTCCTGCAACCAGTTAGAACCTCAAAGTATGTGTAAGCATGAAGAAAAAATTTGCCCGAGATGCACAAAGCGATTTGAATGCAAAGCGGGGTCAATCACAGAGTGCCAGTGCTTCGGTATAAAATTAAGTGGTGAAGAAAGAGCTTTTATTGAAGATTGCTATAATGATTGCCTGTGCAGGAGCTGTTTGCTTGAATTACAGAATCGCTATGTATTCTTCAAAGAAAAATTTCTTTTCCGGTAAAGGATCCTGATTTTTTTTTTAAAAAAAAAGCCGGTTTCAAAAAACCGGACTTTTCTGATTTGCACCGTCTCCCAAGGTTTTTATTCCATTGAAAATTGGATCTCCAAAAGTTCGCACCAGTTGCAAAACTCAAATGAAAATTATTTACGAGGAGGCGCCATTGATGATCCGTAAATGAGCTTCATCACGTTCACTTCGAACCATTCAATGAAAAATTGTATCCCAGTCTCAGGCCAAATAATCCAAGGGTGCTGCCCTTGCTGCTGGCTGATTCATAACGGGCGCCTACTTCAACCTTATTATTAAATACATATCCAATACCGGCCGCCCACATAACTGATCCTCCTTGCGAGGTCATAACTCCCTCATCTCCTCCGTTCAGTTTGGCATTGTTCAACGAATAGCCGAGCTGGGGCTCTACAAAAAATCCATTAAAGTTGGCGCGATAGCCGAGAAGAAGCGGAGCGATGCCGGTTTTCAACGGAAAATCTCCGACTGCTTTGAAGGTGGAATAACCGGTAGTAAAGCTGACCTGTCCTGATTTTCCAACGCCAAGCAAAGCTTTAACATAGCCTCCAAATCCGGTTTTGAAATAAGTGGCGAATTCGCCTGTTGGAATCGCAAGATCGGCTCCTACGCCAATTTGAGTGTCACCCTTCTGCGCCGAACTGCTGGCATAAAATAACAAGGCTGCCAGTAACCCTACAACTATCTTTTTCATGAAAATCTTTTTATTTAATTAAAAAATCGCACTGTAAAATATTGGAGCTTTATTTCGACCCGCCCAACGAGAAATTGTATCCGACCCTTAAACCAAACATGGAGACGCTCTCTCCCTCGGAACCGCCTGTCTGATAACGCGCACTCACTTCAATTTTATTATTAAATACATAACCAACACCCGCTGCCCAGGTAAATGCGCCGCCGCTGTCTGTGTAAAAGCCGTTCTCTACTGAAGTTTCTTTGTAGTTATAAATACCATACCCAATCTGCGGTTCCACAAAAAATCCATTGAAGTTGTGACGGTAACCAACCAGTAAAGGAGCAACGCCTTGAGTCGCCGTGAAATCTTCCCAATCACCGGATTCTTTAAAACTCGTATACCCAGTGGTAAATGTAACCGCACCCGATTTTCCAACGCCGAACATAGCTTTCACGTAACCACCTATGCCTGTTTTGAAATAGCTACCAAAGTCGCCAGTGGGTAAAGACAGATCAAGGCCCCCTCCAAGATAGCTCTTGCCTTTCTGCGCAAAGCTGCCGGCTGAAATTAAAATGGTCGCCAGCAAAACCAAATAATTCTTTCTCATAAAAAATGTTTTTTTGTTTAATGAATAATGGAGAGGCAAAACTATTTAGTGGCAGTGCGCAAGTCAATATAAGATTACTTATAGAAGTTATAGGTACAATCGGTCATCTGTATGCATGATCGGTCACGCTCATAATTTTCCAGTGAAATATGGCAAAAAAAAACTCACGATTGTTAATGAGAAAAATATTTATTCCCTTCCAAGAAATTTATTGATGGCTTCCGTTCTGTTCTGAACGTGCAGCTTCTCGTATATGTTATGAATATGCTGGCTTACCGTACCCGCAGTAATGCTGAGCTGATCAGCAATTTCTTTGTATAATAATCCTTCGGCAAGAAGATGAAGTATTTCGTTTTCACGGGTTGACAAAACATCCATTGAACTTTTTTTCTGATGAAAAACATTCACAAGTTTGCGGGCAATATGTGCACTCATGGGTGAGCCGCCCGCATGCAGTTCTTTCAATGCATTTGCAATTACATCAAAATTTGATTTTTTCAGAAGATAACCTGAAGCGCCGGCCTTCAATGCTTCAAAAATCTTGTCATCTGTTTCATAAACTGTAAACATGATGAACTGAATAGTATTACATTTTCTTTTTACTTCCCGTATACAATCAATGCCATTCATGCCCGGAAGATTAATATCCATAATCACAATGTCCGGTTCAATTTCGGGTAATTTGGCTGCAGCCTCTTCAGCACTCCGAAAAGTTTCCAGCATAAGGAACTCATCATTTGAGCCAAGATAGCGGCTAAGGCCCTCGCGAACTTCATCAAGGTCTTCTACTATAGAGAGCGTAATTGGCAGCATAACATAAAGATATGTGTTAGTATATCCATTGAAACTATAACAAACCTTATAGAGAACCATCCTCCTCAGTCAGCATTTCTCAATTCTTCCAATGACACCTGCAACAGGACTGAAGTCCCGTTCTCATTTTTAAATCTGGCAAAACCGCCAATTTCAGTCATCCTTTTGGTAATATTATTAAGCCCGTTCCCAAATTTCCTTGTGTTCTCCAGGTCAATGCCTTTTCCATTATCATGAATAAGGATGCACAGATCCTTGCTTATCGTAATGGTAATATCGACGCTTGTCGCTCCGGCGTGTTTTACGACATTGTGCAACGCTTCTTTGACAGAAAGAAAAATATTACGACGCATCTCACCGCTTGCAAAAATTTCCGCATGTTCAGCAGGCGCGTGAAAGATACAATGGATATCATGAGTGGTCAGGTAATCCGTTGCATACGCTCTTGTGTAACCGAGCAGGTCATCCACACTATCATTTCGTTGGTTCAGTGCCCAAACTATCTCTCCCATCTTGTCCATCATCTCTTCTGAATAAGAAGATATTTTTTGCAGGTGAGCAGGGTCAACAATGCCTTTTTGATTTTCGAATTTGATCGTTTCGCTTAATACTTTGATACGCGACAAACCCGCGCCCATGTCGTCATGCATGTCTATAGCGATGCGTGTGCGTTCTTTTTCAATTGCCTGTTTTTTTTCGAGGCTGACCAATTGTCTATGCATTTTGTTTCGGTAATACAAGCGAAAGAATATAGTTATCACTGCCAGGAAGAAAAGAAATTCAAGACAAAGGAACCACCATGTTTGCCACCAGGGAAACATTATAGTAAAGGAATAGCCTGTCTCAAGCGGTGCGTATTTTCCGTTCAAAAAGACGGACTTTACCTTCAAAACATAACGCCCGGGTGAGAGATTCAAAAAACTGATCTCGGGACTTGAAGAAGGATCAGTCCATGCGCCTGTTTTTCCTTCCGCATCTAACTTATAACTGAACAGGGTTTTCTTTTCATCAAAAAAACTTGGCACAGCCACCTGGAAAAAAAGATTGTTTTGAAAATATTTAAGGTTTAATTTCTCTCGCTGAAACGGTTGTTCCTGGTTGTTGACTGTAAATTTTGAAAGAATAATTTCAGGCGTAACCGGGATTGATGACTTCCCGGATGGATTAACTTTCACTAGTCCTGATGATGCAATGGCCCAGATCACTCCTTTCTTATCACCTTCAGTCTTCCACATATCAAGATACATATTGGAGGCCTTTGTGACATTCTCGATTTGAACACCCTTGCCTTCAAAACTAATCTTGTCAAGACCTGTGGGGGTGCTTGCCCATACATTTCCCCCATTATCACAGTAGACATACTTGATAAAATTTTCTGTAAGGCCCTCCTTGACGGTTAATTGCCGGAGGAATTTCAATTCACCATTGTTAACGGAGTAGCAAACCAGTCCACGTTGTCGTGTTCCCATCCACAGCCTGCCTGAACTATCAATGTCAATCGATCGTGGTTCGATATTGCGATCCCCCCAGTCGTAGTATTTTACGAGACGCAGATAATTGTCCGGGTTTGACGGATCGATCTTATAAATATATATAGTCATCGACCTCGTAACCACAAAAAGAAAATCATCCGTGGTTAGCACAGCTTTGTCGACGAAATAATTCAATGGTTCCCTGATAATTTTATGTCCCGGAAGCACAACGGTAACGGAAGCACCGATAATGATTGGGTTATCACTTTTATCTACAAGTAAACAACTAAACGCCTCTTTACTTACCGAATTGGTATAAAGTGGTGAAATAATAAAGCTATTATTTGATGCGGGCCCCAACTCGTAAAGTGTATATGGGGCAAGACCATAATATCGTTTTCTACCCATGGCGATCCTATAAAGGACATCTTTACCGCGGATAGAAAATTCGTTGACAAGCTGGTCATGATCTAGTAAAAGACGATGATGTGCCTGGTCGTATAGCCATACTGAATCCGTGCCTTTCGGTATATAAATATCGTAAGCAAAAAAGCCGGGTTTAAATTCTTTATAAAACTCGAGGCTCTGATCCACTAGTTTAACAACGCCTGCGATGCTACTCCCAAACCACATTGTGCCTTCCCTGTCCTGGAAAATACAAGATGCAACGCCATCAACGACTCCATTTTCTTTTGAGAACAATTTTCCTGATCCCCCGGGAGAGATCTTCAGAATACTTTCCCCCCTATTGATCCACAGATTCTGCTGCTTGTCAACGTACAGGCGGTCGGTTGCCAGACTTAAAGGAAGAGAGTAAGATGTAGGTAATAATTTGAACCTTCCTGTTTCTAAGGCCTTACGATCGAGACTGAAAATACCCTTTGAGGTAGCCAACAGCAATTCGTTCTTTGGAGTTCTTTCAGAATAATAAACATCCGGAAGAAGAGTATCCGTAAAAACATTTCCCGTACGATAATTATAAACAATGAACCGCTTTGGAGCCCGATATGCCGGGTTGAACAGTTCCATATTTATAAGGAGAAGGGAATCGAACTCGGTGACGTGGGACAAATTTTTATCAGCATTAATATCTGTCAAGCCGTTTAATACAATTTTGGAAAAATGGTCTTTTTCAAAACGAAACAGGCCTTCATCTGCAACAGCATAATAATGACCATTGCTGCACTTAATGAACTGGTTAATGACAGGACATAGCGAATCCTTTAGAAAAACATTCCTGACCTTACCATTGTGAATGTATTGAAGATTATGGCTATTCAGGATCACAAATACTGAATCATCGCCCGTCTCCAGTACTCCGTTTATAAGGTTAGTAGCAAGACCATTTTCCGTGTTATAATTGGTAAACCTGGAGCCATCATAAATACTTAAACCATTAGTTGTCCCGAAATAAAGCTTGCCTTTACTATCCTGCGTTATGAACCGAACCTTATTTCCAACCAATCCATCCCGGGGCGTGTAATTGACAAAAGGATACAATTGTGCTTTTGTTTGCAGGCCAAAAACGAAGCATATAAAAAGCAGTATAGTCGGCAACCGCAGCATAACTAAATTTAGCTAAAAAGATAAATTTTGCCGCGTATTGCAGGAAAAATGAAATGCGGACGTGGACCACCCATTCAAAATTGGCTCTAAGTTAAAAGAGGAGTGAGAGACCGGCAATATAAGAAAAGTTATGTCCGTCACGGTTTTTTCGAGGTACGAAAAACCTGGAGTAAATTTTCAAAGACAAGATTTGAGTTGATATATTTGAAAAAACGTACCTTGAGGTACCCATTCTCTCCATCCAATTTTAACTTTCAAAAATTTCTTGTATGAAAAAGAATCCTCTAAAAGAAGTTGCCAAAATCGCTTTTCCCGTTTTCCTGTTTGTTGCACTGGCGTCATTCAATTATGGAAAATTTGAGACAAAGACCGTTACCGGCGAAATACTGGACATGAAATGTTATATGACTTCCGGCGCACACGGGCCTGACCATAAAGATTGTGCTGCCATGTGCTTAAAGGGAGGCTCACCAATGGGTATACTTGCCGATGATGGTAAAGTCTATTTGTTGATCGAAGGCAAAGACGGTGCTGCGGCATTTGAAGACGCAAAAAAATATGCAGGGGAAACTGTCACCATCACTGGGACTCTTTCAGAAAAAAATGGGGTGCAGGCATTAATTGTTACTGAAGTAAAAGCCAAAATGTAAGTTGGCTTCAGTCCTCTTGAAGCACATTTTATAGCCTTCCCTTCTAAAAAAAGACTACCTTCGACGCACTCGACAATCGAAAACTGTTGCCGAAAGTAATCTTCAATAATAAAAACGCGGTGTTCTTTCAATCGGTGAAGGAAGCAGCCGACAATTATTTTACCGGGAAAGGCATATTGAGAACAGGCGATAACCGCCTGTATATAAAAACAGCAGTTCTTTTCCTGGTGGCTTTCGCTTTCTATTTCTTTATATTGTTCTTTTCTTTGCCGGTATGGGCAATTATCGTGCTTGGTTGCCTGTTTGGTTTTACACTGGCCTGTATCGGGTTCAATGTAATGCATGATGCTAATCACGGCAGTTATTCATCCAGCGAGCGAGTCAATAACCTGCTCGGTCTCACGTTGAATGCATTGGGCGGCAATAATTTTATCTGGAAGTTCAAGCACAACATCATTCATCATACTTATCCAAATGTGGACGGGATGGATGATGATATTGCCAAGAGTCCTTTTATACGTATGTGCAGCACCCAACGTTGGGTGCCTGTGCACCGGGTACAACATATTTATACGCCGTTGTTGTATGCGACGAGCTCGATGATATGGGTGCTCTTCCAGGATTTTGAAAAATACTTCCTTCACAAAATAAACACGATAGCACTGGCCAAAATGCAATTAAAAGACCATTTTATTTTCTGGATCAGTAAAGTCTTGTACGTCTTGTTCTACATCGTATTACCTGTATGGCTGATTGGCTGGACGAATTGGCTGTGGTTTTTTATAAGTCTGCATGTGGCTCTTGGCCTTACACTCGCTGTTGTATTTCAACTGGCACATGTGGTAGAGGAGACAACATTCGAATTCGCCCCATCTGATGAAACCACGAGAATAGAAAATGAATGGGCGATTCACCAGGTGAAAACAACTTCTGATTTTTCTCCAAACAGCGCCATTATTTCCTGGCTGGTAGGCGGATTAAATTACCAGATAGAACATCATCTCTTTCCCCGGGTCAGTCACGTACACTACCCCGCCCTGAGCAAGATAGTAAAAGAAAAATGCGAAGCGTTCAACCTTCCCTATAACTGCATTCCTTCGTTACGAAAGGCAGTGGCTTCTCATTTCAGGTTGATACGCTTACTGGGTAGGAAACCGATGAGTTTGTTATCACCAACGTGATGACCCAACTCCTATTGACATTTAAATTATGAGACCGGACTTCCAGGAAGGGCTCCAACGGATAGACAGGAAAACGCCAATTGATTCCTCTGCGTCATTTATATGTTTCGTTTCAAAAACTCTGCAGTGACTATCGTTGCAAATTCGTCATTCAAACTTGCAAGCGCAGTTGCGTGTATAAGTTCGGCAGGATAAATCTGCCCTTCCAAGCCCCTTCTGTTGAAAGTAGCTGTTGCATCAGAAACAAGAAAGGTGTCAAAACCTAAATTACCTGCCATTCTTGTAGTTGTTGATATGCAATGGTCCGTGGTTAAACCAACGATAACAAGCTTTGTGATTTTTAGATTGTCAAGTTGTTCTTTCAGATCTGTCCCGATAAAAGCGCTATTTACATTCTTTTTAATGATGGGCTCGCTGCCAATTGGTTTTACAAGGTGCTTGAAAGCATTTCCCTCATTTGACTCATGCAGCAAAGATTTTTGATTGAGCGAACAATGTTGAATATGGAAAACCGGGAGTTTATTTTCTCTCCAAACCTGCAAAAGCTCACTTGCATTTTCTTCCGCATCCGGATTGTTCCTTTGGCCTCCCCAATACTCAATATTATCAAAGCCCTTTTGAATATCAACCAGTATTAACGCCGGCCTGTCTGATCTTGAAATACTCATTTTTTGCAATTGAATACTACAGCAGTTGCTCAAAATACCCACCGATCTCATTTGCTCTATCTATAAACTGAAGTTCTAAGATCCAATGCCGCTTATTACCATTTGCATCGGGCAGGAACATATCATTATGATTTTCCGGGTGAATATCCAATTCCAGGCTTTGGGGATCTGGTGGTTGTTCGTGAGGGTATTTCCCCACAATATGCCCTGCAATTTCGCCTCCAAATTCCCAACCCCGTTCTTCTGCTTTCTCAACTGCGTATTGAAATAATTCTGATGCCTTTAGTATCGTTTGATGCTGATACCATTCCTGTATATCATACCAGGCAGCTTCAACATCACTCTTTAGCTTCAGCTTTCGGGAGTTGTTTCCCAACGTATAAGTTCTGCCAATATCAGCCTCATACCCGTCTACTATTGGACCCAGGTCAATAAACAGAATATCGTCTTTCTCAATTATTCGGTTTGGCGGGTTGTCAGGATAAATTGCCAAAGTATTTTTCCCGCTTCTGACAATTTTTTTGTGCCAGTGTTTTTCTATCCCAAATCCTTTTAAAGCCAATTCACAAACCTCTGCATTTAGCTGTTCCTCTGATTTTCCGGCAGCAATTAAATTGTACTGTTCAATAGCTTTGAAGAATTGAATTGAAATATACTGAGCGTTTAATAGTTTTTCTTTTGTCACATCGTCTCATTTATCACAAAATAAAAGGGACAATATGGATTGAAAGTTAATCTACATTAACCTGACCAAGTTTTTTCTTTAAAGTACTTAAAAATTGAGGGGTCACACCCAGGTAGGAGGCAATGTCTTTTTGAGAGAACCGTTTTTCCGCGTATGGCTTCTTTTTTATGAACAAAAGGTATCTCTCCCGCGCTGAGGCTGATAAAGCTAAATTTATTTGTTCTCTTTGAGTGATGTATGCGTTTTGAAAAAGTATCCGGAAAAACCGCTCAAACTTTGGGATCTTTTGATAAAGCAATTCCAAATCAGTTTTACTTATTTGTAAAACGTCCGTCTCCTCAATGGCTTTTATATTCGACTTAGATGCAGTTTGAGTTAAGAGGCTGTATAAATCATCTGCCCACCATTCTTCAATGGAGAAATCTATGATATGTTCAAACCCGTTTTCATCCAGGTAATATGTCTTGAGGCAACCTTTGACTACAAAAGATTCATATCTGCATACATCGCCCTCACGCAGCAAAAATTCTCCATTCGCTAAAGATCTTGATCTCAACAATGAAGTGAAAAATTCTATTTCTTCTGCGGTTAAGGAAATATGTTTTGAGATGTTAGAGATCAAAAGGTCAAAGTTCATATCTTGTTTGTTGTGGCGTATCGGTTGATCAAATGATCTGTATTCCCTAATATAAGGAAAGAATTAGTCATATTGATAGATACTCACTGGTTAGAACCGGAAGCAGCAGGCTTCGGAATTCGCCGGAAATTCTTTTAAACTATGTAATTTAGGATTGAGCCTCTCATCAATGTTTTAACTCATGATCGCCAAAATATTTCCTGCTAAATCGAAACTGTTATCAAACACAGTTGTTTTAACTGCACTCTTGCTTCGCATGTGTATTGCCTTTGGCCAGGGGGATGAAGCAACAGTTGATAGCAGTTTACGAACCCTGAAAGATGTCACGATCATCAGTAAACTCGTAAAGTATCAGCCTTACCGGCTCGAATACCAGCTTGCAATTAAGCAACCCCTTGATCATAGTGACACGACCAAAGGGTTTTTTTATCAGGAGCTTCGCCTTGCGCACCAGGGTTTTTCAAAACCCATGATCATGCAAACGGAGGGTTATAATGGCAGAGAGCTGGTCAGCGAACTACAAAAGATCTTTGGAGCCAATGAAATAAACATTGAGTTTCGCTATTTTAATAAATCCAGGCCTGATTCACTTCAATGGCAATATCTCACATTTGAACAAGCTGCCGGAGACCTGCACCATATCAACCAGGTATTCCGCGTCCTGTACCATTCCAAATGGATAAGCACCGGGATAAGCCGCGGTGGTGAGACCACATTGATCTACCGCTATTTTTATCCCAATGACGTAGATGTGTCGGTTCCCTATGTGGCACCAATGCCAAACGATATTGAGGATAAAAGGATATACGCTTTTCTTGATACTGCCGGGGGACCATCTTGTGTAAAAAAGATCAGGAACGTGCAGATATTTTTACTTCAGCATGAGAAAGAAGCATTACAAAAAATACCTGTTGCGGAAAGATCGCTGCATTATACTTTCGTGGGTGGACTGGGGCAGGCATTTGAATACACCGTTTTGGAATATCCTTTTTCTTTCTGGCAGATCAGCACGCTCAAAGAAAAAGACATTCCGACAAATAATAATCTCGATAGTATTCTTCAACATATCTTCAATGTGTTCGGCAGCTATATTTCAAGTTTTTCCGACGAAGAAACTGAGCCGTTTGTACCTCATTACTACATGACATATCAGACAGGCTACTATAAGTACGATATCCGTCCTTTCGCAAACTATCTTCACTACCTGAAGGGCTCTAATCCGCCGGCCTCTTATTTGCCACCGGGCGTTCCCCTAAAGAGCTACGATCCTGAATTCGAAAGGAAGATCAATGAGTGGCTTGCAACAAGGGGCAGCAACATTCTCTATATATATGGCGGAAGGGATACCTGGACGGCATGCGCGGTAAATATCACGAATGCAGTCAATGCTAAAAGGTTTGTGATACCTGGTGCCAATCATTCTTTTGCAAGGATAAGATACATGCCGGGCTCCATGCAACGCGAGTTTGGTGAGGCACTGGAGGCAATGACAGGTCTGAAAGCGGATTTTTCGGAATTGACGACAATGAAATGAGCGGACAATGCTACAACCGCTTGTAAAAACGAAGGGGCATAACAACTAACTGTCGATCTGTTGCCCGGGATGAGGACAGGAATTATTTTTTTTAGATTCAAGATATTTCATTTGGTTTTCTTTATCAACGGGATAGAGAGACACAGTAAATTTCCTATAGTTAAAGGGATTGCAAGGGCGAGTTTTTTACACTATTCTTGTGCAAGAACTACGATGTAGAGTTTGCAGGAGAATTACTCCGTACCAATGAAAAAATAAGTATTATGGAAAATCTGTGCCCGTGCCGATGTCGTGGTAATTTTATTAGGTTTGCCCAAAAAACAAAGAGCAACTATATAAGCGAAGGCTTGTTCATCCATTGTGCTTTTCGCTGCCGGTTATTTTGCTTCACGGTGCTGTTTTCTTTTGTCTTTCTTAGCAACCGATCCTACAGCCAGGCAGGGATCATCAGTTTTACTGCTATTAACAATGCCCCAGCTTCCGGCTATACGTATTCAGGAAATGGCGGGGGTGTTGGTGCGCAGCCGGAGTATTTTCCTTCAAGCAACAATACATTCAATTATAACTTTGGAACAGCCAGCGGAATGGCCAATGGTCTGTTATCTGTTAACGGCTATATAGCCGGCAATACATCATATGTAGTCATTGCAAATATTATTACTTCCGTTGTAATGAGAAGAGTGGATAATGCCGTAGCATCGGGCAACCGGGATATTTTGTTTTTTGCAGGCAACAGGAACCCGGATATCAATGTCGGCGGCCAGACGAATTCTTCGATCACGGTAAATCTGAATTCGCCATATATTCCTGATATGAACACGGCATTTTTCCAGAATA
Source organism: uncultured Bacteroidota bacterium (assembly GCA_963737475.1). Taxonomy (GTDB): domain Bacteria; phylum Bacteroidota; class Bacteroidia; order Chitinophagales; family Chitinophagaceae; genus VBAU01. The sequence goes on from CAVTSY010000004.1 coordinate 587,578, forward strand.
ATTTATTGATCGGAACGGACAACATATTTTCAAACCAGGGTAATGGCAACGGGAACAATAACAATATAGAAAGGGTGGACGTAATGGCAGCGGGTGGGTTCAACGTCACAAATGCTCAAAAGTCCGGCTTCCCGATTCTTGAACGTGGCGTATATGGAGCGCACGATCCATTCAAAGTAGCAGTGATAACAAGTTTGGATGCTTCAGGTAATCCTTTAACGTACTCAAATGTAGTTTCAGTCAACACAGCAGACTACAATAATACCAACTCCCAAAACCCGGTCGCAGACGGAACGTACAATTATTTCCTGTTCAGAAGAGACGGGACCAATGCCCTCGAGATAAATCAGCACATTTCCAACCAGGGCATTGGTGGCGTTGCCATGCGTTTTTCTGATTTTGGCATTGCAGACGGCACTACCATTTACGGCTATTCCCTATTACCCAATGATTTTAACAGCACATCCGGAAGTGATGTTGTTGATTATACAAATTCAGCCCATTTCCCCATCACAACCTCCGAAACCGTTGGTGGTCTCGATATCCTTGCCGTCATAGGAATAGGATTCGAAGCGGATCTCCTGCCGGTAGAATTGTTGTCGTTTAGCGCAACCGAAAAAAACGGTAAGTCAGAATTGAAGTGGACCACTGCAACCGAGATAAATAATCGTGGCTTTGCAGTAGAACGCAGTGCCGATGGTAAGGATTGGAAAGAGATCGGGTTTGTATCTTCAAAGAATAGTAAGGGAAACAGTAATGAAATGCTGCAGTATACATATCTTGACAACAACCCTCTTACGCGGAGTCAACTATTATCGGCTCCGTCAACTGGATATGAATAATCATGAAAAAGTAAGCGAGGTACGCATTCTTTCAATAGGAGAAGATAATATGAACGTGGCTGTGTTTCCCAATCCTGTCAGCGATAATATATATGTTCATGACATGAGTCCCGGAACAAACTTACAGCTCACCGATGCAAGGGGAAGCGCTATTTACCGTACTTCTGCAAAGACGCCTGATGTAATCATTCCCGCGAATAACCTGGCACCCGGCGTTTATTTTTTACAGTTAACTTACAATAATAATCCAGGGATCAAAACCGTAAAAGTAATTAAGAGGTAAGACTAATAACAACTGGATTAGTGGAACCTTCGTGCCATCCCTGCCTACCGGTATGCAGGTTCGTGTCCGTTGTGCGCAAGTGTAGGCCACGGACGAACTACGAATTCACAAACCCGCCTGTCAGTCTTGCTTCGCCACCAGGAATGCTTATCATAACGTGGTAAGCATTATTTTTGCCGTCCCAATCCTAAGCAGAGGCGAAGGATGGTCCCGTAGTTCAATGGATAGAATATCCCGCAGGCAAAGTGGCCCCGTAGTTCAATGGATAGAATAAGAGTTTCCTAAACTCCAGATCTGAGTTCGATTCTCGGCGGGGCTACTTTGCCGTTTGCGGGACTAAACTTTTGATACAGGTTCGATTCCTGTCGGGACTACTTTAAAAGAACAATATATTGTTGTTTATCAGTGTTTTATTTAAGATTAGATTCGAACGGTTACCCATTGGTTGACCTTTCTTTAATCTTCAGGTGTTGTTGGATCGGGCAGTAAAAATTGCTAACCGAAGCGAATCGCGGTTCAAGACGAGCAGGTTCTAAGTATTAACTCAAAAAATAAGAAAATGAATTTCGGAAAAGACTGCAGTGACATCGAAAGAAAATTCGAAGAGGCGGAGGAGGTTTCTGATGGAAAAGTCAAAAGAGGAGCGATTTCGAGTAATGTGTGAAGATTTATCACTAAATGGAGTTGAAAGTGAAAAGAGCCTGGTAGCTATCCTACAGGTTCCGACCATAGTATCAGGTCTGTGAACTAAAGCAATGGTTCAGTTATTTTCATAAAAGAGGTAGTGTCAAGCGGTTTTTGCGCTTTTATGTGAGGTACTCTGAAATCAAGTCAATTTTTTCCCGTAGGTAGGGTACCGCAGTTGATGGATTTAACTCGTGTGCGGTAAATCCATAAATGTCCTTAAAACAAGAACTGCAAAATTGGCCAATGTCATTGGTCTTACCACATTCACATGTCCAGGCTTCCTTTTCCTTGGATGACAGAAATTGTTTTTCGTCGTTCGAGTCCCGCGCTCAACAAATTTCGATTCTAAGAAATCGACCAATGATTTCAGATTCTGTCTATCTTGGTTATTATAAAAAGGTTTATCATAAGTTGCAATGCGAACCCCGCGTTTTTCGATCTCAAACTCGTTGCTTTGAAGTAGGTCCATAGTCTTATTAAAGTCAAACAGGTTCTGATCTCTTAAAATTTCCGACAACTTTGAAGCTACTTGATCATTTTCCTCGACCCTGATACTGTCATACAAAAGGGTTAGCTTTTTGTCTTCCGGCAGGGAATCAACGAAGGAAACAAGCAGCGCAAAAAAGTCCGTATATGGACCTACATCTATAATGGTGAGCGTTTCCCTCAATTTTGTCAAAAGATATGGGAATATTTCTGCAACTTGATTCCTTGTAATGAAATCCCATAATTCGCCATCAATTTTTAGATTTCCCTGATTCGCTTTAGCAATGATTGACTTCCTGTGGCGCAGTATTTCAACTCTGTCAACACCAACATTTTCAAATTTCTCCCGCGGAACGATTGAAGTGCTGTTTTCTGAAGTGTTCTTCTATAATAACAGCCGTCCCAATTGCGGTTAACATGAACATAGATTTGCCTTTGCCAGATATTTCATCCATATCAATGCTCAGACCGATGACGCAATTGCTTCCCAGTTCATAAGCCGCGGCCTTTATCCTATCAATCGCTTCGTTATACAGTGAAATCAATTGTTTTTGATAAGTTTGGGAACGTCCTCCAAATACATCAGATAGACTCCCAAAAAAGTCGCTAAATATATTCGTGCCAGCGACAATGTAAGTCAAACCGGCTTTAAATATTGTGTATTCTTAATCCCTCAACCGAAGAGGTTGTGGTGACTAATACTTCCTTAGGACTTGTCATTTGGTGGATTTATTTTTATCACGGCCAAATTACAAAAGATCATTAGAATTGATAACGTTGATTGGCTATTGCTTCAGCCCGACTGGCTTATGCTGCCGTAGTCTGGTGCTTTTGAGATGAGTTTTTCATAATTAATTATGAATAAGTAAACTTTTGTTAAAGCGAATTTCGCTAGCAATACAT
>CAVTSY010000005.1:0-95539 GCA_963737475.1 uncultured Bacteroidota bacterium
AGGGAACGGTCAACAACACCGATACCGCAGCTCCAAAGAATGTACCATCGCTTACCTCTGCACAACAATTGCTGATCTTATTTTCGGGCGTTTTGGTTCTGATCTTAGTTCCGGCTTTTAAAACGATTACACACCTGCCTCCTTACATGGGCATCCTGATTGGCCTTGCCCTGATGTGGATCATAACAGAAATTATTGGAGGCAGCAAAGAGGAAAAAGATCGTTATTTGCTATCCCCTGCTTATGCATTAAGAAAGATTGACACTCCGAGTATATTGTTTTTTTTGGGGATCCTTCTTTGTATTGCAGCATTGGAGAGAATTTCTTTACTGGGCTCGGTTGCTCAATTCATGGACAAGAAAATAGGGAATCTCAACTCTATCGCAATAGTAATGGGACTTCTTTCTTCTATTGTTGACAATGTTCCATTGATGGCTGCTGCGCAAGGGATGTATCCATTATCGCAATATCCTGCTGACCACGAGCTCTGGCATTTTTTAGCCTACTCAACAGGTACTGGAGGAAGTATCCTGATCATTGGTTCCGCCGCAGGTGTAGCGGCAATGGGGATGGCAAGAGTGAATTTCTTTTGGTATCTCCGTAACATTTCAGGTATTGTTTTAGCAGGATATTTTGCAGGAGCCCTTTGTTTGATATTCCTTCAGTCATTATGGTAACACAGGTTAAAATATCATTAGAAAAACGTTAGCAATAAACGCCATTCGTAATGTGATAATAACTTTGTAATACTTCTGCCCGGGGACCCTTCGTTGTATTAAGTCATTTTTAAACTAACGATAATGAATTCATTTTGGAAATATATCTTTTTGGGCAATTCATTGATGGACTGGGCAATAGCGCTGGCTATTATTGCCGGAGCGTTTGTCGTTCTCAGATTTGTAAAAATGATTGCTCTCATACAACTAAAAAGATGGGCCAGGACAACGACAGCGACCCTTGATGATTTTATTGTTATTGCGCTGGAAAGATACGTTGTGCCATTCTTTTACTTACTATCTCTTTATATTGGTTTATCCTATCTATCATTGACAACAAAAACTGAACAGGTAATGAAAATTGCATTGCTTGTAGCAGGAACTTTTTTCACGATTCGGCTTGTCACCTCGTTGGTCGGTTATTTCATTGAAAATTTTGTCCGTTCTCATACAGATGCAGATACCAGGAGAAAACAAGCCCGGGGCATTATCATTATTGCCAATATTGTGTTATGGACAACCGGGATTGTTTTTTTAATTGATAATTTAGGATATAACATCACAACGCTTATTACAGGCCTTGGGATCGGGGGCATTGCCATTGCGCTTGCGGCCCAGGCCATTCTTGGTGATCTGTTTAGTTACTTCGTCATATTTTTTGATAAACCCTTTGAGATTGGTGACTTCATCATAGTCGGTGATAAAATGGGCACGGTGGAGTACATTGGTATTAAAACTACCAGGATACGAGCATTAAGCGGGGAGCAGCTTATCATGGCAAACACTGACCTTACTAACTCACGTGTCCAAAATTATAAACGAATGGAAAAACGAAGAGTGGTTTTCTCCGTGGGTGTTGTTTATGAAACTCCTGCTGAAAAACTGAAAAAGATTCCGGCCATAGTAAAAGAAATCATTCTTTCCCAGAAGCAAACTGAATTCGATCGGGCCCACTTTTCATCCTTTGGCGACTTTAGCCTCAATTTTGAATTTGTTTATTATATCACAGGGGCCGATTACAATTTGTATATGGACAGGCAACAGGCCATCAACCTGGCTATTTTCGAGGCCTTTGAACACGAGGAAATAGAATTTGCATATCCTACGCGAAAAATATATTTAAATGGTCAATTGAAAGCCGAGAGACCAAAAATGGAAAACTCATTTAGCTAACGTTTTATTTATACGCAATTTCTTCGCGGACATGACTCATGGCATGGAGCATTGAGATCATCATTTGTGGCGTGTGCAGATTATATTTAGCATAAGACGCCTCGCTTCCAATTTTGAATGTGAAAGAATTTTGTTTACCAACCAGTTCACGGAAAATGTCTTCATCAGTAATATCATCGCCGGCTGCGAGAATGAAATCATAGTCTTTTTGCGCAAGGATGTACCTTACCGCCTTACCCTTGTCTACATTGCTGTTCTTAATTTCAACGATCCTGTTGCCAAGCATAACATGAATGCCCAGATTGTTAGCGAACTGGCTGAGCTCTTTCATAAGTTCAAATGCTCTCAATTTTCCCTGCTCCGGTATGCGCATTGCGGTAATGCCATACCACTGAAAACTCTTTTTCCTCGATCAGGGAATTGGCACATCTTTTTACGTACGCTTCCATTATTTTAATCGCCCCTTTCTTCCATTCAAGACGGTCTTCAATAAAGCTTTGCCATTCTTCACCTTTTTTCTTGGAGGCCGCCCCATGCTCTGCGATAATATTTACCGGGAGATTGCCAAACCAGTTTTCAAGAGTACGGCTATCCCTGCCACTAATAATATAAACATCATTTTGCGGCACAGACGAAATCGATTTGAGTAACTCGAGCAATGATGAACCCGGCGTTGCATCCAGAGGCAAAGAAGAATAGGAAATCAGCGTTCCATCATAGTCAAGCAAGAGCAAACGTTTTTCAGCCCTGCTGTACTCATCAAACATTAAAAGCTTTGTTACCTCGTCAAGAAATTTAGTTTGAAAATCCTGTTGCTTATCTTTTATGTTTTTTAGTTGATTCAGAAAATCATCAGCCCAGATATTTACATCATAATTTTTTATTCTTGTTTGCATAGATTGAATACGTCTTTGTTGTTCCGGCAGGCCCATTTCAAAACCTTCCCTCAATTTCTCAGCCATCTCATCGGTATCATTCGGGTTAATGATCAATGCATCTGTAAGCTCCCTGGCAGCACCAGCCATTTCGCTCAGCAATAAAACACCTTTCAGGTCTTTCCTGCTGGCAACAAATTCTTTTGCCACCAGGTTCATACCGTCCCGCATCGGTGTGATCATTGCAATATCACAGCTTATGTATAGGGCCAGCATTTCTTCAAATGTCAGGGGCCTGTACTGGTAGATGACGGGTTGCCAGTGCACATTTCCAATCTTGCTGTTGATATTACTGATACTTTCATCAATCATTTTTTTCCTCTCGGCATATTTTGAAATCGTATCCCTCGAGGGAACCACAACAAGGATAAAGACAACCTTTTCCTTGTACGAAGGGTTTGTCTGAAGAAAATGTTCATAGGCACCCAGGCGATTGCTCACTCCCTTTGTATAATCTAACCTATCAACAGAAAAAATAACTTTCTTCCCGTTGAACTTTTGTCTGAGTATTTTACTGCGTGCGATAATTTCGGGGTTGTCATGTGCATTGTTGAAACATGCATAATCAATGCTGATCGGAAAAATATCTGCTTTGACTAATCTGCCCCCGTAGCGAAAAACATTCATCTCATGATCGAGTCCTAAGATCATTTTCACACACTCAAGAAAATGCGCAGTATAATCAATGGTGTGAAATCCTATAAGGTCAGCGCCCAACATACCCCGCAATAGTGTTTCCTGCCATTTTTTAGGAAGGAGCCGTATGATCTCAAATGAGGGAAAAGGGATGTGCAAAAAAAATCCTATCGTGATACCCGGAATTTCTGCTCTCAACATTTCTGCCAGCGGAAGTAAATGATAGTCGTGTATCCAGACCACATCGGTGGGGCGGGCGTTTTTTTGAAGAACACTCAAAAATGACGCATTTGCATTCAGATAACTTTCGAATTCTCCGGGATTAAACTCAGCGTAAGAAGGAAAATAATGAAACAAAGGCCAGAGAACTGCGTTGGAAAACCCATTATAATATTCGTCGTAAGTTGGTTTGTTTATAAACACAGGAAGATAACTAAAGACAGAGGGTGGCAAAGAAGATTCTGACTTGCTCCACGCATTCGCGCTGCAACCGGGTACACCCACCCAAAATGTTTTTGAAAATTGCTGCTTTTCATTTCCATTATTTTGAACAAACGAGTTGATCGCTGTAACAAGACCTCCTGACGATTGCTTAATTGATAATTCAGCATTGTAGGTTTCTATGTGTACAGGCAAACGATTGGAAACGATGAACAGTCTTTTTTCGTACATGATCAGCAAAATTTTACATGAGTAATCTACAATCCCCTTCCAAGAGAGCAATTAGAATAAGATTAGAATCACATTAAAGTAGCTGAAGACATTATCAAGCGGTAATACCGGGGGCTGTTTTAGGCTTCGCTCCTTCCTCTTCGTGATGTAGATCGTGGATGTAATCTACTTTCAGGTGATCATACAAAGAATGCCGGTCGACGACAATTGAAACAATACTTGCTACCATTGATGCGAGCATGAGATGGAAAATCAGGTTGTGCCTGTCAGTCATTTCCAATACCAGAATAGCTGAAGTAAATGGAGACCGTGTTACACCAGTTAGAAAGCCGGCCATCCCGGCAAGAATAACAACGTTTGTATTAGCCGCTGACAAGTGAAGCCATCCCGACAACATGGAACCAATTCCCGCGCCTGCACTCAATGATGGGGCAAATACACCTCCCGAAGCCCCCGTAGTAAAACATAAAATAGGCCCCACTGTACGAAAACCTGCAGAATACCACGATGTATATTTTTCATCTGTAAACAGTGCCCGTGTCATGAGTGCCTTTCCTGAACCCAATATTGTTTGATCTAAAAAAAAGGCGATGAACACAATGATGAAGGCGCAGGCAATAACATACATGGCATGTTGCTGCCAGGATTTAAAATTTCTTTTCCACTTTAACAAACTCAAAATAGTTTTTGCCATAACACTGCCTGCCACTCCCGTAATGATGGCGACAAGCACTACAACAAAAATTATGTAGGAAGAGAAATGAGACACATCCGGGTAGCCGAGATACAGGTAAGGCCCCAGCAGGCCCTGGGCAGTAAGACCCGCTATGATAACAGCGGTGAAAATCGCAGTTTTAAAATAATTTATATGAGTTTTGGTTAACTCTTCAACAGCAAACACAATTCCTCCCAGTGGCGTGTTAAATGCAGCTGCAAGACCGGCAGCCGCGCCAGTCATGATCATATTTTTCTTGGAAATTTTCGGCCACCAGCCGGGTAGCCATGAATGCACTTTTCGGAAAACAGCTCCTGCAATTTGAATGGTCGGTCCTTCGCGACCAATGACGCCTCCCCCCAAAACCAGGATAAGACTCGAGAAAATTTTAGTGAAGATGATCCGCAGACTTAAAAGCTTATCTACTTTTTGTACATATTTAGGAGTGGCGAGTTCTATTGCAGCCATTACCTGGGGAATACCACTGCCACGTGAATAAGGAGCAAATTTTGTGACCATCCACCAGGATAGTATAAAACAGACCGGCGTTACAATAAATAGCCCCCAGGCATGATGAGTGACCACATATAAAGTACCTTTTTCAGCGTAGATAAAAAGTCTCGTATATAAAACCGAAATCAGCCCGGTTAGTAATGAAGCGACCCAAAAGGGAACCGCTTGCAGTAAGTTGTGTTTAACCTTTTCGTTCCTGATGCTGTCGAATATTCTCTTAAAAGTTTGCCGCACTCTTCTGGGAAAGCTCATCTCAATAAAATTTTCCAGTATTTATTCTTTATGGGTGCAAAATTCAGGTAAATAAAGGATTACATCGATCTTTAATGCAATTTTAATTTTATTCTAATTCTTCTTTAAGTAATATCATAATAATTTGCGGTTAATAACGTTTTTTTGAAAATCTTCAAACAGACCCCGTGGACAAAAATATCGACGCAGAGACACTGAAACAAGAGCTCATAAGGCTTTCACAGGAGCTTCTTGATGGCACACACGAAGAAAGGCCGAAGGAAGAGCTGGAAAAAATCCGCGAGAGAATTTCAGTAATTAACCTTGCATTGAGCTACGATACGAGGAAAATTCATGATTTTCACTAGGAATGATATGGCAATTTAATAGGCGCTCCTGAAATTTCTCCCTTATTTCAATAAGATGAAACCATAGCTGGGACCTGCCTTAGCATATAGTCCCGGAGCAAGTCTCAATACTTCTTTCTTTACCTCATTTTTATTCTTAGCAAATTCATATCATTGGTCATGTACAAAGTTTTTTGATCAGGAGAAAATGCGCAATTGGAAGCAGCATCATTGAATTTTAATTTACCCAGCACTTTACCTTTTTATTAAGTATCCACAATCCCCGGCGGGCAAACACATTTCCATTTTTGTTTCATTCCATCAGGCAAACCCTTTGCTGTCGAATCATATCCTGCAGCGCTATAGAATATACGACCATTGCTCAATGAATCATTATTAATATCAAATGCATACCAATTTGGTTTTGCAGGATCAGAGTTGGCCACAAGTAATGTTTTTTCACCCCGCATAAAGCAATGCCATTGGGTCGGGCAAGAGTCGCCTGGAGCAAGTTGTGTTTAACCTTTTCGTTCCTGATGCTGTCGAATATTCTCTTAAAGGCGTGCCGTACTTTCCTAAGAAGGCTCATCTCAAAAAATTTTTCCCGTATTTCTTCCTTAGGATGCAACATTTAGGTAAATACAGAGAATTGCAGGGATCTCTAATGCGATTTTAATTTTATTCTAATTCGCCTTTAAGGAACATTTTAATACTTGTTACTACTTTGGTGGCCTGGTTATCAAAGCGTAAAAAATTGTACATTATCATTCCGAGTTCCGTTTCTACGGAACTTTTTTATTGCAACTATTCTTCGTTATCCCATTTGCGTTAATAGCACGTTTTTGAAAAATCTTCAAACAGACCCCGTGGACAACGGTATCGACACAGAGACCCCTGAAACAGGAGCTTATAACCGCTCCTGAAATTTCTTCTTTTTTCAATAAAAATGAAACCGTACAGGGGACTTGCCTTAACATATAGTCCCGGAGCAAGTCTCAATACTTCTTTCTTTACCTCATTTTTATTCTTAGCAAATTCATATCATTGGTCACGTACAAAGTTTTTTGATCGGGAGAAAATGCGCAATTGGAAGCAGCATCATTGAATTTTAATTTACCCAGCACTTTACCTTCTTTATTAAATATCCATAATCCCCCGGGGCCGGTAGCAAACACATTTCCATTTTTGTCGATCTTCATTCCATCAGGCAAACCCTTTGCTGTCGAATCATATCCTGCAGCGCTATAGAATATACGACCATTGCTCAATGAATCATTATTAACATCAAATGCATACCAATTTGGTTTTGCAGGATCAGAGTTGGCCACAAGTAATGTTTTTTCGCCCGGCATAAAAGCAATGCCATTGGGTCGTGTCAGCGAGTCAACCAGCAGAATCACGTCACCATTCTTTTTCACTTTATATACACCCTGGAAAGGGATTTCTTTTTTAGGGTCATCCAACTGTTTTTCCAGGCCATAAGGCGGATCAGTGAAAAACAATTCGCCGGCGCTATTATACACCGCATCATTCGGGCTGTTGAATTTTCTTCCTTTATAATTGTTGGCAATGGGTATAAATGAAGACCTGGGTTCATCAAAAGAGGCATCCATTTTTGCCATTTGCCGGTTACCATGCTGGCAAAGCACAAGCTGACCATTCGGATCAAGCGTCAATCCATTCGAACCCATTTCGCCGCCGCGTTTTACTGAATCTGAATAACCGGAAGGCATGAGAAAAACTTCTTTTCCTTTTTCTTCTGTCCATTTATAAACAATGTTCTGCGGTACGTCTGAGAATAATAGCATCTTCTTCGATTCGACCCATACTGGCCCTTCACTCCAATCAAAACTGTCGGCGATGACTTCGATTTTAGCATCAGGCGAAATGATACTATCAAGAGTTGGATCGATGCGTTCAATAGCTCCAACGGTTTTATATTTTGATGCGGCCATTTTTGTATCAGTCGAATTGTTGCAGGAGAGAATAGCTGATGCAGCGATCAGCATCATAAGCAAGCGATAACTCATAAATGGAGGTTTTAAATGAATATAAATTAAAGATAAAATTTTGCCACGAAGTCGCGAAGACGCAAAGTCAAACGTCTCCTCTCTGTCTCTCGTCCAGGAGGAGAGGCCAGACAATAGAACCTCTTTTCATCCTTAGGATTTAAGCATTTCACCTACAGGTATTAGCTCAACAATATTCAGAAGTTGATGTGGTAGTATAGAAGTCGGGCATTATTATGAAGAACCGCTCCTTCTCCAAAAGGAGAAGGCGAAGAAGGATGAGGCCTCAAATCACTTTTGCCTTCCACCTCCCACTCCGGATATACAACCATGAGAATGTGAACAGAGTGATCCAGTACAACCACTCACTCATCCAGCCATAAGTAATAGGAAGGAAAAATTTTTCCAATACCAGCCAGATATAGATGCTGTAAAGGATAATGGTGATCAATTCGATCAAAAAAGTAATGCGGCTGTTGCCTGTACCTGTAACGGCGTTTAACCAAACTGTACCAAATGACATTAGCACCATGGCAAAGGTTACTACACGGATCACCGGTATTGCATGTTGATTAAAACTTTCGTCCTGGGCAAAGACGGAAAGAAGTGTTTGCGGAAAAAGATTCAGAAAAACACAAATGATGATGGATGCACTCGACGTAATGGAAATAATTTTTAGAATTAATGGCTGAACTTTCTCGTGCTTACCCTGGCCAATAACATTGCTGACCATTGCAGCGGTGGTAGCCGCAAAAGACCAGCTAATACAACCCACGATTCCAAAAATATTTCTCATGATATTAGAGATAGCCAGCGCCTCCTGGCCATGATGTTCAACCAGGATATAAAAAAATTCCCAGCTCATCAGGCTAACTGCCAATTGAAAAATGAGCGGTGTCGATACGGATAGAACTTGTTTAACAATGGGAGCATTCCAGGCAAAGTGACTGAAAAGTGAAAACCGCTTGCTAATACCTTTTTGCCAGATAACAAGGAAGATCACAAACATGCCCATAAACTCTGCGATGATAGAAGCGAGGGCTGCTCCATTTAATCCAAGTTCAGGAAAACCAAAATGCCCGAATATAAAGGCGTAATCAAAAATAATATTGGTGATCGCTTCAGCCAGTGTACCAAACACAAGGTATTTGCTTTGATTGGTCCCTACCAACAATGCATTTCGCATTTGATAGATGTATAAAAAAATCAATCCCCAGATGCGGATCTTTAAAAAATGGATCGCCTTTTCGGCCATGTCCGCTGAACGAACTACGTGTCTTAAAATAGTTGGAGCAAGAACCCAGGTAAGCAGAATACTGACCGCCGCGATCGCGAATGCGATATAAATGCCCTGGGAAAATATTTTCCCGATCTCTTCCGGGCGATTTTCACCTGCACGCCGGGCGATCAGGGCCTGCAATCCGTTGTTGAGCCCAAACCCGATCATTGCAAAAATGAGATAATACACCCCGGTAATTCCCGCGATCGCAAGCGACTCCTGGTTATAGTGACCCAGGAAAATATTAGTAGTAATGAAATTGAATTGAGGAATGAGCATGGCAAAGCTGATGGGCAGCGCCAGTTTGATGATCTGCCTGTAAGTCGTGTCTACTTGTAAACTGTGTGGACCTGCCATATTAAAAAGGGATGCAAGATAATGAAGAAGGGACAAGGAGCAAGAACCGGTCGTATGCATCACGACCTGAATTAATAATTATAAATCACTAGCGTCCTAAACATTAATAGAACATGTTCAAATTTGTTTATGTTAAAGAGAGCTTTATTCTTTCTTGCCGGAAAGACGGCAAGACGTTAAGTGAATTTATGGTCTCTTACCGTCTTACTGTCTTCCCGGCCACATGAAATCGTTTGAACTGCAAAAACTCCTAAATGCTTACTCAGTAATACTTTTAAAGAACTAATGTTTTCAGCTTTAGGACGGTAATGATTATAAATTATTAGTTATTTGCACAAACTCCTATCAATAATTAATAATAACAATACCTTAAATTGCAAACCATGAAACCGGTTTTTAAAATAGGGCGTAGTGAAGACCTGAATACATCTCAAGCCAACCTGTTGATGGAAATTGGTGAAACACATTGTTGCTTTGCCATTACCGATCATAAAGACCAAATGATGATGCAATCGGTTTATTATGCAGCCGAGGAAAATGACAGGGATGATATGCTGAAAAAAGTTCTTCAAATTCATCCGGAGCTAAAACGACCATTCCGGCAAACGGTGATCGGTTATTACATGAGAGAAAATATCCTGATCCCTTCAAAACTTTATCATTTTGAAGAAACAAAAAAACTATTGCAGGCCCTTTACGAGAAGGAACAGAACACTACACTAAGCGAATCAGTTTCTGAATGGCAATTATACAATGCATATAATGTTCCCGTTTCCCTGCACGAGTTACTCAGCCGCAGTTTTGCAACTGGTAATTTCTGGCATGTTTATTCGATCATTCTGAAAAACAGGATCGACCAGCATGAGGGTGGCAAACTGATAATAGATTTTAAGACAGACAGCTTTAGCATCGTGGTGATTAAAAATAATTCAATACTGCTGGCACAGATCTTTGCTTATTCCAAACCCGCGGATATATTGTACTGGCTGCTGAAAATTTGCAGAGAATTCTCACTTTCCCAAAATGAAGTAAAGCTGTTGATATCTGGTTTGATTGACAAGCAATCGGCGATGTATACAGACCTTGATCAATATTTCCTGAACATTGAGTTTGCATCTGTTGCAAATGGTGTGAAACTGAGTATCCCTTTTAATGAATACCCAATACATTTTTTTTCATCGCTATATAAGCTGGCTGCATGCGTATCATAGGAGGAGAATTAGGAGGAAGAAAAATACATCCGCCGAACAAGATGCCTCACACAAGGCCCACCACTGATATTGCCAAAGAAGGCCTGTTCAATATCGTTGAAAACAATCTCGAAATCTCTGAATTAAAAACCCTTGATCTTTTTGGCGGCACCGGCAGTATCAGTTTTGAACTGGCGTCAAGAGGAGCTGTTGATCAAACTATCGTGGAGAAAGACAGCCAGATGTACGAGTTCATAAAAAAAACAGCCGGCCAACTCAGGCTTGAAGATCTGAAAGTGATAAAAATGGATGTGTTCAAATTCATTGATCAATGTACCGAACAGTTCGATTTTATTTTTGCAGGACCGCCCTATGCCCTCACAGAAATTGATGAATTACCGAAGCAGGTCTTTGAAAAAAAATTGCTCAAACAAAAAGGATGGTTTGTATTGGAGCACACGCCAAGAAACGATTATAAAAAATTTCCATTCTACAAAACTGAAAGGAATTATGGAACAACCATCTTTTCAATATTTATTGAGAACAGGATCGGATAGATGAAAGATGATAGTTGATAGATGACAGGGGAAAAAATAAAATAATCAGGAATGCGTAAAGAAGAAGCGAGGGAATTATTCAAACAGAAACGAAAGCACCTTTCTGATACGGAAAGAGCAAAGGCAGATGATTTGATGCTGATACAACTTCAAACAATTGACCCGATAGCTATCGGGTTACCACACATTCATCATCTGCTTTCCTATTGGCCGATTGAAGAAAATAACGAACCCAACACTCATCTTTTCAATGACTATATTGAATTTAAAAACCCCGCCATAAAATTTTTGTACCCAAAAACTGATTTTGAGAGACAGGTGATGGAGGCCATTGAAGTAAATGCAGACAGCGCTTTTCAGAAAAATGGCTGGAATATTCATGAGCCGATGGACGGAACTGTCGCTGATGCCATGACCATTGATATGATATTTGTACCGCTTATTATTTTTGACAAATACGGTTATCGTATTGGATACGGCAAGGGTTTCTACGATCAATATCTCAAGCGGTGCCGACCTGACTGTTTGAAAGTTGGCTTTTGTTATTTCGAACCACTCGATCGAATAGAAGGCACCCGTGAATTTGACGTACCTTTGAACCTTTGTATCACGCCGAATAACGCCTATGTTTTCTAACTGGTTTCTAAAATCCTTCCGCATTCTTCTTTCACCGTTTTCAGCTATCTATGGGCTCTCTGTATGGATGCGTAATTTCTTTTACGATACAAAGATCCTTCGTTCGTCTTCATTTGGCCTGCCCATTATTTGTGTTGGAAACTTATCCGTCGGTGGCACCGGAAAATCACCGATGGTAGAATTTCTCATCGGCCACTTACAAGATAAGTTCAGACTTGCCACACTCAGCCGTGGGTACAAACGAAAGACAACAGGATATGTCCTGGCAAATGAAAACACAACTTCATTGGATATTGGTGACGAGCCAATGTTATTTCATCAAAAATTCCCTGGTGTGCCTGTAGCCGTAGGAGAAGAAAGACTGTTTGCCATTCCGCTGTTATTACAGGACAGGCCCGATACACAAGTCATTATTCTCGATGATGCATTTCAGCATCGCGCCGTCAATGCCGGGTTAAATATTTTGCTTACCGACTGCAGTAATTTATTTACAAGAGATTTTTATCTGCCAACGGGCGACCTTCGCGATCTGAGATCACGTTATAAAAGAGCTGACATCGTTGTGGTCACAAAATGTAAGTTTGAAATGACGGATGAGGAAGCTGATAAAATAAGAAATGAAATACAGCCATTGCCGAAACAACAATTGTATTTCTCTTCTATTCAATATGGAAATCCATACCACATTACCAATCACACTCCATTCGAATTGGATACAAACACAGAAGTATTGCTTGTAACAGGAATTGCCAGCCCGCAGCCGCTAAAGAAATTATTAGAGGATAAATGTCACGCCTACCAGCTAATGTCATTCAGCGATCACTATATTTTTCGCATTGATGATCTAAGGGACATAAGGAGAAAATTCGATCGAATGGAAGCCCAAAAGAAGATCATCCTTACCACGGAGAAAGATGCCATGAGGTTAATGAAATTCAGAAATGAGCTGGAAAGATTGCCTGTGTACGTGATCCCCATCAGCCATCATTTTTTATTCGAACAGGAAATGAAATTTATAGATGCGGTAACAAAATTTATTAAAGAGTTCAAATCATCCGCAATGAAAGAAAGCGGAGTAGGATTACCGGGGGCACAAGTGAGTGACACAATCCCGCCTGGGCGGGACTGAATAGAAATATAAAGTTGATAAAACAAAAAATAATTCATGGGAAGAAAGAACTCCAAGAAAAAAAAGAAGGAAAAACATTCGGCGCATGAGCATACATTAAAGGGTGTTATCGATATTACGCGTTCAGGAATGGGCTTTGTGATCGTTGAGAATTTGCCGGTGGATGTGATTGTGCGGCCGGGCGATCTTAACACCGCGCTTCATGGCGACCTGGTCCGGGTAAAGATCAGCGAAGAAAAGAAAGGTGACAGGCGTATGCAGGGAATAGTAAGCGAAGTGCTGCGCAGGAAGCAAACAGAATTTATGGGCAAGATGGAGATCAATGATAACGGTGACGGAAAGGGTTTTGGATTTTTTATTGCTGAATCAGACAAGCCAATGCCTGACATTTATGTTCCAAAACAAAATTTGAACGGAGCCAAAGATAATGACAGGGTGATCGTACGAATGCTGGAATGGGAAAAGGGTGGCAAGAGGCCCCTGGGTGAAGTGTTATCAGTATTGGACAAAGAAGACGGCAATGATGTAGCGATGAAGGAAATTTTATTAGAGAATGGTTTTCCTCTCGAATTTCCCGGAGAAGCAATGGAAGAAGCTGCGAGAATTCCTGACGAGATCTCAAATTCGGAGATCAAAAAAAGAAAAGACGTGCGTGATATTCTTACATTCACCATTGATCCTGTTGATGCAAAAGATTTTGATGATGCAGTTTCATTTCGCTTATTGAAAAATGGAAATTATGAAATAGGCATTCATATTGCCGACGTAGGCTCACTATGTGGAAGAAGATACAGCGCTGGATAAAGACAGCCTATGGAAAAGCAACCTCTGTCTACCTGCCCGACAGGGTGAATCCAATGCTCCCTGAACATATTTCGAATGTATTATGCTCTTTGCGGCCCAATGAAGACAAGCTCACATTTTCTGCAATTTTTCAGGTCTCTCCAAAGGGACAGGTAAAACAGCACTGGCTGGGCAAAACCGTCATTCATTCAGATCACCGCTTTACTTACGAAGAAGTGCAGGAGATAATCGAAACAAAAGAAGGAAAATATGCCGGGCAACTCCTGATCCTGAATAGTCTTGCCCAAAGATTCCGTAAACAGCGATTTAAAAATGGAGCTATCAATTTTTCCTCACAGGAAGTCAGGTTCAAACTTGACGAAAATAAAAAGCCTATTGGAATTATCGTCAAGGAAAGTAAAGAAGCTCACCAGTTGATCGAAGAATTTATGTTACTTGCGAACAGGACAGTAGCAGGTGACCTTTCAATAATAAAAGTCAAAAGCAAGCCCCTGCCCTTCCCCTATCGTGTACATGATAACCCTGACGAAGAAAAATTGATCCCCTTTGTTGCATTTGCACGAAAGTTTGGACATAAGTTCGACACCTCTTCTCCCGATGCTATTGCTACTTCTTTTAATCAAATGCTGATCGATGTTCATGGAAAACCTGAGCAACACGTATTGGAGCAACTGGGCATCCGGACAATGGCAAAAGCTAAATATGCTACAGAAAATATCGGGCACTATGGGCTGGGCTTCGAAAATTATTGCCATTTTACTTCACCTATTCGCCGCTATCCTGATGTAATGGTTCATCGTGTACTGCAACAGGTCATTGAACACAATATTGTTATTGATAAAAAAATGGATGAGAAATGCAAACATTGCAGTGAAAGGGAAAGAGCAGCGATGGAAGCCGAAAGGGCTGCCAATAAATATAAGCAGGTAGAATATATGCAGAATTTTTTGGGTGAAGAATTTGAAGGTGTGATCAGTGGAGTTGCTTCATTTGGATTTTGGGTGGAAACGGTGGAACATAAATGTGAAGGTCTTGTAAGCCTGAACAGTTTGCTGGATTTTGATGATTTCCGGCACGTGGAAAGTGATTATTGCCTTGTTGGCCATCGTTCCGGAAGAAAATTCAGAATGGGTGATAAAGTCTGGATAAAAGTGGTAGCGGCTAACCTTACAAAACGGCAGCTTGACTACGAATGGGTGGTCGCAAGTGGATTAAAAACAGAAAAAAGAAAACGATAGATCCCGTCTGCTCCAAAGGTCCAAAGGACTCCATTGGAGAGTCCCCTCTGAAGGCAGGGATGATAGTGAATAGATAAAATTGATCATAGTTGTTCACTTAGTTTTTAATTTTTATCTTTTGACCTATTTAATTTTATTACATGCAATCATTCGAACTGCTATCGCAGAAATTTGCTCTCCATTTTGAACAACCGCATTTCCCCAGTGAACCCTCATCGCTGTATCAACCCAACCAGTATTTTCTTCAATTAGGTGGCAAAAGGATCCGGCCTGTGTTGTGCCTGATGGGAAATGAACTGTTTGACGAAATAAATCCTGATGCCTGGCATGTGGCTACGGCGATTGAGTTGTTTCACAATTTTACGCTGATACACGATGATATAATGGACAGGCCCCCTTGCGGCGGGGGAACGAGACCGTTCACGCGAAATTTGGTGAAAACACCGCGCTGCTTGCCGGAGATGTAATGCTTGTTGCTGCTTATGATTCTTTAAATAAGATCAATACCTCCTACATACGTTCTATTATTACTTTGTTCAATAAAACCGCAAGCGAAGTTTGTGAAGGCCAGCAACTGGATATGGATTTTGAGAAAACAGATGATGTAAGCCTTGACGATTACCTGCACATGATCGAACTGAAAACATCTGTATTACTGGCCGCCAGTTTAAAGATGGGCTCCATACTGGGAGGAGCCTCGCAACGAAATCAAAATCTCCTGTATGAGTTTGGAAAGAAGCTGGGGATCGCTTTTCAAATTCAGGATGACTATCTTGATGCTTTTGGCGATCCAAAAAAATTTGGCAAACTGCCCGGGGGAGATATAAAAGCGAATAAGAAAACTTTTTTGCTTGTCCAGGCACTCTCCATTGCCAGCGATGCTCAAAAAAAAGAATTAAAAAAATTAATGGCTGGAAATTCAAAAGACAAGACTGAAAAGGTGTTACAACTATTTCATGACTGCAAGGTGAATGAATGGGCATTGCAATTGAAAAATAAATATCTTGATGAAGCATTTGCACACCTGGAAGATGTAGCTGTGCTTTCAAAAAGAAAAGAAGCGCTCCAGGAGATGGCAAAATTTCTTGTGCAGAGAGAACATTAAAGAAAGATCCAAACGTCAAATTTCAAGAACCAAATAAGCGGGTCAAACAAAAAATAAATTAAAGGCATCCTATTACTACAAACTGTCGATATTTTTTAAATTTTTATTTTCACTTTTATTTGAGATTTGAAATTTGAAATTTGAGATTTTGGAGCTTTTTGAGATTTCGAGTTTCTAAGTAAACCAACAGGCTAATGTCGAATTCATTATTCAGGACAAAAAAAATTGAGTCAATTCTTTCGCACGCAAGTGATCATCATGCCAGCGAAGGTTTGAAAAGAGTATTGAGCGTGCGTGATCTTACTTTTTTTGGGATCGCAGCGATCCTGGGAGCCGGAAGTTTCAGCAGTTTGGGAGGAGCCGTATTTCATGGTGGCCCCGGCGTAGTTTTATTGTTTGTTATCACGGCCATCGCTTGTGGCTTTACAGCTTTTTGTTATTCAGAATTTGCCAGCCGTATTCCCGTAGCAGGCAGCGCATACACCTATGCTTATGCTTCTTTCGGGGAATTGTTTGCCTGGATCATCGGGTGGGCATTGATCATGGAATATTCGATCGGCAATATTTACGTGGCCTATAGCTGGAGCGATTATTTTACCTCCTTTTTTGAAAAAGCAGGCGTTCATATTCCTGAATATCTCAGCACGAGTTATATGGAGGCTAAGCACGCGGTTGAGAGAGGCAGCACTAATCCGGATGAGCTGGCAGCCTGGAGCAACGCACCTGTCATTGGAGGACTTAAAATAATTTTTGACTTGCCTGCTTTCATTATTAATGTTCTGATCAGCTATTTAGTTCTCAGGGGGGTGAGAGAGAGTCGCAACTTTAGCAATATAATGGTTGTTTTAAAATTAGCAGTCGTAGCATTGATCATAGTTGTAGGTGGCTACCTTGTCTTTTCACACGGTCTGACATTTAACTGGACGCCTGCAAATGATGAAGGGGTACGATCCTTCATGCCCAACGGTTTCAGCGGGGTAATGGCAGCCGTTAGTGGTGTATTTTTTGCCTACATAGGATTTGATGCAGTGAGTGTGTTGGCAGAAGAAAGTAAAAATCCGCAGAGAGATCTGCCAAAAGGAATGATCCTGTCATTGGTGATCTGCACCATCATTTATATCCTGTTGGCACTTGTCCTCACTGGCGCTGTTAATTACAGAAAATTTGACGGGGTCGGCGATCCACTTGCGTTCATCTTCGAAAAACAAAACCTGGATATTGGTTGGATGCAATTTTCTATTGCCATAGCCGCGGTCATTGCCATGACAAGTGTATTGCTGGTATTCCAGATGGGCCAACCGCGCATTTGGATGAGTATGAGCCGCGATGGATTATTGCCTCCTATTTTTCAGAAAATTCATCCAAAATATAAAACGCCGTCATTTGCAACAATCGTCACAGGACTGGTGGTAGGCATTCCCATTTTATTTACTGATAAAACCTTTGTTCTTGATTTTACAAGCATTGCCACCTTATTTGCTTTCGTACTGGTTTGCGGAGGTGTATTGCTGATACCGCCAAGGGAAAAAGAACCTGGGAGATTTCATATACCTTATATCAATGGGCGATTCATTTTCCCGTTGATCGTTATTGGCGCTATCTTGACAGCGCAATTATTGTCAAAAAACTATTTTGCCGATCTTTTCAATTTTGATTTCAGCAACAATGAAGATTATGTTAACAACAAGATCAGTTTCATGGATGCTGCCACGCCTAATATTTCCCTGATAATTTTCTGGCTAAGCGCTATTATTCTGTCTGTTTTTGCGTTTATAAAAGGATTTTCCCTCATACCCCTAATGGGACTTATTACCTGTTTGTACCTCCTTACGGGAATGACCAAGAGTAACTGGGCCTGGTTTCTCAGCTGGCTGTTGTTGGGAATTATTTTCTACTTCTTATACGGCTATAAAAAAAGCAAATTAGCTCTTGCTGCTGCAGCTATACGGGAAGTTGAAACAAGAGATGCCCCCATCCCCTAGTGGAAGCCCCTGTCCCCTAAAGGGGAACTTAGGTCGAATCTTCTTTAAAGACCAAATCGGTTTACAAGGGTAGCTTTAATACTTATGTAACCAACTTCTGTTTTTCATGGCATCGTTCCTTGCGTCGCACTCTTCAACGACATATCGCTCTTAGGCAACTATAATTTGAATTGTTAACAAACCTCATCTCTAAGTAACTTTGTTTTTCATTTTAATTTCTCTAAACTCCCCTTTAGGGGATGGGGGCATCATGAAATTCCAGATCGGTGACAGGGTTTTGATACTTCATTCCAACGAAGAAGGTGAAGTGATTGACATCATCAATACCAAAATGGTGATGGTGGACGTAAGAGGTGTAAAATTCCCTGCCTATATCGATCAACTTGATTTTCCTTATTTCAAAAAATTCTCCGAAAACAAGTTATTTCCAAGAAAAACAGGCAAAACATACATTGATGATATTAAGAAAGAAAAAAATGGTCCCAGGGTTGCGGACGGAGTGTGGATCACTTTTTTGCCGGTAATGGACACGGATGAATTTGGTGATGAAGTGGTAGAAGAGTTAAAGATCCATTTGATCAACAGGACCGATACTGCTTATAAATTTATTTACACCCTTAAATATTTTGGCCAACCAGATTTTGAATTAAAGAACGAAATCCTTCCTTTCCAGGATTTTTATTTACACGACATCCCATTTGAAAATTTGAATGACAGTCCCACATTTGAATTTGCATTTTCATTGCTGCAAGCTCATAAAAATAAAAGTGAACATTATGAGGCGTCGTTGAGGTTAAAACCAAAACAACTTTTTGCAAAAATTGAAGAGATAAGATTGAAAGGTGAGGCGACGTTCTCTCATCGCTTATTTGAAACCTATCCTGATAAATTGGTTGAAGATAAAGTTGAATTAGGAAGTCTTGCGGGGAAAGGTTATAAAGCATATGATGCCACAAAGGCAAAGCAACATTTAGAATCACCACGTTCTGTTGTTGATCTCCACATCGAGAAAATTACCGATGACTGGAATGGTTTAAGCAACCATGAGATCGTTACCCTGCAATTAAAGACATTTGAAAAATACTATGACCTCGCTGTCGCTCACATGCAACCGTCACTCATAGTCATTCACGGAGTTGGCACCGGAAGGCTGCGCGAAGAAATTCATGAGCAATTAAAACATCGTAAAGAAGTAAAGACCTTCGTGAATCAGTATCATCCTGCATTTGGTTACGGGGCTACAGAGATTTTCTTTGAGTATTGATGCTATAAATAATTTTTTTCTGAATTGCCCGGGGTTTAAACCCCGGGCAATTCAGTATCATTCCTTCAAGCTTTTTGAATAAGCGATACTTACCGGCAGTTGTTCAATTATATTACTACTCTCGTCTTCAATAAAATAGTGCTTGATACCTACTTTCTTCGCTTCTTTTAATATGGACGGAATATCTATTTGCCCGGTTCCAAATGCCACATCATTTTCCTGAGAAGTACCACCGGTCAGATCTTTCTTTATTCCTTTTCGCATATCTTTCAAATGCATCAATTTCCAGCGGTCGCCATATTTTTTCAAAACTGCGACGGGCTGTTTATTCATTTTTGCCAGATTACAAGTGTAGAAGTATCGTTCTCATTTGCACCGCCTTGAAAAGACGGTGAAAACAATTCATAAAAAAAGACTGTCAGCATGACAAGCCCGAATCCATAGATAATGTCTTCAACCGGTATGGTTAAAATTCTTATGCCAATTATTTCTTTATCATTATACCAAACAACAGGAGATGCTAAGCCGGTTCCGGTTAGAATTCCATTTACAATGAAAAATGGTAAAAGAAGAATGAGCCATGCCCTGTATAAGTTACCTAACCATGCTTGCTGAAAAATGAACCTAACTAAAAAAAGCAGCAGTGAAAGGCTGAGAAATGTTGCAACTGTATAAGCCTTTTTCCAATGCCAAATTCCGATAATAAAAAAAACGACAACAAGAAAGAATGTAATTTTTTTCTCACTATTCGCGTTCCAGCTTCTTTTAAACAGAACATTCAGGCATCTGTAAGTAAACACACAGGCAAATGGTATGCAAATGAAAAAGAGCACCTCTTCAAGAGGAAGGTTATAAACTTTCACTCCTGTTGTAAACTTCTCACTAAAGCCCCAAATTTCTTTCCCGGTAAAAATGACATCCCAAATAATGAAACACAGCGCAGAAATCAAATTCGCCGCAAAGAATGCTTTGAAATTTTTATAAAATTTTATTGCCGGATGAAAAGAAAATAAGAAGGGAATCACCACAGAAAAAAGATCAATAAAAAGATAAGTGAACTTCATATATTACTTTGATTCGCATTTTTTCTAAAATACTTCATTGGTACCCATAACATTCCGAAGCATTCGCCATCGTTTTTATCAAGATGCTTGTGATGCACTTTATGTGCCCGGCGGATAGCTTTGAGATACCGGTTATTCGCATTTCTAAATATTTTGAAACGCTGATGAATGAAAACATCATGGATCAAAAAATAAGCGGTGCCGTATAGCGTTATTCCCAGGCCTACGAAGAACAGGTAATTGTAATCATTTTGTACTCCAATTAATAATCCGGCTATTCCAGGGACCGCAAAAATCAAAAAGAAAAAATCATTCTCTTCAAAAAAACCTGTTGATTCTTTTTTATGATGATCCTTATGCAGCATCCAAAGCAGACCATGCATAATATATTTATGAGTAAACCATGCTACAGCTTCCATTGAAATGAAGGCGGCAACTACAATAAGAATATGAACTGCTATCATAAAAAAAAGTTTGGGGTCAAATTATTTTCAACTTATAACGAAGGTTTGACGAAAGCATAAGTATTAGTTTTTGAAAATTGGGTATTCTTATTCTTTCGTTTAATATCTTTTCCGCTGGCAGTCTTTTGATCTTTCGGAAAAGTGCGAGGTAATAATAATAAGCCATATACACTCCATTTTGCGAACCCTGCGGAAGCATTTTAATGCCTTTTAACGCTTCCGAAAAATCCCTTTCAATTTCCTTCTCAATCTTAAGTTTTTCCGTTCTTGAAAAGTTACTTAGATCAACTTCAGGAAAATACGTCCTTCCTAGTAAAACATTATCCGAACGTATATCTCTTAAGAAATTCACTTTTTGAAAGGCAGCCCCCAACTTCATGGCATAAGGCTTTAATTTATTAAACAAACTTTCTTCCCCTTCAGCGAACACATGAAGACACATGAGACCCACAACTTCAGCCGATCCAAAAATGTACTCTTGATATTTCTCGTAATCATATTCCTGGTGTTGCAGGTCCATGGCCATACTGTCGAGGAAAATGTCGATCCATTGTTGCTGAATCCCGTATTTATGTACGACAAACTGAAAAGAATTTAGTATCGGATTTAATGATATCTTGTCACGAATAGCGACCTCCGTGTCTTTCCTGAACGACTCCAATAATTCTTTTTTTTGATAGCCATGAAAACTGTCTACTATCTCATCGGCGAAGCGTACAAAACCATAAATGGCATAGATAGGATCATGTAAAGGACGGCAAAGAAAAGAAATACCAAGCGAAAAACTTGTGCTGTAAGCTCTCGTTGTAATCCTGCTGCACTCCACTGATACTTTATCGAATAGCGATTTCATCCTTTCTTTTTTGTAAATACTTATTTAATAATCCTGCAGCGATCTTACCTGAAATTATAGAAGGAGGAACGCCGGGACCCGGTACTGTGAGTTGCCCTGCATAAAAAAGGTTTTTCAGTTTCTGATTCCTGATCTTAGGTTTTAAAATGGCGGTTTGAGACAGGGTATTTGCCAAACCATAAGCATTTCCTTTGAATGCATTGTAGTCATTTACAAAGTCAGTGATACAATAACTTTTTTTGAAAACTATATTTTGACAAATAGATTCGCTAACAAACGTTTCAAGCCTCTTCACCATGAGCATAAAATATTTTTCCCGCGTTGATTCACTATCATTTAATCCCGCCGCAACAGGCATCAACAAAAAAATATTCTCATGACCAGTTGGAGCTATTGAATCGTCAGTCTTTGAAGGACAGGAAACATAAAACAAAGGTTTCGATGGCCATTGAGGACTAGTGTAGATATCGTCAGCGTGCTGATCAAGGTCTTCATCAAAAAATAAAGTGTGATGTTGTAATCGTCCTATTTTTTTATTGAGCCCCAAATAAAAAATAAGACATGATGGTGCAAATATCTTTTTGCTCCAGTAGTTGCTTTGATAATTTCTATTGTTCTCATCCAGCAATGCCTGTTCTGTGTGATGATAATCGGCAGCTGCAATAACTCCATTTACCAAAAAAGAATTTCCATTTACGCTAAGTGCTGTTACTCTTTCATTGTCGGCTATGATCTTATTAACCGGTGCATCGAAATAAAAGGTCGCTCCGAGTTGTTCAGCAATACATTTCATTGCTTCGATCACCCGACCAAACCCACCCTTTGGATACCATGTCCCGAGTCTTAACCCGGCATAATTCATAAGACTGTAGAGTGCGGGTGTATTGGCTGGTTTCGCACCTAAGAATAGTGTCGGGAATTCCATAAGTGCGAGAAGGCGGGGATCTGAAAAATATTTTCTCACATGTTTTCGAAACGATAAAAAAATATCAGCCCTTAAACCAGACTTAATCATTCCTGTGTTGAAGTATTCCGTAATTGATAATGCAGGTTTATAAACCAGGTCTTCCATTCCCAATTTGTATTTCACTTCAGCTTCTTTCATAAACCTTCTCAATTTCCCGGCTGCCCCTTTCTCAATCGTTTCAAACATTTCGAATAGTGCATTAAAATCGGAAGGAATTTGAAGGCTGCTGTCTTTAAATACCATTTCAAAAGCCGGGTCGAGTAATTGTAATTCATAAAAATCAGACGTTTTGCAATCAAAGTCAGCAAAAAATCTGTCAAATATATCCGGCATCCAATACCAGCTTGGCCCCATGTCAAAAACAAAACCATCCCTGATAAGCTGCCTTGCCCTGCCTCCTGCAGTAGCATTTTTTTCAAATACATGGACACTATACCCCTCCTTTGCCAAATAGGCTGCTGCGCTTATGCCAGAAAAGCCTGCACCAATAATAGCTATACGATCTTTCACCTGTTGAAACAAAATTTGTATTTTTTAAACAATCATTTGAGCACTGCCTCAAGATCTTCTACCTTGTGAAGTGCAACCACACGTTTATTTTTTTTTGCTACATGAAGCCTGGACGGCTCACAGGCCACAAAAATCCTTTGACCGCTAAATTGCTTCGAAAGATTCGAGATGAGGTTTTCATCATCTTCCGAATTGTTTTTTCTTACTAAAAAAAGCAGCAGAGATGTTGGTGTGACATCATTAACTGCTGCTTTTAAAGATTCAAAGGGCACATCCGCGCCAAGATAAATAACCCTGTGGCCAGATTGCCTGATCAAAAAATTAGCGAAGAGCAAACCTGTTTCGTGAAATTCGTTGGCAGGCAAAAAAAGCATCCATCGTTCTTTTGATACCGCCAACGGAAGCGAATCAATCGCCGTTAAAAGCTTTTGCCTGAAAAGTGCCGTGATAAAATGCTCATGAGCCGGCCTCAGTGTATTTGTTGACCACATTAAGCCCAGGCGAATCAATACCGGATACAGGATAGAAACATACGTTTCCCGAAGGCCATAACGGAGCAGGGCCGTTGAAAATATTTTGTCAAAATTAACTTCATCATACTCCAACCCGGAAGCAATCACCAGGTTGATAAAATACCAATATGGCTGTCTGGTATGTACAATTTGTTTCTCTAACAAATCAAAAAGCACCTTATCGGCCATCGTACAGAGTTCCGATATTTTATAGTCCCCATTCATGAGGCTTGCAATATTCAAAAGCCTTCTTAACTGTTGCCCATCATAATATCTTGTGTTCCCCTCGCTGCGGTTAGGTGTTAATGCATGATAACGCTGCTCCCACATTCGGATGGTATGAGCTTTTATCCCTGAAAATTGTTGGAGTTCCGAGATGGAAAAGTTATCCACTTGTTTAAATTTTTTCAAAGATATTTAAACAAAGCTAAACAACAAAAAAAAATTTGACTGCGGCTTTGGTCGGAGAAAATTTCATTACTGCTGCCGGAGAGGTTGGGGACAAATGAGGCAGGGAGAAGTTAAGTAGAAGATAGAAGATAGAATGATAGAGCCTAACCTGAAGAGCAGAATGTAATGACTTCTACCTTCTAACACTTAATCCAAAATCGCTTACTATTCGGTTAAGCTTTTTAAATAAGCGATACTTACCGGCAGTTGTTCAATTATATTACTACTCTCGTCTTCAATAAAATAGTGCTTGATACCTACTTTCTTCGCTTCTTTTAAGATGGATGGAATATCCATTTGCCCGGTTCCAAATGCCACATCATTTTCCTGAGAAGTACCACCGGTCAGATCTTTCTTTATTCCTTTTCGCATATCTTTCAAATGCATCAATTTCCAGCGGTCGCCATATTTTTTCAATAAGGCAACGGGATCACCACCGCCAAATTGCATCCAAAAAATATCCATTTCAAAGGATACATATTCAGGATTGGTATTCTTGAAAATATAATCGAGCAAAGTTCCATCTTCATAGGGTTGAAATTCGTAGCCATGAGCATGATAGCAAAAGATGAGACCATTTTCTTTTAAATACTTTCCTGCTTTATTAAAATCTTCGACAGCCTTCTTTGCATTTTCAAATGTCAACACACCATCTTCATGAGGTATCCAGGCACACATTACATATTTTGAGCCCAATGCCTTTGCTCTCATTACTATTGAATCAGGTGCTCTCACCAATTGGCCATAATCTGCACCGGTAGCCGGGATACTTATCCCCCTTTCATCACAAAGTTTTTTAAAATCTCCAGGAGCAATACGACCGCCTCCGCCTTCTATTTCGGTAAAGCCCATCATTTTTATTGTATCCAATGTTTTTGCCGGATCATTACCGATACTTCTTCTGAAAGTATAGGTCTGCACTCCAAATGGTGCGGTATACAATGGTTTCTGTGACAAGCCAGTTTCACTGAAAATTAAAATGGCAGGAAGCAGGATAAGCAGAGTCTTTTTCATTATTAATTATTAATTATTCTTTATTTAATTCACGTCTTACTCAAATATTTCCTTTCTTCAATTCTTCAACTGCATAGTTAGCGGCCCTGGCCGTAATAGCCATGAAGGTCAATGTAGGATTCTGTGTACCAGTTGATGTCATGCATGCTCCATCAGTGACAAATACATTTTTACATTCATGAAGCTGGTTCCATTTGTTCAGCAATGAAGTTTTTGGATCACTGCCCATCCTTACTCCACCCATCTCATGAATATCGGATCCCGGTGGTGACTTGGTATCTTCCACTTTTATATTAATAAAGCCTGCTTTTTCAAACATTAGGTTTGATTGCCCGATGTAATCGGCAACCATTTTATCATCATTTTCGCTCCACTCACAGGAGACGATCAACTGGGGAATTCCATATTTATCTTTCAGATCCTTGTGCAACCGAACATGGTTTTTTTCCAGTGGCACTGTTTCTCCCATCATCCAGCTACTGATGTTCCAGTTGCCCAATTGCGGATGTAATAAATTTTCCCTTAACCCATCCCCTACCAGGTCTTCGTTAACAAATGTTCCTCTTCCTCCCCCGATACCGATCGCATAACCCCTGAGAAAATCCGTTTCCTGTTTAAATACATTTCTGAATCTCGGTATATAAGCGTTGCTGGGATTACGGCCATCCGTCTTTTTGTCTTTGAGACCTTCATATTGCGCATTTCCTTTTCCGCGGTAATTGTGCCAGGCGACATACTTTCCCAACAGGCCATTGTCATTTCCCAAACCATTGGGAAACCTGTTTGATGTTGAATTCAAAAGGATCGCATTACTGTTCAATGCAGATGCATTTACAAAAATGACGTTTGCATAAAATTCGATCATCTCTTTTGTTTCGCCATCAATGATCCTTACACCCGTTGCTTTATTTTTTTTCTCATCATAGATGATGGAATGAACAACCGCATGAGGGCGAATGGTAAGCTTTCCTGTCTTTAATGCCCATGGAATGGTTGAGGCATTGCTGCTGAAATAACCACCATATACGCAACCCCTGTTGCACATATTTTGATTCTGGCATTTATTTCTGCCTTGTTGTGTATGTACAGGCTGAGGATCGGTGATATGCGCACACCGGGCTTGTATCAAATGACGACCCGGGAAATTTTTTTCGAGGCTCTCTTTGAAATACCGTTCAATACAACTCATTTCAAAACCCGGCATTACTTCACTATCTGGTAATTCAGGTAAACCGTCTTTGTTACCTGCAATGCCAGCAAATTTTTCAACATAAGTGTACCACGGCTCAATATCCTTGTAACGAATGGGCCAATCAACCGCAAAACCATCCCGTGCCGGTCCTTCGAAATCATAATCGCTCCAGCGCTGTGTTTGTCTTGCCCAGAGCAATGATTTACCACCTACATGATAACCACGAACCCAGCGAAACGGTTTCTCCTGAACGAAAGGCTGCTCATCATCACGCAAAGCCCAATGCAAAGTTTCTTCACGAAGAAACCTGGCTCCCTGGTAATTTTTACGTTGCTCAATGGATACTGTTCCCCTGTGCTCAAATTGCCACGGTGCTTTTGAAGCCGTCGGATAATCTTTTATGTGCTCAACGTTTCGGCCGCGTTCAAGTATCAGTGTTTTTATTCCTTTGTCACAAAGTTCTTTGGAAGCCCATCCGCCACTGGCGCCCGAGCCGATCACTATCGCATCATATGTCCTGTTTTTTACAGAATCACCTGGCATGGTTAAGTTTTTACATCTACGCAACCGTAATAATGACCGGGTGCTACTTTATAATTAAGATAATCCTGCATTACTTTCTGCGAAGTATTGAATCCTTTTATCGTTTCCGATTTTATAAGTGAAAAGAAATCCTTTTCTGTCTTGACATTTGAAGATGACAGTGCTAACAATAATTCCTGTCGCTGCAATTGGGAACAATCGGCAAATGATTTTTTGAATTTAGTTTTCGCTGATTTTTCCAAACCATTTAATTGAAGTTTTACATTATCCTGCACATCTTTCCCGTAACAATCATCAATAAGCTTCTGAAGATATTTGTCTACGCCAACAGATAAGGCGCCAACAGACCCGGTAGCTGTCGGGTTTCCCGCAGGTATGATCGTGTCCGAAACGCTTGCCAGTAATTGTTGCTCTACTGAAGAAAACGAAGTTGTGTGAACATTTGAATCGCTTATACCACAGCTGATCATCCATTGCGGAAGTGTGACCAGGCCGCCGGTGGCAATGACAAGCTGCTTCAAAACTTTGCGTCGATCCATAATGGCAAGAATTGATTGTGAATATAAGTAAAATTTCAAGCGGTCGCCCTTCAAATGCACAATAGTTTCCCGATGAGTGACTCATGTTTGCCGGCAACAAATTTGGTTCTCACAGATTTCACGGATATGCACAGAAAAATCGGTGAAGATCTGTGGCATCTGTGAGAACTTGTGCAGAAGAATTATCCCAAAGGGATTCCTTCGGGACAGAACGACGAAGTGTGCGACGCAACAGCTGCTAAATAGGATTAAAACAGCCGGCTACATAAAAATTTTTACTTTTGTGATTCGCTCTTTAAATTTTTGCTACAAGCCAGGCTATCGTTCTCTCGCTTCAAGCGGGAGGGAGGAAAGTCCGGACAGCGCAGAGCAGTGCACCGGTTAACAGCCGGGTCCTGACTATAAACGCCAGGAACAGACAGTGCCACAGAAAATAACTGCCTCCTCCCTCTCCTTTGGAGAGGGTTGGGGTGAGGTTGAAAACGTGAGGTAAGAGCTCACGGCTTTTGATGGTGACATCATTGGCGGGTAAACCTTGCATGCTGAAATGCCACGTATAGTCCCGCCGAAGAGCGGCTCGTTCGATCTCGTTTTACGGGAGCGGGACAGGGTAGGCAGATCGATCCCGATAAGTAATTACCGGGACAGATAAATGATAGCCCACGCCAGAATCCGGCTTACAGGCTTGTAGCTTTTTTAGAAATAATTCTCAATGCTCAATATTCAATATGCAATTAACAATGATCCTTACTTTGTTCATTGAGTGTTGAGCATTGATTGTTGAATATTTCTCACCAGCCACCTCCTATGTAGCCTCCGATCTCCATCATCCAGGCAATGCCAAGATGTACGATCAATCCGCCATAGATCGATCTTGTATTATAAACAACTATTCCCAATAGCATTCCGCCAAAATACGAACTGATGCATTCGCCGAGAGGCTTTCCGAAATGAATAGTGCAATAAAAACAAGCCATCGGCAATATAGCATCCATCCCCACCCATTTAATAAAGGCCAGGATCAAAAAACCACGAAAAAAAATTTCAATTCCAAAAAAATCACTGCCATAAGAAAGTTCAAATAAGAGTTTATGAAACCATGAAAGATGAATGCTATTACCAATATGCAATACCGATCTTATTTTGGGATACATCGCAAGAAAATCCGGTCGTGTGGATGCAGCCGCAATTAATGGTATCATGCACAGCAACATTAAACCATAAGGCTTCCATTTAAACCTTGCCTGCCGATCCAAAGGGACTCCTTCGGAGCAGGCGGAATTTTTGATAGCAAGCCCATAAAAGGGCTGCTCACTGTCGAATCTCTTCCATAGCAAAATCAAGAGCGCAACTACGATCACTAATCGTAATGGCCAATAATAAACCCGGTTCCAGTATTCATTCCAGTTCAGATCATTTGAAAAAGGAAGTTCTGCTTGCAATGCCATTTTTAATGAAAAAATGGCCGGCGCAGCGACCAATAAAATGATGAAAGGTTTATTGCGAAAAAAATATTTTTTTTCACCCAGGCTGCAAAAAAAATAGGGCAACGCGAATGCAGTTATGAAAATAATGTAGTGCCCGGCAAATGCTGGCCAGGCAGCGCTTTGGCGGGTGGTAAGCCACCATTCAAGTTTATAATGATAGTTAAGATAGATGAGGATGGCAGATTGCAAAGTACAAACGATCAGTAATTTTTTGTTCACAAACCGAAAGTAATCACGTATATATCCGAATACTTCTTTCATTTAAACGGGAAAATAATTTTTTTAATTCTTATTTAAACTTTTTTCATGCAGCCCGTTCTTAAAATGCGTGACCAAAATTCACAAAAACAAAAAAGTATAGCCATGAAATCTCTTTCTATTAACCGAGCGCTTATCACTGCTTTCACATTTTTCTTCGTTGCCTTTTTATTCTCCTGTCAAAAAGAAAATAGCGTAAACACTTCAAAGAATGCAGTAACAGAACAAGACGCTGCAACTTATTCTGATGAAAGTGCCCAGGCTGACGAAAGTTTTGACGACATTGCCGATGTAAGTATGACAGCCGCGGATGCTGATAACACAGCAAGCACCGGTCGCCTGAACCGTGATTATCATCCTGATTTTGCGGAGCTCCGCGAAGCCATCGGACTCTGCGCTACAATTACTGTTACTCCCAATGATACCACTTATCCAAAAACGATCACCATTGATTTTGGTGACAGTTGCGTTGGTCTCGATGGAAAACTTCGCAGCGGAAAGATCATCATAAACCTCACCGCTCCACTTCGCAAACCTGGTTCCGTCCTGACTGTTTCACTTGAAGATTTTTACATCAATCATATTCATATTGAAGGAACAAAGACCATCAGCAACCTGAGTGAAAATGGAGTAATCAAATTTTCAGTACAGGTAACGGGCGGTAAAGTTACATTTCCCAGTGGCAGAGGCTACAGTTACGAAAGTTCAAAAACCAAGGTGCAGGTGGCAGGCATGGATACAAAAATTTGCCGTGATGATGTATTTGAAATTACAGGCTCTGCAACAATTAAATTTAATAATGGCGTGGTAGTGAAATTCGAAGTTGTTGATCCGTTGATAAAAAAAGTGGCCTGTCCCTGGCTCAGTGATGGTACATTAAAAATTGCGATCAATGATCGTGTACTAAAGATCGACTACGGCTTTCCTCATAATGGTGACTGCGACAACAAAGCTCTGCTGACCTGGAATGATGGAAATAGTCAGCGTGTGATCTTGTTACCCTAAGGTTAGAAGAGTTTTTGTTATGCGCTGGAAGTCCCGTTCATCTTTGGCGGGACTTCTTTTGCCCATCACCTGTTCAAATTAACCAGTAGCTTCCGCATCTTCTACTCTTATCATGGGTCATTCCCAGCGGTGTCATGTTATCTTCCTTTTATAAAATTTCTGTTTATCCAAACCACAGCTTTCTTTACATAATACTCCTTATCATTTTCAAGATTCTTGACCAGTTCTTTGATTTCTTTATGCACTTCGCCCTTACGTGTGTACCACTCAACCATTACTAAAGACAATCTTCGCTGCCATGGATCTTTTGAACGATTCAATTTCCGTGCAAGATCAAAAATTTGCTTTTGATGCGTTTTAACGATACCCCTCAAGAATTGCATACCCAATCCGTCACACACAGCCCAGTTGTCAATTTGCTTTGAAAATTCTTTAAATAACTTCAGTACTCTTACAGGATCAGTCTTTCCGACTTTCTCAATTATTTTTATGGCAATTGTTTTTTCCTCAAGTGCACCGGAATTCCAAAGCTCTTTGGCCAGGTCAAAAGAACCTTCTTTGTATTTCTTTGCCAATTCATTGAGGACAGGAGTTTTTACACCATATATTTTTTGTTTACCCGGCACCATCCTCTGAAAAAAATCGATATTGCCTTTATCATATCTTCCGGTGAGTATTCTCTGTATCTCTTTAAGTTGCTTCGACATGCTTATCCAATATTGCTGTTCTTATATTGTGTTTTGAACAGATCCGTTCAGCTTTTTGTTTTAACTCCTCCTGGTATTCTGCCGGTGGGAAAAAATTTATACCATACATCTTCTGATATTCCGGGATCAATGAAGAATCATATCGTTTCAAAAATTCATAGTAGAGAGTTTTGCTGTCAGCGGGGCCTTTACCAAAAAGTGTCAATCCACCGACGAGAATATAGTCTGCCTCATGGCCCTTTGCCGAAGAAATTATTTTTTCCAACTCTTCTTCTGTGTCGCTGATGAATGGCAGGATCGGAATGGCATTTACGCCGCAAAGAAAACCATGTTGTTTTAATTGTTGCAATATTTTTAATCGTTCCATCGGAGTCGCTGCCCGGGTTCAAGCATATGGGCGATCTGCTCATTCATCGTTGAAAGGGATGTTGATAATATAACTCCTCTGCCCAGGCTTGCTTTTAGATCTTCCGGGAGAATAGCCGCCTTGTCAATTTGTTTTAACAGTTCCACGTCTCTCAGAATTAATGTTGATTTAGTGCTGATAAAAACAGGAAACTGATATTTCAAAAATAATTTCAACATGCCTTCCGTTAATCTCCATTTTTCCTCGTGGTGCAAATAAGCATCGGTGGCTGAGCCCACAACAACAATTCCATACTGACCTTTTTTTGCTTTGGCCTGCAATTGCCTTTCTAATATTTCAAGCGCATTCGATTTTACCGCAAGACCATTGTCCATATTCTCTCGTACTTACTGCCCCTGATATAACAATACAGGCAATTACAACTGCAACCTTCATATGCATTCACCGAATACCCGGTCAGGAACCAACTATCACGCTGCTTTTGTTTATTGAGAACAGACTTTACCTGTTTTTGATGCATAATTAAAGATAACCGCTTTTTTTATTGAAAGGAGATGTTCAATTTTGTCATAAATCACTCCATGCGAAAGCAAATCATTTTCGTCTGCCTGTCGCTTTTGACAAGCTGCACTTCTTCAAAAAAAATTACTACCTCCCAACCCAATTCAATATCTCAATTAAAATTTTTGGGAGAATACGATGTTGCAAATGGGAAACAATTTCGAGCAACAACAATAGGTGGTTTGTCAGGAATTGACTACGATGCAAAGAATGATATCTACTACATGATCTCAGATGATCGCTCGGCCATTAACCCCGCGAGATTCTACACAGCCAAAATTCACGTAAAGGAAAATCGAATTGATAGTGTTGAATTCACTGACGTAAAAACTTTACTTCAGCAAGATGGCAAACCCTATCCTAATTCAAAACAGGATCCTTTCCATACCCCCGACCCGGAAGATATACGATATAACCCTGCAATAGATCAAATAGCCTGGAGCAGCGAAGGCGAAAGAAGACCGGGAAATAATATTCTCGAAGATCCTTCAGTGATCGTTGTTGACAGAAATGGGAACTATAAAGACAGTTTTGAATTACCTGCAAACATGCATATGCGTGCAACAGAAAATGGTCCGCGACAAAATAGCGTATTTGAAGGATTAGCTTTCTCAGCCGATTATAAATATCTTTTTGTAAGCGTAGAAGAGCCGATTTATGAAGATGGACCGAGGGCCGGGGTGGGTGATTCAACGGCGTGGATACGAATAATAAAATTTGATACAGAAAAAAGAAAACAGATCGCCCAGTATGCATACAGGATCGAACCTGTTGCTTATCCCGCAATATCGCCAAGCTCATTTAAAATAAATGGTGTTTCAGCTATTTTATCGGCAGGGGAAAATAAATTGCTTGTTGTGGAGAGGTCTTTTTCCACCGGAAGAATTGCTTGTACTATTCGTGTTTTCTTAGCCGACATCAATGAAGCAACAGATATTGGGAATACAAATTCTTTGCAATCGCAGCCTGCTGAAAAACCGGCTTCAAAAAAGTTACTACTAAATATGGATGACCTCGGACGATACATTGACAATATTGAAGGGGTGACATTTGGACCCGCTCTATCAAATGGTCACCGGACATTGCTATTTATAGCAGATAACAATTTTTCACCACTCGAGAAAACTCAACTGCTGTTGTTTGAAATAATTCCATGATCAGGGAATAGTTTTTGTAAATGACTATTAAAAAAATAATGGCAACAAAAAAGACCGCCGCCAAAAAAGGACCTGCAAAGAAAACACCAATGAAGAGAAGATGGTCAGGAAAGGTTACAAAACATAGTAACGCGTTGGATCTTGAAAGAGATGTTTTTAAAAAGAAAGACCCCAAAAAAATTGCGGGATCATTGAAGCGTTCCGCGGAACATAGCAAAAGAAAAAAGAGTGGCCCTTATCAATCCGCTATGTCAATGTTGAATTTTTATATTAATCGGGCCTGGAAAAATTTAACGGATAAAGAAAAACAACCGTTGGAAAAAGCAAAGGATGAATTGAGGAAATTATTTCACAAAGAAAAAAAATAAATGGTAACTATCAAATTACAAACGCCAATTTCCAAATACTTCTTATTTTTAAAAAAACTGTTTGGAACTTGTTTGTTATACCTTGTTCCGTGTATCTTGTTTCTTCTCCTTAATGTGGCAGGGAAATTGAGCTCTTTGTATTAAATTTTTTTTATGATACAAAGAGACGGCTCGCGTATAAGTTTGTGGCAAAATGAAATTCCCGTTTATAAACCGCAAAGCGATCCTGATATCCAGACAATTTATGATGTGGCAATTATAGGTGGAGGAATCACCGGCATAAGCACAGCGTTTCATTTGCAAACAGCGGGGAAAAAATGTATTGTTATTGAAGCAAACAATTTATGTTTTGGCACTACCGGAGGCACCACGGCACACTTGAATACATTGCTTGACACACCTTACACAAGAATTATAAAAAATTTTGGAAAAGAAAATGCTCAACTGGTTGCTAAGGCAGCAACAGAAGCCATTGATTTCATAAAAACAAACATTGAGCAAAATAAAATTGATTGTGAATTTGAAGATGCTTCTGCTTATCTTTTTTCTCAAACAAGTGAACAAACGGAAGAACTGGATGATATCTACGAAGCCTGCCAGGAGGTCGGGCTTGACATATCATACAGTCTTTTGTTGCCCGTAAACATCGGTTTTGAAAAAGTGGTTGAAGTCAGAGGACAGGGAAAATTTCACCCGGTAAAATATGTATATGCCCTTGCACTGGCGTTTGAAAAAGCAGGCGGTGCTATTTTGCAACAAACCCGTGTGACCGGAATTGAAGATACAGAAGGGATAACCATTGAAACGGAGAACGGAAATTTCAGAGCAGTTAATCTTATATATGCAACACATATACCGCCGGGAGTGAATCTTCTGCAAATGCGTTGCGAACCCTGGCGCAGTTATGCCCTGTCATTCACCATAAAAGATAAGAAATATCCCCAGGATCTTATTTATGATATGTATGACCCTTATCATTACATCCGGTCTCAAAAAATTAACGGGAAAGAATACCTGATCGTGGGTGGAGAGGATCACAAAACGGGTGAACAGGAAAATGCGGAGTCAAGTTTTCTGCGATTAGAAAGTTACATCCGCAAACATTTCAACGTCGATGAGGTATTGTTTAAATGGTCGTCACAATATTTCGAGCCAGCCGATGGGCTTCCTTATATTGGTCATTTGCCGGGGCATCCCGGTAATATTTTTGTGGCCACTGGTTATGGTGGAAATGGAATGACCTATAGTGGCGTAGCCGCACTGCTTTTGAAGCGAATGATCCTTAATCAAGAAAGTCCTTATGTAAAACTATTTGATCCAAACAGGGTAAAACCGATTGCGGGTTTCACCACATTTGTAAAACAAAATGTAGATGCGTTCAAAAATTTTGTAGGTAAATGGTTTGACAAAGAGAAATTGGAAGAATTTGCAGAGTTGGCTCCGGGGGAGGCCAGGGTAACGAAATACAGTGGTGAAAAATTAGCGCTGTACAAAGATGAACATGGGGAGCTTTATGCTGTAAGTCCTGTTTGTACTCACCTGAAATGTTCAGTAGCCTGGAATAATGTTGAACAATCATGGGATTGTCCATGCCATGGCTCAAGATTTTCATTTGAAGGCAAAGTTCTCACAGGGCCCGCCGATCACGACCTGGAAAAAGTGGAAATAAAAACATTGGTCGAGCACGACTAGCGAATCAACTATTTGAAGATTCTTGCAAAGAAATCTTTCATGTCATTCCAGGAGGCAGAATCCGCTTCGGCATTGTATTTTATTGGCATCTTGAATTTTTCACCGTTAGCAGTAGAAGCCGGGTTTGTAAAAGCATGCGTAGAATTTGGATATTGTTTGAAAGTATAATCTGCACCGATAGAATCCATTTGCTTCTTGAACTGCGCCACTTCTTCTGGCTTTACAAATTGGTCAGCAGCACCGTGACAAACTAAAATCTTTGCTTTCAATAGATCTTTTTTTGCCGGCGCACCAATCAAATTTCCATGAAAGCTAACTACACCTTTCAAATCGTCGCCCAATCTTGCAACATTTAATACCACTCCGCCGCCAAAACAATAGCCAATAGCTGCAATATTACTTGTGTCAACGTCACTATTCGCTTTTAATTTATTCAATGCTGCGTCAAATCTGCTCTTTGTCATCCGCAGGTTTTGATAAAAAGGCCCGGCCATTTTTCCAGCGTCACCGGGATTATCTGCCGTTTTCCCGTCGCCATACATATCAACAGCCAAGGCAACATACCCCAATTCTGCCAGTTTTCTTGCGCGCATTTTAGGATAGTCATTCAATCCCCACCATTCATGCACGACTAATATACCCGGTCGTTTACCCTGTTTATTCGCATCGTAGACAAGATATCCATCCATTGTAACTCCATTGTCAGTATATGTTACGTTTTCTTCTTTGAGGGAGGGTGAAGTGGCAGATTCTTTCATCAAGGAATCAGGTTTTGAAATAGTGGAATCCTGGGTTGAGGAAGATGAACCTGAATTATTACATGCGGAAAACAAGAAAGCAATACTCGCTAAGAAAATTACTGGTTTCATGGTCTTGAGTTTTACGATACTAAGTTCAGAAAAGCTCTTTCAAAGACAAAATTATTTCTCGCAATTACAAAGCCAAAGAATTAGTCATATTCGAAAAATTGTCATCCTACTGTTTTGTATTTTTAGTCATGTTTTCAAAAAATGACATATCCAGGTATTATGATCTGAGTGAAGTGCATTATCGCAAAATCTGGAAACTGGATAAAAGCCATTCACTTCATTATGGATATTGGGATGACTCAGTAAAAAATTTCCACGAAGCACTTTTAAACATCAATAAAGTTCTTGCTGAGGTCGCAGAAATCAAGAAAGGTGAAAATATCCTGGATGCCGGCTGTGGAGTTGGAGGCTCGTCACTATGGCTGGCAACGGAAAAAAATTGCACTGTAAAAGGCATTAGTTTAAACAAGCGACAAGTCGATAAAGCGAATGCATTAGCAAAGGAAATTGGTGTGCATGAGAAGGTTTCGTTTGAACAAAAAGATTATACAAACACGTTTTATCCTGCCAATTCCTTTGATGTAGTCTGGGCTATTGAAAGCGTTTGCTATGCTGACGATAAGAGTGATTTCTTAAGAGAGGCTAACCGGGTCTTAAAACCAGGCGGAAAGCTTATCATCGCTGATTTTTTTAAAAAGAAAGATCTTAATATTGAGGAAACCAAGCGTGTCAGAACATGGGCTGCGTGCTGGGCGATCAATGACTTTTCTACCCGGGAGGAATTTGACGATAAACTAAAAGAAAGTTGTTTTCACGATATAGTTTGGCGAAATATCACGGACGCTATTATGCCTTCTGCAAAAAGACTCTATCGTTCATATTTTTTAGGGATCATTGGAGCAAAGCTTTATCAGGTCTTTAATCCTGGTGCGACTGAACTGGGGAAAAATAGTGTGAGCAGTGCATACCTCCAATACAGCACTCTCAAAGAAGGATTGTGGAAATACCAGGTCGTAAAAGCGGTAAAAGATCATTGAACATCCTCCAATCGATCGGTATCATCTTTCAATATCAGGAGCGGAGCCTTCACCTTCACTATCTCATTTCGGCAGGAATAGCATGAATGACCGTCTTTCTTCCTCCACGCAACACGCCTATCTCTGTGTTTATTCCAATAATTCCCTCATTCAATAATTTATGCAGGTCATCAACACTGCCCACGGGTTTATTATTGAACTCTACAACAATATCGCCGATCTTAATTTCATGATTCCGGGCCGGAGAATCAGGAATAATTTCAAAGACATATACTCCTGTTTTTACAGAAAGTTTGTTTGCAGCGATCATGCGTTCGGTAAGATTCACCAATTGCCCGGCAATACCTAACTGTGCTCTCTTTACTCTTCCTTCAATGATCAATTTACCTGCTACGTAGGCAGTTAGATTAGATGAAACAGCGAAACATAATCCTTGCGCTGACGGTATCATGGCAGTATTTATTCCAATTACCTGGCCCGATGAATTTACCAGTGGCCCACCAGAATTGCCTGGATTTAATGCGGCATCGGTTTGTATTACATCATCGATCAGTCGACCATTCGTTGCGCGCAATGTACGACCCAGTGCACTTACTACACCTGCGGTCACACTATGCTGCAAACCGAGCGGATTGCCGATAGCAATGGCAATTTGTCCTACTTTTAAAGAATCGGAATTGGCAAATGACAGCGCTTTTTGTCCGGAGCCATAAACCCTGATCACTGCAATATCCGTTGACGGATCAGCTCCCTTTAACTCTGCTTTCCCGATGCTGCCGTCACTAAAATTTACTTTAATGTCGTTCGCGTTTTCGATGACATGATTGTTAGTGACTATGTATCCATCAGAAGAAATAATAAACCCCGAGCCAGATCCCTGCTGTACCCTTTCAATTCCCGTCCTTTTGTCAACCAGTTTCTTTTCCACCTGTATATGAACGACTGACTGGGCTATTTCACCTACAACCCCGGTGATCGTTTTTGAATAAGCATCCAGTAGCCCGGTATCCGTGATATGATCAATAAATGAAATTGTGGTATTCATACCCGGTATGGTCAAAAGGTTTACCAGATGTGAGTTGCTGACAGGCTGGCATTATCTATCATAAGCAAAAAGAATCAAAATTCTTTTTCAAAGCTTACCGCTACGTTGCCACTAAAGTTTATGACAGGAGGATATTTTTTTGTGATTGATATAGAAACTTTTTTCACCTGCGGATATAAATGGTGAATATCATCGGTGATTTTCATGGCCAGCGATTCTATAAGATCACTTGTATTAAGCATGTATTTCTTAACCAGCTCATATAATTTTATGTAATTGATCGTCTCACTCATTTTACTAATGACAGGGACAGACGATTCAAAACCCACTTCGAGATCAACGATGAATTCATTGGAAACTTTTCTTTCCTCTTCATACAATCCATGATGAGCAAAAAAGCGAAGTTGTTTGAGTATGATCGTAACCATTCAATTGAATTAATGAAGCCCCTTCTCGCCTAAGTACCTCTCAGCATCCAATGCCGCCATACACCCCGTACCCGCTGCGGTTACTGCTTGCCTGTACACTTTGTCCTGGACATCGCCGCAGGCAAACACACCTTCGATATTGGTTTTTGAAGTTCCGGGGATGGTCTTTATGTATCCAGCTTCATCCATATCCAGCCAGCCTTTGAAAATATCTGAATTGGGCTGATGACCAATGGCAACAAAAAATCCGCTGACCGGAATAGTTTGCTTCTCCCCGGTTTCATTATTAGAAACACGAACCGACGATACATGTTTTTCTCCAACGACCTCTTCTGTTTCGGTGTTCCAATAGACCTTAATGTTTCGCGTGTTAAAAACTCTCTCTTGCATTACCTTACTTGCCTGCATTTCGTGCTTACGAATAAACATGTGCACGGTCGTGGCGAGTTTGGCAAGATATAAAGCCTCTTCGGCTGCAGTATCACCCGCACCCACTATCGCAACTTCCTTTCCCCGGAAGAAAAATCCATCGCAAACAGCACATGCACTTACACCATATCCGTTCAGGCGTTGTTCGCTTTCAAGCCCTAACCATTTTGCAGAAGCGCCGGTAGCAATAATGATAGCATCAGCATTGATTATTTTCTCTTCATCGATCCAAACTTTATAAGGTCGCTTTGAAAGATCAACTTTTGTTGCCAGTCCAAATCGAATGTCTGCTCCCATTCTTGCTGCCTGTTTTTCAAAATCGACCATCATTTCTGGTCCTTGTATCCCTTCGGGATAGCCGGGATAGTTTTCTACTTCCGTAGTGATCGTCAATTGACCACCGGGTTGAATACCCTGGTATAACACAGGTTTTAAATTGGCTCTCGCTGCATAAATAGCCGCCGTATATCCTGCCGGCCCAGATCCGATAATCAAACAATGTACCTTTTCACCCGCATTTGTTTCCATATAATTAGTCTGTTCACTCCGTAGAATAAATTTGTCAAAAGTAACTTGAAAATATCAATTGATAATTGACGTAATTCATTTGTCTTGATAGGTTGTGCAAAACCCTGGTTTCACTCAGGGGCGCGAGTGTTACGAACTATGAAATAAACAAATTGAACAAAGAGCAAAATGTATAACCGGGTATCGTTGGAACGAGAAGCAACTCAAAATCGTGAATAAAAATTGCGTAAAAGAAAACAGCCCCAATCATAATGATCGGAGCTGTTCATAACCCACAATTTGCTATTCTTATTCCCCGACAAGTCGGGATTTAAGTCATTACCCGAGGTATGCTTTTAATGCACTACTGTAACGTGCTTTTTGCAAACGTTTGATGGCTCTTTCTTTGATCTGGCGGATACGTTCTTTTGTAAGATCATATTTCTGCCCGATTTGCTCAATGGTAACCCCATTTTCGCCATCCAGACCAAAATAAGCATTTACAATTTCAGCTTCCCGGGGGCTAAGTGATTTCAATACACGGCGAATTTCATTCCGCAGTGAATCTTTCATTACATCATCATCGGTATCATCACCGCCTTCCAGCAAATCACCCATGGCCACATCTTCTGCTTCATGCACAGGTGCATCCAGTGAAGTGTGACGTGTATTGCTTTGAAAAATGTTGTTGATTTCCGTTTCACTCATTTCCAGCAATTCAGCCAATTCTTCTGTTGAAGGTTCACGTTCATGTTCCTGTTCAAAAGCCATATAGGCTTTATTTGCCTTGTTATAAGTGCCAATTTTGTTCTGAGGCAGGCGGACTAATCTGCCCTGCTCTGCCAACGCCTGTAAGATAGACTGGCGGATCCACCATACAGCGTAAGAAATGAATTTAAAACCCTTGGTTTCATCAAAACGCTGGGCTGCTTTAATCAAACCGAGGTTACCCTCGTTGATAAGGTCACTAAGTGAAAGACCCTGGTGCTGGTACTGCTTAGCAACAGATACCACGAAACGTAAATTGGCCTGCACGAGTTTATCCAGTGCCCTCTGGTCACCCATCTTAATCCGCTGAGCGAAAGTGGTTTCCTCTTCAGGAGTGATCATCGAGATCTTTGAAATTTCCTGCAAATACTTTTCTACTGCCTGCGAGTCACGGTTGGTAATCTGGGTAGCAATTTTTAGTTGCCTCATAGTAATGAATCTAAATGTTTAAGAACGAATAAATGACAGTCGTTTTTTGCAGAAAGTTGCAAAAGGATAGTTAATAGGGAATATTTACCGTCCGTGACTATCTGCAAAAGTACGCTGCAAACTCCAAATCTCATAATGATTGGGGATAATTTGTAGGAACAAATTCTGTGCAAACATCTATATTCCGGCCAGAATGCGCCAAGGGCGGGCATTTTGTCAATATGGAATAGGAGTATTTGAAGTAATAAGTATAAGGGCCCTGCCGAAAATTACCGGGCGTTTAGTAATGACCTGCGCCTGAGAACAATAAAAATACAAACCCCGGTTATTACAAGTAGTGTTGAAATGATCTCAGCCTGGGTGGGATGAAAACCCAAAAAATTCATCCGGTTGTTTACCCTGATCTTCTCTATAAAAAATCTTTCAAGGCCATCTAATGCTAAATAAACGGCAAATAAAGTCCCGGGCACATTCAATTTTTTTCTGAGAAGCCAAAGAACTAGAAAAAGAACAAGGCAAACAATGGTTTCATAGAAGGGTGTTGGAAATACCGGGATAGGAAATTGATTGCAATACTTTCCCACACATCCATCAATAGCAACTCCTGCATCATTCACATTATGGGGATAGTTGTAGGCAAATACCCAATTTGGTAAAAATTGGAGGAATGAGGGTTTTGCAAACGTTACATGAGGCACCGCGTCATATTTGCCAAATTGAGATATAAAAAAGTTTCCATGCTCCAGCAAAGTCTGATTAAACCGTCCCATGTCGCCCGGAACTATTTTACCCGCAGTATTTACGGTATAGGCACTATTATAAACTCCCCAATCTCCATCGCCTGCAACCTGGCATCCAATTCGTCCTACGGCATAAGCAAGCATCAAGCTCGGTCCAGCTGCATCATTTAAATGCCAAAAACC
The DNA here is from genome assembly GCA_963737475.1 of uncultured Bacteroidota bacterium. GTDB lineage: Bacteria > Bacteroidota > Bacteroidia > Chitinophagales > Chitinophagaceae > VBAU01. Next base: position 41,574 of record CAVTSY010000005.1, read on the forward strand.
AATTTTATGTTTTTTTGCATAGAACCAGATAGCCAGAGCGGCACATATCAGGCCACCATAAAAAGTTAATCCGCCGGTGAAAAAATATATGAGGAAGGTTCTTTTAAAAAATCATTCCAATTTTCAAAAATATCAAACAGCTTCGCCCCGATGAGACCAAAAATCAAGGCAATGATAGTGATTTCGCCTACCCTGTCGTGCGGCCAGAAACGGATCTTACGCTGTTCTGGCTTTGGTAAGTTTTTGTTTATTTTTTTCCCTCCACTTAATTCCGGCAAATAAAAGTCCAAGGATAATTCCGGCGGGCCAGCTACCCAATCCCGAAAAAATAAATGCCTGCGGATCGTTCGTAACTGAGCCATCCATTATAAAAAGAGCCAGGATCTTGTACCCGAAGACAAAACCCAGCAAAAAATTCAGCAGCAACTCAGTGACAGTGGCTGGCTTACCAACAACAACATTTATCTCTGTTGGTTGTAATAACCCCTGCTTCCTTTTCTCCGTAATTCGGCGGCCAGCGTAACAGCTGCGAGAATAAAAGCAAGTGCCACAAAAAAACCAAATGAATTGATAAAACGAAGAGGCTTCCAGTCAACATCAAAAAAATCTTTAAATGCATAATAAAAGTTGGGATACATTTAGCAGTTGGCTTCAGAATTTAAGTGGGCAATATATATGAAATAAATCTATGATTCTAACAATATAAAGGCCTCTCGTGACGGAGAGGCTTAATTAAATTATTGCCAAAGTATTAATTGCAATATTGCTGGAAAGCACTAATTAGATTTCTTGCAATTACCTGTGCAGGCCTGCCTTCAATCTCGTGTCTTTCGATAAAATGAACCAGCTCGCCATCCTTAAACAATGCAATAGCGGGTGAAGATGGCGGATAAGGGAATAGATGTTCCCTTATCTTTCTTACAGCCTCTATCATCAAAGCCTGCAAAACTAGTGGTAAGATAATCTGGTTTTTTCTCTGTATTAGCAACTGCCATCAAAACGACCAGGCCTGGGCTACCCGCTGAACAACCACAAACAGAATTGATCATTACCAGAGTGGTTCCTTTTTTATTTAACTGGGTGTCTACTTCGCTGCAGTTAAGAGCTCGGTAAAGCCATTTTCGGTAAGCTCTTCTTTCATGGGTATAACTATTTCTTCAGGATACATATGTAATTGTTTAAGTAAAAAATATTAAACACAAAAGTAGATAAAAAGTTTGCGAAATACTCAAAGATAGCAATACTGGCAGTATTGTTTTCCTTCCGGAAATAATGACAGTAACATAGCCACTTGTTCCTAGCATTACGGTCAGGAAAAACCGGCGAAAAGTATAGCTGGTACATCGATTTGAAAATATCAGCTATACTGTAATTAAAATTATAAACGATAAAAATAATAGCTATGACACTTGTAAAATTAAACAGCAGACCAGTTAACGAAACTTTAATAACTGTTAAATAATTGTTTAATGAGCTTCCAACTTTTTCAAAAATGAGTTTTAACAAAAGTGGAAGGTTTTGTTCCTGTAAACGTCAAAGAAACGAAAGAGGCTTATCAGCTGGAAGTAGTGGCTCCGGGTTTTGAAAAAATGATTTTAAAGTAAACCTTGACAAGAACATTCTTACCATTTCAGCTGAAATGGAAAGGCGAAACTGAAAGAAGAAATGAAAAGCAGATTCGCAAAGAGTATAGTTATCATTCATTCAAACGCTCTTTTACATTAGATGAAAAAGTTGAGTTGGACGAAATTGAAGCAAAATATATTAATGGCGTTTTAACATTAAACCTTCCGAGAGAAAGAAGAAGTCAAAGAAGCAGCAAAAGAAATTTACAGTAAAATAAATTATTTGTCAAGATTTTCTCATAAGCAGTTGGTTTTGGTTTACACCCCTCGTTTCTATCCAGAGGGTTTTTTATTTTAACTTTTCAATTAAAACAATAATCTTTCGCTCAAATGGAGTAATATTGCGCGCCCGTAAATTAAAGAAAAAACTACCTCAATGAAAAATTTCTTTTTAGGTCATCCCTATTGATATTTATATCAAAAGGTCTTCCGGCAGTTTGCTGATAGCATCACCGTATTAAACTCTCCACTATACCGAAGATTCTTCTTTACGGATCATGAACCTGAATCCCTATTTTACCCAGCATGGTTGACTTCGATGCTCTCTTACCAATTCCAGATTAATCGCGATCAATCAAATACTATTGGTTCCTAAAAAACTCACCCGTCGGGCTAAAAATAGACAAGGACAATGGTCTATTGACCTTTAACGCTGAGAAATCATATTTTCTATCGGGAAAATTGAAATATGATTTTCCTTATAAAGTTTCGATAGGCGTACAGAATCTGCTTAATCCAGGTGACAGGGTCGATACCTCTTTTACATTGCTTTTTTTTAACACTGACATCATTCCCTCAAAGGTAAAGCCCACTGTAGCCGGAACATTGTATATTGATGAAGGAGAAACTGTCAGTTTAAAGTACAATGTGAAACGGGAAGCTTCCCCATCGAGGATATTCTTTTTAATAGCAGTGTCCCGATCAAAAATTTTTCATTGGTTACAAAATGCAATGACGAATTTAACTGGACACCTGATTATGATTTTGTAAAAGGGAAAGATTCATTGGTGGTAAATCTGAGTTTCATTGGCATCAACAAAATTCCAGGTTCATGATACAGCCAGTGTCCGGATTGTTGTGAGGAATGCACTGAACTATCCGTTTGCTCTTGCTGAATATAACCAGGTTGTGAAAAGCGTAAACACGTATGTGCTGCAATTAAAATATACCTTTTTGCAACTTGATAAAGGACTGAAGAAAAACAAAACTGCGCGAACAGGTTTTGATCTCACCAGCGCAACTACGGCATTAACAGGAACTATTTTGAGTACGTCAGGTGCCACGGGGGCCCAGAATGTTGGTAAGGTATTACCAAGCGTGGGTGTGGCCCTTGTTCCCATAAAGGAAGCCGCAGTACCCGCAAAAGTGGTCGATCAAAACCAGGCATCGTTAATAAGAAACTCCATCAAAAGACTCGAGTATATGCTAACTGATAACACATTGATTGGAGAAAAAGATCCGGACATCGTTCCAAAGACAACAAAATTGAAAGATGAATTAAAACAAGCACAAATTCAATTGATAGATGTCCCAGTTGTTATTACGAGTAATATGACCGGGGAGGAATTAAACAATTACTTCAACAGCCCTAAAGTGAACAAAAAATACAGTTTGAAGACAAAATAACTACTCGCAAGGCTGTTTGCGTCTTGTATCAATCAGGTATTGGATCTTCCATTGACCGTCGATAAATACTAATTGAAAGGAATCAACGCCGCAATGACTGAACTTACCGTCAAAGTAAAATTTATAAGGAGCCCAAACCATTGCTAACTGGCCATCTATTTTTACAGATTCAAAAACTATTTGTTCATCTGCTGCACCTTTTTTAAGTCCGCTGATGAATTTTGCAAATTCTTCGATCCTTTCATTTTCAATTACTATTTTCCCCTCTTTGTTCTTTCCAACACTCTGTAAGATTGCACTGTCTGCAAAAGCGCTTTGAATCATTTTGGCATCTGAGTTTTTCATCCCTTCAAATAATTGTTTTACCACCGCCTTAACAGAATCTTCCTTGCTTTGAGCGTCCAAATATTGAGTTAACAAAATGATTGCAAATAGTGACATTAAAATTCTTTTCATGTTAAACTGTTTAGGATTTTCCGGCAAATAAATTGTTTTACTGTAATATAAATTAAAAATATAGTTATGAAAAAGATCAGAATTATACAGGCGGCAATTTTGATAGCATTTGTAAGTATACTTGCCAGTTGCAGTTCCAGTTACTATCCCTATGGTGGCACCTCTGCTTCATTGATCGTTACTTCCGGACCTTCGTTTTATGCAACAAGATACCCGGATGGACGTTATTATTATCGTAGCCCGCAGGGATATATTTATTGGAGAGGTCATGACAACAGGTACTACCTGGACAGAGCGTACTTAGGCAAAGTTCATTACAGCAAAGGCCAATACAATGAATGGAAAAGGTATAATGGACATCACAGCAATTATCATTAATTTTTAATAGCCCTTTATTTGTGAAAGATTTAGTGGCCGGTTTCACAAATCCGCCCTCACTGAAAGGGCTTTTTTATTACATATATCCAAGGATCTTCAGCATGCTTTGAGCAGTTTGCTCTTTTGCATACAATGAATCAACCAATTTCCCATTTTTATCATATCCCAGAAGAACATGCTTTGGCGAAGGGATAAGGCAATGTTTAATACCCCCATAACCGCTGATCTGATCCTGGTAGGCGCCAGTATGAAAAAACCCAACATATAAAGGTTCTCCGTTGTTGAGTTTTGGCAGGAATACTTCATTGATATGTTCTTCTGAATCATAATAATCATGACTATCGCAGGTAATACCCCCCAACACCACCCGCTGATATTCCACATCCCATTTATTAATGGGCAGACAGCAGAAATCGCTCCCCAATTCCCCAGGTATCGGGAAGAGTAGTAATAAAGGAAGAATCGATCATATACCAGATCTCGCGGTCATTTTGCATTTTTGACCGATCACACTATAAATATGAGCCATGCTTTCTCCCACCGTATAGCTTCCGAACTCCGTGATAAATATCCGGCATGGGAACTTTGCTTTCTTTGCAGGCCGTTTTTATATTCCCTACAATTTCATTGATCATGAATTGGTAGTCGTACTCAAATCCCAGATGAATGCTTGATGGGAAAGCCACCGCCGATATTGATGGAATCCAATTCCGGGCAAATCTTTTCTAAGCTGGCAATAAAGATTAATGACCTTGTTCAATTCACTCCAATAATAAATATCGTCCTTGATCCCCTTGTTCAAAAAAATGTGCAGCATCTTCAACTGGAACTGATCTTTCATATCCTTCAATCTTGTCAACATAAAACTCAAGAATATCCTTGGCGCGAATCCAAGGCGGGAAGTATAAAAAGGGAAGTTGGGTTCTTCTTCTGCGGCGACACGAATACCCAGTTTAAAGGGCACTTTTACCGCTTTTGCATATTCTTCAATTCCTCCTTATTATCAAGGATCGGGATCACATTTGTGCAAATCCTGAATTTAACAAGACTGGCAATTCGCCTGGTATAAGTCTTTTGCTTGAATCCATTGCAAATAATGGATATCCTTTGTGATCTTCTTTTTCTCGTATAACTTCTTGATAATCTCAATATCATACGCATAGGAGGTCTCCAGATGTATTTCGTGCTTTAATGCTTCTTCCACGATAAAAGAGAAATGCGAACTCTTTGTGCAATAGCAATAAAAATATTTCCCCTCATATTTATGCTTTTTGAAAGCAGCAGCAAACATTTGTTTGGCTTTCTTGATCTGCATTCCGATCTTAGGCAAGAAACTTAGCTTCAGCGGCGTGCCATATTTATCGATCAACGCTTTTACATCTACCCCATTAAATTGCAGGTACCCATCTTTCACTTCAAAACCTTCCTGCGGGAAATTAAAAGTTTGTTGAACGAGGTCGAGGTAAGAATTTGTCATTGACAAAGTAAAGATTATGCCGGAAGCAATTTATTAACGGGAACAAATGTAATAGTTTGGTATTTTTCGAAAGGATTTTTTTTGAGGAACCAGGCCCTGTATGATCTTAACACTGGTTCACGAGTCCGAAACGGCTCCTTTGGGAGGTTAAAACCAAGACAGTAGGACCGGCAATAAAAAACCGTCCCCAAAAGAAGACGGTGCAGTTGTTGTTCTCTCGAATAAAACAAACTATTTAACCTCTGCTACAAGGTTTTTAAAAGTTTCAGGATTGTTCATGGCAAGATCGGCCAATACCTTGCGGTCAAGATCGATCCCTTTTTCATTCAGCTTGTGAATGAATTCTGAATAGGTTAACCCTTCAGCACGAACAGCTGCGTTGATACGCGCGATCCATAACTGACGGTAATTTCTTTTTTTCAGCTTACGGCCCACATACATGTAGGTCATTCCCTTTTCCACCACGTTTTTGGCAACGGTATAGACATTTTTCCGTTTGCCATAAAAACCTTTGGCTTGCTTGAGTATTTTTTTGCGGCGGGCTTTACTCGCGACCGCATTTACTGACCGAGGCATATTTTAAGAAGTTTAAATTTTAAGAGTTTAGTTGTTAAAGGTACAGGGTTCAAGCCTCAAGGCTAACGGGCAGTTTCACTTGTGCCTTGCCTGCCTTTCCGGTAGGCAGGTTTCTTTGTGCCTTGTTTACTTGAGTCTTAATAAACGTTTTACAAAATCCAGGTTCGCTTTTGATACGCTACCGTCCTGGCGAAGATTCCGTTTACGTTTTTTTGATTTTTTGGTCAGGATATGACGCTTAAAACTTTTTTGATGGGTGATCTTTCCCGTTGCCGTTACTTTAAATCTCTTTTTGGCACTGGAGTTTGTTTTTACCTTTGGCATTTTAAGTGCTTTTTACATTACACCTTTGAGGCGTTCCCGATCAGCCGGGACCCTTGGAGGGCCTCTTCAGGCAATTGTCTCATTAAATGAGGGTCGCAAAGATAACGGATTTGAGCATAGCAGCAAGAGCAAATTCCAAAAATATTTAATACTCAACACCACCGCCTCAATGTTCAATCTTATCTTGCAAATCTATGCTCAGGCTGACTAACATCTCATTGATCCAGTTCAAGAATTATCTGAGCCGCTCTATTCCATTTACAGGAAGAATAATATGCATTTCGGGACGCAATGGGATTGGAAAAACGAATTTGCTTGATGCCATCCATTATCTCTGCTTCACGAAAAGTTATTTTACAAGGGATGCCAACAATATTTTGAAGGGATATGATGGTTTCCGGCTCGAAGGTGAATTTGAAATTTGGGATAAGCCCGAAAAAGCAATTTGTATTTTGAGGGAGACAGGCAAAAAAGAGTTTTCAATTAATGGTCAGCCTTATGAAAAATTTTCCCGGCATATCGGCCATTATCCCTGCGTAATCATTGCGCCCGATGACATACACATCATAACGGCCGGGAGTGAAGAACGAAGAAGATTTATTGACGCCTTGCTTTCACAATTGGATGCAGACTATTTGCAGAAGTTAATTATTTACAACAAAGTTTTGCAACAGCGAAATTCTTTATTAAAAGCCTTTGCCGAGAGCGGAGACAAAAAAGACCTTACGTTATTAAGTATACTTGATGACCAGTTAAGAGAACCGGGAGAAAATATCTTTGAAAAAAGAAAAGCATTTTTGGTTGCGTTTCTTCCGATGGTAAAACAATTTTATAATGAAATTTCGAAACAATCCGGCTCAAAAAATTTCTCAGATGAAAACATCAATTTGTTTTATGATAGCGAACTGCTGCAGGTTTCTTTCCCTGAACTGCTCAGGGTCAATCAACCCAGGGATATGTCGGCATTGCGAACTACTGTGGGGATCCACAGGGATGACCTTGAGTTTAATTTGAACGAACAACCATTTAAACTCATGGCATCGCAGGGACAGAAAAAAAGTTTACTCTTTGCCCTTAAACTTGCAGAAATAGAAATATTAAAAAAGGAAAAGGGATTCGCCCCTCTCCTTTTGCTTGATGATGTTTTTGAAAAGCTGGATGAAGAGAGAATCGCCAATTTGTTCCAGCGGGTATGTATGGAGAACGACGGACAGGTCTTTATTACAGATACAAACAAAGAAAGATTAAAGCAACATCTCGCGCCATTGGATCAATCATATCAGCTGGTAGACCTGTCAGAATAAGGTTTACCCGACGATACATCGTTTTTTCGAGTGTCTGTTTTTGAATCTTTCCCAAAAGGATACCTTTGGTAAATTTTTACCTTTAATTTGTTTGATCATGTCTGAGTACTCAATGGGTGATGCAATAAAGAAATTCCTTGAGCAAAGCCGCCTGAAAGGAGGCATGCAGGCATTGCAGATCGAAGACGCCTGGGAAAAGATCATGGGGAAGACTATTGCCCGTTACACGGATAAACTCCAGGTCATCAATGATACCCTATTTATCACCACACAAGTCGCCCCGCTGAAGCAGGAACTTATTTTTCAAAAAGAAAAAATCATTCAACGCGTGAATGAAGCCCTTGGCCAACGAATCATTAATAAAATAGTTGTGCAGTAATCAGGCGAAAGTATAAGAATGGTCATCTTCAGGATCAAATACATCCATACGATTTTTTACAACCTCATAGATGATATCATCCGTTGAGATCACGCCTTTAAAATCAAATCCGTCAAACACGGGTAAAAAACGTACATTATGCTGCCGCATGATCTTCATGCATTTTTCAACTGTATCGTCTGTTGTGACCACAGGTAATCTTGTATTCATTAGCTCTCTCACTGAAGTTTTGTGAAAAGACTTTTTTCCAGAAATGATCTTTGTAGCTATATCGTGATCAGTAAGTAATCCAATAAATCTCTCATTGTCGTTCAACACTACTAAATAATCCACATTTTCGGAACGCATTTGTTGCAAGGCATCAGTAATAGGAGACTCGGCAGAGACAGTGTGCAGATGTGCTCCTTTTCGCTCAAGAATTAATATTATTCGTTCCATGGTATTGGAATTATGCCTGATGTCACTCACATCAAACCGGTTATCAATTTAATTCGGGCCTCTCCGTGGAACTATACTTATGGCAAGCATCGTGGCTAATACAATTTACATAAATTAGTCCACGAAAGACATGATGTGAAAAGTTTTTTTGGTTAATTAATGCTGACGCGTGGATCAACAATCCCGTAAAAAAGATCCGCGAGAATATTAACAAGTATAAAAAAGGTCGCCGACAAAAGAACCGAACCCATCACCACGGGAAAATCAAGCTTTTCCAGTGCATCTACTGTTACTTTACCAATGCCCTTCCATCCAAAAATATATTCTACAAAAAATGCTCCGGCCAGCAATTCGGCAAACCAGCCTGTGATGGCAGTGATAACCGGGTTCAAGGCATTTCGGAGAGCATGTTTCCAAATAACCACTCTTTTCCTTAACCCCTTTGCGTAAGCGGTACGGATGTAATCCTGGTCAAGCACGTCCAGCATGGCACTTCGGGTTAATTGAGTAATAATGGCCAGTGGCCGAATGCCCAGCGTAATCGCAGGAAGTATTAAATTTTTTAATGCGAGATGTCTTTGGCCGGATATTTCATCCACATCAAACCAGTTTCCGGTGATATGAAGCCCTGTCAAGGGACTTAAAACGAAACCAAATACATAAGCGATAATGATCCCTATAAAGAAAGAAGGAGCCGAAATACCTGCAATGCTTATAAAAATAGAGGAAGTATCGAGCCAGGTGTTTTGCTTTACGGCAGCTATAACGCCCAATGGAATGCCGGTCAACACTGCGATGATCATGGCAGCCAATGCTAAAAGCAAAGTACCGGGAAGAGCTTCCATTAAAATAGTCCCAACATCTCTTCTTGACTGATAAGAACGGCGGAGATAGGGAAGTTTAATTCCAAACTTTGTATTCCCGCCTATAAAAAAACCTTTAAGATTCTTTTTCCGGATCTCTTCTTTGCCATGAACACACAGAGGCGATACATCGTCGAGATAATAAATGAATTGTTTCCATTTTGGCTGATCCAGGTAAAGCTCCTTCCGAATCCCCGCCTGTGTGGCAGAATCTCCGCTTTGTCCCATTACCAGCCTTGAAGGATCGCCAATGCCCTGGAATAAAAAAAATACCAGTATTACAACTCCAATCAATACCAGTAGGCCATAAAGAGTTCTTCTTACAATATACTTTAACATGTTTGTTTAATGTAAGTCACTATACAGTTTTGACCACGGCTTTGAGTTCCCAACGGTTACGGTAAATAATCTTTAGCCTGTGAGATTTTTCTATCGCTCCATTTATTTACTACGGTTCCTTGTTTTAATAAGTAAAGACAGGGGTTAGTCCGGGCCGCCGTACGAACAGCTGTAAAATCACATTCAAAAACCTGCAAATTTGAAAAGGGAGTTTTTTGTAACGCAATCGCCGCCTCATTTAGCGAGGCTGTTACAATATAGGCCGGAATATTCTTTTGTAAAGCCACACTCATCAAATCTTCAAAATCTCCTTCCCAGTCTTTTATGGGTGTCGAAAAATTTTCGCAGAACAGCAAAAGGCAATATGGTTCTTCTAAAACTGCATCGGTTGAATCATTGCCCGCCCGGGTTTTTAAAGAAAACCCCTTGATCGGCGGTTCTGCATTTCCCTTCCTGACAAGCTTATCAATCCTGTCTTTAAAAGTATATGTGTTCAGATCGGCGGGGAGGTCAGCAGGAGAAAATTCAAATTGCTTTCCAGCCTTTTCATACACAAATCTTATTGCAAAACTATCCTGCACCGAACCAGGTGGTGGCTTCATTTTCTCAGGAATATTATTTCCTTTTTTGAAAGGAAGACAATCTACCAGGGGCAGGTAATTCAGCACGTACCACTGTAATCCAATGCTGAAAGCCGTAGCAGCTGTCATGATCCAAAAATTTGTATTGGCTGAAAAATAAGGCCGGATACTTTTTCGGTATTTAAAAAGGAAAATGATCAGTGCAGTCAGCGCAATATCCTTTAAAAAAGAAGTTTTTGGAGTAATGGGAATACAGTCACCAAAACATCCGCAGTTGGTAAACTTACCTGAATAAAAGGCATACCCGGTTAAGAAAGTAAAGAAAAGAATCAATAGCAACAGCAACCAGCTGAACACTTTCAGTCGCCACCCCAGCAGTAACGCTACGCCGGCAAGAATTTCAAAAGCGATCATAAATACTGAAAGCGATAGCGAATGATCATGAAGAAACTGAAAGAGATTGATCAGAACATCTTTCAGGAAAAATGAGCCATATTCGAGGCCGCTGTTCCAGATCTCAAAGAACTCTTTCATTTTATAGCTCAAACCCAGGGGATCGTTTGCCTTTACCAGGCCCGAGAAAATAAAGAGAACCCCGACAACTATGCGTACTATCGTAATGGCTAATTTCAATTTTCTATTACAGGTTATCTTTAACGCCAAAAATAACAACAAACGGGAAATGTTCGCACTAAACTGTAATGGCAGGTTACTCGTAATTGACAAGCCACTCGTGATGGGCATCATTAATGCCACCCCTGATTCTTTTTATGAGGGCAGTCGATTTTCGGGGGTAGATAAAATTTTAGTACAGGCTGAAAAAATGATCAGCGAAGGCGCAGATATTCTTGATATAGGCGGGCAAAGCACAAGGCCGGGAAGTGAACAACTTTCAGAGGATACAGAACTCAACCGAATTATCGAAGGTATTGAAGCGATCCATCAAAAATTTCCGGAAATTATTATTTCGGTTGACACTTACTATTCAACGGTAGCAAAAAAATGCATACATGCAGGGGCAAGTATTGTAAACGATGTCAGCAGCGGTACGATGGACAGAGAGATGCTGCCAATCATAGCCGCATTGCAAGTACCATTTATCGCAATGCATATGAAAGGCACTCCTCAAACGATGCAACAGCAGGCAAACTATGAAAATGTGACCCGCGAAGTACTTGATTTTTTTATCCGGAAAAAGGATGAATGTAAGACTGCCGGCATTGCCGACGTGATCATTGATCCCGGGTTTGGGTTTGCAAAAACGATCGCTCATAATTTCCAAATGCTCAAAGATCTTTCCGTGCTTAAAATGCTTGACGCTCCCCTCTTAGTAGGTCTTTCGCGAAAATCATCGGTCTATAAAACATTGGGCATCTCTCCTGAAGAAGCATTAAACGGCACAACAGTGTTAAATACCATCGCATTAATGAATGGCACAAATATTTTAAGAGTACACGACGTAAAAGAAGCAAAGGAAGCTATAAAACTCTGCGAAGCTGTAAGCGGCAGATGATAACACCACTGAATCCGGCGTGTGGTGAAATAAAAAGCAACCTTAACAGATTGCTCCTAATCAAACATCCAAGGGAATCATTTGAATGACGATGCTATACTAAACTGATTGCTTTCACAGAGACCAATATTTGTAAGGATAAAGTAAGAGGACTAAGGTCTTTTTCAAGGGAACAGGACTGCAAGGATTCTTGGATTAAAAACGGAGCCGATCTAACGATCGTGTCGGTTGACAATAAGGGCCAACAAAAAAAGCTGAACCAAAGTTCAGCAATTTAATTGTTTAAACAATAATTATTTTTTAAACCCGGAAATTATTTTGCACCATTTGAAGCTGGCTTTGCGTTTGTAAGTTCCACGTCAAAGATCAAAGCTTCAAATGCTCTGAACGGCGGCCGGGCATTTGCTCCATATGCAAGAAAACCGGGTATGTATATTGTACCCTTTCCGCCTACTTTGAATAATTTAATTCCTTCGTCCCAACCCTGGATCACTGCTGCTTCGCCAAGAGGGAAGGTATAGGTGCTTGATTGAAAAACGCTGTCTGTTGCAAGTATCCTGCCGGTGTATTTCACCTCCACTGTATCTCCATCGCTAACGGAAGCGCCGGTTCCCTGTTGTTTAATTACAACAAAAGTTCCCGAGCCAGTCTGCTGTGCCGTAATTTTTTTAGAAGCAAGATAGCTTTCCATATTTTTTAATTCCTTATCGATCTCGCCTGTTTTACGCAATTCCTCTTCTTGTTTTGCGCGCATTTCCTTTATCTGTTTTTTTTGTGATGCCATTTGTTCCTGCATTTCCTTTTGCTGACGGGGCTTGTCTTTCACCATTTCGGCATTATAGTCTTTTTGTATAGCGCTGTCATTGGTAAAAACATCAAGTACTTTAAAAGTGATTATCATTCTATCACCCTTTTTAGCACCGGGTGGTAATTGATTGGCCATACCCCTTTTTAGAAAAGTATCGATCATCGATACTGTAATGGCGCTGTCTCCTTTTTTCAACATTCCAAATATTTCTACAGGAGAATAGTCTGCCTCCTTAGCAGCAATGACTTTTGAATATCCCGGCATCTTCCCATAGCTGCTATATATTACCGAGTCGTTAAGCTTGGTAACTACGTTGAACTTTAAGTAATTATTTTCTTTCGCAACGGGATTTTTCGAATTCCCCGAAGAGATTATTTTATATAATAAGCCGCTTTTTGTTTTCTTGTAATCTAAACTGCCACAGCCTGCAATTGTAAAAATCATCACCGCTAAGAACGATAACAAAGAAAGAGTGTACTTCATTTAATTAGTATTTATTGTAATAGAGATTCATTTTCTTTCATCACCTGCTTGAATTTTTTTACCGTATCAGCCAGTGAGTCACTGCTGCGACCGCCGGCTGCATTAAAATGTCCTCCGCCTTCGAAATATTTTCGCGCAAACGTATTGCAGTCAAAATCGCCCTTGCTCCGAAAACTCCATTTTCTTTCTTCATCCCTGTCAATGACCATTGCAATCAATTTCATTCCTTGGATTGACATAGGATAATTAACAAGACCCTCGGTATCGCCTGTCTTAATATTATACTTCAGGAGATCAGATTTTGGGATAGCGATCAATGCTGTGTTGTATTCATAGAATATTTCCATTCTATTCAATAACACATTGCCAATAAAACGAAGGCGATTTTCCAAAAAATTATCATACAATGCTTCATGAACGGGAGTGTGCAGCAAGCCTTTGTCTTTCAGATCGGCGACTAGTCTATGAACATTTGCCGATACGCTGGGAAAACGAAACGAACCGGTATCTGCAACAACACCTGCATAAATACACTCCGCCACATCCGGTGTTATTTTGTCTTTATATCCCGATGCAAGGATGAAATCATAGATCAATTCACACGTTGAGCTCCTCGAAGCGTCACTAAAGCCATAATCAAAACTTTGCTCATCAGGTTCTTCGTGATGATCGATCAGGATCTTTGTACACTTTAGAGAGGCTAATTTAGGAGCCAGGTTTTTTGTGCGGTTGTAATGATTAAAATCAAGACAAAAAAGCCAGTCAGCGTCATCAAGGGCGGCTTCCGCCTTTTGCCTTTGCATTTCGTAATCCAGCACTTTCTTGCTGCCCGGCATCCAGTTTACCCAATTTGCCCAATTGGTTGGTGAAATGACAGTCACCTGGTGGCCGAACTGGATCAGGAAATGGTAAAGACCCAGCGAAGAACCCATGGCATCTGCATCGGGTTTCTGATGCGTGGTAATCGCAATGTTCCTTGGCTTATCCAACAACGGAAATATTTCGTTGATCTCCTTCATGAAAGTCCGCGAAGATAAGAGATTGTCGGCAGGACTGCAGTCTTAATTGCAGATAAGAATATAAATTGTAAATTCATTTAACAGCATTTTATTTTTCTGTAAGATGACAACATACAATTGGAAGCAATTCACGAAAAGGATAACGATTGATGCACAGTCGATGACAATTTTCAATGCCTGGTCAACGCAGCAAGGTCTGGAAAGCTGGTTTTTGCGATTGGCGCAATTTAAAGAAGCGGGTGGGATGTTGAGAAGAAAAGATGAACCAGTTCAAAAAGGCGATCGTTATAAATGGCTTTGGTTCGGCTATTCCGATGCCATTGCGGAAGAAAAGGAAATTCTCTATACAAATGGAAAAGATGAATTGGAATTCAGCTTTTCGGGCGGATGCATTGTCATGGTGACAATAAAACAGGAAAGTGGTGAGACAATTTGCGAGTTACAGCAGACTATGCCAATGGATGATGAAACTGAACAACGATATTTTTTTATTGAATGCGGCAAAGGTTGGACATTTTACATGACCAACTTAAAATCTATTCTTGAAGGTGGCATAGACCTTCGAAATAAAAATGAAGAAATTCAAAATGTAATTAACGCCTGATCTAAAAAGCCGCTTTCACCGCCCAAAAAATAATTTAACCGGCCTGGAATAATTCTTAACCGAAATACAGTAAAGATGACTGTGCGGCTATTATTAACTTCACATCACGTATGACAACAACCCCGAAACCATCGAAGCAGGGTGTATTCACACCTTACCACGTTTTTATTATTGCGATATTGGCCATACTGCAGTTTTCGATCATATTGGATTTTATGGTGCTCTCACCATTAGGTGCTTTGCTGATCGAAAAGCTTCATATTAAAACTGCCCAGTTTGGGTTGGTGGTATCGGTATATGCATTTAGTGCAGGAGCATCGGGATTGATGGCGGCCGGCTTCGCAGATAAATTTGACAGGAAGAAATTTCTCTTGTTTTTCTACACTGGCTTTCTTGCCGGTACCTTTCTTTGCGCTATAGCTCCCGATTATCATTTCTTACTCATGGCAAGAATTGTTACAGGTTTGTTTGGAGGAGTGATCGGTTCTGTAAGTTTTGCCATCATCAGCGATCTTTTTAAAATGGAAGTGCGGGGTCGGGTCATGGGCTTTGTGCAGATGGCCTTTGCTGCCAGCCAGGTCCTGGGTCTTCCTGTTGGTCTTGTATTGGCCAATCATTTTGGCTGGCATGCACCGTTCTGGATGATCGCAGGTTTTGGTTCCGTTGTAGGTCTCATTATCATTATATATATGAAACCCGTTACCGATCATCTGAAAACAAGATCTGATCAAAAAAATCCTTTTCACCATCTCATAAAAACTATCTCGCAATCTCACTATGTAAGGGCGTTCTTAGCAACCACTCTACTGGCAACGGGCGGCTTTATGTTAATGCCTTTTGGCAGCGCTTTCGGGATCTTTAATCTTGGTCTTACGCAGGCCCAACTGCCAATACTCTATGGGATCACCGGGATATTTTCCATCGCGTTCGGTCCGCTTATTGGCAAACTAAGTGATAAACTGGGCAAGTATAAAGTCTTCGTGGCCGGTTCTCTAATTAGTATGGTAATGGTATCAATTTATACAAATCTCGGGGTTACCCCCCTGTGGATCATCATCGCTTTGAATGTCCTGTTGTTTGTTGGCATTTCTTCCAGGATGATCTCATCATCAGCATTAATGACAGCCGTTCCCGAACCGCAGGACCGTGGAGCTTTTATGAGTATCAATGCTTCTGTTCAGCAAATTTCAGGGGGAATTGCTTCTGCCATTGCGGGACTTATCGTGGTACAAACCAAAAGTGGTGCATTAGAACACTATAACACGCTGGGGTATGTCGTAATGGGCACGATGACGATCACTCTTGTGATGATGTACTTTCTGAACAAGTACGTGCAAAACAAAAATTCAAAGTCATTTACAAAAATAATAAAGGAAGAAGTTCAATTAGTAACTGAATGAAATGATTTACCTAAAAAACTGAGCAATATGGCAAAGACTACCTGGGAAACTTTCACCACAACCGGTGAACAATTATTAAAAAAAATAAAGGAATTAATTGCTGAGGGCAATGTCAGGAAGATCATCATCAAAGATAAGAATGGTAAAGAGCTGATGACCTTTCCTTTGACAATTGGAGTGGTAGGGGCCATGCTGGCTCCGATACTCGCCGCAGTTGGAGCGCTGGCGGCTTTGATCGGGGAATGTACTCTCTCGGTAGAAAGAGAAGAGGTTGATTAGAAAATGCTATTTGCAATCCTGTTTTTTTAAATTCCATTCTTCACAATTCAACACCAAAACGGAAGCTTTCAGGTCATTTTTTATTTCTTCCGTCTTTCTCTCGCGAATTTGATTGTTGTAATCGTGTAAATGAATGCGAATATTCCCCGGTATTTCTATATAACGGTAAACTTTCGATTGGACAGATGGGTCTGAAAACCGGAGGTACAATTTCTTATCCTGGTATTCGCAAAAATTATATTTTACAATATAACGACCTGTCGCAAAATGATAAAACGTGTCGTATTCGTACCAATGATGGATGGCAATTTTTTTTGTGCGCTGTTTTGTAAAATCGTCGTAAAATAAAAGATCGCATCGATCATAGGTTGGTTTACCTGTGCCATACATCGTATCAACGATCACCTTCTTTTCTTCATCAACTAATACAGGTTCTAATTTATAGACCATCTCTTTCGCTACCGGTGTTTCTACGATTATCATTCCGCTGCAATCCCAGGGGCAATGCTGTGAAAAACCTTTAAGAAATACCAGGACGCCAAAAAAAGATAGCAGGGCTTGTTTCATGGACCAAAGGTAAATACTGATTTATTACTTTATCATGACACTAGGCGGCAACTACTTTTCAACATTTAAAATAAGAGCCGTAAATAAGGAAAAATCATTAACGCATACCAATATAAGTTCAGTACCTTCACAAAAAAAGTCGCCATGAATATTTTTGTTGCTGGTTTACCTTATGATCTGGATGATGCCGAACTGGAAGAAATATTTGAAAAGTTCGGTAAAGTTAATTCTGCCAAAGTAGCTATGGATAAAGAAACGGGAAAGAGCCGTGGGTTTGGTTTTGTTGAAATGCCCGTGGAAGCAGAAGCAAAGGAGGCGATCGAGGGACTGAATAATATTTCGCTTGGCAAAAAACCCCTCGTAGTAAAAGCAGCGGAAGATCGCCAGGGCGGCAGCGGAGGTGGTGGTCACCGTAGCAGTGGCGGTGGAGGGTATCGTGGAGGCGGAGGTAGTAGCAGAGGAGGCGGAGGGTATAATAAATTCAATAATAACAATCGTAATCGCTACTGATCTTCTTATAGTTTCAGCTCCCCCAATTTCTCTAATCCATAAAGTATACAGGTTACATGCATAGCCTGCACGATCTTATTTTCCTTTATCAACTTTTTGACCTCGGCAATACTATATACCTGCACATCTATCTCCTCATTGTGATCTAATTTTTGGTCATGAGTTTTTACACCACCCTTCGCCAGGAACATGTGCATCCAGTTATTATTTGTTGACGGATTGGCCGAGATCTTTCCGAGATAGTCAAATTTCTTAAATGAATAACCGGTTTCTTCCAGCAATTCCCTGGCAACAGCATCTTCTAAGCTTTTGTCCGTGTTATCGACACAGCCACCAGGGATTTCAAGAGAGATTTCTTCTATGGCGTGCCGGTATTGCTCTACCATTATCACTTTGTTATCCTCTGTAACCGGAAGAGCAGTTACCCACGTTGGAAACTCATATACATAATATGGATCAACGATCTTGCCGCCAGGAGTTTCACACCTGTCCTTGCGAACAGAAAACCATGTGTCTTTAAAAAGATATTCCGAGGAGAGGATTTTCCATCGCATGATGAATAATCAATGCTCAATTTTCAATATTCAATATTCAATTGAGCATTGTTAGTTGAACATTGAATATTGAGTGTTAATTTTTATTACCAGCCCATCCTTTCCCTCAGTGAAGTGATCTGTGCCACATGATGTTTTCCATGCCAGGCATAGTTCCCGAGAACATTCCATAGCCTCATCGTCTTTTTATGCTCAGGATGAAAAAGAGTCCTGTTATTCCATTCATCATCTGACACGTATTTCAGGACTTCAAACCAGCGTGCGTGTAACGCATGTAATAAAGTAAGAGAAATATTGATCGGCAATTTTTGTACGTCGTTCATTTCCGCCCAAAGTTTCTCGTCATAGGGCTTGATCGTCGGGTTGTCTTCAGTAAGCGCAAGTTTCATTCTGCAATAGGCGTTGATGTGGCTATCAGCAACATGATGAACTAATTGATGAACTGTCCATCCGCCTTCGCGATACGGCGTATGCAGTTGTGCCTCGTCCAGGTTTAAGACTGCATTCTCCATTAAATGCGGCAGGAACTTCAGATCGGCCAACCATTCAACCTTGCGCTCAATGGAAAATGGTTGCTGTTCATACTTCCCGATCGGGTATTGGGGATCAATTGCGGTCAGTGTCATATCATTAATTTGAAATTCATTAATTCTTAGTCTTCTCTCAAAGAGTGTCCCGTCAAATGAATAAACACATCTTCGAGGTTTGCCTTTTTTACTTCCCTGGGTCTTTCAAAACCAGAAGCTACAAGATCATCGATCATCTGGTCGGGACTGCTCAAAGCGACAATCCTGCCTGAATCAATTACTGCTACCCTATCGCATAGATATTCTGCTTCATCCATATAGTGAGTAGTAATGATCACCGTTGTCCCACGACTGCGAATTGTCCTGATCAATTCCCACAAACTTCTTCTCGCCTGCGGATCAAGACCGGTCGTTGGTTCATCCAAAAAAATAATTTTAGGGTCATTGATAAGCGTGGTCGCAACTGAAAACCTTTGCTTTTGTCCGCCGCTTAGTTCTTTGAATTTTGATTTTGCTTTTTCTGTAAGGTTCACCATTTGGAGCAGCTCCATGGGCTCCATGTTTTTGTTATACAAGCCACAAAAAAGCTCGATAAGGTCAACCAAATTGAGGCCGGGGTAGTAACCACTTGTTTGCAACTGCACGCCAATGATCCTTTTTATCTCGCCGGGCTGTTTATCGAGGTCATGTCCATCAACAATTACTTCACCGCTTGTTTTCTCCCGCAATGTTTCAATAATTTCCAGTGTCGTTGATTTACCCGCACCATTAGGCCCCAGCATTCCGAAAATTTCATTTTCGTACACAGCGAAACTAATTCCCTTTACTGCTTCAAAACTTCCATAATTCTTTACAAGATCTTTTACTGAGATGATAGTCTTCTTTTCCATAGAAGGAGCAATTTACTGCAAAAAAGTTTTTTGAAAAACGTATTTTATGTAACTGGCGTTTGTAATCCTGTGTCACTTACGTTGAGTTGCATGCAGACGCTTGTGCTCAGCATTGCGACATTTATCGTCGGAACACTTGTACTTCCTTTAATCTGTTCACCTCTTCTTATCTGTATACCGTTGTCTTTTATCTCCCTTATTTTTGGACCATGAAACAATTATTGCTGTCATTCTTTATCCCATCATTCGTTTTTTCTCAAACATTTACTTCGCAGGAAATAAACAGGTGTAAAGCCGAAGCGCAACGTGTCACGATTATCCGTGACAACTGGGGTGTTCCTCACATCTATGGTAAATCTGATGCAGACGCTGTATTCGGATTGCTCTATGCGCAATGTGAAGAAAATTTTCAGAAAGTTGAAGAGAACAATCTGGAAATGATGGGAAGATTATCTGAAATAGGAAAAGCGGGATTGTATGCTGACCTTCAAATGCGGCTTATCTATGACAGCAGCGCGGCAATAAAAGACTATGAAAATTCTCCGGAGTGGTTCAAAAAATTGGTGGACGCTGCTGCTGATGGGGTGAATTATTTCCTTTACAAACACCCCGGGATCAAACCCGCCATACTGAAACATTTTGAACCCTGGTTTGCTTTGATGAGAACGAATGGGAGTATTTCGGCAACACAAACCGCAGAGCTAACCATCGGGGATATGAAAAATTTATATCCTTCCAATGATCCATCAATCTCTTTTCTTGAAAAAGAATTTGCAAAGGATGAAATAGAAGAAACAGGATCGAATGGTTTTGCAGTAGCTCCTACAAAAACAAGATCGAAAGATGCGATCATTTATATTAACCCGCATGTTACTTTTTATTTCCGCACCGAAGTGCAAATGGTAAGTGATGAAGGATTGAATGCTTACGGGGCTGTGACATGGGGAACTTTTTTTGTATTCCAGGGCTTTAATGAACACTGCGGGTGGATGCACACTTCAAGCGCTGCGGATGTAGCCGATCTGTACACAGAAAAAATAGAAAAACACGGTGACTCACTTTTGTACCTGTATGATGGAAAGTGGTTACCGGTCAAAGCAAGGCAAGTGATCATAAATTACAAAAACAAAAATGCTGTCGGGCAACAGGCATTTACTGTATATGCTACAGGCCACGGACCCGTAATGGGAAGCAGGAATGGAGATTGGCTAAGTCTTAAGGAAAGCAATCGCTCACTTGATGCTTTAATGCAATCGTGGTTACGTACTAAAGCAAAAGGGTTTGAAGATTTTAAAAAAATAATGGATATGCGCTCCAACAGTTCGGACAACACTGTATTTGCGGATGACAAAGGAAATATTGCCTACTGGCATGGCAACTTTATACCGAAACGTGATCCGAATCTAGACTGGGCCCAGCCTGTTGATGGCACTACATCTTCCACTGAATGGAAAGGCCTGCATTCGCTTGATGAAATGGTACATGTTTACAATCCTCCGACCGGGTGGATACAAAATTGTAACTCCACTCCCTTCACCGTTTCTGGCAGCAGCAGTCCCAAAAAAGAAAATTATCCAACCTATATGGCACCCGACCTTGAAAATTATCGTGCTATAAATGCTCAACGCTTATTAGATGAAAAAAATGATTTGACGATTGACAAATTGATCAAAGAAGTTGGCTACAGTCATCACCTTTCGGCATTTGAAGTCATATTGCCGCAGCTTTTTATTGCCTTTGATGAATTACCCGAAACAGATTCCTTAAAGCAAATTTTGTCTGAGCCTATCGATCTTTTGAAAGCATGGGATAAGAATTCTTCTGCTTCCTCGATCGCAATCACACTAGCTATTGAATGGGCTTCACGAACAATGAAGGAGGTCTCATCGAGTGAAAAATTAAACTTGCTTTACGAGACAATAAAAGATCTTCAAAAAAGATTTGGTTCATGGAAAGTTCCGTGGGGTGACATGAATCGATATCAACGGGTCGGTAATGGTGAAAATTTTGATGATAAGAAAGCGAGCTTGCCCGTTGGGTTAGCGTCGGCAACATGGGGTTCATTACCATCATATCAATCACGGCGCTTCGCCGGTTCAAACAAACGTTACGGATTTTCAGGAAACAGCTTCATTGCCTGTGTTGAATTCGGTAAAAAAGTAAAAGCCAAATCGATCATTACGGGCGGACAATCCTTTGATCCTTCATCAAAACATTTTACTGACCAGGCACAGATGTTTATTGACGGAAATTTTAAAGATGTTCTTTTTTATAAAGAAGATGTGCTGAAACACGTGGAAAGAAAGTATCATCCGGGTGAATGAGAAACCTATTCAAGATTCATCCTTTTCAATAACCGATTTTTTGAACTTTTTTCACCGAGACCGTTTTTGGACATCCTTAATTAAATAGCTGGCTTCCCCTGTTGTTTAATTTCTCCCTGTTGTCTTAATTCTTCCAACTTTTTCTTGCCATAAGCCAATCTTGTAATAGTTACAAATAAAACAGGTACAATGAAAATGGCCAGTGACGTGGCCGCGAGCATTCCTCCAAACACGGTCCACCCAATTGTCGAACGGGCAATGGCACCTGCGCCTCTTGCAAAAACCAATGGCAGCACCCCTAAAATGAAAGCAAATGATGTCATCAGAATCGGGCGCAAGCGTAAACGGACAGCTTCTATCGTTGCTTTCATCAACTCCATTCCGCGATCCACGCGTTCTTTTGCGAATTCAACAATCAAAATCGCATTTTTTGCCGAAAGACCGATCAACGTTATCAAACCGATTTGTGAATACACGCTATTGCTTAATCTCGGAATAAAAATTAAAGTAAGTATCGCCCCAAATGCCCCGATCGGTACTGCCAGGATCACTGAAAACGGTACTGACCAGCTCTCATACAACGCGGCCAGGAATAAAAACACAAAGACGATCGAAAGAGCAAAAATGTAGATCGTACTGGATCCTGCTTCAATCTCCTGTTTGCTCAGTCCTGCAAATTCATAACCATACCCTGCCGGCAAAGTTTTGGCAACCGCTTGCAGCGCCTCGATAGCCTGCCCACTGCTGTAGCCTGGTTTTGGAGTTCCATTTATTTCAGCGGAACGGAACAAATTAAAATGAGAAATGACAGGCGCGTTTTCAATGACACGTGTGGTGGTGAGTACGCTCAGTGGCAATAGCCGCCCTGATTGATTTCGCACATAATATTGCTCCATGTTTTTGATGTCGCCCCTGAATAACGTATCCGCCTGCGCTACCACATGAAAATTTCTTCCATAAATAGTAAAATCATTTACATAAGCGGCTACCCAAAAAAGTTTGCATGGTATTGTACACATCAGAAATTGAAACACCAAGTTTTTTGCATTTATCTCTGATCGACATCCACCTGGTATGCCGGCGTTCGTGCGGTAAAAAATGAAAAAGCGCGTTGAATTTCTGGCCGCCGATTCAATTGCCCCACAAAGTTGTTCACTACCCGCTCGAATGCCTTGATGTCGTCGGTGCTTTCCTGTTGCTCAAGCTCAAAAGTGAATCCGGCTGTTTGTCCCAATCCCGGAATAGCAGGCGGCTGGATCACAACAATTGTTGCTGCCTTAAATGAAGCAAAGCGTCTCTGCATTTCCGCAATGATTGACTGCATCTGCATGGATTTGCTCTCCCTTTCAGCCCATGGTTTTAGCTGGCAAAAAATTGTTCCACTATTCGACTTACTGGCGAATGTTACAATATTCAATCCCCCCAGGGCCGCGTAATGTCCCACGCCAGGAATCGAACTTACGGTATCCATGATCCGATGTAGTATCTCCAGGCTCCTCGATGTAGATGAGGCCTCCGGTAATTCGTAAGTAATATAAAGTCTTCCTTCATCTTCGGTGGGAATAAAACTGGTAGGCTTTGCCTTAAATAAAAAATAAGTACCGATAAAAATGCACAGCAAAAGAATCAGGGCGTATCTACTTGCCTTGATCGTCTTCCTTACGGCGTTGGAGTAGTTTTGTGTTACAGAAGCGAACCATTTGTTGAATTTGTAGAAAAATTTGTTTAACCCTCTTGAACTCTGATCAAAATGGGTCGGCTTCAAAACAAGAGTGCACAATGCAGGCGTTAGTGACAGGGCCACAAATGCCGAGATGAGAACTGATATGGCTATGGTAATTGCAAATTGCTGGTATAATCTTCCAAGGATGCCCGGAATAAATCCTACAGGAATAAATACAGACGCCAATATCAATGCGATGGCAACGACCGGACCGGAAATGTCTTTCATCGCATGCATAGTTGCCTCCTTGGCAGTCATCTTTTGTTCGTCAATATAATGTTGCACGGCTTCTACCACGATGATAGCATCATCCACAACAATCCCTATGGCCAGTACAAAACCAAACATGGTAAGGGTATTGATCGTGAAACCGAGGAGCGTAAAGAATGCAAACGTTCCGATTATGGAAACCGGGATTGCCAGGATAGGAATTAATGTTGCCCGCCATTCCTGGAGGAAAATGAACACCACCAATACAACCAATCCCAAGGCCTGCAGTAAAGTAGTTACTACCTCATCAATTGACACTTTTACTACTGACACCGTTTCAAACGGAATGACATAGTCGATATCTTTTGGAAAAGACTTTTTTAGGTCGTTCATTGCCTTAACCACACCGCCAGCTGTTTCCAGTGCATTACTGCCCGGGGCCTGGTAGATCAATAAGTAGGACGCCCTTCTTCCATCCACAAAAGAATTGCTGGCGTAACTGAATTTACCGAGCTGAGTGCGGGCTACGTCCTTTAAATAAACGATCGACCCGCTGTCAGGTCTTGATCTTACAATGATACTGTCGAATTGAGTGGGAGTACTCAAGCGGCTATTCGTCAAAACAGTATACTCGAAGGCCTGCGCACTTTGCTGAGGAGGCGCTCCAACTGTGCCGGCAGCAATTTGAACATTTTGCTCCTGCAGCGCTGAAATCACATCGTTCGCCGTTATGCCTTTTTGAGCAAGTTTATCTGTTTGAAGCCAGATGCGCATGCTGAAATCATCTGCCCGTGAAAAAACATCACCCACACCTTTCACACGCAGCACAGCATTCTTTACGAAAATATTTGTGTAGTTATCTAAAAAAGTTACAGCGTGAGTTCCCCGGGGGAAAACATTGCCACCAGCATCAAGATACTTGGATTGCGTTTTCTTGTAACAATTCCGAGGTTTTTTACATCAACAGGCAAGGATGGAGTAGCGATGCCAACACGGTTTTGAATATCCAAAGCGCCCGAAGTGACATCGGCTCCTACATTATAGGTGACAGTGATGGTACTCTGACCACTCGATGTACTGTTACTTTGCATGTATGCCATGCCGGGAGTGCCGTTAACCTGTGACTCAATTGAGGTGGTCACCGTTTCTTCCACTGTTTGAGCGTCCGCCCCATTGTATATCGTTGTAATATTCACTGTCGGCGGACTGATCTCGGGATATTGGCTGATCGGCAGCTCTATGATGGATAGAACACCCAGCATCAATACCACAATAGAAATGACAATAGCGGTAACGGGACGTCTTATAAAAGTATCGGCTATCATGATTTATCAATACTATCTGTGAGCTGAACCTGTAATTTGAACCCTTGAACTGTCTTTTACTTTTTGAAAACCCTCAGTTATGATCGTATCTCCTTCTTCTAACCCCTGCTTGACGATAACTTTATCATTAATTCTTGGTCCCAAAACTAATTTCTGTTGAATGGCGCGCCCGCTGTCCTTTACAGTGAACGCAAAATATTCACCCATCTGTTCCGTTACTGCTGTATATGGAATCAGTAGCATAGAACTATCTCCCGCGTTGTTCTTTAGGCGAACGTTTATATTCATACCTACCTTTAAAATACCTTTCGGGTTGGGAAATATTAATCTCGTTCTGATAGTACCAGTTTGCGGATCAATGGCACGGTCAATTAAACTGATTCTGCCCGTTTCAGGATAGATCGACTCTCCTGGCAGTTGTAACATAAATGTCGAGTCTTTTTTTGACAAAGGGTTTTGCTCCAATTCGACAAAACGTGGAATTTGTTTTTGATCCACCTGTATATCGACTGCCATGGGATCATCGGATGAAATCGTGTTCAGAAAAGTCTGGTTGGCTGTAACCAATGCGCCCATTTTCACTTGCGATATTCCTATCGTCCCGTCAAAGGGAGCATCTATAGAAGAATAGTTCACGGTCGTTTGAACATTTCGCACATTTGATTGCGCCGCCTCGACCTGCATTTTTGCACTTTGAAGATCCGACATCGCATGGTCGTAAACCTGTCGCGCAATAGCGTCCTGCTTTAAGAGTTCAGCATACCTGTCGGCATCTTGCTGAGCCCTTGCTAAATTTGCTTTAGCTACATTCAGGTTAGCGACCGCCTGATCCAAATTTGCCTCGTATTGCCGACGATCTATATCATATAATCTTTGCCCTTTTTTAACACGCTGGCCATCCTTAAAATAGATGCCGGTAATATAGCCCGTAACTTCTGCGCGCAGATCATCCTGGTTTAATGCGGCAACAGTGGCCGGATACTCATCATAGTACATGGCTTTCCCCTTTTTCACTATTTCCGCACTCACTGTCACAGGTGGTGGGGCTTTCATTGAATCATCTTTTTTCTTGCTTCCGCATGAAAAAAATAAACCCATCATACCGATCGGAAAAAACCATATTAAAATTTTACTTCGCATACTTAGTCAATGTTCATCATCATTGTTGTAATGTACCCAATGCTTTTTGTAAATCGATCTTACTCACCAATAACTGGTACGTTGCTGTGTACAGATTTATTTGCGATGTTCGCAGGTCACTTTCTGCAACTATCACATCAAGGTAGGTCTTGATACCCTGTTGATACTGGAGCCTGATAACATTGTAAACTTCGATTGCCAGTTGCACATTTTCCTTTAAGGCATTATAATTAGCAAGATTACCTTTATACAACGCCAATGCCTGTTCATATTCGGTTCTTATAATACTTTGCAGCGAAACAAGATCCCAATCCATGCGCTCAACCTGCCATCTCGCTGCTCTCACCTGGTAGGTCCGCTTTGTTCCCTGGAAAATTGGAAAATTCAACTGCACACCTACGTTTGAGTTAGGAAAAACTCTCTCATATAATTTCCCAAAATCACTATTGAGATAACCAAAATTGTAAACGCCGTATATATATGCAGAAGGCAGATAGCCCCATTTATAATATTTCAGATTATACTGCTGAAGATTTCTCTCCGTTTGAAGCAGCTGGTATTCGATCCGATTGTTGTAATTTATTTCCTGCAAAGTATCAAACCGGATCTCTCTCGCTAATTCTGTACTGTCATATTGCAATTGGAGTTGAGTGCTGTCAGGATAACCCATCAATTGTCTCAGGTAAAAATATTTAGCAATTAAAACATCCTGTTGTTGTTTCCATTGCGCCTTCGCGTTATTCAAAGAGATCGTTGCCCGTTTATAATCTGTTTTATCAACTATGCCACCCTGGTATTGATTGTATGCATCCTGCAAGCTTCGGTTCAGTCTCACGATGTCCTCATCAAGGACCGAAATTTGTTTTTGCGTAAGCAAGACATCATAAAAAGCTTTGCTAACCCCTGCGATAATGCCTATCCTGGTGCTATCTGTTATTTGACTATACGCTTTCTTAATATCTCCAGAAGTCCTGGCCGCAAGGAGGACATCCGGGTTGAAAATATTTTGCGTGCCTGAAACCCCAATACTGGAGATATTGCTTGTTCCATTCGCTACATAAGCTCCGTTAAAAAAATTTGTTGGCAATTTTATATTATGTTGATAATACGCATCAAGACTGATCTGGGGAAACCAATCTCCCAGCTTTGTCCTGATGGTTGCTTTTGCAATTTTTTCATCGAGCAGCGATTGCTGAATATGCGGTTGATGCGTCAGTGCATATTGAATACAGGCAGGCAAAGTAGCATTTGGCAGACTATCATTTTGAGAAAATTGAGTAAACCCTTTCAGCGAGCAACAAAAGATTGTTACTAAAAAAAGAAATTGGCTGCGCATTATTCCGTACTAAATGTTGTCAAGTTCAGCAATAATTCGTGAATACAATGATAATATCCCATTTTTTTTCCAAATTATGGCTTTCGTCAAACGATCGGTAGTCCCGATCAGTTTTCCGGTACGATGTCAGCAACCACTGAGAATTTAGTTTGTTTATATTTGTCGATAACATGTCTGAAATCCAAACCACATACTATCATTCACCAGTTGGACTTCTGAAAATCTCAGGAACTGAAGACTACATCACTGAAATCATTTTTAATGATAAGATTCAAAGGTTAGACGTCAGAAAAAAAAATTTATCCCCCATGTTGATACAATGTGTGGAACAATTGATCCAGTATTTCAATGGACAAAGAAGGAAATTTGAACTGCCTATCCATCAACAGGGATCTCCTTTCCAGCAGGGGGTTTGGGCTGAACTGATGTCCATTCCATTTGGAAAAACGATCAGCTATATTGAACTGGCCCGACGTATCGGTGACACAAAGGCCACAAGAGCTGTAGCAGCAGCAAACGGGAAAAATAATGTCTGCATCATTGTACCCTGCCATCGCGTAATTGGCGCTAACAAAGAACTGGTTGGTTATTCAGGAGGGCTTTGGCGAAAGAAATGGCTTTTGGAGCACGAAATGAAAGTAGCATATGGTGTACAGACTTTGTTCTAAAGTAAATCCCCAAAAAACAAATTCCAAATCGCAAATAAATCTCAAGAACCCAAATCCTAAATAAATTTCAAGCTCAAATTATTAAAATCAGCATTTTTTCGTTTTTAATTTATTTGGAGCTTGTGATTTGGTTCTTGTATTTTTTGAAATTTGATGTTTGAAATCGGTTCTGGTTTTTTACCCTAGTTCTTCATTTGTAAAGGCTAATGGTAAAAGCAAGCTTGCCGATTCAATAACATAAACTTTCCCCTCTATTCCGCCAAGAATTAATCGAATTGGTTTGTTCGTTCTTCCTTCAAACTCCTGTAAAGCCTGGCGACACATACCACAGGGGGCGATGGGATGATCACTTTTTATTTTCTTACTTTGATAGCTTACCGCCATTGTTTCAATTGGGATACCGGGATGAAGAGAAGAAACAGCACTTAATAAAACCCTTTCAGCACAGATACCAACGGGATATGAAGCATTTTCCTGGTTGGTCCCCATAACAATTTTATTGTTTGAAAGTTTGGCCGCTGCTCCCACATGAAAGTTTGAATATGGGGCATATGCCTTGTCAGTAACATTACGGGCTTCAACTAATAGTTGCCGGTCATCTGCATCTAATTCATCAATGCTATCATATACTTCGAAGGAAAATTCAAATATTTCTTGTTTCATTATTGATTATTGAATTATTAATTATTGGATCTCCGCCTTCAGTAATAATCAGTAATCAATAATTAATAATTAAAAAGTTTCACAATTGAGCCTTGAACCTTGTGCCTTGTATCTTATTTTACAAATCTGAACAGGCGATTCCATCTTGGTCCATGTTCCCAACTAAACCAGATAATGGATGCCTTGCCGACAACATGATCTTCGGGGACAAATCCCCAAAAACGTGAGTCCTGTGATTTATGACGATTATCACCCATCATCCAATAATAATTCATCCTGAATGTGTAAGTGGTGGCTTCCTTGCCATTGATAAGAATTTTTCCGCCTTGTTGCTCCCATGTATTTTTTTCATACACTTCGATACATCGCTTGTATAGGTCGATATTCTGTGGAGTGAGATGAATTGTTTCTCCTTTTTTGGGGACCCACAATGGACCAAAATCATCGGCGGTCCATCGGAAATAAGTTGTGTCATGCGGAAAAACATTACCACTGCCCGACGAATCAATTTCCTTTGTTATTGAACTGACAATCACCCCCGGAATTTTTTTCAGCTTTTCAAGTTCGGGTAATGCAATATTAATCCGATACACATAACCGGCGCCCGGAGAAAAATCAGGGTCCTCATCCTCCTGGTTTAGTTTTATCCCTGCATCGCGCAACTGGTCCTCGTCGATCATTACATTGTTTGTTTTGAAATCATAAAATGTAGCTGATGTAGGTGATACAAATGCGGGTTTACCATTGACGTAAAGAATTGCATTGATGATCCTCAGAGTGTCGCCGGGAATACCAACGCAACGTTTTATATAGTTGTCAGTCTTATCAACGGGATGAACAGCGATAGGAAGATCGGGGTCGTCAAGAATTTGTTGTCTTGTGGCATCCGAAAATGTACCGTTTTGCAAACGAATAAAATCATAGTAAGGCCTGGCGGATTGATAGCCCGGTTTGTTGATCACAGTATCCCCTTCAGGAAAATTAAATACTACATCATCATTTCTCTTCACGGGAGAAGCCCACCAGCGTATATACGGGATCTTGATCAGTGTGGAATATGATTTCCAGCTCGTGCCGGGAATATAATTATGAATAAACGGAATTGACAGAGGCGTATTCGGTAGTCGCGGGCCATAACTCCACTTGCTTACGAAAAGAAAATCATTTACCAACAGGGTCTTTTCCATAGAAGCGGAGGGAATAGTGTATGCCTCAAAAATAAATGTGCGGATAAGTGTGGCTGCAACAATGGCAAAAATGGCCGCATCAAACCATTCTCTTGCTGCTGTTTTTTTGTATTTTTTCACAGCATCGGGCCCTATATATTTTACGTTCTCGTAGTAAGCGATATAAGGAAAATAAAATGGAGCTAACAAGGATGCAAGTATATGCGAGCCTATTGAGAACTTTCCATACAATTTCACAAACTCAATATATATACCCGGAGTAATGAACCAGCCTACTACGGGGATAAATTGCCAGAACACCCAATGCCTCGGCCGCCTGGCAAGCGCTTCCATGATCCAGGTATTATAAAAAGGAACGAATGCTTTCCATGCAGGCACGCCGGCTTTTTCAAACAATTTCGCTAAACCAAAAGAAGGTAAAAACACAAGCAGAGTTCCGATGAGGTAAATGATCACCAAATGGTGTAGAGGCATATCCTTAGTTTAAGCGGGCAAATTTATTATAATAATTGGCGAACCAAAATTTAATACCGCAAAGTTTTGCTAAGAAGTATCGTCGGTTACCAGTTACCAGTTCCCTGTCTCCGGTTTTCTGATGAACAGCACCTCATGCTAAAAGATGAAACCGACAAAATTGACTGGTAGCCGAAACCGGTAACTATTTCGGCATCACGTAACTCCAGACATCATCGACGGTGATAGTTTTACCTGAAAGAATAACCAACCTTTCTACTACATTTCTTAGCTCACGGATATTGCCTGTCCAGTCATAGCCCTGCAATAATTGCATTGTTTCATCATCAATAGTTTTTTTTGCAATACCGTAATCTTCGCAAATATCTGCGAGGAACTGATCTACCAACGGCGGGATATCGTCTTTACGTTCGTTTAAAGAAGGTACATGTATAATGATAACGCTCAGCCGGTGATACAGATCGAGACGGAAAGTTTTTGCATCAACTTCCTTTAAAAGATCTTTATTGGTGGCAGCGATCACACGAACGTCAACCGTAATATCCTTATCCGCACCTACTCTTGTGATCTTCCCCTCCTGCAGTGCACGCAACACTTTTGCCTGGGCATTCAAACTCATATCACCAATTTCATCAAGAAAAAGTGTACCCCCGTTCGCCTGCTCGAATTTGCCGATTCGTTGTTTTATCGCTGATGTGAATGATCCTTTTTCATGTCCGAATAATTCACTTTCGATCAGCTCACTTGGGATCGCGGCGCAATTCACTTCGACAAGGGGTCCACTTGCGCGATTACTCTTTTCATGTATCCATCTTGCCACCAATTCTTTACCCACACCATTTTCTCCCGTGATCATCACTCTTGCCTCAGTGGGAGCGACTTTATCAATGGTCTCCCGTATTTTCATTATTGGTACCGAGTGGCCGATCATTTCCTGTACCCTGTTCACTTTTTTCTTAAGTACCTTGGTTTCGGAAACGAGATTACTCTTGTCCATCGCATTCCGAATAGTGATCAGCAAACGATTAAGATCCGGTGGTTTGGAAATGTAGTCGTACGCTCCGGTTTTAACTGCTTCTACAGCTGTTTCAATATTTCCATGGCCGGAGATCATGATAACAGGGATATCAGGATTACTTTCACCTGCCTTCTGCAAAAATTCAATGCCGTCTATCTTAGGCATTTTTATATCACACAGCACAACATCATAATTTCTTTCTCTGAACTTTTTGAGTCCTTCCTCTCCATCGGACGCTTCATCAATTTTATAGCCTTCAAAAGAAAGAATTTCGCTCAGCGTTTTCCGTATTGCTTTTTCATCATCGATGATCAAAATATCGGCCATTGATTAAAACTATTTAGTTCGCAAAAATAGCTGAAAACCCTCTAAGGTGAGTCTTTGTTAATGACGCGAATTTTTTCCGAATTACACGAACGAAGACTCTGCTGATCAGGTAAACTTCTTTAAACCGTTTATGGTAAGCTCTTCCTGCAGCTTCTATATTAGTGTAATTCGATTTAATTCGTGTTGTAAGTGGGCAAAAAAAAGAGGCCGGGATAGAAATCCAGCCTCGTATAAAATCCAATATCCTATGAAAAACCGTAACAAAGATGTGTTTAATAATTGAAACGCTGCATTACTATTTTCAAAATCTTTTTAACAACCTGTGAAAAAATAAAACCCGGAAAATTTCCGGGTTCCAAAAGAAATACAGAGAAACATTGTTATTTATTTAAATACATCACATCTTTTACCAACTTCACTGTTCGGGGAACATCGGGTAATGCAGCGGCAACGAGGTTGGGAGCATAGTGAAGCGGAGCATCGGCTGCCGTGATGCGACGCACAGGAGCATCGAGGTAATCGAAACCTTCTTTTTGAATGTGGTAGGCAAGTTCAGAAGATATTGAACCAAACGGCCATTGCTCTTCTACAATGACAAGGCGATTCGTTTTTTTTACACTTTCAAGAACAGTCATCCAGTCAAGCGGGCGTATGGTTCTGAGATCAATAACTTCTGCATTTATATCTTCTTTTTCCAGTTCTGTTGCAGCAGCCATTGCTATTTTCATCATTTTATTGAACGAAACAATAGTGACATCACTACCTTGTTTTTTGACATCGGCTTTACCAAGCTCAATATAATACTCCGCTTCGGGTACTTCGCTTTTGTCTCCATACGATACTTCACTTTCCATAAATATCACAGGATCCTCCTCGTACCGTATTGCCTGCTTCAACAATCCTTTTGCATCATAACCATTGCTGGGAGAAACAACTTTCAAACCTGGTATGTTAGCATAGAGATTTTCGTAAGCCGTTGAATGTTGAGCGCCTAATTGTCCTGCGGAGCCGCCAGGGCCACGAAAAACAATTGGACAGGAGATCTGGCCGCCGCTCATGGCAAGCATCTTGGAAGCTGTGTTCAGAATTTGATCCAAAGCAAGATTCGCAAAGTTCCAGGTCATGAATTCAACAATAGGTCGTAGACCATTTTGGGCAGCTCCCACACCCACCCCTGCAAATCCCAATTCTGAGATAGGTGTATCAATGACTCTTCTTGGGCCGAATTCTGCCAACATGCCCTGGCTCACTTTATAGGCACCATTATATTCAGCTACTTCCTCTCCCATTAAAAAAACTCTTTCATCTCTTCTCATTTCCTCCACCATTGCTTCACGAAGAGCTTCACGATATGCAATTTGTCTTGCCATGCTTTCTTTTCAATTTTATCCCGAATATTTCGGGAGGCAAAAATATGCGAGAACAAGGATAAAACCTAAACTGGTTGCTGGTTGCTAGTGTTAAGTTAATTGTATTTTGTCGCCACTGAATACACAGAAGCACTGAATTATTTTATTGATTTCTCTCTGTGTTTCTGTATTTTCTGTGGCAATTCTATGCGCATATTACAGTTAACATAACAGTAGTTACTTGTTCCTGGTTTGTTGGCATTAGTTGTAGCAGCTACCAAGACCAATGACCTGTAACCAGCAACCAAAAACTCTGTTGGAGTATCTTTGTCGAAATGGATACGAATCACTACACAATCATAATTATAGGAGGTGGGCCAATCGGCCTGGCCTGCGCACTGGAAGCTAAAAAAATGGGTTTGGATTATTTGATACTGGAAAAAGGAACTCTTGTTAACTCATTATACAATTACCCGGTTAACATGACTTTTTTTTCTACATCAGAACGATTGGAGATAGGAGGAATCCCATTTGTCTCTAATAATCCCAAACCAACACGACCGGAAGCGCTGGAATATTATCGACGCGTTGCTCTCTCGAACCACATCAATATTCACTTGTTTGAAAAAGTGAAAAAGATCAGTTCCAAATTACCAGTTGCCGGGAAACAGGCAACTTCATTTTTAGTCACAACTAACAAGGCAACCTACGCGGCTGATTACATCATTATCGCAACAGGCTTTTATGATATCCCTTACAAACTAAATGTACCCGGAGAAGACTTGCCAAAAGTGACACACTATTATAAAGAACCTCATTTTTATGCGTTCCAAAAAGTAATTGTTGTTGGCGCAAGTAACTCTGCGGTGGATGCAGCACTTGAAACCTGGCGCAAAGGGGCTGAAGTAACTATGGTCGTAAGAAAGGATCAAATAGGGGAAAGAGTAAAATATTGGGTAAGGCCCGACATCATTAATCGCATCCAGGAAGGTTCGATCAAGGCGTATTTTAATTCCACTATAAAAGAGATAAGGGAAAGTGAAGTGGATATTCAAACACCGGATGGGTTAGTGACCATTCAAAATGATTGGGTGATCGCCATGACAGGTTATCAGCCAAATCTTGATTTTTTGCGGAACCTTGGTATTCATTTATCAGACGATGAAGTAAAAAAACCGACTTATGATGACGCATCTTATGAAACCAATGTCAGGAACGTTTTCATAGCCGGTGTTATTTGCGGCGGAATGAATACTCACCGTTTATTCATAGAAAATTCAAGAGAGCATGCAGAAAAAGTAGTACAAACAATAAATAGAAGAACGAGAGGACAATAATAATTATATAACAAAGTTCACTTACACCTGGAAGCTATTCATTTTGAAATTTGTCAAAAAAGGTAAAATCCCATACGGGCCATGTAAGACTCCCTGCTCCTGGTAACAATTTTTTCTCGAAAAAGCCGTTTTACACAGTTAGGCGGAATACGCAGTTTAAGGTAAGTGTAATCCGATCATAATTCCAGTTCTAATGAAAACCAAGCCAATATCCTACCTGGGAGCCATCCTAATTGCACTTGTCTGTAATCTAGCTAATGCTCAACCATCAGCAACAGCGTCAGCTGTATGGATCACTGATTGCTCTCAAAGCAGCTTCTTAAATACCACTGGTTCTATCGGCTCTTCCAATTTTGATAATGCAAACCTTGGCGTGTACACTCAGAATTCAGGAAACTTAATATTAAGCGGCGCCCAGGTGAATACTTCTCATGATCCTGCCACATCTAATGTATGTCTTGCCCATTTGTACTACAATGTACACCTGCAAAGCAGTCCGGCAGGCGCTTTTACATCCATAGACCTTCCCTTATCGGAAAGTTGCAATGGGTCCAATCAATTCCCATCTGATGGAAGTTCGTGCTCGCCTGGTGATCAAAAATGGCAGCGCTTTTTTTCCAATGTAAATCTTACGGCATTTGCACCCGGAAATTATGTGCTGGAAGTTTATTTTGACGTCCAGACAAATAACTCACAGCCCGCACCAGCTGCATGTAATTCAAGTGTACTGATCAATAACAGCAATAATAATTACAAAGCTTTCTTTTCGATCCAGTCCCCTAATCTTTCAAGTACCAACCCTTCATCTTGTTTCGGCAACGAAGGTTCAATTACCATTGGGGGACTTGCTGCCGGTGCTTCTTACCAGCTAAGCTACACCGACGATGGTACACCCGTGGGCCCTAATGCGTATACTGCAAACGGTTCAGGCCAGGTTATCATAACAGGACTGAATAAAGGTTTTTATTCCAACTTTTCGTTGCAGATCAATGGTTGCACCACTAATCTTTTCACCGGGATCATTTTATCGGACCCAATATATGTTCCGACATTTGACGCGATCCCCCCGTTTTGCGCAGGAACGACCGCGCCAATATTGCCAACCACTTCAAAAAACGGGATCCACGGAACCTGGAACCCTGCAACAGTGGATAATCAGAATTCCGGAACTTATACATTTACTCCCGATGCCAATCAATGTGGTGTAACGATTACCCTTCCAGTGACCGTAACTCCAAGAACAGTACCTACATTCAGTTTTGGTACAATTCTCTCAACCTGTGACGGTGGTACAGTACCCAATTTGCCCACTACATCACAAAATGGAATAAATGGCGTATGGACACCTCCAGCGATAGACAATCATAATTCTTTAAGCTATCTATTTGTGCCTTTAAGTGGTCAGTGCGCAGATAATGCATCATTAAGTGTGGTGATACTTCCCAACATTACTCCCACATTCAATTTTGGAACGAGCCTGACAATTTGTGCCGGTGGAGTTGTTCCTAATTTGACAACAACATCAACAAATGGAGTAATAGGAACCTGGAGTCCTTCGGTTGTGGATAATCAAACTTCAGCCACGTACACTTTTACACCTCTCGCCGGTCAATGTGCTACAGCGGCATCATTTGTAGTGCAGGTCAATCCGAATGTTACTCCTACATTTAATTTTGGAACAAGTGCATCGATTTGCGCAGGAGGCATTGTTCCTACCCTGCCGACAACATCACAAAATGGAATAACAGGAACATGGAGTCCTTCATCCGTAAGCAATCAAAATTCGGGCACCTATACATTTACACCCACATCGGGACAATGTGCGACCGTTGCAACATTCGATGTAACAATCAATCCTATTCTTGTTCCAACATTCAGCTTTGGATCCAGTTTATCGATCTGTGCAGGAGGAACTGTGCCAACTCTCCCAACCACATCAACAAATGGCATAACGGGAATATGGACGCCGTCTGTTGTCGATAATCAAAATTCGCAGACGTACTTATTCGCGCCAACTTCCGGCCAATGTGCATCGACCGGTTTATTTTCTGTTGTAGTTAATCCGATCATAACGCCCACATTTAGTTTTGGGACCAGCCTTTCGGTTTGCGCCGGCGGAACAGTTCCAACATTACCCGGCACATCAGCGGAAGGAGTTATCGGAACATGGAGTCCTTCTGTTGTAGACAATCAGAATTCGGCCACTTATACATTTACTCCATTTGCAGGTCAATGTGCAACATCATCTTCATTTGCCGTAACAGTTAATGCTAATGTAACGCCATCATTCGCATTCGGGATAAGCCTCACCATTTGCGCAGGAGAAACCGTGCCTTCATTACCGGCTACATCACAAAACGGAATAACCGGAACATGGGGTCCTTCATCCGTAAGCAATCAAAATTCGGGCACATATACATTTACACCCACACCGGGACAATGTGCAACAGCAACTTCATTTGTTGTAACAGTTAATCCAAATATTACGCCCACATTTAGTTTTGGAACAAGTCTTACTATTTGCGCAGGAGGAACAGTACCACCCTTACCTACTTCATCACAAAATGGAATAACAGGCACATGGAGCCCGACAACAGTGGATGATCAAAATTCCGCTACTTATACCTTTACACCTGGTGCAGGACAATGTGCAACAACAACATCATTTGCGGTAACTGTAAATCCAAACGTAACTCCTACATTTAGTTTCGGAACAAGTCTTTCAATTTGTGCAGGAGGAAATGTGCCGTCATTACCTTCCACATCACAAAATGGAGTAACCGGAACATGGAGCCCTGCATCTGCAGATAATCAAACCTCCGGCACTTATACTTTCACGCCTGGTGCAGGACAATGCGTAACCGGACCCGTAACTTTTACTGTAACCGTAACACCGAATATATTACCTGTATTTAGTTTTGGCAATAGTTTGACAATATGTGCGGGCGGAACGGTACCAAACCTGCCACCTACATCAGACAATGGTTTAACCGGCTCGTGGAGTCCATCTGTTGTAAGTAACCAGGCAAGCGGAACATACACATTCACTGTGCCAGGACAATGCGTTACACCATTTGTATACACTGTCACTGTAAATCCAATTGTAAAACCAACATTTAGTTTTGGTACTTTTCAATCGATTTGTACAGGTACTTCAGTTCCTGCCTTAACCACAACTTCTGCCAATGGAATAACAGGTACATGGAATCCGGCTGTTGTTAATAATACGGTAAACGGAACATACGTCTTTACTCCTGGTCCGGGGCAGTGCACAGACACAACTTCATTTAAACTTGAAGTAAATTCAGTACCTACAACGACGATCAGTGAGGATACTGCCGTATACGACGGCACATTTATACCGTCATACAATTTTATAACAAGTCCGGGTGCTGTGACCAACTGGACAAACTCTAACCCATCAATTGGCGTCGGAGCATCCGGTGCAGGAACTGTTCCATCTTTCGTTGCCACAAACAGAGGAGACCAGGACATCATTGGAACGATCACAGCAACACCTGTCATTGGAGGTTGTTCGGGTGCAGCGCAGAGTTATACCATCAAAGTGATGCCATTGAACAAAGATGTCTTTGTACCAAATGTCTTTACTCCTAATGGTGATGGAAAGAATGATCTGTTATATGTGTACGGTAATTATATTGATAAAGTTGAAATGCACATTTTCAACCAGTGGGGTCAGCAAATTGCGGTCATCACTGACAAGGCCCAGGGTTGGGATGGAAAGCATAAGGGAACTGCACAACCCATCGGTGTGTATGTATATGTGCTGAAAGCACAACTGTCCGATGGAAGAACCGTGAATTTGAAAGGTTCGATCACTCTTTTACGATGAAGCAAAATAAAGCATTAGAAGAACGAAAAATAAAATATCACCAATGTCCAGTGTAAGATGAAAAACAAAAACATATATCGCTCTGTCGGGACTGTTTGCTTAACCCTGGTCATGCTTAAAACAGTTGCCCAAACAGATCCGCATTTTACTCAAAATTATACCTACCCAATGTATGTCAACCCTGCCCTTGCAGGCAGCAGTGATGGCGAATACCGGGCATCGGCCATATATCGCAGTCAATGGGGCAGTATAAGTGATCCATACCGCACCATGGGAATTTCATTTGATGCACGTACCAATAAAAACATTGCACTGGGTGTAAACCTGTTGAATCAATCCGCCGGTGACGGTGGTTTTAATTATTTAAACACTTACGCCTCTTTTGCATATACGGGTGTTAAATTCGGAAAAGAAAATAACCAGCGAATTGTATTGGCGCTGCAGGCCGGCATTATCAATCGGCATGTTGATGAATCAAAGTTCAAATGGGGCGAACAATGGAATCCGATCACCGGATATAATGCATCAAATCCAATTTCTGAATCCTTTGCGGCTACGTCAGCGACTACCCTGGACATGGGGGCAGGCGCATTATATTTTGATGCGACTCCAAACAAAAGAACAAATGCTTTTGGTGGCTTTTCTGTTTTTCACATAAACAAACCAAAAGATCCCATCGTTTCTGCG
Organism: uncultured Bacteroidota bacterium; assembly: GCA_963737475.1. Classification (GTDB taxonomy): domain Bacteria; phylum Bacteroidota; class Bacteroidia; order Chitinophagales; family Chitinophagaceae; genus VBAU01. Next base: position 80,715 of record CAVTSY010000005.1, read on the forward strand.
CAAAGCACAGAACTTAATACGATCCCGCTTCGTTACGTTGTGCATGGAGGTTTGAGTTTTAACTTATTTGAACGCACCAGTATTGTGCCGCATATATTGTATATGCACCAGGGAACAGCAAGCGAGACCATGTTTGGAACCTATGTGCAATTATATGTCAACCCCGAAACAGATGTAATGATCGGCGGCTATTATCGCTTTAAAGATGCAGTGGCTCCATTTGTCGGATTTGACTGGAAGAATTTTATCGTCGGATTGAGTTATGATGTTAATACATCGAAACTAGGTGCTATGACCAGGAACGTAAATAGTTTTGAATTAAGTCTTTCTTATGTAAAAAGATCAGGAACAAGAAGCATTTTCGATTTTATCCGATGTGCAAGACTTTAATTCATTATAACAAGCTCAGATCAACGCTATGAATAATATCTCACCCACTTTGCAAAAACGAATAACTGTTTTTACAGTGAATGTTACAAAAACAACAGCCAGGTTTTTGACCTGGATGATTGCCTGCATGAGCGCAGTGCAGTCGCAAGGCCAGCAGGCAAAAGGTCCTGTACAATTGGCCGATCAATATTTTGCCGCAGGAGAATATTATACAGCAGCGAATTTGTATGAGCAGTTTTTGCACCCATCAAAAAAACAAAAAACGATAAGCGAGTTCCCTCTCAATATCAAAGCAAAAAGAACTATCGTATCAACTCCCAACGTCTCACGCACCGACATTCTTTTTAAACAGGCTGAAAGTTATCGCCTCGCCAATTACTGGCAACAGGCGGCAGCATCGTATAAAGAATGCATAGAAAAAGATCCCTCAGAATATTCGAATGCATTGTATTGGTATGCCGAATGTGAGCGCAGTCTGGGGCACTATGATTCTGCATGGGAAAGTATTAAACAATATTTAAGTGTTGCGGGCAGTCGCAGCCAATTCAAAGAAGCAGCTGAAAAAGAATTGCAGACATTACAATTTATCCAGCAACAGTTAGCCAGGCCTGATTCAGTGTTGATGAAAACACAAAAATTAAATGTTCCCGGCGGTAATGAAAAAGGGTCTTTCGCTCTTGCTCACGTTAGTGGCAACCAGTTTTTGGTCACAAGCACGCAAGCCGATTCGGCGCGGGTTGATGGAATTAATCCCTATCACAGCCGTTTGTTTTCTGCAACATTAAATAATGGCAGCCTTGATGAGATGATCCCGGTGACTCTTTCGGCCCCTGATCAAATGATCAACCAGGGAGCAGCAACCGTCAGCCCCGACGGAAAGTATCTTTATTTCTCCCAGTGGAAAAAAGAAAATGGGAAAATAATTTCGTCAATTTATTATTCCGAAAAACAAGGCGCGCATTGGGGTTCGCCAGCCCGCCTTCCCGTAGTTAACATCAACACTTACAGTAGTAAGCAACCCTTCTGCACAACAGATGGAAAATATTTGTTCTTCTCATCCGATCGCCCGGGTGGTTCTGGCAAATTTGACATCTGGTGTGCACCTCTGAGAGATGACGGCACAGCAGGTCAGCCAATTAATCTTGGTCCCTCTGTCAATACAAGCGATGACGAACAAGCTCCTTTCTACCAGAGCAGCAGTAGCACACTTGTGTTTTCTTCCAATGGATATACCGGCATGGGAGGATATGATCTCTTTGCAACGAAGGGCAGTGAAACCAACTGGAGATCCCCTGAGAATTTGGGCTATCCCGTTAATTCTTCAAGGGACGATATTTACTTTTTTACTCCCGAAAAAACCAATCTCTTAAGTAGTGCTATGGTCAGCTCAGATCGCGGAGAAGGATGTTGTCTTGAAACGTATGTCATAACAAAGGCCCCTAAGAATAGACGGCTGGCAGGTTCTTTGTTTGATTGCGGGGATAACACACCGCTCACTGATGCCCAGGTAATTTTAAAAGATGGCTATGGAAAAACATGGAAAACCACCACGAATGCAAGTGGACGATACAGTTTTGAATTAGGAAATGAAGATCACGAACCCCTGGTATTATCAGCCAGTAAAGAATCATACCTGGACACAACATCTTCTTTTAAAGTTGAAAACATTGATGAATCAGATCTATTAACTGATAAACTGACGAATGCCGATCTTTGCATAGAAAAGAAACCCGAACCAAAGCCTGAACCCGTGCTGGTTATTAAAGCAGAAGATGTGGTCACGGTGTATTTTGACTTTGATAGAAGCCTGCTAAAACCAGAAGCCCTTCAGAAATTAGATTCGATCTACAATGTAATGGTAGAATTCCCGGTTACGACGATCCAGATCTCCGGCTACACAGATGGGCTGGGAACCGATGCCTATAACAAAGTGCTTTCCGATAAACGTGCAAGAGCATGCGCCGACTATCTTATTCAAAAGGGAATTGATGCCAATCGCGTGAGCTTCGTTTCATTCGGCGCCTGCTGTCCTGTGGAAATGGAAAAGATCAATGGGCGTGATAATCCCGACGGACGTAGCCGCAACCGGAGAGCTTTGATCAATGTGAAAAAGGATTGATAGAGGAGTTGGAAAATTATTTCCAATAAATTATTTCACGCTAAGTCGCAAAGGAACGCAGAGAATACAAAAGATCTTAGCGCCCTGGCGCCGTTGCGTGAAATATGGTATATCGATAAGTACAGTTTAGATAGCTGCTTGTGACGGTGATATCATTAAAGCTCTTTTTTCATCAGCCAATCTTTTTGCACATCATTACCCAGGATAAATTCCTGCTCACCAAAAATTTCAAAACCCCAGGCCATGTAAAAATCAATAGCACGCTGGTTTTCCTTCCAAACACCTAACCACAGAATTTTTTTCCCTTTTCGCTTTGCAATTTCATGACAGGTTTGCATCAATTTTTTGCCAACACCTTTCCCGATCTGGGACCGAACAGAATATATTCTTGCAATTTCAAGACATGATCGCGCATCAAGTCGTAACGGTACTGACCCATCCCTCAGTTTTACATAACCTACCGGTTTATTTTCTATATAAGCAAGGAAGAACAGATGCCAGGGTTGTTGGACCTCATTGATAAGTCTTTCTTTCGTGAATTGTTCATTCATGAATTTGTCCATATTCTCTTTTGTATTTTCCGGGGCAAAACTTTCATAAAATGTTTGTCGACTAAGATCAGCAACTAACTCAGCATCGGTTTCCCTTGCCAATCGAATAATGATCTCAGGATGATCTGTTAAAGCCATGATGAAGCAAAAATCTTTTGTCATAAAAATAAGACAACGCAATCACTGGTCATTAATATAAAGCTGGATGGGCACCAATACGGCCACCATTGATAAATACCACTGTTCAAGAGGTGGCCATTTAACCGTAAACTCAGTTTCAGGCAACAGTAAAATATCCTTTTTCCGGCTACTTCGCGCCGGGCTGGATTATCTTAGTTCAAACAAATAGTTTTTGTTTTGTCAATTCGAAGACGATCATCTAAACAATTCCCGTAAACGAATAATTTTTATTAAAAAACTAATTATGAAAAAGGTATTTTCAACAGCCATGTTTTTTATGGCAAGTTTTTTCCTGAACCAGTTACTGGCCCAAGTCTCAGAGGACGATATTCAAATAATCCAGGGTGCATGGGGAAAGCAAAAAAGAGAGCTTGTAAGCATGGCAATGGCACTATCAAAAGCTGACTCAGCAAAATTCTGGCCGGAATACGACAAATATGAGGACAGAAGAAAGAAGATAGGCGCAGAACGTATTAAGATCATTGATGATTATGTAAATGGTTATGAAAAGATGACAAATGAAAAAGCAGACGCGCTTGTGACCCGGATATTCAGAAATGACAGGGCAAATAGCGATCTGATGCAGCAATACTATGTGGTGATGAAAAAAGCCCTGAACCCAATTGAAGCGGCAAAGTTCCTGCACGTTGAAACCTTCCTTCAATCGTATATTAAAACACAACTCCAGGGAAATTTGCCCTTCTTAGGCGATCTTCAACAGATGAAGGCAAATAAATAGCTGCATCACTGGACCACAATAGCGCCGATATTAAAAAGCCCGCTACAATAGCGGGTTTTTTATGTTTTTGTGATGCCGCTGGCGAATCTTTTATTCAACTAAATACGTCTCTTACTGAGAGGCTGTACAATTGTTAATCCAAATCCCGCTCGAATGATGCACTTTAAAATTCCTCAACGACCTGGAATGATTGAGATAAAAAATAGGCTTTTACCCGAGTGACTGAAACCTCTTTTTCGAAATTCCAGGTCAACCAGAACGCTGACACATTCTGCATCAAGGCCGATTATATAGCCGCGCAATGTTAAGGAAATCTGGCTGCGTCTTTGGCGACCGTATATGATAAGTTAATTTTGTAGAAAAGAATTTTACCGTGCAAAATATTTGATTGTATAAATAACTATAACATGATTAAGCTTATTGGTAATCTCCCCGACAACGTATTGGGTTTTGCAGCTGAAGGAAAAGTAACAGGAAAAGATTATGAAACTATTTTGATTCCTGCTGTGGAAAGCAAGTTTAGAATTCACAAAAAAGTCAGCCTGTTATACCAACTTGGAAGTAGCTTTACAGGATTTGAATTGACAGCTATGCTTGACGATGCAAAAGTAGGGATGGCGCATTTGTCCCATTGGGATAAAATTGCATTAGTTTCCGATCATCAGCTTATAAACACTTTTGCAAAATTCTTTGGATACATGCTGCCCTGCGAGGTTCGTATTTTTAAAAACACCGAATTGGAGCAAGCGAAAGAATGGATCAGTGAAAAATAAAAGGTGTTTGGATAAAATTTATCCAAATGGAAACAGTAATATCTTATAAAAATAAATCTTTAACCTATGGAAAAATTGTATCGATCCGCGGCAGCGTGGTTGATATCAGGTTTGAGAATCATTTGCCCTCTATTTACGCGATCATTTATACCGGCAGGAATAACGAGGTTGTTTTAGAAGTTTTATCGCAGCTCAGTAATGAAATCGTGCGTTGTATTGCTTTAACGCCGACACAGGGTCTGTCAAAAGGGATAACAGCGACTACAACCGGCGAACCACTAAAAGTTCCTGTAGGAAAAGAAACATTGGGCAGAATGTTCAATGTATTTGGAAATCCGTATGACCACAAAGCTCCTCTAACAACAACTGAACGGCGCAGCATTCATCAATTACCTCCGCCTTTATCAAAACGTTCTTCAAAATCAGAAATTTTTGATAACTGGTATCAAAGCCATTGATGTGTTGGTGCCCTTGGAACGTGGAGGCAAAGCTGGTTTGTTCGGCGGCGCCGGTGTCGGTAAAACAGTTTTACTAACCGAAATGATCCACAACATGGTGGGGCATAACAAAGGAATAAGCATGTTTTGCGGTATTGGTGAACGTTGCCGTGAAGGACAAGAACTTTATCATGATATGAAAGAAGCAGGCGTACTGAAAAATATGGTGATGATGTTCGGCCAGATGAATGAACCGCCGGGCGCCCGTTTCCGTGTAGGTCATGCAGCTTTAACAATGGCGGAATATTTTCGTGATGATGAACACCGTGATGTTTTATTGCTCATTGATAATATTTTCCGCTTCATCCAGGCAGGCATGGAAGTATCAGGTTTAATGGGACAAATGCCTTCCCGTTTGGGTTACCAGCCCACAATGGGAACTGAACTTTCGAAACTGGAAGAGCGGATTGCAAATACCGATACAGGAGCCATCACTTCTATTCAGGCAGTATATGTTCCTGCTGATGATTTAACTGATCCAGCGGCAGTTCATACATTTTCCCATCTTTCTGCATCTATTGTTCTTTCCAGAAAAAGAGCAAGCGAAGGCTTTATCCTGCCATTGATTTATTGCAATCCAATTCAAAAATGGCAACGCCGGCAATCATTGGCGAAAGACATTATGAACTTGCGCAGGAAATCAGGCAAACACTGGCAAAATATGAAGAGCTTAAAGATATTATTGCTATGCTTGGTTTGGAACAATTATCTCCGGATGACCGTAATGTGGTTAACCGGGCAAGACGCCTGGAACGTTTTCTTACCCAGCCCTTTTTATGCAACCGAACAATTCAGCGGAATGAAAGGAAAGGAAGTCAGCTTGAATGATGCACTTAATGGTTGTGAACGTATTCTTGCGGATGAATTTAAAGATTTGCCGGAAAGCGCATTTTATATGATAGGCACAATTGATGAAGCGGTCAAAAAGGACCAATAAAAATACATGATCCAACTGCAAAGCATTCAAAACAATAGTTGATCGAAATAGATCGAAAACAATAGAACATCATTGATGAATTTAAAGATTCTACTCCCGTTCAAATATTCGCCGAAAGAAAAAATGTGAAGAGTATTGTTGCAGAAACCAGCGAAGGTTCATTTGGCTTATTGCCGCAACGACTCGATTGTGTTGCGGCATTGGTTCCCGGTATTTTTACTTATGAAACAGAAGAGAAGGTATTGATTATTTGGCCGTTGATAAAGGCATTTTGGTAAAAGCCGGGAGCAGGTATTGGTATCTGTCCGCAATGCCATCGGAGGAGCTGATCTTGGGCAAACTCAGGAATCGGTGGAAAAGGAATTTAAGAATCTGGATGAAAGAGAAAAAAATGTTCGTCAGGTAATGGCAAAACTGGAAAGCAGTTTCATTCACAATCTGAAAAAATTTCGAAAGGAATAAGAATGGAAACAGAAAATAAAAATAGCCGCAGATTGTTTAGCCAGCAGATCGGCGAAAAAGAAAATCGAAAACTGAAAGCGCAGCGCAGAGAAAGAAAAGTGTGTGGTCAGGATTGGGAATGTTTGGAATGATAGGATGGACGGTAGTTGCTCCCGCACTTGCTAGGAGCGGCATTGGGAATATGGCTGGATAAAAAGCATCCACAATCATTTTCCTGGACATTTGCATGTTTGATTTCGGGCTTAATTACCGGCTGCCTGATTGCATGGCATTGGGTGACGAAAGAACATAAAGAAATCATCAAAAAAGTGAAAAAGATGAATGAAACATGTATATGATATTGGCATTATAGCCGGATTAGTACTGGGAACTATATTCTTTGGCGGTCTTTGGTTTACAGTCAAAAAAAGTGTTGCTTCAAAATAGCCTGCATTATGGTTATTGGGTAGTTTCTTTATTGCGTGTCAGTATCACGTTGATAGGGTTTTATTATATATCTTCCGGCAGATTGGCAAAGATTGCTTATATGGTGGCAGGCTTTATTATTGCTCGTATTCTGTCATTTATATTACAAAATCAAATGATGAAAATAAATTCTGTTGAAAAAAGAGGTGAGTCATAATCTTAGCCCGGATGAAACTATTTTCTGGCACATGGTTTTATCCATCAACCTGACCATTGTTACTACCTGGGTGATAATGCTTTAATAGTAATTTTTTCTATACTGGTAACACGGAAACTCAAAACAGATATCCAATTTCGCGCTGGCAAAGTATTCTTGGAAATGATAGTAACCGGCATCAACAACCAAATTGAAGAAGTTGGTTTGAAGCAACCGGAAAAATATATTGGCTTTCTCGGCACGTTGTTTCTATTTATCGCACTGCTAATCTCTGTATCATTTTCCCTGGCTATGAGCCACCGACCGGTTCACTGTCCACTACAGCAGCGCTTGCGATTGTGTATTTATTGCAGTTCCGTTTTTCGGTATTGAGAAGAGCGGATTACAGGTTATCTGAAATCATATCTGCAGCCGACTTTTATCATGCTGCCTTTTAATATCATCAGTGAACTCTCCCGGACGCTGGCATTAGCCATAAGGTTGTTTGGAAATATCATGAGCGGAGGAATGATCGTCGCCATATTGTTAAGCATTGCGCCATTTCTATTTCCCAATCATAATGAAAGCGCTGGGTTTGCTGACAGGAATGGTGCAGGCATATATCTTCAGCATCCTGGCAACAGTTTATATTGCCGCGGCTATACAGAAAACATCAAAAGAAAAAAATTAATAACAAATCAACAATTAAAAAGATAAACAATGGATAATATAACAATCATTGCAGTCGCTTCAATTGTTACAGCAGGTTTTACAACAGGAATCGGTTGTATGATGCCTGCATTAGAGAAGGCAAGTGCAGTTGCATCGCTTTAAGTCATTGGCACAGCAGCCGGATGCAGCACCAACCATTACAAGAACTTTATTTGTGGATTGGCGATGATCGAATCAACGGCGATCTATTGTTTCGTGATCTCGATGATATTGATCTTTGCCAACCCGTTCTGGAACCATTTCATAGCAAATAAAAAAATAAAAGATGCTCATTAACTGGTTTACAGTAGTTGCACAGATCATCAATTTCCTCATCCTGGTCTGGCTGCTGAAACGGTTTCTATACAAACCGGTTCTGAAGGCTATTGATGAACGTGAAAAAAAAATTGCTGCTCAATTAGCAGGATGCCGAAGCAAAAAGATCTGAAGCCCAAAAGGAACAGGATGAATTTCAGAAAAGAATAATGAATTTGACCAGCAGCGGAACACCGGGTGGCAAAAAGCCGTGTCAGAAATTAACAACGAACGCCAGCGTTTATTAGAAGAAGCAAGGAAAGAATCCTACGCATTGCGATCCAAACTCGAGGCGACATTGAACGAAGAACAAAACAATCTTACAAATACAATTGCACGTAAGACGCAGGAAGAGGTTTTTGCCATTGCCAGGAAAACATTAAAAGAACTCGCCGATCAAAACCTTGAAGACAGTGTGATCAATGTTTTTATTCAACGTTTGAAAACATTGAAAGAAGAACAAAGACAACAATTAGCAGCTGCATTGTTACAGTCAAACACAACGATTGCCGTAAAAAGCGCATTCGACCTTACCGAGATGCAAAAACAAAAAATTGAAAACCCGGTTAAGGTGTTATTGGGAAATAACGTCGCATTCAATTTCAGTACGGTTCCTGACCTGGTTAGCGGGATTGAATTAAGTGCAAATGGCTACAAATTAACCTGGAGTATTTCAGAATATCTTGACTCAATTAAAAAAGTCATTTCAGAATCAGTGACCGAAAGATCAGAAAAAAGTTCAGGGACGGAACTGAACAACATGGAAGAAATTAATTTAAATACCATTATAGACAACAGCTTTGCCGAAATCAGCAATGCCCGAAAATGAAAATTATACGCAGAAATTGGAGCCAAAAGAAACGGGCACAGTGAAGGGCGTATCGGCGGGATGTAGCAAGTATCACAGGATTGCCGAATGTCGGTTTTGATGAATTACTAAAGTTTCCGAACGGGTTATTTGGTATCGCATTTAATATTGATGAAGATGAAACCGGTGTGATTCTTCTCGGGGAAGATTCGTTGCTACACGCCGGCGATGCGGTAGAAAGAACCGGTCATGTTATGGATATACCTGTAGGAAATGGGCTGATCGGGCGGGTCGTTAACCCTTTGGGAGAACCACTGGATGAAAAAAGAGCCATCTCCTTTACCCAACGTTTGCCCGCTGAGCGTCCTGCCGCTGGAATCATGGACCGGTTGCCGGTTACGGTTCCCTTACAAACCGGGCTGAAAGCCATCGATGCATTGATCCCTGTTGGTCGCGGACAACGTGAATTGATCTTAGGTGATCGCCAGACAGGGAAGACAGCGATTGCTGTTGATACCATATTAAATCAAAGAGATAAAAATGTTATTTGCGTCTATTGCGCTATCGGTCAGCGTGCCTCTTCAGTAGCAAAAGTTATCGCTCGCTTAAAAGATAATGGCGCGATGGATCATACTATCGTTGTAGTGACTGAAGGGAACGATGCACCTGGGTTACAATATATTGCCCCGTATGCGGCCACAAGCATGGCGGAATATTTTATGGAAGAGGGTCGTGATGTTTTGATCGTTTACGACGACCTGACTCATCATGCGAGAGCTTATCGTGAACTTTCTCTTTTATTAAGACGACCGCCGGGACGTGAAGCTTTCCCCGGGGACATTTTTTATATCCATTCAAGACTACTGGAAAGAGCTACCCATTTAAGTGATGAATTAAAGGGAGGGTCATTGACAGCGCTGCCGATCATTGAAACAGAAGCACAAAATATCTCGGCCTATATTCCAACCAATTTGATTTCTATTACTGATGGCCAGATATATCTTTCTCCACGGCTTTTTGAGTTAGGTATATTACCGGCCGTTGACATTGGTAAATCCGTTTCACGTGTAGGCGGCAAAACTCAATTACCTGCTTATCGTTCCGTAGCCGGCGACCTGAAACTGGAATATGCGCAGTTTGAAGAATTGGAAACATTTGCAAGATTCGGTACACGGCTGGATGAACATACGCGGAAAATAATAGAACATGGAAAAAGGATCCGCGCCTGCCTGAAACAAGCCGAATCTGATCCCATGTCGGTACCGGAACAGATTGCAGTACTGCTTACACTCAAGAACAGGTTATTTGATTTTGTTCCGCTTGAAAAAATGAAGGATGCAGAGTTGCTGGTTCGTGGAGCGGTGAAGGAACTTTCTTCTCTCGTGACTGACCGATTGTTTTCAAATAACAAATTAAGCAGCGCTGATGAAGAGATTATTTTAAAACTGGCTAAAGACAAACTTCAACATGCCGGTTATAGTGTTCAAATTGATAAACCGTGAGTGAAACATCAGAAAGTTTCAGAGGAAAAATTGAGAGCGCCGGCGAACTCGGCTCTGTTGTAAAGACAATGAAAGCATTGGCTGCCTCCAATATCACTCAATTTGAAATGGCGGTTAACTCTCTCAGCGATTACTATCGTACTATTTCGTTGGGCCTGCTTGCCTGTTTCAGCCAGGAAAAAACTGAAATAACATCCCCACCATCAAAGAGAAAAAAGGAAAAACGAGTTTGCGCCATTGTATTCGGCTCTGATATAGGATTGGTTGGATCATTCAATGACCGGCTTGCAGATTTTGTTACACGATCATTACGACCAATAACTGGCGAAAAAGAGATTTGGGCGATCGGCGAACGGATCCAGTTACATCTGAGAGATGCAGGCTTTAATGCTACAAAATTATTTTCAGTTCCTAATTCAGTCAGCGCTATTACTCCACTGGTGGGACAAATTCTTATCGAAAGTGAACAAAGCAATGAGAAAGGTGAAGCAGATGAGTTTCATATTTTTCACAATTCCCCCGAAAAGAACGGAGGATACAAACAGGTAAGCCAGCGTTTGTTTCCTTTAGATGATAAGTGGAAGGAGAGTATGAGCGAACTTACATGGCCTGCTGACAGGCTACCGCAGGTAATTGGTGAAGTAAATCCTGTTTTATCAGCGCTCATCAGGGAATATCTTTTTGTTTCACTATTCAGAGCGTGCGCCGAATCTTTGGCAAGCGAAAATGAAGGCAGGCTCGAAGCAATGCAGCGGGCAGAAAAGAACATTGAAGAATTACTTAAGACCCTGAACTATGAATTTAACCGCTTGCGACAGGATTCCATTGACGAAGAACTTTTTGATGTGATAGCAGGATTTGAAGCATTGAAGAGTAAAACAAATTGAAATATGTTAGCGATGCCAAAAGGATGTGACAGCGAGGACATATGGCCTTACGAAAAAAGCCATTGACACTCAATGACCTTTTAATTATCTGGTGATCCCGCTGGGACTCGAACCGCTTCTCCAAAAGCCCTTTGTTTAAAGGCATTTATTATGATCATCATTAAAAGGGTATCTTTTTGGCAACAATCGTCGAGTTGAAATTATAAAAAAAATTGCTAGAGACATATTCTCCCTTGGCCACTAGTCATCATCTTCAAGCTACATGCAAAACCTTTAAATGCAGAAAATATTAAAAAGCGAATCTCTTTCGTATTCCTGATCTTGTAACCACTATCAGCCATGATTCAATTTCGTTGACTGACTCCATATTCAAATGGCGCAAAAAACGGTGTGATTTAGCTTTCTTTTTGATTGACAAACCCTTCGGGTTTGATCCGGAGTCGAAGACATCCCGGATAGCATTCGATCATTTTTTATTTTATTGAACACTGCGGATATCAGGGAAAAATTGATATTTCAACTATGGCATGATCACTTAGCTTTCTCTATTTCATTTTTTAATCTAAATATTTCGTCGAGTAATATGGGAATATCCTGTCGCGCATGCGCTATAAAATCTTGATCGGCATTAGTTGCGCCCGTCAAATAAATATCCTTCCCTATTTCACTCCGAATATCCTCTCCATCGTTAACGCCGGTCATTATAAAGCTATCACCGCTTGAGTGATCACGGCCCTCTATGTAGGATTTCCATGGTCCCTTTGTTGCCCTGTCCGCTCTTTCTTTTATAATATTTAATTCTTCAGTTGTCATTTTTGTACCGTTAAAATCTTATTTATTGAGTATTACCTCGTAGACCTAAATATTGAATTCTAATCTTTGATCACGTTTTGAGTACTTGATTTTGTCGAATATTTAAGGCAGCTAATGCCTAACACCTGCCGAAGTGTAATACTTGTAGTAAAGATAAATTTAAAACCTGAACTTGAGTCTTTGCACTTTAACCCCTACTCTAAGCAGTATTCAATTCGTGCAACCCTATATATTCCCTTTGTCAAAAAATTTTACGATATCGATTGTACCTAGGGTATAGTCATCACCAGAGAAAACCTTAAAGCCTTGTTTAGAAAGTCTCCGAGTTTTTATATCTTGTAAACTTCCAACATTATTTAATTTTATTCGCCCTTCAGAATCGACGTTATTAAAATCCAAAAAATATTTTGTCACCTGTTTTCATTAACAGGCTTGATGGAGTTAAGATTATGAGGTAATTATGTTTCATTCTAGTGGGGTTTTTTTCCAAGGATTTTTTACAGGTGGCGTTAATAATTTGTTCATTTGTTCTGCTGAAAGGCCCGTCATGGTAGCGTGGGTTGGACTTTTTCCGCTTGTTTTAATAACATCTCCTCCAAGTTCGCGAACCTTACCTACAGTTGTTACGCCTATTTGATTATTGGGAAGATTCTTTGCTAATTCTTGAACAGAGCATGTACCGCATTCCACAGATACCCCTGTTACTCCTTCAGGATGTGTTTTTGTTCCCCAGCTCTCCTGAGTGTTCCAACTCAATAAAGACTCTTCGAACGCTCTGCTGAGTTTGCAACTCAGCAGCAGGCTTGCAAAGCCTGGCACTCTTTTTTCAAACTTATTAAATAAAAACGATCTTCAACAAGCCACAATTTTTCTTGTAATAATAATCTCTTGCACTACTGTATAAATATTCCTCAGGCTTATCCACTATTGCTGCCTCAACCGGGTTATTATGAATATAGTTTAATTTCTGAACTGTAAATCCGGAACTGAAACATTCTTTCGGCTGGTTATCCTGCCGCCAAAACTGGTAATTCACATTATGACTATTCTTTTCAGCCCCGGCCCGAAAATTGCAAGCATCCATTCTCTCCTGCTTTCCGTTTCATTTTTCATAATGGAAGTCATGATTTGTTTACTTGTAAATTTTTTAAGATCCCTGAGGATGTCAGAAAGATTTTCATTTTTGGCTGAAGCAATTAAATGAACATGATTGCTCATTATACACCAACCATGTAAAAGCAAACCTTTCGATTCCTGGCAAAATCTCATACTATCAAGCAGAATATCTCTATATTCTTTCCGGGTAAAAACGTCTACCCACTCTACAACTGCAAAGCTTACGAAAGTGTATTTCCTTTTGATTCCTGATCTATATCCTCCTGCATCCATAGCTTCTCCCAACATACCTAAAATGATGTTCTGCTCCATGAGAAAAAAAAGGCAATTCCGGGTTTTTTTCTTTGATGTAACTCAGGATATCAACTCCTTTGGAGTTGCTGCTGAGTCACAGACTCAGCAGAGCATTCGATCATTTTTTATTTTATTTGAACACTCCCGATAACAGGGACAGGATTCCATTGACGAAGAACTTTTTGATGTGATAGCAGGATTTGAAGCATTGAAGAGTAAAACAAATTGAAATATTTTAGCTACGCCAAAAGGATGTGACAGCGAGGACATATGGCCTTACGAAAAAAGCCATTGACACTCAATGACCTTTTAATTATCTGGTGATCCCGCTGGGACTCGAACCCAGGGCCCCAACATTAAAAGTGTTGTGCTCTACCAACTGAGCTACGAGATCATTTCATATTTTCTATGTCAGAACTTTCTTTTCCCCGGTTGTGCTCTACCATCCCGACCTTGCCTACCGGCAGGCAGGTAGCTATCGGGAGAGCTACGAGATCAATTTAAAAAAACACCGCCTCCGTGTAAACTTCGGCGGTCATTGGGAGTGCAAAAATAAGCCCTCGCTGTCTACGCGCCAAAAAGTTTTTGATCGCTGCGAGCATATTTCCCGCAGGAAATTGCACCGTTTCCCTTGCCTCGTTTACATCTGCACATTTTAATTTAGGTTTGCTTTATCAATTACGTTTTCATGTCAAATTTTTTCAATAATAAAGTGGTGGCTGTAACGGGCGGCAGCGAAGGTATTGGCAAGGCCCTCGTCGAAGCGCTCCTGCAAAAAGGCGCAAAAGTGGCGACATGCGGCCGTAATAACGACAAATTATACCGTTTACGCACAGACTTCGCTTCATTTCCTTTACATACCACGGTTACAGATGTTAGCAATGAAAACGATTGCCGCCACTTTATCGAATCCACAATAAAAGTTTTTGGTGGCATTGATATACTGATCAACAATGCAGGAATTTCTATGCGGGCGGAATTAAAAGACACTTCGGTAGATGTGATTCGAAGAGTAATGGATATAAATTTTTTTGGCGCGGTGTACTGCACTCATTTTGCGCTCAACTCTTTAATAGAGCGCAAAGGAATTATTGTAGGTGTATCTTCCATTGCGGGATACAGAGGTTTGC
>CAVTSY010000006.1:0-6213 GCA_963737475.1 uncultured Bacteroidota bacterium
TACTTCTTGTTGTTTGATCCACTAATCCAGGCTCGAACCTTAAAACTTGAGATAACCTGTATAGGGATAATCTATGGGGTTAGCTTTAACGTTGTCGACAAGTCTATCCGCCCTGTACGCCCGCGAAATCACCCGTGCCACTGCCCTTTACAATATAATGTTGGCATTGTCCGGAGATTTCAGCGCCTGCATAAGAGCCGTCCATTGCAACCCTCGTACTTCGCCTGGAAATCGTAAGTAGTCCGGAACGAGCCACTCTTTCCTTTGTACGTTCCAATAAAGAGTTCCCTCCCCTTCTCCAGGTAGTTACCGTCCGTGCAACTGTATTCATCGATAAACACATACAAACATCCTTCAAGATCCCCGGTCATATTCAGCGCATAAACGGCACCCTGACTTGCAGAGTTGCATAAATCCTTTGCGTCTAAATAACCGATACCCGAAATCTTCTTTGCACCAGCGGGAATGTCATTTTTTTTGCATCCCGTAAAAATAAATAATGGTACTGCCATTACGAGCAGTATTAGTTTCAGGTGAGTCTTCATAATTGTTCAATTTAATTTGTTATAAAAAAATATTGTCTTTTGTACAGCGTTTGTATCCGTTTTGATCCTTTTGGCTTTGTAACCACGTTTTGTTTGGAAAGAAGGGTCACGAAGTGCACAAAGAACCACGAAGCACTAAGTATTTAAAAAATAAATTTGGGTTTATAGATCCGGATAATTATTCCGCAGAAAATAGGAGAGCAAAGTAAATTGAATAAGCTACCAGGACAATTACCAACAGTGGTAGTAATGAGTGATAAGTAACGAGTAATCAATACCGTCCTAAAGCTGAAAACATTAGTTCTTTAAAAGTATTACTGAGTAAGCATTTCGGAGTTTTTTGCAGTTCAAACGATTTCATGTGGCCGGGAAGACAGTAAACGTAAGAGACCATAAATCCAATTAACGTCTTCCCGTCTTTCCGGCAAGAAAGAATAAAGCTCTCTTTAACATAAACAATTTGAACATGTTCTATTAATGTTTAGGACGCTAGTAATGAGTAATGAGTGGTCAATGGCCTGGTAGTGGCTTTGACAATTCACAATTCACAATTCACCATTCACAATATCATTCGCCGGAGAGAAGTTTTTGATTAATGGCTTTTGCCACAGCTTCCGTCATTGAAGCAACATGTAGTTTTTCATAGATCTTTTTATTAGTCCCGCCGGGGTCTCACCATATACATTCCCGTGGACCCCGACGCGACATAAAGAGTTGGATGCTTCTTGTTGTCTGATACAGTCAACCAAATTCGCGGTGAAACTTAAAACTGCAGGTGCCCGGTAAAAGGATAATTTCCATTTGCGATGTCGTCCTTCATATCCAGGCGCCCTGTAACGCCTTCGAAAACACCGGTGCCACTTCCCTTTGCAATTGGGTGTTGACAACGGCCCTTGATCTCGGCGCCAACATAAGAGCCGTTTGCCGCGCAACCCTCGAACTTCGCTTCGAATTTGTAGTTTGTCCAAAAAGTGCCCGACTGGCCGTTGTACGTGCCAACAAAGTATTCTCTCCCCACTTCCCGGTAAGTTCCGCTGGGTGAGCATTCGAAACCATCAACGTATGTGTAAAGACAACCAACAAGGTCACCGCTCATGGTGAGGGAATAGGCGGCACCCTGGCTTTGAGCGTCACAGGCATCGGGTGCGTCAAAGACGCCAAGCCCCGATATCTGTATGGCTCCTTTCTTTGAAACAGATCCCTGGTTGCTTGAGACAGGTCCCTGTTTGCTTTGTGCTTCGGACACAGGGTTGTCTTTGCCGCAGCCGATGATGAGAGCCAGGCAAACGAAAAAAAGAATAAAAATTTTCTTGTTCATAATAAACCTCCGTTTATGTGGTGAATTAATAAAAGACTGCGTTGTTGTTTTCAGGGGTGATGATGTTTTTTACAATGCTGTGTTGTAATACCAAATTGTAGTATCCATTCCGGCACAAACGAAGGCAGGATAAATTTTGTCTTCATAGCAGGTTGAACAAACATCGGGAATGGGAATGGTATAACAAGCAACAAAGTAACTCCGTCAACAACCAAAGTCAATTACCAACAGTGGTAGTGTGAGTGGTGAGTTATGAGTTATGAGTGATGAGTTATGAGTGAAACAAGATTGGAATTGAATCATTTTCCCGAGAGGAGTTTTTGATTAATTGCTTTTGCCACAGCTTCTGTCATAGAAGCAACATGCAGTTTTTCATAGATCTTTTTCATGTGGGCACGTACAGTGTCATAGGTGATATTAAACTTACCCGCAATCATTTTATAAGAAAGTCCATCCACCAATAAACGCAGCACTTCTTTTTCGCGCGGACTTAAATTATATTCTTCTTTTTCACCGGGCAGAATTGTTTGAAACTGATGCAATACTTTTCTTGCAATATCCGGTGTCATTGGGGCGCCGCCATTATACACTTCTGAAATAGCATGAAGCAGGTTATTGGGTTCGGCATTTTTTAAAATATATCCGCCGGCTCCTGCTTTAATAGCAGCAAAAACTTTTTCATCGTCATCAAAAACAGTGAGCATCAATATTTGTAGCGTCTGGAAAATTTTTACGTATCAGTTTTACTCCTTCAATGCCATTCATGCCGGGCATATCAATATCCATGATCACTACATCGGGTTTTGTATCCTTTATATTTTCGATCACATCAAGGCAATGTGAATAAGAACCTGCAAGTGTAAAATCAGCCTTGTCCTGCAAAAGCATCGCCACGGAATCTCTCAGCGAATCATTATCATCAAATATGATTACCTTAATTCCGTTCATCGCTTATATTTGTGTAAAGTTCCGTTTGTTTGCGCCAAATACCAATTACCAAATTTGGTAGTTTTATCCCTGAGGAATTTTTATCGCTCAATGTGAGTTGAACAGTTGTTCCTTCATTTATTTTTGAATGAATTGAAGCGTTGCGTTTATATCATCTGCCCTTACCTGCATATTTTTTATTCCGTTGCCCCCTAAATATTCCCTCTCATGGGGTACGTCATTGGCGGTAATTTTGAGACATCAAAACCTTTTCCATCATCGTGAATGATCATTGCAATGCCTTTTTTTTAGCGGTCAGATATACGGACATTTTTACAATCTGCATATTTCACAATGTTATACAGGCCTTCTTTAAAAATAAGAAAGATGTTTTTGCGTTGCTCGCCTGTCAGATTTAATAGTTTTTAATTCCGCGTCGGCATATAAAATCATATAAATATTTCGCGGAGAAAGAATCATCGCTGCAAATGCCATCATCCGGTTTTGCAATTGCTCAAAACTTTCGTTGTTGGGGTTTAAGCTCCAGACAATATCACTCATCTTATCGATCAGTTCACGTGAAGCGAAACCAATTTTAAAAAGCACTTCATTTGCATTTTCATTTTTGGCGTTACGTTTTTTTGCCACTTCGCTATAGATGGAAATACTCCCAAGCGTGCTGCCAATATCGTCATGAAGTTCACGGCTTATACGCAGACGCTCATTTAACAAAGCCTGCTGGCTTTCCACTTTTTTACTTAGTTCATATCTTTCCTGCAGCGACTGTTTGAGTTCGACAGTTCGTTGGTTCACTTTTTCTTCAAGGCTAAGATTTTCCAGTTTCAGGCGGTGGAACGATACCAGGTAAACAACGATATGCAGGTAACAAAGGCCAACCCATATGATAAGTATGCCCACCAGTTTTCCCACCATGGAGGATGGATGACAAAAGGATAATTCAATTCATTGCTCCAGTACCCTTCACTGTTTACTGCTTTCACTTTGAATGTGTATGTGCCAGGCCGCAAATTGTTATAAGTAACTTCCGGTAAACTGATCAACGAACTCCATTGCTTATCCAGGCCTTCGAGGAAATATCTGTACCGTACTTCTTTGGGCCTGTTGGTCGTTATACCAATAAATTGAAAAGTGATATAGTTATTGTTATAAGCTAACTGCAGATCCTGAGGTTGATTGTACCAGGGAGTAAGATCACTAAAACTGAAATGCTTTAATTTAACCCCATTACTTAATAGAAATGTACTGTCTTTTTTCTTTTCAAGCCTGGGCCAATTGATATTTTCATTGAAGAGTGCAACATCGCTTAATTGCATCGTAGGAGGAATAGTATCAGGGACATCGCCTTCAGGATGATACCTGGTAACCCTATCGGTGCCACCTATCCAAATGTTTCCACTCTTATCTTTTGTGATAGAATTTTCAAACCTCCCCGCTCCTAAAAAACCTTCCGAAACCGTATATCTTTTAAATAAAGAGTATCCGGAATTCGATATTGCATTTGGAAGAAACCGGTTCATTCCATTAATAGTTCCGACCCAGATATTTCCTTTTGGATCTTCCAATACGTTCTTGGCGATATTATTACTCAACCCTTGTTCAGTAGTATACCAGGTAAAATATTTCCCGTCAAACTTATTTACACCCATGCTGGTACAAAACCAGATGTTATTGTTTTTATCTTCCATCATGCCGATCACCGTTGCATTACTTAAACTGTGATTGATATCGTAATGCGTGAAAGAAGTTCCATCGAATGTACACACTCCTTTATCTTCTGTTCCGATCCAAAGATTGCCGAGACGATTTTCCAAGATGGAACACACGGGCGCGCCGTTTAAACCTTGTGCAATTGAATAATTAGTAAAAGATCTTCCATCAAATTTGCTTAGTCCTGTTTGTGTACCGAACCAGAGATTTCCTTTTTTATCTTCTACCAGGCAGAACACATTATTCTCAATTAATCCATTGTTTGTGGAATAATTTGTAAAATAATTACCGTCATACATGATAACACCGCTGCCCCTCGTGGCAAACCAGATATGACCATACCTGTCTTCAATGATTTGATTAATATTAGTATTAACTAATCCTTGTTCTTTGGTAAAACGTGCAATAGACCTCCCATCATATTTACTTACACAGTTATTACCTGCCCCTTGACCAATCCAAAGATTTCCTTTTTTGTCTGCCAGGATGCATTCTACCTCTTCCTGCTTTAGTCCCTGCGCTGACACAATATGGCTGAACAATTTTCCATCGTATTTACAAACACCTGCTGTTGTGGCCATCCATATATTTCCGTATCTATCCGGCTGGATCGCAGTAACAACTTCATTGCTTAATCCCTGCTCAGTACCCAGATGGATAAATGATTTGCCGTCATACCTGTTTGCACCACGATCATCGGTACCAATCCAGAGATCACCGTTTCTGTCTTTACTGATTTTATGAATCTTGTTAGAACTCAGACCTCCCTCTGTTGTAAACTCGCTTATGTCATGACCATCGTATTTAAGAAGTCCCTTATTAGTGGCAAACCATAAATTTTGTTCGTTGTCATCCAAAATACTTATTACTTCAATACCAGGGTTTAGTCCCAAAACATCAGTATAATTTTGAAATGAATGACCATCAAACCTGGCCAATCCACCTTTACACCCAAACCATAAATATCCTTTGCTATCTTCGAACAAGCCCCTTACACTATCAGCGGGAAGCCCCTGCGCAGTCGTATAGTGAGTAAATGAATCACCATCAAATTTATTCACGCCGATATCGGTAGCAAACCACATGTTTCCATTTTTATCCTGCATCATGTTCCATACAAAATTGCTGCTCAAACCTTCAGCAGTGGAATAGCGGGTGAAATATCGTCCGTCAAATTTGTTTACGCCGGCATTTTGGTACTGATCGATATATTACCGGTTTTATCTTCATATATGCAGTTTACTACATCACTACATAAACCCTGTTGGGTTGAGTAATTTGTCAGGGATCGTCCATCATATTTACTGATACCACCCCACCAGGCGCCGATCCAGAGATTGCCGGCCTTGTCCTCGCACAAAGAAGAAATTTCATTACTGTTTAACCCATGCATTGCTTTTATCGAACTGAAGGCCTCAGGATTACTTTCTTTGATATAGAGATCTTTAAGCAAACAATTTCGGGAGTGCCTGCTGTAAAACGGACTATCAATAGCGGGCACAACCTGTGGTGATAGAAAACCGCCTTCGCCCGGGATAATGATCCCAGGAGTCGCTTGCTTTATTATGTGTTTTGCTTTTGCCGGAAATACGTTTGATTTAAGCTGTATTGTGTTTGGTTTACCTGCTTTAATTTTCTTTGCCTTTAAAGCGGGCATAACTTTCGGCGGAGCCATTTTTTCCGGAGGCAGTTTAT
>CAVTSY010000007.1:0-91086 GCA_963737475.1 uncultured Bacteroidota bacterium
AAGCCGACGTGATGGCAGGCGATATGGTACCGCCAACGGAAGGAGGATTCACATTAATAGTTACACTTGCACAAGCTGAATTATAATTGCAGGGTGCTTCATCCTCGTATCTTCCAAAATAAGTTGTGGTTATTATTGGACTTACTGATAAGTTGTTGCCAACTCCAACCGATGTGCCACCACAGGAACCACTATACCAATGTATCGTTTCATTAGCACCACCTCCGCCACCACTCAGAGTAAGTGTTGTGCTCGGACCATCACAAATTGTAGTTGATGATGCTGTGGCAGATGTGGGATCAGCTGATTTTTGATTGACAGTTATAGTTACACTTGCACAGGCTGAATTATAATTGCAGGGTGCTCCATCCTCGTATCTTCCATAATAAGTTGTGGTTACTGTTGGACTTACTGATAAGTTGTTGCCAGTTCCAACCCATGTGCCACCACAGGAACCACTATACCAATGTATCGTTTCATTAGCACCACCTCCGCCACCACTCAGAGTAAGTGTTATGCTCTGACCATTACAAATTGTAGTTGATGATGCTGTGGCAGATGTGGGGTCAGCTGATTTTTGATTGACGGTTATAGTTACACTTGCACAAGCTGAATTATAATTGCAGGGTGCTCCATCCTCGTATCTTCCATAATAAGTTGTCGTTACTGTTGGACTTACTGATAAACCGTTGCCTGTTCCAACCGACGTACCACCACAGGAACCACTATACCAATGTATCGTTTCATTAGCACCGCCTCCCCCACCATTCAAAGTAAGAATTGTACTCTGTCCGTTACAAATTGTAGCTAATGACGCTGTGGCTGATGTGGGATCGGCTGATTTTTGATTGACAGTTATAGTTACACTTGCACAAGCTGAATTAGACTCCAGGGTGCTCCATCCTCATATCTTCCATAATAAGTTGTGGTTACTGTTGGACTTACTGATAAATTATTACCTGTTCCAACCGATGCACCACCACACGAACCGCTATACCAATGTATCGTTTCATTAGCACCACCTCCCCCACCATTCAAAGTAAGTGTTGTGCCTTGACCATTACAAATTGTAGTTGATGATGCTGTGGCAGATGTGGGATCAGCTGATTTTTGATTGACAGTTATAGTTACACTTGCACAAGCTGAATTATAATTGCAGGGTGCTCCATCCTCGTATCTTCCATAATAAGTTGTGGTTACTGTTGGACTTACTGATAAGTTGTTACCAGCTCCAACCGACGTACCACCACAGGAACCACTATACCAATGTATCGTTTCATTAGTACCGCCTCCTCCTCCACTTAGAGTAAGCGTTGCGCTTTGACCATTACAAATTGTAGTTGGTAACGCTGTGGCAGATGTGGGATCAGCTGATTTTTGATTGACAGTTATAGTTACACTTGCGCAAGCTGAATTATAATTGCAGGGTGCTCCATCCTCATATCTTCCATAATAAGTTGTCGTTACTGTTGGACTTACTGATAAACCGTTGCCTGTTCCAACCGGTGTACCACCACAGGAACCGCTATACCAATGTATCGTTTCATTGGTACCGCCTCCTCCTCCACTCAGAGTAAGTGTTGTGCTTTGACCGTTACAAATTGTAGCTGGTGACGCTGCGGCTGACACGGGATCAGCTGACTTTGTATGAACTGTAAGTGTGGCAGGATTTGAAATAGTCTGAGCACAAGATCCGCTTGGACTTACTAATTACAACATTAAAAGTTCCCGCATCACTTGCCAATATGTTTGTAATGGTTAAAGTAGCTGTTGTTGCCCCTGAGGTATTTCCTCCATTAGAAATTGGAATTGCACCCTTTCTCCATTGATAGCTTGAAATGTTCCCCGTAGCAGTGACAGTAAAGGTTGCTGTACCTCCAACACACAACACTAAAGGCGAAGGTTGGTTCGAGATCGTAATATCTTCGTTTACGACAAGTACTGCATCTTGTGAAGTAACGGATGGACATGGCGCCGCCCCACTTACAACAACAGTATAAGTTCCTGCATCCGCTGTGCTGGCATTCGGAATTGAGTATGTCGAAGAGGTAGCACCCGAAATATCTGTACCATTTTTCCTCCACTGATAAGTTAACCCGGTACCGCTTGCTGTTACGGAAAAACTAACCGGAAAGCCGGAACAAATTGTTTGTGACGCCACAGGTTCAGAAGTAATAGCTACTGCCTGGTTTACTGCCAGTGCTGCTGTGGATGATGTAACAGGTGGACATGGACCTACTCCACTTACTACAACAGTATAATTTCCTGCATCCGATGTACTAACATTATTGATCGTATAAGTGGAAGATGTGGCGCCGGAAATATTCGTTCCATTTTTCTTCCATTGATAAGCTAGACCTGTGCCTGTTGCATCAACAGTAAAAGTGCAGTGCTTCCTGAACATAGTGTTTGCGATGACGGTTGAGCGGTGATAACAACAGCATCATTTACTACAAGGGTTGCCGGTGATGAGGTAACAGAACCGCATGGAGCAGTTCCATCAACCACTACTGTATAGGCTGCTGCATCCGGTGCACTGACATTATTGATCGTATACGTTGCAGATGTTGCCCCTGTAATATCCACTCCGTCTTTCTGCCATTGATACGTTAAACCAGTACCTGTTGCAACAACACTGAATGTAGCTGTACTTCCCGAACACAAAGTTTTTGATGAAGGTTGAGTTGTAATAGCTACAGCCTGGTTTACTGCCAGTGCTGCTGTGGATGATGTAACAGGTGGGCATGGACCTACTCCACTTACTACAACAGTATAATTTCCTGCTTCCGATGTACTAACATTATTGATCGTGTAAGTGGAAGATGTGGCGCCAGAAATATTCGTTCCATTTTTCTTCCATTGATAAGTTAGTCCTGTACCTGTTGCATCAACAGTAAAGGTTGCATTGCTTCCTGAACATAGTGTTTGTGATGACGGTTGAGTGGTGATAACAACAGCATCATTTACTACAAGGGTTGCCGGTGATGAGGTAACAGAACCGCATGGAGCAGTTCCATTAACCACTACTGTATAGGCTGCCGCATCCGATGCACTGACATTATTGATCGTATACGTTGCGGATGTTGCCCCTGTAATATCCACTCCGTCTTTCTGCCATTGATACGTTAAACCAGTACCTGTTGCAACAACACTGAATGTAGCTGCACTTCCCGAACACAAAGTCTTTGATGAAGGTTGGGTTGTAATAGCTACGGCCTGGTTTACATTAAGCACTGCATCGGAAGAAGTCACAGATGCACAGGGTGAAACTCCACTTACTCCCACAGTATAAGTTGCCGCATTAGCAGTTGAAACATTATTGATCGTATAAGTAGAAGATGTGGCGCCAGAAATATTCGTTCCATTTTTCTTCCATTGATAAGTTAAACCAGTGCCCGTTGCAGTAATACTAAATGTTGCTGTACTTCCTGAACACAAAGTTTGTGTTGCTATGGGTTGGGTAGTAATTGCTGGTTGCTCATTAACTGTAATTACAACCTGGTCTGATCCTGTAGATGAAGAACAGCTTCCTGATGCTGTGTTTGTAGTTGCAGTTAGAGTAACAGTTCCTGATGATACACTTGGTGTATACGTGAAATTTGTTGGATAAGGTCCTCCTGAAATCGTTCCCCCACCGCTGTTAATTGTCCATGTTACAGTTGAAGCATTACCGGATAACGTATTAGTTAGTGTAACAGTCGTTCCTGAACACATAAATAAATCGGGGCCAACGTTCACTGCTGCAAAGCTTCCAACATTAACTAATAAAGCATTAGAGGTTACACTGCCACATGGATTATTAGCCGTGACTGTTACTTGTTGGTTGTTTTGGTTCAATGCACCGGGGCCCGGGACACTAACTGTGATAATAGAAGAGTCGGCGTTTGCAGCAGTTATAACAAACCCCGGAGGTAAATGCCATGTATAACTCGCAGCATTTCCCATACTGGATGGTTTTGTAAATGTTATGCCTGTTGCAGCGGGGCCAGGGCATATAGAGCCTGAGGGACTTATTGTAGGTTTTGTAGTTGGTCCATTACCGCTGTTAATTGTTGGGCTGCCCGTATAAACCGTCATTACAATGCTATTACTTGTTGCAGTGGTTGGGGAAGCACACGTAGCATTAGAAGTCATGACAACAGTTACTATTTGTCCATTTGCCAGAGTCGTTGTGGTATACGTCGAACTATTTGTACCAACATTTGCACCATTGACCTTCCATTGATAAGAAGGCGAGCTCCCGCCATTTGTTGGAGTTGCTGTGAATGTTACGGATGTTCCCGAGCAAATGGTTGTCGATGATGCAGCGATAGATACGGAAGGAGTAACATTAGGATTTACAGTAGCCACAACGGCACTTCTCGGAGAACTGGTACAACCATTTAAAGTTGCATCTACATAATAAGTAGTAGTGGAGGAAATGCTGGGTGTAGTAAAACTGGTTCCTGTCCCCAAACTCGCTCCTCCTGTTGCAGCGGCATACCAATTAATTGTTCCCGCAGATGCAGTTGCACCAAGAGTTACCGTACCGCTTCCACAAACACTACCTGGTGTTGTACCTGTTATTGCAGGAACTGTATTTACAGTAGCAATCACAGGAGTTCTTGAAGCGGTAGTACAACCATTTGATGTCGCATCCACATAATAGGTGGTTGTTGTAGAAATGCTCGGTGTATTAAAGCTGGTTCCTGTTCCCAAACTTGCTCCTCCTGTTGCAGCAGCATACCAATTAATTGTTCCCGCAGATGCAGTTGCACCAAGAGTTACAGTACCGCTTCCACAAACGCTACCCGGTGTTGTACCTGTTATTGCAGGAACTGAGTTGACAGTAGCAATCACGGCAGTTCTTGAAGCCGTAGTACAAGCATTTGAAGTCGCATCTACATAATAAGTCGTTGTTGTGGAAATGCCCGGTGTAGTAAAACTGGTTCCTGTTCCCAAGTTGGATCCTCCTGTTGCAACATCATACCAGTTGATCGTGCCTGCAGATGCAGTTGCACCAAGAGCTACCGTACCGCTTCCACAAACATTACCCGGTGTTGTAGCTGTTATTGCAGGAATAGCATTGACAGTAGCAATCACCGGAGTTCTTGAAGCACTGGTACAACCATTTAAGGTTGCATCGACATAATAAGTAGTAGTAGAGGAAATACCGGGTGTAGTAAAACTGGTTCCTGTTCCCAGGCTAGTTCCTCCTGTTGTAGCAGCATACCAATTGATCGTGCCTGCAGATGCAGTTGCACCAAGAGTTACGGTACCACTTCCACAAACACTACCCGGTGTTGTACCTGATATTGCAGGAACTGTATTGACAGTAGCAATCACCGGAGTTCTTGAAGCCGTAGTACAACCATTTAAAGTTGCATCGACATAATAAGTAGTAGTGGAGGAAATGACGGGTGTGGTAAAACTGGTTCCTGTTCCCAGGCTAGTTCCTCCTGTTGCAACATCATACCAGTTGATCTGTGCCTGCCGATGCAGTTGCACCAAGAGTTACCGTACCGCTTCCACAAACGCTACCCGGCGTCGTACCTGTTATTGCAGGAACTGTATTGACAGCAGCAATCACCGGAGTTCTTGAAGCCGTAGTACAACCATTTGAAGTCGCATCTACATAATAAGTGGTTGTTGTAGAAATCCCCGGTGAATTAAAACTGGTTCCTGTTCCCAAACTGGATCCTCCCGTTGCAACATCATACCAGTTGACTGTTCCTGCTGATGCAGTTGCACCAAGAGTTACAGTGCCACTTTCACAAACACTCCCCGGCGTTTACCTGTTATTGTAGGAATAGCATTGACAGTTGTAGTTATATTATTGCTTAATGCCGGGTTACCTGTAGCACATGGTGAGGCATTTGAAGTTAAAACAACACTTACCACATACCCATTCTGCAAAGTTGAAGTTGTGTAAGCTCAGCCAATTCTCCTGGAACATTTAAACCGTTTAGTCGCCATTGATACAACGGGGCACTACCACCGTTAATTGGTGTAGCGGTAAATGTTACTGATTCACCCGCACAGATCGTATTATCTGCATCGCTCGATTGGATGGTGACACTTACCGGTAATGTTGGATTAACTGTGATCTGTACTGCAGTTGATTATCAGAACATCCACCTGATGTTACCGTTCTTCTGTACCACGTGTTTTGCGTAATGCTCCAAGTGTATAATTGATACCATTGTTTGTTCCTGATGAAGAACCAAAAGTTGTATTGACTGGGTTGCTCTCCCATAAATATATGTAAGCGCCATCCCACCTTTTGGACTTGATCCTGCTAATGCGGCAGAAGTTGTGCCCGTACATATAAATTGTGCATATAAAACCGTATTGTTTGAGATGGATAACTTATCCATATTGTACTGCTTCATATATCAGAACATCCATCTGATGTTACCGTTCTTCTGTACCACGTGGTTTGCGTTAATGCTCCCGGTGTATAGTTGCTACCATTGTTTGTTCCTGATGCAGAACCAAAAGTTGTATTATCTGTGCTGCTCTCCCATAAATATGCGTAAGTGCCATCTCCACCTGTTGGAGTTGATCCTGTTAATGCGGCAGGAGTTGTGCCGGTACATATTGATTGTGCAGATAAAACCGTATTGTTTGAGATCACAGGATTAACTGTTACTGCTACATCATCCGATGCTGTGAATCCATTTCCATCAGTAATTGTTACCGTATATGTTCCAGCAGTTGATACAGAGATAGAAGAAGTAGTTTCATTTCCCGGGCTCCATAAATAAGTAATTGTTGGATCACCGCTAACAGTTGTATTAAGAACTATTGAAGATCCGTTACAGATAGATGCACTTGGAAGATCATTATTTGCTGCATCTACAATATTGACTGTAGGTGGAGCAAGTGTAATACCACTAAAACTTACCAAAGATGGGGCATTAACAACAGTAGTTGTCAGGGTTGCATTGAGAGGGCCCTGTTTTATCCATGGCAATGTATTGTTGTATTGTGCTGCAGCAATGTTTGCAACTGAACCTACAACATCTGTCGCTAAATAATTCGCAGTGATAGTGTAGGTTGGGTTTCCAACATTTGTATTTATATTCCAATAACGTTTGAGATAATTATTAGTATTTGTATTATTAGGATGTTTGGAGTTTACAGCCCTTACACCCACATAGGTATTTGCTGAGTAGCTGCCAGCCGTAAAATTCAAATCAACAGGCGAATATTCAGAAGCACTTGTTCCAACAGGAAACAAATAAGCGAAGCTCGTGGTTAAAATTTTTCTTAATTCACCGGTTCCATTGGTAACGATGATCCCATTGTTTGCACCAAGATTACCCGTAATAGCAGGAGCCCCTGAACCCAGGATCAGATTTTGATCGTTTAATTGAAGTGAGCCATTTAATGTAAGCAGATTTGTTATCGAAAGATCGTAAGTGTAAGTTATGTTACTGATCGTGCTTGTTGCAGGAACTAATTGTACAGAAGAATTTGCATTGACGGTAACGTTATATAAAGGTATGCCGGTATTAATTCTATATGTTCCTGCATTGGCACCAAACTGAAATACACCATCGGTAATTGATTTCGCTCCACCGGGAATAATGAATAAATCAACCGGAGTCGCTGCAGTACTTGGGTTCTGAAATATGATCGTTCCACCAGATATATTAACTGAAGAACTTAATGACATATCAAAAGAACCCGTGTTGCCTGCCGCATTACCGATCGTACAAAGATTTATGATGCCTCCTGATATTGATACGCCACTTGACGTGAGTCCTGTTAATGGAGCACCGCTTGCAGTATTTTCCAGTCCTCCCGCTATATTAACTATACCACCTGAAACTTCGAATGAGCCATTGTTTTGTGTATGAGCACTATTACCGGAATTTGTTCCAAAGTTTGCAGTACCATTACTAATTCGGATTAATCCATTATTAGTAATGGTATAATCTCCACTATTAAGACTTGCGCCAGGACCAGCTATCCAAATTCCTCCTGTTGATGGAATAGTAGGTCCTGAATTTCCACCAAATTGAAATGTCCCGGTTGTCATTTTAAACAATCCGTTCAGTATAGAAAGAGCGCCAGTATTTGAAATGGCACCTGGACCATTTGATTCGAGAGCAGAAGTAACATCGACCCCTTTATCAACAATCATGTTATTAAAAGCAGTTGGAGAACTTCCGCCGATTGTAGTATTTACTGCGCCTTTAAACCTTACTGTGCCCGTTCCCGCACTAAATGTTCCATTGTTGGTCCAATGTCCGGCTACTTCAAGCGTTGTGCCTGCACTGAAAACCAGGGAACCATTCATATTAATTGCAATGTCAGTACAAGTGGGTGCAGGTGACCCTGCATCGATGGTAACTGTTGTGCCACCTGCAATGATTACATTGTCAGCGGGACCTGGAACAACTCCACAACTCCAGGTTGCAGGATCATTCCATGCCCCGGATGCTACAGATGTGCATGTTGCAGATCCTGATTCAAACTTTGAATCGTTATTTTTTTCGCCTAAATATTCCGAGCGAGAATAAAAAATATCTTTTTGCTGTGATAAGCCTGAAGAAAAAATTGAAGTTGAAAAGAAATTTGGAAGAAGTTTTACCTGGGCATTTGAAAAAGAAAAAACAATTGAAAAAACCACGCATGAAAAAAGGCATAACAGCCTCCGCCGCGGAGTTTTTATGAAACTTCCAGGGGTCGAAAACTTGTGAAATAATTTTTCGTTTTGTAAAAAATGTTTCATCAAACCCTTAAAAAGATTTTTTAGGTTTTCGCAGGTTGACTTGGAATTAATGGAATAATAAGTCGTTCAGATAATTATCCCATTCACTATTTTATCAATGCAAATCACAATGCCGGAAACCGCGGGGTTTTTTAAAAGGATAGCATGATTCATTAAGGAAATAGAATCACAGAATGTTGAAGAATTCTCCGACTGTCAATTGAATTTTTATACAATCATTGTCGCGGGTCAAAGCAGTTGGTTTCGATTTGGCCATATCAATTCGTTTACGATTTAACAAATAAAACTAAGCGGCTTCTTAAGAAATTGGGCACCGGTGGCTATAGATAGGATCTTGTAGGAGAGTTCTTTGTAAGAACAGGAGAAACGATGATTTCTTTAAACCTATTTACGCTTTAATGACTTGACCACCAAAGTAGTAACAATTGTTATAATGTTAATTAAAGACTAATTAGAATAAAATTAGAATAACATTAAAATTGCATTAAAGATCCCTCCAATTCTGTAGGTTTTTGATTCGCAGCATATCTGTTGCGGTTTTACGAGATAACCTTCAAAGAAACTGGGTAATGTGGTTGTTGATAGAAGATTGGTACGGATAATCGCATAGAAATTGCGAGCTGAATTACTTTGAAAACGGCTACAAACTAAAAAAAGTTTGTGATAATTAAAAGTAAATAGCCAAAGAAAAAATAGCAAGGATTTTTGACCGTCAAAGCCTTTATACTCAAGCCCTATTAATGGGTGTTACTCAATGGGCTACTCATCAAACCCACTGATTACCCAAAAAGTTGACCCCGCCTGTTAAGTCATGTTCAATGCAATCAATGATGCCAACTCAGAAAAGGCACAATTCTGGGATATGGTTTATGAAAGCTTCGACATGAAAGATGTATCATTGCTGGTCACTGTCATTATTGCATTTCTTCTTTTTGTCGTTGGCCTCTTTATTCCGGGAAGAGAAAACCCATGGCATATCATTTTTGTTACTCTTTTTCTCCATTTGAGGTTTGGGGCTTTACTACTGTTTCACCATGATGAATGTCCATTAGAAAAAGTTTGCGCAAGAAATGAATAAGCTAATTGCAACAGTTATAATGCCAGCAATGACAAAGATGCCAGCTGTCTTAAATTGCTACTTACTTCATATATCAAGCAAACAGAACAATAAATTTTTTTGAAAACGTTTATGAGGAATTTTTACCACGATTCATGGAATCCAATTTGGAAAACTGTTGCAGCAAGGCGAATATCCTGCAGCAGTGAGGTCTGCTTAAAAATAATCTTTACAACAGATCTAATATCACCGGGAGAATCCCCACACACCAGTAGGTTATTAATTGAAGATAGAATAACTTCAATTAGCAGCTAAGTGTTAAGAAATGAATGTAAATAAGACAGATTATGATGCTATTGTTGTCGGCTCAGGACCGAACGGTCTGGCCGCTGCTATCACTATTCAACAAGCTGGTCTTTCAGTATTATTAGTGGAAGCAAAAGAAACAATTGGTGGGGGAATGCGATCAGCGGAACTTACCCTGCCTCACTTTATTCATGATGTATGTTCTGCCATACATCCATTGGCTGTGTGTTCTCCTTTTTTTAAAACACTCCCTCTTGAAAAACATGGATTGAAATTCATAGATCCAGTCATTGCCGCGGCACATCCTTTTGATGATGGCACCGCTGCTGCTTTGTACAAATCAATTGAACAAACTGCAAAAGGATTGGGTGAAGATGAAGGATCCTACTTGAAACTCATAAGCCCTGTAGTGAACAACTGGCCACGGATCGTTGCAGATTTATTTGCACCCTTGCATTTTCCAAAGCATCCAGTTGACATGGCTCGCTTTGGATTGAAGGCATTGACATCCGCAAAACATTTAAGCAAAATTTTTCACTCGAAGGAAGCGCGGGGATTATGGGCGGGGATGACAGCTCATTCTATTCAACCTTTGTCAAATGCCGCAACTTCCGCTACAGGATTAGTATTAATGTCAGCCGCGCATTTAAAAGGATGGCCACTGGCAAAAGGAGGTTCACAAACAATTGCTAACGCCCTTGCTTCTTATTTTCTTTCAATAGGCGGAACTATCGATACTAATTTTTATGTTGACTCATTAAGCAAGTTGCCTTCCGCGCAAGCAATATTATTTGATGTTACACCAAAGCAATTATTACAAATAGCGGGATACAAATTCTCATCGATCTATAAAGCGCAATTGAAAAGATTCCGATACGGAATGGGTGTGTTCAAAATTGATTGGGCCCTGGATGGCCCCATACCTTTTACCGCATTAGAATGCAGGCAAGCCGGAACTGTTCATTTGGGAAATACATTTGAAGAAATTGCAGACTCCGAACAACAAACGTCAGAAGGAAAACATCCGGAAAAACCGTTTGTGTTATTGGCGCAGCAAAGTTTGTTTGACCCTTCCCGTGCCCCGGAAGGAAAACATACAGCCTGGGCTTACTGTCATGTGCCCAATGGCTCAGAAACAGACATGACCCGGCAAATTGAAAACCAGGTGGAGCGATTTGCTCCCGGTTTCAGGGATAGGATAATAGGCAGACATGTTATGAATACTGCACAAATAGAAGAATACAACCCCAATTGTATTGGAGGTGATATTGTTGGAGGAATAATGGACCTGGGACAATTATTCACCCGGCCGGTGTTACGGCTATCACCTTACAAAACTTCTGCAAAAGGCATTTACATCTGCTCTTCATCTACACCTCCCGGCGGAGGGATTCACGGCATGTGCGGGTATCATGCAGCAAAGAAAGCTTTGAGAGATGTTTTCAATAAGAAGGCTGCGGTTATTTATTAACTTCACTAAACATTGAACTTTCTTCGACAAGCAAAAACAAATGAAGTGATCAACGAAGAAACGGATAATGAATTTGAAGAACTTCCCCGAACAAATCGTCCAACCTACTGGCTCACGCGGTTCATGATCCTTCGCTTCCTGGGATTGGTTTATGCGATCGCATTCCTGGTCGCGATCAATGAGATCATTCCATTGATCGGTTCTCATGGACTCACCCCCATTGGTATCTATCTGAAGAATGTAAGCGCAGCGCTGGGTTCAAATGGCGCTGGCTTTATGCGATTACCATCGATCTTTTGGGTGTGGCATTCTGATACAGCTTTGTTAACTGGTGCATGGATAGGCTTCCTGCTTTCGTGTGTGGTCGTGGCAGGCTTTGCGAATGCACCATTGCTTACTGTTCTGTGGTTTCTTTATATGTCCTTTGTTCACCTTGGACAAGAATGGTATGGATATGGTTGGGAGATACAACTTACCGAAACGGGTTTTCTTGCTATTTTTCTTTGTCCGCTCATTGATATGCGTCCCTTTCCAAAAAGAGAAGCACCGCTGGCGATTATTGTTTTATTTCGCTGGCTGATCTTTCGCATCATGGTTGGTTCAGGATTGATCAAACTTCGCGGAGATGAAATTTGGCGCAATGGAACTGCTCTTTATTATCATTTCGAAACGCAACCCATTCCCGGACCTTTGAGTCGGTGGTTTCATTTTCTTCCGCGCATAGTTTTGAAAATTGGAGTTTGGTTCAATTGGCTCGCCGAATTGGTTGCTCCGTTGTTTATCTTCTGGCCACGAATTGGCCGTCATATCGCGGGAATAGTGATCGTGTTGCTACAAATTGTACTTATACTCAGTGGCAACCTTTCATTTTTGAACTGGCTGACAATTATTCCTGCTCTTGCCTGCTTCGATGATGGCTTTTGGTCTAAAATTCTTCCCCGATTTCTTGTAGGTAGATCCAACGTTGCTGCTGAAAAAGCCGAACCTTCTAAAGCAATGACAATTACCGCCTGGGTTGTAACATTTATTATTGGATTTCTTAGCTTTCGACCCATAGCCAACATGCTTTCTCCCGGACAGATCATGAACACTTCATTCGATCCATTCGACCTTGTCAATACTTATGGTGCATTTGGGACTGTGGGACAAGAACGCCTGAATGTAATATTTGAAGGAACCATGGACAACGATTCAAGTGACAAAGCCAATTGGAAATCTTACGTGTACAAAGGTTTGCCCGTTGCTTTAGACCAGGCATCTCCACAAATAGCTCCTTACCAATTACGATTGGATTGGCAGATGTGGTTTGCTTCTATGTCATCTCCTGACGAATATCCATGGACACTAAATCTTATGTACAAACTTCTTCATAATGATCACGACGTTATAAGTCTTTTTGCCACTAATCCTTTCCATGACAAACCTCCAAAATATATTCGGGCAGTATTGTATCGCTACTCTTTTGCAAAACCGGGCAACGCGCAAGGAGTTTGGTGGGATCGTGAACGGGTGAGTATGTGGCTTCCGCCAATGTCCGCCAATGATCCGGGATTGGTGGGATTTCTAAAAAGTTCGGGATGGATTCAATAAAAATTTCATCTCACAAATTTCACAGATGAGCACAGATTGCTGTTATATCCGTGAAAATCTGAGTAATCTGTGAGCAACAATTCAGGATTTCAACAGTAGTTCATTTGCGTGGTCAAATTCATCCTGGATAATCGTGTGCCCTATCCTTTCGTATATTTTTTCGGTTACTGATGCATTCATACTTCTAAGGATCTTAACTGTATCATGCACTCTTTGCACCGGTACATGAGGGTCAGGATCACTTGTACCGATAAATACAGGAGTATTTTGAAAATCTCCTTTGTAATTGTCTGTATAAATTTTATCGCCGATCAATCCTCCCGTAAATGCAATGCAGCCGCCATATCCCTCAGCATTTCTTGTAACAAATTCAAGCGTTAAACATGCCCCCTGCGAAAAACCAAGAAAGTAAATATTTTTTTTGTCTATGGTTTTTGCAAGATCATTCACAACTTCACCAAGTATTGCGATCGCAGATGACAACCACGGTTCGTTGTGCGTTGGTGGTTCAAGAAATGAATAGGGATACCATGTGTTGTTAGTCGCCTGGGGAGCTATTAATGTAAAGCCATCCACATTAAGATGACTACTAAGCGATAAAATATTTTTTGCTGTTGAACCACGGCCGTGGATCATGATCAACGCCCTGCCAGACTCTTCTAATTTTTTCCCGGCGGTAAGAATATTTTTCTGATGCATGCCCAGCTATTATTTCAATGGTATCAATGTTTTTTCCAACTGATCCCTCATGAACTCATATTGAGAAGGTAATTTCAAATGTGTGCCCAATTCATTCAATGGCTCATCGACTGTAAAGCCAGGATTGTTGGATGCCAGCTCGAAGATCACACCACCGGGTTCCCTGAAATAAAGGGAGAAAAAATAATTGCGGTCTATTTTTCCTGTAATATCCAGTCCATGACTTTCAACTTTTTCACGAAATGTCATCAATATATCATCATCCTGTACACGAAAAGCAACGTGATGATTCGTTCCGCCGGCCACGAAACCTCTTTGTACATTAGGTGCTTCTACCAGGTCAACAATATTGGCTCCCTCAATCGCATCTGTTATAAAACGAAACCTATCGTTTTCCTGTTTTAGAAATTTGTATCCAAAAATTTCTGTCAGGATATCTGCAGTACCTTTTATATTTTGAAGTGTTAGTGTGATACTATGAAATCCTTTGGTCGCCACATTTTCATTTACTTCTTCGGTTGTCCATGATTTCCTGTTATCTGGTTCGTTCGGGATAATTAAATTGATCTGCAATCCATCCGGATCTTCAAACCAAATAAATTTTTCGCCGAACCGCTCATTGGTCATTTGATATTTTATCTTATTCTCAGCAAACCTGTTTTCCCAAAACTCAAGACTGCCTTCTGGAATCGAATATCCAATTTCAGTCGCCATGCCCGTACCCACGCGTCCAGGGCGGGTTCCTTCCCACGGGAAAAAAGTCAGTATGGTCCCGGGTGCTCCCTGTTCATTTCCATAATAAAGATGATAGGTTTTCGGATCGTCAAAATTCACCGTCTTCTTGACGAATCGTAAGCCAAGAACTTTGGTATAAAAATCAAAGTTTCGTTTTGCCGATGTCGCTATCGCGGTAATATGATGTAGTCCAAGAATTCTGTTTTCCATAATAATTTTTACGATCTACGATGAATCTGTCTGCAAATCTAAGTTCATCTTTTGCAATTATCGTAACTGAATTCTTTCTGAAGATCAGGAAAAAGAGGGGAGAATTAAATTTCCACCTGACCTATCGGCTGAACATTTTTTCAGCCTTTATATTGAGAAGATCGGCAATTTCACCTATGCCCAAAAACTATTATTCTGATTTGGCAGATAAGGTTCCGGGCCTTACCTTTGCCGTCCTCCGGAGAAACCATAAAACCGGGGCAAATATTAGAGAATATGGCTAATCATAGTGCAACAAAGAAAGATGTTCGCCAGGCTGCAAAGCGCCGTGAAAGAAACAAATTTTATGGCAAGACCACCCGTAATGCCATTCGTGATTTCAGAGCAGCATCGGGAAAAGAGGCTTCGGATAAATTACCGGAAGTGGCCAGCATGATCGACAAACTGGCTAAGCGTGGCATCATCCACAAGAACAAAGCCGCCAACTTAAAAAGTAAGCTGGCCAGGAAAGCAGCTAATCAAAATTAATACTGAATAATTTTGATTAAAATGATAATTGTGTTACGAGCGATAGAATGTTTGTTGAACATCGGTTGTGTCACTCACTTGTGCTATAACAATTCGACTGAGCTTATTTAAATTATAAATCGAAGCATCTCTTAGAAACGGGTGCTTTATTTTATCTGGTGTATTTTTATTCTTCAATTGATTCACATGAAAACCTCTGTCTCATTATTTTTTCTTTTGTCCGCCAAACTCATCTTCTCTCAAACCATCACTACAAAATTTGAACAAAGCAACGGCACGCAGAGCCCGACCTACTATGAGATCGTCGACTGGTGGAAAAAGCTGGACCAGCGATCGCCAAAAATCAAAATGCTGGCAATGGGAATGACCGATGCCGGTTTTCCTTTGGACCTCGTTGTTGTTTCCAATGATGGCGACTACAATTTTGAAAGCATTCATAAAAAAAACAAGAGAATTATACTCGTCAATAATGGAATTCACCCGGGTGAACCGGATGGCATTGACGCAAGCATGTTGCTGGCGCGGGATATTGTGACCGGTAAATACAAGCTGCCTTCGAATGTTGTTCTCGCCATTATTCCTGTCTACAACATCGGTGGGTGCTTAAACAGAAGTCCCAATTACAGGATAGATCAAAATGGTCCTTCAGAAAAAGGTTTTCGCGGCAATTCTCAAAATCTTGATCTCAATCGTGATTTTATTAAATGTGATTCCAAAGATGCAAGAGCCTTTGCAGAGATCTTTCATTTAACCGATCCCGACGTATGTGTTGACAACCATGTAAGCGATGGCGCCGATTACCAGCACATCATGACCCTACTAACATCACAGCATAATAAGCTGGGAGGAGTTATGGGTGATTATTTGGATAAAGAATTTGAGCCTGCTTTATATAAATTAATGAAAGAAAAAGGCTATGATCTTGTTCCATACGTTAATTCATTTGGTGACACTCCTGAAGACGGCTGGCCGGAATATTGGGACAGTCCAAGGTACAGCAGTGGTTATGCAACACTCTGGAACAGCTTTGGGTTTATACCGGAAACGCATATGCTGAAATCCTATGAGCAAAGAGTGAGGTCAACCTATGCACTGATGCAATGCTTTACCGAATTCACGTCAAAGAATAGTGATAAAATAAAACAACTAAGAGATCAAACAAAACAATCCGTGAAATCCGCGATAGAGTTCCCGGTAAGCTGGCAGCTGGATCGTTCTCAATGGAAAGAGGTCACTTATAAAGGTTATGAAGCAGGCCACAAACTCAGTGGGGTTTCTAATTCACCAAAACTATATTACGACAGAACGAAGCCCTTTGAAAAGCAGGTGAAGATCTTCAACTATTTCTCTCCAAAAACAATCATCAAAAAACCATTGGCGTACATAATTCCACAGGGATGGTGGAAAGTGATTGACCTGCTTAAGCTGAACAAGGTTCGAATGCTGCCCTTAAAAAATGACACATCCATCGAAGTGGTGGTCTATCATATTGATGATTACAAAACTTCGACTCGTCCATATGAGATGCATCACGTCAACAGTAACGTAAAGATCAGTACGTCCAAACAAAAAATAAATTTCAGAAAAGGTGACTGGTATATTCCGATGAACCAAACGGCCAATCGTTTTCTGATTGAAACGCTTGAACCACAGGCAGAGGATTCTTATTTTGCCTGGAACTTCTTTGACGCAGTACTGGGACAAAAGGAATATTTTTCTGATTACGCCTTCGATGAGATCGCCGAAGACTATTTAAAAAAACACCCTGACCTGCAATTGAAACTGGAGCAAAAAAGAAAAACTGATACAAGCTTTGCCAAAAGCTGGCAGCAGCAATTGAATTTTGTTTATCAGAATTCGGCTTATTTCGAACCAGACTATTTAAGATATCCTGTTTTCAGAATTGAAAACTAGTGTTAAGTTAATTGTATTTTGTCGCCACAGAATACACAGAAACACTGAATTATTTATTGATTTCTCTTTGTGTTTCTCCCCACTTATCCAAACTGGTCAGCAGTTCAATTTTTTTCAGGATTTCGGCGGCAGCAGGTGTTATCTGAATACACAGAAACACTGAATTATTTATTGATTTTCTCTCTGTGTTTCTGTGTTTTCTGTGGCAAAATTTATGCGGATTATTACGGGATTCGCAACTATTTTTCATGCATGGCTACTATGCCTGCCCCATTCTCAAAAATACCTTCGTCAATTATTTTCTTTGTGTTCCTGTAAAAGAATTTTGCCGTATGATCGCCCGGATCTGTTTCGACAACTTTTTTGAACGCAATGTTTGCTTCAGGAAATGATTTATTCAGAAATAAAGAAACGCCTTCATTAAAAACTGAAAGGGTGTTTAATTTTTTCTCCATATCAGGCAATGGATTGCTGTCAAAACATTCGTGAATTTCCACGGCTTCACGTTTGCCTTTCAATTGTACTAATCCAAGAGAGCGAAGATGAAAACCTTCTTTTTGCTCAATTTGTTTTAAAGAAGAATCACTGAGGATAATGTTTACGCTATAATGTTTGGTCAGGCTTTCCAGTCTTGATGCAATATTGACCGTATCAGAAATGGTGGTCGCGTCCATCCGGTTCGCATCCCCGGTAATACCCATTATCAATGGGCCCGTATGCATGCCCACCCCGATCTGTATTGGAATTTGATTGTTAGTGATCCTGGTCTTATTGAGATCCTGTACTTCTTTCTGCATCTCGATAGCCGCTGACAGCGCATCTTCAGCATTATGGGGAAAGATCGCCATAATGGCATCGCCGAGATACTGATTGATAAATCCATTGTGCCTGCGTATGGCAGGACCCATCCTCTCATTGAATGCGCATACGAACTTAAAATTCTCCTCGGGGCTCATTTGCTCTGATAGAGACGTATAGTCCCGGATATCTGAGAAAAGAACGGTCACTATTTTCTCCACCTGGTCGCCAAGTTTCACATCGGTGATCACATTATGACCCAGTGACCCGATGAATTCATAAGGAACAAATTTTCCTGTCGCCTCATAAACAAGACGCATGGCTTCTTCTCTTTCCTTTGCTTCTCTCAGATTTTTTTCATAGAGTAACGCACTTTCAATGGCAGCAGAAGATTGTAACGCCAGGGTGGTGAGCAGTTTCAGATCCGCCGCGGTATACTGAACTAACTCATTGCTGGCAAGAATGATCGCCCCCATTGTCCGCTTGTTCACTTTCAATGCAGAATAAATAACAGATCTTACTTCAGGAAAAAGAACCCCGGCCTGGGATAATGCAGAAATATCGGTGATGATCTCGGATTGCCCGCTCAATAATATTTTACTAAGGAGACGTAATTCACTGTACAGTTTTTCTTCAGCAAAAAATAATTCCCCTGAGGAAGCAAGGACCTTTAATCTTTCTGTCTCCTCATCCCACAGGATCACCACACCACTGTTTGAATTTATCACCCGCCCAGCTTCCTCTAATGTGATCTCGGAAATTGTTGGAGCATCAATGGTCTGCGCTAATCTTTCAGAAAAATTGTAGATCAGGTTTATTTCCTGGTATAAATTCAAAACCTCGGATCC
Organism: uncultured Bacteroidota bacterium; assembly: GCA_963737475.1. Lineage (GTDB taxonomy): Bacteria > Bacteroidota > Bacteroidia > Chitinophagales > Chitinophagaceae > VBAU01. Next base: position 18,879 of record CAVTSY010000007.1, read on the forward strand.
GAGCTTTCGCTTCTCGACTTCCTTTCTTATTGAGAGATTGAGGATAGCGGCAATGATCTTTGCTTCCTCATCGCCTTTCACAACACCGATCGGTTCATTGTCAACTTCGATGACCTGTTCAACTCTGTGCGCTTCCGATCTATTGCCCAACAAAATGTTGCCCGTGTCATCCTCGATCCAAACACCGGTATTTAACCGCTCAATTAAAGATGCGAGTATGGGAGCTGTTTCATTCTTTTTACTAAGAATACTTTTTAAAGTAAGTTTTATCATGTGGGTGCAGGGTTGGGAAATGTAACATCAATTTTGCAATTGAAGAACTTCTCTTGCTTTTTCTAAAATTTTTTCGGGGTCAAAAGGTTTTGTCATGTATACATCGGCGCCCACTTCCTGCCCTTTTTGACGGTCCAGTTCCTGGCCCTTTGCAGTAAGTAAAACAATAAATACATCATTCAAGCCCAATTCTTTTTTTACTCGGCGGCAAACTTCCATGCCATTCATTTTAGGCATCATGACATCAAGAAAAACAAGCCGCGGCTTTTCTGCCTGTATGATCTCCAAAGCTTGTTCACCGTTTTCTGCCGTGAAAAAATTTACTCCCTCATCTTCCAGTTCTTCCAGCGTTTGCCCGATAAGCATACGGATATGTGCTTCATCATCCACAATCAAAAGTTTTTGTTCCATTTTTAGTTTTCTCAGTTTTGTTTATTGATAAATTAAGAACAATACATTCTCCAATCCTTTTTCAAAGCGAAGCGACTGTACAATTTCCTGTTTGTCCGAAAGGACGGAATTTAAGATAATGATATCCGGTTGTGTAGAGATAGCCTTTTGAACCAATTCCTTTCCATCTGATTCCACAACATGGTAACCCTTAGCCTGCAACACGTCCGTCAAAGAGCGAACAGCCGCCCCATCTTCATCCACCACCATTACTTTTTTCTTTGATTTCCCCTGCTCCAATAAGGTTCCAACTTCTTTAAACAATTGTGCAGTATCAATTGGTTTTGTCAGGTACCTGTCCACACCGATACGATATCCCCGTGCTTTATCCTGCACTATCGACAAGACAATAATCGGGATATCCATCGTTTGAGGATCATTCTTAAGAACGGCCGCCACATCAAATCCATTCATCTCCGGCATCATCACATCAAGGATGATCAGGTCAGGGCGGTTTTTGCGAACACTCTCCAATGCTTCTTTGCCATTGGTGGCCTGCTCTATCAAATATCCGGCATCACTAAGCTCCTGTTGCAATAATGACCGTATAGAATCATCATCATCTACAACAAGTATTGTCGCATCTTTTCCTATCACTTTGAATTTCGAGTTCGCCATTTGTTCTTTTAATTGCTTCACCAGGTCGTCAAAATGTACAGGCTTTTCTCTTTTGGAGTTAATGACAGGCAACGAAAAAGAAAAGGTACTTCCTTTCCCTACTTTGCTTTCCAGCCAGATGCGGCCGCCATGGTGTTCGACAATTTCTTTACAGATCGGCAAACCTAAACCCGTTCCCTTCGGTTTGTCAGTCAACGTATCACCCCCCACTTGTTTAAATTGTTCAAACACGGCCGCATAATCTTCCGGCGCAATTCCAATACCTGTGTCAAGAACGCTAACAATGATCTCATCCTTTTTCTTATACACTTTGCAGGTAACAGAACCCTTGTCCGTGAATTTTACAGCATTTGAAATAAGGTTGATGATCACCTGGATCAGTTTATCACGATCACCGGAAATATCAGGGATATCCGTTTCAATTTCTCTTACCAGTTTTAATTTTTTCTGCTCGAACAAAGAAGTAGTTGCGGCGAGAGCTCTTTCCGCCACTTCCGTCATCGACACATTTTCCAGGTTCCATTCCATTTTGCCGGCTTCTATCTTTGCCAAATCCAATACGTCATTGATAAGATGTGTGAGACGTTCGCCTTCGGATATTACCACTTCCAGGTTTTGAGATATCTGGCCGATCGTTTTTTCTGTTTTTGTATCTGATCTATCAACCGCGGGGAATATTTTTTCATCCAATCTTTTGCGGATGATCTTAGCAAAACCAAGAACAGATGTAAGTGGTGTTCTTAATTCATGACTCACTGTAGAAAGAAATGCGCTCTTCGCTTCATTTGCTTTTTCGGCCGCTTTACTGGCGGCTTCTGCTTCCATTTTCGCCATCTTGACATCTTCAAACAATGTTGCATTGCGTAAAGCAACTCCTACTGAAGCAGCAATTGTCGACAGAAGACGAAGGTCATCTTCGTTAAAACTATTTTCGTGCTCCGTGCTTTGCACGCTCAGAACTCCGATTATTTCGTCGCCAACCGGGATAGGAACACCAAGATAAGAAGCCGCGGGCACGCCTTGAGATTGCACTCCCAACTTTGCTCTTAGTCCCTGGACATTTTCGTTGATCAGGAGAGGTTCACCCGAAAGAATGATTTTCGAAGTAAGACCCTCACCCAGTTTCATTGGCCTGTTATCATCACCATGCTGATAAGGGAAATGGATCATCTTGGTTTTTGGATTCAACAAAGCCAGGTAAACTATATTGGCTTTGAAAAGATCTCTCAATTTATCGCCAACAAATTTTATCAGGTCGTCCGGATCCAATTGGGAAGCCAATGCCTTGCTGATGCTATTCACCGTGCTCAATTCAGACGCTCTCTGTTTTGCCTCAGACAACAAGTGAGTAGTCTCATCAAATAGTCTTGCATTCTCCAGCGCTACGCTCATACTGTTCGTAATTGTCGTAAGCAGCCTGATATCGGCATCCGTGAAAGCATTTTCCTTATCTACGTTCTGGAGACTAACTGATCCTTTTACCACATCACCGACAAGCATAGGAACAAAAACGGCTGATTTAGGTGGTTGGCCCTTTGTGACGCCGGTACCTCCATGACTTTTTGCAGTGTCAAGGTAGTTTTGCCGAATATCCAGGGGTCTTTTTATTGATATAAGCTCTTTACTGGTCCAATTAAATGGCCTTGCTTCGATAGGGAAACGTTCTCCTTTTTCTATGGCGTAATGAAAATGCTCGATACCGGCTTCATGGTCAAACGTCCGTATGACCAATGTTTGTGTATCGGGAAATAAACTGCAGAGGCGATCACCAACTACTTCATAAATTCCCTGCACATCCAGCTCTTTTGCCAAACCTTCCTGCACACTATTGATAACAGCTAATTCAGCCGTACGCTGCTCTGTTTCCTTTAATAAGCGATTTGTTTCATCAAAGAGTCTTGCATTTTCCAGTGCCACACTCATGCTATTCGCCAGTGTTTCAAGTAACCGGATATCAGATTCACTAAAGGCATTCTCTTTATCAACATTCTGAATGCTTACATACCCTTTGATATTGTTTCCGCTGAGAAGAGGAACAAACATCAGTGATTTGGGCATCTTCGTATCTCCTATTGCAACAATACCATATTCGTCTCTTGCTTTTTGCTCAGTGTCTATATAAAGAGTTTGCTTCAAATTAATAAGTGTTTGGCGTAAACCACTTATTGGCCGCGAGTCAAGAACATATTTCTCTCCGTTCTCAAACGCATAATTGAAATGCTCAGTTTTATTTGCAAGATCAAAGCTTGCTATGATCACGCCATGTGTCTGAAAAAGTTTTTGCACCCGTTCACCTACCAAATTATAAATGCCCTGCATGTCGAATTCTTTTGCCAAACCTTCCTGCACACTGTTAATGACCGCAAGTTCCGCCGTGCGTTGTTCCGTTTCTTTCAATAAACGACTCGTTTCGTCAAACAATCTTGCATTTTCCAATGCCACGCTCATGCTGTTAGCAAGAGTTTGCAGGAGTGATAGGTCTGACTCGCTGTATGCATTCTCTCTTTCGTAATTTTCCAAACGAATTGTTCCATTCACTTGTCCACCGGAAATAAGCGGAACACCTAACCAGGATTTTGCTGTATCCTCTTCGGTTTCTGAAGAGGCAAACACAGCTCCAAGTTCTTTAAAACGTTCAACTGCATTTTCATTGATTAACAATGGCTGTGCTGTCTGTATTATGTGTGATGTTAACCCCTTACCAAGTTCAAAACCTAATTCAACAATACGTTTGCCTTTAAACAGGTAATAGGGATGAGTAATAAAATTCTTTTCACGGTTATAATAGGAAATGGAGATTCCCTGCGTATCAAATACATCCCGGATCTTGTCCCCGACAAGATCATAAATGGCCTGGATATCCAGTTTGGAAGCAAGGCCTTCCTGAACACTGTTGATAATGCCGAGTTCAGCTGTACGCTGCTCTGTCTCCTTTAATAAGCGATTGGTTTCATCAAAGAGCCTTGCATTTTCCAATGCTACACTCATACTATTTGCCAGGGTAGTGAGAAGACTGATGTCTGACCTGGAAAATGCATTTTCATGGTCAAGATTTTGCAGGCTAATGACTCCTTTTACTTCACCTCCCGCAATCATCGGTACATACATTTGTGACTTTGGCATTTCACCAATCAATATCTCGTTGCCGAAATCACGCATTGCCTGCTCTACATTATTATTGTGAACTAACAATTCTCCGGTCTCAATTACATGCTTTCTGAACCCTTTGGGTGGCCTTGCTTTTACCAGTGTCCTGTCACCTTTTTCATAGGAATATCTATCCTCGATCAGGTTTTTGCTACGATCATAAATAACGATATCAACTACCTGGGCTTTAAAAATTTTTCGGATCTTTTCTCCTACCAGTTCATAAATGGAATGCATATCCATTTGCGCCACCAAACCTTCCTGCACACTATTGATCACTGCCAGTTCGGAAGTACGTTGTTCAGTTTCTTTTAATAAGCGATTTGTTTCATCAAAGAGTCGCGCATTCTCCAGCGCTACGCTCATACTATTGGCTAACGTTTCAAGCAACCTTATGTGTGCGTCTGTAAAGGCATTTTCCTTATCAACATTTTGCAGTGTAACATAGGAGGTAATTTTATCCCCGATCATTAGCGGGACAAATACCGCAGATTTTATCATTTCCGTACCCGGCACTACTTCCGTTCCAAACCATGCGTGCACCTCTTCCTGCTTATTGACCACGACTTTCTTACGGGACTGAATCAGGTGAAGTCTCAACTTACCCAATGGTCTTGGCGCCGGATAGAAGCGCTGCCCTTTCTCTACAAAGTATTGGAATTTCTCAGTTCCTTCTTCCTGGTTGAGCGTAGCTATACCAACAACCTGCGCATCAAAAAGACTGCGGATCCTTTCACCTACCATGCTATAAATCGCATCAATATCCAGTTCTTTCGCCAAACCTTCCTGTACACTATTTATTACCGCTAATTCTGCAGTACGTTGTTCGGTTTCTTTTAATAAGCGATTTGTTTCATCAAACAGCCTTGCATTTTCCAAAGCCACACTCATACTGTTGGCCAATGTCGTTAGTAGGTTTACATCAGAATCCGGAAATGCATTTTCCTGGTCGAGATTTTGTAAACTGATGACACCATTTACTTCCCCGCTGGCGATAAGAGGTACCAATACAATTGATTTTGCACCTTTGCCAACGATAACAGTTTGATCATACTTTGTCCTTTGCGCATCCAGATTTTCATTTATGACCAGGGCCTTTCCTGTGTCAAAAACAGATTTCCTGAATCCTTTCAATGGCCTCGGTCCTAATAAAGTCCGGTCGCCTTTTTCATAAGTATACCGGTCTTCGATCAGTTGCGTTCTTTTATCATAGGTCACAATGTCTATGACCTGCGCGTTGAATATTCCTCTGATTTTTTCACCCACCAATTCATAGATTCCCTGAATATCCAGCTCTCTTGCAAGTCCTTCCTGCACACTATTAATTACCGATAATTCGGCAGTGCGTTGTTCGGTTTCTTTTAATAACCGATTGGTTTCATCAAAAAGTCTTGCATTTTCTAATGCCACACTCATACTACTGGCCAGGGTACCTAAGAGACGAACATCTGAGTGCGAAAAAGCATGCTCCTTATCAATATTCTGAAGGCTTACATATCCGGTTACTTTATCCCCTACTTTCAAAGGCATAAACAAAAGTGATTTTGGAACTTCTGTCCCGGGAACCACTCTCATTCCAAATTCAGCTGCTGCCTTGGCAAAATCTTCGTTAATCAGGATATTTTGACCTGTTTCAATCAGGTGTTGTCGCAGCCTGTCAAAACGCCGGGGGCCAGGATAAGTTACTTCCTCTTTCTCAACATGGTAATTGAAATACTCTAGCTTTTTTTCATGATCAAATGTGGCGATGATCACAGCCTGGGCATTAAAAAGCTTTTGAACCCGCTCGCCTACCAAATTATAGATTCCCTTCATGTCTAGTTCCTTTGCTAACCCTTCCTGCACGCTATTGATTACTGCAAGTTCTGCGGTTCTTTGCTCGGTTTCTTTTAATAAGCGATTCGTTTCATCAAACAGGCGGGCACTTTCCAAAGCCACGCTCATACTATTCGCCAATGTAGTGAGCAGGCTTGCATCACTGCTGGAAAAGGCATGTTCATGGTCAAGATTCTGCAGGCTGATGACTCCCTTTACTTCATTGCCTGTGATCATGGGCACATACACTTGTGATTTAGGGATTTCTCCGATTAAAATTTCATTGCCAAACTCGCGCATGGCTCTTTCGACTTTTTCATTATGCAGAAGTAACTGTTTGGTTTCAATAACATGTTTTCGGAACCCTTTTACCTCGCGTGGACCGAGTAATGTCCTGTCCCCTTTTTCATAAGCATACCGGTCTTCGATCAGGTTTGCTTTAGGATCGTATGTTACAATATCAATGACCTGCGCATCAAAAATCTCTCTGATTTTTTCACCCACTAATTCATAAATTCCCTGCATATCCATTTTTGCTACCAGGCTTTCCTGGACGCTGTTGATCACCGCCAGTTCCGCATTACGTTGCTCAGTTTCTTTTAATAAGCGATTTGTTTCATCAAAACGCCGGGCACTTTCTAATGCCACACTCATGCTATTAGCTAATGTTGTCAGAAGACTTACATCATTCTCAGAAAAAGCGTGCTCCTTGTCGAGATTCTGCAGACTGATCATCCCTTTAACTTCGTTCCGGGAAATTAAAGGAACAAAAACGGCAGATTTCGGTTGCTCTCCACGAATGACATTACTGCTCTGTTCCTTTGCTTTTTCGTCAAGTCCCTCATTGATCAACAGCAATTGACCCGTATCGATGACAATTCGCCTGAAGCCTGCTGGCTTCCATTTACCTACCAAAGTCCTGTCTCCTTTTTCATAAGCATACCGGTCTTCGATCAGGTCCGTTTTGGGATCGTATGTTACAATGTCCACCACCTGTGAATTAAAAATCTCTCTTATTTTTTCACCAACCAACTCATAGATCCCCTGTATTTCCAACTCTTTGGCCAATCCATCCTGTACACTATTTATCACTGATAGCTCAGCAGTTCGTTGTTCAGTTTCTTTCAATAAGCGAATCGTTTCATCAAACAGTCTCGCATTTTCCAATGCCACGCTCATGCTGTTAGCCAATGTTTCCAAAAGCCGAACATCTGATTCAGAAAAAGCATTTTCCTTATCTACATTTTGCAAGCTTACATAACTGGTAACTTTATTGCCTACAATTAACGGAACATATAGTAGTGATTGGGGCATATCTGTTCCCTTCACTACCTTAAGTCCAAACTCTTCAAATGCTTTCTCAACATTATTATTGATGAGAATTTTTTGTTTTGTCATTATAAGCTGGTAGCGCAACTTATCATAAGGGCGAGGTTCCGGGTAATAACGTTCTCCCTTTTCAATCAAATAATTGAATTTTTCTTTCCCCGTATCGTGATCAAATGTGGCTATAATAACTGCCTGGGCATCGAACACATCACGGATCTTATTGCCAACCAGTTCGTAGATCGCCTGCATGTCCAGTTCGCGGGCTAAGCCTTCCTGCACGCTGTTAATGACGGCGAGCTCCGCTGTACGCTGCTCCGTTTCTTTTAATAAACGTGTTGTTTCATCAAATAATCTGGCATTTTCAAGAGCAACACTCATGGAATTTGCCAAAGTTTCCAGCAAACGAATATCGGATTCGCTGAAGGCATTTTCCATTTGCATGTTCTGCAAACTGATGTAACTATTCACCTTATCACCAATGATCAGCGGAACAAACACTCCTGATTTAGTGGGATTAGTGCCCGGCAATGTTTTCAATCCGAAGCGGGCGTAAGCTTCTTCATAATTTGTATTGATAACAATTTTTTGCCCCGTAATGATCAGATGTTGTCTTAGTTTGTCATATGGACGAGGTGGCAAATAAAATCTCTGCCCGTCTTCAATAAGATATTTGAAATGTTCAGTAGCAGTTTCATGATCAAAATTGGCGATCATAACAGCTTGCGCATTGAACAACTCACGGATCCTGTTCCCGACAAGATCATAAATAGCCTGCATGTCCAGTTCCTTTGCCAAACCTTCCTGCACGCTGTTGATTACTCCCAATTCAGCCTTTTGCTGTTCGGTTTCTTTTAACAGCCGTGTGGTCTCATCGAAAAGTCTTGCATTTTCCAATGCGACGCCCATACTGTTTGCAAGCGTTTCCAACAATCTCACATCCGAATCACTAAAAGCGTTTTCCTTGTCAATATTTTGAAGACTAATGTATCCGGTTACTCTTTCGCCAATAACCAATGGAACATACACGGCGGATTTTGGTAATTCAGTTCCGGGAATCTTTTTCAGTCCGAATGTGGAGGCTACCTCTTCAAAATTCTTATTGATCAATATCTTTTCCCTTGTTGCAATAAGGTGTTTCCTTAAAATATTCAAAGGTTTGGGCGCGGGATAATACCGTTCACCTTTCTCGATGAGGTAATGGATATGCTCCATTTCAGTTTTATGATCGAACGTGGCGATTCCTACTGCCTGTGCATCAAATAAGTCGCGAATCCGATCCCCGACAAGGTCATAAATTGTTTGTATATCTAATTCCTTCGCCAGCGCCTCCTGAACGCTATTGATCACGGCGAGTTCGGCCGTTCTTTGCTCTGTCTCTCTTAGCAGCCGCGCATTCTCCAATGCATTACTCATGCTGTTCGCAAGTGTTTCTAATAATCTCACATCGGAATCACTGAATGCATTTTCCTTATCGACGTTCTGAAGACTCACATAACCCGTAACGTTGTCATCGATAAGGAGCGGAACATACAAGGCAGATTTCGGAAAGTCTGAACCGGGAAGTACCCTCATTCCAAATTGGCGATAAGCTTCTTCAAAGTTTTCATTGATAAGTATCCTTTGTTTAGTATCAATAAGACTTCGCCTAAGCTTATCGAATTCCCGTGGTTTCAGGTGAAACCGTTCGCCTTTTTCGATGGCGTATCCGAAATGTTCTGTATTTGTTTCATGATCGAAAGTCGCTATAATAACTGCCTGCGAATCAAAAGTATCACGAATGCGATCTCCGACAAGGTCATAGATCGCCTGCATGTCCATCTTCCGGGCAAGACCTTCCTGGACGCTATTTATTACCGCCAGTTCTTCGGTTCGTTGACTTAGCTCTGCCGTTAACTGTGTTATGGTTTTTTGCAGCTCATCATACCCTGCTTTTTCTTCTATCATTGCAGCTCTTCTTTAATAATGGTGGTTCAGAAATGCTTGATGGGAAAAACTTTGTGTAGGGTAAATATAGCACTCTTTGCCCAAGTACAAAGCGCCGTTCTATTTGATTTTTGTTGAAAAATTGAGGCGGCGCAAGATAAGATCCTGCTACTGTTTTTCGCGAGATTGCCCGCGAATAATCTGCCAGGGCTTTAGATGAGGTCAATCTCTGGCTAAGGAGACATTTTGTTTTGAAGGTTGGATCTTAAATCCATTGTCCCTGGCAAATATTTTCTGCGCTTTCTGCATCTCGGCGATCATTTTATCTTCCTTGCTGATGATCATCGTCATTATCTGCAATTGGATCTGCCTTCCCTCAGGTGAGTTTTGCAATCCATAGTTTTTATAACTGGTATAAATGCTTTTCATGTAATCGAAATAGTGGAGCGCTGCCTTCTTGAAATTTTCGCCCTGTTTCACGCGGGGAGCTGGCTTCTTTGCAATTTCCTTAATGATCGTATCGATCGTTATCTCCATTCTGCCGCTAATGCTGGCTATGCTATCGTATTGGTAAGAGGCAAAACAGTTTTTTAATAGGGGCGCCGCGTGGTCCATATTTTTTCCCAGGCTTTTTTGTTTTTCGACGATCATGTCATTATAGTTCATGGCAATTTTTGACTTGCATCCTATTCCCAAAAAACAGACGATGGCAATCGCAACAATCGTTTTACATTTCATAACAAAGCTTTTATTCAGTATCCAATCCCCAAATTCATTATTTAGCAACAATCAATCAATTGAAAACAAAAAGCCTGCCTGTTCGGCAAACAACTCTTCCGGATTTTGCAAGGGATATATCAAGGAAACGGGCAAGTATTTCTCACAGTAGGTCAGCTCAGTGAATTGAACTCATCATTCAATTCGTTTTCGGGTGAAAGGACTTGTTGACTCATTCATGCTCTAAGTCAGATGCAAAATACTGCCTTTTTTATTTTAGTTGAATGCCTTCTGTAAGACTTTTTCATTCTACTATAAAAAACCGAAGCAAATTGAGCGGGCCGAAGTTATGATAGAGTGGATGGCTAATTGAAATAAAAAAGCCTCCCGACAAAGTCGAAAGGCTTTCAATAAATATGGCAGCTACCTACTCTCCCGCATTGTGGTGCAGTACCATCGGCCATGAGGGGCTTAACTTCTCTGTTCGGTATGGGAAGAGGTGAACACCCTCGGAAAAACCACCATAAAGAGTTAAGCTATGAGCTATTAGCAATGAGCTTTGAGCTTTTGGCTCATGGCTCGCAGCTAGTTGCTCGCAGCTGAATTAAATCAACATATCGGAGTTGTTAGAAAAGTATCTAAGAAAAAAAAATTAAAGCGTACGGGCAATTAGTACTACTCGGCTTTGATGTTACCATCTGTACACCTGTAGCCTATCAACGTCATAGTCTCTGACGGCCCTTAAAAGGAGACTCATCTTGAGGAAGGTTTCACGCTTAGATGCTTTCAGCGTTTATCCTGTCCGTACATAGCTACTCAGCATTGCACCTGGCGGCACAACTGATACACCAGCGGTACGTACGACCCGGTCCTCTCGTACTAAGGTCATGTCCTCGCAATCTCCTGACGCCCACCACAGATAGGGACCGAACTGTCTTGCGACGTTCTGAACCCAGTTCACGTGCCACTTTAATCGGCGAACAGCCGAACCCTTGGGACCTTCTCCAGCCCCAGGATGTGACGAACCGACATCGAGGTGCCAAACCTCCCCGTCGATATGAGCTCTTGGGGGAGATCAGCCTGTTATCCCCGGAGTACCTTTTATCCTTTGAGCGACGGCCCTTCCACACAGAACCGCCGGATCACTTTAGCCGACTTTCGTCCCTGCTCGGCTTGTGTGCCTCACAGTCAAGCACCCTTATACTAATGCGCTCTTCGTACGATTACCAACCGTACTGAGGGTACCTTTGCAAGCCTCCGTTACTCTTTAGGAGGCGACCACCCCAGTCAAACTACCCACCATGCAATGTCCCCCGCAAGGGGTTAGACTCTAAGGAAACGAAGGTTGGTATTTCAACGACCGCTCCACCCTGGCTAGCGCCAAAGCTTCAAAGCGTCCCAACTATGCTACACATCGTTTACTCAAAATCAATGCAAAGTTGTAGTGAAGGTTCACGGGGTCTTTCCGTCCCGTGGCGGGTAACCGGCATCTTCACCGATACTACAATTTCACCGGGCTCGTGGAGGAGACAGTGTTCAACTCATTAGACCATTCGTGCAGGTCGGAACTTACCCGACAAGGAATTTCGCTACCTTAGGACCGTTATAGTTACGGCCGCCGTTTACTGGGGCTTCAGTCAGAAGCTTTGGCTTGCGCCGAACATCCTTCCTTAACCTTCCAGCACCGGGCAGGTATCAGGCCCTATACGTCATCTTTCGATTTTGCAGAGCCCTGTGTTTTTGTTAAACAGTTGGTTGAACCATTTTACTGAGACCCACCGAAGTGGGTACGCTTTATCCCGAAGTTACAGCGTCAATTTGCCTAGTTCCTTCTCCACGGCTCACCCGAGCGCCTTAGAATATTCATCCCGTCTACCTGTGTCGGTTTGCGGTACGGGCCGCTATACTCGCTTTTCTTGGAAGAACTTTCATCACTACGCTTTGCCCGAAAGCTCGGCTCAGCTATTCCGTCAGCTTATGTGACTAGCATTCTTCGTCCCTTTCATTGTATAGCAGGTGCAGTAATATTAAACTGCTTTCCATCAGATACCCCTTTCGGGTTCTCCTAAGGACCCGACTAACCCTGATCCGATTAACGTTGATCAGGAACCCTTAGACTTTCGGCGATGGAGTTTTTCACTCCATTTATCGTTACTTATGCCTACATTTTCTTTTGAAACCGCTCCAGCAGTCGTCGCCGACCACCTTTAATGCAGTTTCAATGCTCCCCTACCGAATCACGCCTGAGGCGTGATCATAGAGCTTCGGTTCGTAGTTTGATGCCCGATTATTTTCCGTGCGGGGCCTCTCGACCAGTGAGCTGTTACGCACTCTTTAAATGGATGGCTGCTTCCAAGCAAACATCCTGGCTGTTATAGAAGCCCTACCTCGTTTGATCAACTTAACTACGTATTAGGGACCTTAGCTGCTATTCTGGGTTATTTCCCTCTCGGCCACGGATCTTAGCACCCGCAGCCTCACTCCCGGAGATATATGTTAGCATTCGGAGTTTGTCAGGGTTTGGTAGGCGGTGAAGCCCCCTAGCCCAATCAGTAGCTCTACCTCTAACATACTTCTAAATCCGAGGCTGTTCCTAAAAACATTTCGGGGAGAACGAGCTATCTCTCAGTTTGATTGGCCTTTCACCCCTATCCACAAGTCATCCCAGAACTTTTCAACGTTAATGGGTTCGGTCCTCCAGTGTGTGTTACCACACCTTCAACCTGCTCATGGATAGATCACAAAGTTTCGCGTCTGCCCCCACTGACTAAACGCCCTATTTGGACTCGCTTTCGCTACGGCTCCGTTACTTAAGAACTTAACCTCGCCAGTGAGGAGCAACTCGTAGGCTCATTATGCAAAAGGCACGCCGTCAGTTACTACTACTCCGAAGAGTAGCCTCACCTCCGACCGCTTGTAGGCACACGGTTTCAGGTACTATTTCACTCCCTTGTTTAGGGTGCTTTTCACCTTTCCCTTACGGTACTGGTTCACTATCGGTGTCTGAGGAGTATTTAGCCTTACCAGATGGTGCTGGCAGATTCGGGCAGGATTCCTCCGGTCCCGCCTTACTCAGGATACCGCTCGTCCTCATCAATTTTTGCTTACGGGGCTATCACCCTCTATGGCTTAACTTTCCAGAAAATTCAACTTGATGATGATTTCTAAATGCGGTCCTACAACCCTCGTGCGGCACGCCGCACAAGTTTAGGCTCTTCCCTTTTCGCTCGCCACTACTCAGGGAATCATTATTATTTTCTTTTCCTCCCGGTACTTAGATGTTTCAGTTCTCGGGGTTGGCTTCCCGCTCACGCGGGATAATACGCCTTCAGCGTACTGGGTTGTCCCATTCGGAGATCCAGGGATATAATGCTTGTGTGCAGCTCCCCCTGGCTTTTCGCAGCTTACCACGTCCTTCATCGCCTCTCAGACCCAAGGCATCCACCATGTGCCCTTAGTTGCTTTAAAAAAATTAGAAACTAGAATTTGTTATTCTTGTAGTTGTTACCCGACCACATAAACTTCAGACCAACCAATAATGGTGTGTTCTAAAAAATGTGATCGATAAAATTATTAGATACTCGTCTAACAACTTTCCCAATATGTCAAAGAGCTATCGCGGATTTACGGATTACTCAGAATTCCACGCATGCTGATGATCAGGTTTCGAGCCCGGAGGTCTGATAAACATTGAAGAGTTTATCAACCAACATCATATTTTAAAAGAACTTTTCAATCATTCGAACTAAAAACAGTGAAATCACTTCAAATCATTTAATCCATGATCGTGGAGGATATCGGAATCGAACCGATGACCCCTAGCTTGCAAAGCTAGTGCTCTAGCCAGCTGAGCTAATCCCCCGTTAGGGTCATTGAGTCATTAGGTCATCAAGCCATCAACACTTTTCCAATTGACTTATTGACTTATTGACTTACTGACTAAGTTTAAGTAGACCCGAGCAGATTTGAACTGCTGACCCCTACATTATCAGTGTAGTGCTCTAACCAGGCTGAGCTACGGATCTATTTGATATAGCTCCAAGCCCCATGCTTCACGCTTCAAGCAAAACTTGCAGCTTGTAGCTTACAGCTTGCAGCTGTTAGTAGCCCACTCACCGATAGCTATCGGGACTAGCGGGTTTACATTAAATATTTAAAAGAACTTGACATAAAAAAATTGAAAGTTTGGGGAAACAACAGCAGGCAAATCCATAGAGGCAATGCATGCATTGCCTCAACAGCTCTAAAAAGGAGGTATTCCAGCCGCACCTTCCGATACGGCTACCTTGTTACGACTTAGCCCCAGTCACCAGTTTTACCCTAGGCGGCTCCTTACGGTTACCGACTTTAGGTACACCCGGCTTCCATGGCTTGACGGGCGGTGTGTGCAAGGTCCGGGAACGTATTCACCGTATCATTGCTGATATACGATTACTAGCGATTCCAGCTTCATGGAGTCGAGTTGCAGACTCCAATCTGAACTGAGAGACGTTTTTTGAGATTGGCTTCACATCGCTGTGTTGCTGCTCTTTGTACGTCCCATTGTAGCACGTGTGTAGCCCTGGGCATAAAGGCCATGATGACTTGACATCATCCCCTCCTTCCTCGCGTCTTACGACGGCAGTTTCACTAGAGTTCCCAGCGTTACCTGATGGCAACTAGTGATGGGGGTTGCGCTCGTTGCGGGACTTAACCCAACACCTCACGGCACGAGCTGACGACAGCCATGCAGCACCTTATCACGCGTATATTGCTATAAGAAGAGCTTTCACCCTCTGTCGCGTGACAT
Source organism: uncultured Bacteroidota bacterium (assembly GCA_963737475.1). Classification (GTDB taxonomy): domain Bacteria; phylum Bacteroidota; class Bacteroidia; order Chitinophagales; family Chitinophagaceae; genus VBAU01. The sequence continues at coordinate 33,940 of CAVTSY010000007.1, forward strand.
TCTAGCCCAGGTAAGGTTCCTCGCGTATCATCGAATTAAACCACATGCTCCACCGCTTGTGCGGACCCCCGCCAATTCCTTTGAGTTTCAATCTTGCGATCGTACTTCCCAGGTGGGATACTTAATGCTTTCGCTCAGACACACACAGTATATCGCGTATGTCGAGTATCCATCGTTTAGGGCGTGGACTACCAGGGTATCTAATCCTGTTTGATCCCCACGCTTTCGTGCATCAGTGTCAATATTCGTGTAGCCAGCTGCCTTCGCAATTGGTGTTCTATGTCATATCTAAGCATTTCACCGCTACATGACATATTCCGCTGACCTCCACGGTATTCAAGATTGATAGTATCAATGGCAGTTTCCAAGTTGAGCCCGGAGATTTCACCACTGACTTACCAACCCACCTACGCACCCTTTAAACCCAGTGAATCCGGATAACGCTTGCACCCTCCGTATTACCGCGGCTGCTGGCACGGAGTTAGCCGGTGCTTATTCATCTGGTACCGTCAACCACAAAAGAATTCGTGGATTTCTTCCCAGATAAAAGAAGTTTACAATCCAGAGGACCTTCATCCTCCACGCGGCATGGCTGGTTCAGACTTGCGTCCATTGACCAATATTCCTTACTGCTGCCTCCCGTAGGAGTCGGGCCCGTGTCTCAGTGCCCGTGTGACTGGTCGTGCTCTCACACCAGTTACTGATCGTAGGCTTGGTGGGCCGTTACCCCGCCAACTACCTAATCAGCCGCACACCCATCTTAAAGCGCATTGCTGCTATAATAATAAAGTGATGCCACTTCATAATATTACGGGGTATTAATCCGGGTTTCCCCGGGCTATTCCCCACTAAAAGGAAGGTTGTGTACGTGTTCCGCACCCGTTTGCCGGTCGCCATCATCCGCATTGCTACGACATGCTGCCCCACGACTTGCATGTATTAAGCCTGCCGCTAGCGTTCATCCTGAGCCAGGATCAAACTCTCCATTGTAAATGTTGTTTGATACTGACATTATTAATTCAAAGAATTAACGTGTCAAATCGAATTGTTTTCGCTTGACTTACCTATTGTTGTTGTCCTTAGTTTGACACTAAAGACAGCCAACGTGCTGTTGCTTCCCAACTTTCAAAGATCTTTTGGCCTTTTCAGCCTCCCATTTTTGGGAGTGCAAATGTACGAGCCATATAATTCTCAGCCAAAACTTTTTTCAACATTCTTGGCTGATTTTCAATTTCTTTAAGAGAACTAAAATGAAAATTTTTAGGACGGACTGCAAAAATACAGTATGATGGTTTCACAGCAAATTTTTACTGTGATAATTGTTCACATTCGTCACACAATTTATTCATCAGGCAGTAAGCAAAAACTTACTTCAGATGAATATTTCAGAGAACTGATTCCGTTTGTTTTTAAAAAGCGGGACGCAAAGATAAGCAGCAGGGGTTTACCCGCAAATCTTTTTTGAAAAAGAAAATCAAAATCATACAGAAATGAAGGCTAGTGCAGTATTCAGACAATAAAAAATCTTATAGTCATTCAAAATAGTTCCCTTGATAATTTACACTTATCAAAAAGAGACCTTGGGAAGGAGCAGCAAAACTTGCCTTCGTACAATCTTTTTCTTCAATCACATTTTTAAATTCTGCAATCGTCATTTTGCCGCGACCAATTTTCAACATGGTTGCCACCAGTGCTCTGACCATTCCCCGTAAAAAACGATCAGCCTTCACATAAAATACCAGGCAGTCATCTTCCCATCCCCATTTGCTTTCCATAATGCAGCAGTTAAATGTCTTTACTTGTGTGTTTCGTTTTGAGAAAGAGGTAAAATCTGTATATGCCTTTATGATCACAGCAGCCTGCTGCATCAATTCCATATTTAATTTATAAGGAAAATAAAAAGCCCTGTCTTTTAAAAATGGGTCTTTATGCTGATAGATGAAATATTTATATTCCCGGCTTATTGCATCGAAACGGCAATGGGCTTCCTGATTTACAGATATTAATTTTTGAATAACAATATCACCCGGCAGAATCGCATTCATCTTATATACAAAACGAGGGTTCATTTCTCCTTCAAAATCGAAATGAAAAAAATTTTGTAAAGCATGCACACCCGCATCCGTCCGTGATGAGCCGGTTAAACCAATTTTTTCTTTTTGTAAGATTTGAATGCCTTTTTCTATTTCTGCCTGGATGGAATTTGCATTCTGCTGAATTTGGAAACCACTGTAGTTTGTTCCTTTATATGAAACTTCAAGAAAGTAACGTGACATAGGAACATTAATTATGCAGCATTTCTTTGAACCGATTTATGTAATACTCATCCTTCAGTTCAGATTGGAGGGAAGAAAAATTATCAACATCCGTAGTATAATTGTATGCGGCACTAAAGAAATTATACTTTCCTGCATTGGAAAGAAACAAGGTGCTGAGGTTTTTTATTTGTTCCGTCGCAAAACATTTTGATTTAAAATATTTTCTTGCCTCATCAAGCATTCCATCATCATTGGTCCTGGCTGCCATCTTTTTCCTTAATTTTAAAAAATCGTCGTTATTAGCAATTGCTTCGCATCTTTTGCTTTCTGTAGTTTCAGTTTTGCCTTTAATAAATGGGAATGACCACCATTTTTTGGTCTCCTCCTTTTTGGGTTCTTCTTTGGCTTTATCCATTACCTGCGCGGTATCCGACGAATTCAAATTGTTTGTTTCAACTGCTGAGTCGATCTTGGGCTCTTCCTTAACTGCTGTCGCGGTCTTATCGGCACGTATGAATACTCTTATGGTGTCCTTTGTTCCGTCGGGGTTTTGATCTATATACACGGATTCATACCCGTCGGCACTACCAGACTCTGAAAGTTTTATGACATCCGATCTTTTATAGACCTGGTTTTGGTTTATAGAACTCTTTTGTGAGTCTTCCTTTTGGCCGCTTATATTTACAAGATCCGTTTTGTTTTCATCTGGCTTAGCTGCCGGTTGCATAACCTGGTCTTGCTTTTTTTCTTCTTTTATGACGGCGTCTGTAACTACCGGTTTCTTTTCCTCTTTCTCAATGGTTTGAACAACTGCCGGTTTTTTCTCTACTTCTTTTGCAAAGACAGCATTTTGTCTTAATGAGGGATCATCAGTCGCCTTGGCAAGCAAAGCAGTAAATGCATTGACCTGCGTATTTGTATTATTATCAAAGCCCGTTTCCTTTTTTACATTCGATGGAGACATTTGCAGGTCCAGTGATTGCAGGTCAAAAAGCCCCCAACCCCGGTCACCCAGGTTTTTTATAAGGTATCCGTGGTCCTTTTTATTGATGGAAGTTGTGAAATCAAGATCAATATCCTTTGATGGAAAGCCCAACTTAAATTTATACGTGCTGTCCTTTAACCGTGGAAGGATCAAATATCCCGATGATTCTGAACTATAAAGCTTATCATTCATCCGGACAAAAAAAGGTTCGCCTGTTTCTGTTTGCAGATAAATGAAATAGATCTTCTGAGCACTTAGCAAAGAAGCAAGCAGTGCAAGAAAACAGATCAATAATGTTCGCTTCATATAAAAGCTGGTTTCACTTCAAATTTAAATCAATTCTAACTATACGGCCTGTTAAATGCCCGCCCATATATAAAAAATTATACCCGGCAATGAGTCGTTCACTCTATTTTTGTGCTTTCTAAATTTTAAGCAATGAAGAAACTATCGATCTGCCTGCTATTAGCAATAATGAACCATTTGCTGATAGCCCAACCTGGCAAGTCCGCTGATACAAGCTGGAAAAAACAATACCGCGAAACAGCAACAAAGATCAATGATCTTGTTCACACCAAACTGGATGCGAAATTTGATTTCAGCAAATCTTATATGTATGGCAAGGCATGGATAACTCTCCAGCCGCATTTTTATCCTACCGATTCTTTGCGGCTCGATGCAAAAGGAATGGACATTCATAAAATAGCTATCGTCAAAAATGGCAAGGAGTCACCATTAAAATATGATTATGACAACTGGCAATTGAATATTCATCTTGATAAAACATACAAAGGTCGTGAGCAATACACTGTTTTTATTGACTATACTTCAAAACCAAATGAAGTAAAGGTGAAAGGAAGTGCAGCCATTAGTGACGCAAAAGGTTTATATTTTATCAATCCAACAGGGGAAGAGAAGAATAAGCCCACAGAGATCTGGACACAGGGTGAAACTGAGGCCAATTCCGTTTGGTTACCAACCATTGACAAACCCAATCAGAAGATGACTGATGAAATTGCAATGACAGTACCGGCCAAATACGTGACCCTTTCAAATGGCAAACTGTCGAGCCAGAAGAAAAATGCCGATGGCACAAGAACAGATACCTGGAAAATGGAATTGCCACATTCTCCCTATCTTCTGTTTATGGGAGTTGGAGATTTTGCGATTATCAAAGACTCATATAAAAACAAAGAAGTAAGTTATTATGTAGATAAAGAATACGCTTCCGTAGCAAGAAAGATCTTTGGTCTCACGCCCGAGATGATCGCTTTTTATTCTAAAATAACAGGAGTGGATTATCCATGGGCAAAGTATTCCCAAATAACAGGTCACGATTATGTAAGTGGCGCTATGGAAAATACCACGGCTACTTTGCATTCAGACGCTGCACAACAGGATGCAAGGGAATTAACGGATGGAAATAATTGGGAATTGGTAGTAGCACACGAATTATTCCATCAATGGTTTGGCGACTATGTAACCACTGAAAGCTGGAGCAATATTACTCTCAATGAATCATTTGCCAACTACAGTGAGACTCTTTGGAATGAGTATAAGTATGGAAAAGATGCAGGCGATGATCAAAACTTTGGCGACATGCAGGGTTATCTTCAAAGCAACAGTGGCAAAAAAGACCTGGTACGGTTTTATTATAATGATAAGGAGGATGTATTTGATGCAGTGAGCTATAACAAAGGCGGACGCATTCTTCATATGCTACGTAATTATGTTGGAGATAGCGCATTCTTCAAAGCGCTGAACCTGTATCTCACAACAAATAAGTTTAAATCCGCCGAAGCGCAACAGCTACGATTGGCATTTGAAGACGTTACCGGTAAAGATCTTAACTGGTACTGGAACCAGTGGTATTATGGAGCCGGCAATCCAAGTCTTGACATTGTGTACAGTTACGATGACACTGCAAAAAAAGTCCAGGTGATCGTAAACCAGACGCAGGCCGGCGATAAAGTTTTCAAATTGCCTGTTGCTATAGATGTATACAATGGAGCGAACAAGACAAGATATAAAGTCTGGGCGCAAAATAAGTCTGATACATTTTCGTTCGCTGATGCATCCAAACCGGATCTTGTGAATTTTGACGGCGACAAAATTCTCCTCTGCACGAAAAAAGAAAATAAAACACTGGATGAATATATCCATCAATATAAATATGCCGGCAGTTACGTTGACAGAAGAGAAGCGATCGACTTCGCTTCTAAACACCAGGATGACGCAAAGGCCGTTGCATTTTTAAAAACTTCGCTCAAAGACAAATATGAAGGTCTCAGAGGCTTTACGCTTGGCCGCATTGATATGAAAAAAGACAATGTGAGAAAGGAAGTAGAACCTGTATTACTTGATCTTGCTAGAAATGATCCAAAGAAAACAGTAAAGGCTGCGGCGATCGCAAAACTCGGCACTTATAAAAAACCTGAATATGCTACTTTGTTTAAGGCGGCCGTTAATGATTCTTCCTACACTGTTTCGGGCAATGCATTGCAAGCTTTATCTGAAATTCATAGCGCAGGTGCTTTAACCGAAGCAAAGCGCTTAGCACAGCAACCTGCGAAAGGAAAACTTTCTTCTGTGATCACCGCGATAATGATCGAATCAGGTGATGAGTCCTCCGCTGAGATGATCTTAAAGAATTTTGAAGCAATGCCTCTCTCTCAAAATAAATTCAACTTATTGCAATCAATCGGCGACTTCCTTGGTAAGACAAAAAATCCCGATATTTTCAAAAGAGGAATAGATGACATTGTTACTTTCCGTGACGAGATCCCTGAGGCTTTTAAAGGACAAACAGATCCTTACATCAATGGCGTATTGCTGAAAGGACTGGCAGCAAAGAAAAAAGAAGCAGGTCTGACTGAGCAATCGGAGTATGTAATTTCGAAGCTACCAGCTGAAGATAAAAAAGGGTTCTGATTTTATTTACCTGATATATACCCGAGAGACTATCCTAAGAGGCCGTTTAGTAGGTAAGCCACAAAGTCGCTAAGACGCAAATTTTGATGTTCGAGTTTTATTTTCTTCCTGGTGATTAAAAAAGTATTTCACGCAACGGCGCTAAGTGCGCAACGACGTGGCGCTAAAGATATATGGATAGACCACAAAGAAGCTGAGACGCAAAGTTTTGATGTTTGAGTTTTATTATTTTCTTTGCGTCTTCGTGTCCTGGTGGCAAAATACGTTTCGGGACAGCCTCTCTTTTTTAGAAAAGACTGTTATAATATTTGACCAGTTCAATAAAGCCTGATTCAGATTTTCCCGAAAGCCTGTTGGTACTGATATATGCATCCAGCTGTTTAAATTTATTATTCAGCAGATGGGGAAGGTCTTTGATTTTTTTCACTGGCAAGAGAATGGAGTCTGCATAAATAAAAAACTCCTCTGAACTAATGACCGATGCCTGCGATTCTGCTGGTACATAATTCTTAGGCTGGTTTATCGCTTTAGTTATCCACTTATAAAGACAAGCAGGGCCCGACACCAGTTCCAGGTACCAATTAACCTTTGCATTTTTCATTCGGTCAAGAAAAGAAGAAGGAACAAACTTATATACATTCCCCGTTGAAGAATCCTTGAGAATTACAGTTTTAATTGCTGCCGTTGCAATTAATTCTCTGCCCTCAGGACTGATATATTGTAACGTATTTTCAATGAGATCAAACCGCACTTTTACATTTTTATCAACTGCCCCGTTTGCAAGTTCAATATCTGCATTTAACCATTCATCTAAAAAATACGGGCTACCGCTGGAAAATATTGGATACTTGTCCCGGACCACTGACAGGTCGGCGTTTAAATAGAAATTATTGCTGGAAGCGTTCGGAGCTTGTGAATGGCTGATAAGAGAAGAAAGCGCAAAGATTATGAAAATTGATTTTTTCATATTGCTGGTTATATCAAAGATATTTTATTATAAAGTGACTTTAAGACAAGTAAACAAAATAACCTTTGTTGACGCCTTCACCGTAAAAAGAAGAGACTAATCTGCCTCCTCATTGACCAGAAAAACTAAGTATCAAAAAGAAACCGCCTCAAAATTTTACCTTTTGAGACGGTCTCTTTATGTTATAGAATTATTTTACCTAGGCCCTTTGTAAGTATACAATTCATCAAAGCTAACTCTGTGAGGTGTAATTACCGATGGTTGATCCATCCAATATTTTACACTCAAATTCTTAGTAGATGCATCCCACAAATTTGTCCCGGAAGGATCAAGTGCAGCAGATCTCCCGTTACCTGAAGGTTGACCGTAAGGATTGGTAACACTTACAACCTGATCAGTGTTTGGATCAAACGTAAATTCCATTCCGAAACTTCCATAATAACTCCAGTCAGGTCCGTTCAATATTGGATGTAACACATAATCATTCTCAACATCCCATACAATTACGGAATTAGGTCCTGATGTACGGAATTCCACATCCCATGGATAATTTCCTGTAAGGCTGGAATTTGCATAATCAACCATTGTCCCCGTAGCAGTATATTTACCGTCATACTTATTCTTTACGCCAATGTTATAAATAATTTCAGAGGCTTCGCTATTGATCACTGCACTACCCGCATCAGCTACCGAGAAAGCAAGGGCATACTGTTGAGATAAATCTAACAGACTTTGATCTACAACGATTTTAACTCCCTTTATAGCTTCACCGGGTTGAAATGTAAGATTATTGATATCATCCAACAACGTATAAGCCGCAGGTGGAAGTTCAATGAATGAAGTATTGTTGTTATTGTTGAAAGTATCTATCAAGGAAGGGTCGCTTTGCAATTTTACAGTTAAAGGTTGATTCAAATCTCCTTCTGTGTTTGGATAACGACGTAAATCAATGAGCTCAAAGGTGTCTTTTGTTGGCTTAACATCCCTCGCATAGGCTACTAAGTCTGGTGCTCCCATTAATTTTACTACTTGTTTCCTAGCAGATTCATCTGAATTCTCTTTATACGTATCGTCTTTCTTCACACAACTGACAAATGCAGTTGCAAGCAGCAGGAATAAGAAAGAAAAATGAGTCAGGCGCATTATATTTTTCATGTTAGAAATAGTTTATAATATTAAATTATTTATCCCACCAGATCCTTCCCCATTGAGAATCCGGTTGGCCATTTACTGTATAAGTTGCAGCAGCCGCACTTACATTGCTTGCATTGTAGCTGTAATCGTTGGTACCGTAAGTCGCCCTTCTTGGGATGCCATTCGTTGTACCAGGCGCCGGCGTAAGCGTCGGAAACCCGGTTCTGCGATACACGTCCCAACCTTCCAGTCCATTCGGGAAGAATGCCAGCCATTCCTGGACGGCAATTTTTTGTGCATCCGGAGTACCTTGTGAACTTATATAGCCGGAAGCGCTGCCCTGGCCCCATTGATCAAAGCTTGCCTGGATACCATTAGCAAACAAAGTGGCAACACTTTCTGAGGTCCATCCTAACTGAGCTGCTTCAGCCCTTGCGAGATCAATATTTGCAGCAGACAGGAGCGTCCAGGATGAATTGGTTGGAGTATTGGTTCCCGCCAGGATCCTTGCCCAGTCGGCATTTGCACCGGCAAAAGCAACGGCATCATCCCTGGTCAAGCCATAAGGGAATCCTTTTGTTGAGCTTGCATATGCATTAATTCTCGGATCACTTGTGGATGACAGCTGGTCGATCATGGTTTCGCTCACCCCAAAATCCAAACGCTGAGTCAATACATAGTAGTTGAAAATGGGCTGGGGAAAGTTACCACCGGGATAATTAATCGTAACATTATCGCTATTATCTTCAATAACTCCCGCTGAATTATTCAATGCATCCAGGAACTCTGTTTTTCCCGTGCCCGCATCCGCTTTTTGCATGTTTAATGCAAGAAGGAGGCGGAGGGAGTTTGCGTATTTTTGCCATTTTTCAACATCACCGCCAAAAATAACATCCCCCTGAACAGTTGTGCCATTATCAAATTGTTCTACAGCTTCTTTCAATTCCTTGATCAGGTCTGCGTAAATAGCCTGCTGACCGTCATACTGAACAGAGATCACGCCGCTATTTCCTTTTAACGCATCAAAATAAGGAAGATCACCCACTGCATCAGTCAGGAACTTTACATAATGAGCTTTTAAAATACGGGCGATAGCGATTTGGTTGTTATTTGAACCAAAAGCAGCCGCTGTACCTGCAGTAGCAGGATCTGAATTATAGTTGATAATATTTTGCAGGTCTTCGATCGGTCCCGCATAATAAGCATCATAGTTATAATTAGGCTTATTGTATCTTGATACCTCAGTGTACTGCGTTTCAGAATAATACTGTGCATATAAACCTGAACCTGTATTGATGCCACCGGCGTCAAACCCAAGGTTCGCACCCATATTTGACTCCACATTTGTCAATAATGCTGAAGGAATCGGGGTGGTTGTTTGGTTCTGATCGTTATTAAGATCCTTAAAATCTTCGATTTTATCACAAGAGGCGACAGTGAAAAGTGAAACTATTCCTGCTCCCCATATAATTTTTTTATACATCGTTTTCAATTTTAAATTTAAAAGAGGAATTTTAAATTGAAGCCAATTCCACGGGTTCCGGGGAACTGACCATCTTCACCATAAACTCCTGAAATTTCAGAAGGATCAAAATTCTGAGTTTCTCTGTATATCATTAGAGGATTTCGTGCCACTACTGAGGCGGTAATTCCCTTCACCCATTTCCAGTTTGTTCCAAACTTTTCTACAGGCAGGGCATATCCCACACTTAGTTCTCTTAATTTAACATAGGTCAAACTATGAACAAAGTAATCAGCAATGGCATTGCTGCCGCCAAGGTTGTGGTAATAGCTTTGTGCATCCACATACATGTCAACCGGTGTTTTTTCATCTACTGATGAAACACCTACAACATGTACGCCGCCGCCTAATCCAACGTCGTCACGAACATTCCATCCCTTATCATTGGTTGCTGCAGTCGGAGCTAACAGACCTGAATAAGTTCCCCACATTTCAGAAAGTGAGAAGAACTTACCGCCAACCTGGTAGTCAATATTGAAGTTCAGAATGAAATTCTTATAAGTAAGAGTATTGACGATGCCCCCGGTAAATTTTGGAACCACCGATCCGAAGTCATGATTAGCTTCACCAACGTACAAACCTGAAGCCGGATCAACTTCAGCTATGCCATCGGAATTTCTCTTAATGGCAGTACCAATTAACTGGCCCCACGATTTGCCTTTCACCTGGTAAACTTTCGGAGGAACGATACCCTGGAAAGCTGCACCCGTTGATATCTGCACCCTGTTTCCTGCCGTATCAGTTTCTTCCACCGGGTTAGAGAGCAAAATCCCAAAGTTTGCAGTCGCCTGCCAGGTAAAGTCTTTACGTGTCATGATCTTTGCATCTGCCACAATTTCAAGTCCTGTTCTTTTGATCAGGGATATGTTGGTCAGGTAAGTAGTGAATCCGCTGTATCCAGAAATAGGCACAGAAAAGGGCGCTTGCTCGGAAGTTTCGTTGTAATACAAAACACTCAGGCCATAACGGTTATTCTTGAATTTCAAATCAATCCCCGTTTCATACGTAGTGATCAACGAACCCTGGATGGCAGGGTCTATGGCCTGGTTAGGAGTTGATGTTAAGAAGTTGTTTCCCCATTTGTTCTGGTTGATGGTATAGCTGAAATTAACTGAGTAAGGATTGATACCTGACCCAAATCCAGAAGTCGGCTTTCTTCCCCAGCTTCCAAATACTTTTCCATAGCTCAACCAGGGAAGATCATCTTTCGTAAAATCACTAAAGAAGAAGCTTAAACCTGCTGAAGGTGATAATAAGCTGTTATTAGCGGGAAGCAGTATTGAATACCAGTCGTTACGCAAAGCAAAAGTTGCAGCCACTATCCTATTCCATTCTACGTCGCCGGATACAAACAGTGCCCGGTTTTCCCATCGGAACCTGTTATTGGTTAGTGTGGCCTGATCTTTTGAGTTTGATATAGCGTACAGATCAGGAACATTCAACCCATTTTTTGTGGCCATGTCGGTTGAGTAGAATTTATATCTTGTATCCGATCCGCCCGCATTTACATTTACGTTCAGCTTGTTGTCCATGAAAATCTGGTTGTAAGTAGCCAGAACGTCGAATGAAGTAACATTGGGATTCAAAAGAGAAGTGCCCACTGAACTTCCCGTTGCATAAGCAGCTTTCAAACCGGTTTGGGTAGCGCTGGCTTCTAATATGGACGGCGTAATGTTTTCATAATAGCGATTGATCGAATTCTTGCGAACGGTACCCGTTATTTTGAAAAGGTTATTAAGCTTATAAGTCAACGAAGCATTACCTGTGAGATAATCGCGACTCTGCTTATTGTTGATCTGCTGGAAGTAAGTGTAAAAATTATACCAGTAGTTGCCTTTGTACACATTATTTACAACACCGACCGAACCGGGGTTAGAGCCAAGGTTCCAGCTTGGAAATGTCCCGATAGGTGTTTTGATATCCTTGTACTCTTTCAGCTTGTTTAGATCAAGATCACGGTGAAACCACGAACTGAATGAACCCGAGGATTGGTTGGCATATGAATCATCAAACTCCCCTTTAATAATGGTATTGCTGTAATTCATGTTAGCTGAAAGAATGAAATGCTTATTTAACTCTGTTGAAAAAGTCGTAAACAAAGAGTTTCGGTACGACATTGAGTTGGGGATCATCCCATGTACACTTTGATTAGTATAAGAAACTCTGAGCGTTGATCCCTGCCATCCCTTTGAGAAAGCAACATTTGTGTTAGAAGTAATACCGGTATTGTAAAAATCACGGGCGTTATCTTTTTGCGGTACCAGCCTGGCTGTTTTACCAGATTCGGGGTTGTTCGGATTCCAGGCATACCACGGAATATATTCTTGTCCCACCATCCGGGGACCCCAACTTGCGTCATCAGTATATTCCGGATAATATTTACCATCCAGCGCCTGCCATTCGTCAGGCATGCCCGGCTGCCATGTAAACTTTGTAAGGTCGGCGGCCGCACCACCCGCATATTTATTTTGATAGTTCGGTAAGATAGATACCCGATCGAAAGTTACACCCTGGTTTACTTCGATAGAGCTTCTGCCGGCAACAGCTTTTTTCGTATTGATTACGATGGCACCTCCTTTTGCGATATCGCCAAAAAGAGTTGTAGCATTGGCACCCTTTAGAACGGTTACATCCTCAACATCGTCGGGATTAATATCAAAAGAACCCGTAACTGTTCCATCAACAACATAAACAGGGGAAACATCTCCTGTCAGATCTAACCCTCCCCTTATCCTCAATGATCCCTGGTTGTCAAGTTTCATTGGAGATTGACCTCTGAATTGAACACCTGCGACTTTTCCGGCCAGTGCACTATTGATGTTTGTTTGAGGGATGATGTGGAGTTGTTCATCGCCGACAACCTGAGCACTATAGGGTGCGACCCTTTGTGAACGTTTGATCCCAAAAGCCGAGGTAACTACAACCTCTGAAAGTTGAGCCGCAGATGTCGTTAATGTGACATTTGCGACATCCTCGGTAGGCGTTATCGTTTGTGTCGAATGGCCTGCCGCAGAAATGGTCAATTTTGCGTTCTGTGGAATTTTGATTGAAAAAGCTCCTTGTACGTCAGCCGTTGTAGCATTTTTGGTTCCTGTTTCCTGAATAGTCGCGAAAGGAACAGATTCACCCTTTTCGTTCTTCACTACTCCTGTGATCGTACGAGTCTGACTGAATGCCAATGTGCACAGCAGCATCAGCACTGAAAGCAGTGATGCAAGTTTTCTCATGTGAAAGTCAATTTTTAATTAAAAGCAATAAGTTAAAATCCCATTTCAAAAGAAGGGGAATTGAAACGAGACAACCCTACCTTTTGAAATGCTGCGCCAAAGAAAAAGAATTTTTAACAATTTTTAAAAAAAACAATTTTTTTGAGCTCTATATTTTAAAAATAAAAATCCAAGACTATTAAAACGAAGCACTTTTTTAAACTTTCTAAAAAACAACCCAACATTTCTTGACCCTAATTAACATATTAAAGAATAAGGCCACTTCAATTGAAGTGGCCTTATTATAAATGTCCAGGTGTTAAAATGTTTTAGTACTCATCTTCGGCAAATCTTGTTCTTGCCCCGCCGTTCATCTCATATATTGTACCCGGGTCATCAGAAAATTCCACCTGCATGTGAATACTGTCAACTACATTTCCTGATTTTGAGTGCCCCGCATTTAAGAGGATCTTACCATCAGTTAAATTAACAGTTATAGGATAATATTCGTTTGCTGCATTAGAAGTAGCAAAAGTTAAGTTGCTATAATCAGCCCTGGCTTTAAATTTAACCTGCCAACCGCTTCCAAAATCATCGATCCAGATAGAATCATCATTGGCTGAAGTATTGTATGTGGCAATTTTGAAATGGCCAATCCCATACACATCCTGAGTGCCACCCTGGTCAAGTGTCACCCACCATTCATTTGCCATTTTTTCTGCGGCTGTGCTACCTACTTCCGGTAAATTTTTTTTGCATGAACAAAGCAGGAAGATCACAACTCCTGATAATAAGAATATCTTTTTCATATTTAAGTGAAAATTTTTATTGTTTAACAAAAGTTCTTAATGCGGTTCCATATCCCTGGTTTAATATCTGCCATGTGTACGTGGCTGGTGGGCCAGGGCTATACATCTCCTGTGCAGAGGTCATAGTGGAACCATCACCAATTGTTTGGTCAGGCATATGAATCGTATTTCCTGTTTGATTAAAGACGATCACAGTAAGATTGACCCCAGGCGCTCCCCCGGATTATATACGGTATAAACTCCCGGAGCAATTTTGGTCCATGTGCTTTCTACACCATTTAAGGTACGCACGTACGTGCCTGACAGATCATTCGCCGCCGCACTTGTTTCGGTAGAATATACGACCACAGTTCTTGTTAATGATGCAGGGAATCCGTCTTTGTTTATTGCAGTGTAAGTGATATCGTAAACACCAACCTCACCTGTATTTACAGATCCATCTGTTGTATAAGGAATATCGACTCCTCCTTCGGTTGCCACTATGCCGGGATCGGTAAAAGTGCCGCCGGCCTCAATCGTCATATATCTATCGCCATTGAGAGTTAACACAGGAAAATGTGTAACCCTGGAAATGCCAACCTGGTCTTCAGTATTATGAATTTCATCCTTGTTGCAGGCGACAAATAAGACCGCCAGCAAAGAATAAAATAATGGAATGAATTTTTTCATACTTAATCTTTTAAATTTTTATGGTTTAGCCCACCACACCGGTGTTGTAATAGGAATTAATTCCGGAGTATTGCTGTTTCTTGACACTTCAACATCAGGATATCCAAGTCTTCTTGGAAGAGCTCCTGGCGGCAATACCGAATTTTTTGAAACAACAAACTGGCCCGACACATATGACCCATCGGTTGAGTAAACCGGACTGGTAACCGGGTACCCCGTTCTTTGTTTTTCGAAAAAACCTTCGATAAAATGAACTCCATACGCAAATGATGCCCATTTCTGCGTCACGATCGCTTCTATCTTTTGTTCGAGACTTCCGCCTGTTGGATATTTATATGTCCCGGTGATAAATGAACTCCCATCCTGCCCTACAGACGCAAAGGCATCAAGTACACCCTGGTTGTACAATGATTCTGCCTGGTCACCGGAAAAATAACGCTCTCTTGCTTCTGCCTGTAAAAAATAAGATTCTGCGGCTGAAATAAATATCACAGGGTCAGTTGGAGATTGTACAAAGACTGCTGCACTCGCATATGAGGGATCTGTACCAAGGTAGTCTCCCTGGTGAATTGAATTGGGTGCATTCGTTCCAAAATGACTGACGATCCTTGGGTCATTGTTTCCTTGCAGCCAGCTTACAAATGTTCTGCTCGCCCGTAAGTTATTTGGCGTATTTAACTGACGAATATTTTGTTCGTACAAAGGATTGTCCTGTCCTGGAGCATCACTAAATCCAAATATGCCTGCATCAGTTTGTAAGAACTCTGCACCATTTGTATATAATCTTTGGATACCAGCCTGTGCTGCGGTTGCGTTTATATTGACCATTCTCAAATACAGTTTCAATTCCATTGTATGTGCGAAGCGTTTCCATTTGTCCATATCTCCGTTAAAAATCAGGTCAGATGTTCCGGGAGCTGAATTTGACGAAGCAGTGAAATCTTTCGTCATTGCGCTGTCAATCCCGGCAATGAGGTCAGCATATATTGCATCGCCGTTATCAAAATGAGGATTCAGATTTGATGAGCCTCCTAAAGCTTCAGAATACGGCATCTTATCATAAAGGTCTACTAAAAGGCCGGCGGTATAGGCTTTCATCACTTCGCCCATAAGATAAAAATTCCAATCCTGTGCATCCTTTGCTTTGTTAATTACAAACTGGTAATTTTTTAGACCCCCGGTGAACAAACGACTGTATTGTGCGTTCAGGTCGGTGCTCTTTTACATCGTAGGCATCAATAAATTTATATTGATTAGCCAATGCGGACTGGGTAAAATACTCACCCCAAATCCCACCGAGTATTGCAATATCACCGCCTTCCATACCCGCTGTAGCCATGACTGCTGCAGGAAATACGAGCCGCGGATTTCCCTCGTAGAGAAGGATTGTTGGGGTCCTGGTTTATATCTAACGCTTTTTTACATGCCGTTACAAGTAACAGCAGCGATAGTAATCCAGGCAAAATTGTTCTCTTATTTATGTTAGATTTCATGATTTAATTTTTAGAATGTTGCTCTTAACTGTACTCCAAATTGCATTGAAGTAGGTGCTGTTCTGAACTCGCCCAATTGGCTGGTAAGATCATTACCCAGGTTGGAAGCCTCCGGATCTATATAAATATTAGATTGCGGTGTCCACAAAAGGAAATTGCGACCATATGCAGCGAGGTTCAAATTCGTTGCACTTATTTTAGAAGCCCATTTTTTAGGGAAATTGTATGACAGCGAAATGTCCCTTAACTTTAAAAACGATCTGTCAATGATTCTATCCTGGTAAGATTGAGCCAGGTTTGATGTAGGATACCAATAAGAATCATAATGTAATTCATCAATGGGTGTGGTGTTCTCTGCATATGTAGGATGGCCACTTCCATCCACACCCGTTTGAATTACTGAGTTGGGAATAATGAATGGACGACGATCATTATAGGTTGTAGCATAACTATTGCCGGTAAACAATAGAAGGTCGGAAGTGCCACTATACATTACGCCACCTCTCCTGTAGTCAAGAGAAAAATTCAATCCCCAATTTTTGTAATTGAATGTATTGACCAATCCCATCATATAGTCGTAAGCTGCATCTCCATAATAGCTTTTTGTAGGATCGGCAAGAGGTATGCCCGTGGACGGATTTACAATGATCTTACCATCGGGTGTGTATTGGGGAATGGGTGCATATATTCCTGTTACAGTTTTACCGGGGAATGCATCCATTTCTACATCATAGGCAGTAGACAAGATCACTTTGTCAGGGCCGCCGGTCAGGTTTTCAACTTTATTCCAGTTCTTGGAAAAAGTGTATGTAATTGACCATGTAAAATCTTTGTTGACGACCGGCTTGCCATCAGCACTCACCTCAACTCCTTTATTACTTACTAAGCCAAGGTTCTCAACCAGGCCCGTATATCCTGTTGATGGACTAATGGGAACAGTAAATATCTGGCCGTTGGTTCTTTTGTCATACGCTGCCACATCAAATCCTAACCTGTTTTTCCAGAATCTTATTTCTGTTCCAAGTTCTGCTTCTGAAGTTATGATCGGTTTCAGACCCTGGTTCCCAAGAGTATTAGCGATACCAAAAGCACTTACACCATTAAACGGAAAAGTAATTGAACCAAAAGGAAGATTAACATTCCCGATAGTCAGGACCGGATAAACGTCGTAGGGAGGCGCATCTGAACCCGTCTTACCATACGCTGCCCTGAATTTCAGAAATGAAATGGCAGTCCTGGTCAGATCAAAAGTCTGAGAAGCTATCCATGAAAGATTACCGCCCGGGTAAAAGAAACTATTATTTTCAATGGGTAAAGTTGAAGACCAGTCGTTTCTTGCATTCAATGTCAGGTACAGTTGATTTTTATATCCAAGAATTGCCTGGGCATATAGCCCCATCAATCTTCTAAGGATCGTTGCATCAGCTGCTGTTGGTTTCACACTTGAGTTTGAAAGATTGTAAAAACCAGGGATCACAAGATTCAGTAATGGATGCAGATACTGCTTTTTGACTCTGCTGATTGTAATTGTAACCCGCAAGTGCTTCAAGAGTAAGATCGCTGTTAAGATTTTTATTGTACTTCAAAATAAAATCGCCATTTATTACCCCGAGATAGTTACTTGTTTCAGTAACCGATCCTACATCCGGAGCCCTTGGTGCGCTTTCAGGATTATTACCTGCATTCCAGCTTCCGGGACTTGGCGCATTGACTGCTTTATATTCAAATGTGCGGGCATTTGTAAAATCTCCTCCCACGCGCAACTGTGCAGAAAGTTCATTGGTGAATTTATAGCCTGCATCGACATTACCAAAAAATCGATCCGAATTTTGCGTATTACGGTTCTCATACAATTGGTAGTAAGGATTCTCGGCGTAAGGAGTGAAATAATTATCTACGTTGAAAAATTTATTCTTATAATCCCTGAAATCAGAGATTTTTATATCCACGGGTATCTGTAATATATTTTCGAAAGTGGAAGTACCATCACTTCCACCCTGGCCGGTGAAGGGCGCGTTCATTTTCCTATTGACATAGTTGAAAGAACTATTAATAGTAAACTTGTTGAACTTACTATTTGTGCGAAGAGCAAAAGAATTTCTTTGCAAATTATCTGAGTTCGATGGAATAACGCCGTTGCTCGTTACGTTGCCATACGAAAAATAAAAACTAGTTACGTCGCTGCCACCGGAAAGGGCAATGGTGTTATTGTATTCAGTACCGATGTCGTAAAAATCGCGTACATTATCATCGATAAAAGAAAACGGCTTAAGCAGTTGGGAATTGTCGACGATAGAACCCCACAGTCTTTCCTTCCCATCAAACTTAGGACCCCAGCTTCCATTTTCTGATAAAATAAATGTCCCACTCCATCCCTGGCCAAATGTCTTTTGAAAGATCAGGCAACTTGCCAACCTTGCTGAAGTTGGCAGACCCGTTGTATTCAACTTTCAGTTTTCCTGGTCTTCCACGCTTTGTTGTGATCATAATGGCGCCATTCTTGGCACTAGAACCATAAAGCGAAGCAGCTTCAGTTCCTTTTAAAACCGTTATGGTCTCAATATCACTTGGGTTAATATCACCTGCGGAATTCCCAAAATCCGTATTGCCATTTGTAGATCCAAACCTCGCATCACTGAGAGGCACTCCATCTACAACATATAGGGGCTGATTTGAACCTCCGGCAATGACTCCATATCCTCTTAGCACCACTTTGGTAGAAGCACCCGGGCCCCCGATATGGGAAATGTCAGCACCTGCTATCTTACCCTGTAATGCATCCAGTGGACTAACAGGGGCCGCTCGTGTAATAGCCTCTGAATTAAATGTACTGGAAGCATACCCCACCTTGGCTTTGCTTCTTGTTTGCCCCAGGGCAGTAACAACTACTTCCTGCAATTGTCCTCCTGATCGCACCAGCGTGATGTTTGCCACATCACCGGAAACAGTGATCGTTTGCGCAGTATGATCTACCGCAGTAATTGTAATCTGATCTCCCGTAATTGTGATGTTGAAATTTCCGTTGACATCAGAGGTTACCGAATGCGAAGTGTTCGTTTCGGTAATCGTTGCAAAAGACACAGGGCCACTTTCGTCTTTCACCTGGCCTGTAATTCTTCTCGAGTTTTGGCTAAATGTCCATATGCCAAAGAGCAATAACGCTGCAAGCAGCGATAACCGTTTTCCCATGGTTTCGTATTTTATTAATAAATAGAATTTACATACGCATAGTTCTATAACCTCTAACATTAAAAAGTATTAGAAACACGTAGTTGGGTGTGATAAAATTGACCGCAGTACTATTTAGGTTCAAAGGAGAGATGGATTATTCTTTTAAGAAATCAAACAATAGTCCGGGTTGATATTTCTCGATAAGCAGTTAGTCGTAGTAGCGTCAGTTGGTGTGGTCGTAAAATGACAAGCCGATTTTTGAAATCGCTGCGCCGCGAAAAAGAATTTTTTAATGAATTATAAAAAAAAGTTGGAAATGACATTTTTAAGACAATTCTCCGCAACTGTTTTCAATTTTTCGCAAAGCGCCCTTTGCAAAATCCGGCCAATATCAGGATTTATCCAACCACAATTAAATAGTTACATCATCGCCAACGAGGCAGGCAATAAAAACGTAGTATATCTGTCCGGAGTTTGTTCTTCTGAAGTATTTCTTTCAAAAGGTACCGGAACTATAGTGTTCTGATGGCAGCCAAGATTAATTTCGAATAAGCAGTTAGTCGTGGCGAGTGTTGGTGTGATTTGTTATCAGCGTGGCAAAACAATTTTTCAAATCGCTGCGCAATGTTAATGATTTCTTAAGAATAAATTTTCGTAGTAGAAAAAAATTGATTCAAAATAATAACATTATTTGAATTTTTATTTCGCTTCGATGATTACCGGCGATCTCATCCAGGCCGCTGCCAACAGCTATTTTATTTTGATAAATCGTTTGAGCCCATCTTAACAATACTGACAAATTTCTTTTCATATCATAGCTTAAATTAATGTAATACCGGTAACCCTTATCATAAAAACCCGGGATGGAAAAACTATAAAGCACATCATTCTCATAAGTGTAAATGCGTGAATTGTACCCATCGGTTTCAAAATATTCCAACCTGATATTTCCGGAATAGGGTTTCAACAGGGGTTTATATAGAAGATCAAAAAAAATTAGAAAGCCGGTTTCGAAGTCATTTTCCCGTCCGACCGGATCGTCCGGGCGGGCATCTTTATCATACCATAACATTTCAATTCGATTGCGAACTGTTATGGCAGAATTGATCTTATAACTTATTTGTGTTCGCCAGCTTTGCTTTGGGATCAGAACAAGATAATTGGTTACAGTAGTATTTCCGGGCAGATCGTGCTGCTTTGACTCGCTTCTGAACCTGGAATAGATCATTAATTGCTTGTTGGGCGCAAATGTCGCCTGCACCAGGAAATCTTTTCCATAACCCGGCGCATCTGCTAAATATCTAAGCCATGGAAATCTGTAAAAGTCTGCATACATATCCAATCTCCATCCGGTCAGTGGTTTTAAACTGATGCCTGCATAAATTCCGTTTTCATTGGTTGGATAAGCATTTTCAGTAAATGCATTTCCATAAACTGCCTGGTATCGCTGATCAATTGCACGTTGCACAAAAGAAAGGTCAACATGAGGATCAACACTTATTAACAGCCCATTCAAAATAGCCCTGTCCAAATTTTTATCCATCGCTACTTCACCAAAAAAATGAAAATTGTGATGGGTCCAACTATAGTCAATACTGAAATTATTCCAGTCCCTTCCACTAATAGCAAACAAATTGTAAGGTTCATTTCTCTTTTGAACCGCCAAAGAGAAATTGTAACCCACTCCATTTATGCCTATGTGCCAATTCCTTTGACGATATCTAATATTGCCGCCATACGAAAATTGTTGCAGGTTATTCTTATTATCTATTTCACTTTGGGTTCTATGGTAACCGGAATTTAAAAATGAAGAAATAAAATCTTCATTGTTTATTGTATCAGCAACAAAATTTGCACTTAGCTTTCGAAGTGAAGCAAATGCTGTTGCTTCAATTTTTCCGAATCGAAGTGTTATGCCGGCGCCACGGTTAAAATAAAATTCACCGGAAGAATTATAAGGACGAAGAATGGATAGCTGTCTCTTTATCGCCAACACATCTGCACTTTTGGAAAATGCAATGCTTTGCCATTGGATGAGACCCTGCCCCATATTTACGGTAAAATCTCCTAATGCTAATACTTGTATCCTGCCCAGTTTTGTTGCAAACAAATGAAGCGAGTAGAAATCAAACCCATATTTCTGCTTTCCGCCAAAAAATTGTTCACCGGCGTCTTTCTCTCCTACAACTCCAAACTGCAGGAGATCTTTGCACTGATAGCGATAACGAAAAAATAACTTCTGCCTGCTGCCAAGGTATTTTGTACCCGGCGTGGTTTTATCAAATCCTTTTGATCTTTCCAATACCTCAGAAAAACGAAATAACAAGCCATGATCACCCCCCGCAAATCTTTTCTTAAGATCGTCGACTGTTGATATGGAATTATCTGTTGTAACGAACGGAAGAATCTTTTTAATAGTGCCGACATCCCATGCGGGTATTGCCTGTAATTCGTAAATGCTGATGAATTTGCCAAGAAGATGACGATAAGAAATCAAGTTCTCAATTTGCAGGTCAGTAAGAAAAAAAAACTCTCTCAGTTCATCGGCGGCGGCTTCATTTAAATTAAGAGGGTGTTTTTTGAAATACTGAAGTTGGACGACATAGGAGTCATCCTCCGGCTCTATTTGATCAGCATCTGTAAGATTTTCCAATTGCTGTTCTGTGTTAGGCGGAATTTCCTGCCCCCATCCCCTAAAGGGGAGTATTGAAAAACAAACTAAGGACGACAACGCTATGATAATGGATTGTATCATCTATTATCCTTCTTAGATCCCCCTTTAGGGGATAGGGGTATCAGTAACAGTAAACCCGGCGTAATGCCCAATTGCGGATGATAACTTGCCGTTACATCAAACCTCATCGACCTAAATCCGTAGCCAATACCAAAGTAAAGCGATGACGCAGCAGTAGAAATACCGATCCTGGTTAATAATTGTGGTAGAAATTTATACTGCAGACCTGCGTTTACATTCACAGGCTTGTCCTCTTCTTTCTCTATTTCAATATTCATGAAAAACTTTTCAGACGCATCATAGCCAATACCTGCAGAGTAAACAGACGCCAACTTCTCTTCGCCGTTCTTACCCAAAGCACCGCCTGCCGGGTTGTACACATGTACGCCTGCATTCAGGTTATCTGTAAGATGAAAAATAGTTCCGATCTCAAAATTGATCGCAGATGCATTTCCATAACCAGCTATGCGAACATTGTAGTAATTGAATTGTACACCAACATCCACTTTGGATCCAAGGCTCCTTCCATAGGCTAATCCAACCTGGCTTTCATTATAGTCTGAAAAGCCGTAATAGCTGGCATCCAAACCGAAATTTCCCGAAGATGTCGGAACTGTAGCTGCTGCATCATATAACCCCAATTCATTCAATAAAAATCTTTTTTCTCCGTAGATCCCTGCTGATACCATTTTTATTTTTGCAAGTGCAGCCTGGTTCGCATGAATTGAAAAAACGTCAAGATGATTATTACTGTATGCACCCAGTCCAATATAAGATGCAGACACCGGATCGCGAATGGATTGACAAAATCCACAAACAGGCACGCAAAAAAATACCGCAGCCACAATTCCTCTCACCGAAAGTTGGTTTAATTTTCAAAATACCTTCTTTCCTAATAAACAGTGCGGGGTAAATTCCCGGGAAATGGAGAGTTTTTTCCGTCTTATTGGTGAGCATTTGCCACGTACCTCTAACTATTATCTTTGCGCCATGCAAATTTTAGATGGAAGAAAAGCAGCACAGGCTATCAGGGATCAATTGAAATTGGACACGGCGCAATTGGCAGTTGAAGGGAAAAAACTCCCGCATCTTGTCGCCATTTTAGTAGGTAACAACGGTGCCAGCGAAACATATGTAGCAGCCAAAGTGAAGGCTTGCGAAGAAGTTGGCTTCAAATCCACACTGATACGGTTTGAAGAAACAACCAGTGAAATGAAACTTTTAGAGCAGATCAGGGATCTGAATGTGGACCCTGATGTAGACGGCATCCTTGTACAATTACCGTTGCCCAAACATATCTCGGATGAAAGCATTATTAATGCTATTGACCCCGAAAAGGATGTCGACGGATTTCATCCTGAGAATGTTGGAAAAATGGTACAGGGTGTATCTTCATTTGTCCCGGCTACTCCGCATGGGATCATGCTACTGCTGGAATATTTTAAAATTGAGACGAAAGGAAAACATGCTGTTGTATTGGGACGAAGTAATATCGTCGGCAGACCTATCAGCATTTTATTAAGTAATAATGCTAACCCGGGAAATTGCACAGTCACTATTTGTCATTCGCAAACAAAAAATATAAAGGACCTTTGTCTTGAAGCAGACATCATCGTGGCCGCAATAGGAAGACCTGAATTTGTGACAGCGGATATGGTGAAGGAAGGAGTCGTCGTTATTGACGTAGGGATCACAAGAGAACCAGATTCGACAAAAAAGAGCGGATTTAAATTAAAAGGTGACGTGCATTATGAAACGGTTGCGCCAAAATGTTCATGGATCACACCGGTGCCCGGTGGTGTAGGACCGATGACGATCGCTGCTTTGTTAAAAAACACTTTCCAGGCGTGCAAAACAAAAAACTGAGAAGCCCTCTAAATCTCCCTAAAGGGAGACTTGCGAACGCACAAAGTGCCCACTCGATCAGCCTTAGTAATTTTGTCCCTTCATGAAATCCAAAATCTCAAATCTTAAATCTGAAATCGTTGCCTCGCTTCCTGTGATGGAACATTTTTATACCCTGCAGGGAGAAGGGTTTCACCAGGGCAGGGCAGCTTATTTTATTCGTCTTGGTGGCTGTGACGTGGGTTGTGTGTGGTGCGACGTAAAAGAAAGCTGGGATGCCGATAAACATCCAAAGTATCGATATTCGAAAGTTTGAGGTTTGAAATAGAAAAAACATTGCATCTCCCCCCTGCCGGAGGGGGTTGGGGGAGTTATTGTTATCACCGGCGGAGAACCCTTGATGCATGATCTGACCGAGCTGACAAAAGAATTACAGGCTGCTGGTTTTAAAACCCATTTGGAAACTTCAGGCGCCTATCCATTGAGCGGCAACTGGGATTGGATCTGTTTATCACCAAAAAAATTTAAAGCTCCGTTGCCTGGCATATCGGCAAAAGCGAATGAATTAAAGGTTATCATTTTTAACAGATCAGATTTTGAGTGGGCAGAAAAATATGCAGCGCAAGTTTCAGCAGATTGTAAATTGTATTTGCAACCTGAGTGGGATAAAGCTGATCAAATGACACCTTTGATTATTGATTACATCAAGGCGAATCCGAAATGGGAACTGAGCCTGCAAATACATAAATACATCAATGTGCCGTGAGGAAGCTATAAGCCCTAAGCTGTTAGCTGTGAGCAGATTTAAAAAAAGAATAAAAAATAAATAGTTTCGTTATAATCTAATACCAATGAAAATTACATCCCCTATACTTTTCTTATTTTGTCAATTGCTAATTGCCAACTGCCTGTCTGCGCAATACGATCCAACCAAAATAAATAAAAAAGCTCTCTCAGTATACATGCAGGCTATGGAAAAAGCCAATGACCGCGATTTCAAAGGAGCTATTGATCTCCTTAACCAGTGTACCAGTATTGAACCAAATTATGCTGATGCTTTTTTGTCTCTTGGCGGTGTATATGGTCAATTAAAAAATTATAAAAGCAGTACGGAGAATTATGAAAAAGCATTCGCCATTGACTCTGACTATACCAACGAATATAGATTGCCTTATTCAATTAATCTTGCGGGACAGGGAAGATTTGAGGAAGCATTGAATACTATTAATTCGTTATTAAGCAGTGAAAAAATTTCACCTGCTACAAGGCGGGCAGCTGAGTACAGGAAAAAAACTTTTCAGTTTGCAGTTGATTATGCAGCCAGCCATTCCAATTCATCGTACCAGTTTACGCCAGTTAATTTGGGAGACAGTATCAATACTGCCAGTTCGGAATATTATCCATCGATCACTATCAATGATAGCTTGTTTGTTTTTACGCGGCGGGGTGCGGGGATTCGTGAAGACTTTGTTGAGAGCACGATCCTTCCCAATCATGAATATTCCAGGTCAAAGACCATAAGTGGCAGCATCAATGAAGAACCATCAAAAGGCGCGATCAATATATCGCAGAGACGGGGACTGGCTCATTTTTGCCGGAAATTTTTCTTCACAAGGTTTTGGAAATTTTGATCTCTATATTTCCTATCAAACGCCGCAGGGATGGAGTGAACCGATCAATTTAGGTTCGCAGATAAATACCGAGTTCTGGGAAAGTTCGCCCTCATTAAGTTCCGATAAAAACACTCTGTACTTTAGCAGTGATCGTCCCGGTGGTTATGGCGGCAAAGACCTCTACGTTAGTCATCGAATGCCGAATGGTAAATGGAGTGAGGCCCTTAACATGGGAGCATCTGTAAATACTACCGGTGATGAGTTGGCTCCTTTCATACACGCAGATAATAATACCTTATACTTCACTTCGGATGGATTGCCCGGTTATGGCGGCAGTGACCTGTTTGTGATGAGAAGAAAAAATGCTCCCGATAGCTATCGGGATGAATGGAATGCTCCTGAAAATCTGGGATACCCGATCAACACTATCGAAAGCGACGGTAGTTTATTTATTGCCTCCAATGGAGTGGATGCCTTTTATTCAAGTGACAGAGCGGACAGTCGTGGCGGCCTGGATCTTTATCGTTTTGAATTAAGACCTGATATCCGGCCCGCAAGAACTCTCTATGTACGGGGCACCGTTTTCAACAAAAAGAATAACAAGGGGATCCCCGCGACAGTAGAACTCATTGATAATTCAACAGGAGAACTTAATTCGAAAGTGCAAACTGATGAACAGGGGAATTATTTTATTACTTTACCGGTAGGAAAGGATTATGTCTTTAACGTCAATCGCAAAGGCTATTTATTTTATAGTGATAATTTTTTGCTCAGCCAGCGGGTGCCTGATTCTGTTTACGAAAAAAATATCCCGCTGCAGCCTATCGAAGTCAATGCTTCCATCATCCTTAAAAATATTTTCTTTGAGACAAATAAATTTCAGCTCGATCCAAAATCACAGGCCGAATTAGACAAAATTGTCCAGCTATTAAACGACAACCCAACATTAAAGATCGAGATCAGCGGATACACGGATAATGTGGGTAAACCTTCCGACAATCTTTCTCTCTCAAACAACCGTGCAAAATCTGTTGTCAGTTATCTCATTGGCAAAGGCATCGCTCCTCAACGCCTGGTCGCAAAAGGTTATGGCGAAACCAAACCGGTTGCTGATAATACAACTGAGGAAGGAAAAGCGAAGAACAGGAGAACGGAGTTAAGGGTCATTAGTCAATAGATGAAACCTGCCCGCCGGCAGGCGGGGATAAAAGTGAATAGCTAATAGTGTTATGTTAACCGTAGTAATGCGCATAAATTTTGCCACAGAAAACACAGAAACACAGAGAGAAATCAATAAATCATTCAGTGTTTCTGTGTATTCAGTGGCGACAAAATACAATTAACTTAACAATAGTTATTTTCGCTATCGTTAAACCTTATCTGTCAGTCTTATCTTGAACGCGGATCTATTATACCAACTTGCATTAACTGAAGTTCCTAATATCGGTTGGGTACAGGCCAAAATTCTTGCTCAGCATTTTGGCGAGGCTGAAAAAATTTTCAGAGCGAAATTGTCCACCCTGGAAAAAATTGAAGGCATTGGAACGATCAGGGCGAACAGCATCAAAAACTTCAGTGATTTTTCAAACGCGGAAGAAGAAATAAAGTTCATTGATAAATTCAGGATCAAGCCACTGTTTATTACCGGCAAAGAATATCCCCGGCGATTATTGAATTGCTACGACTCTCCTACCCTTTTATTTTATAAAGGAAGCGCCGACCTGAATGCTTCAAAAATCATTTCGATCGTTGGAACAAGAACCCACACTGATTATTCAAAGAAAATAACTGACAAACTCATTGAAGAACTATCTGTCTCAAAATATTTTGATTGTCAGCGGAATGGCTTACGGAGTAGATGCCATTGCGCACAAGGCTGCTGTTAAAAATAATTTGCCCACAGTAGGCGTACTTGCCCATGGCCTTGATCAGATCTATCCCCCGGATCATTCTAATCTGGCAAAAGACATGCTGAAAAACGGCGGAGGATTACTCACAGAATTCAGGAGCAAAACAAAACCCGACAAACATAATTTTCCCACACGAAACAGGATCGTTGCGGGCATGAGCGATGCGACGATCGTTATTGAATCGGGAATAAAAGGCGGAAGCATGGTAACCGCGGAATTAGCGAACGGGTATAACAAAGATGTATTCGCATATCCCGGAAAAGTAACGGATAGCAAAAGTGCCGGCTGCAATTACTTGATCAAATCAAACAAAGCAATGTTGCTGACCGATGCACAGCAGTTAATAGAAATAATGGGATGGGAGGAAAGAAAGCAAAAGCTCAAAAGTAGGGCAAAAGTCAAAAAGAGATATTCATTGAATTAAGCAGGGAGGAAAAAATAATTATCGATATCCTGAATGAAAAAGAATCCGTGCATATTGATGAGATCAATTTGCGAAGTGGTCTAAGCAGCAGTGCCATTGCAGCAGCGATTCTGAATTTGGAGTTGCAGAATGTTGTAAACGGTTTGCCGGGAAAGGTTTACAAATTGTCCTGAAACTCCGGCCAAACATCCATTAAAACGTGCAAACTGTACATTCTGGGTAAAAAGAAGTAAATACGCTCATTAGATTGAGTAAATGCAATCAATCTTTTTGTAACTTCTGTTGATAAATAAAGCTCAGATCATTTATAAGTGATCATTACGCAAATGAAACCCCTTATTCTATCATGCATTTGTTTGACGCTGCTATTACTTACAGAGGGTGTCAATGCGCAAAGACAGCTCTTGAATTTTAGTCTTGTATCAGGCAATAACGGTGTTTCACTTGGAAAAATAAACGGAATTACACAGGATAAATGGGGATACATGTGGTTTGTTGACCAAACCAACAGATGCCTCATCCGGTTTGATGGATATAGAATGAAAACATTTCGACATGATCCCTTAGACACTAATTCCATTGACGGCGTGAATTTTGAATGTATTGCTGCTGACTCAACCGGTTGTATCTGGGTTGATGCTGCAAGAGGTGTTGATAAATTTGATCCCTATACAGGAAAATTTATTCATTTCCGATATCAGCCAACGAAAGCCCTCAGAAGAGAAATATACAATATATTGATTGATCATTTGGGAACTGTCTGGGTGGGTACCAGTGCTGGACTTGACCGGCTGGATCAAAAAACAGGAAAATTCATTCATTACGAACATAAGGATAATGATTCCACATCGCTAAGCTATAATACAGTACGTTCTCTCTATGAAGATCATCAGGGTGTATTGTGGATAGGAACAGGATTGCCATTTCTTCCGCTGAAAGGGGGTGGACTAAACAGGTTTGACAGAAAAACCGGAACATTTACCCGTTACATGCATGACCCTAACAATCCTCATAGCCTGATCGACGATAAGATCAGGGCCATCTTTGAAGATAGCAGGGGGATATTTTGGGTGGGCACCCAGGGTGATGGCTTGCATATCATGGATAGAAAGACCGGCAGTTTCACCCGGCTAACGTTTGATCCAAATCATCCTGAAAAGCTAAGTCGCCCACCTGTGAATAAAGGAAATCCCATGGATCATATAACTTTTGTAACAGAGGATATGACCGGTGCAATATGGATAGGAACGTTTGCTGCCGGTATTAACCGTTACGATCCGGTTACAAAAAAAACTACCCATTACCAATCCGGAAATGGATTTCCGGACAGTACCTGCTGGAGTAGTTTCCTATCACACGATGGCGTTTTGTGGATAAGTACAGAAAATAGCAAACTACTATACCGGCTTGATCCTTCCCATAGGTCGATCAATAGTATTCCAACCGTTGATGTGGCCCGCGATTTTGTGGAAGATAAGAAAGGATATTTATGGGTTGCCACTCGTGGAAATGGGCTGCTCAAATATGATCAGCATAAGAATTTAATAAAGCAATATAAAAATGACCCATCAAATCCATTCAGCCTTAATGATAATAGAGTGAATTCACTATTTCAAAGCCAGGAAGATACAATTTGGGTGGGAACATGGAGCGGAGTTCAAATCTTCAATAAGGTTACGCAACAATTTTCCATGAATTCCTAATAGCTTGAATTTAAAAGATTCCATAGATAATGCTATCACTACCATCTATCAGGACAAACAAGGAGTAATGTGGTTTGGCAGATGGTCGGGAGGATTGATTCAGTATAACCCTAAAAACAATTCATTTAAACATTTTTATTCAAGTGCAAAAGACTCCGCTTCTATCGGTACAAATGTAATAACAACTATTTTGGAAGACAGATCGGGCGTACTATGGGTAGGGGGTCATGGAGAGGCAATCAATCGCTTAAACCGGGAAACCGAATCATTTAAACATTACATGTCAGGGCATCAAATATATGATTTATACGAGGATTCAGGAGGCAGTTTATGGGCAGGAACAGATAATTTTCTTTATCGTTACAATCAAAAGGAAGATAGGTTTACAAGTTTTTTTGATCCATTGGACAAAATTAATTCTCTTGATATCGAAGGCATAATTGAAGATAATTCGAAAGATTTATGGCTCAAATCGAGTTCGGCCATCATAAAACTGAACCCCGTTACCAAAGAAACATTCATTTATGGCAGCAGGTTTGGAATAAAGCCAAACAGTATGGAGTATTTCGGAGGAGTATATAAGAACAAACAAGGGCTGCTATATTTTGGGTATAACAATGGTTTTTATACTTTTTTCCCTGAAGAATTGGTTGTAAAAACAGATTTGAAAATTATCATTACGGATTTGTTCATCAACACTCGTCCGGTATTACCCGGTAAAGGAAGCCCTATACAAAAACCAGTTGAAGAGATCAGTGATTTAGAATTAAAGTACAACCAGAATAATATCGATTTTAATTTTGCAGCCATTGATTACCGGAAGCCTGAAGCTGTTAAATATTTTACCATGCTGGAAAACTATGATAATACCTGGCGTGAAGCAGTTGGCGAAAAAAGTTCTGCCTATTTTAATGTTCCCCCTGGTAGCTATGTGTATCGGGTAAGGGCTAACAACAGTGACGGCGCAAAGGCAGAAAAAGCAATAACTATCCGGATATATCCGCCCTGGTGGCAAACATGGTGGTTCAGAACATCCGTAATCATTTTACTGGCCGCAACTTTTTACCTGCTGATCCGATGGTGGTTACATCGCAAATTCCGGCTGCAACTGGAACGTACAGAAAAAGAAAAACAATTAGCCGAGTTAGAAATGCAGGCCCTGCGATCACAAATGAACCCTCATTTTATTTTTAATTCGCTCAATTCTATTAATATGTTCATCCTTGAAAATAATAAACTGCAGGCATCGGAATATCTTTCTAAATTTTCAAAGCTTATACGATTGATCCTTCAAAATTCACAGGAAGCATTTATTCCTTTGGAAAGAGAATTAGAAGCACTCCAGTTATATCTTGAACTCGAATCTTTAAGGTTTGAACAAAGATTTGAATATAAAATTACTGTAGGCGGAAATGTTGATACTGCAATGTTGAAAGTGCCCCCACTTATTATTCAGCCCTATGCAGAAAATGCGATCTGGCATGGGTTAATGCACCTGCCTGACCGGCAGGCAGGTAAAAAAGAAAACGGGCATTTAGAGATTGAGGTGTACAGAGAGAATGAAATACTGCTCTATAAAATAACTGATGATGGCATCGGGAGACAAAAAGCTGCAGAATTAAAAAGTAAATCTGCATCAACGCAAAAATCAATGGGAATGCGCATTACAGCAGATAGAATTGCCATGTTACAACAGCAAAACAAAACTTCTATAACAATAACCGATCTTGTGCTTGCCGATGGTAATCCGGGCGGTACGGAAGTGCTGATCAAAATGCCTGTTTCTTATGATTAAAGCCATCATTATAGACGATGAAATGCATTGCCCACTATGGAAGGATTGCAAATGATCCCGGTTGATTCTATTGTCAGTTGTGCATAGATCGCAATTATACTGCAGTTTTGCTCAAGGGTAAACAAAAGATCATTGTTTCAGAAATACTGAAGGAAATAGAGGAAATGCTTGAAGAATATTTATTTCTTCGTGTGCATCATTCCTTATTGTTCCCTGAATGAAATCAGCAAATACGTAAAAGGTGAAGGCGGTTACTTGGTTATGAGTGATGGTTCTTCTGTGCATGTTTCCCGAAGTAGGAAAGAAATACTTCTTCAAAAATTACAACCGGGCAAGCATCATTCTGCCGAATCGTAAACAATTGTTTGCTAAAATCATTCAACTGTCATCCATTTCCCCCCAACTGTACATTGTAGCTGGCATTTGGCTGTTTGCCAATATAATTTTGGTATTGAAAGTTTATTAATTATTTCAATCCAAAAGAAGCAGGGCGCTTCACATTAAGTTCCAGCAGTTGGATTCATACTTGCCTCTCCAAATAAAGGACTAAAGTATATCTGTTAAAATAAATATAGTAAACAATTTTTGTAACCATTTAAAAAGTAAATTATGAAAAAAAATAAATTACAGTCTATTCTTTTTTGTACCGGGTTAATGGTATTTATCTTTTCCGGTTGTCAGAAACAAAGTCAACTTGCTCCGGCTTCTGCTAATACTACTAAGGCTTCCGTTTCTACTAATAAAGGTATTGGTCACACTTTCGATGCCACATTCACGAAATATATAACTGACTACCCTATCATGTCGGGTATTGTTGGAGGTGACGTAGGCACTGGCATTTATGCAGGAGAGGTTCTTAGTTTTGAAACTGTGGGTCTTATTGATTATGTAGAGGCCATTTACCACTTCAACGGCCAGAATCCATAGCTTTACCGCACACGTCTTCGTAGTTCAGAACAATGAATCGGGACCGGGTATTGCCGCGATAACCGGCCAGGTCACTGAAGGATGGCTTAAAGGCGCGACTTTGACTGGGGAGTACAATGTATTGGGCGTATGTACAATACCGACACCCGGGAACTTAGAGGGTACTAAGTGTTACCAGGGCATACTCCACATCCACGTTCCGAAAGGTAGCGTAGACTAGTGTTGCAGAAGTGGATTATGGTGATTCCGATTTGGGACAATAGTTTGCTAATAGAGTTACGCTCATTTTTTGTGTCCAGCCGGGGTCTCACAGCAGAGATTTTTGAAATAAAATTCTTTATTCTTTACGTGCGACCCCGGCATTGGATACTCGGGCGGGTTAATAGTCTTCGAATTCAAGAAAGGAAGTAACATCCTTGCTACAATTGCACTTTTGCTTAATCTTGCGTTTTTCACAATGAGTTGGGTGTTCAATGCCGGCTCCCAAGTCGGCGCCAGTTACCATCACCTGTCCATTTATAGATGTTGGAACATATCTGATCTTTACCTGGACCTTTACCATCAGCGGAGCGTTGAAACGTCAGGGACTGCTACAATGGATTGGCTAAGTCCCTGCCGGATTTCTTTGAGTGGCGAAGTGAATACATTTACTTAGAAAATTATAGATTATGGTACTCATCTTTCCACATCTCATTACAGCAAATAGAATTGCCATCTTACAACAGCAAAATAAAACTTCTACAACAATTACCGATCTTGTGCTTGCGGATGGTAATCCGGGTGGCACGGAAGTGCTGATCAAAATACCTGTTTCTTATGATTAAAGCCATCATTATAGACGATGAAATGCACTGTCGTAAAACATTAGGCATATTGTTGAAAGAATATTGTCCTGATGTGCAGGTAATGGAGCAATGTGATAATGGCGAAGCCGGCATTGAAGCAATCAATGAACTTAAGCCTGACCTCGTCTTTTTAGATATTGAAATGCCTCGCATGAATGGTTTTGAGATGCTGGAACAATTTTCGGAAATTTCATTTGCAGTTATTTTTACCACCGGGTATGACCAGTATGCCATTAAAGCTTTTCATTTCAGTGCTCTTGACTATCTGCTGAAACCAATAGATCATGAAGAATTAAGAAAAGCTGTACTGAAAGTCAGTCGGCAGGTTCTCCATCCCCTACCACAGCAATTGGAAATTTTATTACAAAAGATACATCATCAGCCTTCAGGTATTAATAAGATCGCATTGCCCACTATGGAAGGATTGCAAATGGTCCCGGTTGATTCTATTATCAGTTGCGCATCTGACCGCAACTATACCGCAGTTTTACTCAAGAGTAAACAAAAGATCATTGTTTCAAAAATACTGAAGGACATAGAAGAAATGCTTGAAGAGCATTCGTTTCTACGTGTGCATCATTCATATATCGTTAACCTGAATGAGATCAGCAAATACGTAAAGGGTGAAGGCGGTTACCTGGTGATGAGTGATGGTTCTTCTGTAGATGTTTCCCGAAGCAGGAAAGAAATACTTCTTCAAAAATTACAACCGGGCACGCATCATTCTGCCGAATCGTAAACAATGGTTTACTAAAATCATTCAACTGTCATCCATCTCCCCCAACTGTACGTTGTAGCTGGCTTTCGCCTGTTTGCTGATATAAATTTGGCATTCAAAGTTTATTATTCACTTTTTAAATACTAAAAACAATGAAAAAGATTTTATCAGCGCTTGTACTCCTGATTATCGGGAACTGCGCCTTTCCTCAAAGCCTAAAGAACAGTGTACCTTCCGAAAACCCGGAAGTTTCTCCAGCTGTTTTAGTAAGTGAGAACACTGCACCTGCTTCCATGAGCAAAGCTGTAAGAAATTTCGATAAAACATTCAAAAATGTTATCGATGAAAAATGGTACGTGATGCCCGATGGATATAGAGTAAACTTTACAGCAAAGGATGTTCGTTGCCGGCTCGACTATGACAAAAATGGCAACTGGATGCATACGATAAAATACTACGATGAAAAAAAGTTACCTGTGGAAGTAAGACGTCTCGTTGTCAGCAGCTACTTCGACTATAGTATCAGAACAGTTGAGGAAATTGAAGCGCCCGTGATATTAAAGTTCTACGTTATTCATTTGGAAGGAGAAACAAACTGGATAAACATAAAGGTTGCAGATAATGAAATAAACGAATTGGAAAAGATCAAAAAATCATAAATAATATTTCCTGGATCTCGGAAAAATCTGTTTAGTAACTACATAATCGTTAGTAGTGATGTTCTCAAATTGAACATCGAAAACGGCCTTCTTTTTTAAGAAGGCTTTTTATATACATTATTTCTCCGTATCTGCAAATAATCCCTTGAAGCAGCTGAATACACTCTAAGTTATCAGGTTTGTAAGGTGATTAGGAAAGAGTTCTTCTTCAAAAATTGCAACCGGGCAAGTACAATCATACGGACTCATGATTTAATTGTTTGCCAAAATACTCCACAGGAGCCCCCAGGCGAAGGTAAGGAGACAGGAGATAAAGGCTGATGTGCCATTGAATGCTCTATAGAAGGACTAGTAAATTATGTAAACATTTCCCGAAATAATGTAATAGTGTAGAGATGTAAAATGCTGATCTTCGAACGTAAATTTTTTTCGTTATTAAAAATGTTGTTTATGAAAAAGCAAATTGTATACGCAATTCTATTGGTACTATCTATTTCATTTTTTAATCTTTCTTGTTTAAAAGACCGTCCGCTGGATGAACATGTCTGTACTCTCAATCATACAGATCCTTCCGGTCCATGCTACAACCTGGATGTTCTTCTCAAAGGCAATGGGAAAGAGAAAGGGGTTGGATTTATCAAATTCCGGCAGGATCCCGACACCGCCAGGATCGTTTCATTGGAAACGTTCATTAAAAACCTCCTGCCGAACCATGAATACCTGTTACAACGGGCTGTTGATCCAGCAAATGTTGTTGATGGAGATTGCACAAGCACGACATGGCTCACGCTTGGTAAAGGGTTAACTCCTCAATCCATCTTAACTGATAATCATGGCGACGGAAGTGAAACATTATGGAGAGACATAACGGCTATTGCAAGAGGAACATCATTTGATATCCACTTCCAGGTAATAGATGCAACGAGCATGGAAGTAGTACTTACAAGCGATTGCTACCAATATACCGTCAGGTAAAACTCTTCTATAGCTTACTTCAGGCTTTATTATTCTTTATGATCGTTAGTTTGATATTCTCAAATTGAGCATCGAAAACAGCCTTCTTTCCAGGAAGGCTTTTAGTTTTAAGAGATGTCCCAGGTATCTAAACAAAGCGGGCTGGCAGTAGCGTTATTAATTTAAGAAAATCCCGTATTCCCCGAAACAATTTACTTCGATCATAAACTGATAATCCCTTGCTTTAATGCGCCATTGACGATTTTCCCATCAGTGATATTTAATGTTTCCCCTTTTGTGTTTTTTACCGTCCCCGAAAAAGTTCCGTTCAGAATATGATGCAATGTATCTACATCCGTTATTACAAACGAACCGCTGACGAATGAATAAGCGTTTAAGGTCTCCCTAAAATCGGGGTGATATGAACCATGTGATTTTTCCATGATGACACCTTTATCATTAAAACTGTAAGTGCCGGGTTTTGCTCCATTCAAATTAACATTGATCGTCCGTTTTTCTTTGTGCATATCGCTCGTAATATTCATCCAAACAGCGGGTTGATTGCTCCATCTGAAAAGACTGATATTCCAGCCGCTGGTTTTTACTTCATCTCCATTTACTTTGAAGCTAATAAAATTTTTATCTGTGGATGAAGACACATCGGCTGAATTTTTTTCTGAATTTCCGGTGCTGGCTGTGTTACTGTTATTGCAACTAACAACAAGCAAAGCGATCAAATAGAAAGGAAATACTTTTTTCATAAAAATGATTTTAATCACGAAAGATCATTATTGGGGCCGGGGCATGTTTGAAGCAACAATGGTTTATTTAAGTACCAATGGCAAAAACAAGTCCAAAAAGAAATTTACTCATTTCAGCAGGCCGGTTTATCGTTGTATATTTGTGGTTTCATTTTTTTTAACCTTCTAAATACCCCTTTAGGGGATAGGGGCATGAGTCAGAAAGGAAAAGTCTTAGTGGCCATGAGTGGCGGTATCGACAGTACCGTTACAGCATTAATGCTTCATGATGAAGGTTATGAAGTAGTAGGCATTACCATGAAAACGTGGGACTACGCAAGCAGCGGTGGAAGTAAAAAGGAAACCGGGTGTTGCAACCTCGATAGCTTTAATGATGCCCGAATGGCGGCTGTGCAACATGGCTTTTCTCATTTTATTCTTGATATCCGTGAAGAGTTCGGTGATTTTGTGATTGACAACTTTGTGGAAGAATATCTCGCCGGCCGCACACCGAATCCCTGTGTGCTTTGCAACACTCATATCAAATGGAGGGCATTATTGAAAAGAGCCGATGCTCTTGGTTGCGATTTTATTGCTACCGGTCATTATGCAAAGATCAGGCAACATGAGAATGGAAAATTTGTAGTGAGCAAAGCAGTTGATGAAACAAAAGATCAGAGCTATGTATTGTGGGGATTGCAGCAGGATCTTTTAAGCAGAACATTGTTACCTCTTGGGACGTATCGCAAAACAGAGATCAGGCAAATGGCCTACGACTATGGTTATCCTGAATTAGCAAAAAAATCAGAAAGCTATGAGATCTGTTTTGTGCCTGACAACGACTACCGTGGGTTTTTGAAAAGACGTGTTGAGGGATTGGAACAAAAGGTAAATGGAGGCAATTTTATTGATAAGCACGGAAATATTTTAGGTCAGCATAAAGGTTATCCGTTTTACACAATTGGTCAAAGAAAAGGCCTGGATATCGCTTTTGGAAAACCTGTCTTTGTCACCAAAATTGATCCCGATACAAATACTGTAATCCTTGGGGATGAAGAAGACCTCGAACACAATGAGATGACCGTTGGAAAGTTGAATCTTATCAAATATGATTCAATTACTCCCGGTATGGAGGCAGTGACAAAGATCCGCTATAAGGATAAGGGCACATTGTCAAATTTATATCCTGCCCTACCTGTACAGGCAGGGCATGCCCTGTCTGTACAGGTACGATTTTATGAAAATGCAAAAGGCATTGCTCCGGGCCAAAGTGCAGTATTTTATGAGAATGATGATGTGATAGGCGGAGGGATCATACAGCGTCCAAACAGCTGACAGTAAAGGCAATAAAGCTTGTCTTAATACGTTTTTAAGCGGGGAGTTATGCGTCCCCGCTTTTTGTTTGTAGTTTTAAATCTGAATTTGTACCTAAAAAACTTTTTCGCCATCTTATGAGAATATCTCTGCTCACCACCTTTGTTCTCCTGATCTTCCTGGACATTCTCATTTTCTCCTGTAACAAAAAGGTTGATGTCATTGATACGGATTACCAAAAAGAGCGCCTGACGGAACTCATCATTCCCCTTGAAAAAGGGAAATATATTACTTACCGCGTCGATTCCACAATCTTTACAAACTTTGGCCAGAACACTGAAATACATAGTTACCTTATCAAACATGTAGTTGATACGACTATCACCGATAATCTCGGCAGACCAGGTTATCGCATTTTCACTTACCTCTCAGATACCACGGGTACACAGCCATGGCAGCCAACTGGCACTTATTCCATTACTGTTCTTGATGATCATGTGGAAGTGATAGAAGATAATATGCGTGTGATAAAGCTCATTGTGCCGGTTCGTGATGGAACTAAATGGAAGGGCAATACTTATCTTGCCGAAGACCCATACGGCAGTGATTACAATTTCAGCAATGATGATAATATGGCCGATTGGGAATTTTATTTTGATGGACCAATTCAATCAACCGCAACAGTACAGGACCAAACATACAATGATGTTTATACAATTACCGAGAATGACGACACAGACCCCGTTACTGATCCTTCTGATTATGGATCGGTCAGCATATCGCGGGAAATGTATTCAAAAAATGTAGGCCTTGTATTTCGCGAATTTACGCTTTGGGAACAACAACCAAATCCATCGGGTAACCCTCCCAATATCACTTATGATCCGTTCAGAGTCGGCTTTGGGATCAAAATGTGGATGGTCGATCATAATTGACAATGACCGGGGAGAAGCCTCCTGCTTTTTTGATTAAATTTGATGATGGTACTCTAAAGTGACCTCCCTGATGAAATATTTTTTTTTGAGTGTTTTATTGATCGGATTTCTTTTCAATCATACCAGTGCACAATTAACCCGCTATATCATAAAACTAAAAGATAAGAACGGTTCTCCTTATTCTATTTCGGATCCCACGACTTACTTATCTCAACGTGCCATTGATCGGAGAATAAGATATGGCATTGGCATTGACAGCACCGATCTGCCGGTCGATCCCTCTTATGTTGCGCAAATAAGAAATGTTCCGGGTGTAACAGTACTGAATGTCTCGAAGTGGTTGAATGCTGTTACCATTCAAACTGCTGATGCCAACGCCCTTAATACCATAAACGGGTTCTCATTTGTGCAATCCACGTCGGGCATTGCTGCAAAGAGAGGAAGATCAAACCTGGTTGATTGGGAAGATTCAAAATTTGACGACGATTTTTTGCCGACCAACAATTCAAATCGCAGGACAAGCAAGACCACCGCTGATTATTATGATTATGGAAATTCTTTTGGTGAAATACATCTCCAGAGTGGAGAGTTTCTTCACAACATCGGACTCCGCGGCAGCGGCATGCAAATAGCTCTGCTTGACAATGGTTTTAACAACTACATTTCTTTTGAGGCATTTGACAGTGTAAATGCAAATAGCCAGGTATTAGGCACCTGGGATTTTGTAGCTCATGAACAAAACGTCGCAGATGACGGAAGCCATGGCATGTCATGCTTTTCTACTATCGCGGCAAATATTCCCGGGCAATTTGTCGGGAAAGCACCGCAGGCGAATTTTTGGTTATACCAAACAGAGGACAACTCCAGTGAATATCCGATCGAAGAATTCAATTGGGCCTGTGGCGCGGAAAAGGCAGATAGCAGTGGAGCCGATGTTATTTCTTCTTCACTAGGTTATGCAACTTTTGATAATGCAAGTTTGGATCATACCTATGCCGACATGAATGGCAATAAAACGATGGCAGTCATTGCAGCTGATCTTGCAGCAAAAAAAGGAATACTTGTATTTGTGTCCAATGGAAATTTTGGAGCAAGTGCATGGCATTTTTTATCTACGCCGGCTGATGGTGACAGTGTGATCGCAGTAGGTGCTGTTAATGTAAACGGAGTAGTGGCGAGTTTTTCCAGTTATGGACCTTCATCGGATGGGCAAATAAAACCAGATGTTGCATCCGTTGGAGTTTCTGCCATCGTGGAGACTTCAGCAGGCGCAATTGGTACGGGCAATGGGACCTCGTTTGCATGTCCCAACATGGCGGGGCTTGCCACTTGCCTCTGGCAAGGGTTTCCCGAGTTCAGTAATATGAAGATCAGGCTGGCTTTGTGGCAGTCCGCAAGCAGGGCAAATATGCCCGATGACAGAACGGGCTATGGCATTCCAGATATGAAAAAAGCATTTGTGGATTTGCTCCAGCAATTTTCTTCCGC
Source organism: uncultured Bacteroidota bacterium (assembly GCA_963737475.1). Lineage (GTDB taxonomy): Bacteria > Bacteroidota > Bacteroidia > Chitinophagales > Chitinophagaceae > VBAU01. The sequence continues at coordinate 73,689 of CAVTSY010000007.1, forward strand.
GAATGGAACCATCAGCAATTGCAAAGCAACTCTCAACTGGACAAGTAAAGATGTTTCTGCAATGAGATACGAGATCGAAAGAAAAATTCTTGGCGAAAGCAATTACTCAAAAATTGCCGTCGTTTCTGCTCAACCAAATACCAGTATTCTTAGCACCCATTCTTATCAAAGAGAAGACAACCTGGCCAATATTCCACCCGGAACAGTCAGTTACCGTATTCGTCAAATACTGGATACTGCAGCAGCAAATCTCACCGAAGCATTCATTGATACGATAAATATTACATTCAATGAATCATGCTCGAATGGTTTAAACACGGGTGTAGAAAAAATAAGCATTATTCCCAACCCCGCTCCCGGCCAGTTTATTCTAAGAGTTGAAACCGACTATTCGGTTAACAATCTCATCATTCACATCCTGGATATGAAGGGCGCATTGGTTTCTGAATTTTTTGAATCCAAGACAATCGGAAGGGCTGATTTTGATTTGCCGGTTCATAAACTTCCAAAAGGCAAATACATAGTGGTTGTTTACAATGATAGCCGGTTAATAGCTTCAAAGGAATTGATCAGGCTGTGAATTCCTTTTAAAAAGAGCAGCGAACATCGTATCCGCTTTCTTATCATACCCTTTTAGCAATTCCATTCTTATTAGTTCAAGTTCTGAATTACTTTGTATAAACTCAACCACTTCTTCATTTTCCTTTTTGAAAACCGAGCAGGTTATATACAATAGACGTCCGTCCTTCCCTAATCGCGGAATAATGTTTGAAACAATTTTTTTCTGAAGCAGGCAATACTGTTCGATCTTGTTATCAAAAAAATAAAGTTGTTCCGGTGTTCTGCTCCATGTGCCCGAACCCGTGCAGGGAGCATCGCAAACGATCAAGTTAAAATTTGAAATTTGAGATTTGTCCGAAAGGACTCTCCAACGGAGTCCTGTCGGACCTTTGGAGAAGTTAGGTTGGGTTAAGTCTGCGACAAATGACTTATAGTTTTTGAGTCCAGCCTTCGCAAATCTTTTTTTCAAATTGAAGAGTATAGACTCCCTTATGTCCGAAACAGTTAGTTTAATATCCGGATCAATATCATATAACATCAGGGATTTGCCCCCGCTGGCTGCGCAACAATCCCAAACCCTGGGTTTCTGATTTGAAATTTTAGATTTGAAATTTGTTAGCAACGTCCCCGTTTGCTGGGAATTGAGGTCCTGGACAACTGCTTCCTTATCCAGTTCGATAATGTTTTCAATTCCTGATGCATTTGGTAATGACAGGCATGTTGAAGATGTCTCTGAAAAATCAATTCCGTGATCCGACAATTTTGTTTTTACCCCGCTCTCACGCCCCGGTCTTAATCTTATAAAAAGATCCGGTTGAATAAAGAATGATTCGCAGAATTTTTCATAATCTATTCCCCCGCTCAGTTCTTCTTGCCATGGAAAGACGTTTTCAATGAATAATGAATAATTAATCATTAATAATTTCTCCTTTACGGGCAAACGAATATTTTTATTCCATTCGGGTTTTAATTGTTCTAATATTTCAGTTGGCATGTCAGAACATAAAAACAAACCGATCAATACTCTTTCTTCCACCGGTATATCTAATAATGCTTTTCCCAACCTGAAATAACTATAACATAGATGGCCTATTTGCTTTCTGTCCCGGGAGCCATATTTTTTATTCCGTCCAAAATATTTCTTTAGGAAAGAAGCAAATGGTTCTTCGCCTTTGTATTCACCAAGAATTTCTACAGAAGACCTCAGGTAAGAATGTGCGTGCATGCACAAATTTACCTACAGCAAATTTGATAGTCAGAAGAAGAAATGTTATTGATAATAGTAGGTGGCGGTTGCTGTCGAATTACCCGGCTGAATAGTAGACGTTGCAGTCAAAGGTTTATTTGCAGCATTATAGGTATAAGTTGTTGCAAAAGTTTGTGAAGAGCCCGAATCGGAGATTGAACTTTTGGTGGGATTATTGAAAGAATACATAGCTGGCGAATCAAACACGAAAGCTTCGAAGCCAATATTCATTGGCGACACCTTATCATCATATTCATCATAAGAGTATGTCACGACCAGGGAATAGGCGCTGCCATCATAAGAATATTGTTTGATGGTCGCAATGTTATCGCCGCTATAAGTATATTCGATCTTTGCGTTCTCTTCGTAACTGCCTGTGGCGAGATCATCATATATCTTTTCCGTTGCCACTTTGCCCCCGGCGTCATAAATTAAAGCCACACTATCCCTAAACACAACTATCCCCAGGTCAATTGTTGTTACTTTGGAAATATATCTGCCTGAACTATATTCCATCACTGTTACAACGCTGTCCAATCCTAATTGCTGATATTGGTCGTCTTTAATAATTAGCTTTTGAATGATTCCCTGCGAGTTTCTCTCTACCCTCTCACGTGTCAGTGAAGTTGTCCCACTGGTCACATCAATTGTATTTAAGGTCATTAACTTCTTTGATGAATTATACCCAAATTCTAATGTAGAAGAATCCGAACCGGACCTTGAAACCAATTTTTGTAAAAGAACATCGGTAGTTCCACCGTTGCCTCCATTGGTATTTGCAAAATCAACCTCCTTCTGGCAGGAGAATAGACCCAGGGCCATTGAGATGAGAAGAAGTGAAACGTTCGTCCTCATAAGCGAGTTGATTTGATAACCTGTAAATTAGGAAATATAGCGACAACCAGCAATATAAAATTAATCACTGCTTACTGTACTTAAAAAATTATTGCCTTCATTTTCGGCTGACAAAATCAAGAACGTCTGTGTACATAAAAGCGACAGTCGCACTGTCAATTCCTGAACCTACTGTTGCAAATGATAAGGCGCGGTGTGAAAACCCATTGTTATAAGGATTCCCGCCGGAAGGAAAATTTTGATTGCAGATATAAAGATTGAGATTGGGAAGATTGCCAGGTGGAGTTGGAGAGTAAAGTATTTCGGATGAGTTCTGATAAAAACTCGTAATCGTACCAGATTTCGTCAATAGAAAATACCCGGCTCCATTTACTTCGGTTCCCTGGAATGAATTCTTTGAAATCGCTGCATATGGCTTCCCGCTCGTGTCAGGCCAATCAGTTCGCGTTGATAAATAAAATCCCAGGTTAGTCGCGCCATCATAGCCGCCGATATCGCCGTTGTCAACACCACCGGCACTGTCGCTCATAGAATAGACGGACAAATGGCAACTATTTTGATCAGGAAGCCTGGTGGATGGATTAAAGTAAGTATTTCCATAACCGCTTATTCCCGGATTTGCTGCGACGTTTGTATATGTCCAGGTGTCGCCAAGAAAGTTTAACCTGAATGCATCATCTGCATCTCTTGGATCTTTAAGATTATACTTACATGAAGTTTGTGTACCTCCTGCAAAAGGATATATCACTTTGCATAGATCCCACCACCCATGATTTCTTGATCTGGTGATGAGAGAATCAAGGTTCACTTTCAGTGTTGCATCCGTAATTCCTGTTGCTGTAATAAATCTCCCGAGAGCGCTGGTATCAACTTCCCCACCATTCCCATCACCCACGTAGCCTATTTCTTTTTGACAAGAGAATAAAAAGAAGACTATAAAAATAGATAACCAAATTTTCATTAGGGGGATCATTTGCAACCCCTAAATTAACAAATATAATTAAATGACAACGCCGCAACCATTCAAAAAAAGTGGTCGCGGCGGTATTATTTTTTTTTGGCGCTAAAAAATAGATGAAGAATGCTGAATGCTTCAATTCAATGTGACGAAATTTGACGCATACTTATTTTTCATTAACAAAATCTCTAATATCTGAATACATCAGCGCAGCAGTTGTGCTATCAATATTTGATCCTATTGTGGCAAAAGCACACTGGGTGTTTGTACCTGCCATGTTACGTGATGTTCCTATCAAAAATGTATTATTTGCATGACTGTCGATCGGGCTTTCAGTAGTGGAAGTTATATCGGTCCCGTCCTTATAAATTCTGACATCGGTGGTTCCGCTGCTCACAAGATACCAGCCAATCGTACTGGTTTGTTCCGTAGAAAAAGTTCCATTGATTGTAAAGAAATAGGCCACTGCTTGTTTAAACCCTGCGTTCGTTATCGCAAATTCATTGTACGGCACTTGTGCATCATCCACACCCATTACCCATTGATCAATCGTAGTATCATTTGTGTTACTATAGAAACTTATGTGAGCATTATTGTATGCAAGGATACTATCGTTAATTCCGGTGTTACCATAACTCATTCCGTCGCCAAATGATGTTCCTCCATTTGTGAATGTTGGGGAGCCAGACCATGTTATTTGATAAGCCGTGGTATCTTTCAAATTGAAGGATGAACTGGATGATGTTCCTCCTGCAAGCGGATAAATAGCCTGGCATAAATCCCACCAGCCATGATTCCTTGCCCTCGTGATGAGAGAATCAAGACTGACTTTCAATATTTCATCGGTAACTCCTGCTGCTTTAACGAATTTGCCGAGAGCACTTGAGTCATTTTTATTACCTCCCGGATTTTTTTATCGGTATTAATATGACCAACCTCTTTTTTACAGGAAAATAGTATAAAACTTGCGGCAAGGAGCAGCGTTAAAATTCTCATGAGTCGGATTATTTGTTGTCCAACAAACTTAAAAAATAATTGTAGTTCTTACAAGGTTTTTTACGGATTTCTTGATAAGTTCTTTATTAGTATTACTACGTAGATCTATCTCTAATTGCCTGCTTTATCAAATTTCAAGTAGTGTTTTTACGGGATCTTTTCCAAATAATAACTGGTCGGGGTTTTCGAGAAGCTCCTTTACACGAACAAGAAAACTAACGGACTCACGACCATCAATGATCCGATGATCATAGCTTAGTGCTACGTACATCATTGGGCGGATTGCGATTTGCTTATCAACCACAACAGGCCGTTCTTCTATTTTATGCATTCCTAAAATAGCTGACTGGGGAATATTAATGATCGGCGTGCTCATTAGCGAGCCAAACACACCTCCATTGGTGATCGTAAAAGTCCCTCCCTGCATTTCATCTAATGACAGTTTATTCTCCCTGGCTTTGGTGGCCAATTCAACGACCTTTTTTTCAATACCGGCCATGCTTAAACTTTCTGCATTGCGGATAACCGGAACAACCAAACCTTTTGGTGCGGACACTGCAATGGAAATATCACAGTAGTTATGAGAAATGATGGAATCACCATCGATATATGAATTCACGGCCGGCCATTCCTGTAATGCATAACAAACCGCTTTGGTAAAAAAACTCATGAATCCAAGATTCACTCCGTGTAGTTCTTTGAACTTGTCTTTGTACTTTGTACGAATATCCATTATCGGCTGCATGTTCACTTCATTGAAAGTAGTGAGCATAGCAGTCGTGTTTTTTGCTTCCACGAGACGACGGCTTACAGTTTTTCGCAGGTTACTCATCTTTTCCGTCTTCTCTTCACGACTGAACAACCCGATGCCCGGTCTTTTTCCCGGATGAGTCAACGCTTCAAGGACATCATCTTTTAAAATTTTTCCGCCAATACCGGATGGACTTATTGTTGATGGATTTAAATTTTTATCGGCAATGATCGCGGAGGCAACGGGAGTTGCCTTCACTTCTTGTTCCATAGGCCCGACAGGATTCACCTCGAGACTCCGTCTGGACTGGTTGTTAGTTTGCTGAATTGTTTTATCTGTCTTTGCATGTTCAACCTTTGCTTCATTTTTTTTCTTCTCAGGTTCTTTGTTTACGATCTCCTGCTCTTTTTTCACGGCTCCGTTTCCGCCTGGCCTGCTCGCAGTTTCATCGATCTTTGCCAGCACCTGCCCGATATTCAAAGTATCTCCTTCATGACCTAACGTTTTTAAAACACCTGCCTGCTCGGCATTTACTTCAAATGTTGCCTTTTCACTTTCGAGTTCTGCAATCACTTCGTCTCGTTCTACATAATCGCCATCCTTCTTCAGCCATTTTATCAAAGTGACTTCATTGATAGATTCCCCTACCGTTGGAACTTTTATTTCGATCATAGAAAATGTTTCCGGTTTGTAGTTTATTGTTTATGGTTCCCAGTTTGAGTAATTCTTGTCTGTTGATGATTAACTTTTATCTATAAAGCCTGTTCATGCACTCAAATCGTAAAGGCCGTCTCAATGATCTCATTTTGCTCCTGCTGGTGCACTTTGTTATAACCTGATGCTGTAGACGCACCTGGTTGCCGGCTGATAACTCCATAATTCAAACTCTTCAGATTCATTTGCAAAAAAGAGCTGCGCCCATGTTAAGTGGCTCTTCCTGCACCCAAAACCAGGTGGCATTATTATACTTTTTATACAATTCCTCCAATTGTTTAAAGGCAAAGGATACAATTGCTCCAAGTCGAATTAATGCGCAGTATCATTACGTTTATCTTTTTCGTTTTTTTTCTGCAAACTCAAAATATAATTTTCCGCTGCAGAGTAAAACTTTTTTAACCTGTGATGCATCTTCGATAAGTTAAATCATCAATGACTTCTTTAAACCCGCCCGTTAGTAAATTCTTCCATTTTACGAATAACTGCCCGGGGTAACGTAAATATGCTTTGGGTGAAAAATTTATTAATGGCTTACGAAACTGCCATTTTAATTGCCGCCTCAATGCATGAAAGAAATTAGCAGCAGTTGTAATATTGGTAATTACCAAGTTTAAGCTGTGCGCACATTTGCAAGTAACGTTCCATGCGGCCACTGCTATGTTCCGGTCCTTGGCCTTCATAGCCATGCGGCAATAACATAACAAGACCATTCATCCTGTTCCATTTTTGTTCGCCGCCTGCAATAAACTGGTCAATCATGGTTTGTGCACCATTACTAAAATCTCCAAATTGTGCTTCCCATAAAACCAATGCATTCGGATTGGCTAATGCATATCCATATTCAAATCCCAAAACACCATATTCGCTTAATAAGGAATTATAAATTCTGAATTTTCTGCTGATGTCATCGAACATGATTTAAGCCGGTTATATGTCCTTATCTGTATTTTCATCTCTTAAAACTGCATGGCGATGACTGAATGTACCGCGCTTTACATCCTGACCGCTCATGCGCACAATATTTCCTTCAACCAATAAGAAGCATATGCCAACAATTCGCCTGTTGCCCAATCAATTTTTTTTTCTGTTTCAAACAATTTTATTTTATCCTGTAATAATTTTTCTATTTTTCTTAATGGCTTGAAAATCCTGCGGCCATTTCATTAATGCCATCAAAAAAAATTTAAATTGTTCTTCATCAATAGCGTTACAGGCGATGTGATAAAATCTTCCTGCCATTGCTTTACGCAAACTTCGCCACCATTGTTCTGGCTGCTGATATTTATATGGCAAAGGATGTTGCTTTACTTCATCCAAACGCTCCTGCAGATCGTCCCAGAATTTCTTTTCCATTTCATTTGCCATTTCCTGTGCATCGGCTTCGCCATTCTCCATTAAATAATTAGTATAAACTTCACGCGGATTTGGATGATTCTCGATAAGTATCATACAAATGCGGTTGCGTGAATTTTGGATCATCACCTTCATTATGTCCATGCCGGCGATAACAAACCATATCAATAAAAATATCCTGGTTAAATTCCTGGCGGTAGCGCGTTGCAATATCAACACATTTAACCACAGCTTCCGGATCATCGCCATTTACATGCAACACCGGCGCCTGTATTGCGCCTGCTAATGAAGTACAATAATCAGAACTTCTTGCATCATCAAAATCTGTTGTAAAACCAATTTGGTTATTGATTACAAAGTGAATAGTGCCGCCGGTGTAGTAACCCTTCAGATCACTCATCTGTATCACTTCATAAACAATTCCCTGCCCGGCAATGGATGCATCACCATGAATCAGTATAGGAAGAATTTTATCAAAATCAGCTGTTATACATTACATCTGCCTTGGCTCTTGCAAAACCGACCACCACTGGATCTACTGCTTCAAGATGTGAAGGGTTCGGCATTAATTTCAAATGAACTTTTTTATTTCCTGTTGTTTCAACTTCACTGCTAAATCCCAAATGATATTTTACATCACCACTGCCCATTGTCTGATCGAGATTTGCTGTTCCCTTCAAATTCACTAAAGATCTGTTCATACGTTTTCCCTAAAATATTGGCGAGTATGTTCAGCCTGCCGCGATGCGCCATACCTATGATCACTTCCTGCACATCGTTATCTGCAGCAAGATTAATAATTGCATCAAGAGCGGGAATAGTTGTTTCACCCCCTTCAAGCGAAAATCTTTTTTGCCCAACATATTTTGTGTGAAGAAATTTTTCGAATATCACGCCTTCATTGAGTTTTTCAAGAATGCGTTTCCTTTTTTCCAGTGGAAGTGGATTCAAAAAATTCTTTTCCATCTTCGTTGTCAGCAAATCAATTTTTTTCTGATCACTGATGTATTTGAATTCAATGCCAACATGTGAGGCATAACAATTTTTCAGATGATTGAATGATGTTGCGCAGGCTGGTTTTTCCCAAACCAATCAAATTACCTGCATAAAATGTTTTATCAAGATCAGCTTCATTAAAGCCAAAAAAACTCAGTTCAAGATTAGCTCCCCTGTCTTTTCTTTCCCTGATAGGATTTGTTTTGGCAACCAGGTGTCCTTTATTGCGATAACCAAGGATCATACGGTACACCTGTATCTCTTTCATCCAGTCAACTTCACCTTCGCTTATGGGTGTAGTGGCTGTTTCTTTTCTTGCAGCCACTGCAGCCCCGTTTCCATTTGCCTTCGGTTTTATAGTGCTGATGGCAAAATCAAATCCTTCAAAAAATTTTCTGAATTCGGGATCTACACGTTTTTGGGTCTTTTACAAAATCCTGGTACAGATTTTCAATAAATGCAGGGGATGCATTGGTGATATAGGAAAAATCTTTCATCAAAATAAGATTGGAAATTGCTGGAATGCAAATATCGTTCAAAACCTTTAAATCCCTAAATTCAAAAGCCTGGGTAAGAGAGGTGGCGAATCTATTTTAACAAGAATTGTTTTATTTCCATGGACATGGAATTCCAAATGGTGTATCCTTTGTGCCCCTGTAGATCAGCGACAGCTCAAAGGTCTTCGGCTTTATAGATGCCTGGTTCAACTTTGAAACAGTAATATCGTATGATAATCCTAATTGAAAATCTTTATATGCAAAACCAATATAAGGGATCACTGCATTTTTTGACCAGTACCATACCCGGCATTAAGAATTACGTCAGGGTTGCTCGGCACATAATATCCCAAACCTGCACCAAATGAATAATAATTGGCATCTTCCTGGAACTGGGTAATGCCGTTTACATTTAAGACCACTCCGCTATTTATGAAGGTCTCAAAATTTGCATGTATCACTTGTCGCATTGCCAATCGCTGATGATCATCCTGCAAATAAGTTTGTTTAGGTGTGTTAAGATGAAAACCAGCAGCGCCTATGTCGAGGTTACTTTTTTCAGAAGTCATACTGTATACAAGCCCTGCATTAGCCGAAAAGAATCCTTTCATGTTTGTCAAAGCCGTTTCACCAGTAGGGAGATTTTTATCAAAGCCCGCGTAGCCCACCCATTGCTCTTCCCAGGTCAGCCTGCTAAAGTCAACAGTTCTTCTTCCATAAGTGGCTCCAAAGCCGAGGCCCAACCTGTGAACAACCGGTCCATCGGCCAGCACAATATTATACGACATGTTCGCAGAAGCATATACACTTTTCATGATCCCATCCATAGCATAATCATACATCAGCATTCCTCCCAATCCTAATGTGTTCTTTTCTTCATGCACATTTGGTATTTTATTCTGCAAAACTTTTGCATCGTACGAGATCGTTCCGGTCGCATAAGGACTTGCCGGTCCTATCCACTGATCGCGAAAATTTGATATTACCCGCCAATCAGAATTGATCCTTGCTGTCAATGCCGGGTTGACATTAAGAGGCGAGGAAAAGAATTGCGAAAAACTAGGATCCTGAGCGTTTATTGCTCTCATCGCGATGAGCAGAACAATAAATAAAATTGCTTTTTTCATAACTCAAAATTTAATTACCTCATCAAAATCGAATTACCCGCAAGTTTATAATGAACTCCATCCAATCCGGTCGCTTCGACTGTCCATGTATATACATCCATTACCTGTGGCTGGCCATTGAATGTTCCATCCCATCCCTGGCCCAGGGTGTGTGTTTCAAACATCAGCTGTCCCCACCTGTTATAGACTCTGAAATATTGAAGTTCTTTCATGTTGATCGTCAGAGGATACAATCTATCATTATGACCATCTCCGTTCGGCGACCATGCATTTGGCACGTTCAAGCTTGATGCAGTCCTGGCGTCTGTTGCCATTAAGTTTACAAGCAGTGTATCGACTGTCGGACAGGTACCATCAGGAGGTGTCAGCGTGATCGTATACTGTGTTTGCATGTTATAATTAAAGGTCGGATTTTTAATGTCATCGAAATTGATCCCCACTGGCGGATACCACTGATAAGTGTACCCAATCGCCAAGGTCTCTTGCACTAAGCTGCAGAGAAGTATTTGGTGCGGCCGAAACAGATCGGATAGGTCGTTCCCGGTGTCGCTTTCGTTACTTTCACAACCACCTGTACCGACATTGTGGAAGAACAGCCGCCTGTTGCAGTTCCGGTTATATAATAAGTACCACTTTGTCCCACGGCGTTCGGGTTTGGCAGAGGTACTGTGTTGGCTGCATCCACCCAGTATGTATAATTTAATCCCGGATCACTGCCAGCGGTAATGTCTGGATTAGTGAGATCCACTGTCGCCGGTTCACACACTTGTGCCGGGTCAGTAACAGTGACATTAGTGCTGGTCCTGTATTTATTGTTACGAGAACTGGTTTCACAATGGAACAACCGGCTGCTGAAGTTGCCTTGATATAGAAAGTGCCCCCTGTTGCCACAGCATTCGGGCTCACAATTGGTGTTGTTGCATTAGCATCCAACCAGTAAGTAAGATTCAATCCAGGATCACTGCCTGCAGTAACACTTGCTGCAGTAAGATCTATTGTATTCGGTGCGCATACGGTCAATGGGTCGGTGATAGCGAGAGTTGGTGGGGTAGCACTGTTTATTCCAGCGGTCGTTGCGTAGATACATCCATTAGCGTCTCTTACATCAATAGTATGTGAGCCTGCTGCCAGGTTTGTATAATTCGTTGTCGTTGTAAATACACCTCCGTCTACTGAATACTCATACGGTGCTACTCCTCCTGTGACTGTTCCAAGCGCCAGGGTGCCATTGTCGGTTCCGCAGCTTGCATCCGTTGTTGTGGTCACAATTGCTGTCGGGCCATTGGTATTGTTTATTCCGGCTGTTGTTGAGAAGATACATCCATTGGCATCTCTTACATCAATAGTGTGTGATCCTGCTGCAAGGTTTGTATAGTTCGTTGTTGTTGTAAATGCACTTCCGTCAACTGAATACTCATACGGTGCTACTCCACCGGTTACTGCTCCCAGTGTCAGTGTTCCATCACTGGCTCCGCAAGCTGCATCCGTTGTTGTTGTCGCGATCGCTGTCGGGCCGTTGCTGCCAGTTACTGTGGCTGTGGTTGAATAGATACATCCATTAGCGTCTCTTACATCAATAGTATGTGAGCCTGCTGCAAGGTTTGTATAGTTCGTTGTCGTTGTAAATGCACTTCCATCTACTGAATACTCATACGGTGCAACTCCTCCGGTCACCGCTCCAAGGGTCAGTGTGCCATTGCTTGATCCGCAGGTTGCATCTGTTGTCGTGGTTGCAATTGCTGTTGGACCATTAGAATTGTTTATTCCGGCTGTTGTCGAGAAGATACATCCGTTGGCATCTCTTACATCAATCGTGTGTGAGCCTGCTGCCAGGTTTGTATAGTTCGTTGTCGTCGTAAATGCACTTCCGTCTACTGAATACTCATACGGTGCTACTCCTCCGGTCACTGCTCCAAGGGTCAGTATGCCATCACTGGCTCCACAAGCAGCATCCGTTGTTGTTGTCGCGATCGCTGTCGGTCCGTTGCTGCCAGTCACCGTGGCTGTGGTCGAATAGATACATCCATTAGCGTCTCTTACATCAATAGTATGTGAGCCTGCTGCAAGGTTTGTATAGTTCGTTGTCGTTGTAAATGCACTTCCATCTACTGAATACTCATACGGTGCAACTCCTCCGGTCACCGCTCCAAGGGTCAGTGTGCCATTGCTTGATCCGCAGGTTGCATCTGTTGTCGTGGTTGCAATTGCTGTTGGACCATTAGAATTGTTTATTCCGGCTGTTGTCGAGAAGATACATCCGTTGGCGTCTCTTACATCAATCGTGTGTGATCCTGCTGCAAGGTTTGTATAGTTCGTTGTCGTCGTAAATGCACTTCCGTCTACTGAATACTCATACGGCGCTACTCCTCCGGTCACTACTCCAAGCGTCAGTATGCCATCACTGGCTCCACAAGCAGCATCCGTTGTTGTTGTCGCGATCGCTGTCGGGCCGTTGCTGCCAGTCACCGTGGCTGTGGTCGAATAGATACATCCATTAGCGTCTCTTACATCAATAGTATGTGAGCCTGCTGCCAGGGTTGTATAGTTCGTTGTCGTTGTAAATGCACTTCCGTCTACTGAATACTCATACGGTGCAACTCCTCCTGTTACGGCTCCCAGTGTCAGTGTTCCATCACTGGCTCCGCAAGCAGCATCCGTTGTTGTTGTCGCGATCGCTGTCGGGCCGTTGCTGCCAGTCACCGTGGCTGTGGTTGAATAGATACATCCATTGGCATCTCTTACATCAATAGTGTGTGATCCTGCTGCAAGGTTTGTATAGTTCGTTGTCGTTGTAAATGCACTTCCGTCTACTGAATACTCATACGGCGCTACTCCTCCGGTCACTGCTCCCAGGGTCAGTGTGCCATTGCTTGATCCGCAGGTTGCATCTGTTGTTGTGGTAACAATGGCAGTTGGTCCATTGGAATTGTTTATTCCGGCTGTCGTTGAGAAGATACATCCATTGGCATCTCTTACATCAATAGTATGTGAGCCTGCTGCAAGGTTTGTATAGTTCGTTGTCGTTGTAAATGCACTTCCATCTACCGAATACTCATATGGTGCTACTCCTCCGGTGACTGCTCCAAGGGTCAGTGTGCCATTGCTTGATCCGCAAGCAGCATCCGTTGTTGTTGTTGCGATCGCTGTCGGGCCATTGCTGCCAGTTACTGTGGCTGTGGTCGAATAGATACATCCATTAGCGTCTCTTACATCAATAGTATGTGAGCCTGCTGCAAGGTTTGTATAATTCGTTGTCGTTGTAAATGCACCTCCGTCTACCGAATACTCATACGGTGCTACTCCTCCTGTGACCGCTCCAAGGGTCAGTGTTCCATTGCTTGATCCGCAGGTTGCATCTGTTGTCGTGGTTGCAATTGCTGTTGGACCATTAGAATTGTTTATTCCTGCTGTTGTTGAGAAGATACATCCGTTGGCGTCTCTTACATCAATCGTGTGTGAGCCTGCTGCAAGGTTTGTATAGTTCGTTGTCGTCGTAAATGCACTTCCGTCTACTGAATACTCATACGGCGCTACTCCACCGGTTACTGCTCCAAGTGTCAGTGTTCCATTGCTTGATCCGCAAGCAGCATCCGTTGTTGTTGTCGCTATCGCTGTCGGGCCGTTGCTGCCATTGACTGTAGCTGTCGTTGAGAAGATACATCCATTAGCATCCTTTACATCGATCGTGCGTGACCCTGCCGCAAGATTTGTATAATTAGTTGTTCCGGTGAACGCTCCACCGTCAATAGAATATGTATACGGTGCTACTCCTCCGGTCACCGCTCCAAGGGTCAGTGTGCCATTGCTTGATCCGCAGGTTGCATCTGTTGTCGTGGTTGCAATTGCTGTTGGACCATTAGAATTGTTTATTCCGGCTGTTGTCGAGAAGATACATCCATTGGCATCTCTTACATCAATAGTGTGTGATCCTGCTGCAAGGTTTGTATAGTTCGTTGTCGTTGTAAATGCACTTCCGTCTACTGAATACTCATACGGCGCTACTCCTCCTGTTACGGCTCCCAGTGTCAGTGTTCCATCACTGGCTCCACAAGCAGCATCCGTTGTTGTTGTCGCGATCGCTGTCGGGCCGTTGCTGCCAGTCACCGTGGCTGTGGTTGAATAGATACATCCATTGGCATCTCTTACATCAATAGTGTGTGATCCTGCTGCAAGGTTTGTATAGTTCGTTGTCGTTGTAAATGCACTTCCGTCTACTGAATACTCATACGGCGCTACTCCTCCGGTCACTGCTCCCAGGGTCAGTGTGCCATTGCTTGATCCGCAGGTTGCATCTGTTGTTGTGGTAACAATGGCAGTTGGTCCATTGGAATTGTTTATTCCGGCTGTCGTTGAGAAGATACATCCATTGGCATCTCTTACATCAATAGTATGTGAGCCTGCTGCAAGGTTTGTATAGTTCGTTGTCGTTGTAAATGCACTTCCATCTACCGAATACTCATATGGTGCTACTCCTCCGGTGACTGCTCCAAGGGTCAGTGTGCCATTGCTTGATCCGCAAGCTGCATCCGTTGTTGTTGTTGCGATCGCTGTCGGGCCGTTGCTGCCAGTTACTGTGGCTGTGGTCGAATAGATACATCCATTAGCGTCTCTTACATCAATAGTATGTGAGCCTGCTGCAAGGTTTGTATAATTCGTTGTCGTTGTAAATGCACTTCCATCTACTGAATACTCATACGGTGCTACTCCTCCTGTTACCGCTCCAAGGGTCAGTGTTCCATTGCTTGATCCGCAGGTTGCATCTGTTGTCGTGGTTGCAATTGCTGTTGGACCATTAGAATTGTTTATTCCGGCTGTTGTTGAGAAGATACATCCGTTGGCGTCTCTTACATCAATCGTGTGTGATCCTGCTGCAAGGTTTGTATAGTTCGTTGTCGTCGTAAATGCACTTCCGTCTACTGAATACTCATACGGCGCTACTCCTCCTGTTACGGCTCCCAGTGTCAGTGTTCCATCACTGGCTCCACAAGCAGCATCCGTTGTTGTTGTCGCTATCGCTGTCGGGCCGTTGCTGCCAGTCACCGTGGCTGTGGTCGAATAGATACATCCATTAGCGTCTCTTACATCAATAGTATGTGAGCCTGCTGCCAGGGTTGTATAGTTCGTTGTCGTTGTAAATGCACTTCCATCTACTGAATACTCATATGGTGCTACTCCTCCGGTGACTGCTCCAAGCGTCAGTGTTCCATTGCTTGATCCGCAAGCTGCATCCGTTGTTGTTGTTACGATTGCTGTCGGTCCGTTGCTGCCATTGACCGTGGCTGTGGTCGAATAGATACATCCATTGGCATCTCTTACATCAATCGTGTGTGAGCCTGCTGCCAGGGTTGTATAATTCGTTGTTGTTGTAAACGCACTTCCGTCTACTGAATACTCATACGGTGCAACTCCTCCGGTCACCGCTCCAAGGGTCAGTGTGCCATTGCTTGATCCGCAGGTTGCATCTGTTGTTGTGGTAACAATGGCAGTTGGTCCATTGGAATTGTTTATTCCGGCTGTCGTTGAGAAGATACATCCATTGGCATCTCTTACATCAATAGTATGTGATCCTGCTGCAAGGTTTGTATAGTTCGTTGTCGTTGTAAACGCACTTCCATCTACCGAATACTCATACGGTGCTACTCCTCCTGTTACTGCTCCAAGGGTCAGTGTGCCATTGCTTGATCCGCAAGCTGCATCCGTTGTTGTTGTTACAATTGCTGTCGGGCCATTGCTGCCATTGACTGTGGCTGTTGTTGAATAGATACATCCATTGGCATCTCTTACATCAATCGTGTGTGAGCCTGCTGCAAGGTTTGTATAATTCGTTGTCGTTGTAAATGCACTTCCGTCTACCGAATACTCATACGGTGCTACTCCTCCTGTGACTGCTCCAAGGGTCAGTGTTCCATTGCTTGATCCGCAGGTTGCATCTGTTGTCGTGGTTACAATTGCTGTTGGACCATTAGAATTGTTTATTCCTGCTGTTGTTGAGAAGATACATCCGTTGGCGTCTCTTACATCAATCGTGTGTGAGCCTGCTGCAAGGTTTGTATAGTTCGTTGTCGTCGTAAATGCACTTCCATCTACTGAATACTCATATGGCGCTACTCCACCGGTCACTATTCCCAGTGTCAGTGTTCCGTTGCTTGATCCGCAAGCAGCATCCGTTGTTGTTGCCACAATTGCTGTCGGGCCGTTGGTGCCATTGACCGTAGCTGTCGTTGAATAGATACATCCATTAGCATCCTTTACATCGATCGTGCGTGACCCTGCTGCAAGATTTGTATAATTAGTTGTTCCGGTGAACGCTCCACCGTCAATAGAATATGTATACGGTGCTACTCCTCCGGTCACCGCTCCAAGGGTCAGTGTGCCATTGCTTGATCCGCAGGTTGCATCCGTTGTCGTGGTCGCAATTGCTGTCGGGCCATTAGAATTGTTTATCCGGCTGTGGTCGAGAAGATACATCCATTGGCATCTCTTACATCAATAGTGTGTGATCCTGCTGCAAGGTTTGTATAGTTCGTTGTCGTTGTAAATGCACTTCCGTCTACTGAATACTCATACGGTGCTACTCCTCCTGTTACTGCTCCCAGTGTCAGTGTTCCATCACTGGCTCCACAAGCAGCATCCGTTGTTGTTGTCGCGATCGCTGTCGGGCCGTTGCTGCCATTGACTGTGGCTGTGGTTGAATAGATACATCCATTGGCATCTCTTACATCAATAGTGTGTGATCCTGCTGCAAGGTTTGTATAGTTCGTTGTCGTTGTAAATGCACTTCCGTCTACTGAATACTCATACGGTGCTACTCCTCCGGTCACTGCTCCCAGGGTCAGTGTGCCATTGCTTGATCCGCAGGTTGCATCTGTTGTTGTGGTAACAATGGCAGTCGGTCCATTGGAATTGTTTATCGGCTGTCGTTGAGAAGATACATCCATTGGCATCTCTTACATCAATAGTATGTGAGCCTGCTGCAAGGTTTGTATAGTTCGTTGTCGTTGTAAATGCACTTCCATCTACCGAATACTCATACGGTGCTACTCCTCCTGTGACTGCTCCAAGGGTCAGTGTTCCATTGCTTGCTCCGCAAGCTGCATCCGTTGTTGTTGTTACAATTGCTGTCGGGCCATTGGAATTGTTTATTCCGGCTGTTGTTGAAAAGATACATCCATTGGCGTCTCTTACATCAATAGTATGTGATCCTGCTGCAAGGTTTGTATAGTTCGTTGTTGTTGTAAATGCACTTCCGTCTACTGAATACTCATACGGCGCTACTCCTCCTGTTACGGCTCCAAGTGTCAGTGTTCCATTACTGGATCCACAAGTTGCATCCGTTGTTGT
>CAVTSY010000008.1:0-75795 GCA_963737475.1 uncultured Bacteroidota bacterium
CGCGGCGCTTCGGCGCGACACACACGGCATCAACGGCGGCGACGGCGGCGCCTCCAGCAGATCCTGGAGTTGACAAACGGCGG
This sequence comes from uncultured Bacteroidota bacterium, assembly GCA_963737475.1. GTDB lineage: Bacteria > Bacteroidota > Bacteroidia > Chitinophagales > Chitinophagaceae > VBAU01. The sequence goes on from CAVTSY010000008.1 coordinate 84, forward strand.
GGCGGACTTTGCTTTCGATGCCATTGGCCGGCCTGAAACGATCGCGCCAGCTCCTGCCCTCGGTGCATCCGGCCATCCCTGGCTGGCGCCCGGAAGGTGGCACGGCTGTGCAGGTCGGGGGTTCCACGCCAGCGGCGGAGGAATAGGGGTTCTCGGCGAGATCCTGCCCGGCGGCAAGGTCTATCGCGGCACGTATGGCGGCTCGCCGAACACCGAGCGCGACTACCCGATGTACGTGCGGTGGTTCCAGTTCCGGCAGGCTGCCGCTGGAGGTGCTCGTCAGCCGTCGGTTCAAGCTGGAGCAGATCAACGAAGCCTGCGAGGCGCTCGAACGCGGCGAGATCCTGGGACGCGCCATCGTCGAGCTGTCGTGATGCTGGAGCGCCGAAACAGATGCTACCGTGGCCGCCTGCTCTTCACCGGCCTGGAGCGCCTCGAAATTCTCAACGACGCCGGTCGGATAACTACGCGAGCCAGGCCGTCTGCAGGTTCAGTCCGCCGTTGTGCATCACCACACCGAAGTCCTTGACGTTGCCGCGCATCAAACGTGTACGGGTTGGTCGAAAATGGCACGGTAAACGACTGGTCCAGAATGTAGTCGTTCAATCGCGTATACAGCTCTTTTTGCTTGCGGATTAGTCTCAGACAGCAGCGTGTTGACCAGCGTGGTCCACTGATCGCTCTTGAAGGCGGAGTGGTTGTTGTCCAGTCGCCAACCCCGGCGAAAGCTGGAACAAGCGTGCTGGGCGACAGCTGGGCGATCTGGTCGCCGCCAACCCACAGGCCGGTGTAGTCCGGCTTCTTGTTGATCACCACGTCCACCCAGACCGACGACTCGAGATTCTTGATGTTGAGCTTGACGCCGATCGTCGCCAGGCTGTCCTGGAAGATCTGCGAGAACGACGAGCACCTGCGGGGCGCCGTGCCGTTGACCAGGATGTCGGTCTCGAGGTCGCTCACGCCCGCGTCTTTCAGCAGCGACCTGCGCCTTGTCCAGATCGTAGGTGTAGTCGCCGTTCTTGGCGGCCTCGTACGCCGGCGAGCTTGCGCCCACGGCAGGTTGAGCGGCGTGCGCCGTGCCGCGCATGATCGTGTCGGTGAAGCGCTGGCGGTCCATGGCGTAGTTGAACGCCTGACGCACGTGCTTGTCGTCGAAGGGTGGTCGCGCGGTATTGAAGCCCACCTCGAAGAACGTACCGAGGCCGGGGTGCATCGATGGCCTGGTAGTCGGGTCGGTCTTGAGCCGCACGAAGTCGTCGACGCTCGGACTCTTGATCACGTCCAGCGCGCCGGACTCGAGCTGCACGATCCATCGCTGCTGGATCGCGCATAGATAGCGTGGTGATACCGTCGACGTACGGCTCGGCCACTCTGCCAGTAGTTCTGGTTCTTGGCGAGCGTGAAGTGGTCGCCCTGGACCCACTCCACGAACTTGAACGGGCCGGTGCCGACGACTTCTGTCTGTGGCGTCCGGGCCCTCGCATGTGTCTGCTTGTCGACGATGTTGAACAGCTCGAAGCAGTCGAAGACCGTCGGCCGCGGCTGATCGGACTTCAGGACGACGCGTGTACTTGTCCGGCGTCTCGATGGTCGTGAACCAGTTGCTAGCCCGGTGAGCAGATGCCCGAGCCGACCTTCGGGTCGCGCGACGCGCAGGATGTTGTACTTGACGTCGTCGCTGGTGAACTCGCGGCCGGAGTGGAACTGGACGCCCTTGCGCAGGTTGAGCTTGAACTGCTTGAAGTCGGTGCTGATGTCCCAGCTTTCGGCCAGCATCGGCTGCGGCTTGAGATTGAGGTCGTACGTGGTCAGGCGGTCGAAGACCAGCCACGCGGTCTCACTGCCGCCGCCGGCGATGCTGTTGCCGTCGATGCTGACGGGAGTGGCCGTCTGCGCGTATCGCAGCGTGCCGCCGAACTTGGGCTGGCCAGCGCCTGGCAGCGTTGTGGCGCCGGGCTTGACCGCGCCCGCGGCCGCAGCCGCAGCGGCGCCAGCGGCTGGCTGGACTGGTGTTGGCGCGGCGGAGGGCGCCGTGGGCCCGCACGCCGCGAGCAGGAGCCCACTCGCACCAAGCGAAAGCAGACGCAGCGCCTGACGACGGTTCAACTCGGTTGCCATGACTGGCACCTCCGCACCCGGCCTTCGTATACGATCCCCTATACGTCTCACCGCGATGCTACGCCAGGGGCCGGCTCCGGTCGCAAGCGTGGCTCAGGCCCGTGGCGGCGCACCGAATAGCGTTTCAGTAATGCTCCACATCTTGTCGATTTCCGACATCTCCGCGTCATCGGTGATGTGTTGGACGGCCGCGCGCTGCGAAGCCGACAACTGCGACATCAGGTTGCCCTCGCTCGTCTCGCGCTGGGGTGCGCCGACGGCGAATCCGGCTCGTCGATGCGGCGGATCATGCGTGGCGACAACTGGCTCACCGAACGTTGACCGGCCAGTTTCATATTGATGACCAGTTCTTCATTCAGCAGTTGCAAGACGCCCTGGACTCCATCCGCGCCGCCTACCGCCAGGCCCCACAACGCCGTCCGTCCAAATGACACCAGCGTCGCGCCAAGCGCCAGGGCCTTGATCGCGTCAGTGCCGCGGCGGAAACCGCTGTCGACGATCAGCGGCACGCGGCCATTCACCACGTCGACGATTTCCGTCAGCGCGTCGATCGTCGCCCGGCCATCGTCGATCTGGCGGCCGCCATGGTTCGAGACCCAGATGAAGTCCACGCCGTGGTCCAGCGCGGTCGACGCGTCCTGCGCGGTCATGATGCCCTTGAGCCCGAACGGCAGCGGAATCTGCTCTTTGACCCAGTCCACGTCGTCCCAGGTCAGCGCGGACTGCGTATCTGGCAGCGGGCCCGCGGCGCGGCGCACCGGCATGTTGAGCACGATGTCGCGCTCGCGGCGACTGTACGCCGCCGTGTCGACCGTCAGGCAAAAGGCCTTGTAGCCCGCCGCGTGCACGGTCTGGAGCTTGTCCGAGACCCAATCACGGTCGCCGAGCCAGTACAGCTGAAAGATCAGCGGACCAGATGCCGCCGCCGCGACCTTGTCCAGACCCGGCGCGCCGCCGGCGACGACGGACAGGCCGCCATCGCGCGTCGCGCCGCGCGCCATCTCGACATCGCCCTCCGGATGAAAGCGGTACATGCCGCCCATGGGCGAGACGATGATCGGCGTCGGCAGCGTCAGACCCAGAAACGAGGTGGTGATGTCGACGGTCTTGACGCCCATCAGCACGCGCTGCTCCAGCGCCAGGTGCTGCAGCGCCCAGCGGTTTCGATCGAGCGTCGCCTCCGTCGCCGCGCCGCCGGCGGCGAACGCCAGCGCGTCGGGCAGCAGAATCTCCCGCGCGCGCGCCTCGAACATCGGCAGCGTGCGGTACTGCTCCAGGATGGAGACGCTCACGTGGTGCTTGCCTGCGGCACGACCACCGGCTCGCTGCCGGGAAAGCGACCGGCCAGGCGGTGCAGCCTGCGCGACTGGAAGTACCAGCGGCCGTCCAGCTTGACGACCTCGTCGAAGTACTCGGCCGCCGAGGACACCGGCGGCTCCGAGCCCATGTTGACCCACAGCAGGTACGAGTGCACGGTGGCATGGTCGCCGGCGCCGTCGATGGTCGGCTGACCGGCGAAGTGTCGGTAGGCCACGTCGCCGTTGGGCAGCGGTCCAGCGCGGCCCTCACGCATGAGACCCGCCACGAACTCGCGGATTTGTTCGCGCCCCTTGTGGCGCTCGAACAGCAACGCGTCAGGCGCGAAGTTATTCACATAGCCATCGAGGTCGCCCGAATCCAGCGTGTGCGCGTAGCGGGCGATGAGATCCATGATGTCGAGCCGATCGTCGGCGCTCAGTCGATGCGTTTGCGGCATGGCGCGTAGCCTAGCTCGCAGACGCCGACTCGCGCGCTGTCAACGCGGGCTCGGCGCAATCGTCCGTCAGCCCGAACACGCGGATGGCGCTCCCGCGTCGCAGTCGTTTCACCGCGATCCGGCCCGGGCAAATACCGTCCAGTGCGACTTCTTGTGATCGGCTGGGCGACCGACACCGGCGCCGCTGCCGTCAGGACTCAGGCACCTGGACCGGGCCCCGCGGCAGCCAGGCATCGCAGCCCCACCGCGCGCTTGATCGACTCAACAAGTCGATATATTCTCTATTCGATGGGTGAACGGCATGGTGCAGGTAGCGCTCCACTTGTGGCGCGTTGACCCTGGCGCGGGGAAAGGACCCACGTGCCATGACCGCCGGTACCTTGGAAAGTCTCGGCGCCCGACCTGATCTGTCGTCCGTCCGCCATAAGAATATCAGCGAGTTTCTGGCCTACTGCGGCAAGGACCTCCCTCAGCCCGAACAGGAGCACTACGAGGTTACGCGCGACAGCATCCGCCGCGTTGCGTACGCGGTCGAGGATTTCAACGCCCTTTACCTCGACGAGGAGTTCGCGCGCCAGACGCGCTGGGGCGGCATCATCGCCCTGCCCAGGGTACCTCTATAGCCACGGTCGGCAGTTTCTCGCCTGGCCGCGCCACCTGGGCCGGATTACCGACTCCGACGGCAACCTCTTCGACGTCAGCAACAACATGGGCGAGGAGTGGGAGTTCTTCCGCGCCGTCCGACCGGGCGACGCGGTGCTCTCCACCTCGCGCGCCGTGGACAGCGTCGTGAAGCGAAGCAAGCAATTGGGGATCTTCGCCCTGTGCACCTCGGAGACGACATTTGTGAACCAGCGCGGGGACGCCGTCGCCCGCTACCGCGGGTTCGCTGCACGTTGGAGCGCCGAGCGCCAGAAGCAAGTCGGCGCCCTCGCCAGGTCCTACCCGAAGATAGCCCCCGGCCAGGTAACCGAGGCGTGCCCGGTCCAAGCATCCCACCTGACCGGGTGCGCACCAGTACGACAGGGATGACGTCTTCTTCGAATACGTGATTGAAGGTATGGAGATCCCCGAGATGATCATCGGCCCCGTGTCGCTCACGTCGAGGCGGCGGTTCGAGATGCAGCTCGCCGACATGTGCCGCGCTGAACCGGGACCACGCCGACCGCGGGTGGCCACGTCCCAGATCGGTACGCCACCGGCATGTACCGCGTCCCGTGGTTCGCGAGCTTCGTGGACCCGGTGGACAGGCCCCAACGCCTGGATTCGCAAGATCACCAACCGCAATCGCGAATGGGTGCTCGTCGGATTCCGTTACTTTTGCCGCGGACGGGTGAGCCGCAAGTTCATCGAGGACGGGCGTAGCTGCATCGAGTGCGACGTCACTATCGAGAACGAGTTCGGGGCGGTAACGAATACGGGTTCCCTGATCGTTGAGCTCCGCTCGAGGCTCTGACGCCCAGCAGGTTCGGCCGCCCATGAGCGCGTTCCCACTCGCGTCTAGGACGGGGCCGTTCCTGCCGCTTTCGAGCTGCCGGGTGGTGGAGCTCACCCGATACATCGCCGGTCCGGCGACCGGTGCGATCCTGGCCGAGTTGGGCGCGGACGTCATCAAGGTGGAGCCGACCACCGGCGAGCCGATGCGGAGCTCGAGCCCGCTGCATTTCGCCACGCTCAACCGGTCCAAAAGCAGCTTCGCGGTCGATCTCAAGCAGACTCGCGGGGTCGAGATCTGCTCTTTCGGCTCGCGGACACGGCCGATGTCAGGTGCTGGACAACCTGTTGCCGCGCACGCTGGAGAGACTGGGTATCGGGCCCGACACGCTGCTCGTCCGCAACCCGCGCCTGGTGTACTGCTCGATCCGCGGATTCCTGCCCGGACCCAGCGGTGATCGCCCACTCTTCGACACTGCCGCGCAACTGATGTCCGGACTCTCCTCATGACCGGGCCGCCTGGAGAACCGCTCCACAGTGGGTCGCCCATCATCGACCTCAGCTCGGCCATCTGGGCAGCGCTCGCCATCGTCGCGGCGATCGCCGAACGAAACCAGACGGGTCATGGACGGAGACTCGACATCGGCCTGTTCGAGACGGCGACGTATTTCACGACCAGTCACGTTCGTGAATGCCAGCATTTCGGGCGTCGTCCCCGAACCCGCGCCCGCACGGAACGCGAGCGGCGGTTCAGCTGCAGGGATCAGCCGACTCTTCACCACCTGTGATGGTCGGAGCGTTCTCATCATGGTCGTCAGCGATCCGCAGTGGGAGCGCTTCTGTGCGGAGTTTGGCTTCGCCGAGCTCTGGGCCGACCCACTGCGGACGCGGGCAGGCCGCGTTGCGCACTCGGCCGAACTCCACTCGCGAATCGACGAGCTCGTCGCCACCCTGAGCGCCGCCGACGTTTTGCAGCACCTCGAACGGGCGGACCTGCCACACGCGCCGCTGTACACACCGCTCGATCTCCTGACGGACAAGGCACCTGGTCGAAAGTGGCGGGCTCATGGACGTGCCGTATCCCGGCAGCGTCCAGATGCCGCGCTTACCGTTCCGCGCCACGGGCGTGAACCCGACGATGCCGCAAGCTGCCCCGGCATCGGTGATCGCTCACGGACGCTCCTCGGCGAGCTCGGGTTCGCCGAGCCCGACATCGAAGACCTCCTCGCCGAGAGGACGGTCGCCGCGAGCGCAACGCCGCATCCATAGTACGGAAGATGGCTTATCGAGTCTGCCCGCGTTCAGACGGAGGCGGGCTCGGATAGGGGGAGACATGAACAGGACACTTCCACGGCGCGTATTCCTACGGTTGCTGGCGGCGGCCGGGAGTCTCGCGCTACTCCAGGCGTGCGCATCGGCCCCGGTCGCCCAGGCGCCAGCCACGTCAGCGCCAGCCAGCGGCGGCACGGCCGCGTCGCCGCCGCCGCCCAGGCTGCCGCCACCAGCGCTTCGACCGCGGGTGCCCCGGTGCGCGGCGGGACCGTCCGGATGGGCGTCCAGTCGGCGGGCACCTCGGACACCAGCAATCGAAACATCGCCCCGGGCTCTGTACAACTCGCTCATTCGTGCTGACGAAAATGGCAACCTGACCGGCGAGCTCGCCGAAACCTGGCGGATCGTCGACCCCCAGACCTACATCTTCTCTCTCCGCAAGGAATCACCTTTCACGACGGCACGGAGTTCAACGCCGACGCGCGCGGTCGGCAGCTCGGCCTCTTCGTTCTCACCGCCTCGGAGAGGGCTTCGTCAACCAGCGCGGCGAGCTGGTCGCGACGATGATGGGGTCAACCGCGTGCTGGAATGGCTCGCGGCAACACGAGCGCGGACGCCTCGCACCGACCTACCCGGACCAAGCGGCCGACCGCGTGGCGAGAGCGAATGCGGGTCGTATGTTGCCCGAAACGGAGAGCCCGCCACGCCGCTACGACCGGCAACCTGGTGTTCTTCGAGGACATCCGCCAGTGGGAGGTCCACACACGCGACGCCTCCCCGCGAGGAGGGCGGTGGTGGCCTCATCTGGGCGGTCTGGTCCCCCACATGTACGCGCCCCGGGGTCATGCGCATTCCGTGGTTCAGCAGCATGCTCACGCGGTGGGCGGGGCCGAACGCATGGATTCGGAAGCTCGGCTTCCGCAACCGGGAGTGGGTCCTCGTGTGCTACATGTACTACTGTCGCGGCAGGGTGCTCCGAACCTTCACCGACGGGGAGCAGCACTTCGTGGAGGTGCCGATTTCCGGATCAACGAGCTCGGGACGCTGACGAACACCGGACCCGCGATCGTCGAGCTGCGCTCGCGCACGGGCCTGGCACAGACTGACAAGGAGCCACACAGGGTGAACAGGCGAGAGCTGCCGCATCGTTCGGATCGGCGCAGTACTCCTGGTGTCTGCTTGCGCCGCGCCGGCGGTGGCGCCAGCACCGCCATCCACCATCTGCCCAGTCAGGGGCGGGACGCTGCGGATTGGCACGCCACGGGCGGGTGATGGAGATGGTCGACTTTACGCGTTACGTGTTCCAGTTGCGCAAAGGCGTGAAGTCCCACGACGGTAGCGAGGCTCCGACGCGGAGGCCGTGAAGTTGAGCATCGAGCGGATCGTCGACCCCTGACGAAATCCCCAAACGCACCGGAGTTCTCGAGCGTCGCCGGCGTGGACGCGGCCGACCAGTTCACCGCACCGCTCGGCATCGAGCGGACACTCGAAGTGATGACCACCAGCTCGGCGGATGAAAGGCGCACTCTTACCAGACTCCCAGGCTTCGCTCACGCCGGAATTAGTGTAGAAGTATTCTCGCTACTGACCCGAAAGTGGGCGAACGGTTGGATTCCGCCTCAAGTGCAGCCGCAAAGACCAGAGCGGCAGCCGCTGTATGGCGAATTACAGCAATTGTGATCCACTATGATGCAACTATCAGAGCGATGAAAAAATCGGTGCAAGGGTATCGAGGATCGGGCGACGGGTGGATCGCCTACATGGAACGGCTGTGGTTTCAAGCATGATAAAGCCGTCCACCGCACTGGGCGGATTGCGCGTGCTGGACCTGGCGCAGTTCGTCGCTGGTCCGTACTGCACCAAGCTGCTCGCGGATTACGGCGCGGAAGTGCTGAAGATCGAGCGACCAGGAGTGGGCGATGGCGGTCGCCGTTTGGGGCCGTGGCGAGACGACGCGTCCAGCGGTCGGCCCGGTGATTATTCGCCTACCTCAACGCAGGTAAGCTGGGGATCAGCCTCGACCTGGGCTCGACACCCGGGGTTGCGCTGTTTCGAAAACTCCTGGCTGATACTGATGTCGTGGTAGAGAGCTTTCGGCCGGGCACGATGGAGCGGTTCGGCCTCGGGTACAGACGCTGGGCCCGGATGAACCCAGGCTTGATTTACTGCTCGATCACAAATTTCGGGAGGGCGGAGCGGTCGCCGCGACCGCGCGGCCAGTGAGCTCGTGCTCCAGGCGATGGGGGGGCTTGTCCATGTCACGGGGCACCCCTGGCGCGAGCCGATCGGCATCTCAATGCCGTTGACCCAATACATTGGCCGGGTTCCAGAGTTCCCTATTCACGATCCTCGCTGCTCAGATGGCCGTTCAACTCGGACGCGCAGGCGAGCATCTTGACGTCTCCATTTTCGAAGCGTTTCTGTCATTGCAGGACAACGCTTATGCAACGGAAGCGGTAAGAAGTAAAACCTCTTTTTTTGCATAAGAGTAATAGTAGCACTGCTTACTGGCTGCTTTGCAACGGTATCAAAAGCGATGCCTTTAATAATTCCATTTTTTTGGGCGAGACCAATTGTGCAAAGAAAGAAGACAGGGACAAAAGAAATTCGTCTCATAGCTGTTGAATTGCAGCTACGAAAATATTCTTAGAGCAATATAAAAAGGGTTAACTATTCTTGGTTTAAGGTTAATCAAGGTTAAGAAATCCAGCCGGTAATAAAGAAAAGATTTATTGATCAATTCTTGCTGATGAGGAACCAAAAAGGTTTTAGCAGTGGCTGATGGAATGCCTTTAAAAGGTTTTCGGTCTTTTGGGTGATTCGATTTCTGCGAACCAGTTCATGAGCTTTGCAAAATTCATGTGGCAAATCAGTTCGGCGCAAAATCTTATTTAAACAGTCCACTTCCTGATCAATCGCTTGCTGGCTCATGAATTCATTTTTGAATAACACTAACAGATCCCGATCAGGAGCGGATTTCATTGGCTAGCTGTTTAATATCCTACCATTCCTTTATGACTTGGACATCCACAATTGCTGCCTTTGCCCGTGCCGGAATAGTAGTTCTTATTACACCCAAAAGCAAGGATTGTTCCTAATAAGAGCAAGAGGACAATTATTTTGTTTTTCCGTTTCATAAATAGGATTTCTAAATTAAAACTATTTTACAAGCAAAATAGTATACTCCGGCAAAAATTTAAAAAAAGATGACCGAAGGCAAACGTGAAAAATTGCGGCGTAAATTCCGCATCCTGGTGGCGCCCCTGGACTGGGGTCTTGGTCATGCTACACGTTGTATTCCAATCATAAGAGAACTGCTGGGAAATGATTGCAATGTCTGGCTGGCTGGAGAAGGTCCCCAGGAGGCCTTACTGCGTTCAGAATTTGCCCACTTGCCATTTTTGCACCTGGCGGGCTACGATATTAAATATTCAAAGACCTCCGGAGGCCTCTTGCTGAAGTTGCTTTTACAAATGCCACGCGTCATTTCTTCGATCAGGGCAGAACACAGATGGTTAAACCGAACAATTAAGATGCATGAATTTGATGGAGTGATCTCCGATAATCGATTTGGACTATATCATTCCTATGTGCCATCTATATTTATTACCCACCAGTTAGGTATAAAGAGTCCGTTAGGGAAATGGAATGAAAGGATCTTACAAAGATGGAATTATAATTATATCAATCGCTTTAAAGAATGTTGGGTGCCCGACCTTGTTGGAGAAAATAACCTGGCGGGGGAATTATCTCACCCGATGACCATACCCCGCGTTCCAGTAAAATACATTGATGTTCTTTCAAGGTTTGAAAAAAAAGAAGAAGGAGAAATAAAAGATCAGTTATTGTTCATTTTATCGGGTCCGGAACCACAGCGTACTATTTTAGAAAATAAGATCATTAATGAAGTAAGCCATTATCCCGGAACTGCCACGATCGTCAGGGGGTTACCGTCATCGCAAACTGTTATTCCATCAACAGGAATGATAAAATTTTACAATCATCTTTCTGCAAGGGAATTAAATGAGGAAATGGAAAAAGCGGACTGGGTGATCAGTCGCTCCGGCTATAGTACGATCATGGATCTTGCAAAACTGCAAAAGAAAAGTATTTTGATCCCTACGCCAGGTCAGACAGAACAGGAATATCTTGCAGAGGAACTTTGGCAAAAGAAAATTGCATTTAGTATAGAACAAAAAGAATTTTCTTTGAGTGAGATCCTGGAGAAAGCAAAAAAATTCAATTGCAGGTTTTCTGCTACAGGCAATTCGAATGGACTTCACAGAGAAATTAAACGTTTTTTGGATTCATTGAGATGACGTGGCAACGATAGACAATAGTTAAACCTTTATCCCTCTTTTCTGAATGTAATAGTGCCAGAAAAGCATAGTAGCAATGGACCGATAAGGTTTCCATCTCTCCGCTAATTTCAGTAATTCTTCCCGTTTTGTTTCCTTGGACAATTGTTTCACTTCCTTCAACGCATTTACCATGGCGAGGTCGCCAACAGGAAAGATATCTGTGCGTTGCAAAGCAAAAAGCAAATAAACGTCAACGGTCCAGTCGCCAATACCTTTTATTGCTTTTAGTTGTTGACGGATTTCTGCATCGTTCAGATCAGAAAAGCTTTTTAAAATAATTTGTTTAGAAGCAATTGCAGCTGCCAGGCACCTGGCATAGACTGTTTTTTGCCTGCTGAAATAGCAGGCCTTTAACTCTTCATCGGAAAGAGCAAGTAGTTTTTTGGGAGTAATGGTCCCAATTCTTTCTTTTAGTTTATTCAACGCAGCTCTTGCAGAAGCCAATGAAACCTGTTGCTCAAGAATAATATGAATAAGGGTTTGAAAATTTCCTTTCCTGGTCCATACAGGGGGATATCCGTGTTGCCTTATGATAGTAAAAAGATGCCTGTCTTTTCTTGCCAGTTTATCGCAAATCGAGTGAAAATTTTGCTGGTCAAATGTTAAATGCATCTACCTCTTAGCCTTGAATTTTTCAATTGCAGCTTTCGTAAAGGAACTCAATACTAATTTTCCACTGATGGCGGCCCTCTCCAATAATAAATGATCCCAGTTCTCTGTTCCTTTCCAGAATATTTTTTTCATTTCGGCCATGGCTGTGGGGCTGGAGTGAAGCAATGTATTTGTTAATCTCGAAAGAGATTCATCCATCCCCTCAATAGTCAGGTGAACTTCGGCAAACAATCCTTTTCGTCCCCCCCACTGAGCACTGCGCCACATGGAGGCATCAATAGCCAATTGAGTAAATGCTGAAGTTCCAAGCCTTCTTTCTACTACCGGGCCTACTACAAAAGGACCAATGCCAATAGTGAGTTCGCTTAGTTTTATTTCTGCTTGTTCTGTTGCAATGGCATAATCTGCTGCTGCTACCAGGCCCACACCTCCGCCAACACATTTTCCCTGTACACGGGCAATGATAAATTTAGAACAGGTTCGCATGGCATTGATAACATGAGCAAAGCCACTAAAAAATTGCAAACCCTGTTCAGCATTTTGAATAGCTGCTAACTCATCAAAGGAGGCACCGGAGCAAAATATTTTTTCCCCAGCCGAACACAGGACAATAACCTTTGTTTCATCATCATTTCCGGCGCGGTGAATCGTTTGCGCCAGTTCATCTAAAATTTTTAAAGGCAATGAATTACTTTGTGGATGAAAAAACTCAATGGTAGTTACACCATTATGTAATTCCGATTTTACATAGCCGTTGGAGACATGGTGTATCATAGCTAAGAGAAAAATAGTTTGTTTAAAGAGATTGAAGAGCTGTTTTCCATCATTGTTAAATACTCTATGGAACCCATCCTTCATCCATTCTACATTAAAATTAAGCAGTAATCCATTTTTGAGGCTGACAATTTCAAATAAGTCATTACCTGCCTGAAATGGACCGGGCCAAGTCTTTCTAAAGATTTGATTTCTATTACCATTGTTTTTCTGCCAATAAATCCATCCTGTATGCATCCTGGATGTTGAGTTGATCGTAAACTATGGGCATTAACAATTGTCTTTCGATCAAAATATTTTTTTTCACTAACTCATAATAAAGAACTTCTTCGTAAACTCGTTCAAAACATCGGATTTCTTTTTCTCTTTAAAGCTCATGTCTCGTAGCCTTACCATTGTCAGTATAGTTGCAATTCCGACCTGTTCGTTTGTTTCATCAATTATTTCCACCAACCACCTTACAATTCCTCTTGAAATTTCTGAATCGTCCCCGCCCGACTGAACGCCTTCAATCTTTCCAACGGGCTTTTGATCCTGCGGGATTTTTTCTTTGCAGGTAAATTTTATATGAATTTCTGCTCCCGGATAAACAGGCTTTGTAAATCTTAATTCATCAATGCCATAATTTAACAGCACAGGATTTTTTTCATAACTATCAACAAACAAACCTGCAGCAACGCTCATAATAAAATATCCATGTGCAACCTGTTGTTCAAACATAGTTCCCGTAAAATCGGTTGCTTTTAAATGCGCATAAAAATGATCACCGCTTAAATCGGCAAACCTGTCAATATCTTCACTTGTTATTATTCTTTTTTGGGTGATGATCTGGTCGCCGATCTTCAATTCTTCAAAATATTTTTTAAATGGATGAATATCGTCTTTCAATTCCTTTTGCATGTTGCTGGTAAACATTTGTAATGTTTGTGATTGTTGTTGGCGAACCCTGTATAGCTACCCTTTGCATATAATGTTTTACACCGCGAATGCCGCCCATTTCTTCCCCGCCACCTGCTCTGTCCCGGTCCGCCATGAACAAGCATTGGCAATGGTGAACCATGACCTGTACTTTCTTTTGCGCAATCTTTATTCAACACTAAAATTCTTCCATGATGTGTGCCTGCGCTTAACACATATTGCTTTGCAATTTTATCATTAGCTGTAACAATGGTATGAACATAAAGAACCCTTTCCCATTTTGCTTAATGCAATTGCTTCATCTAAATTTTTATATGGCATGATCGTGCTTACCGGCCCAAACGCTTCTGTTTCATGCACATCATTTGATGTAAAAGGTTTTTCATTTATTAATAATAATGGTGAAAGAAAAGCGCCTTTTTTGCATCGGCATCGATCACTTCAACACTATCAAGGATCCATAAATTATTTGTGATGATGCTAATAATTTTTGCACCTGTTGTTTTACTTCTTCGCGCTGCGATTTGCCGCCAACGAACCCATTCTTACTTTATCATTTAAAGGATTGCCGATAATGGTTTGTGATAAAGATTGCTGCGATGATTTCCATACATCTTCCATTTTATTTTCAGGAACAAAGATTCTGCGGATGGCTGTGCATTTTTGCCCCGCTTTTACCGTCATTTCCTTTCTTATCTCTTTAATAAAAATATCCCACTCTGCATCGGAAGGATTTACATCATCACCCAAAACAATGCAATTTAAACTGATCTGCTTCCATATTAAATGGAACAGATTCGTTTAAAATTCTTTCATGCTCTTTTAGTTTTAATGCGGTTGATTTTGAACCGGTAAATGTTATTACATCCTGCGATGTTACATGGTCTAATAAATCTCCTACACTTACCACAAATCAATTGTAAAGCACCTTCCGGTAAAATGTTTGAAGCGATAATTTCTTTTACAACCGCTTCAGTTAAGAAAGCATGTAATCGTTGCAGGTTTTACAATTGCCGGAACGCCTGCCAGCCAATTAACGGCGCATTTTTCAAGCATGCCCCACACAGGAAAATTAAATGCATTGATATGAATAGCCACACCTTCTTTCGGCACTAAAATATGATGCCCCATGAATGTACCCGTTTTTGCTTAGATTTGCCGGTTCACCATCAGCAGCAATATGAACATCAGGAAATTTTCTGCGCAGGGATGCGTATGCAAAATAAATTTCCAATGCCGCCTTCAATATCAATCCAGCTATCTGCTTTTGTTGCGCCTGTTTTATAGCTGATGCATAAAATTTTTCGATGATTTCGTTCAAATGCATGGCCAATGCACGCAACATTCTTCCGCGTTCATGAAATGTCAGTCTGCGCAATGCAGGATTGCCAACCCTCCTTCCATAATCCAGTATTGAAGCAAAATCTAATCCTTCTGTTGTGGCGATCGCAATATCATCGCCGGTAACTGCATCATACAAAACCTGGCCATCGCCATCACCTGTGATCCACCTACCTGTGATATAATTACCCAATTTATTCATATAGCAAGGCGACTGTTTAGAATATCAAAATTAGTCAAAACACTTTAGGCAGAATGATCTTGTATAGCCTATATCTTTGCAAAAAAATTGATAAATGAAATTTGTTGTTCAGGCTTTTTTTATACTTCTGTTTGTCAGCTGTAATAATTCGAATACTTCGACTGGCAAAGAAGATAAGACCGCTGAGTCGGCGTCAGATAGCGTGATGCATGAAGTGTTGAAGCAGCATGACATAGGCATGGCAAAAATGAACAAAATAAGCGAAGCAAAAACCAGGATACAACACAGCCTTGACTCCATTTCTAAACTCTCCTATGATCTTCAAAAAAAATCTGTACAATACAGATTGGGATTGGATTCGGTGTTTAACTGGTTAACATTTGCTGACTCCCACATGGAAACATGGATGAATGAATTTAACATGGACTCTTTGAAAGACAACAAAGAGGAGCAGATCAAATATCTTGAATCTGAGAAAATGAAAATTTCGCATGTGAATGAGGAAATGATCAGAAGTCTGCAAAAGGCCGATTCTCTATTGCAGAAAAAATAGTCAATTGGTTTGAACCTTCCAATTCACTCCTCTCTCTTTCAAATAATTGATCACAAAGTCAAAACAGCTCTTATTTTTTCCTACTAGTTCAGGGGGAAAAACACCCTTCTCTGTAAAGAGTTTTTTAGCGATCAGATGGACAGCCGCTGTGCAGGTGTAGCCAGTCGTCCGGCTCATAGAAGATGTTTTTGTTTTTGTGTCAAAATAGTCCAGCAAATTAAATTCAATGCGTTTTTGATGTTTATCTTTTTCCCCTTCAATGATCACTTTCATTACAGTTAGTTCTTCTTCTTCAGTGCCGAGTCGCCAGTCGTTAAATAGAATTTTTGAGCAAAATTTCAGCGGCGAAATTTTTACGCCATCGATTTCAATTTCTTTTTCGTCGAAAAAACCGGCCTGCTTTAAGGCGATCACAAATTCTACATGTACCGGGTATCTTAATGTTTTTTCCTTCATATTAGGGATATGTGACATTGTAAATAACAGGCTTCTGAGACCATCCGTATTGAAAGCTTCCAATGTTCCCACTTCTTCAAAATCCATGTACTCCCTTTCACTCAACGCAGGTTTTGTGACAATAAACCCGTTTTCTTTCAACCGGGCCGGCCTTGTGTATTCTTCTATTACATCAATGGGAGAAAAAGGTGCTTTGTATTCAAAAGGCTTTTTCCTGATCTTAGGCAGACCTCCAACATAACACTCGAAATTGGTGACGGTCATTTCTTCATTGTAGTGGCCAAGAATCAAATTACTCATACCCGGAGCTACCCCCACGTCGGTGATCACAGTGACTTTTTTTTCTCTTGCCAATTTATCAAGCTGCAAAACATCTTCGGGGAAAAATGAAATATCAGCGACATCCTTGCCACAGTTGATGACGGTTTTTAAAGTGTCAAAACCCATAAAACCGGGAACGGCTGTTACAACGATATCAAACTCTGCCAGCCATTTTGAATATTGCTTATAGTCTTTAAGATCAGCATGTTTGATTTGGATCGAGGGATCCCGTTCTTTTAATAGCTGAATGCTTTCTTCACTTACATCAAAAGAAGTAACATCAAAGGATGAAGCAAGATCAATGGCCATTGTTCTGCCTACCATGCCTGCGCCAAGAACAGCAACTTTCATTAGTTCGTTTTTCTAAAACCTCCGGGTGCAAAGATGCGGAAAAAAGTTCCAGAAGTTCAAGCGGTTTGACGTTTCAGAGTTTGACAACCCAGCCTTTGAAACTCGGAACAAGGTTAAAGATGTTGCAATTTTTTCAGTGTTCTCTCATTTTCTACGTTACCGGTATTGAGAGTTGTTCCTGGTTCAAACAGCATGACCTCACATTCTTCTTTTGCATTGGGGCGATGCTCAATTCCGCTGGGGACGATGATGAACTCACCTTGATTAATAGTTACGTTTTTGTTTTCAAATTCCATATCAAAGCTTCCTTTCACAACATAAAATAACTCATCTTCATGATCATGGTGATGCCAGACAAATAGCCCTTTGAACTTTGCCAGTTTTACCATTTGTCCGTTCAGCTCGCCCACAATTTTGGGACTCCACTGCTCTTTAAATAAAGAAAATTTTTCAGCAAGATTTATTTTTTCCATTTCGTGAGATTAAAGTGATAAATAGAGTTACGCCAGTACAAGTGTGCGACGCAACGGAAGTTCAATAGAATTAAGAGTGCTGGCTACATAAAATAGAAACGTCTCGTCCTTCGCAAGGCCCAGGACAAGACGCTTACTAACCCATTCGGTTTCTTAATAGAAAAATTGTTCTTTTACGATCTTACCGTCTTTTACTTCATAAAGAGCGATCTCATCCATCTTTTGCCTGCCCATTCCCTTGTATGTGCAATCCATGCCCATAGCTACGGCAATGTATTTACCAGCCACAATGGGTTCAGAAACCCAGCCACCATGCACTTCTTCTACCATATTATTGAAATCTTCTCCTTTTTTGCGGATGGCATCAATCCCTTTTACAGATTGCAGGCCCGGTGAATCTTTTGGTTCAATGCTTTCTGCATCGGCGCTAAAAAGCTCCTGTTGGGCTTCCGTCCATTTATTTTCCTTGAAAAGTTCATGAAGACGGTTGGCCACATCCTTTGTTGTCATTACTGCTTCCTGAGTTGCCATAACATAAAATTTATATGGTTAAAAAAATTGGACGGAAAAACTACGATTTTTTAAAGCATTGCAAAAATTAAATTATTATGAAGGTAGAAATTGCGTGATGGGAAGAGCTTTATTAAATTCACAAATGATGATCAAATTTGTTCCATGGCTGAGTTTGCTGGTCATAGGCTGCTCTGTTAGCAAAAACCCGCTTCGTAAAGAAGTAAAGGCGCTTGAAAAAGGGACCATTAAAGACGACAGCAGCTATGTATATGAGTTGCCCTATGAAAACAGGACCACACATTTGGTGATACAGGGATATTTCAGTCATTTTTCTCATAAAGAGAGAGCAGCCCTTGATTTTAAAATGAAAAGAGGAACGAAAATTTTAGCAGCACGGGATGGCGTAGTGGTAAGAGTAAAGGAAGACGGAAACAAAGGAGGGCTAAATAAAAAGTACCGTCCTTATGGCAACAATATCATTATACAACATGCGGATGGTTCGCGGGCCGGCTACTGGCATTTGCAGTATAATGGTGCACTGGTAAATGTGGGTGATTCGGTAAAGAAAGGACAAGTAATAGCATTGAGCGGTAAGACAGGTTACACAGCACTTCCTCATTTGCATTTCCTTGTTTGGACATTTAATGGCAATGGTGACTGGCGGCAGGTTCCTACACGGTTTCAAACATCCAAAGGAATAAAATACCTGCGCTCAATGAGAAAGTACCGGAGCACAAACCAATGATCTATTTTTGAAAAAATTCTTCCTTGTCTTTACAGGAACTCTGGCAGCAATTTGCTGCAAACATAAAGGAAACACGTTGGCAGGAATGGGTTAGTACAGCGACCCAGATCGCAAGTGTCTGGTATGCCAGAAAAAATAATATCCTTGTTTATCCTACAGGAATCATTGGAGTCTTATTAGCGGCATATGTTTATTTCTTTCAAACACATCCTCCTCTGTATGCAGATGCTTCTTTGAATATTTATTATTTCATAATGAGCGTTTACGGTTGGTATAATTGGGTGCAAAAAAGAGATGCCGAGCATTATACATACCCGATAAAATGGTGTAATAAGAATGAATTACTTTTTGGAATCGGGTTCTTTATATTTTTTTGGATAGTTATTTATTTGCTTCTTGTCAAGCTTACCAATAGCAATACACCGGTACTTGACTCATTAGTTTCTGCATCAGCTGTGACTGCTATGTGGTGGATGGCGAAAAGAAAAATTGAAAACTGGATTGCCTGGATATTTTCCAATATTGTTGCCATTCCCCTTAATTTCTATAAAGAGCTGATGCTTTTTACCTTAATGTATGTCTTGTTCCTGGTATTAGCCTGGATGGGATTTGCAGAGTGGAAAAAAAAGGCGGCTGTTTAAAAACAACCACCTTGATTTAGAATCATTGTTGAATCATGCGATCACTCTCTTAACTAACAGGAATTTCCTGGCTTTTCGATTCTTTCCCCGGAACAATCGGTAAGCTTATCTGCAAAACACCATCAACGTATTTTGCAGTAATTTTCGCCGCATCAATTGTCTCATCCAATGTAAAAGACCTTTCAAATGCTCCGCGGCTATATTCCCTTCTCACCCATTCGGGTCTTGGAAACCCTTCAGGCGGTAAATAAGAAACAGTGAGTTCATTTCCTTTTACGTTTAGGTGAAAATTTTCCCTGATGCGACCTGGGGCAAAGACCAGCATTTCGTAGCTGTTCTCTGTTTTGTAGATGTTTACAGCAGCTCTTTGCATGAAACGGATAAGCTGGTGCTGTTGCCTGCTTCCGGAATAAGCGCCTTTTGCGGCTTCGCGGGCAACGGTATCACGAAGGCCCGCACATGACTGATTGTAGTACATGTTTTTCTTTTTTGAGTTAAAAAATATTGTTCATAAAATGCAGACGAATGTGTTCTTAAAATATTTTAATATGGGAGAATGAACAACCAATTAACTTGCTGCCGAATGCTTAAAGAAATTGTTGCTATAGGACCTGAATCGACTGGCAAAAGCAGTTTGTGCAAGGAACTTGCCGAACACTATAATGCTTTATGGTGTCCTGAATATGCAAGAGAGTATCTGACAGTTCATGGAATGAACTATACCTATGAAGATCTGCTGACCATCGCAAAAGGACAGATTGAACTGGAAGAGAAATATACTCAATTGGCAATGGGCAATCGGCAAAGTGACCCTAACCCGTCACTCATTACTCATCACTCATTACTCTTCATTGACACCGATATGTACGTAATGAAAGTCTGGTGCGAGTTTGTTTTTGGAAAATGTCACCAGTTTATTTTAGACCACGTAGCAAAAAGAAAATATGATCTTTACCTGCTTTGTGATATTGATCTCCCGTGGACATATGACAAGTTGCGTGAGTATCCCGATCCAGGACCAAGACAACAGCTTTATGAGATTTATAAAAGCCTTATGGAAAACCAATCCACCCCCTGGGTCGAAGTAAATGGAAACCATGAACAGCGGATTCAAAAAGCGATCAATGCTGTTGATGGTTTGATAAAGCAATGATCAGTTCTCAGTACTTTCGTTTTTAATGAGATCATTTTTTCAAAGACATCATCGCCTGCTTTTTTATTTCTCCTGGATCATTTTAGGATTAATTCAATCACGGTCTACGGAGCTATTGGATGATGAGGCTTATTATTGGGTATATTCAAAATTTTTAGACTGGGGTTATTTTGATCACCCACCCATGGTGGCCTTGCTGATAAAGATGGGATATTCCATTTTTCAGAATGAACTTGGTGTCCGCTTATTTTTTCTTTTGCTCAATGTACTTTCATTATTTCTTATCGAAAGACTGATTGAAAAGAAAGGATCTTTTCTTTTTTATGCGATCGCATTGTCACTGGCAGTACTGCAGCTAACCGGTTTTGTAGCTGTTCCTGATACACCGCTGATTTTTTTCACAGCGTTATTTTTTGTTAGCTATCGAAGATTTCTTCGACAATCTTCTTTATTAAATACTTTTTTACTTGGTGTTGTCGTTGCTGCCTTGTTGTACAGTAAGTATCATGCTGTATTGATCATTTTTTTTGTATTGCTCTCAAATCTGAAGTTATTTCGTTATTATCAAACTTACCTGGCAGGAGTAATTGCTTTATCGTTTTTCGCTCCGCATTTGCTATGGCAATATCAACATGACTGGATCAGTTTCCGTTATCACTTATTTGAAAGCAATGTAAATCCTTATAAATTTTCTTTTACTCTTGAATATGTCGGCGGTCAAATTCTGTTAGCTGGCCCCCTGGCAGGTATCATTCTTTTACCCGCTGCTTTTTTATATCATTCAAAAAACGTCTTTGAAAGAGGATTGAAATTTACTCTAGCTGGTATTTATCTTTTTTTTCTTTTAAGCTCATTCAGGGGAAGAGTGGAAGGTAACTGGACATCTCCTGCTATTATTCCCCTGATTGTTTTGAGTCACCATTTTTTGGCCGAAAGATCAGCGGGGCGAAAATGGCTGTTGCAATTATTACCTGTTACAATGGTCCTTGTATTGTTTGCAAGAATTGTGATGATCGTTGACATATTGCCGGTCAAGGCGATCAGGCAGCGATATCATGGCTGGAAAGATTGGCCCCAGATGATGAAAGAAAAGACAAAGGCGCTGCCAATTGTATTTGAAAACTCGTATCAACGGGCATCTAAGTATTGGTTTTATACCGGTCAAATGTCTTATTCTTTAAACTATTACAGGGAACGCCGGAACAATTATAATTTCTGGCCGATCGAAGATTCTCTACTGGGAAAGCCTGTTTACATCCTTGACATTCATAACTCCGATTCATTTCAAACAAGAATACCGGTGGCCATCGGGGACTTGAATTATAAATATGATCCAGCATTTGCAAGTTTTGCCAAAGTGAAATTTATTCCTTCGGAAAAAATCATTAGGGCCAGAGAGAATATTCCTTTCCCAATTGATATACATACAGAGCTTCCGCCAAAATATTATAGTATATTATTTCACACCCTGAATTAAGAATTGAGATGGTTGTGGGAGTCTTCGATAAATACGGTTGGTTAAAAGATCTTCCTGTATCAAATAGTTTATATGAGTTAGTGCAAAAACCGGCAAAACTAAAATTCGATCCGCAGCTGCCGAAAGGAAATTATTATCTTATTTTTTCTATTCTTCATATTGGTACTGTCACGGCTACTCACAACAGCGAAAAAATAAAACTTGTCATCGACTGATCATTTTTTTGAAAGAGTGTTGTTGACAATTTTTTGAATATCGGGATCAGCCTGCAGGTTATTCATTTGTCGCAATATCCACCCGGACCTGGCAGAGACATATCTTGAAACAGGCTTTACTGAAAAACGGCGTGGGTTTGGAAGACAGGCTGCGATCATTGCCGCTTCCTGCCTGGACAAGTTAGCGGCAGATTTAGTGAAATATTTTTGTGAAGCTTTTTCAATACCGAAAATTCCATCACCCATTTCTGCTACGTTCATGTATACTTCAAGAATTCTTTTTTTACCCCATATCTTTTCGATCATAAAAGTAAAATACACTTCCAGCCCTTTTCTCAGCCAGCTCCGGCCCTGCCATAAAAAAACATTTTTTGCTGTTTGCTGACTGATAGTACTTGCTCCATGCAGCGATTTGCTTTTCTGGTTATGCTTCATTGCTTTTTCAATGGATTTGAAATCAAAACCATTGTGATCAGGAAATAATTGATCTTCGGAAGCAATAACCGCCAGTTTTGCATTGACCGACATTTGTTTCTTGGTTATATAATCTCTTTTCAAACCATGCCCGGTCAACAGGCTTGAAAGCTGCGTAATAGTAATGGGGGGATCCATCCATTTTAGTAAGATGAGGTAAACAAACTGTGCGAGGAAAAGAATGAGAAAGAGGCGTTTGGTAAGACGCCAAAATCTCGGGAAAAGACCTGTTTTTTTCATAGAGTGTCATTTCAATTTGTCTGCGTACAATAACAAGCCCCAAATGAGGGCAATGCCAAAGCCAATCAAGATCAGCCCGTTTACACGATTAATAATATGAATATTGTGAGGCGTTAATTTCTTCCTGATCTTACCGGCCAACATCACTTTAGCAATATCTGTAGAAAAAACGATGGCAAGACAAACTATAAAAAGTACCAGCTTTTGTTCAAGAGTGTGATTTATGAAAGTTGAGGAAGCGGTTAGCCAAAAAAGAAATACAGCGGGATTCAGCGTGTTCATTGCGTAGCCTGATAAAGCGATTTGTGCATAGTCTCTTTTTCTGAATTTCATGACGATCTGTTTGCCTTCCTCATTCACTTTTATTTTCTTGAAAAAAAGAAAATAAACACCCAAAGAGATCAAAAAGATACTCCCGGCAATTCCGATCGGTTTTCTATGAGTGCTGATAGCACTAAATAACTCCGTAAAAATATTGCTGATCAAAACCATTGTAATATCACTGGCAGAAACTCCAATAATAAATGCGATGCCCCCGGTGTGGCCATTGTTCAAACTCTGCTTCAGAATCGAGAACATAACAGGGCCTACCGAGATGCTCAGCAAAAGTCCAAGAGTTATTCCTTTGAGCAGTACCTCCAGCATAACAGAAAAATGCAAAATAGAAGACTTCTATCGCGCGACGAAGCTAATGATAATGGGAAAAATTATTTTACAAGAATCTTAATTAGCGGAGGGACACTTATAAGATTGCAGGTTAAAACTGAAGTAGATCATAGCGGTTATAAACTGATCTTTGTTTGTTTCTACCCCGCGCTGGCGTCCTTTAATACCTATCGGAGTTCCCAATTCATAAGATCTATCCGAAAGCAACAAACCGGGTGAGGGGCTGCCGTCCGGTAAAGGAGGAAATACAGCTGGATCAACATAAGTTTTGCTCACATCATCGAGGTAATCAGTCGTTGTAAAGCGATGAGTTATCTCAAGACCGATGTTGAATCTTTCATTGAAGGCGTATTTTATTCCTACACCAACAGGAAAACAAATGGCCATTGAACTATAGGGTTTGCGATCGGGATATAACGAGCTGCCCTGTCCCTCCGTTCCCAATGGCCTCAGAAAATATTTTTGTCCCTGCAAATAGGCATAAGGATCATAGCTGAAAACACCAACACCCAAAGAAACATAAGGAGTAAAATTAAATTCGGGATCACCGGGTAAAAAACGGAAGAAATTAAAATCTCCCCGCAAAGAAAGCTCCCAGACATTTGTATTGAAGCTCAGGTTGCGTGTGAGCATAAATTCATTATGCGTATTATAGATATCAGAATAACCCAGCTGTGCATAATTTGCCACTATCCTGGCAGCTATATAGTTTCCAAAATTTTTGCGAAAGAAAATACCTGCAGCAATTTTCGGACGGTTCAACTTGGCTCTTGTATTCAAATCGCCAAAATAGTGGCCAGCCCCCACTCCGATTCCAAATTCACCTTCTTGCACAATAGGTTCCTGGGCGTGAATATTTGTGGTGAAAAAGGAAATGACTACAAAGAATACCGCAGTTAACCTCTTCATACTTGCAAAATAAGATTTCAAAATTAGTATAACGTAAAAATCAAGCTTTTATTTATAAAAAATTGGTTTTTAAATGGAGTCGTGGATTTTGTATGAATTATTTTAATGTGTTCATCATACACCAATGATTAAACGATTAATTCCGTTTATCAAGTCCCCAGGTTAGCTTGTTGCGAAGTGTTTGCAGAAAATTATTTTCGTTCAGCCGAATTAGGCTAAGCATAAAGGATTCCTTCCTGACTGCCAGCTGAACGTCTTTAGTTATAATTTCTCTCCTTGAGTCAAGGGCGCAGATCGCCTGGTCGGAGCGGCTTTCGATTTCAAAAGAAATAATGTTATCATCCGGAACTACAATAGGTCTTACGTTTAAATTATGGGGGGCCACAGGAGTAATGACAAAACTGCCTGAGTCAGGAAAAACGATCGGACCATTGCAACTTAAAGAATACCCTGTTGAGCCGGTAGGAGTAGCAACGATCAAACCATCTGCCCAGTAAGTATTCAAAAACTCTCCATTAAGGTAAGTATGTATTTTGATCATTGGAGCAATATCCTGTTTATGAATTGCAAACTCATTTAAGCCATAAGGCACGTCGCCAAATAGCGGAAGATTTGAATCAAGATGGATGAGAGTGCGTTTGTCAATAACGAAAGAATGGTTGACCAGCGATTTTATCGCTGTTTTTACTTCATCACGGCCAATGCTGGCTAAAAAACCAAGCCGACCGAAATTGACACCCATTACCGGGAGATTGTTACCGCGAACAAGAGTAGCTGTATCAAGCAAAGTGCCATCCCCACCAAGACTAATAATGGCTTGTATTTCACTGGTCAGGTGTTCCGAAGAATGAAAGACTTCTGCATCCGGCGGTAATGCAATTGAATTTTTTATCTGTTCAAAATAGGTATGGAAAATGAGAGGCTGAAGTTTTTGATTTTTTAACTCATCGAAAAATAACTGAAGATCCTGCCGTTGATTTTCTTCCATTACACGACTGTAAATGGCTACTTTCATTAATTTTTAGAAATTAGTCTTCTTGTGTAAATATAAACCGTTTTGTCCTATCTGGTTGAAACTCCATTCAAACCTGATATTTACATCGTAGATAGTAACAATATCGATTCCTGCTCCCCCAGAATATAACATGCGATTTGTAAGGGAATTGGGTCCTGGTTGAGGATTGTAAGCATAGCCTGCATTTCCGTAAATCTTTCCATAAATGCGGAAAGGAATGTAATTGATGGTTTGACGTTTTGTTATTGAAAGAGGAATGTTGAATTTAAAAAGCTCTTTTGAAATGGTAGTTTTTAAACAACCACCTGCTACTCCATCTACTACATAGTATTCATAACCTTGCATGGCTAACTGGTTATAACCCAGTAAACGGGTATTAATAAATGGTTGTTTGAAAGGTAGTTTTAAATTGGCTGCTGTATTAACGCTTAAGTATGTTTTGGGAAAGAGTTGCCAATAGTTGCCGGTGAGGATGTTAAATTCCCACACATTTACTATCTTATTAAATCCTTTTTTCGAAAAGCCTATTTCCGTTTCAAAACCTTTTAATGGGTAAGGAATATAATCTACATCATGAAAGCTCATTGTATAGTACAATTCAGGATAACGTATCTTATTAAGACCTGAAGGAAAATAACTTGGATTGAGTTTTACAATAGTATCCTCAATTTTTTCCTCAGTGTAGGCTATACCAAAACGATGCCTGGTCTTTACAGCCCGGCGATAAGTAAGTTCAAAATTTGTTCTTAAAAATGATCGAATGAAATTATTTGTGTCTTTGAGAAATACTTCTTTATTGTCGATCGTATTATAATTTACTTCCCGGTTTTTGCCAAGGGCAAACCCAAATTTTCCTCCCCATTTCATCCTGTTATCAAAATAAAGGCGGTCGTAATTCATCGAGATCTGCCTTGTGTATCCACTCATGAACCAAATATTCAACTTGTCATTATAACCTGTGACATTATTGTAAATAAGTTTCACTCCATAATTCACCCTATCCATACTGGCGTTGTGCTCTACCAGCCATTGATTAAAATTCCGGTCAACCACTTTGAAATATGGTACAGGGAAGATGTACCACCTTTCTTTTACATCAACCAGGACATCTACATTATACCCGTCAAAACTTTTCAATGCTACTACTACTTCATGAAAGAGAGTAGTATTCATCAATTGTCTGCGTGCATCCTCAAATTTTGTCACCAATTGCTGCAGTTGAAAATGGTCGCCTTCTTTGAACGGGATCTCCCTTAGTATAATAGCAGCCTTGGTTCTTCTGTTTCCAACAATGATGATGTTGCGAATGATAAATGGCGCGGCAGCCTGCTCGCCCGTTTTAATTTCAGCATTGGTTATGTCTGAAGGAGAGACAAGATGATCACCCTGGTTCTCCTGTGCACCTGCTTTGCAAAGGATAGCGGATAGGGCAACCGTGACGAGATATATGTTTAACCTTTGCATCCAGGCAATTAAAAACTCTAGCAACTAAGTTAACGGATTCATTGAAACAGGCAAAGAAGCGAAGAGATTAGTCTATATTTTCAGGTAGTTCATCAGGTTATCGTAATTTGTTCTCAATTCGTTTTCAAATAGCTCTTCACCAAAATAATATTTCACATTATACTCGTGTCGCTGGAATGTAGATACAATATCGGAAACCTCCGTTTTGTTGATCTTTATAGTTACTTCCATCAACCCCGTTTCAGGATCAATATTGGTATTAAGCTGTTTTATCTGTGCATCACTCGCTTCAACCAGCCTGCTTATTTCATTAAAAGAATAATTTTTACTTTCTATTTCCAAAACAATCAAACCACCAGGCTCATTCAAGCTCATAAATTCAGAAGAATATTTCAACAGATCTGCATACGTGACGACTCCTATTAGTTCGCTTTCTTCCCCTATAATAGGTACCACTGTCAATCCATTCTGAACAGCTACTTGTATCGCTTTCAGCACGTGCTCGTCTTCTTTAACGGAGGGGTTGAAAATAGACTGACTAAATTGTTCCAGTGCAGAGTGGTCATTTTCTGCCTGCGCCAGATCGCCTTCACTGATCATCCCCACATATTTGTCGCCATCAACGATCGGCAGGTGTTCCACGTGATTTTCATTCATCAGTTCAAGGGCCTGGTATACCTTATCGGAAAGGCGGAGATATGGGAGAGCTTGAGTTTGTAAATTTCCTGTTAACATGGATAGCGGCATTTAGGTTATGAGACAACAATTTTCAGACAACTGTTGCAGGTTCATTTTGTTTTTTCAAAAATTTATGCAAAATGACATTGAATTCATCCGGCACTTCCATCATGGGGGCATGACCGCATTTGTCAATAAAATAAAGCTCGCTGTTTGGTATCAGGCGGTTAAACTCCCGGGCTACAAATGGCGGCGTAATTGTGTCATTATTGCCCCATATCAATAACGTCGGTTGTTTGATTTGATTGAGTTCCTCGCCCAAATTATTTCTGATAGCACTTTTGGCAAGGGCTATGATCTTAATAACCTTTAAGCGGTTATTGGTTAATTCAAAAACTTCATCAACCAATTCCTTGGTAGCCATTTTAGGATCGTAAAAAGTCAACTCAGTTTTTCTTTTGATATAATCATAGTCGCCGCGTTTGGGGTATGAATCTCCCATTCCGTTTTCAAACAGGCCGGAACTGCCGGTAAGAATGAGTGATTTTATCTTTTCGGGATGCTTTAATATGTGTATCAGTGCAACATGGCCACCCAAAGAATTCCCCAATAAATGGACATCTTCATAACCTCTTGCATCAATAAATCTGTTTACAAATCTCTCCAGTCCGCTTACTGATGTATGAAGAATATCCAGATCAAACAGAGGCAATAAGGGCACTATGACCTTGTTGTGATGCCGGAAGTACTCAATCAGGTCGCTGAAATTGCTCAAAGTGCCAAATAACCCATGCAGGAGAACCAATGGCTCTCCCTGGCCTTCTTCTATATACCTGAATTTATCCTGTTGTTTGATAGTATATTCCATGGGTCTCAGTCAATATAATTCTTTATCGCTAAAATAATTGATTTACTGCAAATAAAATACCCTTTGCAGAGTTATCATTTGGTTGCTTCACAAAGATACTGGCAGAAACATTTTTACAGGAATATATACTTTGCCGCGACGCAAATAGCCGGAATTTTTAAATCAAACTGATATTTTTTCCGGTATTCTGCTAAAAAAACCTTCCAATTGGGTGAACATATCCTTAAAAAAAGGGATCACGGAAGCAAACCCGTCTATTGCTTTAGGCCCCCATGGTTGGATAAAGGAATAAGTAACAGAGGCTTTGATGGTTTCATGTTTAATGATCTTTAGCTGGTTTGCATAAAAAAGAAGAACACTAAAGATCGTTATATAGATCACGGCGTAAAGAATAATGCCTCCTGACCGGTTGGCCCAACCCAACATCATGGCCTCAGTGATTTTTTGAATTGCCCTGGCGCCGAGGCGTATGATGAATACTACCACTATGAAAACAATGGCAAACGAAATAACCGGCAACCATTTATCCGAAACTTTTGCAGTATGCCCAAGGTGGTTTGCCACGACCGCTGATAATTTCACAGCTGCTGCCAAACCAACGATAATTGAGATAAGTGAAAAAACTGCCACAATTAACCCGCGGCGATAACCCTGGACAAGAGCCAACGCTATCAAAATGACAAAGATGATATCAATGATCATGAAGCGTAGAATTAGGCCGACTTCACTTACTCAACAACTCCTTTACTATTGCGGATATTGTTTTTCCATCTGCTTTGCCGGACAATTTTTTTGTTGCGGCCCCCATCACTTTTCCCATATCGGCAGATGATGTAGCCCCGGTTTCTGCAATGATCTTTCTTATTTCCAGTTGTAATTCTTCAGCAGATAATTGGTTCGGTAAAAATTTTTCTATTACCTCAATTTCTTCCTGCTCTTTCTGCGCAAGATCAGTACGCTTTTGCTGTTGATATATTTCCAGCGAATCTTTACGTTGCTTTACCAACTTTTGCAAAAGTCTTATTTCATCATCTTCTTTCAGCTCTCCGCCTGCACCCTCAGAAGTTTTGGCCAAAAGGATCGCCGCTTTTATTGCTCGCAATCCGCGAAGGGATTTTTCATCCTTTGCAAGCATGGCAGTTTTCAGATCGGCCATAATTTTTTGTTCAAGGCTCATGATTGATATTTTGTAAATGTTAGGAAGCTTTATTTTCCTTTAACTGCTGGGCTTTAAATTTACCGTAAAAATTTTTCGCAAATTTTTTCATTTCTTCTACCGTTTCATTTTGTTGTGTTGCCCGCCCGTACGAATCAGCCATTGTCATCATGGTTTGATAAAGAAAATCAGCCATTTCGTCTACCATCATATCCTTTGTCCAAAGATCGATTCGCAAAGCGGTCTTTTCACTTCCATCCCAGAAGGAAAGCATCATGGCTTTTGCTTTTTGTGCATGTTCCGCAGTTGTATCCGATGCACTCCAATTGATTGATTCGGGTACGCGGCTTTCATCCATCTGCACATTAATTGTTATTGTTGATTTACTCATAATTCCCAATTGAGCGGCAAAGGTAATCAATCAGTTAACTGCTTTCAGAATACTTTGCCACAACAATTCAGCAGTTCGCTGCCATGAATACCGGGCAGCAATTATCTTCCCTTTTTCAATTAATTCTTTCCTCAACTTTTCATCTTTGTAGATGAGCATCATCTTCCCGGCGATGTCCTCAAAATTTTTTGGGTCAGCATACAAGGCAGCGTCTTTTGCAATTTCTTCCATGGAAGAACCCAAAGAGGTAATCACCGGTACGTTGCATTTCATGGCTTCCAAAACAGGGACACCAAAACCTTCCAATAATGATGGATATACCAATGCATACGCAGACCCGGTGATCTTTACAAGATCATCTTCGCCTAAATAGCCTAACATTATCACATCTTCTTTAAACTTATACTTTTTTAGATTTTGGATGAACGAATCATATTTCCAGGCAAGGCGGCCTGCCAACACCAGTTTCATATTGCTCTTTTGTCTTTTTTTAAAAATTGAAAAGGCTTTTAGCAAATTCACCAGGTTTTTTCTGGGATGTATAGCTCCTATGTAAAGAAAGTATTCCGCACCATCTGTATATTTTTCTTTTGTTGCGTCGGCAATTTCAATAGTTACAGGTTTAAAGATTTCTTTGGCTGCGCTGTACACCACATTTATTTTTTCAGGGTCTGTTTTGTAGTGGTTTAAAATATCCTTTTTTGAAAACTCAGAAACGGTGGCTATTGAATTTGCTTTTTGAAGAAACTTTGGGACATACTTTTTAAAAAAATATAAATGCGATCGCTTAATATGAGCTGGGTAATGTAAAAAAGCGATATCGTGGACTGCCAGGCATTGTGGCGTGGCGGTTTTTAAAGAACATAGTCCATCAACCGAAACAAAAACGTCAGCTTTATGTTTTTTTAATATTGAAGGAATTTTTACATCATACCAATACTTCCAAAGCAAGGGATGGCGGGCAGGCGGTCCCACTATCACGGGAGTGATATTTGATGAAAAAACAAATCGCTTATCAAATGGCCTGTCGAAAATAAAAATGAATTGATGCTCCGGATACTTGTTGGTGAGGTATTTAAAAACTTCAAAAACAAAATAACCATAACC
Organism: uncultured Bacteroidota bacterium; assembly: GCA_963737475.1. Classification (GTDB taxonomy): domain Bacteria; phylum Bacteroidota; class Bacteroidia; order Chitinophagales; family Chitinophagaceae; genus VBAU01. The sequence continues at coordinate 30,738 of CAVTSY010000008.1, forward strand.
CTCTAAGTAATTGGAAAGCAAAAACCTGGTATTTACAGCTATTTTCATTCTGTTTTCAAAGATAGAATCATATGTTTTTATACTTTGTTCTTCTTTTTTTGATAAAGATCCCGGTCGGGACAGATCATTTGCCTCTTTTACGAAAGGATTATAAAATATTTTCGGAGTTCTACTGACTGTTGATAGTAAAAGCAACCCAATTAACTATTAAAGTACTTTCATTTTTAGCTGTTACTGATCCCGTATTCTTCAGACAGCGACTGTATAATTCATAGGAATAATCACTGCACACATTCATATATTACGGAGTTGCAAAACAGGCAGTTTTACAATTGATTCGGAGGCATGGTAAGTGTAATTTTGTAGTTGAGATCCAATATCTTTTGATCAAAACTATCGTCCCATGAAAAAATTTTACAACTGCTTTTTAATAATAATTCTTTTTATGGTGGCAGTCTTTAATCGGGGATATTCTCAGTGTCCAAATGGGCAGACACCTGGTTCAACTGCCTATGATACGACAATCAAATTTGGAGCTGGTATAGTTGCCACGCAATTTAAGTTTCCAAAATTTAATCCCGACACCGGCCTGGTTACTTGTGTGAACCTCTGTGTTACGATCAAAGGCATAATTGACTCGGTTGCGTTGGAAAATTTTTCAAGCGCCCCTCAAACAGGAAGTTATAGTTATTCAAGAAGGGATACTGTTAGCGGACCCGGTATTCCTACCTTTATAAGCAGTGGTACAAACGATTTAAACTTTGGTCCATTTCCGCTTGACGCTTTCGATGGCGTTTTAGGCTCAGGCACCGATTTTTATTCGGCGGGCACAGACACTGTTTTAACAAAAGTACTCTGTGTAAACATCAGCGATTCCACAACGATAGCTGATTTTTATGGTACTGATAGTGTTACCTATAACTATCATATTACAGCCAATGCGGGATGGGGTGTTACCGGTGGAAGTGCAGCCGCCTTTGTATTAAGTTCTGCCCTGGTTAACTTTCATTTTTCCTATTGCACCTGTCCTTCGTCTACCTTACCTTTGAATATTCGTTCTTTTAACGTTAGAAAGGTAACTACCGACAAGGCTGAAATAACCTGGAGTGGTTTTGATAATCCCAACGCCAGCTATCATTATGAAATAGAAATGAGCCGGAATGGAAATAATTTCACCTCAATAGGCACACAATCAAAAACAGAATTTGAAGCTAACGGGTATAAGTTCCTTTATACTGCGGCGAGTGGAAGTGGAAATTACTACTTCAGAGTAAAGCAGGTTTATTCAAGCGGTTATGTTCGGTTTACCGATATAAAATCAATTCAGCTTGAAAATACAGATAAGCCAAAAATAAATATATTTCCTAATCCTTCGAATGGTGTTGTTGGTATTAAATTTGCGAATATTTCTTCTGGAAAATTTTTGATACAGATTTCCAATGCACAAGGTCAGACAGTTTTCAGTAAAGAGGAAGAGATTATTGGTGATGGAGTCAGGTACATTACAACGTTACAGCGGGGTATGTATTGGTTGAGGCTAATCGATGTAACGAGCCATCTGTCTTGTGTCAATCAACTTTTAATTAAATGACCTCTTAGGTGGAAGAGGATGGTGGCTTGTAAAAGGGGCCTTGGTTCGGGGCCCCTTATCTTTTGCCCATAATTTCACTCTAATATCCCATTCGATAACTGTTAGTTTTCTTTTCTCTACATTTGTTGTTAATAAACTACTCATGGAATATAATACGACAAGAAACTATTTGATCATGCGCGAGTATGGTCGCCATATTCAAAAGATGATCGAATACCTTCTCACTATTGAGGACCCTGAACAACGTCAGAAAAACGCCCAGGTGGTCATTGAGCTCATGGGTTTTTTAAACCCACACCTGAAAAATGTGGAAGATTTTCGCCACAAGCTATGGGATCACCTTTTTCTTGTATCGGATTTTAAACTTAATGTAAAGTCCCCTTACCCAATTCCCACAAGAGAGACATTAAAAAGTAAACCGGATCCACTTCCGTATCCTAAACGGCATCCCAGGTTTTCCCATTTGGGAAAAAATCTGGAAGTCATAATCCAGAAAGCTTTGAAAGAAGACAACCCAGAAAAACGATTGGGTTTTGCCAATGCAATCGCTTATTACATGAAACTCGCTTATAACAACTGGCATAAGGAACTTGTACATGACGATGCTATACAAAGCGAGCTAACCAATATCACCGAGGGTCAACTGGAATTTACAAATACTCCATTTGTAAAAGCTTACCGTCCCCAGCAGGAAAATCGTGGATACGGGAAACAAAGGGGCAAGTTTCAACAGCGCGGCGGTGGGGGTGGACGTCGAAATGATCGTGGAGATCGTGGAGATCGTGGAGGGGGTGGGGGTCAATTTAAAAAGAAAAGATACTGAGCAGTTGTGTTGTGTGTATTGACGTAAAGTTGATTATTAGAAATAGTCAGCTTTTTTTGTTTTTACGTGTAATTTCATCCTCTACTTTATAAGCTATACTTTCAAATTACTGTAATGCATTCTTTCGAAGTTAACGGCGGCAGAAAATTATCAGGCGATATTATTCCACAAGGTGCCAAGAATGAAGCGTTGCAAATTATCAGTGCAGTAATGCTGACTCCGGAAAAAGTTACTGTTACAAACATTCCGGATATTCTCGACGTAAATCTCCTGATCGAGTTACTGGGAGAAATGAATGTGAAGATCGACAGGCCAGAAAGAGATACTTGTATTTTTCAGGCAAATGACGTTGATATCGATTATTTGCATAGCGAAACATTCAGAAAAAAAAGTGGGCGCTTACGCGGCTCTGTCATGCTCGCGGGTCCCATGTTAGCACGATTCCGGAAAGCATTCATTCCAAAACCTGGTGGTGATAAAATTGGACGCAGAAGGCTGGACACTCACATTGTGAATTTTGAAAGACTTGGGGCTTCCTTTGACTACCATTCAGAAGATGGATTTTTTCATTTGATAGCTCCCCATCTCGAGGGAACTTTTTTATTGATGGATGAGCCTTCTGTAACTGGTACCGCGAATCTTGTTATGGCAGCGGTGATGGCCATCGGAAAAACTACGATTTACAATGCCGCCTGCGAACCCTACGTCCAGCAGCTATGCAAGATGCTAAGCAAAATGGGAGCAAAGATCGAAGGCATTGGGAGTAATCTTTTACATATTGAAGGTGTGAACTATCTCGGGGGAACCGAACACCGTATGCTGCCAGATATGATCGAGGTAGGATCATTTATTGGCCTGGCAGCTATGACACAAAGTGATATTACTATAAAAAACGCCGGGCTCGATCATATTGGTATCATTCCTGAAAAGTTTCAGCAGCTCGGCATTCATATGAATTTTGTGGGTGATGACCTCCATATTCCTCCGCAGGATGTATACGAGGTTCATCATTATCTTGATGGGGGAGTACTCACCATTTATGACCACCCATGGCCCGGTTTTACGCCTGATTTACTTAGTATCGTTTTAGTTACAGCCATCCAGGCAAAAGGCAGCGTATTGATCCATCAGAAAATGTTTGAAAGCCGGCTGTTTTTTGTAGACAAATTAATTGATATGGGTGCCCAGATCATTTTATGTGACCCACATCGTGCTGTGGTCATTGGCCTGGAGAGAGAACAACAATTGCGCGGTATAACCATGAGCAGTCCTGATATTCGCGCGGGGGTCGCTTTGCTTATCGCAGCCTTAAGTGCAGAAGGAAAAAGTGTGATTCAAAATATCGAACAAATAGACAGGGGATATCAGTATATCGATGACAGGTTGAGAAAATTAGGGGCAGAAATAAAGCGTATTTGAATATTGTCCCATCGGTGCCATCATCAATTATCAATTCAGAATTTCTTCCCCATCTTTGCGCATGGTTTCCATGAACAAGATCATTATCATTACAGCTCCCTCAGGGGCTGGAAAGACTTCTATTACGCATTATTTATTAAAAGCGATCCCACAATTAAGTTTTTCTGTTTCAGCCGCGACCCGCAAGCCGAGAGAGTTTGAAAAAGATAAAGTAGATTATTATTTTATTTCACAACAGGAATTTCAACAAAAGATCCAGCACAATGAGTTTGTAGAATGGGAAATGGTATATGAAGGAAAATATTACGGCACTCTGAAATCAGAATTACAAAGAATATGGAATATGAAAAAGATCCCATTATTGGATATTGATATAAAAGGAGCCATTCACGTACAGCAACAACATCCCCAAAACTGCCTTACCATTTTCGTAGAACCCCCCTCCGTTGATGAATTAAAAAAAAGATTATTGTCAAGAGGAACAGAGAGTGAAGAAAGCTTACAGGCAAGGATCAGCAAGGCAAGCTATGAGATCTCATTCAAACATAGCTTTAATAAGGTTATTGTGAACGATCAGCTCGACCGGGCTTGTAAAGAAGCCGGAGAAATTGTAAATGAATTTATAAAGCAATAATTCGTTCGGCCTTTCATTGAAGTGATCAGTAGTTTATCTTTACAGTCCCATGTTTGACGCCAAAACGATTATATGGTTTGTGATCACCTTGCTGCTAATGGGTTTTTTTGCAGGGATTGAAATGGCTTTTTACAGTGCTAATCGTTTGGGCATTGAATTGAAAAAGAAACAGGGGACCGCAGCTGGAAGATTGCTCGGTCAATTCACCGAATCGCCGGTTCGCTTTTTGGGCACTACGCTCATTGGGTTTAATATATTTCTGATCTTTTTCAGCCTCGAAGTATCTACGGTGATGCGACCTGCATGGGCCTATCTTGAGAAAAAGATCAATCGGCAAATACCAGGCACCGTTGATCTTATCGTCGAAATTGTCGTCGCCACCTTTATTGTCGTCATCTTTGCAGAATTTATACCAAGGGCCATATTCCGGGCACGGAGCAATGCCTTGCTCAGCAAGCTGGCAGTGGTGGTTGATTTTTTTTATCAGATGTTCTATCCCCTGGCTTCGGGTTTAATTAAATTATCCGAATGGCTTTTGAAATATGTATTCAATGTCAGGTATAATGAGAAAAAGGCAGCATTAACGCGTCATGATCTTGACCAACTTTTCCAGCAAAGTCATGATATGAGTGATAGCAGGGAGGAATTAAATACAAGACTCTTTGAAAATGCATTAGAACTTCCCAAAGTGAAGATCAGGCAATGCCTTGTGCCAAGAAAGGAGATCACAGGTATCGAACTCAATGCTTCTATGCAGGATGTAAAAAAACAATTTGTCGAAACAAAATTGAGTAAGCTCATCGTGTTTGAAAAAAATATTGATCATATCGTTGGCTATATCCACCAATTAGATCTTTTCAAAAACCCGGCAGATATCAGGTCTGTATTATTGCCGATTCCTGCAGTTCCGGAAAGTATGAGTGCTGCAGATCTCATTGGCAAATTCACAAAAGAAAGAAAAAGCATTGCCTGGGTGGTCGATGAATTTGGAGGTACGGCAGGAATTATTACAATGGAGGATGTACTGGAGGAAATTTTTGGAGAAATAGAAGACGAATATGATGCCGAGGAATTTATCGAAAAACAACTTTCTGAAAAGGAATACATCTTCTCCGGGCGGCTGGAGGTAGATAATCTCAACAAAAAATATGATTTCGATTTGCCGGTCACCGAATCGGAGACACTATCGGGTTATATCATCAACTACCATGAGACGATTCCACAACAAAAGGAGCGCATCATTATTGGTGACTATGAGTTTGATATTCTTAATGTAAGTGAAACCCGGATAGAAACGGTTAAATTGAAAAAACTGAAATAATAAGCCAAGGAACTCTTCTCTTAAAAAAAAACTCTAAAATTGAGTCTCACATAGTATAAACTGTAGCCCATAAGCCGTAACTCTTATCTTTGCCCCTCTTAGAAATAAAAATGGCGTTACTTGATTTTTTAAACAGGCGAAACAGAAGTACAGCGGCAGAAATGTCGTTTATTGATCATCTTGAAGAGTTGCGCTGGCACATCATTCGGGCTGTGGTCGCCGTTCTTATCGGCGCAATCATTGTCTTCATATATGTCAGGGAGATCGTCGATAAAATATTACTTGCCCCTGCCCATGATAATTTCATTACTTACAAATGGCTGTGTGATGCCGGTCATTTTTTTCGCCTGGGAAATTCACTGTGTATGGCCGGTACGAAGGTCAGCTTTATCAGCACCGCAATGACGGGGCAATTTATTTCTTCTTTCACTGTTGCCTTTGTTGGAGGCTTTATCCTTGCATTTCCTTACGTATTCTGGGAATTTTGGCGCTTTGTAAGACCTGCACTTAATCCCAAAGAGCTAAAAAAGACAAGAGGTGTGATTTTTTGGGTTTCAATTCTATTTTTTATGGGGGTGGCATTTGGATATTATGTTCTCACTCCTTTTATGGTCAATTTTTATTTCTCTTATTCATTAAGTCCCCTTATCGAAATCAAACCTACGTTTTCTGATTATATTGAAAATCTTGTTTACACAACTGTGGGTATTGGCATCTTATTTCAAATGCCTTTGCTTGTTGCCGTGCTTACCCGGATCGGAATTGTTACGGCAAGATTTTTAAAAAGATACCGTCGGCATGCTTTTGTTGTCATACTCATTGCTGCAGCCATCATCACGCCTTCCACTGACCCTTTTAGTCTTACCCTTGTTACTATTCCGCTATATGCTCTTTATGAAGCAAGCATAATTATTGCGAGCCGGATCAATAAAGAAAAGGCAAAAGAGCAGGATGAATGGAGTTGAAAAATTAATCAATAAAAAAGAATCAGGCTGTGATAGTCTATGTACCTTTGTAAAGATTATTAATTGTTTAATAATTAATTTTTATTGAATTATGAATTCTCATTTCGATAAAAATAAGCCTGTCGCTATCGGAAGCGACCATGCAGGGTTTGATCATAAAGAAGACCTGATCTCTTTCCTGGAAGCAAAAGAAATTCCCTATCATGATTTTGGAACTCATTCAAAAGCTTCTGTTGATTATCCCGATTTTGCACATCCTGTAGCAAGCGCAGTTGAAAATGAAGAAGCTTCATTCGGTATTTTGATATGTGGCAGTGCCAATGGCGTAGCTATCACAGCAAATAAACACCAGGGAATCCGGGCGGCCGTTTGCTGGGGTGAAGAGCTTGCTCAGCTTTCAAGACTCCATAACAATGCTAACATTATTTGCATCCCTGCACGTTTTGTACGTGAAGGAGACGCAGAAAAAATGGTGCAATTGTTTATGAGCACTCAATTTGAAGGTGGTCGTCATGAACTCAGGGTCGAAAAGATAGCGTGCATGTAATTACAATCAGTCGTAAATTCTTAAAAAATGCGGAATAATTTCCGCATTTGTCATTATGTATGAATCTGTTATAGTGCGGCCCGCCGTAAACTTACTTTTCAAAATTGAGTAGTTTTGATATTGCGATTTAAAGCACAATTTTTTTGTTTTGTATACATATCCAATGCCTATGCAACTCATGATGTATATCGGTAACGATCTCATCGAAGCTATACCTCTTCAAAAAGAAGGCTTGCGCCAGCCTGGTTACCTGGGAAAATTCAAGCGTCATCTTAAGCTGAAATACAGTGAACTGATCAGCCAGTCACCACAACCACCTGATTTTTTGGTATTCGAACCCGCACCAACTTTCCAGGTTCAAAAGGGTCAATAAATTTGATTGACCCGACTCGGCCGTTGCTATCCTCACGCCTGTTAATAGTAAGTGATCAACCAGTTAATCATGTTATAGCTATTATGCAAGCCTGATGACCAGTCCTCATTGACCGTTGACTCTCCCTAACTTTGCAGACCATGGAAATCGGCGTTTATACTTTTGCAGATCTGGGAATTCACCCCGTTACCAAAACGAGCATTCCGCCACGTCAGCGAATGTCAAATTTGGTTGAAGAAATAGAAATAGCAGATCAGTTAGGTCTTGATGTGTTTGCTGTCGGCGAACATCATCGCCCGGATTATTTGATCTCATCTCCAGCCGTTGTGTTAGGCGCTGCAGCCGTAAAAACAAAAAGAATAAAACTATCGAGCGCAGTTACCGTATTAAGTTCTGACGATCCTGTTCGCGTATTTCAGCAGTTTGCCGAGGTTGATCTTTTATCAGGCGGACGTGCGGAGATCATGGCAGGTCGTGGCTCTTTTATCGAATCCTTTCCTTTGTTTGGTTACAATTTGCAGGATTATGATGAATTGTTTTCTGAGAAACTGGAAATGCTTTTGCAATTAAATGAGTCCGAAATTTTCTCCTGGAAGGGCAAGCATACACAGACTATTACCGGACGTGGGGTTTATCCACGACCATACCAAAAGAAGTTGCCAATTTGGATCGGTGTTGGTGGTACACCGGAATCGGTGATACGAGCGGCAGAACATGGATTACCGATGGCGCTCGCTATTATTGGCGGGTTACCTGCGCGGTTCACACCTTATGTTCAGCTGTATCAGAATGTTTACGCAAAAGCCGGACATGATCCCGGTAAAATGCAACTCGGCATTAATTCGCATACCTATATTGCCGATGACTCACAAAATGCCAGGGATGAATTTTATCCTCCCTATTCTGATGTAATGAACAGAATTGGAAGAGAGCGTGGATGGCCTCCGGGCACAAGAGAACAGTTTGAAGCCTCAACAGAATTGCACGGAGCATTGTTGGTAGGAAGCCCGCAGGAGGTGATTGATAAAATACTTTACCAGCATGACTTGTTTGGCCATACTCGTTTCCTCGCGCAAATGAGTTTGGGTGCTATGCCTCATGATAAAATTTTGCATTCAATGGAATTGCTGGCAACTAAAGTTGCACCCGCAATAAAAAAATATGCAACACAAAAAATTGAGGCGACCAAAGCAGGCAAATAAATTATCAGCAAATTTGTTTGCATTTAACCTCCGCTTATGACCAAAGGAAGAATGGAAGCTTTTAGTGATGGTGTACTGGCCATTATCATCACTATCATGGTATTGGAAATGAAAGTGCCTCACGGTGATACGGTAGAAGCATTAAAACCTCTTTTACCGGTATTCATTAGTTATGTGTTAAGTTTTGCTCTCCTTGGAATCTATTGGAATAACCATCATCACATGCTTCATGCTGCCTATAAGATAAGTGGAACTGTGCTCTGGGCTAATATTCATTTATTATTCTGGCTTTCACTTATTCCATTTGTCACGGGCTGGATGGGAGAAAATAATTTTACAACTATACCGGTGGCCTTTTATGGTGCTGTGCTTTTAATGTCTGGGGTTGCTTATTATTTGCTGGCGCATTGTCTTACTGACCTTCATGGTAAAGATTCTGATTTCACCAGGGCTATTGGCTCAGACAGAAAAGGGAAGGCTTCGGTTATTATGTATGCCATTGGTATAGCTCTTTCCTTTTTGCATCCCCTCCTTGGTCTTTCACTTTATATCCTGGTGGCTCTTATGTGGTTCATACCGGATAAAAGATTTGAAAAAAGGTAGCTGATGATGAGCACGCTTAGATTTTTTTCCTTTGATAATCGGGCGAAACTTTTTAGGATTGCTGGCATAGTTTTCTAATTATTCCAGGTAATTAAAATTGTCATTATGGATAAAATGGAATTAAAAGGAAACTGGAATGAATGGAAAGGAAAATTAAAACAGCAGTATGCCAACTTAACTGATGATGATCTGAAATATGAGGAAGGCAAGGATGATGAATGGTGGGGCAGGGTCCAGAAAAAAACCGGAAAAGCAAAGGATGAGCTCGTGAAGTGGTTAAAAGGACTTAGATAGTTATTCACTATTATGCCTTCATCGGTTGCGGCTTGCATAAGATATGATAGACTCGTTTTTACGTTGCGGGTCATTTATGTTTCAGGCATGGTGCACGATTACAAAAATGTAGCGGAACGAATTTATACTGCCATGGAATCAGCCTTTTCGAAGGAATATTTTTTACTAAATATCTCAAGGGCAACGTGAATTCGAAAAAGTTGAAACTAGCTGGATTTTTATCTGTTATACAATCGTGGAGAACTATTAATATTTCTTCTGTAGCGCCGAAGGAACCACATTATTGTAAAACTTGGAATAAAATCAGTACCCGGTAATATTTCTTCCACGAAATTACCTATGCCCCCCAGCGCACCCTTCCACCCCCCAAAACTCAAAAAAAAGATAATAGCAGAAAGAGGAGCCCAGAAAATATCGGAGATCTCGCCCAGGAAAGGAACTGCGTAACTGGCAAAGCCAATCAGGTCCATGATTATGCAGAACATTAGGGAGGGCTGACGTCCAAACATTTTTTGTGATTTTATTTATGCACTCAAATATGCTGCCGGATTGCAGGTTCTTTTTACTCGATTTTTATCAAGATTTTCCTTAGGAACTTTTTGAATTGTGTAACAGAAAACCCCGGATAAATATCCGGGGATGACAATATAAATGGAGTAAAAATGAAGACAATCGTTATTGATTAGTCGGCCCACACAGCAACAAGGCCGGGTGAGAATAAGTCAACCCTAAATTTTGTAAAAAAAATTTTCATAAAAAGGAGGTTTTAGCTTAGATGAAAGTTAGAATGACTAAAGACAGAAGGAAAGGGAATAAAGACAAGATGAAATAAAAGAAGAATGAAGCGTATAAATTGAGGAATGTATTGAAGCGGGAAAGAGCCAGGACATGGGATGCTTCAATCTCAACAAAAAGGGAAATTGACAGAACGACTAGTTTTGCACATTGCCACTATTTTTTTCTTGCCTTTAGTTTTCGCATGAAAATAAGGTTAGATTTGATTCCCTACTCTTATTCATCACAATAACAATAACAAGGAGGTAATTATGAAATTTATGGTCTCCTGGCGTGTTCACCCAGACAAGAGGCAAGCAGCGTTTACTGCCTTTTCTCAAATGACAGCTGAAGACGACAAGAAAGACATGGGAGAAAAGATCCGGTTGATCGGTCGCTGGCACGACCTGTCGCAATTCAGTGGAGTCGCCATTTGTGAATCAGACGACCCCCAGGCACTGGCAAGCTGGGCATTGAACTGGAACAACGTTCTCGACATGCAGACGGTCATGGTGCTGGACGATGAGGAAGCAAGAGCCGTAGGGATGAAAAAGCTTGAAGAACCGGCAAGCGCTAAACCGGCTGCGATTTCTAACTGACGCAACTTATCCAAACTGGCGCAATTGCAGCTTGCCGTAATTACTGCGCCAGTTTTATTTCACACCCGGCGGTTCACCAATTAATTATTCTTCATTTAGCAAATCGAAAGGCAGTGTTGAATGGATATGTGCTTCAATAAAATTCTCGGGGCAATTAAATTAAACACTACATTTATATTCCTCTCTGCCCCATGTAGTACGGTTCCTGTCCCTGCTATTATTAATTACTAAATTCAAAGTCAAATGAAACAATCAAAATTTCTTCTCTTGCTGTTTGGAGCTTCCGTGACATTCTTTCTGATCTCGTGCGGTGGTGGTGAAGAGAAAAAAAGCGATGAGACCACCACTGACACCACGGCGACTACTACCGAGCTCACACCCGTTAACACGATCATTACTGCACCACAAAATATGGTGATAGTAAGGCATAAGGTAGCCAATTTTGGAAAATGGATGGTGGCGTATGATGGACATGATTCTGCCCGGTTAGCGGACGACTTGCACAACTACGTAATTGGCCGCGATGAACGAGATTCGAATATGGTGACGGTGGCATTGAAGGCGGATGACTTAGCTAAAGCAAAAGCATTTTCAAAGGATCCGGGTCTGAAAAAAGCGATGCAAAAGGGCGGTGTAACAGGTGTACCGACAATCAAGTTTTATACGATGGTATTCCAGGACACTGCTGCTATTGATTCAAAATTGCGCACCGCCGCTATGTTTAAAGTGAAAGACTGGGATACCTGGAAAAAATCTTTTGACAGTACAAGAGCGGTGAATGCAGACATTGGTTTAAAAGCAAGAGCCTATGGTTATGATCCGGATGATAACCACAACGTGATCCTGGTGGCCGCAGTATTAGATACAGCCAAGGCTCATGCATACTGGAATTCAGATATGCTGAAACAAAGAAGGGCTGCGTCAGGAGTTGTCGGAACACCGCAAAGAATTGTGTTTACCGTTGTGAAAAAATATTAATCGAACCACCTCTGTAAACGAATTAAAGATGAAGGAACACTTCATCTTTTTTTATTTATTTCTGTAGGAAATTTTTGAAGTGCGTCTCTAATCTTGTACAAATGCGATCCCGGGAGCTTTATAGTTCAATGCGGTGGTGGTACCGCAGGTAACATCCACGGTTACGCCGGTTATTCCCGCCGCCATGTCGCTGGCAAGAAACACGGCAACATTGGCAATGTCATTCATTACGGGCATTTTTTTCAGCATGGTATCGTCTTCAATTTTTTTAATGAAGTCAACGGCTTTCTGGCCACCATAAGCAAGTGCATCCACAAATGGTTTCGAATCCGGTGAGCCACCTGAACGAATATTCACTACTCTGACGCCATACACTCCAAGTTCTGAAGCAAGGCCAAGGGATATTTTTTCGATAACACAACAGGCAGGCCCAAAGCCACCCGCAGTAGGGTATCCAATCCCTCCGGGCGTAGCTGTCAATGAAAGAATGACGCCAGTACCCTGCCTGATCATTACTCTTCCCGCAGCAGTGCCTGTGATAAAATGACTTTCGCTTACTCTTCGTATCGGGCGTATAAAATCTTCAAAAGGAAGATCCACGAGAGGGACACCTTGTATATCTTCTGTCTTTATTAAATTCATCGATACGTCAATGCTGCCTGCTTTCTTCACGACTTCATTCATGTAATCATTCACTTCTTTTTCGTTCATAGCATCTACCAGGGCAACTTCTGCTGTGCCACCACCCGCAATGATCTCATGCGCCAGTTTCCGAACTGGTTCTATATGATGATTACTCAAAAAAACTTTGGCCCCGGCTTTCGCAAGACCTCGCGCGATCGCACCACCCACAGAACCACCGGCAGCAAACAGAACTGCATTTTTGTTTTGAAGCAACATAAAGAGTTGTTTAATGATTGGATATTTCCGACTCGTCAAATTTAAATGGCCATGAGTTCTTAACTAGGGCTTGATACGCCAATTACAGGTGGGTTTGCGGCAAGACAATAAAGACATCTTTAGAAATGCTTGTATCGGAATAATGTTACGAATGAAACTCTGTCAATAGCGATCCAGTCTAAAAATCAATTAGCAGTTTTTGGAGGCGAAGGATTTGCTATGACGTTTGTCGCTGTAGGCAATAGACTTGGATTTTTACTCACAGCGGGATCATCGTTAGTATAACCTATAGCATATTCTATATGATTCCTGTAGGTAGGCGACGGTGTAGGAATAAATAAAACGTAAGCAGCATGAGTGGCAGCAATATTAGCTTTAACCTGTTGGACCTCGTTACCACTAAGTTTCACGTTTCCAACATAGGTTGTATCCTGAATTATGATCATCTGAGTCGATTTTTTTAGCGTTATGTCAGGAGGGTCGCTGAAATCGCCTCCCGATGTAGACCAACCGCTAAGCGTTGAAATATCAGGTTTGATATAGGTTAACACAAAAAAGATTCTCCTGTTCGGGAGATTTTTAAACGAAGTCGCATCGGTATAGAGGACATCCAATGTCACGTCCGTAAAGGCAGACTTCGGTTGAGTAGTTTGCGCAGTGCTTATGGTTGTGTCCGTTGTTGTGTCCTTCTTTTCAGTCGCTTTTTCATCTGTCTTATTGTTACAGGCAATAACCATGACAACAATGATTGGGACAAACAATAAAAACCTGTTTGATCTAAAATAGGTGGTCATAGTGTTGGTTTTTTGGTGAGATAAATTGTAGAGAGTAGTCGTATAGAGTAGGCGTGTACAAGAAAGGTAACTACTAATTTTCTTATTGCAATATTTTTATTACTTTGACAGGACACGTTACGTCAATTTTCTTTAACTCCCTTACGGTGAAACATTATTTACAGCTGGCGCTTGACTGGTCAGAAGTGTGGGCACTGATGATCCCTTTATCAGTTCTTCTTTTTCGTCGTCAACAACCTTCCTCCCTGCGACCGGTGATCTTTTATCTATGGTTGGGTTTCCTGATAAATATTGTGATTGACATCATCATGGCGATCAATGTTTATTTGGACCGCGTAGCCTTGAGTAATAATCCGCTCTATAATATTCACTCAGTTGTTCGCTTTGGCTGTTTCAGTTTGTACTTCATCCATCTTCAGAAGAATTCTTTTGCGAGGTTGAAAAAATTCCTGGCTCTGTTGGCCGTTGCATTCCTTGTGATCAATTTTATTTTTTTTGAGAATTTTTTTAACGCGGAATCATTTAGCGGAAACCTGCTTTCAGTGGAAGCATATCTTTTATTAGTTTATTGCATGTTGTATTATTTGGCAGAGTTGAAAGATGAGAATAACCTTTTCAACAGCCCACACTTCTGGGTAGTGACCGGGCTTTCCATTTACGTCGTTACTAACTTTTTTGTGTTTCTGTTTTATATACCGATGTTGAATGTCGATATCCAATTGGCGGTTAACATCTGGAACGTTCATAATATTGCTTTTATTATTTTTTGTCTTTTCATAGCCAAAGCTTTTTATGGTACTGTTAGACATCAGTATTCAATCTAGGGTTATCATTGGCATATCTGCGATGCTGGTGCTGTTTACCGGCTTCCTGGTTGTTTTTATTTACAACCAACGGAAGAAACTGCAATACCATAAAGAACTGCAGGCGATGCAGGAAGAACGTCAGAAGCTTCTTAGAGATCAAAATGTGATGCTGGAACAGAAAGTGACAAAAAGAACAGCTGAATTATCGGAACAAAAAGAAGTACTGCAAAAAACCTTACAGGAATTAAAGGCAAGCCAGTCGCAATTGATCCAAAAAGAAAAAATGGCTTCGCTGGGAGAGCTGACAGCAGGAGTCGCCCACGAAATACAAAACCCTTTGAATTTTGTCATCAACTTCGGTGAGGTCAATAGGGAGCTCCTGGTTGAAATGAAGGAGCGCATAGCCACTGAAAATTTACCGGCCGGATTTACCGATGACATCAAAGAACTCATCGATGACCTGGCTGATAACCAGAATAAAATACTTCATCATGGTAAAAGAGCTGATGGTATCGTCAAAAATATGTTGCAACATTCACGTACACAAAGCGGGATCATGGAACTCACCGATCTGAATGAACTGGCGGAAGAATATTTAAAGTTGGCATATCATGGTTTCAGGGTAAAAAATAAATCCTTCAATTGCCATTTTAAAACGGAGTATGATAAAAATGTGGGGCGCATCAATCTTGTTCCGGAAGACATCGGGCACACACTGGTGAATTTGTTCAATAATGCTTTTTTTTCGATGAATGAAAAAATGAAATTGAATCCAAACAATTATGACCCGGTACTTGAGATCAGTACCAAAAAAAAGGAGGATAAGGCATTAGTTTCGGTAAGAGATAACGGTCTGGGTATATCACCGAAGATCATGGATAAGATCTATCAACCCTTCTTTACAACCAAACCAACGGGCGAAGCCACCGGCCTCGGATTATCTTTGAGCTACGATATGATCAAAGCGCACCAGGGTGAAATAAAAGCAGATTCAACGGAAGGTGAATTTGCCTCGTTTACGATTGAACTGAGCTATCAATAATATCCACCTCACCCCAACAAATTTTCTTTATGCCGCAAACTCTGAATCACTTCTCCAAATGAAGAGGGGTGCGGAACTTTACAAAATTTAAACAGATGAAGGGGTGAGGTCGATCACTCACACCAATTTATTTACGTTTCGCCGATCATGGCTACCCCTGCAAAACATTATAATTAACTTGCAGATCCGATAGCTATCGGATCATTTTATCTGTTCACTATTATCTTTTATCTGTGGCAAAGCATCATCCACTCGATTTAAAAGAAGGCAAATCACCAAAAGCAAAGATCAACAGGGAAAACCTGCGCCAGGCATTGATACTTTTTAAGTACCTGAAACCCTATCGTGGCAAATTCATATTGGGGTTGGTCTTCATTGCACTCACAGCGTTTTCTACCAGTTTGTTCCCGCTTTTCTTAGGAAAAATGATCGATGCTGCTTCACCGGGAGCAACATTCCCCGGAATGGCTGCGGGGTCAAAATTTGGAATCGGTTTGAAAAATATTCACTTGAGTTTGAATACTGCATTACTTCTGATTTTTTGTCAACTTACGGTGCAAACTTTCTTTTCATTTATGAGAGTGTACCTGCTGACCGCAGTGGGTGAAAGAAGTTTAGCCGATATGCGCAAAGATGTGTACAGTAAACTGCTCACCATGCCCATGAGTTTCTTTACAGAAAAAAGAGTGGGTGAATTAAGTAACCGTATTTCTTCGGATCTTTCACAGATCCAGGATGCCATCTCCTTTACACTCGCAGAATTTTTGCGTGGTGTTTTCATGCTTATTATTGGTTTGGGATTTATTTTCTGGATCAGTCCCAGGCTGGCACTGGTGATGTTATCTGTTGTTCCATTGCTGGCGATCGTTGCAGTTGTATTTGGAAAACGTATTCGTAAAATGGCACGCAAAGCGCAGGATCAATTAGCCGATAGCGGGACCATTGTGCAGGAAACTTTTCATGGAATATCAATAGTAAAAGCCTTTACGAGTGAATTTTATGAGATCACCCGGTATGTAAAAAGTTTGAAAGCCGTTGTATCTACTGCTATCACCAATGCAAGATATCGCGGCGCATTTGTGGCTTTTATGATCTTCAGTTTGTTTGGCACACTCGCTTTTGTGATCTGGTATGGTGGTCGTATGATACAACACGGTGAACTAACCATTGGCGTGCTCGTGATGTTTGTCATCTTTTCGATGTTTGTCGGCGGAACGTTTGCCGGCTTTGCTGATATGTTTTCGCAATTACAAAAAACACTGGGTGCTACACAAAGTGTAAGAGAAATATTACGCAGCGATGGTGAGGATGTGGAGCTAAAACCAATCGAAGTGCAACCGCAATATGCATTACAAGGCAACGTGAGGTTTGAACATGTTGCATTCAGTTATCCCAGCCGCAAAGACATCATTGTATTAAAAGATCTTTCTTTGTCCGGAAATAATGGCGAACAAGTAGCCATAGTAGGACCGAGTGGTGCAGGCAAATCAACGATCGCTTCATTGTTATTGCATTTTTATGAACCGGACAGTGGCACCATTTATTTTGATGAACGGCCTGCCCGTGAATTTCCGCTTTCACAACTGCGGCGGCAAATGGCTTTTGTACCACAGGACGTGATGTTGTTTGGCGGCAGCATTAAAGAGAATATTGCGTACGGAAGACCGGGTGCCACTGATGAAGAGATCATCTCCGCGGCCAAAAACGCCAATGCACATGAATTCGTCAAAAATTTTCCGGAACAGTACGACACCATTGTTGGTGAACGCGGTATTAAATTGAGTGGTGGTCAGCGGCAGCGAATTGCCATTGCCCGTGCGATCTTGAAGGATCCTGCCATTTTAATCTTAGATGAAGCTACTTCTTCGCTTGATAGTGAAAGCGAGCAACTGGTGCAGGAGGCATTGGAGAATTTAATGAAGGGCCGCACAAGTTTCGTCATAGCGCATCGTCTTTCCACCATCCGGAATGCAGACAAAATTGTGCTGATCGATAAAGGTGTTGTAAGTGAAGCAGGCACCCATGCCGAGCTCATGAACTTAAATGGCCTTTACCGCAAACTCAATGATATGCAATTCGATTTTGATCTTGTCGGGGAATCACCAGCGATTGAAGGATTAGAAGAAACTTTATGATCCACGCCTCAGCAATCTTAAACATCTACATGCGTTGATTAGACTCAGGGCCAGGTTCAAGTGACAGTGAAAAAAGGAAATATCATGCCCGGGCTTAACCCGGTATCTGGATTAAAAAGACTCCGTGATCCCTGTGTTCCCCGGTTCTCCGTGGTGATTTTTTTTAACACAGAGTCAAAGAGAACACCGAGAGCACAGAGTTTAGTTGTCCAGGTTCTTAATAAAACTCACCAGGTCTGCAACAAATCTCTCCGGCTCTTCCCAGTGCAGTGCGTGCCCGGTTCCTTCATACACAAGCAACTTTTCGTTCTTTAAATTCTTTTGAAAATCTTCCTGGTCCTTTCTGAAGCAGATCATATCCTTGCTTCCCCAAAATATCAATACGGGTGCATCAATTGTCTGCAGATCCTTTGTAAAATCCACTTCGACCAATCCGGCTGCAACTCCTTTCCAAACGTGCAATGGTAGTTTAAGAGATTCATCAATGAAGAGAGCGAGTTGCAATGAATCAAGCGGTTTGGCAAGCGTGCTCAATTGAAATTCGCTGGCAAAAGAATAATCGACCGGCTTTTCAAATTTCAAGACTCCGTCAATGAATTCTCTAAGACCGGGATTGTCGGCAAAATACGCATCGGTGTCTATCAGCACCAACGCTTTTGCCAGATCGGGATAACTGATCGCGAACTGTTGAGCTACCAACCCGCCCAGCGAATGGCCCACGATGACGCCTGGCCCGAGTTTTTTTTCATTGATAAATAGTGAAAGGTCATTTGCAAAATCTCTTGGATAATAACCGTCATTTGGTTTCGAAGAATTTCCATGTCCGCGCTGACTTAACGCAATGAGATGAAATTCGGGCGGAAACAATTTCATCACTGTCTCAAATGAATGCCATGAATCCGTGTAGCCGTGCAAAAAGATAATGGCAGCGGCGTTTCTGTTTCCCTTTTCCACGTATTCGAGATTAACGCCGTTAGAAAGGATGATTGTTTGCGGAATCATTTCGCGTGCCGGGTAGATAGATACTCTCTCACTAATAAATTTTGACTGTGCGTTGCCGTTAATAACCATCAATATCACACTCAACAACATGATCGAACGTTTCATAAAATGATTTTTATTTTAATTGGTACTTAATGGACTCTCCGATTGAGTCCTGTCAGGCCTTTGGAGTCCTCGGGAAGATGATTTTCCTTCTGTGTGATTATATTTTTCCTGCACAGACACATCCCGGAACCTCAACATGTCAACGATCCTTAATGAAGCGCCGTTATAAAAACCTGTTTCTTTTACATATTCCTCTGGATTGCGAAAGCTACCAAAGATGAGATCGAATACCGGCAGATCAGAATAGTTATAGGCATGTATGCCTTTTGCGTGATGCACCGCGTGACTCTCGGGTCGCTGTACAAGATATCCCAGCCATGCCGGAGTTTTGATATTCGCGTGCTGAAAAATGCTCAGGAAATTTGTAATAAGCAGGACAATGGTAACCGCTTGTGGGGGCAGACCCATGACAAATGCGAAGCAAACCGTTCCCAGCAGGGTAAACCCGATCATATCAAAAGGACTAAAGAAAAATGCACCGTAAGTATCGAGTCGCTCGGCGCTGTGGTGCATTTGGTGAAACACCCGCCATAGGACGTGATTTTTATGCATGCTGCGGTGCCATACATACATACCCAGTTCATACAACAAAATGCCGGCGACAGATGCTAGCGCAACATTCATGTTTGCCAGGTCAATAAGTTGGGTTGATGGAAGCCAGTGTGCATAAGAAAGCGGAAGATAGGTAGAGAGAAAAAAGAAAAAGAAAAAAGCAACGATCCCCTTGGATCTCCAAAAGGGGATAGGCGGCAGCCTCCTTGCAGGGAAAAATGCTTCCCATATCATTAGCATCATGTACATCGCCATGATGATTAGGGAAACTGGGTCTGTTAAAATTTGAAAAGGTGTAGGCATAAGGTTGAGTTTTAAATACACCTTTTAATGCGTAAGTAAGCAACTTACAATGTGAGGTAAGAAACTTACAGAGTATTTGCTAAAACGGGTGGAAGAATAATGGCAAAAAACTATTTCATCACCACAGTTTTTGGATTGGTAGGTTTAACCGGTGGCTTCTTCGGATTTCCCGGGGTCCTTTGGATCTGGATTATTTTTCGAAAAACATCTATTGCCGGGGCGCCGATACCAAGGCGTTGGGAATTTGAATGGGCAGGGATCGCCATCATTGTTACAGGATCGAATAAGAGGTAATCTTTCGAATTTTTTTTCGCCATTCCTTCAGGGACATAAACCTGTATTTTGACGTGTTGATAGCTACTGGGAAAGTAGCGAAGGTAATATCCGCCCGGCTGTTTATACCATTGGTCTTTATTGATGGTTGTCTTGTTCGTTCCCGGGGATTGTTGCAGCACCGCTACTCTTTCAAACAATTCGTAAGAGCTTGTGCCCAGTTCAAATAGTTGTTTCAATTTCAGATTGGCGCTTGTTACACCAGTTGCAGGCAAAGCTTCCGAAACTGTCTTCACTACGCTCATTACTCCTCCTTTCAGTTCAAAAATTTGTTTGCGTGAAAGTAACTGCTGCGCCGTTGTTTGAACTTCCCAGGAGAGCTTTCTGAAATCGGAACCACTTACTACAGACCATAACAACAACTGGATATTTCTCTGTTCGAGATCGGGTCTTTTCAAAGAATTGCGTAAGACAGTTTCAATGATATCTTTCCGGTAGCCTGTTAAGGGGCCTTGCCGGTAAGCGTCGTTACCAGAGGGGCTGGGTGTTCCGGGCTGAAGGCAATAACTTTTGAAGTCAGCTTCGTAAAAACCATCCGACAATACGATCTCTCCATCTTCTGTTTGTGGCAGGTCCGTCAGTGACAAAGGTTTTGTTGCTGAATCATTTTGCATGGTGCCGGTTGAGTCAATTCGCGTCAATTCTGACGGAAGAGCCTGGGATAAATTTGCTGAATGGTCATCTAATTCATGACTCGTCGTCACCGACTTGTGAGCGGGGTTGCAGGCAACGAGAAGAATAAAGATGAAAAAGTTTTTGAGTAAAAATTTTGACATAAGGTACGTTTTATGGTAGCGCTGTTCTTCTAAATTTCTCTCACATCTTCAATACAAAATCTAAAAAAATCACCTCATTTAAAAGGACTGGCAAGCAAAGTATTGTTAAGCTTATAACGTATGGAACGGCAATGAATTGCTGGTAACTTTTGTGTGATTAGAGTTTGCCGTTGAAGACTACGGGGGAAAACGTCGGTTTACCGCTTGTGAATGGGTCACTAAGGGCTCAACGAAGACACGAAGTACACGAAGGTGTTTTCTCCGTGAATCCCGGTGTTTTCCATGCCTCTGTGGTTAAAAAATTCAGTGCGTCGTGTATTCTTTGTGATTCTTTGTATTCGCTGTGACCATAACAGCACGACACTCAGACAACCCCCTGCATAAGAACAAGCCGTTCCTAAATCCACCTGGCCGGCAAGCACAAATGTTTTTTGTAACTTACGGGTACAAACAACATCGATATGGACTTCCAACTCATCAATGGCGGGCCAGATACGACGGACTACCTGGCATTCACCACCACCTTTACTCACAACAATGTTTTTTACAAAGCAGCTCTTGCCGAAACCATTTCCTGGGGAGGAAAATTAACAGGTACATACGATGCACTCCTCCAGTCGGGCAGGGGCACGCAGCGTCTTACACTTGTAAAAGATGGAGAGCATTGGAGAGCGGGAGATGAAGTTGAACAGATCGGTGTTATTCAACAAGACGTGGTTGATCTGCTGGGTGAAGTCATTAGCAACGTTCGGAGGTAAAATTGTTGGTAGTTGACGGCTTCAGCTTAATGATAAAAAAACGATCCCGAAAGCCAGGTAGCTATCGCGATCGCTTTACGTGCCTTTGTTTCCACATCCTTTAAGCACTATACCCTTACTGTCACAAGCAGGAACGTTGCCGGGATAACAGTCTTATTTGGATCATTACTTCTGTTCTCCCTGGTAAACAATTCTTCCAACTCGCGCTGCAACTGGAGAGCCTTGCCATTCTTTTCTGCTGCTTCAAATGCATTCATCGTAGGACCGTAATAATTTCTGAATATTTCTACAAACTCCGAGGGAGAGTAGGGTGCATTAAAAGTATACGTGTCCTTGACGAATGAGATATTTTCAGCAGGTACGCCAGCTTTGCCAAACCGTTCTGTTACATGGCTTTCTACTCCCCATAACATCGGGCTTATAAATCCTTCTGGCGGCGCAGGTGTGTACGCAGAGCTGATCTTCAGGATCTGCGCTACAAGTGTTGGATCTCCGGGAATCCAGTTGCCCATGACAATCCGACCGCCCTTACGGGTGACACGAACCATCTCTTTTGCCACATCAAAGGGCTTTGGTGCGAACATTGCGCCGAAGATGCTTTCGACCATATCAAAATGTTCGTTCGGCAATTCCCTTAAATCCGTGGCATCACCTTCCATGATAACACAATTAGTAAGTCCTTCTGCTTTTATCTGTTTATTCCCCGCTACAACCAGGTTTCTTGCAATGTCTACGCCCAATACATTTGCACCAAGCCTGGCCGCTGGGATAGCCGTTGTGCCATCGCCGCATCCAAGATCAAGTATATCGAGGTCTTTTGTTATTTGCAGTTTGCCAATCAGGTCAGCCCCGCTTTCACGCATCGTGGCGGCGATGCGGGTGAAGTCGCCTTTTTCCCATAGAGCTCTATTGGGGTTTACTGTTGGTTGCTGTACTGTTGCTGTTTCGTTCATGATTTTTTGTTTAATGGTTAAAGATTCATTTGATAAGATTAATGCGGGGCAAAAGTATAAGCAAATCGATGTGCTGGCGCCGCCAATTACCCAAAGGGTATTTGCGGACTATTAAATGCACTAATTGACACCTAACGGCTTTCGGCTTGCGGTATTGCAACAGGTATCTAGTTACCTCTTAAAACAAAAAAGTAGCCAAACCTGCCTGCCGCAGGCAGGTTGCTCTGGTGGGCGAAGCCGCCAAAGAGGTTCGCAAATAAAATGTATGTGCTCTGTTTGTCTGTTTCTCACACCCAGGTTACATCACCCGGTCCCAGGCCACCACTGAAGGCGATTGCACTTCCCATTCCTTTGGCAAGCATGCCTTTCATTTCTGCGCTATCAAAATTCAATCCGCCTGGCCCACCGCCAAGTGGCGCATCGGGTCTTATCGTAAATAATTTCAGCGGAACTTTACCTTCATATGGACTTCCGCCGATGGTAAAGTAGCGGTTAACATCATTTTCCGGGATGCCATCATTGATCATTTTTCTTTTTACGGAGTCAATGTATAGCAAAGCCTCATTGTATTGATTGGGAATGATCAGGTCGTTCTTCCCCACATCCGCCATAAAAATATCGATGGTTCGTTGCATCAAACTAAAGAGATCGCCGTAATATTTATTTTCGGGTTCGTTCACGCCGGTTGACAACAGGATGGTAAATATTTCAGTGGCGCCGGCGTCAATGGCCATCTCAATGCCGGCATATTCCCTCACCCCGCCGTCAACATACTGATGATCTTTTTCGGCATTACCGGGAAGATTTTTATTTACCTGGATCGTTGGCATGAACACCGGCTGGCATGCTGAAGCCATGATTGCCCTGCGAAAATGATCACTACTGACGATCTGCCTGATTTCATACCCTTCCTTTGATGTGGCCACGGGGTCGTTTGTGAATACAGTCAGGGCTTCGGTTTGCAGGCATGTTGTGTTGATATATAATTTCTTTCCTGAAGCCTGCAACGCGTTATACCGGGCATCCGTAAAATGTGTATTGACCATGTTCCACAATGGATTCGCGTCAAAAATGCTGTCTGTATTGAGCCTGTCCCCGATCCTCAACTCTTTTACGATGGTTCCCTTCGATTGCGTGGTATAAATTTCTTCCAAAAGGTCGATCTCGTCGATAGCGGCTAAAGGTACAATCAGTGACCCGGTGCTGGTTCCAACATAAATGTCAAAAACAAGTGAAGGATATATCTGCTGCAATTGTTTGATCACACCTACGGCAAATGCTCCCTTAGAACCGCCACCACTGATTACTAATGCTCTTTTCATGCGTAATGAAATTATGGGTGAGAAATTTTTTTTACTTTACTGATCCTGAAGGCGACTGTGCCCTGTATCCACCAGCTGTTCAAATTATAATCGCGATGGACGCTGATGCCGGTTACAAATAAATTCAAAAGGTCAACATTTAAAGAGCCACCGAGCAATCTCTGTTGATCGGTGCCCCACCAGTGATCGAGGGAAAGATTGACATTGCCGCCGCTGCCAAAATTTTTCAGTGCGAAGGTTTTCAGTTTGATTGAAACAGTAGGACCGACAAGAGCCTGCAGTTTTTTGTTTGTATAGAAACCGCCTGCCACTGCACCGACACGAAAAAGATTTTCGACAACGGTCCATTGCGGTACCAACTGTAATCCGCCAACATACAGATCAGGTGATGAATGAAAATCGGTGACCATTCCATTATGCAACCGCAGGTGCATGATAAATTCATCCTTTGGGAATTCAGGATCCTGCGCTGTCACAATGATGGTGCTGCACAACAAGCAGAAAGTAGATATGAATGTTTTCATAAGAAGTTTGTTTTATTGAAAGTATGAAAATTGAAGAAACGGGACAATACCATTTTCAGGTGACAACAATGTAGACGGGGGTATCTGCTAGCAAAGTGAAGATAATTTGATTTGAGTGCAGCTGGCTCAGCGACCAGGTAGTAACTTTACCCCAATTAAACATTATGAAGTCAAAGATCGCAATCCTGGTTTCAGTAACTGTAGCAGCGATATTCATTTTCACATCGGCCCATATGTCCGCACATCGTGCGGTAACTAAAAGATATTTATATGTTGCCGTGCCCGGCATTCGCGATTATCTCGGTTATGGCGGACATGGCATCCTTGTCTTTGATATCGACAACAATTATCGCTTTGTAAAACGGATCGCAACAAAAGGTTTTCATCCTGACAAAACACCTTCAAATGTGAAAGGAATTGCGGTAAGCATTCCACTCAATAGTATTTATGTCAGTACCATTGAATCACTGCAACGTATAGATCTTACTACTGATAAAATTATCTGGGAAAAAACATTTGAAGGTGGTTGCGATCGCATGTCCATTTCTCCCGATGGCAAAACGATGTATCTTCCTTCATTTGAAAAAAGCTTCTGGAATGTAGTTGACTGTGCTACGGGTGATGTCATTAAAAAGATCAATGTTTATAAGCGTGCGCATAATACTATTTACGGACCTGCAGGAAAGTATGTTTACCTGGATGATATTGCATCTCCCTGGTTGTATATAGCCGATGCAACAAAGCATGAGCTGGTGAACAAGGTGGGCCCCTTCACCAATTTTGTTCGCCCGTTTACCATCAATGGAAAAGAAACACTCACTTATGTAACTGTAGATAGCCTGCTGGGCTTTGAAGTGGGAGATCTTATTGCCGGGAAAAAGCTGGCACATGTGGAAGTGGAAGGATGGGAAGGCGGCCCGGTAAGAAGACATGGTAACCCAAGTCATGGCATTGCATTGACGCCGGATGAAAAAGAGCTCTGGTTAGCTGATGGCCACAATATGCGGATGCATGTATTCAGTGCAGTACCTCCTTATCACCAATTGACCACAATACCCCTGAGTGATATGCCTGGCTGGATCAGTTTCAGTATTGATGGCAAATATGTGTATTCTTCGAGTGGTGAAGTGATCGAAGCGAGAACAAGAAAAATAATTACAAGGCTGCAGGATGAATTTCATAATAATGTGGCAAGCGAAAAGATGGTTGAGATAGATCTTGCAGGGAACAAAGCTGTAAAGGCCGGCAACCAGTTTGGAATTGGTGGAGTGCGGTGATCACTGATTCAGAAATTGAAATGATTACACCTGACATCCATCAAAATATTATTTGCTTCGTTACGTGAGAGGGAAAACCTAAATTTTTTTTGCAAAGCAACTTTGTCAATTCAGTTGCCGTTACATTATGCGATTATAGCAACGAAAGATTTTAACCTTGTCTTTTTGATCTGAACTATTGTAAGTGCAAATCACAAAAATATATTTAGTGGTGCACACCTTTAATGTCAATAGCTAACAATGTTTCCAGCGGCCGCTGGGAATCCTTCCATTTAATGCGAGTGATGCATAGTCTTGTCCCGATCTTCTGAGAGCAGTCAGTGAATAACTATGCCCATCAGTTGTGCAGGTAGAACTAAACACATCTTTTAATGATATAGCGGTTGGTGATGACATCAACTGCCAAGAGGAGAATGCTGAAAATCCTGTAAAGAGTAGGCGAAACTTTAAATCTTGAAGATGAAAGAAACGATCAAAAACAATGTCTACGGCTTATTGATCATAGCAAGCTTTGCGCTTGTTATCACAAGTTGCCAGAAAGAAAAAAATGACAGTTCCAGCAACAGTAATTATTTGGGGAATGTTAATGCAAATGTTGCCATACCCGAAACCTGCAGTGCCATTCCTGACTCTCTGCAGCCACCTGCCGGGAACAGGTTTTTCTTGCAGACTTTTGCAAAAGGTGTGCAGATTTACGAGGTTCAGCGTAGCGCAGCCGATCCCAGCACATTAGTGTGGGTGAATATAGCACCGTTAGCAACGTTATACGCGAAACCAAATTTTGTTGACCCGCTTATTCATCACTTTGCCGGACCAAGTTGGCAATTCATAAAAGGTCAATTCAAAGATGAAAAGGTAGTAGCAAAAAAAGTGAAGGGGTTTACCCAGGATCCAACAGCGATACAATGGTTGTTGTTGCAAGCTGTTGATGATCTCAGCACACCTCATAATCCAGTATCGTTTATTCAAAGAATCTGCACACATGGAGGTTTGGCACCTGCTGCCGCACCGACACAACTGGGGCAGTTGGACAGCATACCTTACACAGCCTCGTATCTTTTTTATACAAGAAACTAATCTCTCACATTTAAACGGGGTCTTCCGAAAGGAAGGCCCTTTTTGCTACTATTTCTCACAATCAGAACTTAAATTCAATTCCCAAAAATTTACATGAACATTTTTTAGCTGACCGGAAATAATAAGGAATTATTGCTGATGAATTGATTAGAAAATAGAACAGGAACATCTTCTTGTCTAACCACCAGACAAATATCCCGGGAATAATGTAAACCGTCAATAGCAGAAAAAGGATTGTTTTAATTCTGGGTTTCATATTTATTTGTTTGATCATTCATTTATTTGAGTCAGCAATTGTTTCAGTTTGTTTATGTGGCGGCCATACAGTTTATTCACGAAGCCCCGGTTCAGCACCCACATGATCGTTGTCGAAACCGATAAAAGAATAAACCAGGCAAGCAAAAATTTCCAAACGGGATTTATTGCCGAAGGATAAAGTACGGTTTCGTTGATGAGCGCTGGTTTTTTGTAGTATAGTACAATTCCCAGGAAAATAAAAAGGATGGGAAGGATGGCAGTGCCTGAAATAAGATAGAATCTCACATATCGCTCCAGCATTCTTAATTGCAATTCAAGATTTGATTTCACCCGGCAACTGCTGCATTGCATCTCATTCAGCAATTTATTCTTCCGGAAAAAATAATAGCAGAATAAAACAAGCAGCAATGCGTAAACCCATCCAATGATGCTATATTCACTTTTGAACGCGATGAAATAATAAGCTGCTACGATGCCGAGACTAAAGATCAGGATCAACAACTCCATTCGAAGATTGCGTTTCATTTTCGCAATGGGGCTTTGAGATTGCTTGCCGATCATTGCCGAAATTCTGTCTGCACTGGCGGCCTCGATGCTGTCATCCCATATATTTTTCATATCATCCAGTTCCATCAGAAATATTTTTTGTTAGTTGACGAAGTTTTTCTTTGATGCGATTCATCTTCACTCTCAGGTTGCTTGCAGTGATACCAAGAATGTCTTCCATTTCTTCATAGCTTTTATCTTCGAGGTAAAGCATCACCATGGCTTTGTCAATTTCCGGTAACCGGCTTATCGCAACATACATTATGTTCAACCTCTCTTCTTTGTTCACCTCAATCATTTCACTCTTTATTTCGAGCGATGCAACTTCGGTTTCCGAAACAGGAACGCTCCTCCTCTTTTTTCTAAAATCTGAGATCGCTGTATTTAATGCTACCCGGTACAGCCAGGTGCTGAATTTTGATTGCCCCTGGAATTTGGGAAGCGCTCTCCATAGCTGCACAACAATTTCCTGGAACAGATCTTCTCTGTCAGGCTGGGTTTGACAGTAGAGGCGGCAAATCTTTTGGAGAATGCCCTGGTTCGCTTGTACCTGCCTGACAAATTCTTCCTGTGTCATGGATATAATGATTTGTCGCCGCGAGTAGCTTTTTGTTACAAGTTAGCAGAAGATTTTTTGCCATAGTGTGTATCATCGTCATTTAAACATTGCTAATTAACAACAACTGTAGCAGAGGCATAATGTTTGGGGTTTAGTTGACTTATGTCGTTTACCCCATGAACAGTAACAGAATTATTAATTTTTTAAAATCAATCAAATGGAAACAACAAAAAGTAAATATGAACAACCTGGACCTGCTGTACGAAATGAATTGGTCATACACCGGGTTTTTGATTTGCAGGTTAGTAAAGTGTGGCAAGCATTGACAGAGCCCGAACAATTCAAAAAATGGTGGGGGCCAAAAGGATTTACCTGCCCTTCCAGCACAATGGAACGAAGAGTGGGTGGCAGATATTTGAATTGTATGCGTGGGCCGGACGGAAAAGAATACTGGTCAACAGGTGTGGTAAAAGAATTTGTTCCGGGAAAAAAATTGGTTGTTTCGGATAGTTTTTCAGATCCCAAGGGAAATAAAATTCCGGCTTCCGATTATAACATGCCCGGAAATTGGCCAAAGGAACTTTTGATCACATTTGAACTCGAAGAAGCGGACGGTGCAACAAAATTTAGACTCAGGCATGAAGGTATACCGGAAGAAATGCATGATGAATGTATGAAAGGATGGAATGAATCATTTGATAAACTGGAAGAGAACATCAAATAGCTCTAACAGTGAGTTGTCAGTAGTCAGTAGTGAGTAAACCATGAATGAGGCTATGTACCCACCGCTGACCACCCGATAGCTATCGGGTCACCACTCACGATCAATACGCCAGTCCTTTATTATGAGATACGCTTTCGATCCACGCTTTTGTATCCGGTATGCTTTTATTTAATTTCCGTGATAGCCTTTCCAGCAATTCTTTTTCTTTTCCTTTCTCATAACGAAGGTCTTCATCGGTTAAATTCACATCGATCTCCTCGAGCATCTCTTTTACTTCATCCCAGGGAGCTTCTAATTTTAATGTGTAATCATCCATAAAAACGATTTTACAATTTCTAAGCCACAGTGAGAGGACAAACGAGTTTCTCAGTAACAATCGTTCTAGCTTCTTACTTCTAACTTCTTACTTCTGGTTATTTCAAAACAGACTTTACTTTAGCCACAATGTGCAATGAATTTATCCCCGCATCATTGAGCAACTCATCCATGGTGCCTGACTGAGAAATTTTTCGTACAGCCATTTTTATTATTTGTCCTTGCTGGTCCGATAGAGCTGCTGCAGCGAAATCACCAAATCCTCCATGATCAAAATGATCTTCCACCGTGATCAATATTTTTTGCTTCGTTTCATTCAAACATTTTTTAATCGTTGCGGCATCAACAGGATGAATGGAATAACAATCAACCACACGAATGCTGATGCTTTCTTTTTGCAATTGATCAGCCGCTTTTAATGCTTCAAAGACTGTAATACCCGTGGCGGCTACTGTTAACAGATCATTGTCCGACTGGCGCAAAACTTTTGAACCGCCAATGCTAAAGCTGTCTTCGTTTTTGTAGACGAGGGGCGTTTTCGGGCGAAGCGTGCGCATGTAAACAAAACCATCATGAGCAATCATCTGCGGAACCAGTTTCGCAGCAGAGACAGCGTCGCAGGGTTGAAGAACAACAGTGTCGGGAAGAGTGCCAAACAACGAGATGTCTTCTAATCCCATTTGAGAAGGGCCATCTTCGCCGATACTCACACCAACATGAGATCCGACAAATTTTATATTTGCCTCTGAAACCCTTGCCATCCGTATTTGATCGGCAGCTCTTGTAAGAAAAGCGGCAAAGGTGGCAACAAAAGGTATCTTACCCATTCGCGACAATCCCGCAGCAACCGATACCATGTTTTGTTCTGCGATATAGCATTCGACAAATCTTTCAGCATGAACTTTTTTAAATGATTGCGTGAAAGTGGAGTTCATTACATCGCCATCGAGTGCATATATCTCTTTATTCTCTTCTCCCAGTTTCGACAATACATCTCCAAACACTTCTCTTGTCGCATATTCCTTTCCCTGTTCAAAGCTGAGACCCGTGACAGCTTTGTTGATTGTCTCCTGTGGCAATTTTGTTTGCTTTGGTTTTTTTAATTGAAAGCGAAGCTCATCATTCATTGGTCCGAGTTCTTTGAGAGCCTTTTCAAGTTCTTCTTTTTTCAATGCTTTGCCATGCCAGCCGTCTTTGTTTTCTAAAAAGGAAATGCCATGTCCTTTGAAAGTTTTTGCTACAATAGCAAAAGGTTTTCCGACTGGTTTTTGTGTTGCCTGCAGAGCCTGGTTGATCTCTTCATAATTATGCCCGTCAATTTCTATTACTTCAAAATCGAACGCTTCAAATTTTCTTACATATTCATCGATGTGGTGACCAAACATAGTTTCCTGGCTTTGTCCCAGGCGATTGATGTCAAGGATAGCAACCAGGTTATCCAGTTTTTCATGCGCAGCAAAATTGGCGGCCTCCCATATTTGCCCTTCCGCCAGTTCTCCATCGCCGGTAAGCACATAAGTTTTACTTCCATATCCTTCGCGTTTAGCCACCAGCGCCAATCCTGCACCCACAGACAATCCCTGCCCCAGCGAACCTGTCGCAGCTTCTGCAAATTTGTATTTGGGTACGGGGTGGCCTTCAAAGCGACTGCCGAATTTGCGTAACGTTTTCAAGTCCTGTAAAGGGTATGCACCCGCCATACCAAACAACGTATATAACAGTGGAGCCGCATGCCCTTTCGAAAGCACAAAACGATCATTATACAAATTGAGAGGGTTTGCAAGATCGTATGTAAAATAACGGTCAAACAAAACCGTAGTGATATCTGCGGCTGATAAGCATGAAGTGGGATGTCCCGAACGCTGCTTCGGTGGTGGAGACCAAACACCATTTACGAACGAGTTTTGCTTTTTCTTCCAGATCACTAACCGATGGTGCTTTTGCGGGGAGTTCTTTTACCTGTTGCATAATACATTCTTTGAATTTTTAGAGATACTCTCAATATTCCCTCAATAATGATGCGAGATTGATTTCATTACTGCATTCAACCAAAGAAAGCTTAAGTGGGGGAAAGATGTTGGAATGACAAAATTAGTTTATTCAGCATACGACAACAATTCTTCTATACAAGTTCTCACAGATGCCACAGATTCTTTCTGTGTATATCTGTGAAATCTGTGAGAGTCAAATTTCTTGCTCCCGGAGCTACCCCGCCCCATATAAATTTCTATCCAAAAATTCATTCCTGAATTTTCGCTGCGGATCATATCCGCTCGCTATCTTTTTGAAATCATTCAAACGCGGGTGTAAAGAAGTCAACTTTGCGGCAGACATCGTGAACAATTTTCCCCAATGGGGTTTTGCATGAAACGGCTCCAGTGTTTTTTCAATCACCGGCAGCAAGTTCATCACTGCTTCGGTCTCCTGTTTTAAAGTAAAATGAATAGTTGCGCACGCCTGGTGATAGCAGGGGCTGACCCAAAGCCCATCGGCTGCAATGGATCTTATCTCGGAAATAAATAAATGCGGGCTGATAGTCTTGCCCATGTTTTGTATCGCAAAGATGGCATCCACTGCATGCGACCATGGAACAAAATATTCCGCCTGTAATTCTTTACCGCTGCTGGGAGTAAAACCCATTTTGAAATGTGGCAATCGTTCGTACCAGGGGCCGGGCACGCCTAACTGCTCTGTACAATTTTCAGCCGAAAGCGTTATGATGGGATGCAGATTTTTCGTAGCGGGTTTTGCGCCAAAAAAATCCTGTGATGCAACGGAGGCTGCGTTATCACTTACCTTGCTCTTGACCCACACTTCGTTGATATGGTCACTCGTCCAGTCAGTAAACAAACTCACACTATAGCCTGCACTCATGATGGCATCAAAGTTTTTGCGCAGCTGAGTTAACGGCAACTGTTCATAGACATACTGTCGCATCATGTACGTGGGCTGCACCTTTAGCGTCACTTTGGTAATAACTCCCAATGCACCCAGGCCCACCACCGCTGCATAAAAATGATCGCCGTCCTTGCGGGAAAGATGCACGATGCTGCCATCTGCTTTTACCAGTTCCAGTGCCTCTACTGCAGACGAAAGATTGCCATTCTTTACACCCGAACCATGCGTGGCCGTGGTAATGGCACCCGCAACAGAGATATGCGGCAGCGATGCGAGGTTATGCAATGCATATCCCTTTTCATTGAGCCAGGGAGCGAGTTCGCCATACTTGATGCCGCCTTCCACAGTTACTGTGTCTGCCTGGTCATCCAGTTTAATTATTTTATTCATGTCACGAAGCGAAATGAAGCGGTCCCTGCTGTCGGCAATGGTATTAAAGCAATGCCTTGTGCCCAGCACTTTCACTTTGTTATATTTTTTTACCAGCTGCTGTATGGAATCAACTGATGTTGGATACTCAATGTTCGTAGTGCCATAAGTAAGATTGCCGGCCCAGTTGGTGATCGGTTCTTGGTCTCGCATCTTACGAATAAAAGGCGGAAGCAATGGCGCGGCCACTAACGCGGAGGATAACTTTAAGAAAGTTCTTTTATTCATCAGGCAGTTTTTTTCTAAGTTAGGGAATTGTAATGTCACTTTCTTTGTCTTGAAACAAAGAAAGTAACCAAACCTGCCTGCCGGCAGGCAGAGAAAATTCAAGGAAAAAAGTAATGCTCCGCACTTTTTTCCATTGCTCACGCACAAGTCTCAGAACTACCGGTGTGAACAGACTTGATAGAAAGTTGCTTTCTTTTAAAATGTACGCTCATTTGATTCACGCAACTCATCACCGATGATTGGGCTCCGCTTTGTAAATACTGCAGGCGCTGCATTTTTCGCTTGCAGTCCCCGGATGAGTAATTCGTAGTTCGGCAAAAAATAAAGCGCTGGAAAATCTTCCTCCAAAATGCAATTAGAACTTCAACCGAAACTCGTTTCTAAATGGTTTTGGTTGTCGCGATCGGCGTCGGGTGTCCAACATAAAGATTTCACTCCGCTTTGCATGATGTTCCACTGAAAGTGTTCGAGGGCGCTCAGTTTCCAGTCGCCGTCCCGATAGCAATTGGGATCGGCCAAGGAAATATTCAGCTAGCGACAGCTGCCGCATCAAAATCGGCTGTGCTTTCTTTGTTCCTTTCTTTGCAAGCAAAGAAAGGAAGTACATAGGCAAACAAAAGAAGAAGGATGGTCGAAACAAAATCTTTTTTGCCGTCGCAATATTTAAGTTTAACTTTTTCATTGAATGAAAATAATCATCACGCATGATACGAAGCAACTGGGACAAGCCGCGGGGCATGCGGCTGCTGCGTTGATACGAAGATCCATTTCAGAAAAAGGTTCTGCAAACATTATTTTAGCGACAGGCACCAGTCAATTTGAAACATTAAACCAATTGATCTCAGAACCTGGTATCGACTGGAGCAACGTAGTGATGTTTCATTTAGATGAATACATAGGACTGCCTTCAACAGCAAAGGCAAGTTTCAGAAACTATTTAAAAGAACGATTCATTGAAAAGGTGCCTTCCCTAAAAGCAGCTCATTTGATAAATGGCGATGCCATAAACGGTCAAGCCGATGCGGATGCGGAATGCAAGCGACTGGCAGATCTGATCAGGAAATACCCGGTAGATGTAGCCCTCGTTGGAATTGGAGAAAACGGGCACCTCGCATTCAACGATCCACCGGCTGATTTTATAACTGAACAGCCTTACATTATTGTTTCATTGGACGATGCCTGCCGCCGGCAACAATTAGGTGAAGGATGGTTCCCCACATTGGCTGATGTACCAAAGCAAGCGATCACTATGTCAATAAAACAGATCATGAAATCGAAACACATTATATGTTCCGTGCCGGATAGCAGGAAAGCAATGGCGGTAAAAAATACTTTAGAGCAGGCTGTCAGCGATCTTTACCCTGCCAGCATTCTCCAGTTGCATCCCGATTGCACCATTTATTTGGACGAAGCCTCTGCGGCGCTTCTCTCTCAAAATGTAATTTCAACGACAACACAGAAATAATTTTTCGTTTCATGAGTAAGACACCAGCCGCTTCAATTGACATTGGTTCATTAACAAAAAAGGATACAACCACTTCTATCCTGATCATCGGTCTTCTTTTTTTCATCTTTGGTTTTGTTTCCTGGGTAAATGCTATCCTGATACCTTATTTTAAAATTGCCTGCGAGTTAACGCACTTCAAAGCCTACCTCGTTACGTTCGCTTTTTATATTTCCTACTTTATCATGTCGGTTCCGTCATCATTCCTGTTAAAAAAAACCGGGTTCAAAAAGGGAATGATGATTGGCTTTTGGGCAATGTCTTTGGGTGCTTTTATTTTTGTTCCCGCTGCTCTTACAAGAACGTATGAAATATTCCTGGTCGGTTTGTTCACCATTGGAGCAGGTCTTGCCATCCTACAAACAGCAGCCAATCCATACATCACTGTTTTAGGACCCAAAGAAAGTGCAGCACAACGTATCTCTATCATGGGCATTTTTAATAAAGGCGCCGGCATTATTGCGCCCCTGCTCTTTGCTGCTGTTATATTAAAAGCAACCGACACTGACTTGTTCGGCCACCTGGCAACGATGAATGAAGCAGAAAAAAACAGGGCCCTGGATGAATTGATACAAAGAGTGATCGTTCCTTATGTATGCGTGGGTAGTGTTTTATTTGGATTGGGATTGATGATCCGTTTTTCCCCGCTTCCTGAGATCAATACGGACGTCGAAAGCATTGAAGAGGCATCGACAAACACTGGGCAAGAAAACAATATTCCAGTTTCCCCATTTGATCTTAGGTGCTGTAGCTATCTTTCTTCATGTGGGTACCCAGGTGATAGCCATCGATACGATCATTGGATATGCAAATTCTATGAATGTCTCGCTGATGGAAGCAAAATCTTTTCCTTCCTACACGTTGTTTGCAACGATATGCGGTTATACACTCGGCATCATCACCATTCCAAAATATATAAGCCAGGTAAATGCCTTGCGACTATGTACTGTACTGGGCATGCTGTTTACGTTGCTCATTATTTACACGCATGGACGGGTTGCTTTTTTGGGCCACGTTACCGATGTTTCCATTTGGTTTGTCGTTTTATTAGGTTTTGCCAATTCATTGGTGTGGGCCGGCATCTGGCCGTTAGCATTAGATGGCCTGGGCAGGTTTACCAGGCTCGGCGCTTCGATCATGATCATGGGCTTATGCGGCAACGCTATTCTTCCGCTTTTCTATGGTTGGCTGGCTGATAAGTTTGATACACGACAGGCATATTGGGTTTTATTTCCCTGTTACCTATATCTTGTATTCTATGCAGTCTTCGGTCACCGGATCAGAACGTGGAGGTTACAAAAATCAGAAAAACAGATAAAGCCAGGTTGACAATTTTTATTTTTCATTCATGAAACAGCAACTAATGAAAATCCATAACGGCAAAATCATCATGATGAAATTTTGAAGGGATGAATGAACAAAGCTGCATTGTTACGCTGAAGGCGTCCCTTCGGGACTATTAAGTTTTCGTTGTGTCGCTCCGAAGGAACCCTTTCGGGGCACTCCCACCCGTACCGCACGGTACGTTACGGGCGGGCTTGTGCTGCACCAACCTGCCTAGCGGCAGGCAAGCACCAACAAAAGCAGAAAGGCCGTCTCATTGATTAATGAGACGACCTTCTTTCAGGTAATTCACAGTTTTTAGTTAGCAAACGCTGTTGCCATTTTAATAGCAGGCAGCCCTATAGATTCTTTTACATTTACTTCGTAACAGAAGTTTTTGGCAAATTTTCCTGCATACTTATCCAGGAATTGCTGCACCTCCAGTACGTTGTTGGCTTCCCACAGGCAAGTCCCTGACTTGGTGTCCTTAGACGGATAAACGCCATGAAGCTTTAAGGGAGTTGGTAAATTTTGGGTTTGCTCTTTAGCTACTTTCCAGAATTCTTCGGGATTGTTGATGTTATGATACGCAATGATTAACATGGTTTAAAATTTTAAAATGATTAATAAATCTGTTTACTTAAAATCTGAATAGATGTTTACTTAAAATCTGAATAGAATAGAAAAGAATAGAGAAGAAAAGTAACGCCTACAAAAGAGAAAGTGAATAGGCTTGAAGGTACGAACAAATACTGCCGGGAACAAGAAAAGCTTTGCACAGTTTAAGGATCGCCCCAAACTGCTGACTGATACTAGTTGCCGCGTTCTAAAAAGAGTTATGAACAATGAAACCCGCATGTGCCGCGCGACCAACAGCAACTTTACCAACAGCAACAAGGGATTAACTTAAAAAAACTTTATCTTATGTGGCCAGCTTCAGCAATTCTACTCATCGCCTCTTGCGTCGCTCCGAAGGAGCCCATTCGGGGCACTCTTGTACGTTTGGGAATTCTATTTTTTCGCTTGCAGTTCTTGTAGTACCGCTAAGGAATAACCAAAAAGATTAAGTTGCGAAGAATGAATCAGAAAGATGCTACGGAATTCATATTGTTTGAGAATAAGAACCCACAGCCGCAATTGTGGCTCGACCTTGGATGCGGTACAGGTTTGTTTACTTTGGCATTAGCTGGTAATCTGCCTGCAGCCTCGAAAATTATTGCGATTGACAAAGATGAAAAGGCTTTAAGGAAGATACCTGCAACAGTAAACAATGTCGTGATTCAAACAATGGCCGCTGACTTCGTGTATGATGCATTGGATGTAAAAGAAGTTGACGGTATTCTTATCGCTAACTCACTGCATTATGTGAAGGACAAAGAAACTTTATTGAAGAAGCTACTTTCTTCAATGAAAACAAATGGAGTTTTTTTGATTGTTGAATACGACAGGCAAGCAGGTAATCAGTGGGTTCCCTATCCGCTTACGATTGATGCTGCGAAGGCGTTGTTCAAAAGCCTGGGCTATCCGGGTTTTCATGTGTTAAATAAAAGACCTTCGGTGTTTGGCCGGTATTACATGTATGCAGCCATCATAAGATAATTTCAACTCTATACGAACACGGCAGGCATGTTGGTTGTCGTTCCTGCTATCTATACCTTATTCTATGCAATCTACGGCCACCATGTCAGAAACTGGAGATTGCAAAAATCAAAAAGCAAATGAAGCCGGGATAACTTTAAACAGGTCCTTTTATTCATGAACGGGTTTTTCTAAGTTAGCCACTGGATTAGCATTTACTTTTTTTCTTGTCTTGATAAAGAAAGTAAATGCCTATCGGCAGACAGGCAAAAAAATCAAGGCAAAATCCCGCACATGCGGGACTCCACTCGTTTTGCTGTTCTTCTCTTTTCCTCAAACTGTCTTTATTGTCACTTTCTTTGTCTTGAAACAAAGAAAGTAACCAAAGAAAATTCAAGGAAAAAAGTAATGCTCCGCACTTTTTTCCTTGCTCACGCACAAGTCTCAGAACTACCGGCTTGAACATACTTGATATGAAGTCGCTTCCTCTTAAATCTATGCTCATGTGATTCAAGCAACTTATCGCCGATGATGCGGCTTCGCTTTGTAAATACTGCAGGCGCTGTCCCGCCGCCTTCTCTTCGCGAGCAGTTTTTTCATACGGCAGCGGGAAGGCGCTGGAATATCTTCCTTAAAGGCAATTAGATTTTTCACTAAACGCTTACATAAAATAGTTTTGGTTGCCGCGATCGGCATAGGGTCTTCAACCGGAATAAATTTACCTCGCTCCAATTTTTCGTCATCCTAAAGCCGTTCAGCAGCGTTATGTTTCTGAAGCCGATTTTGGCCAAGGAAATATTCAGCAGAGAACTGTGTCAGCATCAAAATCGGCTGTGCTTTCTTTGTTCCTTTCTTTGCACAAGCAAAGAAAGGAAATACATAGGCAAACAAAAGAAACGAGGGAATGTCGCACAACTGAAGATCCATGTAGAATTTTTGCGATCGTCGTCTATAAAGAAATATTACAGGTTATGCGTTTGTATATCCGTTAATTCAACTCCGTTATCTTCAGCTTTTTCCACCTTACTTTTATTCCACCACCATCATGGATCTGTAAAGCAATAAACCCGTTGCCTGCGCCAATCTTTTCATCTTTTAGGTAGATCATCTGGTGGCCATTCAACCAGGTGGTTACTTCATCGCCCACTACTTTTAATCTTAGTTTATTCCATTTACCTGTCTTCAAATATTTTTCATGAACTGAATCAGGCTGAATAAGCCAACCACGGCCGTATGATTCATATATGCCGCCCGTGTGGTGATCAATGGGAGCCACCTCGCATTGCCAGCCACTGATCTTTACCCCTTCAATAGAGGAACGAAAGAATACACCACTGTTACCATTGGCTTCCTGTTTGAACTCAAGTGTCAGGTCAAAATTTTTATAATTCTTATCAGTGGATAAGTAGCCATATTGTTTGTCAGGCCCACTTTCACAAACCAACTTTTTATCTTCAACGTACCATTTCTCTGTACCATGGATCGTCCAACCGGTTAGATCCTTGCCATTAAAAATGGCTACAGATTTTTGGCCATAAAAAAATAATGGGATTGAAAAGAGGATAGTTGCTAAAAAAACTTTCATTTATTTTCTGATTTATTCTAAATGAAAGATAGTGATTTACGCGGTTGTTTGCTGATATATGATGCTACTGCCTTCTCAATTTATGCTGTTGGTCAGCGCTTGTCCCGACCCGTCGGGGCGACCAACAGCAACAGGGAAAAGACTATTCCATTCTTAGTAATTCACTATCGCTGCCATTCATGTTCAATTTGATCTTTTTTACTTTCCCATTTTCGTCTTTGACAAACGAAAGCCGGGCATTGATTTCCTTTATTACAAAATCCGTTTCTGAAACCGGTAACATTTCCAGCTTTGACTCACCTGGCGGCAACGCAAACAGTTTATTATTTTCTTTTAGTATGGTGACAATGGTATTGTCGTTGAGCTTGTATTTCCCGGTATACTGATCAAATATCGAAGGGTCGACATTCGCAACGGCCACTTCTTCTAATTTTTTTGCTTTTAATTCCTGTCCATTCTGAAACAACACGAGGCTGTTTATTTCTCCGCGTTCATCTTTCAGGAATTTTAACCTGGCTTCAACCACTTTGAAAAAGAATTCATCTTCTGCCATAGGGAATATTTCAAATTTCGCTTGGCCACTCAATTGTGCATATATTTTTTCTTTTTCATTCGTGATCGTGAAAACACCCACACTCGGCAGCTCATATCTCCCGGTATATCGTTGCAGGTCTTCCCGTTTTACGGGCACTTCTGCGTACGAGATTTGTTTATCCATCTTATCCCATAAAAACGCTTCTCCGATTTTTTCCGGGTTAAAATTGACCCCGGGCTCTGAAGTATTTGTAAACATCACCACTGTCAATTTTTCTTTGGGATAATAAGACAGCTGGGTCAAAAAACCATGCAGGCCTCCGCTATGACTTATGACATCCATGCCACGGTATTTGGCCAGGCCCAATCCATACCCATAACGCGTGCCGGGCTCTCCACCGTTTTTCAAAACAGCCGGTGTCAATGCCTCGTCGAGGCTTTTCTTAGTCAGTACCTTTCCCCCATACAATGCCTGGTTCCATTTTAGCAGATCATCCAGGGTGGAATAGATCGCGCCCGCTCCGCCGGCCCATGACATATCCCAATTGAGCGCCGGTTTGTAAGTACCGTTGATTAAACTATATCCTTTCGCCTCATTTTCCAGTTTGATACCGGTATAATAAATCCCTGTATTGTTCATGTGAAGTGGATCAAAAAAATTCTCTTTAATGAATACATCGTATGGCTTACCC
Source organism: uncultured Bacteroidota bacterium (assembly GCA_963737475.1). Lineage (GTDB taxonomy): Bacteria > Bacteroidota > Bacteroidia > Chitinophagales > Chitinophagaceae > VBAU01. Next base: position 70,693 of record CAVTSY010000008.1, read on the forward strand.
GACACCTTGCTGATAATGTATCCTAATAAAAAATATCCCGAATTATTGTACAACATTTTTTCTCCCGGGTTAAAATCATAGGGATCTTTTTTTATCGCATTCACCAGCGAATCAGGGGATATGGTTTTTGTGACCTTGCTAAGGAAATCGGGATTGTTGGTATAGCTGTGTATGCCCGATGTGTGCGTCAATAGCATATAGATCGTCACTTCATCACCCCTCGGGAAATCGGGAATAAATTTCGAAAGTTTATCATTCACACTTAATAAATTGTTCTCTTGCAGTTTTAAAATGGCTGCAGCGGTGAATTGCTTGGTCACCGAACCGACCCTGAATTTTGTATCGGGTGTGACCAGGATCTTCTTTTCTATATCAGCATATCCAAAACCTTTTCGATATAATATCTCGCTATCTCTCGCGACGAGTACCGCTACGCCCGGATCTTTCTTTGCCGTTAAAGAATTGTAATAGCTGTCGGTTAACTTTTCAGAGGATGGGACGCGAACAACCTTAGCTCCCATTTTCAACAGCATTTCAACGATACCTGCTCGCCCGCTTACTTCAGCAGCGGCCAAAGGCGTGATGCCATTTTCATTGGCGGCATTGATATCCACGCCCGCGGCGGTGAGAGTTTTTATTTTTTCAACCTGGCCATTTGTTGCTGCTTGGCGCGCGGCCTGCTGCCGGTGCAGACCTGGTCGGCGCACTGGCTCGCCCACCCGCAGTTCGCGCGCGCGATCGACGATTTCCTCGCCCGCGAGGGCGCGGGCGTCGAGAGCTATCTCGACGAGCTCGCCGAGCGGCGGCCGTTCAAGGCGGCGCCGGAGCGCGGCGGCTGAGCGCCGCGTTTTCCGTCAAGGCCGACCGGCCTTCGCGGCGGACTCGTAGCTGGCGCGCGCCGTCGCGGATCTCGCGCGCGCGGCGTCCGGGCCTTCCCAGCCGCTGACCTTGACCCACTTGCCGGGCTCGAGGTCCTTGTAGTGCTCGAAGAAGTGCGGGATCTGCGCAGGCGCAGCTCGTTCAGGTCCTCGGCTTCTGCCAGTGCGTGTAGATCGGCAGGATCTTGTCGATCGGCACGGCCAGCAGCTTGGTGTCGCCGCCGGCCTCGTCCTCCATCCTGCAGCATGCCGATCGGCCGGCAGGTACGACCACGCCGGCGTGAGCGGGACCGGCGTGATCACCAGCACGTCGACCGGGTCGCCGTCGTCGGACAAGCGTCTGCGGGACGTAGCCGTAGTTGCACGGGTAGTGCATCGCGGTGCTCATGAAGCGGTCGACGAAGATGGCGCCGGTCTCCTTGTCGACCTCGTACTTGATCGGGTCGGCGTTCATCGGGATCTCGATGATGACGTTGAAGTCGTCGGGCGCGTTCGCCCCCGGGGAGACGTTGTGCAGGCTCATGGCTACGTCTCGGTGTAAACCCCGATGTTAAGCCGGCCACGCGCCGGACAGGCGCTCCAATCGGCCCCCCTTGGCCCGGCGTCGGCGCATCCCTTAGCATTCGCGGGTTTGCCCGATCCGGGCGTCTTTCACGCCCGCCGAAGAATCCAGCGGCCTCGCTCGCATAGATCCAACGATCGAACAAGGAAGGAATCTCATGATCTCCACCACGATGGCGCTCTACATCGCGCTGGCCTGCGGCCTCGCCGCCGTGCTCTACGGCTTCGTGCAGCGCAGCTGGATCCTCGGCCAAGGCGCCGGCAACGCGCGCATGCAGGAGATCGCCGCGGCGATCCAGCAGGGCGCCGCGGCCTACCTGAAGCGCCAGTACACGACCATCGCCATGGTCGGCGTCGTCCTGGCGATCCTGATCTTCTCTTCCTCGACCGCACCACCGCCGTCGGCTTCGTGATCGGCGCGGTGCTCTCGGGCGCCTGCGGCTTCATCGGCATGAACGTCTCGGTGCGGGCCAACGTGCGCACCGCGAGGCGGCGACCAGGCATCGGCCCGGCGCTCGACGTCGCCTTCAGGGCGGCGCGATCACCGGCATGCTGGTGGTCGGCCTGGGCCTGCTCGGCGTCGCGCATTCTTCTGGTACCTGCAGCGGCGGCACCGACGTCGACCCGGCAACGCTGCAAGCCGCTGCTCGGCTTCGCCTTCGGCGCCTCGCTGATCTCGATCTTCGCGCGTCTCGGCGGCGGCATCTTCACCAAGGGCGCCGACGTCGGCGCCGACCTGGTGGGCAAGGTCGAAGCCGGCATCCCCGAGGACGACCCGCGCAACCCGGCGGTGATCGCCGACAACGTGGGCGACAACGTCGGCGACTGCGCCGGCATGGCCGCCGACCTGTTCGAGACCTACGCCGTGACGCTGATCGCCACCATGGTGCTGGGCGCGCTGATGGTCAGCGGCGCCCCGATCAACGCCGTGATCTACCCGCTGCTGCTGGGCGGCGTGTCGATCATCGCGTCGATCATCGGCTGCTTCTTCGTCAAGGCTCGCCGGGCATGAAGAACGTGATGCCGGCGCTCTACAAGGGCCTCGCGGTCGCCGGCGTCCTGTCGCTGATCGCCTTCTACTTCGTCACCGTCCAGCTGTTCCCGCAGCCGATGACGCTCGCGGCAGGCGGCAGGTCCGGCGGGCGCGCTCTTCGGCGCCTGCGCCGTCGGCCTGGTGCTGACGGCGGCGATGGTCTGGATCACCGAGTACTACACCGGCACGCAGTACAAGCCGGTGCAGCACATCGCCGAGGCCTCCACCACCGGCCACGGCACCAACATCATCGCCGGCCTCGGCGTGTCGATGAGGTCGACCGCGTTGCCGGTGCTGTGCGTCTGCGTCGCGATCCTGTCGCCTTCTGGCTCGCCGGCCTGTACGGCATCGCCATCGCCGCCACCGCGATGCTGAGCATGGCCGGCATCGTCGTCGCCCTCGACGCCTACGGCCCGATCACCGACAACGCCGGCGGCATCGCCGAGATGGCCGAGCTGCCGGCGAGCGTGCGCGACGTCACCGACCCGCTCGACGCCGTCGGCAACACCACCAAGGCGGTGACCAAGGGCTACGCGATCGGCTCGGCCGGCCTGGCGGCGCTGGTGCTGTTCGCCGACTACACGCACGGCTCGCCGGCCGCGGCATGAGCGTCACGTTCGACCTGTCCGACCCGCGCGTCATCGTCGGCCTCTTCATCGGCGGCCTGATCCCCTACCTGTTCGGCGCGATGGCGATGGAGGCCGTGGGCCGCGCCGCCGGCGCGGTCGTGGAGGAGGTGCGCCGCCAGTTCCGCGAGATCAAGGGCATCATGGAAGGCACCGGCAAGCCCGAGTACGGCAGCGCGGTGGACATGCTGACCAGGGCCGCGATCAAGGAGATGGTGGTCCCGTCGCTGCTGCCGGTGATGGCGCCGATCCTCGTCGGCCTGCTGCTCGGCCCGGCCGCGCTCGGCGGGCTGCTGATGGGCACCATCGTCACCGGCCTGTTCGTCGCGATCTCGATGTGCACCGGCGGCGGCGCGTGGGACAACGCCAAGAAGTACATCGAGGACGGCCACCACGGCGGCAAGGGCAGCGAGGCCCACAAGGCCGCGGTCACCGGCGACACCGTCGGCGACCCGTACAAGGACACCGCCGGCCCGGCGGTCAATCCGCTGATCAAGATCATCAACATCGTCGCGCTGCTGATCGTGCCGCTGCTGCCGATGGCGACCGGCTCGACCGGCGCGGCGCACGCGACATCCGCACCCGCGGCGGCGAGCGCGAGCATGGCTACGCCGGCGACGACGACGGCACCGCCCGTCGCGAGCGGCGCCGAAGCTTCATCGATGGCGAGTTCGCCGTCGGCACCTTCGGAGCCTGCTTCAGCAGCTCACGCTGACGCCGCGCACGGAAGAGGTGATCAGCCCTCGGCGCCGCCTTCGCGAGCTGGAAGGCCAGCGCGTCCCAGAGTGCGAACTCGCGCGTGCCGTCGCGCAGCACGCGCAGTCCCGCCTTCGCCGCGAAGCGCGCGACGTCGGCGCGGTCGAGTCGGCGTCGCCTCGGTACGAGAAGTTGAGGACCAGCAGTTGCTCGTCTCGCCGCAGGACGCGCGCAGCCTCGCGGAAGTGCGTCGCCGCGACCGCCATTCCGCTCTGGACCAGGTACGGGAACGCGTCCACGGCGAGAACGAGGTCGAAGCTCCCGTTCGTGAATCACTCGCGTGAGCGACTTCGCGAGATCGGCGCAGTGATCAGGCCCGGTGCAAGGCCGATGCAGCCATTGCGTGGGCGATGTTGATCACGTTGTCCGCCAGGACGCCGAGACCGACCCAGCGCTTCATGCCGGCCGTGCCTTTGTAGCGACAGCGGTTCAGCCCGTGCCGCCTTCAGCAGGCTGATGCGGCCTTCGCAGCCGGTGCGCCACTTCTGCGCGTTGCGGAACCAGCGCTTCTTCTGTAAGGCTCGGCGCTGCGGGCTCTTGGTACTGCGGTTGGGGATCGAGACGCGCTTGACGCCGAGCTCATTCGCGCTGGCCTCGTTGCGAGCCGAGAAGAAGCCGGCGTCGGTCGTCATCAGGCGCGGAACGACCGAACTCTCCTGGTGGAGCTCAATCGCCGGGGTCCGCCGGTCGGAATCGCTCGGACGCTGGTCAAACACCTCGTAGGGGTCACGATCTGCTGCTCGGCCTCCTGGATATTGACCATCTTGCCGAACTCGGTGGGCTTGCCGGCTTTGCCTTTGCGGATGATCTCGGTGTGCGGCTCGAACAGGCTGACGATCTTGCCGGGCGAATGGGTGTTGCCGTGGTTGATGCGCTGGCGAGTCTGCCGCAGAACCTGCTGCACGCGAGGAATCATCGATTCGAGATATCGGCGATGGCCTTCGATGCCCTCCTGGTCGCGTCGGCGAATGCCGCGCCTGATGCCGGCGGCGACCTCGCGCACGAAGCGCTTGGCTTGCCCAACGACCCGGCCCGCGATGGCCATCAGGCGACGGTAGCACTGCCACATGCGCTGCTTGCCCTGCTCGCTGCGGCTGCGCGAGGCCCGGCCAATCTGCACCAGGCAGCGCCGTGTACTGCGGGTGCGGTCACGCAGTCCGGCGCCTGCGCAGCGAGACAGATCGGCAATCCGCCTCATCGTGCGCGTCAGGACCCGAACCCCGTCGCCGAGCAGCGACGCGTCGGTGGG